>NZ_JBNTKE010000002.1:0-629890 GCF_050408645.1 Microbacterium luticellae
CCAAAAACAGAATGCCATCACTGACAATCCATGAAATTGATCCAAAAACCCCAACCACAAAATGGCCGAGAAAAATTGGCATTTGACAAGTGCACGCTGTTGAGTTCTCAAGGATCGGATGCTCCTTCCTTCCAGCCTCGCGGCTTTCCCTGAAGGGCAACTTCTCTATCTTATCTGTCGGGCGCAGCTTGTCAAATCGGCGTGTCGCGATCCGAAGATCATTGCCGCTGAAAGTCACTCCAGACAGACGAGTTCCGACCACACGGTCTTATGACCTACTTGAAAAGTATGTGATCGGGACTTGTTCACTGCTTGAGGGGAGCTAGGCCTTTCGGACTCTCGCTCAACCCTTTGGGGCGAACAAGTAATAACTTACGCACATTCCAGCGAGCGGGCAAATCCACCTCTACCGCCGGGAGTGTCGCCCCGGAATCGGGTGGCGGCGAGACGACAACCACACGCAGACGACAACGACAACACAGCCCCAGAGTGCGCAGGCAGGGGGCAGCATCCGGTAAGCCACGTGTTCAACACCGAAGTCGGTTCGTAGCGGACCATAAATCGCGATTCCCAGGGAGAATGCGCTCACCAGCAGAATTGCCAGCACGGCCGGCAGAACCATGATGCGCAGGGTCGACGGAGTCCACACGGTGGGCTGCTGTGGCCGCCGCCGCAACCACCCAGCAACAAAGATGATGAGAACCACGAGGCCGAGCACACTCGAACTATGCTGCAGCCACTTGTACCCGGGCAGCAGACCCCATGGCTCCGCCAGCGCCGGAAAGATGTGCGTTGCCGCGCGACCAACATGCGTAAAGGAATCCCACACAATATGGCTGAGGATTCCGGCCAGCGCAGCCAACAACACCGCCACCACGCGGCGAGGCCCCCGCCAATTGCTGCGTAAACTCGCGCGCGCTGAGGCATCCCACTCCCGCGGCAGCCGCACGGCAACCCACCGCGGCACAAGCCCGCGAACCGCAGGCCGAATAACACCCCACCACACGCACAACAAAACAGCCGCGAGCACAAGCGTCACCGGCAACCACCGCACATCATGAGTCACCCCATACGACACGGGCCAGTGCAGAGTAAACAGCGGCAGATCGGGAGTCATAGCGCCGACGGCTATGGCTGCCGTCGGCACTCGACTCTTCACCCACGGCAACGCGACGATGGCGTGACTGGGCGTAAACGGCATAACGAACTAGTGAAAAACGACGCCCGCGAGGGTTTTTTTACCGCGGCGCACGATCGAAACCCCGCCGGGCAATGTGCCGTTCACAAGGGCTTCGGCATCCGAAACCCGCTCACCGTCAACACTCACACCACCCTGGTCGATCGCTCTTCGGGCATCCGACTTACTGGCAACCAGCCCTGTTTCAACCAGGGCATCCACCACAGTGACTGCACCGTCGCGTTCGACGTGGGGCAGTTCATCGATCGCTGACCGCAGGGTGGCTGCATCGAGAGAGTGCAGGTCGCCCTGACCAAAGAGAGCCTCGGATGCCGCGATAACAGCCGCCGTCGCCTCGGCACCGTGAACGGTCGCACACACCTCACTCGCCAAACGCTTCTGCGCAGCACGGCGGAAGGGTTCTGATTCGACAAGCTTTTCGTAGTCGGCGATTTCGTCGCGCGTCAAGAACGTAAAGACCTTGAGCCGGTCGATAACATCGGCATCCGTGGTCCCCAACCAAAACTGGTACATGCGGTAAGGGCTGCACATGCTGGGGTCGAGCCAGATCGCATTGCCCTCGCTCTTACCAAACTTGGTTCCGTCGCTATTGGTGATCAGCGGAGTACCGATGGCATGCACCGAAACGCCTTCGACCCGATGGATGAGGTCGGTGCCGCTGGTGAGGTTACCCCACTGGTCGCTGCCGCCGGTCTGCAAGACGCAGCCGTAGTTGCGGTACAGCTCGAGGTAGTCCATGCCCTGCAGAATCTGGTAGCTGAACTCGGTGTAGCTAATACCGGCATCCGAATTCAGGCGTGCGGCAACCGCATCTTTTTTGAGCATCGTGCCGACCCGGTAGTGCTTACCGATTTCGCGCAGAAAATCGATCGCCGACAGCGGTGCCGTCCAGTCGAGGTTGTTTACCATGCGGGCGGCGTTGTCGCCGTCAAAGCTTAAGAAGCGTTCTACCTGTGACTGCAGGCGACGCACCCAGTCGGCTACGGTTTCCGGCGTATTGAGAGTGCGCTCGGCAGTCGGCCGCGGGTCGCCGATGAGACCCGTCGAACCACCCACGAGTCCGAGCGGACGATGCCCCGCCAGCTGAATGCGACGCAGCGTCAACAGCTGCACAAGGTTACCGAGGTGAAGGCTGGGAGCAGTCGGGTCGAAGCCGCAATAGTACGTGATGGGTTCTCCGCCAAGAACGGCGCGCAGCGCCTCAGGATCGGTGGACACATGCACGAGTCCGCGCCACTGCAATTCGTCCCACACGTTGTCAAAACTGGGGTCGAGTGCCGGGGTCGCTGTCGTCAGCTCTTCAGTAGACACGCCCTTTAGATTATCAGCGCGTTGTCATGCCCCGTACGCCCACCAGATCAGCAGCGCACCGGCAAGTGCCTGCGACCAGCTCACAAGGCTTCCGACAAGAAAATATTCAGCCTGCGAACCACCGGCGCGATCGTGCGATATCTCGGGAAAACGCACAATTCCCTTCGCAGCCAGCACGGCAGCGATAAACCCATAGGCCCCCGCAAGGGTGAGCACCATAACAAGAATCCGCTCGAGCGGGCCAATCATGCGACCGCCGCGCAGCGATACCGAAGGGGTTGGTGTGGGGTCTGCAGCATCCGGAGCAATATTTTCACTTGCCAGAGCAGCCCGCACCACTTTGTTGCTGCTCTCCAGCAAAAAGCAGCCAACACCGATCGTGAGTATCGCGACGTCAATACTGACAGGACCGAAGGGTGCGACAAGACTCCAATGCTCGGTGACGACACCGGATGCTGCGCCTTCGCCGCCAATCGCAACCAGCGCACCGCTGCCGAGAGCGAGCACGAGCGCCGGCCAGATTCCTGCGCGCGCGGGCCGCTGTGGCGGATACACCAGTAGCCATGCCACAGCCGCGGCCGCGGCGATGACTCCGCCCACAGCAGCACCGCTGATCACGGCCAGTGCCACCACGATGATCGCCACAACCGACCACAGCACAGCGTGCAAGCGTCGCGGCGCTGTGGCCCCGATCAGGTCGACCAGGCCAATAGCTGACAGCAGCAGCCCTGCGTAGATCATGCTTTTTCTTTCCAGGGACGCAAGCCCTCGATGATCGCTGCCGCACCGGCTACGGCAAGGGCCTGCGAAACGCCCGGCTGGGTGATGCCTTCTGCTTCGGCCAGGGTGCTCTGGGTGTGTCCGAGGCAGCGTCCATACGTAAGGCGTCGTTCGCGGTTACTCATGGCCGCAATCAGGTGGTCACGCACCAGAAGATAGGCGTTGGCGTGATGAATCACTTCGAGCATGCCGGCATCCTGATCATTGCCGGCAGTAACCCGGATGCGGGTGGTGGGGATAGCCCGTTCGGCCTGGCGGTGCGTCGTGTCGATCGCCGTGCGCGCCGCCCACCAGGCGGGTCCATCATGCAGCGGATGGTCGGGGGTATCGACGATGGTGCCGCCGCCAACTCCCACCCCGAACCGCAGCTGATGGCCTTCGGGGAGTGCTAACTGGATAAGCAGTGTTGCGGTGAGCGCGCCTTCGAGAGTGGCGTAAACGGTTTGAAACTCGTCGCCGACGGTGGCGGTGAGCGGTTCGATAGGTTGCTGAAAACCGCAGGTCGCCAGATCGCTCTCTACCTGAGCGATGGTGTCTTCGAACACACGCTGCGAGGCGGCTCGGTCAGGCAGGCGACGTGAGCCAACAATGTCGGCAATAACAGCTACTATCACGCGATAACACTAGCGCTTATATTCCGGGAATATAAGTGGGGCCGGTGCTGATGTGCACCGGCCCCACTGAGAAGAGTTTTTGTTACGCCATCTTGGTGACCTGGTCGAATGACAGCTCGACCGGGGTTTCACGTTCGAACAGCGACACCAGTACGGTGAGCTTGCCACTTTCGGGCTTGATTTCGCTGATGGAACCGGGAAGGCCCGCGAAGGAACCTTCCTTGATGGTGATGGTTTCGCCGATCTCGAAGTCGACCTCGGCGGGCAGCGGGCGAGCCACCGCGGTGCCACCCTTGTCGGCGACGGCCTTAGCGGTCGGCGCATCTTTCACTTCGACGAGAGCCTTCAGCATGTTGAAGGCCTCTTCGAAGCGCAGCGGCATGGGGTTGTGTGCGTTGCCCACAAAGCCGGTAACACCCGGCGTGTGGCGAACAACCGACCAGGTTTCTTCGTTGAGCTCCATGCGTACGAGCACATATCCGGGCATGCGCACACGGGTCACCATTTTGCGCTGACCGTTTTTGATTTCGACGACATCTTCCATCGGTACTTCGATTTGGTAGATGTCTTCTTCGACCTCGAGCGTCGATTTACGCTGCTCGATGTTGGCTTTCACCTTGCGTTCGAAACCGGCGTAGGAGTGGATGACGTACCACTTGCCGGGTAGCATCCGGAGCTCTTGACGGAAAGTTTCGTAGGGGTCTTCTTCTGCGACCTCTTCGTCACCCTCGGCAGGATCGGGCCCGTCGTAAGGGGTGACTTCGTCTTCTTCTGCCGCGATGCGTTCTGCTTCTTCGTCAGCGACGGAGTCGTTGATTACTTCGGCAGCGGCTTCGACCTCTGCCGTTTCGTCTATGTTGAGCGCGTCGTTCACGACAGCATCTGCCTCCGGGTCTTGAATTTCAATGTCTTCGTCGCCGAATGCTGCATCGCCTTCAACATGCACGGCAACCTCTTCGGCGGCGGTCACGGAACGCTCTTGCTCGGCAAGAACCGAGCCCTCCTGCGCTTCGTCTTCCTCGCTGGACTGCTCGGCCGCTGTTGCCCAGTCGGAGTCGTCGGAGATTCGTTCAGACACTTGGATCTCTTCCTTCCGTGCGGCTTACGCCGCAGGGGTTATAGGGTCGGGCGACCCGGCACCCCGAATACTTGCGACGTCAGCCACGCAAAAATGGTGTCAAAGCCATACACGAGCCCCATCACGATGAGCACAAAAACGAGCACAACTGACGTGAATGTGATGAGTTCTTTGCGGGTGGGGGTAACCACCTTACGCATCTCATCGATCACCTGGCGCAAGAACAGCGCAATTCGCGCGAAGAAGCCCAGCTTCTTCCCGCTCTCTGACCCTCGCGACGAGGGAACCGCTGCGTCTTGAGACATCGTGAATATACCTTTCGTGTGTCAGCTGAGCGCTGACGCGCAGGGCGGACAGGAATCGAACCTGCAACCTGCGGTTTTGGAGACCGCTGCTCTGCCAATTGAGCTACCGCCCTAGAACCCCGGAAGGCTCTGCAGCTACCTCTACTCTCTCACCTCACCAACCACCGAGGCGATGGGCACGGTAAAAGAATGCAGAAGACAACTGCTGCACCAGTGTACGGCATCATTCCGGCCGCCCGCGAACTCGCCCCGACTCACCCCGACACCCGGGCGCGTCGCTCACGCGCTGCGCACCAGTTTGTGGTTGACGAACTCCGTGGCGGCAAGCAATCCGAGTTCGCGGGAGGTGCCGCTGCGTTTGACCCCGCCGAAGGGCAGTTCGGGGCTGTCGGCGCCCACCAGGTTGATATAGACCATGCCGACATCGAGGCTGTTGGCGACGCGGTCGGCCTGCTCGGGGTCAGTGGTGAAAACGTAGGAGCCGAGGCCAAAGGGAGTGTCGTTGGCAAGATCGACAGCGGCGTCTTCGTCGGCAACGCGATACACGACAGCGGCGGGGCCGAACAGTTCTTGGCGGTAGACGTCCATCTCGGGGGTTACCTCGGCAAGCACCGTCGGCCAGAACTGTGTTCCCTTGCGTCGGCCGCCCAGCATCAGCCGCGCTCCCTGCTCGATGGCACGGTCGATCTGCTCTTGCAGGCGTTCTGCTGCGGCATCCGACGACAGCGGGCCCAGTACGGTGTCTTCGGCTGCCGGGTCGGAGGGCTCAATCGCGGTGAGTGTTTGCACAAACTGGGTAACGAAATCGTCGTAGAGCTCGTCGACGATGATGAACCTTTTGGCACCGTTGCACGACTGGCCGTTGTTGTCGATGCGGGCATCGACTGCTGCCTGCACCACGGCATCCATGTCGTCGGCTGACAGCACAATAAAGGGGTCGGAGCCGCCCAGTTCAAGAGCAACCTTTTTCAGGTGCCTGCCGGCAAGTTCTGCCACCGCGGCACCGGCCCGCTCCGATCCTGTGACCGATACTCCCCGGATGCGGGGGTCAGCGATCGCCGTAGCAATCTGCTCGTGCGTGGCGTACACGTTGACATAGGCACCGTCGGGCAGCCCCGCATCGCGATAGATGTTTTCTAACGCCGCGGCCGATGATGGGCACTGCGGTGCATGCTTGAGCACGATGGTGTTGCCGATCATGAGGTTGGGTGCCGCGAAGCGTGCCACTTGGTAGGCGGGAAAGTTCCACGGCATGATGCCGATGAGTGCTCCCAGCGGTACGCGGCGAATAACACCGGTGCCTTCGCCGAGAATATCAAGTGGCTCATCACCGGTAATGCGCTGGGCATTATCGGCGTAATACTCGATGATGTCGGCGGCGAAGTCGACCTCTTCACGCGCAGCCGCGAGAGGCTTACCCATTTCGGTAACGATCAGCTGCGCGAGGTCGTCACGCCGCTCACGATGCAGTTCGGCAACGCGCCGAACAGTGCGTGCCCGCTCGTCAACGGGAGTGCGCGCCCAGACGCTTGCGGCATCAGCCGCCCGTTCGATAGCTGCCGCCATCTGATCGTCGGTGAAGGTGTCGTAGCTGGCAATTTTTTCGCCGGTGGCCGGATTAACAACGCTGTATTCGGTCATGGTGGTTTCCTTTGCACTCACATCGCACGCAGCTATACGCCCGTGGGCACAAGCGTGTATTTGGTTTCGAGGTATTCGTGTATTCCTTCGGCCCCTCCCTCACGGCCTACGCCCGACTGTTTGACGCCACCAAACGGTGCAGCGGCGTTGGAGACGACGCCCACGTTGAGCCCCATCATGCCGCTGTCGAGTGCGTCGATCATGCGGTGGCCGCGCGCAAGGTTCTCGGTAAACACGTACGAGACGAGACCATATTCGGTGTTGTTGGCCAGCTGCACGGCTTCGTCTTCTGTGTCGAAGGTTGCGATTGCCAGCACGGGGCCAAATATTTCTTCGCGCAAAATTTCGCTGCCGGATGCCACATTGGTAATCACGGTCGGTGCAAAAAATGTGCCCGGTCCGTCGATGCGGCTGCCGCCGGTGTGAATCTGCGCGCCGCGCGAAACGGCGTCATCGACGAGCTGTGCCGCCTTCTCTACGGCGTCGTCGTCAATGAGCGGACCAATATCGACGCCATCGTCGGTGCCGCGACCGATACGCATACGCGTGACGCGCTCGGTGAGGCGGGCAGCGAATTCTTCGACAACAGATTCGTGCACAATAAACCGGTTTGCTGCCGTGCATGCCTGCCCAATATTGCGGAACTTGGCGATCATGGCCCCTTCGACGGCGCGGTCGATATTGGCGTCGTCGAACACCACGAAGGGAGCATTACCACCCAGTTCCATGGATACGCGTAGCACGCCCTCTGCCGCCTGCGCCGTGAGTGCTTTACCCACTGGCGTTGACCCGGTGAATGAGAGTTTCCGCAGCCGCGGGTCGGCAAGAAGCGGCCGTGACAGTGCGCTCGACTTCGAGGTTGTGACCACGTTAACGACCCCGGCGGGCACACCTGCTTCACGCAAAAGTTCAGTGAAAAACAGGGTTGTCAACGGCGTGAGACTGGCGGGCTTGAGTATCACGGTGCATCCGGCAGCCAAAGCGGGTCCCACCTTGCGAGTTGCCATGGCAAAGGGAAAATTCCACGGCGTAATCAGCAGGCACGGCCCGACCGGTCGCTGCGACACGATCATCGTTCCGGTGCCTTCGGGGTTACTGGCATAGCGGCCCGAAACGCGCACAGCTTCTTCGCTAAACCACCGCAAAAATTCGCCACCGTACGTGACTTCGCCGCGTGACTCAGCGAGCGGCTTGCCCATCTCTAGCGTCATCAGCAGCGCTAGGTCGTCGGCATGCTGCTGCACGAGATCAAATGCTCGGCGAAGAATCTCGCTGCGCTGCCTCGGCGAGGTTTGCGCCCACTGCTTTTGGGCTCCTGCCGCTGCGTCAAGGGCCCGCATGCCGTCGTCGGCGGTGGCATCGGCCACGTGCGCCAGTGTCATACCGGTGGCAGGGTCGGTGACCGCAAAGGTTCCTCCGCTCTCGGCCTCAACCCACTGCCCCGCTATGTGCAGCCGGGTGGGTACGCGATGAAGCAGCGCCTGTTCGTGGGGTGCCAGTGACGTGGTCATGCAGAGGGGTCCTTTCTGCGGTCGACGGCGGTGTCAGAAGAAGCAGCGCTGTGTGTGGCATCCGGATGCTCCTGCGCAGCAAGTGCCTTGAGCACAACGTCGAGTCCTTCATGAAGCAGTTCATCACTGATCGTGAGGGGTGGCAAGAAGCGAATAATGTTGCCGTCGGTGCCGCAGGTCAACACAATCACGCCCTCGGCGATGGCGGCGCGGGCAACTGCGCCGGCCAGCGCAGCGTCGGCATTCCCCGTGTCGGGGTCGATGAATTCGACAGCAACCATGGCACCACGGCCGCGAATATCACCGATGCGATCATCGCCCGCGCCGGCGGTGCGAAGACGGCTGGTCATAATGTCGCCAAGGTGGCGTGCGCGTTCGCAGAGCCCTTCTGTTTCGTAGGCATTGATGGCTGCGAGCGCGGCGACACAGGCGACGGGGTTGCCGCCATACGTGCCGCCGAGGCCACCGGCGTGCACGGCGTTCATGATCTCGGAGCGACCCGTGACGGCGGCGAGCGGCAGACCAGCCGCAATACCCTTGGCTGTTGTGATCAGGTCGGGTTCAATACCGAACTGTTCGCTGGCAAACATGGTGCCGGTGCGGGCAAAACCGGTTTGGATTTCGTCGGCGATAAAGACGATGCCGGTGCTGCGGCACCATTCGGCAATGCGTGGCAGAAAGCCATCGGCGGGCACAATAAACCCGCCCTCGCCCTGGATCGGTTCGATGATGACGGCGGCAATCTCGTCGCTGCCGATCTGTTTTTCGAGCTGCGTAATGGCGCGGGCAGCAGCCTGTTCTCCTGTGAGCCCGTCGCGGAAAGGGTACGAGCCGGGTACCCGATAGATTTCGGGCGCGAAGGGGCCGAAACCGTGTTTGTACGGCATTGCTTTTGCGGTGAGTGCCATGGTGAGGTTAGTTCTGCCGTGATAGCCGTGATCGAAAGCAACGACCGCCGAACGCCCGGTGTAGTGGCGGGCAATTTTTATGGCGTTTTCGACCGCCTCGGCACCCGAGTTGAGCAGTATTGTGCACTTATCAAAAGCGCCCGGTGTAAGCCGGTTGAGGGCCTCAGCCACGCCAATATACGACTCATAGGGCGACACCATAAAGCAGGTGTGGGTGAACTGTGCCGCCTGGGCGCTCACAGCATCGACGACAGCCGGGTGAGAGTTTCCGACCGTCGTTACGGCGATGCCGCTACCCAGGTCGATCAGCGAATTGCCATCGGCATCAACAACTACTCCGCCACCGGCAGCAACGACAGCGATGGGCATGCTGCTGGCCACCCCCGCAGGCACGGCGGCCCATTGCCGCTGCAGAATCTCGGCCGACCGCGGGCCAGGAAGAGAAGTGTGAAGAACTCGGCGCTGCGGCAGGCTCGGCCCTCCCCGCGGGGGCTGCGAGCGCGCAGATGATTCCGGATGCTGCTGCACGGCATCGGTGAAGGCGGCGTCAGTGAGTGCTGTGTCGGTGAGTGCGGTGTCGGGGCGGCTCATATGCCGAGGCTATGCCGACAGCCACTCCACGTCGATAGACATCCAGGCGAATATGCGCTCACTGTTTCGCCGGATCGTACAATTGGTATACCCGCCCGCTGCTGTCGAAGGAGTCAGCCGTGCCCACCCACCCCACGCTGCACACGCTGCTGCGTAACCCCACCCTGCAACTGCGTCTTGTGGGAACACCGGCATCCGGCACGCTTGACCGCCCTGTGCAGTGGGTGCACAGCACCGACCTTCGTGACCCCACACCGTTTCTTGCCGATAACCTCGTGCTACTCACAACCGGTTCACAATTTCATGATGTCGATGACGATGGTTCGGCAGCAGCCCACACGGCGCACGCCACGATCGTGCGCGAATATGTGCAGCGACTACATTCACGCGGCGTGGTGGGCCTGGGTTTTGGTACCGAAGTGCACCGGGCGGGGATTCCGGCAGCACTCATCACCGCCTGCGCCGACTACGGAGTGCCGCTTTTTGAAGTGCCCTACCGGGTACCGTTCATCGCTGTTGCCCGCGCTCACTCCGACGCCACGGCTGAGGCGCTCTTTGCACGGCGGGCCTGGGCTTTGAGCGCGCAGCGGGCCCTGGCGCTCGCGGCGCTGCGTGCCCGGCCTCTCGAGCAGCTTATGACCGAACTCTCGCATCAGCTTGACGCCCCGGCAATACTCTTTGACGCCGCAGCCACGCCCCTCGCCCCGCAGAACAACAGCGTGCTTGCACCGCACACCTGGCAGCAGTTGCGCCACCATATTCGTGACGTACTCGCGCGGGGAACCGAATCCGGCCAGACGCGGGTGATCGACGACGTACCCGTACACACTTTTACGCTCGGACGCAGCGGTCACCTGCGCGGTGCGGTAGCCGTGGCATCCGGGCCCCTCGATGAACAATCGCGCACGGTCGTGACAAGCGCTCTTGCTATGGCAGCACTGGCGTTAGAACAGGGTGCGCGGGTTCACCGCAGCATCCGGATGCTGCACGCCCAACTGACCCGCGGTTTGCTCAGCGGTAACGAAACCACCATTCGCGCGATGGGCGCTGTAGCTCACCTGCCCGAGCCGCCCCTGCGCGTAGCGATCGTTGACGGTGCGCCGTGGACGACAGTGTTCGAATGGGCAGAACGCCTGCCCCGCGAAATTACGCCCGCCATTTTTGTTGGCGAGTATGACGGGCGCGCTGTGCTGTGCCTTGCCGATACGCAAACAGACCTGCTGCACGAGCTGACCGCGCACACAGCGGCGCGCATAGGGGTATCGGATGCCGTTCGCTACGCGAACTTCTCTGGCGCTTATGCGCAGGCGCGTACGGCCGTGCACGACAGTGCCGACACCGGAATTACGTTTTATCAGAACCGTGTGGCACCTTTTCTGCGGCTCGGCGCGGGCAGTGGCGCAGGTGACGGTGCCGGTAACGGTGGCGGTGCCGGTAACGGTGACGGCGCGGGTAACAGTGTGAAGCAGGCGGCGCAGGCCTATCTTGCCCGTTTGCGCGCGGCCGACGACGCAGCGCTACTCGAGCAGAGTGTACGCGCCTGGTTTATACACGACGCCCACTTTGAAGACGCAGCGCGGACGTTACACATACATCGGCATACGCTGCGAGCGCGCATTCGCCGGACGGGAGAGCTGCTCGGGCGCGACCTGACGCTATTCTCACACCGCGCTGAAGTGTGGGCGGCGCTGCAGTTATCGCCCAGCGATGCGGGACCGGGCCCCGTCGCGCAGGGTTCGGGCATGCAGGGTTCGGGCACGCAGGGTTCATAAAGACGTCATAAACGAGTTGCCGCTGATTCTTTTCGGCCTGCTGTGCTGTGCACACGATCCGCAATAGCCGGGTTGTCACAGCACAGGAAAGAAAGAGGAAGACAGCAGATGAGCATCTCCCCCGGTCTTCGCCGTTCAGCGATGGCCTTCACTGCCGGTTGCCTTGCAGCCAGCACGCTCCTTTTTGCTCCGGCAGCGTCTGCCGCCGGTGATCCTTCGGATAACGGTGGCGCGGCCCGTAACGACGGTGACAGAACATCACTCATTCGCGAGGCGATTGTTGATGGCCCCGCCAAGAACGTGATTCTGCTGATCGGTGATGGCATGGGTGATTCTGAGATCACCGTGGCCCGCAACTATGCCTATGGTGCCGGTGGCGCTTTTCCGGGCATTGATGCGCTTCCGCTCACCGGTTCGTACACGACCTATTCTTTGACGCGAGACGGCGCAGTCGATTACGTGCCCGACTCGGCCGCAACCGGAACCGCGTGGGCGACCGGCACGAAATCGTATGACGGTGCTATCGGTGTCGATATTTTTGGGACACCGCAAGACACGATGATTGAACTGGCGAAGGCTAACGGCATGCGCACGGGCAATGTGTCGACGGCCGAAATTCAAGACGCCACTCCTGCTGTGCAGGCAGCGCACGTTGCTGCCCGTAAATGCTATGGCCCAGAGTCGGTTTCGGCCTGTGGCGATGACCTGCTCGAAAACGGTGGTCTCGGCTCGATTAGCGAGCAGATTCTTGACACCCGTGCCGACGTGACCCTCGGTGGCGGTTCGGCATCGTTTGAGCAGACAGCGCAGGCCGGCGCATGGCCCGGCATCACGCTGTTTGAGCAGGCCGAGCAACGCGGTTACCAGGTGCTGCGCAATGCCGAAGACCTTGCCGCCGTCGAGGCTGCCGACCAGGTAAGCCCGGTGCTGGGTACCTTCACTTCGGGCAACTTCCCCACCCGTTTTTCTTCTGCCTACGCCACGGTGGGCGGTGCGGATGCTGCCGCGATTTCGTGCGTCGAGAACCCCGAACGTCTTGCGACCGACCTGTCGCTGGCAGCTCTGACGCAGAAGTCAATTGACCTGCTGAGCGCGGGCGACGGGGGCTTCTTCTTGCAGGTAGAGGGTGCGTCGATCGACAAAGAAAACCACGCTGCGAACGCCTGTGGCCAGATCGGTGAGACGATCGACCTTGACGAGGCCGTGCAGGTTGCTCTGGAGTTTGCTCGTGAACGCGGCGACACGCTCGTTATTGTGACCGCCGACCACGCCCACACCTCGCAGATTGTTGACTCGACGCCTCCGACAGCACTGTCGATCGCTCTGGAAACCACCGAGGGTTCGACCATGAAGGTGTCGTATGGCACGTCTGCTGCAGGCAGTTCTCAGCAGCACACCGGTTCGCAGGTGCGTATCGCGGGCTTTGGTCCGGGAGCGGCGAACGTTATTGGCCTGACCGACCAGACCGACACCTTCTTTACGATTGCCGGTGCTCTTGAGCTCGAGCGCGACCTGGCTGCTCTGTCGGCCGATGCCACACTGTCGGTGGCCGAGACGATTGCTCCCGGCGGCACTCTGAATGTTTCGGTTGCTGGCCTGCACGGTGACCGTCAACTCAGTGGCGCGATCACCGATGCCCCGGATGCCGGTATTCTTTCACGCACCGACGTCATTAACGGTGCCGTGTCAGCCACGCTGACTGCTCCTTCTGAGCCGGGCACCTACGAGCTGACGGTGACGGGTGAGCAGACAGGCACAGTGCTCACAGCCACGTTTGAGGTAGAAGAGGGCGCGCCCGTCGAGCCTGCCCCCACCGACAGTCCCGAACCCCTCCCTTCTCCCGAAGCCCCTGAGCCCGACAACGGCGGAGGCCTTGCCATCACCGGTGGCACGATCGGTGGCGGCCTGGTTCTGGCCGCAGGATTGCTGGCAGCCGGCCTGCTGCTGCGTCGCCTACGCGCAAGCAACGCCTAATACTGCGCAAAACACTCACGGTGCCGACTCTCTCGCAGAGTCGGCACCGTGCTTGTTGTCAGCACCGCGCTTTTGTCGGCAAGACCTTGCCCCTGCCGTTTTCTCACCGGATGCCGCACAGCGCGGTAGCATCGAGACTGTGACTGAACGCGCCCCTCTTTCTCGCAAACTTTCTGCCATCGCCGAGTCGGCCACTCTTAAGGTCGACGCCAAAGCCAAGGCCCTGCAGGCCGCCGGTGAGCCTGTTATTTCTTATGCCGCCGGTGAACCCGATTTCACGACGCCGGACTACATTGTGCAGGCCGCGCAAGAGGCCCTCGCCGACCCGGCCAGTTACCGTTACACACCTGCGGCGGGTCTGCCGGTGTTGCGCGAGGCCGTTGCTGCAAAGACGCTGCGTGACTCACGGTTAGAGATTTCGCCGAGCCAGGTTATTGTGACCAATGGTGGCAAGCAGGCGGTGTATCAGGCTTTTCAGACGGTAGTAAACCCCGGCGATGAGGTACTGCTTCCGGCCCCGTACTGGACCACATACCCCGAGGCGATCCGCCTGGCCGATGGTGTTCCTGTTGAGGTGTTTGCCGGGGCCGACCAAGAGTACAAGGTCACGGTCGAACAGTTAGAAGCTGCTCGCACCGCGAAGACCACGGCACTCGTGTTTGTTTCTCCGTCGAACCCCACCGGCGCCGTCTATACCGCCGACGAAGTGCGGGCGATCGGCGAGTGGGCTCTGGAGCACGGAATCTGGGTGATCAGCGATGAGATTTACCAGAACCTGACCTACGACGGTGTGCAGGCCACATCGATTGTGGAGGCTGTTCCCGAGGTCGCGAACCAGACGCTGCTGGTGAACGGTGTCGCAAAAACCTATGCGATGACCGGGTGGCGCGTGGGCTGGATGATCGGGCCCGCCGATGCCATCAAGATTGCCGGCAACCTGCAGTCGCACCTGTCGAGCAACGTCAATAACGTTGCGCAAAAGGCTGCCGCTGCGGCACTGACTGGTCCGCAAGACGATGCTGAGAAGATGCGTGCAGCTTTTGACCGCCGCCGCCAACTGATTGTGTCGGAGCTATCGAAGATTACCGGCATGCATGTGCCCACCCCGCAGGGTGCGTTCTATGTGTATCCCGATGTTCGCGGGCTGCTCGGGCGTTCCTGGGGCGGAGTGACTCCGACGACCTCGCTAGAGTTGGCCGACCTCATTCTTGAGCGCGCTCAGGTTGCGGTTGTTCCCGGCGAAGCTTTTGGTCCTTCCGGCTACATCCGCATGGCGTACGCGCTGAGCGACGAGAATATTCTCGAGGGCGTGCAGCGCATGCAACGCCTGTTTAGCGAATAGAACAAAGCTTGAGGGGCCGGATGCTGCGCAGCATCCGGCCCCTCACTCATTCTGCCTGGCGGTGTTACAGGTCAACACCAATCAGCACAGGTTCGGGTTGCAGCAGCAAGCCAAAGTCGGCGTGTACGCGCCCTTGAATAAACCGCGCGAGTTCGGCCAGTTCGGCCGCTGTCGCGTTGCCGCGGTTGGTGAGCGCGAGAGCATGCTTGCTAGAAATACCTGCTCGTGAGCGCGGCAATCGAAAACCCTTGGTGATTCCGGATGCCTCGATCAGCCAGGCCGCGCTCACTTTAATGTCGGTGCTGTGCGGCCGCGGTGTCGGAACAACCCCGGCATAGGCGTCGAGGGGAATAACAGTGACGGCGTCGAGATCGGGCGTGACCGGCCAGCGCGGGCACTCTGCGGGCAGTGTGCGAGCAAACGATGCTGAGACGACCGCGTTTTGAAAGAATGATCCGGCACTGTGCGTGTCGACATCGGGCTCTGCCAGTATCATGCCCTTTGCGGCGCGCGTAGCCAGAATTTGCTCGCGCACCCAGGCAAGCTCGACCGGGTTATCGTGCTCGATCTGCAGGGCCCGGCGCAGCTGATCGCCGCGCACAAACCGGTGCCCATCGGTCACGGCAAGATCGAGCGTGACACTAATAATCACGGCGCGGCGCGGCGGCACCTCACCATAGTGGTGTTTCAGCACCGATGTGCGAAAACCTAGGCCCAGCTCTGCCGCCGGCACAACCACGGGTTCGGTGGCTCCCTCGTCAATCAGCTCGACCTCGACCAGGGTCTCTTGAATCTCTTGACCATAAGCACCGACGTTCTGCACGGGTGCCGCACCCACCGTGCCGGGAATACCCGACATCGCTTCAATACCGGCATAGCCGTGCGACACGGCATAGGCAACCAGGTCGTCCCAGTTGTGCCCCGCCTGCACGCGCACGCGAATGCGCCCCTCGTGCGGGGAGGGCAGTTCATCGATGCCCTCGGTGAGAATACGAATCACCGTGCCGTCAAAAGGCTCATCGCCCGCAAACAGGTTCGAACCGCCACCGAGCACGAACCAGTCATCACCGGTGTGCCACACCGACTGCAGATCAGCGACGAGTTCGGCGGAGGTCCGGGATTCCAGCATCCGGAGCGGGGCAGCACCCGTGCGAAGCGTTGTGAGCTGTGACAGCGAGATAGGAGCAACCTCAGGCATCAGGTTCTTTCTGTTGGGGTCACAGTGAATCGGCGGCGTACAGCAACTGGGCTTTTACCAGCACCGTTGTGGTGTCGTGTTTGACAGCCAGATCGATGCGCACCTCGTTATCATCGACGGCACCCACCGTCGCGGTCACGGTTAGCTGTGCGCCCGACTGTGGGTCAACCACCACGGGGCGGGCAAACCGCACACCGTAATCCAGCAGCCGCGCAGTGCCGGGCAGCGCCTCGGTCACAACCGACGCAGCGATTCCCATGGTGAGCATGCCGTGGGCGAGCACACCGGGCAAACCCACCTCGGCAGCAATATCGTCACGGTAGTGAATGGGGTTAAAGTCTCCGGATGCCCCGGCATAGCGTACAAGCGATTCCCGGGTTACCTGCACGGCACGTTCGGCAATCACATCACCCACGGTCATCGTCATGATGCGTCATCCCCCACCAGAAGAGTCGAAATGGCTGTGACAACATGCGCTCCGGATGCATCGGTCATCGCCGCCTCGCTCGTAATCATCGCTGACCCTCGCATCGGCCGAATTCCGGTCACCTGCAACTGCGCCGTTAATTCGTCTCCGGCCACAATCGGCCGCGAATACTCAAACCGCTGCTCGGCATGAATCGTGCGAGCCAAAACAATGCCCGAATCGGGATCAGACAGCAACTGCTGCAGGGTCAGGTCTTGAATGACCATGGCAAACGTGGGCGGCGCCACAACATCAGAGAAACCCAGCTGGCGCGCAGCATCCGGGTCATGATGCTGAGGGGCATCGGCGAAAACGGCACGGGCAAACTCGCGCACCTTTTCGCGGCCGACAAGATACGGGGGCGTCGGAGCAAAAGCGCGACCGACGAGATCGGGGTTCACTGGCACCCTTTGATCCTACCCGCCCGAGCACCGCGCGCCGTGAGTGGACTAGCCTCGACGCGGCGTCGCGCGAAGAGCCTTAATGGCCATCTGCGTGCCGATAACAACCAGGTATACGGCAAACAAAATATTGCCGAGTAGCGGATCAATCATCGTGGCAATCCATGCACCCAACGCCGTCATCGTGCAGGCGGAAACGCCGATCATGGCGGCAGCGGCAAGGTCAACATTGCGGTGACGCAGGTTACCGATCGTGCCCGACAGCGCCGTCGGAATCATCATCAGCAACGATGTTCCCTTGGCAATGAGGTCGCTTGTTCCCATACCGAGCATGAGCGCCGGCACAATAATCACGCCACCGCCCACACCAATAAGACCTGCCAACAGCCCCGTAAACAGCCCAATACCAATGAGCGCCAACACCGTAACCACCGTGAGCTCGAGCGATGCATCACGCGAAGGAACGATCACGAACAGGCTCACGATAACCACCGCAATGAAACCTGCAAACAGCCACAGCAGCACCCACTGCGGAATACGCGGCAACAGGCGCGTACCTATTTGCGCACCCACCACCGCTGCCGCGGCGAGGATGAGCGCAGGAATCCACGCGACCGAGCCCGACAGAGCATACGAAATGACTCCGACCGCAGCGGTGGGAACAATCGCCGCCAACGACGTGCCCGCGGCAAGACGCTGATCAAAACGCATCATCAGCACCAGAAGAGGCACAATCACTGTTCCGCCACCAACACCAAAAAGGCCCGACAGCAAACCTGCCGACAACCCAATAGCGATGAAACCGAACACGGCGCGGGGGCCCCGACGCACGGGGGTTTCTTCGGTCATGTGGTCCTTTCTGGCCGGTGACGGTAATGCAACCCCTGTAGCCTACGCCTCGAGCGGTGACCGGTCACAAACCGATGCTGCCAAGAACCGACCCCACAACATAGCTCAGCCCCGCTAACCCGACGAAAAACGCCGCGGCAGCCAGCGCAATAATCGAACGGCCACCACTGGGATACATGCTGCCGCCACTCAGGTGTCGATGCACCCTGCTGTACCGCGCAGACGCCAAAAGATACGCAACAACCGCCATGACAAGCCCGGCAATACCCGCACCCACAGCCGCAATACCCAACTCATGCGCTGTGAATCGTGTCGCCGCGACGCCACCCAGCCCGAGCGCAAGTGCTGTGCGCCGCCACGCCAAAAGAGTGCGCTCCGGCTGCAAACCCGCATCGAACGGCGCCTCGGCACCCGGATATCGCTTTTTTACCACGGCACAATCAGCCCAAGAACAACCAGCACCACAGCAATACCCAGCCCTGCGGCAATAATCGCGCCGACAGCCGCGCCCGGCAGCGCCTTACCCGCCCGCAAAGCCCCTTCTGTGCGTGCCCACCCCAGCCACGCATGAACAGCGGCAACCAGCCCCAACAAAATAAAGATGCCCGCCGCTACAGCACGCAAACCACTGTGCATATCGACAACCAGCGCCTGCAACGCCACTCCCCCGGCAACGAGCGCCAGCGACGTACGAATCCACGCCAAAAACGTGCGCTCATTAGCGAGACTAAACCGAGGATCCGGCTCTTCACCGCGACCAAAAACACGATGGGGATAACGCTGGGTCATACGTCGATTCTTGCAGGCGAACGGCTCGAGGTGCTCCGACCGCGTCCGCGGCCAGCGAAGACACCAACAACACAGCCGCGTACTATTTCCTGCGGCTCGTCACCAGATGCTGCGCGATGAATGTCTTCATCACCTCAAAAGCACCCGGACACTCATGAGCTTGGTCGTCGACTACGTCGAGTCTCACTTCCGCTGCTCCAATATCGCGAAATGCTTGGTATAGAGTTGTGGCCCGCTCCAGCCGCGTACTGCCCGCCAGCTCAAGATCATCCCTCCAAATACCGCTCTCGCGGGGCACTGGATATCCTTCGCCGATGTCGAGAGCACCCACCACAAGCTGAATAGGCAGCATCCGAAGCGCCTCCAGATCCGCGCTCATGCCGATTTGCTCCTGGGTGTTTCCGACCCCCACCCACCACGTGTGTTCTGAGGTCGGTAGCGTCACGCGGCCGGGCGCTCCAATAGCGGCACAGAGCAAATGCTGAGCATGAAACAACGCGAAACGCTCCACGAACTGCCCCCCGCCGGAATAGCCACTAAGCGCAAACCGCCCTAGCGGGACACCGTAACGCTCATGCGCTTCCTGCACCATTGCGAACAAAATTTCGTCGTAATTGATTCCGTCCCACCGCAAGATTTTGTAGCCCACCAAATCACCCGCGTCATTCGGGAAACGAGGAAACATTGGCGCCAAGATCACGGCATTGCACCAGAGAGCGAGTTCGCGGAACCGCGTCATCGCCGCAATAGGATCACGTTCAGATCCATGTACCACAACGACCAACCGCGTTTGATCATCCAGTTCTCGCGGCATGATCAGCGAGTAGCTGAACCGTGGATCCGCCTCAAGATGTATGGCGCGAATGTCTTCGGTGAGGTGGCCGCTGAATCTCGTAGGCATAGACATGTTCTTTCTTTCAGTGGCGGCCGGACTATGCCCAGACCGCACCAACGGTGAAAATAGGTATCGCTCGCACCAGCGCGGCTCACTGCGAATAGGGAGTCCTAATGTCGTCCGGCAAACGCGGGACAGCACCCAGGAGGCTCCTTGTGTAGGGATGCTGGGGGTCGTCAAAAACTTGCTCAGCAGATCCCACTTCCACGAGCCTGCCCCGCTGCATCACCCCGACGACATCAGCCATAGCGCGCACGACCGCCATATCATGCGAAATAAACAGGTAACCAAGATCACGTTCTAATTGGAGATCCGTGAGCAGCCTCAAGATCCCGCTCTGCACAGAAACGTCCAAAGCCGAGGTCGGCTCATCGAGCACGATAAGAGCCGGTTCGACCGCAAGTGCCCGTGCGATCGCAATACGCTGACGCTGGCCTCCAGACAGTTCGTGGGGAAACCGCCCGGCAAATTCTTTGCCCAAGCCGACCTTTTCGAGCAAGACATCACGAGCCGCCCGACTGCCCGACCGCGGCACCCGCCCAGTGATTTCCATAGCCTCACGGATAGTTTCTCCTACACGAATCCGTGGGTTCAAGGAAGAGTATGGGTCTTGAAATACCATCTGCATGTCACCGCGCGACTCTCGTAACTCTCGTGCAGGCATCTCACCAATATTGGCGCCATCGAGGAGAACTGTTCCAGAGTCTGGCTCGACCAGCCGCAACACTGCTCGACCAACCGTGCTCTTTCCGGAGCCGGATTCGCCAACAAGACCGAACGTTTGTCCGGCCGCTATCGAAAAGCTCACGTTATCGACCGCAACGTGCTGTGAGCGACGGCCGCCGGCCCTCGCTGTATACGTCTTAACGAGGTTTGTCACCTGCAATAGTGCATGAGTCCCTTGCTCAACCACGTGAATCGTCACCCCCGTCAATGACCTGTGCTGACCGTCTCGCCAGCACAAGCTCATCTCGACTCGGTAAGAGAGCCGCCGAAAGGAGCTTCTTTGTGTAGGGGTGGCGGGGCGAACGAAAAAGTTCCGCTGTCGGCCCGCGCTCTACTATTTCCCCCTGATACATCACCAGCACGGAGTCACACAATTGTGAAACCACCGCGAGGTCATGGCTAATGAAGATTACGCTCATCTCTCGGCTGCGGCTGAGAGAACGAATGAGCTCGAGAATCTGGTCTTGAACAGTGACATCAAGTGCGGTCGTTGGTTCGTCTGCGATAAGAACCTCCGGATCTGATGCAATGGCAATCGCTATCATGACGCGCTGCTTCATCCCGCCCGATAGCTCATGTGGGTATCTGCTAAAGCACGACACCGGATCCGGAATACCCACCGCATCGAGCAGCTCAAGAGCACGTTGCGATGCGAGCGTCCGTGACATTCGACGATGTAACTGCACCGCCTCGCGAATTTGGCGCCCCACCTTGTAAACAGGATTAAGCGAGCTCTGCGGGTCTTGAAAGATCATGCCAATTCCGGCGCCTCGCACCTGCCGGATTTCGGTGGCCGAGCACGCAACGAGGTTTCGGCCGGAGTATTCCACCGTGCCGGAGTAAGCAGCGGCACCTTTCTCATGCAGTTGCATGAGAGACATCGCGATTGTGCTCTTGCCCGAACCAGATTCCCCCACGATGCCGACGATTTCTCCCTTGGATACCTGGAAGGAAACACCGCGAACGGCGTCTTGGTATCCGGTCTCGGTCATAAACGACGTCCACAACCCCGTGGCCGTGATCACCGGTGACCGTTCCCCATCCTGTGTGTCACGCATGTTCAACCCTCCCGAGCCACTGCTGCCGTGTCCGACGATTCCACTTCGTGCGTGAGGCTTTCGGGTCGAGAGCCTCACGCACGGCATCCCCGATGAGGTTCACGGTCATAACCGTCGCGATCAATGTCACTGCCGGGAAAATGACCATCCAAGGAGAGGTGAGAAAAACCTGTTTACCGTCGTAGAGAATGTTTCCCAGGCTCGGCGTAGGTGGCGCAACGCCAGCACCAAGAAAACTCAACGCTGCTTCAACCATGATTGAATCAGCAAAAATGTATGCCATCTGCACGAGCAGAACGTTCACGGTGTTCGGTAGGATATGGCGTATCAAAATTCGGGCTGCTGTGGCGCCCTGACTGCGCATCGCCTCAACGAACAGTTCTTCCTTAACCGCGAGCACACGTGACCGAATCAGTCGAGCGACCCCGGGAGAAAGAACGATCGTCAAAGCAATAATGACGTTTGTCAAACTCGGGCCAAGTGATGCCACGAGTGCCATCGCGAGGAGGATTCCCGGAAATGCCATGAGCCCATCGCAAATCCGCATAATCACTGGGTCGAGTCCACGGTAGAACCCCGCTAATGCGCCGAGTACTGTCCCTACGAGCGCAGAGGCAACAGCAACCGCAACGCCGATCATCGCTGACACCCGGAAGCCGACGTTCACGCGTGAAAACAGGTCGCGACCGTACTCATCAGTGCCGTAAAAGTAATCACGGCTGGGCGCGCTGAGACGAATGCTCGTGTGAACTGAGTAAGGATCAGAGCCCAGAACCAAAGGCCCTACTACCGCAACCAGAATTACCACTGCCCCGATTACCGCCCCAGCTTTGAAAGCAGGACGACCGATAAAGCGGCGCCAAGTGGTCATTTTCTTCGATGCCGAGGCCTGTTGTTGAATGACGACCGTTTCAGGAAGTGAAGTTGTCATCATGCACTCTGCCTAACCCGCGGGTCAATGACCATATACAACACGTCGACAAGAAAGTTAATCAAAATAAAAGTGGCAGTCACAAGAAGGACAACGCCTTGGATAACAGGAATATCTCGCCTATCGATTGACTCAACCATCAGTTTTCCCAAGCCGGGAACATTAAATATCGTCTCAGTAACCAGCGCACCCGTAACCAGGCCAGCAAACCCCATGCCAATAACTGTGATGATAGGAATAGCTGCATTTTTGAGCGCATGCCCATAGACCACTCTCATCATGGAAGCACCTTTTGCCAGAGCCGTGCGAATGAAATCTTGAGAGAGCACATCAAGCATCGACGATCGTGTCATGCGAGTCAGGAATGCTGAATGGATTATGCCGAGCGATAATGAAGGAAGCAGTATGTAATGCAACCACTCTCCCAGGCCTCCTGAAATCGGCACATATCCTGCGATCGGCAATATTCGCAGTTTGAGAGCAAAAAGCATGGCGAGCAATAATGCAAAGACAAACCCGGGTGTAGCCATCCCGATCATTGTGTACGTCGTGACAGCACCGTCAAGAGGCGAGTTCACTCGACGAGCTGATGCAATCCCCAAAGGGATCGCAATAATAATGGCAATTATCTGTGCCAGAACGGCAATCGACACTGTTGGTTCAAGTCTCTGAAAAATCACTTCCGAGACCCCCGCACGACGATACAGGGAGTCACCCAGGTCTCCCTGTAGCACGCCGATAATCCATTCGCCATATCGGGTGACTATAGGGCGATCCAGCCCCATGCTTTCCCTTAGCGCCTGCACCTGTTGTGCCGTAGCACCATCGCCCAGCAGGACATGCGCAATATCGCCACCCGCTAGGTAAAGAAGTAGAAACACCATTATCGACACAATGAATAGCACGACAAACAGTCCTGCAACACGCGTCGCAAGCGCTCTCAACACGATTCACTTCCTTCGTCAGCGCGATTGGGGGCAAACGTGACCGTCTGCCCCCAAGACGAACTATTCGTTGATCAGCGGTACCGACCAGAAAACGATCTGAGAGTCATGGATCGGAGCCGATTCCAGACCATTACGCACTGCTAACACTTCTGCCCAGTCGGCTACCTTTGACGCCACTCGATAGTCCGCGTATGCAGAGAGAATGTCGCCGTACTTTTCTGCGGCTTCATCGAGGGATACAGAGTCTCGATAATCGTTGATAACAGAAGTGAGTTTGCTGTCGTCGGTCCATCCCGCGAACTGCGGGGTGAAGTAGGCCATCGCCGCCGGTTCGAGCTTGCTATTCATCCCGGCGACAAGGATTTCCCAGTCTTCGGGGATATCACGCGTTGTGAGGTACGAGGTCGAATCGATGACACTTAAATCGGTCGTAAAACCGGCGCGCTCAAGCTGTTGCTGAACGACGACGGCGGCTTTTGCCCCGGCATCCCCCTGCTGGGCGAGAATTCGTACAGGCTCGTCAGCGTAACCAGTGTCAGCAAGCATCTGCTGAGCGAGGTCAGAGTCGTCGACATTAAAGCTGTCGGCATCAGCGTCAGACTTCCAGAGACCTTCCTGTTCGCGCAGCATAATACCTGCCCGAATGTCGTACAGATCAGGGCTCGATGTAACAGCCTGCATAATCTCTTCAGAGCCCAACGCTGCGTTGGCGGCTTGCCTGACTGCTACATCAGCTAGTGGCCCCGCTTTTTTGTTGTAGTTCAGGTACAGAGATCCCGACCAGTTGAGCACTGCGGCCAGGTTGGGGTCAGAGTCGACCTGTTCGAAATGGTCTCGTTCGACGATAGAAACGTCATACTGTCCGGTAATTGCACCACCAAGTCGAGCTTGGCTGTCAGACACGTTGACGAACTCAATCTCGTCATACGTCGGTGTACGGTCTCCTGCCAGGCCATCTGGGGCTTCAGATCTGTTGGCATAGTCTGCGAAACGTGTCAGTTTGACAATTTCGTCCGGCTTATATTCAGCCAACTCATAGGGCCCGGTGCCAATGAACTCATCGATCGGCTCCGACCCATATTTTTCGACGATCTCTGCTGGGTAAATGGCAGAAACGTTGTTGCCACCAGAAGCCATCACGAGGAGAAGAAGGGGATTACGTTGCTGCAACGTGACCGTCACCGTACGATCGTCATCTTTGCTCCACACAGCACCCGGGATAGCGCTTTGCCCTGAGGCAGATAAATCAGTCCACCTCTGCATCGATGCAACAACGTCGTCCGCATCCATCGTTTCGCCATTGTGGAAGGTAACACCATCGCGAAGTGTAAATGTAATCGCCAGACCGTCATCCGATACAGTCCAGTCTTCCGCGAGCATCGGCTGAATATTGTAGTTCGAGTCACTCGTAACGAGTCCTTCAACGACGTTTCGCATCATCCAGCCGGTCGGCGTGTATGTAGTCAGCACCGTATCCAGCATTGGCGGCGTGCCAGCAACCGCCATCGTCAGTGTGGACGCACCATCGCCAGTGGTATTTGTATTACTGCCGTTGTTTGACGGGCTTGAACACCCAGTCAGCAGCAAGCTAGCCAGCGCAAGTGTGCCCACTGTCTTAGAAAACTTACCCATCCTTTACTCCATCTCCGTTGATCGGGTACGACTTCGTTTGCGCTGAAAGCCCCCCTTGCAAGCGCGAACTCTACGCTAGAAGAGGCATTCGAACTTGCCCAGTAGTTTGACTACTAATCATCAATATATGACTTCGTTATGCCACAGCTCTCCCTTGATATTACGTGTCGCAACGCCTGACTAGCGTGACACGAAGATTGATGCATCGGAGTCAATAGCTATATCGTTGGCCTATGACTTGGACGCTTCTGTTGCCTGCTCGATCTGACGACTGTGTCGCTCGATATTCCGAGCTTGCCGAGCTCGGGGCGATGCTGCATGCGGCTTGTTTCTCTAGCCACCATCCCAACTCTCATGAGCTCGTCGCCTCATGGTTCAGCGAAGTGGATACATCGCTAATGACTCTTATCCGGGAGTGGGAACCCGTGTGGGGCCCCTATCGGGCTCGCTACATGCTGCCGCTCAGTATGGATCCCGGAATGTCATTCGAAGCCGAGATCGAGGCGATCAACAAGTTGCCCGTAGAGACCTTCGTTGATTTCACGATGCGCGCGATTGTCGCTGGCGTACGAACACCGTCAAACGCTTCGTCGAGAGGCACCTATGACGAGCAGTTCCTCGCTCGTGCGGAGCGCATGTCACCCGTACGCGGAAAGCTTGCGGCATACGTTCGCGCCGATCCCGCCGCCGCAAGGAAACAATTAGTCGAACTTTTGACGCGCGTACGGGCTGGAAGTGTCATTGACCGCGAGTTCAGTCGTGTGTCACGCGTACTTCGGGCCCGCAGTCATGCAATGACAAGCGAATTACGCAACAGAGGCCTTGCCGCAATCACGTCCACCTCACCGATGGCAACGCTGTCTGCGGACGGTTCGCGCGTCGTATTCGACAAACAGTCGTACAGTGTGACCCGCTCGACAGATGGTCTTTTGCTCTTACCTTCTCATCATCTGCACCCGCACATCGTTGTGAAGGGCGGCGACGGTTATCCAGCTCTCGTGCATTATCCGCCTCGCAATGAAAACGCCGTTCCGTATGCAATGATCACTCAGCGTCTAAAAGCGTTGCATGACCCGACTCGTCGCCTCATCATCCGTGAACTTCTCCGGCAACCACGGCCAACAGTCGATCTGGGTTTGGAGTTGCGCATGACTGAGCCACAGATATCCCGCCACTTACGTGTGCTCCGAGACGCTGGAATCGTGAGCGCTTCGCGCGAGGGAAGAATCGTACGGTACCGAGTGGAACAAAGTGTCATCGAACACTGGGGAGCCGATCTTATTGAGGCGCTTAACCGGTAAGTTGCATCCCGTGTTTTCTGTCGTCAGCAGACGCATAGATGGAGAGCGTAATTCCGTCGTCGCAACCATGCCACTCATGCTCCCGAAACCGTGGCGCAGACTCTCGGGCCGCCCCGCTACCCTCTTGTTTTTTCGGTCAAGAAGACTATCGTCTGCGACATGCCGACAACGACACTCTTCATTCTCGGAGCATCCGGAGACCTCACCTCGCGGCTACTTCTTCCGGCCCTCGCTGCTCTGCTGCAGCGGCGCCCACGAAACGTTATTCTGCGCGGCGCTGGCACCGAACCGTGGGATCAAACAACGTGGCAGACAACCGTAGAAAAAGCGTTTAGTGAAGCATCCGGTGCCCTAAAAAACGTCACTATCGGCGACTATATGCAGGCAGATGTGACGGATGCTGCGGCTGTGACATCGCTCGTCGGCACAGTCGAGCACGAAACAGTGCTGTACTTTGCGCTGCCACCCGCTGTTACCGAGGCGGCGATCACTGCCATGGCCGCCGTGACGCTCCCCACCGGAACCGTACTGGCCATGGAAAAACCATTCGGGGCGGATGCCGCCAGCGCGCAGTCACTCAACGACAAATTGACCGCCCTCGTGCCCGAGGAACAGATTTTTCGTATCGACCATTTCTTGGGCCGCTCGACACTACTCAACCTGCTCGGAGTGCGGCTAGCCAACCGCATCTGGCAACCCGTATGGTCGGCAGACCACATCGAGCACGTACTCATTCGCTTTGATGAGAGCCTCGGGCTAGAAAACCGTGCCCGCTACTACGACCACGCGGGCGCCATGGTCGACATGATCCAAAGCCACCTCTTACAAGTGCTCGGACTGCTCGCGATGGACCGGCCCGCCACCCTCAACGAGCGCGACCTGCGCGACGAAAAAGCCGAAGTGCTGCGTGCCACCCATGTCTTCAATGACGACCCCGTCAAGTACTCACGCCGGGCCCGCTACACCGCTGGCCGCGTAGGTGAACGGATGCTGCCCGCATATGTTGACGAACCCGGCGTCGACGCCGAACTCAATACCGAAACACTCGCCGAAGTAACCTTCGAAGTCGCCAACGACCGCTGGGCAGGAGTGCCGTTCGTGCTGCGCTCCGGCAAAGGACTCCACGCAAAATGCTCAGAAGTCGTTATCACTTTTCGGCCCGTACGCCACCTGCCGCCCGGACTCATCGGCACACCCACCGACGGCGGGCGCCTACGGTTCTCCCTTGGGCCCGACCGCCTGCAACTGAGCCTGCACGTTACCGGCGGAGACAACCCCTTCGCCCTCCGCGAAGAAGACCTTGTTACCGACCTCGGCGTGGGGCAACAGCGCTCGTACGAAGAAGTGATCGAAGAACTGCTCGACGGCAACGTTGCGCTCTCGGTGCGTGCCGACGAGGCAGAAGAATGCTGGCGTATTGTGCAGCCCGTCCGTGACGCCTGGGCCGGTGGCCACGTGCCGCTCGAAGAATACGCGGCTGGTTCGACCGGGCCAGAAAAATGGCCAACAAGTTCCGTTAGATGATGGACGCCGCCGCACCGCAGCACTCGGGAACGGCATGTCGCGACCGGTCGCGCACAGCCCCGCCCGACACACCTTCACCACCGGGCACAACACGCCGCACCCCAACACCCCGAAACGGCATGTCACGACCGGTCGCACACAGCCCCGCCCGACACACCTCCACCACCGGGCACAACACGCCGCACCCCAACACCCCGAAACGGCATGTCACGACCGGTCGCACACGGCTGTGCCCGGCACACCTTCACCACCGGGCACAACACGCCGTTACGACAATGCACATAACGGCGTGTTGCGTCCGGCGGTGATGAGAAAGCGCGTGAACGGGAGGGCCGGGCTGTACGGCCACGCGCGGGCGGGCGAGCGCTGGGGCGCGCGAGGGCGCGCGGCGGGCGCGGGGGAAACAAAAAATCCTCGAAGAATCGAGGATTTTATCTGTAGCAGGAGCGGGGTTCGAACCCGCGACCTCACGATTATGAGTCGTGCGCTCTCACCAACTGAGCTACCCTGCCGCTCGGCATCTGCGGTGAAACAGATGCTCTGAGCCCCGAGTCAGGATTGAACTGACGACCCCTTCCTTACCATGGAAGTGCTCTGCCACTGAGCTATCGGGGCGCGCTGCCTTCAGCAGGCAACCACACGAGAATAGCACCTTTTTGCGCTGTTCTCTAAATCGAGTTTACTTGCGACCAGCGTGCTCTAAAAACCACGGCAGCGGGTCGACAATCGTGCCATTTACCATGATTTCGATGTGCAAATGGGCACCAAAAGATCGGCCCGTGTCACCGGTCAGTCCGATGATGTCGCCCACCTTCACGGTGTCTCCGGTTGCGACGCGCAGCGAGCCATACTGCATGTGTCCGTAGTGGCTCGTCACGACGTCTCCGTCGATCATGTGGTCGATATATACACCCACGCCGTAACCGCCGTCGGACTCCGATGCGAGAGTGACAACACCATCGGCGATCGACTGGATGGGTGCTCCGTCGCCGGGAATCAGGTCGATACCCTGATGCATAACACCGTCGCGCATACCGAAGGGCGAACTCATCGCCACACCAACAATGTACGGCCACTGGATGGATGCGGTCGGGTCGTTGGTATACAGCGAATCGGAGTAGCGGATGCCCTGCTCCGCCGCGAGGTCGGCCCGCGAAATCGTCGAATAGTCTTCAGTGCGGTGCAACTGCGCATTTTCTACGTCGCTGGGGGCCACAAACGCCTGAATCTCGCCATCGGCCGACACAGGAGCACCACCGGGCGCAAACGCCATTGTTGCCGCTGATCCGCCCTTCGCAGCAAGCACGGCTTGCGATGGCAGAGTCATCCCAACAGCCAGTGCACCCGCTAACCCCATCATGCTGGCGGTCACACCGGCCGCCGCAAGACGCCGCAGTGGGCCACGGCGTGCGCGACGAGCAGTGCCAGGGATGCGGGCACGAGAAACACCGGCATCCGGAACATCTCTGTGTCGCGATGGTGTGGGCAAGGTGTGGTGCGGCACAGCAGGTGTGCGCGGTGTATGTGGCGCTTCGACCCGCACAACGGCCGGTCGCGCGGGAGTCTCGTCGTCGATAGCGAGCTCGGGCAGCGCCAGGAGGGCGTCGAAAGCACTCTCGTTCGATTCGGCGGCAACGGCCGTGACAGCAGTGACCGATGCGACTTCTTCCGGCTCTGGCGCTGCATCGACCTCTGGCACAGCAGCAACGGCGACGCTCTCTACCGCCGGGGTTTCGTGCTGCACCGCTGCGGCACGTTCGCGGGCTTCGCGTCGGGTGAGCGGCTGGGCTATGGCATCCGGATGCTGCGTAAAAGTCTCTGTGCTGTGGGCCGTGGTCACCTGCGAAGCTGCGGCCGCGGCGGCGTGGAGGGTCGCCGCTGACAGAGCCTTCATGCGTAGCTCGCGCCGGGTGAGGGCAGGCTCGCTCGGGGATGTGTCGAAGGGCACAGTCGAACTTTCTTGGTCCGGGGGAGGACGATACGGGCCACCGCTATCTGCGGTTCGGGCGAGCCGAAGATAACGAACGTGTAAACACTAGCCCGATCGGGCTGAAAATACCATGTGACCCGTCACGATTCGTTTTCTATGCGCTCCCGGATGCTGCTCACCAGCGCCGAAGGCCCGCCAATGTACATGCGGCGTGCCTCGGTCGGTTCTCCCAGCACAATAAATTCGCCCCCGGCTTCAGCGATAAGCGCTGCTCCGCCGGCGTAGTCCCACGGGTTGAGTCCGCGTTCAAAAAAGCCGTCCATGCGGCCCGCTGCCACATAGGCCAGGTCGATCGCGGCCGAGCCGCAGCGGCGCAAGTCGCGGGCAAGAGGCATGACGCGGGCGACGGTGGCGAGGTCACCGGCGTGCGTGGCGGGGTCATAGCCAAACCCTGTTGCCAGCAGTGCCCCGGCGGGCCAACTTTCTACAACCTGCAGTCGCTCGTCTCCCAGCCATGCGCCTTCACCCACGGCTGCGGTGAAAAGCTCGTCGAGAGCCGGTGCGCACACGGCGCCGGCCACGTTCTGCCACGTGTCGGGATCACTTCCCTGCACCACAGCAATGCTGGTGCTATAAAAAGCGATTCCGCTGGCATAGTTTACGGTGCCATCGATCGGGTCGACCACCCACGTCAGGCCACTGGTGCCCGTGGCGTCGCCCGACTCTTCGCCCAAAAAGCCGTCGTCGGGGCGCACTTCGCGCAGCCGCTGCCGAATAAACGCTTCGACCTCGCGATCGGCCTCGGTAACAATATCGGCCATGGTCGACTTTGTTGCGGCGAGCGCTACTCCCTCCGATTGGCGGCGGCGCGCTAGTTCACCGGCCTCGCGTGCCAGTTCTGCCGCAAAAAGTCGTAGTTCGTTGGGTGTGCTCACGGTAAACAAGTCTAGAGAAGGTGGTTGTGTGTGGCATCCGGGTGCTCATTCGTGAGCTATTCAGAAACGGCCACTGTTCCGTGTGCTCCCCTTTCTGCGTCGATCATGAGGTGCGAAACAAAGGGGTAGTGCCCGGCTTCGGGGAATGTGAGCTCAACAAAACCTCCCTGTGCGGGCAGTAGTGGCAGCACCTGTGCCCCGGTATCGATGGCGCGGTTGATGAGGTAGCGGCCCTCCGACCACACGGTGTCGAACTGGCCGCCCACGATATGAAAACTCGAGGCCCGGTTGGGCCCGGCGTCGAGCACCCAGATGCGGACGCGTTCACCGACCCGTGCGGGCAGCGGCTCGTGGTCGTACTGGTTGGCGTAGCCGTTGAACACGACGAGGTCGGGTTTTTCTTGCTGCAGGGAGTCCATGTCGACTTCTCCCCCGTCATGCGCGCCCAAATAGTATTCGCCCTGCACCAGCACATACGATCGGTCAACAGCGGGCAGGTCGTCGGGCTCAATAATCACGGCCCCGTACATGCCGTTGGCGATGTGTGCGGTCATCGGCATGGTAGAGCAGTGGTACATCCAAATGCCCGAGCGCGTTGCGGTAAAGGTGTAGGTGAGGCTTTCGCCGGGCGCGATCGTGCGCATGGGTTCGTCGGGGGCGAGGGCTCCGGCATGAAAATCGATCGAGTGGCCCATCGACGCATCGTTGACGAGCGTAATCACAAAGGTGTCGCCTACTCGCCCGTGCAGGGTTGGCCCGGGTGCGGTGCCGTTATAGGTCCACAGTGTTTGTTGCACGCCAGGTGCAACTTCGACGAGTGTGTCTTCGACCGTGAGCGTCACCTCGTGGGTTTGCGGACCATTGGCGGGCGGGAGCGGTGCGAGCACGGCATCAAAGGGTGCAAAGCTGGGCCCTGGTTCACCCTCGAGATCGATTCCTCCCGGGGCATGATGGTCTCCGGTGCCGCCGGTGTCGCTTTCTGTTTCCGGATGCTGCTGCCCAGCGCCTGCATCGTTGTCGGCCCCCACCGCAACCACCGTCAACACCATCCCCATCTGGCGGTGGCCGACGATGGAGCACCATCCGTCGAGGTTTGCTGTGATGACTCCCACGTCGATTGTTTCGCTCTCGCCGGGTGCGAGACGTTTTCCGGCTACTCCGTTGCTGAATACGAGGTCGTGCATTTGCGAGTCATCGGTGTTGGTGAGTTCGACGACGAGCCGGGTGCCGACGGGCACTTCGATCACGTCCGTGCTGTACCGCATATTGGCCGCTTCGATCTGCACGGTCTGTACGGGCGCGTCGGCATCGTCGGCGGCGGCGGGTGCGCGCCAGCCAAGCGAATACGGGTCAATCGCTACACACACGGCCATGGCCAGCACCACTGCCAGCAGTCCGGCAACGGCCTGCCCGGCTCGGCGCCCGGGTGGTTGTTCGCCTTCGGGGGTGATGGGCCCGCGGCGTGGTTCTTGCAGGGTGGCTCCGGCGGCTTTGGCTTTTCGCTGCGCCCGCATGGCCACCACCATGAGTACCAAGAACGAAGCCATCGCGATGATGTACATGATCGAGGCGACAACACGCATGAGGCTCGAGACGGGTAGTGCGCAAATGGCGAGCGCAAGGTTGGCGACGGTGATGCGCCACGGTGCGCCGCGGTCAAATCCTGCCGTGCCTGTGCGCACGGGTGTGGGTCCACCACCGAGAACGACGGGGATCAGGTAGCTGAGCGCACCGATCAGCACCTGCGCGGCGAATCCGGCGGCCAGATACGGCACTACCTGGTTGACGAGGCTCGTGACGGCACCAAAACCATCACCCGAGATATATGCGCGAATGGTGCCGATCAGTATCACGGCCACGCATCCTGCCCACCACAGCAGCGCCATTCCCACCGACATGGCGGCAAAGCTGCGTGGTGCGGCCTGTCGTGCTGCGCGCCAGAGCGAAACACCAACGATCACAAGCCCAACGAGGTAGGCGATGAGTCCCACGGCTATGGCCGGCAACAGCATAAATGCTGCGCCCGCTGCGGCCACCACGATGCCGCCCGCCAAAACAGGCAGGGCCCGTACGGCGCCCACGGGGGCATAGTCATCGGCGCGGGTGCGCAGAATTGTGGGCCACAGGGTAACGACGGTTCCGGCAACGGTGAGCCCGATCCACCCGAGAACGTTCAGCAGCGCATGCGCAAAAATAAGCCCCGGATGCTCACCACCCCGCGCCATCCATGCCCCTAGACCGGCCCCGACAACCAGCATGGCGGCGGCGGCCAGATAGTAACGAATGGTGCGGCCGAACCGGCCCGGCATGCTTTTTCGCAGCCGTCGGTACAGGCTTATGCCGTGCCACAGCACCGCTGCGATGAGCGCGGCGGCCCCCGCCAGAGTCACGGGCCAGATGGCCAGGGGAACGCCGACGAAAACGGCGGCGGCCCCTGCGTTGGCAAGGATCAGGCGCCACGACTGCGCTGTGCGGTCGGCCATGGTGGCTGAGCTGCGCAGTAGAGCGAAGGAGAAATACTGGCTCCACACCAAAATCGCGTGGGTGATGGCACCGAGCAGCAGCAGGTGAATCATGAGCCAGCGTGGTGCTGGCAGTTCGCGGTGCAGCACGGTCGAGACCACGGTGAGTATCAGCCAGACGATCGTGGGAATGTCGCGCATGGGCCAGAACCCGCGGCCGGGAGCGCGAGTAGTGGCACGAGAACCGGGTGTGCCGGGTGAGCCAGGCGAGCCGAGTGATCCCGGGGTGCCTGCCGACCCCGGGGCACCGATCGTAGGGGGTTTCATGCTGTCTCCTTGTGCGGGGCTGCGCCGGCGCCCTTGCCGGAGAGAGCTTTATCGAGCGAACTTGTACGAGAAGGCGATCGCGCCTCGATGATCGCGCACACCAGAGCGGTTGCAACAAAAAGCAGCAGTGCAACAACACCCATGAACCCGCCCAGTTGCCATCCCCACGCAAGAGCAAAACCATCCCCCACCCACAGGCGAATGATCAGCGCGATTTGCAGCACAACAGCAGGTACCCAGAACGCTGCGCGATAGGGCAACCGGATGCCGAGAACGGCCGGCAAGATGGTGGTGGCATGCGCCATGATCATCGAGAAGGTGTATCCGAGAAATACGGCGTGCACGACGGCGTCATACGAGCGCTGGTCGCTGGCGCTGCCGAATAGCAAAATGATGGCGGCAACGACAAGCCACACGTATCCGGCCAGAATGCAGGCCGCCATAAAGCGGGTGACACCCTGGGCACGCACAGTTTTGCGGGCCACATCGTGCACTATCAGCCAGCCTGCCAGCGACAGCAGAGTCAGGCCGAGCGCAATCGCACCCAGGTCGGGCAGCACAAGCCCGAGCAGCAGCGCCGCGGTCATCGCCCAGGCGCGCATAAGCAGCCGAGGCCCGGCCGTCGGGCCGAGCGTTATACGCGCAAGCTCCACCCTTTCGGCGGCAATCGTCAGCACAATAAACCCGATCAGCCACGGCAGCACGCGGTCCATGCCGTCGTGTCCCAGCCAAATAATGGCGCCCACCGTTGCGAGCCCGGCAGCGAGCATCTGCGTCAACAGCGCGGCATCATATTGACGTTGCCACAGCGGAATATATATGAGGGTAAACGCAGCTGCCCCGGCAATCAGCACCGACTGCCCAACGACCAGAGGCACGGCAGAGACTGCGATGAGCACCCCGCCGGCTCCGAGTAGCGCGGGGGCCGAAAAACCGTACCAGCGTCGCAGCGCCGTCGCCCGCTCGAGCGAAATTAGCGTCGCTACAAAGCCGAGCACGAGCAGCATTCCGTGCACGCGCGGCAGCCGCGAACCGTCAATCGGCGCAGGAAGACCCAACAACAGCAAACCGGCGTCAAGACCGGCAAGAAGCGCGAGCCCTGCCGGAAGCATCCACACGAGTCGCCACGACGGCGTTCGGCCCTGTGTGGTGCCTCGAACACCCTGTGCCGCGCCTCGAACACCCTGTGCTGTGCCTCGAACACGCTGTGCTGTGCTCCGTGCAGCCGGTGCTGGCAGTGTCATGACGCCGCCCCGATGCGCACAGCACACGTACCCGCGGCCACAAAGGGCACGAGCCGTGTCGATCCACTGCGCGGCGAGCGCTCACGCAGAAAACCTTCAATCATGCCCGCGTGCACAGCACAGGCCACCTGTTCATTTCCGCGCACGGCGGGTAGGAGCGGGCAGCGACGCAACAGAATCTCTTCCACGTCCGACTCATCACCGACAGGCTTTGCGTTCTCTGCCGCCGCATCGTGTACACATTCCGGCGCAAACCCCTGCGCACGCATCATGTTCATCAGATCGCGAAAAGCCACACCGGATGCCACGGCGCTATCCCCATTGTCACTGTGGGCCCTTTGCTCACTGTGGGCCCCTTGCTCGCTGTGGGCCGCGTCGTCACTGTCGGCCGGTTGCTCATGCGCCATCCGCGTACCCCATTCGAGCCCGGCCTGGTACGCGGCGTCGTGGGGAGAACTCCCCCCATTCACCAGGGCACTGGCCAGGGCCGCAGCGAGATTGGCGTAGGTGGCAGCAGCATCCGGAGCCGCAGCCAGAGTCCACACCCACGAAGGCCTCCCCCTACCGCTCGACGCTTTTTTGCGGCGTTGCAGATAGCCGTCGGCAAGCAGCTGATCGAGGTGCCCCCGCACCGTGTTCTCGTGCAACCCCGTGGCGGCAACAAGCTGCGCCGTGTCCACCGCGTGCTGCGCGTTTTCGACCGTGCGCAGCACAGACTCCCGCGCTGACGAATAGATGCGTCCGTCGCGAGAGCGGCGGCGGGCCCCCGATGCATCCGGAATCTTTTCCACGGGATACAGTGTAATAAAATGTTTTGTGTCCCGGACACCGGAAAGGTAAGGAATATGTCTCACATCGAGATCCATCGCTCGCGTGACGAAGTGGTCGAGCAGAACCCGACAGCGGGTTGCACCTGCGGAGAAGTCGACGAAGAGCTTCCTGAACTCGACGTGCAGACCATCCCTCACGCCGTACGCCACGCCGCTATCTTCGGTGCGATCGAGTCGCTGCGTCCCGGCTTCGCCATGATCATTTCGGCAACCCACGATCCTGTGCCGCTGCTCACCCAGCTCAAAGCACGCCACGGCGACGCCTACAACACTCGCTACATCGACCAGGGCCCCGAACGCTGGCGCATTCTTGTGCGCAACGTTGCCTAACGTCTGCTCGCGCCACCTATGCCAAGGGCCCCCGCCGCATGCTCCTGCGATCGGGGGCCCTTATGGACTATGACGTGCTGCGTGCTGCGTGCTACTGCTGCAAAGCCGCTTGCATACAGCGCATCGCCGCAAGAGTCTTAGGCACACCAATGTAGGGCATGAGGTGCACGAAACATTCGGCAACCTCATTCGGAGTCATCCCCGCCACCTCAACCGCCGTTTTAATGTGGCCGGTCAGCTGCGGTTCTGTACCACCCATTGCGGCCAGCGCCGCCATATTGAGCATCTGGCGATCACGCAGCTCAAGCCCCTCCCGCTGGTACGTGCCGCCAAAAACAGCACCCACCACCCAATCCGAAGCACCCGGAGCAAATTCGTCGAGCTGCTTCTTCCACGAAGCAGCCCCCTCGGGCGACTGCGTTGCAGCAATAAATTCTTCGCCCTTATCGATACTGAATTCCACGGTGTCCTCCTGAGCATCTTCACGTACGCGGATCCGCCCCAGGCTAGCAAGCGTCGCACTGCAGCACAGTGCAGTTCTCCGCCGTCACCTCGTGTACCTCTCTCGGCGACACGACACAACACTCTCTCCGCGACAGGACACAACACGCCGCAGCACCCGTACACCGAGCGGCGAGTCGTGACCGGTCGCGAAGCGGAACGCTCACAAACGCGAAAAGATCCGAGCACGAGTACGAGCACAAGCACAAGCACAGGCCCAGCGCGCCACCGGTAAACCAAAAAGTCCTGAGCATTACCCCGCTGTACGCGGATTATCTGCTCAGGACACGTGGTGGCGAGTGAGGGATTCGAACCCCCGAAGTCGTAGACAGCTGATTTACAGTCAGATCCCTTTGGCCGCTTGGGTAACTCGCCAGTGCACGCCCGTCCGGCTTATACAGGCGAGCGGGTGCGCGATGACCAATATTACCCATAGTCGAGCCGCTCGCGAAATCGAAGATTCTCGCGGGCGCGCCACGCTGGGTAGCATCCGGCTAACTGCCGTTTTCTCCCGCTACAGAACGCGCCAACTGTTCGGGTGTGCGCAAGAGTCCGCCTTCTCCTCGCACGGTCGCTGCGGCAACATCCATGGCACGCTGCACGATCGCCGACCAGTCGTCTTCTGTTTCCGGATGCCGCTCTACCAGCCCCGCCGCGAGTGCTGCGAGGGTCGCGTCGCCCGCCCCCACCGTGTCAACCACCGCACCCGGCAGGCGTGATATCGGCTTCTGTATACGCCCAGCGTCGGTGAGCACCGCGGCCCCGTCGGCACCCGCTGTCATCATGACGGCACGCGCGCCCTGCAGTCGCAGTTTCTTACCGAGCGCTTCGAGGTCGCCGTCATAGAGCAGTGCGGCGTCGTCGGCGCCTATTTTTACGGCTGTCGCGCGTGCTGCTAGCTGTTCGAAACCGGCAACAAAGTCGGCGCGGTCGTGCAGCATTCCGGCCCTCGGGTTGGGGTCAATCACCAGGGGTGTGTCGCCGACCACTTCGGCAAGAGCTGCCTGTTCGGCGGCAACGTCGAAAGGAAAACAGCTCACGGCCACCAGGGGTGCCTGAGCGATGGCTGCGCGGGCGGCGTCACCAAACCGGATGCTGCGGTTCCATGCCGCATCGTTGAACGTATAGGTGGGTTCGCCGTCGGCGTCGCGCTGCACTACCGCGCGTGATGTTCCTCGCTCGGAGGGGCTGTCGATGAGGATGACGTCGTGGTCACGCAGATACTGGCGAATATGGTCGCCTGCTTCGTCGTCGCCGACCATCGCGATAAGTATTGTGGGGTGGCCGAGCCGCCGTACACCGACGGCCACGTTGAGTGCTGCACCGCCTACTAGTTCGACAACGCTCTGTTCGGTGCGGATCTCGTCGATCAGTGCATCACCAATAACGACGACGGGCGCGGGCTGGGTCATTGTTCGAGACTACCCGGCAGGGTGCGTGTTTGCCTGCTGGGTGCAGAAACAACAATCCCGGGCAAGTGGCCCTGCCCGGGATTGTTGTTATGTGTGGCGCTTAGTTGTAAGTGCCGGGGGTGATGTCGTCTGTTGAGAACGCATCGAAGTCGACGTAACCGAAGTCGCCGTCGGCGTACGCGCCGTCGGATGCAAAGATCCGGTTCGGGTAGCGCTCGCTCTTGGCTTCTTCTGTTGCTTCAACCTGAATGTTGCGGTAGCGCGCCAGGCCGGTACCGGCCGGGATGAGCTTACCGATGATGACGTTCTCCTTGAGACCAACAAGCGGGTCACGCTTGCCTTCCATCGCGGCCTGGGTCAGAACGCGTGTGGTCTCCTGGAACGATGCGGCCGACAGCCACGACTCGGTTGCCAGCGAAGCCTTGGTAATACCCATGAGCTCCGGGCGGCCCGAGGCGGGACGCTTGCCGGTGGTGACAGCTTCGCGGTTGATGTCCTGGTAGCGACGCGAGTCGACCATTTCACCGGGCAGCAGCGTGGTGTCACCGTGGTCAACCACCGTCACCTTGCGCAGCATCTGGCGAACAATAACCTCGATGTGCTTGTCGTGAATCGGCACACCCTGCGAACGGTACACGCCCTGCACGCCGCCAACGAGATACTTCTGCACCTCGCGGGCACCCTGCACGCGCATGATTTCCTTCGGGTCGAGAGTACCCACCTGCAACGGCTGGCCAACGGCAACGTGGTCGCCGTCTTCTACCAGCAGCGTTGCACGCTTGAGCACGGGGTAAACTACGGGCTCGTCGCCGCTGTCGGGGGTGAGAATAACCTTCTTCTGCTTCTCGGTCTCTTCGATCGTGATGCGGCCATCGGCCTCAGCGATCGGCGAGGCGCCCTTGGGGGTACGTGCTTCGAAGAGTTCTTGCACACGGGGCAGACCCTGCGTGATGTCTTCTGCCGAAGCCGAACCACCGGTGTGGAAGGTACGCATCGTCAGCTGGGTTCCGGGCTCACCGATCGACTGGGCCGCGATAATACCTACCGCTTCACCGATGTCGACGGTCTTGCCCGTAGCCAGCGAACGGCCGTAGCACTGTGCACACACGCCCACTGCCGAGTCACACGTGAGTACCGAACGAACCTTGATTGATTCGATTCCGGATGCCACGAGCTTGTCGATCAGCACGTCGCCGACGTCGTCGCCAGCAGCCGCCAGCACCTCGCCAGCCTCGCTGACGACGTCGGAGGCGAGCGTACGGGCAAACACCGAGTTTTCAACGTTGGCGTCGCGGATGAGCGTGCCGGTGCTGTCGGGAGCTGCGATGGGCAGTTCGAGACCCTTGGTGGTGGCACAGTCTTGCTCGCGGATGATGACATCCTGCGACACGTCGACGAGTCGACGTGTCAGGTAACCCGAGTCGGCGGTACGCAGAGCCGTGTCGGCCAGACCCTTACGGGTACCGTGCGTAGCGATGAAGTACTCGGCAACCGAGAGGCCTTCGCGGTACGACGAGATGATCGGGCGAGGGATGATCTCACCCTTCGGGTTGTTCACCAGGCCTCGCATACCGGCAATGTTACGAATCTGCAGCCAGTTACCACGGGCACCCGACGACACCATGCGGTTGATGGTGTTGTCTTCGGGGAAGTTCTCGCGCATAGCGGTCTGAACTTCGTCGGTCGCTTCGGTCCAGATCTTGATGAGCTCCTGGCGACGCTCGGCGTCGGTCGTGAGACCCTTCTCGTACTGCGACTGAACCTTGGCGGCCTGCTTCTCGTAGCTGGCAACAATCTCGGCCTTGTTCGGGGGCGTCAGAATGTCGCTGAGCGCAACGGTCACTCCCGAACGGGTAGCCCAGTAGAAACCTGCGTCCTTGATGCGATCCAGGGTGGCTGCGGTTTCGACCTTGGGGTATTCCTCGGCCAGCTTGTTGACGATCTGCGAGAGCTTGCCCTTATCGGCAACGCCACGCACAAAGGGGTATCCCTTGGGCAGTGCGTCGTTAAAGATGGCTTGTCCGAGCGATGCGTCAACGAGGCCGTGGTTTTCGTAACCTTCGGGTGCTTCCCCTTCGAGGAAGCTGAGCCCACGGATACGAATACGTACCTTGGCCTGCATGTCGAGCGTGCCCTCGTCGCGAGCAAGGATCGCTTCGGCGACGGATCCGAATGCACGACCCTCACCCTTGGCGCCTTCCTTGACCGTGGTCAGGTGGTGCAGACCGATGATCATATCCTGCGAGGGCAGGGTGACCGGACGGCCGTCCGAGGGCTTCAGGATGTTGTTCGACGCGAGCATGAGCACGCGGGCTTCCGCCTGTGCTTCTACCGACAGCGGCAGGTGAACAGCCATCTGGTCGCCGTCGAAGTCAGCGTTAAACGCTGCACAGACGAGCGGGTGAAGCTGAATGGCTTTACCTTCAACCAGCTGCGGCTCAAAGGCCTGAATACCCAGACGGTGCAGGGTAGGTGCACGGTTGAGCAGCACGGGGCGCTCACGAATGATTTCTTCGAGAACATCCCACACCTCGGGGCGGGTACGCTCCACGGCGCGCTTTGCTGCCTTGATGTTCTGCGAGTGACCCAGGTCGATCAGACGCTTGATCACGAAGGGCTTGAACAGCTCAAGAGCCATCTGCTTGGGCAGGCCACACTCGTGCAGTTTCAGCTGCGGACCCACCACGATGACCGAACGGCCCGAGTAGTCCACACGCTTACCCAGCAGGTTCTGACGGAAACGACCCTGCTTACCCTTGAGCATGTCACTGAGCGACTTAAGGGCACGGTTACCGGTACCGGTAACGGGGCGGCCGCGGCGACCGTTGTCAAACAGTGCGTCGACGGCTTCCTGCAGCATCCGCTTCTCGTTGTTCACGATGATCTCGGGAGCCCCGAGGTCCATGAGGCGACGCAGACGGTTGTTGCGGTTGATCACACGACGGTACAGGTCGTTGAGGTCGGAAGTGGCAAAGCGGCCGCCGTCCAGCTGCACCATGGGACGCAGCTCCGGCGGGATGACCGGAACAACATCGAGCACCATCGAGGCCGGGCTCATACCCGTCTCCAGGAACGAGTTGACAACCTTCAGACGCTTAATCGCACGGATCTTGCGCTGACCCTTACCCTCAGAAATCTGCTGGTGCAGCTTTTCTGCCTCACCCTTCAGATCGAAGGTGGCCAGGCGACGCTGGATCGACTCGGCACCCATGTGCGCCTCGAAGTACTGACCGAAGCGGTCTTGCATTTCGAAGAACACTTCATCTTCGGGGCGGAGCGCGCCAACCTCGAGGGTGCGGAAGTCTTCCCACACTCGCTCGAGACGAGCGATCTGCTCATCGGCGCCCTTGCGGATCTGCGCCATCTCTTTTTCTGCAGCGTCTTTTGTCTTCTTCTTGGCGTCGGCCTTTGCGCCTTCAGCCTCGAGAGCTGCGAGGTCTTCCTCGAGCTTGGCCATGCGCGAAGCAATCTTCGCGTCACGACGGTCACCGAGGGTCTTCAACTCGAGACGGATGTTGTTTTCCTGGGTTGCCAGGTCGCGGTGGCGAGCTTCTTCGTCGACCGAGATGACCATGTAGGCAGCGAAGTAGATGACCTTTTCGAGGTCTTTCGGTGCCATGTCCAGCAGGTATCCGAGGCGTGATGGCACACCCTTGAAGTACCAGATGTGGGTGACTGGTGCGGCCAACTCAATGTGCCCCATGCGCTCACGGCGCACCGAGCTCTTGGTGACCTCTACACCACAGCGTTCGCAGACAATTCCCTTGAAACGCACGCGCTTGTACTTACCGCACGCACATTCCCAGTCACGGCTCGGGCCGAAGATCTGCTCACCGAACAGACCGTCCTTCTCGGGCTTCAGGGTGCGGTAGTTAATGGTTTCGGGCTTCTTGACCTCACCGAACGACCATCCGCGGATGTCGTCTGCGGTGGCCAGACCGATGCGAAGCTCATCGAACGTGGTTGCGTCGAGCACTTATTCTCCTGTGTTCTAAAAATTTCGGGGTGCGGTTGCAGTTGAGCACCGCTGCTACCCGGAGCTTTATCGTGGGCTGGCTCAGATCTCGTCGATCGAGGCGGATTCGAAACGGCTAGAAATGTTGATTCCTAGTTCTTCGGCCGCGCGGAAGGCTTCATCGTCGGTGTCACGCAGGTTGAGCGTGGTGCCGTCGGCCGAGAGCACCTCGACGTTCAAGCACAGCGACTGCATTTCCTTCATGAGCACCTTGAACGACTCAGGAATACCGGGCTCCTGAATGTTCTCGCCCTTGACGATGGCCTCGTAGACCTTGACGCGCCCGAGGATGTCGTCCGACTTGATGGTGAGGAGTTCCTGCAGCGCGTAAGCGGCACCGTATGCCTCCAGCGCCCACACTTCCATCTCTCCGAAACGCTGGCCACCAAACTGGGCTTTACCACCCAGCGGCTGCTGCGTAATCATCGAGTAGGGGCCTGTCGAACGAGCGTGAATCTTGTCGTCGACCAGGTGGTGGAGCTTGAGGATGTACATGTATCCCACGGCGATCGGTGAGGGGAAGGGCTCACCGCTACGACCATCAAACAGCGTGGTCTTACCGCTAGCACCGATGAGTCGTTCACCATCACGCGTCGGCAGGGTTGCATCGAGCAGGCCTGAGATTTCACGCTCGCTCGCACCGTCGAACACGGGTGTTGCCACCTTCGTTCCTGGTGCAACATCGCGTGCTTCTTCTGGCAGGTCGATGGCCCACTCGGGGTTTCCTTCGATCTTCCAACCCTGCTGGGCAATCCAGCCGAGGTGGGTTTCGAGCACCTGACCGAAGTTCATTCGGCCGGGGATACCCAGCGGGTTCAGCAGAATGTCGACCGGTGTTCCATCGGCGAGGAACGGCATGTCTTCGACCGGAAGAATCTTGGCGATAACACCCTTGTTGCCGTGACGGCCAGCGAGTTTGTCACCCTCGGTGATCTTGCGCTTCTGGGCAATGTAGACCACAACGCGACGGTTGACGCCCGAGCCAAGCTCGTCGTCGCCCTCTTCTGCGTCGAACTCCTTGACCGCAATAACGGTCCCCTGCTCACCGTGCGGAACCTTCAGCGAGGTGTCACGAACTTCACGGCTCTTCTCGTTAAAGATCGCGCGAAGCAGGCGCTCCTCGGCGGAAAGCTCGGTTTCACCCTTCGGTGTTACCTTTCCTACCAGGATGTCGCCGGGGCGAACCTCGGCACCGATGCGGATAATGCCGCGCTCGTCGAGGTCTTTCAGCAGTTCGGGGCTGACGTTGGGCAGGTCACGAGTGATCTCTTCTTTACCCAGCTTGGTGTCGCGGGCGTCGACTTCGTATTCTTCGATGTGGATCGAAGAAAGTGTGTCGTCTTTCACCAGCTCCTGGCTGAGAATGATGGCGTCCTCGAAGTTGTGGCCCTCCCACGGCATGAATGCCACGAGCAGGTTCTTACCCAGCGCCAGTTCGCCATTCTCGGTCGCGGGACCATCTGCGATGACCTCTCCGACCTCGATGCGCTCGCCCTCCGACACAATGACACGCTGGTTGTAGCTGGTGCCCTGGTTCGAACGGTCAAACTTACGCAGGTAGTACTCCTGTGTGCCCCCGTCGTCGAGCAGCAGCACGACGCGATCGGCAGACACTTCGCTCACGACACCGGAGCGCTCAGCGGTGATGACATCGCCAGCGTCGACGGCCGCGTAGCCTTCCATACCGGTACCAACGATGGGTGATTCGCTGCGCAGCAGCGGAACAGCCTGGCGCTGCATGTTCGCACCCATCAGAGCGCGCTGTGCGTCGTCGTGCTCAAGGAACGGCACGAGCGAGGTTGCCACCGACACCATCTGGCGCGGCGAGACGTCCATGTAGCCAATCTCTTCCGGCAGGAAGAGGTCGACCTCGCCGGCCTGCTCACGAGCCAGCACACGCTCTTCAGCAAACGAGCCATCGTCGTTCAACGGCGCGTTGGCCTGAGCGATAACGTATTCGTCTTCTTCTGTCGCCGTGAGGTAGTCGATCTGGTCGGTGACCTTACCGTTTACGACCTTGCGGTACGGGGTTTCAATGAAACCGAAGGAGTTGATGCGCGCGAACGATGCGAGCGAACCGATCAGACCAATGTTGGGGCCTTCCGGAGTCTCAATCGGGCACATACGGCCGTAGTGCGAGGGGTGAACGTCACGAACCTCAACACCGGCGCGATCACGCGAAAGACCGCCGGGGCCCAGTGCTGACAGACGACGCTTGTGAGTGAGGCCGGCCAGAGGGTTGTTCTGGTCCATGAACTGCGACAGCTGCGAGGTACCGAAGAACTCTTTAATGGCAGCAACGACCGGACGCACGTTGATCAGCGTCTGCGGTGTGATGGCTTCGATGTCTTGCGTTGTCATGCGCTCACGCACAACACGTTCCATACGCGAAAGACCGGTACGAACCTGGTTCTGAATCAGTTCGCCGACGGCACGGATACGACGGTTACCGAAGTTATCGATGTCGTCGATGTTGAGGTGCATCTCGGTTTTCTTACCACCGCGAATACCCTCAAAGGTGTCAACGCCGGCGTGCAGGCGCACAAGGTACTTGATGGTGGCAACAATGTCTTCGACCGTCAGCACCGAGTCGGTGAGAGGCTGGTCGAGTCCGAGCTTCTGGTTGATCTTGTAACGACCAACCTTGGCCAGGTCGTAGCGCTTGGGGTTGAAGTAGAAGTTGTCGAGCAGCGCACGAGCGGCTTCTGCAGCTACCTGCTCACCCGGACGCAGCTTGCGGTAAATGTCGCGCAGTGCGTCTTCTTTTGTGAGGATGGTGTCTTTCGCCAGTGTCTCTTCAATCGAAGGGAAGCCAGCAAACTCGGCCAAAATCTCTTCGCTGGTCAGGCCCAGTGCCTTCAAGAACACCGTCACCGACTGCTTACGTTTGCGATCGATGCGCACACCAACCTGGTCACGCTTGTCGATTTCGAACTCGAGCCAGGCGCCGCGGCTAGGAATCACACGCGCAGTAACAATGTCTTTGTCACTGGTCTTGTCGGGCGTCTTGTCGAAGTAGACACCGGGTGAACGCACCAGCTGCGAGACAACAACACGCTCGGTGCCGTTAATGATGAACGTGCCCTTGCCCGTCTGTAGCGGGAAGTCACCCATGAACACGGTCTGAGTTTTGATCTCACCGGTCTGGTGGTTCATGAACTCGGCTTCGACGTACAGCGGCGCAGCGTAGGTTTTGCCACGCTCCTTGCACTCGTCGATCGAGTATTTCTCGGGCTCGAGGTACGGGTTGGTAAAGCTCAGCTGCATCGTTTCGCTGAGGTCTTCGATGGGAGAAATCTCTTCAAAGATTTCTTCCAGTCCGCTAACCTCGGCGACGTCTTTACGACCAGCCTTTTTTGCCTCGGTGACACGTGCTTTCCAGGCCTCACTGCCTACGAGCCAGTCGAAGGACTCGGTCTGCAGTGCAAGAAGGTCGGGGACCGTCAGCGTGTCGGAGATCTTTGCGAACGAAAGGCGCGAAGCTTCGCGGCCATTCTTGGGGGTGGTGGTGGATGCGTTGCGAGCAGCAGCCAAGGGAATAACCTCCGTAAGCCCCCAGGGGCTTGTTGATTCCTCAGTAGTCAGGTGGAGTGCGTCGCTCATCTCAGACCCGGAAAGAGCGAGCCGTTCATCACGAACAGGCATTGCCGGGAACTGCCGACCACCATATGAGGGCAGGGAGAAGCGAAGCGCAACTTCCCACTATACTGGTGAATTTCCGACATGTCTAGTACGCTCCTTGACCTTCGCTGCGCACTGGGGTATGAGGGCACTGTTACTGGCCGCTCGGCTACGCTCACACCATGGGCAGAAACCGCTCTCGTCATCTCAACTCACCGGCAGTTCAGCTCGATTCCGGCGTTTACGCGCAGGTCGTCGAATCGGCTTTCACTTCTGGTTACGAGCTTTTTGTCGACGACACCCCGCAGTCGCACGTGGATCTTGATGACCCGACGCACCTGCATTTTGAGTACGTCGCTCGCATCGGAGCCGTTATCGACCAATTACCGGCGGGCCCTTTAACGGCGGTGCATTTGGGCGCCGGTGCGCTAACTCTTCCGCGCTATGTTGCTGCTACGCGGCCCGGTTCTCGCCAACAGGTGATTGAGCTGGAAGCGCCGCTTATTCAACTCGTGCGCGACCGCCTGCCGCTGCCTCGTGACGCCGCGATTCGGATTCGCATTGCCGATGCTCGCGCGGGTCTTCGCAAATTACCCCCGGCCATCACGGGCAAGGTCGACCTATTGGTCTCTGATGTGTTTGCCGGTGCACAGACGCCCGCTCATTTGACAACTCTGGAGTTCTACCGCGAGATTTCACAGCTACTCACGCCGGAGGGCGTCGTGGTTGTGAATGTGGCCGACGGCCCGGGCCTGCAGTTCGCTCGCCGCCAAATCGCCACCATCCGCACGGTTTTTCGCGACATAGCCGTGCTGGCCGACGCACAGATTCTGAAGGGCCGTCGTTTCGGCAACCTGGTAGTCGTGGCTTCACTCGCGCCGCTACCGACGCAGTGGCTTCCACGGTTGATGGCTGCCGGGCCGCATCCGGCGAAGGTTGCCCAGGATCGCGAGGTGGCAGCACTTACTCAGGGTGCCACGATCATTACCGATGCCGATGCGGTGGCGTCGCCTAAGCCAGACTCATCACTGTTTTTGCGATAAACAATTGCGTCACGAATGACGAAGCGGGCGACGTCACACCACTGCCGTCGCCCGCTTCGGTTTTGCCGCCTAGCGTGTTGTCCAGGCGGAACCGGGTGTTCCCGGTACCTCGCCGCGAGTCCACCAACCCGCGACGTAGACGTTGCCGTCATGCAGCACCGTGTCACCGCTGGTATAGACACGGTCGGCGAACCAGGGCTGCACTACGCCCTCGTCGACGCCACATGCTGCGACGGTTTGCCATACACTGTTGGCTGATTCGCCGGGCATTGCTCCGCGTGTCCACCACAGTGCTTCGAACACGGCACCATCGATCGTGACGCGGTCACCCGAACTGTAGGTGGTCAGAGCATTCCAGCCGGATGCTGCAGAGCAGTCAGTCAGCTCGTTACCTGCCAGTGGCCCGGTTTGTGCGTCGCGCAGTGCGGCAGCGCTTACGAGGGGCAGATCACCATCGCGGTCATCGGCCAGCTGCCAGAAGTCGATGCCGCCCAGGCCCTGTTCGATGGCCCACTTGGTTTTTTCTTCAACCGCTACCGGGTCGTCGACCGAGAACCATTCGCGAGTGGAGGGGTTGTAAGCGTATGCGGCGTTGAACTGGTCGCCGACGTAGTCGTAGTGAAAGTCAAAGCCGGCGTCTTTCAGTTCATGCCAGGGGCGTGTGCCGCCGTCGACTCCGCCGCCGGAGGGCTGCCAGGGTTCGAGTTCTGCGTCTTTCCAGCCTTGACCGTAGGCGGCGAGGCCCAGGTTCAACCGTGCGGGGTCGATTCCTTCGTTCGTGTACGAGGCGACGATCGATTCCAGGCCCAGCCCCCAGTTGTGGTCGGGGTCACCGACGATGTTGCCCTGGTGTCCGGTCATCGGGTCCCACGTGCCCCACAGGTCGTAGCCCTGCAGGTTGCCGAAGTCGAGGTACTCCCACAGTTCGGGGTCGTTCCAGCCACCGGCGGTGATGACTCCGGGGCTGGCTGGAAGGAATGCCGACAGCTCGTAGAGCTTGTCGTTGGCTGCGCCCTTCGCGTCGAGCGCTTCGCGCAGTTCTTTCACGAATGCCAAGAAGTTGGCGCGGTCATTTTCTTCGTCGACCACGTTGCCGACCTCTTGTGACCAATCGGGGGCTCCCGGCCACTCCCAGTCGAGGTCGAAGCCGTCAAAGATGCCGGATGCTGCGCCATCGCCGCCGCGCCCGTCGATCTCCGGCAGGTTTCCGTCGATGTACAGGTCGATGCACGACTGCACGAGTGCCGTACGGTTTTCGGGTGTCGAGACGGCGGTCGAGAAGGAGTGTGACCAGGTCCATCCGCCGAGCGATACGAGCACCTTGAGGTCGGGGTTGAGGCGTTTGAGCTGGGCAACCTGGTTCATGGCGCCCGCCAGCGGCTGGTCAGCGGTGTCGGCGATACCCAGCACCGATTCTTCGGCGGAGTACGCCCGCAAGAAGTCTTGTTCTGCATCGCCTCCGGCACGGGTGCCTGCGGGGCCGTCATTCGGTGCGTCCGAGATGAAGCAGGTGTAGGGGTCGACATTGTCGAGGCCTTGGGCTCCGGCATCACGGGCGATGTCGAGGTCTTCTTGGCTTCCTGCAACGTTGCCGAATGAGTAGTTCAGGTGTGTGAGTGAGGCCCCGAGTGTGCCGTCGGCGAAGAGTGCGCCGAGGGTGAGGTCGTCGCTTCCGGCGCTCCACTGACCCCAGTAGCCAACGTTGCGGTACCCGTTGAGCGTCGTTGTTTCGTCGTCCTGTTGTGCCTGTGCGGCCGTGGCGGGAATGAGGGCTCCCGATACGGCGAGTGCTCCGGCGGCGACAACTGCCGGGAGCACGCGGCGCGCGGTACGCGACACCTGGGGGGATTCGGACACGATGACTCCTTTGTTCCGTGCGATCCGCGGAGTGTGCAAGAGCAAAGGAGTGCGCAGCTTTTGCACACTCCGCGGTGAGGTTTGATGCCGAACGCACGGACTCCAGAGGGATTCCGTCGGGGGGCGCGTTCGGCTCTAACAAAGAGTCGCAAGACTTTGTTCGTTCGGTAAACGAATACGTCAGGTATGTGGAAAACACGTATATATTCACATGCATCCGGATGCTGCTGATCCGTGGCGCGAGCATCACGACCGTGGCGCAGGGCGTGCCGTCGCCTGTTCTGAGCTAGAGGGGGCACACTGGATAGGCAAGCACAGAAGGAGCAGGCGTGAGCGAGATTCTGGGATACGACAGTACAACTCTGCGAGAGATCGTCGACCCCGAAGCATGTCAGTCGCGTTTGGATGAAATTTCTTCGCAGCGCAGCCTGCCCGCCCTGCTCGAACGCGTATGGCTCTTGAAGGTGCTCCAGCGTCTGGACGAGGCCCAGGCACTGTCGGAAGAAACGGTGCGGTTAGCCCGCATGGCCGGCACCCGAAAAGACCTTCTGCGGGCGCGGGTGCTGCACGCCACCGTGCTGCAGTTTCAGGGTCGACACGAGCACGCCGACCAGATTCTGTTCCACGTAGCCGAGGAGGCAGAGGGCCAGGGCTGGCTCGGTATCGCGGCTTTTGCGCACCAGCACCACGGAAAGAACGCCTATGAAGCGGGTGACTGGGAACAGGCGCGCGAAAGCTTTAAACGCACACTGTTTTTGCGACAAGAAACGGGTGCCGACTCCGCAGCGCTCGAATCGGTGCTGCTGGCCATAGAAGCAGTGGAGCGACGACGCTCCGACGAGGGTTCCGCAGCGCTCGACTCGGTTCTTTTGGGCTAGCCTCGTCGCTTATGAGCTAGCTTCGTCACTATGGCCGATCTTGACCGTGTGCGCACCTGGGCCGACGCCCTGCTCCGGTTATATCTCGACGACACCTGGAGCTTCGACTTCGACCACGCTAAACGGCGTGCGGGACTGTGCAACTACGTGGACCGCCGCATCACCGTATCGCGCTATCTCGCGGCACGTTTTAGTGACGACGAGATTCACCAGGTGCTTCTGCATGAGGTGGCTCACGCCCTGGCAGGCCATGCCGCCGGTCACGGCCCGACGTGGAAGCGCATTGCCGCCGAGATCGGCTATATCGGTGGCACGACACACCATGGCGAGACAGCCACCGAACTCGCGCCGTGGGTAGGAACATGCCCCGACGGGCACACGGTTTTTCGGCACCGCCGCCCCACCCGTGATACCTCGTGTGCCACGTGTTCGCGCGGCTACGATCGCCGCTTTGCCTTCACATGGGTGCGGCGCGAGATTACTCCCGCCATGCGGTTGGCCGCTCAGTCTCCGCGCTGAGCGGCTTGGCGGCGGCGTGACGCGCGAATGCCGAATACGATCAACCGCCAGCCCACCAAGAAAAGCGCCAAGGTTGCTGTGGCCACCAGCACAAACGGAAGCTGGGCGGTGTCGCCCGAGGCAATGCGCACCAGCATGCCGCCCACGACCGTCACAAACCATGTCACCGCACCCCAGGTGAGCGTCCACGGCTGTTTCCGGCCGCGCACCAGCAGCAGCGCAACCGCATAGGCGAGAACAAGCGCCACCAAGAACGGCCATGCCGTCAGCCAAAACATCCACGGCTCTTCGTTATGCGAGGCTCGGCCCAGCACAGCAAAAATGATCACCAGAACCGCATCGATCACAAAAGCTGGCACGAGTCTCATACTGCGAGCCTAAGGGTTTGTGGTGAGCCCATGGTCAAAAGCAAACACAACCAGTTGCACCCTGTCGCGCAAGCCGAGCTTATTGAGAATCCTGCTGATGTGCGTTTTTACCGTCGCCTCCGACAAAAATTCCTTGTCAGCGATCTCTGTATTCGACAAACCTCGTGCGGCGAGCGCGAAGATTTCTCGTTCCCGCTCGGTGAGGTCGTGGAATGCTTCCGGAACAGCTGTTTCGGGTTCAGCGAAGTGCCCAAATAGGTCGTGCGTGGCGGCGGCGGCGATCACGGCCGAGCCCGCATGCACGGTACGGATAGCGGCGAGCACAAATTCTGGGTCGGCATCCTTGAGCACAAAGCCGCTCGCTCCCCCACGAATGGCACGGGCGGCTGCCTCGTCGAGGTCAAACGTGGTGAGCATGATGATGCGTGGCGGGTTGGGCCTACTGAGTAGTGCCGTTGTCGCGGCGATTCCGTCCATGACCGGCATCCGAATGTCCATCATGGCCACGTCGGGACGCACCTCTGCAACGACAGCGAGGGCTTCCTGACCGTTGTCGGCTTCACCGACCACCTGCATATCGGATTGGGAGTCGACAAGCATCCGGATGCCTGCGCGAAACAGTGCCTGGTCATCGACGAGCACCACTCGAATCATTCGCTGCTCCCCACGGGTATTCGGGCCGTCACGACAAAAGTATTGTCGCGGCGTTCGGTCGTCAGTGTTCCGCCCACCAACTGTGCGCGCTCTGTCATTCCAATGATTCCATGCCCCACTGCATCGCTGTCTGCACCACGGCCGCGCGATACACCAGAGTTCGCGGCCACAGGGTTAGCGACGACAATGTCGACCGCATCAGCCCACCACGCAAGCCGAACAGTGATGGGAGCGGTATCGCTACCGTGACGCAGCGCATTGGTAAGCGCCTCTTGCACGATGCGGTATACGGCCATCTGGAGCGCAGCGGCGGGTTCGCCGGGCGCTTCGGGCTCGACTGTGACGGCCAGCTCACGGCCGCTGTCGGTCACCTGCTGAAACAGTTCGTCAAGATCAACGAGCATCGGTTGAGGACCCACCGCCTGACGATGCCGCAGCTGTGTAAGCAGGGTGCGCACATCGGCAAGTGCGCTGCGCGCGGTCGTGGCAATCGTCGTGAGGGCCGCTGTCGCGGCATCCGGATTCTGTGTGGCCACATACCGTGCACCGTCGGCCTGCGCAATAACCACGGCGAGAGAGTGCGCAACAACGTCGTGCATATCGCGGGCGATGCGCGACCTTTCTGCCTCAGATGCCGCGAGCGCTTCGGCCCGCACCTGGGCTTCGCGTGTTGCCCGCCCGTGTCGCACGAGGCGCCACAGCAGACCGCTACCCCATGAAATAATCAGCGCCGCAATAAACAGGGCCGACAAAAACCCGCCCAAAACAACAACGCGCACATGCCACAGGTCGTCGTCGATGAGGGCTCCGGGCCGCAGTGCCGAATACATACCGGCGATGAGCCCACCCACCAGGGCCGAAATACCACCCAGGGTCATGACGCGGCGGCTTCCCCACGCGGCCGTAGCAAACAGCACCCCCAAGACGGCGAGATTGCTCACCATGGGCCACAGCCCCACACCCATTTGCAGCACGGCACCGCCCCAGGCTGCGGTAAGAGCAACATGCGGCATCCAGCGCGCAATAGTGGCACTCGCCCACATAATGACGGCAACAATGATCGATGCGGTCAGCGCCACCGATGGCGGCACCCAGCCGCCCATGTCGCTAAGGAACACCAGATCAACCGCGACCGACAGCACGAGTGCTACGGCGCCGGCGGCCACTTCGATCGCGAAATATCGCGGACGAGGAGGAATGTTCACACTGTCACGCTACGCGCACAAGTGTGCGGAGTCATCGTTCTTGCGATGTATGTGTGCTCACTCGCAGGGCCCATTCGGTGATGGCCTCGCGGTCGGGTTTACCCGAAACCAGGCGCGGTAACGGGTCGAGAGTCAGCAGCCGGGTGGGGCGGGCAGGTTTGCCGAGCTGTTCGGCAACGGCCTCGCGCGCCTGCTGAAAGAGCCCGGCCGCGGCGTCACCATGGCGGTCGGTAACGATCACGCAGCACTGCCCCCACCGCTCATGCGGTAGCGCCACAACAACGGCATCAGCACCATGCCGGATGCTACGCACCACGTTTTCTACTCGGTCAAGAGACACGTTCGTGCCGCCGGTAATAAATACTCGATCACGGCGTCCGGTCACCCGCACCGTGCCTGCCTCATAGTCGCCGCTGTCGCCCGTGCGGTACCAGCGTCGGCCAGCGTCGCGCACAAAATGCTCTGCCGTCTGCTGGGGGTCATCGACGTAGCCTTCGGCGAGCATGGGGCCACTCAACTGCAGTTCGCCATCGACCACCCGCACCGATACACCCGGTAGCGGCTGCCCATCGTAAACACAGCCACCCGCGGTTTCGCTCGAACCATAGGTGCGCACAATCCGGGCGCCCAGCCTGTGGGCACGCTCAGCAAGGCTCGCCGGAGTCGACTGTCCGCCAACAAGAATCGCCTGATACGCGTGCAGTGCCTGGCGAACAGGTTCTCCGGTATCGGCGTCTTCTGCGGCGTCGACCAGCAGTCCCAACTGCGCTGGCACGAGCGACGTGAAAGTGGGCGCACCGAAAGCCTCACGAACCGCACGCTGCGTGGCGGTCACAAAGCTATCGGGACGCAGCGGCCCCTCAAGGGGTACCGGAATTTTGTTGGTCAACAGCGACCGCACCACTACCTGAAGCCCCGCCACATACTGGGTGGGCAGCGCCAGCATCCATTGCCCGGCACCGATCGTGGCCGCCGTGGCCGCAGCACTGGCCTGCAGCGCCCGAGCACTGAGCGCCACCTTTTTGGGCACACCCGTCGAACCCGAAGTCGCCACCACCGCGGCAACATCATGAGCCACCCGCAGCCGGTCATCCGGCGCTCCGCCCAGCAGCACCGGGTCGCCGCCATCCATCGCTTCCCGAATGCGGCGCGTCAACGCAACCGGGTCGTCGGTCGTTTCGCTGCGCGCCCACCGGGTCATCGCCGACCACCCGGGCGGGTAGCGGCCGAACACAGAGAGCGGGCGGGGTGGTGCAGCATCCGGAACTTCATCACATTAAAAGTGGTACGGAAAAGCCGACCAGTCGGGGTCGCGTTTTTGCAGAAAAGAGTCGCGGCCCTCTACGGCCTCATCGGTTCCGTAGGCCAGACGCGTAGCCTCACCGGCAAAAACCTGCTGCCCCACGAGCCCATCATCGACGGCGTTAAAAGCAAATTTGAGCATGCGAATAGCCGTCGGCGACTTACCCAGCACTGTCTCTGCCATCGCAATCGCCTCGGTCTCGAGGTCGGCATGCGGCACCACACGGTTCACAGCCCCTGCCTCGTAGGCACGCTGCGCCGAATACTCTTCGGCGAGAAAAAACACTTCGCGCGCAAACTTCTGCCCCGTCTGCCGCGCCATATAAGCCGAGCCATAGCCGGCATCAAAACTGCCCACATCGGCATCGGTCTGCTTAAACCGGGCATGCTCGGCGCTCGCAATCGTCAAATCGCACACCACATGCAAAGAGTGGCCTCCTCCGGCAGCCCACCCCGGCACAACCGCAATAACCACCTTCGGCATAAACCGGATCAGCCGCTGCACCTCAAGAATGTGCAGGCGACCCGCGCGCGCCGTGTCGTGAACCTGCGTCTCGTCGTCGCTGTATTTATAGCCATCGCGCCCGCGAATACGCTGGTCACCACCCGAACAAAACGCCCAGCCGCCGTCTTTGGGGCTTGGACCATTACCGGTCAGCAGCACCACGCCAATGCGCGGGTCTTGCCGGGCTGCATCCAGTGCACGGTACAGTTCGTCGACCGTGTGCGGCCGAAAGGCATTGCGCACCTCGGGGCGATCAAAAGCAATACGGGCAATACGGCCATCCTGCGAAACATGCGCCGTGATATCGGTAAACGCCTCGGCGCCGGGCGCAAGAACCCACTGCGCAGGATCGAACAGTTCAGAAACGGATGCGTCACTCACAGCATCCACCCTAAGCGGCACCGCCTGTATACGGGCGTTCTTGTGCGAGCCAGAGCAAGATGGGTACATGCCTGCCTTCTCGCCCGCCACCCCGCCGACCATGACACTCGACGACCTGGTGTCCGCGGCACACGTGGTTGCCCTGCCCATGAACACGCGGTTTCGCGGCGTGACAGTGCGCGAAGCTGTTGTCTTTGAGGGACCCTATGGCTGGGCAGAGTTCTCACCTTTTGTGGAATACGACGACCGTGAGGCAGCTGTGTGGCTACAGGCAGCGATGAGCGATGCCACACAGCCACGACCACACAGTTTTCGCGACAGCATCCGGGTCAACGCCACGGTTCCGGCAGTTGCAGCGCAGTCGGTACCCGACGTGCTCGCACGTTTTGACGGCTGTCGCACCGCGAAAGTCAAGGTAGCCGAGCGCGGTCAGAACCTCGATGACGATATCGCGCGGGTGGCTGCCGTGCGCGAGGTGATGGGCCCCGCGGGTCGTATTCGCATCGACGCGAATGGCGGGTGGTCGGTCGATGAGGCCGAGCGAGCCATTTCGCGGCTGGTCGAGTATGACCTGGAATATGTGGAGCAGCCGTGTGCTTCGGTGCCCGAACTGGCCGCAGTGCGGGCGCGTATTCACCCCACGGGCATTCTGATTGCCGCAGATGAGAGCGTGCGTAAAGCGGCAGACCCACTGGCAGTTGCCCGGGCCGAAGCCGCCGATCTGCTTGTGATTAAGGCGCAGCCGCTCGGCGGAATCGATGCTGCGCTGCGCATTGTTGCTGAGGCAGGGCTGCCCGTGGTGGTTTCTAGTGCTCTCGACACGGCGGTCGGGCTCTCTTTGGGTGCGGGCCTGGCTGCCTCACTGCCGCAGTTGGCGGGCGACTGCGGTTTAGGTACGGCCGCGCTCATGGCCGACGACCTTGCCCCGGCACGGCCCATTGCCGGTTATGTTTCGACCCAGCGGGTGATTCCGGATGCCGCCGCCCTGCGCCGTCTTGCTGCCCCGGCCGATCGGCGGCAGTGGTGGCTTGATCGTGTGCGCCGCTGCTACGCGGTGCTCAGTCAGCGCGGGTAACGAGTAGTTCGACCATGCGGCCGAGTTCGCGGCTGCCTGCCTGGCGAAGCTGATCGTCGTCGAGGCCCGCCATGGCTCCGCGCACCGTGGTGCCCTCCCAAATAATGCTGAGTAGTCGCGCGGCGGTTCGTGCATCCATTCCGATGCCGATGGTGCCGCCATCCGTGACGCGACCGATGATCGCCGCGATGCTGTCGATCAAAGCCGACTCTTGCGCCAGATACGCATTGCCGAATGCAGGATCACGCAGAGCACGAATGCGGATTTCACTGAGCAGCATGATGCTGAGCCGGTCGTCACCGGCCGAGTCCATCACCTGTTGCACGAGCGTGACCGGGTCGCTGGTGTCGAGCACGCCCTGTGAGGCCAGTTCGGTCACCCGTGCGGCCACGGATGCAAGCCGCGCTTCTGCCACGCTCGTGGCAAGTTCGAGAAAAAGTTGGTCTTTCGATGCAAAGTTGGAATAGAACGCACCGCGGGTAAAACCAGCCCGTTCGCAGACTGCCTCGACACTCGCGCCGTCGAGTCCGACCTCGGCGAATACGAGCGCTGCGGCCTCCAAAAGCCGCGCCCGCGTATTTTCACGGCTGCGTGTTGATGTCGACACTACTGTCACCTCCTGCGCTAACTCTGCCACGGCGCGGCAAGGAACTCTCACCCGGCACACAGAGTCGGCTGTCGTGTAACCATTACGATACAGAGGTGTATCGGATACATCTGTGTATCCAACCGCTCTCGGAGGAACCCCTTTGTCTGCACTCCTGTATTCCCTTGGCCGCTGGTCGTACCGGCACCCGTGGCGCGTTCTCATCGCGTGGCTGCTCGTGCTGGGCATTGCCGGGGGCGGAGCCCTAGCGTTCAATAAGGGAACCGACAACACCTTCTCGATTCCCGGCACCGAGTCGCAGGCGGGCCTCGAACAGCTCAGTCGTACGTTTCCGCAGGTGAGCGGCACAAGCGCACAAATTCTTGTTGTTGCCGCCGAGGGAGACACCATCACCGACGCCGCCTATCGCGCACCGATCGACAGTGTTGTTGATGAACTGGGCGCGCTCGACGGAGTACTCTCGGCCACTTCGCCCTTCGACGAAATGGTCGACGGCATGCTCAACGATGCCGAAACCGCTGCCATCATTCGCCTGCAGTTCGACGGCCAGGGCTTTGATGTTCCCGAAGAGAGCACCGACGCACTGCACTCCATCAGCGAAGCCCTGCGCGATCAACTCCCCGCCGGCGCACAAACAGCCCTGGGGGGCGACCTGTTTGCCACCTCTATTCCTGGCGTGAGCCTCATCGAAGCGGTTGGGCTCATCATTGCCCTCATCGTGCTGATCGTCACGTTCCGGTCGTTTGTTGTTGCCGGGCTGCCGCTAATCACCGCCATCATTGGCGTGGGGATATCGATGGCCGCCATCTTTATTGCCACCGCCTTCGCCACCGTGTCGTCGACGACCCCGCTTCTCGCACTCATGCTGGGGCTCGCGGTCGGGATCGATTATGCGCTGTTCATTGTTTCGCGTCATCAAGACCAGGTGCGCTCCGGCACCGACCCCGAGGAGTCGGCAGCACAGGCTACGGGCACGGCGGGCTCGGCCGTCGTTTTTGCCGGTGTTACGGTACTCATTGCGCTGATCGGTTTGGGTTTTGCTGGTATTCCCTTCCTCACCACGATGGGTATCGCAGCTTCGGTTGCCGTCGCCATTGCCGTGGCAATTGCCGTCACCCTCACGCCAGCATTTCTTGGGTTCTTGGGCCATCGAGTGGCGGGTAAAAAGCGTCACGCAAAGAACGCAAAGAACACGAAGAACACCGGCGCGCAGGCACAAACGCAACCAGAAACTGAGCCACGTATGAGCGCTTCAGCCCGCTGGGTGCGCGGTGTTACCAAGCATCCGGTTCTGGCTGCTGCCGCAGTTATTGCGGGCCTGGGCGCGCTGGCCATCCCCGCAGCGAGCCTGCAACTGGCGCTCCCCAATGCGGGCATGCTGCCCGCCGACTCTGAGGCCCGCATCAGCTACGACCTCACTGCCGAACAGTTTGGCCCAGGTTTTAATGGTCCGCTGATTCTGACCGGCACCATTGTCACCTCCACCGATCCGCTCGGCTTGATGGCCGATCTGCAACGCGAGGTCGAAGCTATTCCGGGGGTTGACCGGGTTGCTCTTGCCACGCCCAATGAAAACGCAGACACCGGCATTGTTCAGATCATTCCGACCACGGCCCCGGATGCCCCAGAAACAGCCGATCTCGTGCGCGAACTGCGCTCCCACCACGACGCGTGGCTGAATGACTACGGCATTGATCTGAGTGTGACCGGATACACAGCTGTCGCGATCGATATTTCTGATCAGTTGGGTGCCGCGCTCTTTCCATTCGGCGCCTTCGTGATCGGGCTCTCGCTCATTCTTTTGGCCATCGTGTTCCGCTCGATATGGGTTCCTGTCACTGCGGCGCTCGGTTATCTGCTGTCGATTGTCGCGGCCTTTGGTGTTGTTGCGGCGGTATTCGAATGGGGCTGGTTTGCCGATGCCCTGCAGGTGACTCGGGTAGGTCCTGTCATCAGCTTTATGCCGATTGTGCTCATGGGTGTGCTGTTTGGTCTCGCCATGGACTACCAGGTGTTTTTGGTCTCGCGCATGCGTGAAGATTTCGTGCACGACAACGAACGCTTACAGGGCCCGGATGCTGCTCATCGTGCCGCTCGCCGCGCCGTGCGCACCGGCTTTGCCAGCACCGCCCGTGTTGTTACGGCGGCCGCGCTCATCATGTTCGCGGTGTTTGTAGCGTTCGTGCCCGAGGGTGATTCGTCGCTGAAACCGATCGCGCTGGGCTTGGCGACAGGAATCGCGATCGATGCCTTCCTTGTGCGTATGACGCTTATTCCTGCGCTCATGACCATTCTGGGCCGCCACGCCTGGTGGCTCCCCGCCTGGCTGTCACGCCTGCTACCACACGTGGATATTGAAGGGGAAGCCGTGGAGCATGAGCGTTCGCTCAGCGGATGGCCCGGTGATGGATCGGCGGTGGCCGCCGACAACCTGGTGGTTGCTACCACGGCCCGCGATATTGTTGTGCCGCACCTGCGGGTAGCACCCGGTCGGGCACTGGTGATTACCGGCTCGGAGCACGAACGATCCCTGTTGGCACTTACGGTCGCGGGGCGCTCACGCCCCACGTCCGGAGACCTTCGTGTGGACTCGCACATTGTGCCCACGCGCGCATCGACCGTTCGTCGCACCGTCGGTTTTGCCGCACTGGCTTCTAGCGACGCTGCAGCCCAACTGCGCGAAGCATTACGCGGCAATCCGCGCGTGGTGGTCGTCACCGACATCGATATCCCTGCGTCGGCAGCCCGCGACCAGCATTGTGCTCGTCTGCGTGATGCCCGTACGGGTAGCAGCGAACGCGGCCCGCTCACCATTATTGCCACTGCACAAAACGCCGACCAGGCGCGCGCAGCGCTTGCGCAGGCCGGCTGGCACGACAGCGAACTGCTCGATCTCACCGCGCTGCACCGCCGCCGCACCAGCTCTTTTTCATCCCCCGACGACGCCTCGTCTCACCACCCGGCAAAGGTAACCGTATGACTATGGAACGCGCCCGTTCACACCGACCCGTCACCTGGCTGACGCTGCTGGGAGTGCTGCTTTTGCCGGCACTCATTGGCGGCATTCTCGTGTTCGCTCTGCAATCACCCGACCAGCGCCTCGACTCGATGTCGGCCGCGATCGTCAATCTCGATGAACCGGTCACCCTTGATGACCAGCTTGTGCCGCTGGGTCGCCAACTGGCAGCGGGCCTCGTTGAAGGTTCCGACGATATCGACTCAAACCTCGACTGGGTGATCTCCAATGCCGATGACGCCGCCGAGGGCCTCTCTGATGGCACCTACCAGGCGATTGTGACGATTCCCGAAAACTTCTCGGCTGCCGCTACCTCCGGTTCCCAGGCCATCAGCGAACCCGAAAAGAGCCCCACGACAGCTACTATCACGGTCGATTCCGCCCCCGATGGGCGCATCGCCGACTCGCTGCTCACCTCGCAGATTGCGCAGGCAGCGACCAGTGCGCTCAACAGCGAACTGGCCGAGGCCACCATCGACAACGTGCTGGTGAACTTTACAACCCTGGGCGACAGCATCGATGAGGCCGCTGACGGTGCTGATCAGCTTGCATCCGGCAGCCGCGATGCTGCCGACGGTGCCGGTCAGTTACCCGAGGGCGCTACGCAGCTTTCTGATGGCGCGGCCGAAGTAGCCTCGGGGGCAGGCGCGCTGGCAGAGGGCCTAGATCAGATCAGTACGGGGGCTTCGGATGCCGCAGACGGTGCCAGCCAACTCGGTACCGGCCTGGCCGAAGGAGCCACCGCGCTGCGTGAAAACGGGCTGGTTCCGGCCGAGTTGAGCGGTGCCGCCAGTGCCGCCGCAACCACTTCGGCCTCCGTGGCCGAGTCGTTGGCGGGTGCTGCCACGAGCTTGGGAGAACTGGCCGAGCAGTGCTTTGCCCTGGGCCCGGATGCGATGGAGTTCTGCATGCAACTTGCCGGTGTCGCCGAAACCACCGGCGGCATTGTCGAACCGGCATATATCGCCGCGGGCACCGCCGACGGCGTGGCTAGCGGCCTGGGCACCTTCGACACCGAGGCCTCGGCGACCCTTGCCGGCCAGATGGAGACGGCTGCAGAAGCGGCCAGCAGTTTGTCCAGCGGTATTTCACAGCTCGGCGATGGTGTAGACCAGAGCGCCACCGGTGCCCGCGCACTGGGCTCCGGTGCCAGCCAGCTCAGCAGCGGCGCCGGTGAACTAGCAGAAGGCGCCACCGAACTGAGTGCGGGCCTTGACGAACTTTCCACCGGCACGAGCGAGCTAGCCGCAGGGCTCGGTGAGGCGGCCAGCAAGCTCCCCCGCTTCACCGACGACCAGTCACAGAGCATCGCCTCGGCCGTAGCGTCTCCTGTTGAGGCCACGAGCGGCGATGAGTCGATGTTTAGTGCCACAACTATTCCGCTGCTTGCCGCTGTTGCCCTGTGGCTGGGCGGCTTGGCCTCGTTTATTGCCCTGCGTGCAGTGAGCGCCCACACTCTCACGTCACGCCGCTCTTCTACCGCGCTCGCACTGCGCTCCTTTGCACCGGCCGCCGTCCTCGGCGCAGCACAGGGCGTGCTGGTTGCTCTTGTCGTGCAGTTTGTTGCCGACTACTCGGCCGCTCACTGGTGGACATTTGCCGGCATCGCCGCTGTCACCGGCATCGCTTTTGCTGCCGTGCACCAGGCGCTCGTCGCCGTCTTTGGGGGTGCAGGGCGATGGATTGCCGCGCTGGCTGCCACCGTGGCAACCGGCACCGGCATTCTCTCGACCGTTCCTGCATGGCTGGTTGGTGTGGCACAGGCCCTGCCGACTGCGCCAGCGCTCACGGCACTGCTGGGAGAAACCGGGGCCTCGCGCGCCCTCGTGGGTCTAATGGTGTGGGCGGTGCTATCGCTCATCGTCACGATCATCGCGACAGCGCTGCAACGCACCACCTCCGCTCGCGGGTTGGCGCGTGCCGCGTCAGTTGAGGCCTGAGTAGGCGTGCAGCCCTTTAAAGAAAATGTTGACTATCGAGAAGTTGAAGATCACGGCACTAAAGCCCACGATCGACAGCCAGGCGGCGCGGTTGCCTCGCCAGCCCCGCGTCGCGCGCGCGTGAATGTATCCGGCATACAGCACCCAGATAATAAACGTCCAGGTTTCTTTTACGTCGAAGCCCCAGTAGCGCCCCCAGGCGTCTTGCGCCCAAATCGACCCGGCGATCAAGGTGAAGGTCCAAAGAATAAACCCGATCGTCGCGAAACGGTAGGCCAGAGCCTCGAGCCGTTCGGCATCGGGCAGAGTCGTCAAGAACCGCATCCGGTTTTTTCCGCTGCCCTCGGCCACAAAACGCTCGCGACGCGATTGCATGAGCTGCAGGGCCGATAGCGCGCACGAGAGGGCAAAGAATGCGGTGCTGAGCGATGCCACAAAAACGTGGATAACGAGCCATGCGCTCTTGAGCGGATCAGACAGCGGCGCCACCTCAACATAGAAAGTCAGCGTCGCTCCGCCCAGCAGCACCACCATGAGGCCCATGATGAACGTGCCGAGATAGCGCAGATCAAGCTTGATGTTGACGGCAACATAAACGGCAATGATGAGCACGGTGCCCGTCATCGCAAACTCGTAGTTATTCGACCACGGCACTCGCTCGGCCGCAATACCGCGCAAAATCGTGGCGCCCAGGTGAAAAGCAAAACCCAGCACCGTCAGCGCCATACCCACGCGCGCCATCACAAAACGTGCCGCAGCGCCCTGCGTGGGAGATACCGCCCCAACGCCCGTACCTGCGCTGGCGCTGGCCGCCGCACCAGCGCCAGCCCCGGCCAGAACGAGCTCGGGCTGCGCAAGCTTTTCATCGGATGCCACTTGTGAGCGCCGCGCAAGGTCGAAGGCAAAGCAGATAAAGGCACCCACATAGATCGCAATAGCGGTCCAGATCATCAGTACCGAGAGCGAATCAAGATCCATGATTTCAGCCTACTTTCGTGATGCTTGCGAAGAAAGAGTGGGGGTGGTTGCGCTGTCGTCGTCGGCCTGTGTCGCGAGAATTCCGGCAGCTGCCATTTCGCGCGTATGGGCGTCGAGCAGCGACTGCACGGCACCGGCGAGTGTCGGGTCGTCGCCGCGGGCAAGACCGGCGTATTCCACCCGCATCCGGCCGTCTTCTTCCTGTGCTTTTACCCACATACGGCGGCGCGGAACAAACAGGGCCAGCAACAAGCCCGCGACAGCGAGCACAGAAAAAACAAGTACCCATACAGCCGATGCGTCGTGGTGAATCTGCAGCGAGGCGAACCGCTTCACCGACTGACTAAGGTCTGTTGCGCCCTCTGGCGAGGTGTCGTCAAACGTGATCGTGCCGAGGCCATGGGGTAGCTCGGTGGTTTCTCCCGGTGCCAGTTCGATCGACTCGCCATCGGTGTCGCGCCCCGTGAGCTTGGTCATCTCTGTCGTGTCGAGCACATACACCGAGCGGGGCGTGCCGTCATCAATGCCCAGATCGCCTTCGTAGACATCGAGCGTCAGCACAGGGTTAATGAGGTCGCCATACAACGAGGCATAGGCACCATCTTGACGCTGCACCTGCGTCGGGTAGAAGAACCCGACCATGCCCAACTGTTCAGGCATTCCGTCGGTGATTTTGAGCACACCGAGCGAGGTCATATTGGCGTCCTGCGGCAAGAACGGCACGGGCCCGGTAAACACGACATCATCGGCCGCATTGCGCACCGTAATGGTGGGGGCATAGCCGTTGCCGAGCAAATACACGCGGTCACCATCAACACTCAGTGGATGGTTGACGCGCACCGATTCTTGCCGCGAAGAACCATCCGGTTCTTTGAGTGTGACATGGGCTTCGAAGTTTCCGGCCTGCCCCGACCCTGCCTCACCAAAGGGTTCATAGGTCACATCGAACTTGTCGAGCGTCATGGCGTACGGAGCCAGCGATCCCTCGCCCACAAAACGCCCCTTGTTCATCGAAGAGTAATCAAGCAGCGTATTCACAAAAGTCTCGCCCTCGGTCATCACCCGCTGACCGGTATAGGCATAGCCGCCACCGGCTGCCACCGTCACGAGGATTCCTAGCAGAGCGAGGTGAAACATCAGGTTTCCCGTCTCGCGTGCATAACCGCGCTCGGCCGATACCGACCACTGGCCGCGGCCGTCGTAGCGGTGCACACGGTAGCCGAGCTTGCGCAGCTGGCCCTGGGCGAGCTCGACCGAGCGCTCGGCTGCCTGAGCGGGCGATGCAGCAACATCGTGGGTAACGGCGGCGCTATCGGCCAGCCGCTGGAGGCGAACAGGCGTGCGTGGTGGCTGCGTACGCAGTGCCTTCAGGTGGTGCTTCACACGCGGAAGCACGCAGCCGATCAGCGACAAAAACAGCAGCAGGTAGATCGCCGAGAACCAGACCGACAGGTACACGTCGAATAGTTGCAGGGCGTCGAGAATCGGGAAAAGATCGGGATTATCGGTCTTCCACTGCGTCACACCGTTGGGGTCGGCCATCCGCTGAGGAAAAAGCGAACCAGGAATCGCAGCAATCGCAAGAATGAGCAGCAGAACAAGTGCCGTCCGCATCGAGGTCAGCTGACGCCACCCCCATCGCAGCCAGCCTACGAAGCCCAGAGCGGGCGATACGGCCTCCGCTGGTGCCGAACCACCACGGTCAACATAGTCAGCCGGGCGGCGTGGGTCTGCCCCCTGCGTATCATCGGCCACTACCGAGCGCTGTGGGTTTTTAGAGCGGGAGTTCGACACTGCTCATCACCGCCCCCAGGCGAGACATCACATCGGTCCATACCCCGGTCACCATCAAAACTCCCAAGAGAATAAGCAGCACGCCACCGATCACGTTGATGGTGCGAATGTGGCGGCGCAAGAATCCGACCGAGCGCGTAGCCCAGCCGAACCCGAATGCGAGGAACAAAAAGGGCAAACCTAACCCCAGTGAGTATGCAGCGCCGAGGAGTCCGGCCCGCCACGGGTCACCCAAATTCCATGCTACGCCCACAATCGCGGTCAGCGTCGGTCCGATACACGGCGTCCACCCAATACCCAACGCCACACCCAACAGTGCTGCGCCCGCCAGACCTGTTCTGCCCGAGGCATTCCACCGAATCGTGCGCTGAGCAAAACCGAAAAGCCCAATAAACGCCAGGCCCATAACAATAATTACTGCGCCCAGAATACGGGTGATGAGGTCACCCCACCGCAAGAAAAACATGCCTGCCGTGCCGCCCACGATGGTTAGCGCGATGAACACGGCCGCAAAACCGGCGATAAACAGCAAAACTGCGCCGACCAGCCGCCCACGGTCGCCCTTCTGCGACGGCGCAGCGCCCGCAGCATCCGGGTGGGAACGAGCCGAAACTGAACCGCCTAAATAACCGAGGTAGCCGGGAACAAGCGGCAGCACGCAGGGGGAAAGAAAAGAGATCAGCCCCGCCAGCACCGCGACGGGAACAGCCAGCCACAGTGTGCCGGCGCCCACGAGCGCATCAACGTTCACGTGGTCTCCGCAAGCAGGTCTTTCACCAGGGTCGAAAGAATCGATGCCTCTTGCAGCTGCCCAATAATGCGGGCTGCCACGCGGCCGTCACGGTCAAGCACAAGTGTGGTCGGGGTGGCCTGAATAGGCGTTGCCGCGGCGAAGGCCAGCTTGGCATCGCCCGTGTTGACGTCGATGATGCTTGGATAGGTCACGCCGTATTCATCCGCAAAAGCACGCGCCGTATCAGCCTGGTCATAGGTGTTAATACCCACGAATGTGACGTCGTCGTCGCTGTACTCCTGCCACACGGCTTCGAGATCTTTCGCCTCAACCCGACAGGGGCCACAGGCCGCGTACCAAAAGTTCACCACAAGCACATTGCCCGCGTGCTCTTCGCTGCGAAAGTCACTGCCGTCTTCGAGAACGCCACCAAAATCGACCGTGCTACCGCGGTCGGCCTCCGCAATTTCTTCAACGCGCAGCCCGCTGGCGCCGATATACCCCTTGTTATCGCCCTCCAGATACTGCTGCGTTGCGGGGTCTTGCGTGCACGCAGCAATTCCCACGGTCAGTACGGCAGCGAGCGCCACGGCCAGGGCAGCACGAACGCGACGATGAAGTGACAACACGCTGGGAATCGTACGCGGGTTTCCTATGCGCGCTCTGTGTCTTGTCTGCAATCAGGGTTGGGGCGCTATACGGCACCCAGGTCAATTCCGGATGCCGCGGGCTCGGCATAGTCCACTTCGTGCCAGCTGTCGCCGACGCGCTCCAACGAGGTGATGCTCGAGAGCGCACAGCGCCGCGTGCGCGGATCGTGCTGAAGCCTGAGACCCGCCGTATACAGGTGCTGAATCCAGATAGGTGCCTGGTGCGAAACAAAAACAATGTCTCCGCCGGATGCCGCATCCCACGCCTCGTTCATAGCTTCGCGCACGCGCTGCGCCATATCAACATAGGGCTCACCCCAGCTGGGTTTGCGTGGGTTGCGTAGCTGCCACCAGTTGACAGGATTACGCAGGGCACGTGACATCCGGCGCCCTTCAAATGCATTCCACGGTTCGATAATGCGCTCATCGAGCACGGGTGTCAGACCCCACTTCTCGGCGAAGGGTTCGGCCGATTCCTGTGTGCGCTCCAGCGGTGAACACCGCAGTGCCGTAACGATGCGGCCCTGTTCGGCGAGGTGGTCGGCGGCGGCCTGTGCCATGGCACGACCGGCAACGCTCAGGTGATAGTCGGGGAGACGACCATAGAGAATGTGTTCGGGATTGTGCACTTCTCCGTGGCGAACGAGGTGCAGTCGATCGGCGTGAGGTCGGTCGGCAGGCATGCCGTCTAGCCTAGGGCCGAACTATGCAGCCTTGCTGTAGCGAGCCGAGCCATAGCCGATGATGAAGTATCCGATGATCGGCAGAAGCCACAGCAGGAAGAACGAGAACACTCCGCCCTTCCCAAAGCGACCGCCCAGTTTGATAGCGACGACGATGCTGAACACCCATCCGACAATCGGAATGAGGTACAGCAGCGCGAACCACCCCGACATTCCTGCGATCTTCACCAGAAAGATGACGTTCACGATGGGGATGAGCGCAAGGATTCCTGCGTAACCGGCCTTGGTGAAGACCCGCCACAGGGCAATGACCAGCAGCACGTAGAAAATCAGCATGAAGATGCTTGTTGTTCCCGAGAACACCTGCGCATAGATGTCGGTCATGTCAGGCAGTGTCGTGGAGTCGAAGCGAGGCATAAGCGTAATGGCCGAGAGCATAGTATTCCTTCTGACAGGGGCGGACAACAGTGTTCGTTGTCCATGACTCTATCGGTGTGGGCATCCTTGCAACAGGCCCCGTAGAATAGCGGGGTTATCTGTCTCCCGATCAGGAGGAATTTTCGTGCTCCGCACTCACACGGCAGGCTCACTGCGAGCCGAACACATCGGTCACACCGTCACCCTGGCTGGGTGGGTTGATCGTCGTCGTGACCACGGAGGAGTCGCATTTATTGATCTGCGCGATGCTTCGGGCATCGCTCAGGTCGTTATTCGTGACGAAGAGGTTGCCCACCCGCTGCGCAGCGAGTTTGTGCTGCAGGTGACGGGCGAGGTTTCCCGACGCCCCGAAGGCAACGAAAACGACCACCTTCCCACGGGAGAAATTGAGCTTATTGCCACCGAGGTGACGGTGCTCAACGAGTCGGCTGCCCTCCCCTTTGCCGTGTCTTCTGCACCGGGCGAAGGCGATGCTGCGGGCGAAGAGGTGCGGCTCAAGCACCGCTATCTCGATCTGCGTCGCTCCGGCCCCGCGGCAGCGCTGCGGTTGCGTTCCGAGGTCAACAAGGCTATTCGTGATGAACTGCACGGCCGCGGGTTCACCGAGGTCGAAACCCCCACGCTCACCCGGTCAACCCCCGAGGGCGCCCGCGACTTTCTCGTGCCTGCACGGCTGCATCCGGGCAGCTGGTATGCGCTGCCGCAGAGCCCGCAGCTTTTTAAACAGCTGCTCATGGTCGGTGGGGTCGAGAAGTATTACCAGATCGCCCGCTGCTATCGCGACGAAGACTTCCGTGCCGACCGCCAGCCCGAGTTCACGCAGCTCGACATTGAAATGGCTTTTGTCGACCAAGAAGACGTCATCGAAATGATGGAGTCGCTCATCCGCGCGATGTGGGTAACCATCGGAGTCGAGGTGGCAACACCGCTGCCGCGCATCACGTACGCCGATGCGATGGCCAAGTACGGCTCCGACAAACCCGATCTGCGTTTTGGGCTCGAACTTGTTGAGGCCACCGACTACTTTGCTGACACCCCCTTCCGGGTATTCCAGGCCGAGTATGTGGGCGCCGTTGTTATGCCGGGTGGGGCCAGCCAGCCGCGCAAGGCACTCGATGCCTGGCAGGAGTGGGCAAAACAGCGCGGAGCTCGCGGGCTCGCCTATGTGCTCTTTAACGACGATGGCACGCTCGGCGGCCCCGTCGCCAAAAACCTCTCGGAGGCCGAGCAGGCAGGGCTCGCCGAACTTGTTGGTGCGAAACCAGGAGACTGCGCCTTCTTCGCCGCGGGTGAAACCAAAGCCAGCCGTGCCCTCCTCGGAGCTGCACGCGTCGAAATCGGCAACCGTCTCGGCCTGCTCGACCCGAACGTTTTCGCATTTACCTGGGTTGTTGACGCCCCCATGTTTGAGCCGGCGTCCGAAGCCGTGGCATCCGGTGACGTCGCGGTCGGTGCCGGTGCGTGGACGGCTGTGCACCACGCATTTACCGGACCCAAACCCGAGTTCGCCGACACCTTCGACACCGACCCGGGTTCGGCCCTCGCCTACGCCTACGACATCGTGTGCAACGGTTCGGAGCTGGGTGGCGGTTCGATTCGTATTCACCGCGAAGACGTACAAAAACGCGTCTTTGGTGTCATGGGAATCTCCGAAGAAGAAGCACAAGAGAAGTTCGGGTTCTTGCTCGACGCATTCCGGTTTGGTGCGCCGCCCCACGGGGGTATTGCGCTGGGACTCGACCGCGTTATGCAGCACCTGACAAAGACCGATTCGATTCGCGAGGTTATCGCGTTTCCGAAGTCGGGTGGCGGGTTTGATCCGCTCACCGAAGCACCCGCACCGATCACACCCGAACAGCGTGCAGAGGCGGGCGTCGACTACGAGGCCGACTCCGACGACAAGGCCGACGCCGAATAAGCTCGCTGCCATTGCGTAGCATCCGGATGCCCCCGAACCTTCTGATTTCGGGGGCATTCGTAGCTTCTGCGGCTACAGCACGCGAGAAAGAAAATCTTGTGTGCGCGGATGCTGCGGCTCAGACAACACCCTGTGCGGTTCGCCCTCTTCAACGACCACGCCGCCGTCCATAAAGATCAGCCGCGAACCCACTTCGCGCGCGAACCCCATCTCGTGAGTGACAACCACCATCGTCATGCCCTCTTCGGCCAGCGAGCGCATAACGGTAAGCACCTCGCCCACCAGCTCGGGGTCAAGCGCCGAGGTCGGCTCGTCAAAGAGCATCATGTCGGGGTTCATGCACAGGGCCCGCGCAATGGCTACTCGCTGCTGCTGGCCACCAGAGAGTTCACTCGGATAGGCCTCGGCCTTTTCTGACAGCCCTACCCGCTCAAGCATCGCTTCGGCAACACGCACCGACTCTGCCCGCGAGCGGCGTTTCACACGGCGCTGGGCAATCGTGAGGTTTCCGAGCACGTTCATGTGCGGAAAGAGGTTGAAGCTCTGAAACACCATGCCGATGCGGGTGCGTACGCGGTCAATATCGGCATCCGGATCCGTAATGTCGATACCCTCAATCAGCACGCGACCACCCGTCGGTGCCTCTAAAAGGTTCATCGACCGCAGCAGCGTCGACTTACCCGAACCACTCGGGCCAATCACACACACCACTTCGCCGCGCTTGACCGTGAGATTGATTCCGCGCAGCACTTCGTTGTCGCCAAAACTCTTGACTAAATCCTGCACGTCGATGGCAGGAGCAGCCAGATCAATCAGATCGGTGCTCATCGCGACCTCTCCATCTTTCTCTCGAGCCACGCCACCATGCGGGTCAGCGGAATCGTTACGAGCAGGTACAAAATTGCTGCCATAACGAGCGGGGTCGCATTGGAGTTCATGGTCGTTGCGTCACGCGCAAACGTGGTGAGCTCTTTTGTCATGAGTGTTGAGCCGGCAATAAACAGCAGCGAGGTGTCTTTGAGCAGCAGCACAAACTCGTTGGTGAGCGGCGGGATAATAATGCGAAAACCCTGCGGCAAAATAATCCAGAACATGGTTTTCATGGGCGACATACCCAGCGAGCGCGCGGCCTCTGCCTGCCCCTTGGGTACCGCCTGAATGCCTGCTCGGATCACCTCGGCCATATAGGCGGAGGCCACAAGAATAAGGCCAAGAAGACCCGCGCCAATCGGGCCGCCGGGCACTTTGATTCCTAGCCCGATCGGCACCATAAACGCGGTAGCAAAGATCGTCAGCAGAGCTGGCAGGCCGCGAAAAAGCTCGATCCATGCGGTAGCGAACCAGCGGTATAGCGTGACGCTCGATAGCTTCATGAGGGCGAAGATGATGCCCAGCACGAGCCCGCCGACAAAAGCTATCAGGGTAAAAAGCACCGTGTTTTTCAGCGCAACGACGATGATGTTCGGAAAAAGTTCGGCGGCAACCTGCGGGTCGAAAAACTGTTTGCCCAGTCTCTCCCAGTCGGTAATCAATGCCACCCAGGCGACGATGCCGATGAGAACCACATACATCGTCGCCTGGTACAGACGGCTGCGTGTTTTACGCTGTAAAGCCATGCTGCTCTACGCGATCACTCGGCCGAGAAGTACTTGTCGTAAATTTTTTGATACTCGCCACTGTCGCGCAGCTGAGCGAGGGCCTTGTTGATGGCTTCGCGCAGGGCGTCTTTTTCGCCCTTGGCAAAGGCAAAACCATACTGTTCGTCGGTGTCGTACTCTTCAACGATCGTGTAGTCGGAGTCGGCCCGCTCGTGCTCGATGTTCACAGGCTGGTCTTGCAGAATCGCGTCGATTTGACCCGCCTGGATGGCTGGCCACAGTTCGCCGTCGGAGGGATATTGCGTGAGGTTTGCGCCCTCGGCGTGCTCGGTGGCATAAATCTCACCCGTTGTGCCCTGCTGCACGCCAACGTTCTTTCCGGCGAGGTCACCAATACCCGTAATTCCTGAGTCGGCCCGCACCAGCAGCGACTGCAGCGAGTCGTAGTACGGGTCAGAGAAGTCGAGGTTCGCCTTACGTTTGTCGGTGATGGTCATGGCAGACGCGGCCATATCGCACTGCCCGGCCACAAGCACGGTGCCCGACTGCAGTCCGTCAAATCCCGACACTTGCACGGCAATATCGAGATCGAGTTCGGCGGCAATGGCGCTCAGCAGGTCAATATCAAACCCGGAATATCCCAGTTCACTGCTGGGGTCTTCGAATTCGAATGGAGGGTAGGGAATATCGGAGCACACCGTCAATGTGCCGTCTTTGATGAGCGCATAACCGTCATCGGCGCCCGGCGTATCGCCGGCGGGTGCTGACTCCCCCGAGCCGCATCCGGCGAGTGTGAGAGTAACAGCGGCAATCGCTGCAAGACCAAGGCTGAGTGCAGGGCGTCGTTGCATATCCACTTCTCCTGATTGCTAAGGACTACGTCGTCCGGGTACACGTGGTGTGTTCTTCATCTTGGCATGCGCGCACGCTGCGTGGGCAATCTCGAGGTCACGGTTGCATTGCAGAGAGCGCGACCTACACCGTGTAGTCGACCGCTGCTCGCCCTCCAGCGACACTGCGAATGTATGTGGCAGCCTCTTCGTGAGCCGGATGCATCTGGTAGGCCTCGAGTGCCGCCAGGTCGGCGAAGTCGGCGATAAGCGTGATGTCCCAGTTCACATCGGCGTATTCGGTGTTGGCACCGGCCGAAATGCTCAGCAGCTGCGGCACGACGCCCTCGAGTGCTTGAAGGCGACGGGCGCATTCTTGCGCGTGCTCACGCCTGGTCGGGGCATCCGGGGCCGCCATTTTCCACATAACAACGTGGCGCAGAGTCATTGTGCTGCTTTCTCTAGTGCGGTGCGCAAGCGGTCGGCGGAGAGCCGCCAGTGCGCGTGCAGGGTGTCGTTGATCAGAACGACAGGGATTTTCTCCCACCACTGTTCATACAGTGCTGCGTCGTCGAGTATCGACAGGTGTTCGACGTCGATGCGGTCGGCGATGCTCTCGGGAAGCTCGGCAAGCACCTGGTCAACGATGTCTTCGGCGACATCACACAGATGGCAGTCGGGTTTAGCGATCAGCGAGACGCGGATGCTCACCGGCCCGGCACCACGATCTCGTAGCCGTGGTCGCGCCAGTCGGAGGTACCGCCGTCGACATTGGTGACGTCGTGTCCGCGCGCCTCGAGTTTCTCGGCCACTCGGGCGGAGCGACCACCCCGCTCGCAGATGACGTCGAACGGTTCGGCCGGCAGTTCGTGTAGACGGTTGCCGAGCTCAGACAGCGGAATGTTAACGGCACCGGGCACGTGGCCGGCGGCGTATTCGTCACGCTCACGAACATCGATGAGAGGAATCTGGGTGCGCTGCGCGCGTTCTGAGACGGTGATCGTCTTCATGCTGCTCCGATCTGATCAGCCCCGGGGGCTCCAACTAGGCGTGGCACACGGCCGCGTAGTGCGGCACTGCGCTTCCGGATGCTGAGAGGCTGCGTGTTGCGGGTAGACACGAAGCGCCCCTCGGGTCGATGAAACCATTCAGGGGCGCTCAGTGCACAATGCCGTTTACTTTTTGTTACGGCGCTGGTGGCGAGTCTTACGAAGCAATTTACGGTGCTTCTTTTTCGCCATGCGCTTGCGGCGCTTCTTGATGACTGAACCCACGGAAACCTCGCTACGTTTTAGGGTCGGACGCCGAATATCGCGGCGCCCTAGGTCGGGCACGAAAATGCCTCAGAGCATTCTAGCGCACCACATTAATAGTCGCGTACGAAACGTCCGTTGCGGACTCAACCGCCCAGGCGTCGGAACGCCGAAGAAACCACGTGTTTGGCCGAGGCTGCAGCACGCCCCACGACTTCGGCGGCGTGCGCTGCCTGCCCCGGCAGCGCTGTCGCACCCGTCACCAGGTCTGCCACAGAATCGCCATAGGCGTCAACGAGGAAGGGCACCAGCCAGTCATCAACCTGCTCGAGAGGCTCGACAGAAAGACTGTAAAAACGCCGCTGTCCGTCTTCGCGAACCGTCACAAGATCGTGATCGCGCAGCACTTTCAAATGTTTAGAAACAGTGGGCTGGCTCACGCCCAACTCTGCAACGATTTCTGTCACGCTCGTGCCCAGTTCACCATCGGTCGAACGACGCAGCAGCAATTGCAGGATGTCGCGCCTGGTGCCGTCTGCGATCACATCGAAGATGTCGGTCATGCCTTCAGGGTAGTCGGCCCTCGTGCGGAGTACCATGACGAAGCACCGAAGAGGTGTGGACAGGAGTGAATATGGCACGTGCCCGGGCGATCCTGCCCGCGGGTGGCATGCGGCGTGTAGTGCGGGGAATCAAAACCCTCACGACCTCGTCACCCTCGCGCTTTGCGCTGGCAGTCTTCGCCCTGCTGGTGCTGGTTTTCACTGCACTACTGTCGCTGCCTATCGCTGCGACAGACCGCACCGTGACGCCGCTCGCCGATGCGCTCTTCACAGCAGTTTCGACCATTTGTGTCACGGGTCTCGCCACTGTCGATATGGCCACCCACTGGTCGCCATTCGGCCACGCCATCATATTTCTCGGCGTCAATATCGGTGGCCTCGGTGTTCTTACGCTCGCGTCACTGCTGGGCATGGTGATTTCAAAACGGTTAGGTCTGCGTGCCCGCTTGCTGGCCGCCGGTGACACCAACCCTCTCCGCGCACACGGTGGCCCGATCAACGAGGGACAAACTGTGCGGCTGGGTGAAGTGCGTCAGCTGCTCGCGACGGTCGCGATCTCGGCGCTCGTTATCGAGGGCGCTTTGGCCGTGCTGCTCTACCCAGCACTGATCTTCGCTGGTATTCATCCGGTGGCTGCCCTGTGGGAGGCCCCGTACTACGCCGCCATGTCGTTTACGAACACCGGGTTTTCTCCCAACCCCGGCGGACTCGATGCGTTTACGCACAACTATGCGGTGCTCGGTCTGCTGATGCTCGGTGTTTTTCTCGGCAGTCTCGGTTTTCCCGTGATTTACGCGCTGAGCCGTCATCGGTTCCGCGTCAAGCGGTGGCCCCTGCACACAAAGCTCACGGTCATCACCACCGTGCTGCTGTTCTTTGTCGGCGCCGTTGTCATCCTGCTGCTGGAATACAACAACCCCAAGACTTTCGGCAGCATGGACGCGGTCGACACCACATTCCAGGCGTTCTTTTTATCGATGATGACGCGGTCGGGCGGTTTTTCGGTCATCGATATTTCTGCCCTCAACGGCTCGTCACTTCTCGCGGCCTGCATGCTCATGTTTGTCGGTGGAGGCTCGGCTTCCACCGCCGGGGGCATCAAGGTCACAACGCTCGCTGTGCTGGCCCTGGCCGTGTGGTCCGAGGCCAAGGGGCGCCAAACAGTTGAGGTGTTTGGCCGCCGCATCCCCTCGGATGTTCAGCGCGTTGCGCTGAGCGTTGTTGCATGGGGATCAACACTCGTTGCGGTCTCGACCATTACGATCGCGCAAATCACCAAGGCACCCATCATCGATGTTCTTTTCGATGTCATCTCAGCTTTTGGCACCGTGGGTCTGTCGACCGGGCTCACAGCACAGTTGCCCGACTCTGCCACGTATGTTCTTGCGGCCACGATTTTTATGGGTCGCGTTGGTACAGTAACTCTCGCCGCGGCGGTCGCTGCGACGTCTCGTTCGCAGCGCTACTCGCTGCCCGTCGAAAGGCCGATCGTTGGTTGAAGCACTGCGCTCTGATGCCCCCGTACTCGTTATTGGCCTGGGCCGTTTTGGTGCCGCGTGCGCCGGAGAACTCGATCGACTCGACCGCGAAGTGCTTGCGATCGATGAAAACCTGGAACTGGTGCAAAAGTGGTCGGAGCGTGTTACCCACACGGTGCAGGCCGATGCCCGCAACCTCGATGCGCTACGACAAATAGGTGCGCAAGACTTTTCCGTCGCGGTCGTGGCAGTGGGGTCGCTCATCGAGGCATCGGTGCTCATTACCGCTAACCTCGTCGACCTCAAAGTGCCGCAGATCTGGGCCAAAGCCGTCTCGCAGTCGCACGGCAAAATTCTTGCGCGTGTGGGTGCCAACCACGTTATTTACCCCGAGCGCGAAGCCGGTGAACGGGTGGCGCACCTGGTGAGTGGGCGCATGCTCGACTTCATCCGTTTCGACGACGACTTTGTGCTGGCAAAGATGTACCCACCCAAATTTATTCGCGGTATTGGTCTAAACCAGTCGGGTGTGCGCACCAAATACAACGTGACCGTCGTAGGCGTAAAAAGCCCCGGTAAGCCCTTCCGCTACGCCGAAGCCGACACGGTGGTCACCAACCACGACCTCATCATTGTGTCGGGCACTAACGGCGATATCGAGCGCTTCGCAGGGCTCGACCGCTAAGCGCCCGCGGCAAGCTCGCGCGCCCGTGCCAGCGCAGCATCCGTCGCCTCGGTAAACGTGCGGTGTAGTTTGGCCTGCTGCAGCACAGCGATCGCCTGCTCGGTTGTGCCCTTGGGGCTTGTCACTGCACGCCGTAGTTCGCGGGGTGTGTCTCCGGATGCCTCGAGCAGCGCGATCGCACCCATAAACGTTTGCTCTACCATCAGCCGCGCATCGGCGGCGCTGAATCCTTTTCCTTCTGCTGCCCGCGTGAACTCTTCTATGAGCAGATATACGTAGGCCGGACCCGACCCAGAAATAGTGGACAGCGCATCGATCTTGTCTTCGGCAACCTCAATCACCGCGCCCACCGTCGCAAACAGGGCATGCACAAGAGCCATGTCTTCAGCATCGGTAGCGGCGCCGGCCGACAGCCCCGTGACTGCCTGCCGCACCGTAGCCGGCGTATTGGGCATCGCGCGAACCGTGCGCACCTGATCACCCAGCACCGAGGTGAAAGTGGCCAGTGTCACGCCCGCAGCAATGCTGACAACAATGGCGTCATCCCGCAGCACGGGGGCGATCTCGGCCAGCAGTGCGGGCACCATCGCGGGCTTCACCCCGACCACAATGATGCGGGCGTGTGCTGCTGCTTCACGGTTGGCATCGGCGTCGTCTTCTAACGCCACCGAGACCACACCATCACAGTCCGCGAGTGTCGCCGCACGCGCGCGAGTGCGGTTGGTCACCGTGATGTCACCGTCGCGAGGTGCGCCCGAGGCGACGACTCCGCGCACAATCGCGCCACCCATCGATCCGGCACCGAGAAAAGCAAGCGAAGGAAGCGAAGTAGTCATGTAAAGAATCCTAGAAGGCAATGCGCCCTGCACTCTAGACTGGCTGCATGAGTGCATCCGGTGGAGTCAAAGCGATCCTCGCGGCTTTTCTCGCCAATCTCGGTATTGCCATCGCCAAGTTTGTGGCGTGGCTGCTGTCGGGCTCTGCCTCGATGCTCGCCGAAGCGATCCACTCGGTCGCCGACTCGGGCAACCAGCTACTCCTGCTACTGGGTGGCCGACTCGCGCGGCGCCGCGCCGACAAAGAGCACCCCTTTGGTTATGGGCGCGAACGCTTTGTTGCGGCGTTCGTTGTCGCCATCATTCTCTTCTCTATCGGTGGCGTGTTTTCAATCTATGAGGGCATTCAAAAACTGCGCGACCCGCATGAACTGGGCAATCTATGGATTCCCCTTGTCGTGCTTGCCATCGCGATCGTGTTGGAGTCGCTCTCGCTGCGCACGGCAGTGAAAGAAAGCGCCCGTGTAAAAGAACCGGGGCACAGCTGGGTGCAGTTCGTTCGCCGCGCGAAAGCACCCGAGCTTCCTGTCGTGCTGCTCGAAGACATCGCAGCGCTCATCGGGCTCGTACTCGCGCTCGCTGGTGTCGGCCTTGCCGCAATCACCGGAAATCCCATGTGGGACGCCCTCGGTACCCTCGCCATCGGTGCACTGCTCGTGGTTGTTGCCGTGGTGCTCGGTATTGAAACCAAGAGCCTTCTGGTCGGCGAGGGCGCCAACCCCGATGACCACGCTCGCATTGTCGAATCGATCGAGAAGGGCGAAGAGGTACAAAAGCTCATTCACATGAAAACGCTGTACCTCGGCCCCGACGAAATGCTTGTCGCCGCAAAAATCGCGCTCAAATCAGACAAGTCCGTGCGAGAAGCAGCCCACGACATCGACGTTATTGAGGCGCGTATTCGGGCAGCAGTGCCCGCGGCCCGCGTCATCTACCTCGAACCCGATATCTATCGCCCAAGCCGCGACCCCGAACCGTCCACCGACGCGATTGTGCTGCGGTCGTCGGACTAACGTCGCTCCGTAAAAAACTGCTGCAAGAGCGCGATCGATGCGTCACGTTCTACCCCACCCACCACTTCGGCACGGTAGGGCAAGCGGCGATCACGAATAACGTCATACATTGACCCTGCCGCACCGGCTTTGTCATCCCAAGCACCAAAAACCACGCGACTCACCCGCGACTGCACAATGGCACCGGCGCACATAATGCATGGTTCGAGAGTGACCACCAGCGTGTGACCCTCCAGATTCCACGAACCCACAGCACGCGCGGCGGCCCGCAACGCTACAATCTCGGCGTGCCCGGTTGGGTCACCGGTTTCTTCGCGATTGTTTCGACCCTCTGCCAGCATGCGCCCCGCCCCGTCGAGCACCACAGCACCCACAGGAACCTCCTGCGCTGCCGCCGCATCACGCGCTAGCTCCAAGGCCCGTGCCATAGCCCGCACATCTGCATCGCTCACACCGTTTAGCCTACGGCGGGGTGGCGCTGATGCGCAGCATCCGGAATGCTAACCGAATAAACCTCGTGAGTCCTCCCACGAAAGAACCGACGGCAAGTAGCCTGTACCTATGCGTGTTCACGTCGCCGACCACCCCCTCGTCACCCACAAGCTTTCTGTGCTGCGTGATGAGCGCACCCCATCGCCCGTTTTTCGGCAGTTGACCGAAGAGCTCGTCACCCTGCTGGCGTATGAGGCGACCCGGAACGTCCGCGTTTCTCCCATCACCATCACAACTCCGGTAACAACGACGACGGGTGTAAAAATTTCGGAGCCACGCCCCATCGTGGTTCCCATCCTGCGCGCAGGGCTCGGCATGCTCGAAGGCCTCGTCAAGCTGCTCCCTACGGCCGAGGTCGGGTTTTTAGGGATGGTGCGTGACGAAGAAACGTTTGAGCCTGTCACCTATGCCGAGCGCTTGCCCGCCGACCTCAGCGACCGCCAGTGCTTTGCCATCGACCCGATGCTGGCGACGGGTGGATCCCTCGGCGCTGCCATTGAATTTCTCTTTGCCCGTGGCGCACAAGACGTGACCGCCATCTGTCTTCTTGGTACCCCCGAAGGTGTGAGTGCCATCGAAAAAATCGTGGGCGACCGTGACGTCACCCTCGTGCTGGGCGCTATCGACGAACGCCTCGACGAACACGGCTATATCGTTCCCGGCCTCGGCGACGCCGGCGACCGCCTGTACGGCACGGTGTAGGCGCGCCGTGCCATCGGGGGGTGAATGGTTGCGATGAGCGCCGAGATTCAGCGGGTTGCGCGCGCACTGCTGAAGCACTTCGACGCGCTCATGTCTACCATCACAAACCGCGTCTGGCAGACCGTACCGGCCTATTCGGCCCAGCTTCTCGAACGCGTTGACCTTACTGATCGTATTCGCGACAACGTGCACAACGTCATCATGTGCATGTTCGAGGATCGCCCACCGGTGCCCGACGAATTAGAGCGGGCTGCGCGCGCCGGTGAGCGGCGCGCGCTGCAGGGCATCAGCCATATTTCCATAGTGCAGTCGTTCCGCACTGCCGAACGCGTGCTCAATGATGAATATCACAGCTGGTGTGCCAGGATGCAGGTGCGCGACGAAAGCGCTCGCGCTGGGCGTGACAGCATGGTTGCAGCTCTCGACAGCCTCGAAGCGGCCATGCTCAGCGCATACTCGGCCATGCAGCACCAGATCACTGTGAGCAATGCCCTCACGGAGCCAACACTTTTTCGAAGGCTTGCCGAGGGCGACACTATTCACCCCGATGAGGTCGAACAGCTTGCCCGTGTTCTCGAACTCGAAGATGCCGAAGAGTCGGAGTTCATCGCGTTTGCGGCAACAATCATCGACGATGCCGAGCAGTTCAGTGTCGACCGCATGCGCCTGCGACTTGTCGCAGCGCTCAGCACTATCACGGGAACGCCCACGCTTTCCGGTATTGTGCGACAGCAGCATCCGGTGCCATCATCGGCGAGCACCGCAACACAGGCATTATTCGCACTGCCGTGCACGAGCCCATCCGACGAATTTTTGTCGATCGTACAGCAGGCGCTGACCGAGGCCAGTCTCGTGACATCTGTGCGAGCAGCCATTGGCGAACCTCGCACGGGCCTCAGCCAGATCGGGGTGTCTGCCCGGCAAGCGCTGGCGGCTCTCGCGGCAACAGAACAGGGCACTCACACGCCCGGAGTGCTGCGCTACGTTGACCGGCTCATGGAGGTCTTTACCCACCGAGACCTGGGGTTCGCACGCGCTCTACGCAGTCGCTACCTTGAACCGCTGGGCGGTGGTGATCTTGAAGAAACCCTGCGTGCATACACCGCTCACGAACTATCGATGGGTGAAACAGCCAAAGCGCTGCACGTTCACAAAAACACGGTTGTGTACCGACTGCGCCGTATCGAAGAGCTCACGGGCCTCAATTTGCGGCACGCTCGCGACATCACACGGGCGGTATTAGCCATCGAGGCTTCTGATGCGCTCGACGCCAGCTCGCGGTCGCTGTAGCAGTAGCATCCGGATGCTTCTCGTACAAAACAACAACTCCGCAGCGCAAATCTTTGTCTTCTCGTCTGATGAACGCCAGCAAACGCAGGGGAAGAATGGAGAAACCGCCACCACAGCTCGTTAGCGACATGGCCTGCCACCCACCACCCCTGGGCACTGCCATGTTGTGTTCTCCTTCGGAGGCATCACACCGTGTCTTTCAGCCGTCGTCGGCGCAGTCGACTACTTCTTTCTTCCGCCCTCGTACTCACCGGAGCCTTGGCGATCACTGCCTGCTCTGCATCGAACCCTTCTGACCCGTCATCATCGACCGATGGCGGAGACAAGAAGCCGCTCGTTATTAGCCTCGACAGCTCTGTCGACATTCTTGACCCGCAGCAGTACCGCAGCCGCGCTGCCATGGTGACCACGGCATCGCTGGTTGAACAGCTCATCGAGCAGAAATACGACACGGTCGACGGCACACAGGTGGGTACCGACGAGTTTGAGAATGCTCTTGCCGAAAGCTACGAGTACTCCGACGACCGCACCGTCTTGACGATCACGCTGAAAGACGACCTCACCTTTACGGATGGTTCACCCCTCACCGCCGACGATGTCGTGTGGAGTATGGTGCGCGGGCTCGAAGGCCCCGGCTACATCAAGGTGCTGTACCCCATGGTGGGTCTGACCAGCGCCGACCAATTCGTTGCACTCGACGAAAAGACCGTGCAGATCACCGCCGAATTTGCCACTCCTCTGCTCGATAAAATGCTGGCAATGCAGCCCTTCGGCATTCTGTCGAAGACCAGTGGCGACGAGCACAAGAGCGATGACGACCCGTGGGCCGCCGAATGGTTCCGTGAAAACGACAACTCATCGGGCCCGTACACGGTCACCGCCTACGACCCCACCACGAGCATCACCCTCGCACCCAACCCGAACTATTACGACCCCGACCGCATTGCGAACGCCGGAATCACGATCCAGTTTGTGAGCGACCCTGCCCAGCGCGCACTGCTCTTGCAGAGCGGCGAAATTGACCTCGCCCAGGGGCTCCCCCTCGACCAGGTGAAAGAGCTCGAGTCGGTAGACGGCCTCCACGTTGTCTCAGAAGAGTCGCACCTGCTGCAGTACATGGGATTCAACGTCAACACCGCCCCGTTCGACGACCCCGAGGTACGCCGCGCGGTAGCCACCGCCCTGCCGTATGACACATTCGTCTCGGATGTCATGTACGGCTATGCGCGCACTGCATCCGGGGTGGTCCCCGAGGGCATGGTTACGCACGACGATGCCATCAACAACTTTGAACAAGACCTCGCAGCCGCCCAGAAGATTCTCGACGACGCCGGCGTAGAACCCTTCTCAACCACGCTGTCGTTTAAGCAGTCGTCGGCGGTGGAGTCACGTGCCGCCGTATTCATTCAGTCGGCACTGAAAGAAATCGGGATCACGGTCGATGTGCGTCCGCTTCCGGATGCAGAGTTCACTCAGCGCGCGAATGCTCGCGAACTACCCATGTTCCTCAACAGCTTCCTCGGCTGGGGTAATGACCCCTTCTATGTCATGAGCGGCCTTCTGGGCACCGGATCCGGCAATAACTTCGGTGACTACGGAAACGCCACACTCGATGAGCTACTGCAAACCGGATTCCAAACCGACGACGCCGCTGACCGCGATGACATTTCATCGCAGGCACAGCACATCATCTTCGATGAGATGCCCATCATTCCCGTCTGGAATCCGAACTGGACGTTCGTCGTGCGCGACGGCGTGACGGGTCTCACGAAAGACAACACCGAACAGTTGCGGCTGCAGTACCTGGCCAAGCAGTAACACCGGTGCCGGCCAGCCTCCCTCTGGCCGGCACCCTCTTCTTTGTGAAATGACGCCTCGTGTTTAGATACATCCTCCGCCGACTCGGCATATCGCTGCTCACCGTGGTGGGTTTGGCGCTTGTCGTCTTCCTCGTGGTGCGCATCCTGCCCGGTGACGCTGCTGCAGCCCGACTCGGTCCCGAAGCCAGCGCGGAAGACATCGAGGCGCTCCGGCGGGCCTATGGTCTTGATCAGCCGATCATCGTGCAGCTGGGCGACTACCTGCTCGGGCTCGTGCAGGGTGATCTGGGCACAGCGGTCTCGACGGGCAGGTCGGTTGCCGACGAGATGTTCATGCGACTACCGGCAACAATCGAGCTGGCTATCGCTGGCCTTCTCGTGGCACTCATCATCGGTTTTCCTCTGGGCATGCTTGCGGCCGCGTACCACGGCCGTCTACCCGACGCATTCGCGCGCATCTTCGCTGTACTCGGCTCGAGCCTCGCGCCTGTGTGGCTCGGCCTCATGCTGATTTATGGGTTGTACTCCGTAGCCCAGCTCTTTCCCGGGCCCGTTGGGCGGCTCTCCATCGGCACTCCGCCCCCACAGTCCATCACCGGGCTTTATGTATTCGATGGTCTACTCACCGGAAATTTCTCTGCCGTAACCGAGGCACTGCGGTACCTTGCCCTGCCCGCCATCACGCTCGGTCTAGGAGCCTCGGCCGCTGTTCTCAAAATGGTGCGCTCGGCCATGATCGCAACCTCAGAAAGCGGCTTCGTGCGCACCGCTCGCGCCTACGGTGTCGCCTCACGCGAAATCCTGTGGCGCGATCAACTCCGCAACGCCATGCTGCAGGTGCTGACCGCTATCGGTCTTGTCTTCGGGTTTTTGCTCGGCGGCAACGTGGTTGTCGAGCGCATGTTTAGTTGGCCGGGCGTGGGCCGACTCGCGTATGACGCACTCGGCAGTAATGACCTCGAACTGCTTCAGGGCTTTGCTCTTATCATCGGCACGATCTATATCGTGCTGAACTTCGCCGTCGATCTGCTCTACGGACTCATCGACCCCCGTATACGACTCGGAGGGAAGGCATCATGACCGAGCAAGCCTCAGCTGTCGCTCTCACACACAGCGTGCGTTCACCCCGGGCCCGGCGTCGCCGACCGCTGCTGTGGGTGGGCGTGGCCATCATCGCAACACTGCTCGTCCTCGGCAGCGTTGGTCCCCTGTTTGTCGCCCATCCCGCGGCCATGGTAGCGCCAGCGTTTCAGCCTCCCTCTGCCGAATACTGGTTTGGCACAGACAGTTATGGCCGCGATATTTTTGCGCGTTCCATACACGCCATCTGGATCGACCTCGCTATCGGTGTCTCGGTTGCCATTCTTGCGATGATCGTGGGTTCTGCCGTGGGTGTACTCTCAGGCTACTTGGGTGGCAAGGTTGACGACGTCATCATGCGCATGGTCGACGTGCTCATGGCTTTTCCGGGCTTCATTCTCGCCATGATTCTGCTGGTCTCCATTGGCGACACCATCCCGAACCTTGCCATTGCTCTGGCCGTTGCCCAGATCGCCCCATTTGTTCGGCTGGTGCGAGCCAAGGCTCTCAGCGAGCGCGAACTGGAATACGTTGCAGCGGCACGGGTTTCGGGATCGGGATGGCTGCGCACAGCATTTCGTCACGTGCTCCCCAACTCCATTCGCCCGGCAGCCGTGCAACTGACTCTCGTGTGCGGATACTCGATTATCAACGTGTCCGGCCTCGCTTATCTGGGGTTGGGTATTCATGCCCCCACAGCCGAATGGGGCGTCATGGTCGCCGAGGGCGCATCGAACATGCTCACGGGCCAGTGGTGGACCGCATTCTTCCCGGGCCTCATGATCGCCATCACGGTCATGGCTCTGCATTTTATTGGTGACGAACTGGCAGGAGACCGCGCATGAGCCGCCTGCACATAGACGGCCTGTCGGTTGAGGTAGCAGCATCCGGCACGAGCCTGCTTCGCGATATTTCACTCGATATCGACGCGGGTGAGATTGTGGGGCTCGTCGGCGAATCGGGATCAGGAAAGTCGATGACCTCGCTCGCCACCATGGGAATTCTTCCGTATGGCATTCGTCAGACGAATGGACGCTTCTTGGTCGACGGGGTCGATGTGACCGCGCAAAAACAGCGTTCTGTGCAGAGCCGTTTTGCCATGATCTTTCAGAACCCGCGCGATTCGCTCAACCCACTCATGCGCATCGGGCATCAGATTGCGCGCATGGTGGCACTGCACCAGGGTCGCCGCCGTGACGAAGCAGTGAAGACCGCCATCGGCCTGCTCGAACGCGTACATATTCATGACCCCGAGCAGACGGCGCGTTCGTATCCGCACCAGCTATCCGGTGGCATGTGTCAGCGTGTTATGGCCGCCATGGCACTGGCCTGCCGCCCGCGCCTTCTCATAGCCGATGAGCCGACGACAGCGCTGGATGTCACGGTACAAGCCCAGATTCTTGACCTCATCACCGAACTCACCGACGAAACCGGATGCGGCGTATTGCTCGTCACCCACGACCTGGGCGTGGTCGCAGAAACCTGTGATCGCGTGAACGTGCTCTATCGTGGCGATCTTGTTGAACAGGGCACAACCGAGGCAATCTTCACGGCTCCACAGCACGAATACACACGGTACCTACTCGAATCTGGACGAGCTTTGGGGGTGCGAGATGGCGCTGCTTGAGGCATCCGGAGTGCACAAGACTTTCACCGTCGGCACACGAACCGTGAACGCACTCGCCGGCGTTTCGATATCTGTGCAGGCGGGAAAGACCCTGGCGGTTGTCGGCGAATCGGGATCAGGAAAGTCAACCCTCGGTTCGATCATCGCCGGCCTGCAAAACTACAGCGAAGGCGCCATAACTTTTGACGGCAATTCCATCGGCGACCGAGCACTGCGGGGCACGCTGCGCCGCCGCATCCAAATGGTGTTTCAAAATCCACTGCAGTCACTGAACCCGAAATATCGCGTCGAACAAACACTGCTCGAACCACTTTCGTTACTGACAGGTCTGCGAGGCTCGGCTGCGAGCAAACGCGTAACAGAACTGCTGGACATGGTGCAGTTGCCCGAAGAGCTTCGCCGTCGCTACCCCGGAGAACTATCGGGTGGGCAACAGCAGCGCGTTGCCATCGCGCGTGCCCTCGCACCCGACCCCGACCTCATAGTTCTCGACGAACCCACTTCGGGTCTTGATCAGTCGGTGCGCTCTCACGTGGTCGAGCTCCTGCGGCAGCTGCAAGACGAGCAGGGCGCGGCCTACATATTTATCACGCACGATATCGACGTCGCCCGCGCCATCGCTCACGATGCAGCCGTCATGCAGCGCGGACAGGTTGTTGAGGCGGGCTCCCGCAGCCAGGTGCTCGATAACCCGCAGCATCCGTATACCCAGGCTCTGCTTGCCGCTGTTCCGAATATGGATCCTCGCCAGCGGCGTCGCCCTTATCACTCCCGCCCGACCTCCCCCTCGACCGAGGCTGCGGTCTCTCACATCAGCAAGGAGAAGTAATGCGTTTCGGACTCGGTGTGCCCACGGGCACAGAAGGCCTCATGTACCCGGTGCCGTTTGCCGACCCCGAACAGGCCGTACGTCTTGCCGTCGAAGCAGAACGCCTGGGCTTCGATGGGGTGTGGGGCAACGACCACGTCACCACGCAGCGCTATGTGCGCGCAGAGTTTGATGAAGCGCCCCGCTTTTATGATCCTTACCTTTACCTGTCGTATGTGGCCGCTTCGACCACGACGCTGACTCTCGCCACGGCAATCACAGTCTTTGCGTTCCGTAACCCTGTTGTGCTCGCTAAGCAGGCCGCAACCCTTGACCAGCTTTCGGGCGGACGCTTCATTCTTGGCGTGGGCATTGGCGCTTATCGCGAAGAAGCCGAACTCATGGACACGCAACGCACCCTGCACCGCGGCAAACACGCAGAAGAATATTTGCAGGCACTCGAACTGCTCTTTACGGAGCGCCGCGCCAGCTACAGCGGCAAATACATCGCGTTCGACGACATTGAAAGCTATCCCAAGCCGCGCCAGAGTCCGCTGCCGATTCTGTCGGGCGGTAACGCTATTGGCTCGCGGGAGCGCGCAGCCAAATACGGTCACGGCTGGATACCCGCGCTGCTCACCCCGGATGAGATCCGTGAAGGAATCGCCCATATCGCGCGCATTGCTACCGAACACGGCCGCCAACTTCCCGACACTTTCGATATTGCTCCGCAGTTCTCGGTCGTGCCCGGAAAGTCGACCGCAGCAGCGCTCGACACCTTCGAACAGACCCAACTTTTTCAGCACATGCGCTCGCTATCGAAGAGCACGCTAAAAGACCAGCGCAACGACGACTGGGCAGCCCGCAACCTGGTTGGCACGCCCGCGCAGATGATCGACCGTATCCACGCCTATGCCGAAGCCGGTGTAACCACTATGTCGGGGCTGCTTTTTGCCTGCAACACCGTAGAAGAAACCCTCGACCACATGGCCGACTTCGCCGAAAACGTCATGACCCCCTACCGTCGCGAGACCGAAGGAGCACACTCATGAGCGCCCGCCTCATTGATCCCCACCTCATTTCTGCCCGCCAAGACCGACTCCGCAGCCAGCTAGAGCAGGCGCCTTTTGACAGCGTGCTGACGCTGAGTGCAGCCAACTTCGACTACGCCACCGGGTACCGCAGTGTGTCGGCGACGGTGCACGGCATTTCTCCTCTCGCCGCTCTGGTCAGCGCTGACGAACTTCTCGTGATTGGCCCCGTAGCCGACAGTGCCCCGGGCTTTGATGCAGGGTTAAACCCCGACGACTACCTGGCATACGGGCGCTTCTACTTTGAGTCCGACAATGGCAGCGCTCGCGCCTCACAGCTCGTCGACGAGCACGCTGACTATGCCCAGGCTCTCGCTGCAGCAGTCACCAGACTGCAGCTGCAGCACGGCCGCATCGGCATCGACGAGCGAGCGTGCCCGATGCCGCTGCGTCATCAGCTTGCCGAGCTGCTTCCGCTGGTGCAGTTCGTTGACGCCAGCGACTGGCTTGCCGGAGTACGTGCCATCAAGCTGCCGGGCGAAGTGGCGCTGCTCGAACAGTCGGCCCGCATTGTTGAGTCGGCCATTCTCGCAGGAATTGCGGCCGCGGGCGTCGGCGTCACGGAGGCCGAGATCGCCCGTGTTGTTACCAGCGCGATGGTCACGGCCGACACCGAGCCACGGTTTGTCGTCGTGACATCCGGCCCACGATCCGCACTAGCCGACGCCTACGCCACCAATCGGGCGCTGCAACCCGGAGACCTGCTGCGTTTTGACGTGGGCGGAATGTATGAGGGCTATTGGAGTGACCTCGGCCGCACGGCTGTCATCGGCGAGCCCTCGGCCAAGCAGAAGTCTTTTTACGAAGCGATTCTGGTGGCAGAGCAGGCCCAGTTCGATATGGCGCGCCCCGGCGTGCTCGCGCAGGACCTCTTTACCCGTGCGGTCGATGTTGTCGAGGCATCCGGCGGCCCCCGGCCCTATCGACGTCAGCACTGCGGCCACGGTATCGGCCTCGAAGTGTATGAGTCACCCATCATCCGGCCCGACAGCCCCACACCGCTTGAGGCCGGGATGACGTTCTGTTTCGAAACCCCCTATTACGAACTGGGCTGGGGCGGAATGATGGTTGAAGACACCCTGGTGGTGACCGAGAACGGCATTCGACTGTTGTCGGATCGCGGCCGCGACCTGACGGTGGTGGCAGCATGAGCGCCTATCTGGGTTACCTCGTTCACCCCATCTCTGGTGAGCGCGTCGAAGAGTCACAGGCTTACATTCCTGCAATTACCGATGATGGTGGGCACGTCTACCCTGTTCCTGCCTACGACCTCGACCGAGTTCGGGGGCTGGAAACAACGAATGATCCGGGACTCTTCCGCTATCGGCCGCTCCTACCGGTCAATGACGGCCCGGTGGTTTCACTGGGCGAGGGAGCCACCCCCACGATTCCTCTCACCGGACTCGGTGAACAGTTGGGCATGAGCGCCCTGTATGTCAAAGACGAGTCACGCAACCCCACATGGTCGTATAAAGACCGTCTAGCAGCGGTCGCCGTAACGAAGGCCGTGCAAGAAGGACGCGACACGGTCGTTGTATCGAGCACCGGCAACCACGGCGCTGCAGTGGCAGCCTATGCGGCACGCGCAGGCATCCGGTGTGTTGTGCTTACTCTCGCGTCGGCACCGCTGGCGATGACGACACTTATGCAGAGCTATGGGGCCGAAGTTATTGCTGTTCACGAGCCCACCGACCGCTGGGTTCTCATGCGCCAGCTGGTCGACGACTATGGCTGGGCCCCTATGTCGGGCTTTGTCACGCCACCCTCGGGTTCGAATCCTTTCGGGTGCGAGGGCTACAAGACCATGGCTTACGAACTGCATGCCCAACTGGGTGATGTACCGGATGCTATTGTCGCCCCGGTCGCTTATGGCGATGCCATTGCGGGTTTGCAGCGTGGTTTTTCGGAACTGGTCACTCTCGGACTCACTACGAAAACTCCCCGCCTCATTGCTGCTGAGCCCTTTGGCCCCTATGGCAAGGCTGTGCGCGAAGGCTATCGCCCCTCCGACTCAGTTGCTGCAGGGTCTTCGGTGGCATTCTCTATCGCGACTCCGATGGCAACGTGGCAGGGATGGAACGCGCTTACCGCCACCGGAGGCACCGCGGCGACGGCGTCTGATGAACAGACGATGCAGGCTCAGCAGGCGCTAGCTTCGCGCGATGGTGTTTTCTTAGAGGCATCCTCGACAATTACTGCCGCGGTCTTGCCCGAGCTGTTGGCGCGAAAAGATATCGCCGCCGACGAGAAGGTAGTACTCATCGGCACATCGACGGGGCTGAAAGATGTGCCTACAACGGCCGCACGCCTGCCCGAGGTGCCGGTCATTGCCGCTTCGCTGCCCGAGCTGTTTAACGCGATTGGTGCCGCATGAAAATCGGTGTTGCGCCGTCGGGCCGCCGCAGCGCCGCCGACGCGGTCGAACTGGCACGCATTGCCGAGGGCGAAGGGCTCGCCGAGGTATGGGTGAGCGAAGACTATCTGGAGCGCGGTGCCTTTGCCGTTGCCGGAGCCATTGCTGCCGCGACCTCATCCGTATCGGTGGGTCTGGGCGTTATAAATCCGTGGACCCGGCACGTGGCCCTCGCTGCAATGGAAGCACATGCCCTTGATGAAATCGCGCAGGGCCGCAGCATTGTGGGCTTGGGCGCCAGCAACGAGGGGTGGATGTCGGGGCGCTTGGGGATTCCTTTTCGGCGCCCTATCGCTCTGCTGCAGGAATATTCGCAGGCACTACGGCGCCTCTTGGCGGGCGAACGCGTAGCAGAAGAGGTTGCGGGGCTGCTGCTGGATGCCCAGCTTGATGCCACACCGGCACGCGATATTCCTATTGTGTGGGGAGTAAAAGGCCCCCGGGCACTGCAACTAGGCGCGGATGAAGCCGATGGGCTCATGCTGTCGGTGCTGTCATCGCCCGGTTACGTACGCTGGGTGCGCCAGCAGTATGCCCCGGCACACATCACCGCCTATGCGTCGTTTCGTGTGGATGCCGACCCCGCTGCCGCGCGCGAAAGCCTGCGTGGGCACACAGCACGGTTTTTGGGTATGCATGGAGCCTCGGCCATTACCGAATACGCGGGGCTCGATCAAACCCTCGCGCACCAGTGGCGGGAACGCCTGCTTTCCGGGCGCGATGCGAGCGACCTCGTCGATGACGCAACGGTTTCTGCCGTCACGGTTTCGGGCACCCCGGATGACGCGGCGCATGCTCTGCTTGCTCATCGCAAGGCCGGTGTCGATTCGCTCATCGTTATTGACGATGGGCGTACCGCACCGGCACAGCTGGTCGGCGACTTGGTGAAGGTTATGGCCCTGGCCGGGCTCAGCTAGGCATCCGCTAGCGCCACCAAATGTCACCCGGTGTCACCGGCAGGTGCCGCTTGTGGGCGCTCGTGCGGTATTTTGCTTCGATTGCTGCGGCGACCTCATCGGGCACTTCGTGACCTTCGAGGTAGTCGTCGATGTGCTGGTAGCTGACGCCCAGTTCGTCTTCATCGGCACGGCCGGGTTCGTCGTCGAGCAGATCGGCGGTGGGCACCTTGGTGATCAACTGTTCGGGCGCACCGAGGTGTTCGAGCAGTGAGCGTCCTTGCCGTTTGGTGAGCCCAGAAAGCGGCATGATGTCGGCTGCGCCGTCACCAAATTTCGTAAAGAACCCCGTTACTGCTTCGGCGGCGTGGTCACTACCGACCACAAGGAAGCCGCGGTGAGCGCCCAGCGCAAACTGCACGACCATTCGCATACGGGCTTTAATATTGCCGCGATTAAAGTCGCTGAGCTGTTCGTCGATGGCAGCGGCCATATCGCTGTCGATCACGTCGACAGCGGCGGCAATATTGACGTCAACGGCCTGATCAGCAGCAATAAAGTCGACGGCTGCCTGTGCGTCGTCGGCGTCGCCCTGCACCCGGTAGGGCAGTGTGACGGCCAAAAACGTGGCGTCATGCCCTTCGGCCCGGCATTTTTCGACCGCAAGCTGGGCTAGTTTGCCGGCCAGTGTCGAGTCTTGTCCGCCCGAAATTCCCAGCACATAACCGCGTGCGCCTGTTTTTTTGAGATAGTCGCTCAAAAATGCCACGCGGTGTGCGACCTCGTCTTCGGGGTGGATGTGAGGGTGCACGCCCAGATCGTGGGCTATCTGCTCTTGCATGGTCATCGTCATGATGGAACCTTCCTCAGCGCTGTCGTAAAAGACCGCTGTGTTCCGGATGCTTCTCAAACCACTCGGCTGCATACCAGCACACGGCGTCTACGTTGCGGCCTCCGCGCGCTGTGATATCGGCGACCGCGCCGTCCATGACGCGGGCCGCCATGCCCTGCTTACGAAAGGTGGGAACAGTGAAGACCCGGGTTATTGCCACTGTTGTGCCGTCGTCACGATAGTCGGCCACGCCCGTGAGGGTGGTGCCGCGATGCAGCTCATAACGCGATTGTTCGGTGTTGTTCGTGACAACAAACTCTGCGTTTTCATCCGTTTCACTCATGACTCCACGCTACGACGAAAACGACACAATTCGTCATCTTTTGACATCACCCGTGATTATTCGACATAATCAGCCACATGACTACCAACGAACGTTCTTTGTCCGCCCTGGAGGCGAACGGGACTGTCGGCATGATGATGGCCGACAACGTTGGCATGTGTTGTCGAATGTGTCGCTAATAGTTAGCCCCGTTCTCGTTGGCTTCACACGCTCGTGTGAACACCCCGGCTGTATGCCAGCCCCGGCTCCTCTGTTCGAGCCACACCCCTCGCTCTGCGAGGCAACAACAACACGCTTTTTGAGCCGCATCCGGCTCGCAACCGTCAAGGATCATCATCATGTCGAACACCGCCCTGCTTACCCGCCCCCGCCCGGCTCGTCACCTCACCGCTCTTCGCCCGTCTGTATCACCCCGCACTCCGGAGCGAGTTATCACTCCCGCACCTATTCAGCAGATTTCTGACGCACCCAGCGCCCCAGCAGCAAACCCGGCAGTCCCTGCGGATGTGTCGACAACGCGTGCACCGCGCGGTTTCGCGCTGTATGTGGGGCTCGACGAACATAAGGCAGCCGAGGCAGGTGTGAGCCTTCCGACGCTGGTCGAGGCCCTGCGCCGCACGCTGGCCGAGCTGGCACCCGGTGCCGAGTCTCACGCAACCGTTGCTCTTGCCCCGCACGGCACGGGCGGCCGCGACATCGACGTTGTGCGTCTTGCACTGCACGAGCCCGGTGCCGTTGCCCGGTCGAAGGCCACAACAGAACCGGATGCCACCGACGAAGCCGGTGTTGTCGTAGATATTTCGCGCAAGCGCGTTGTGATCGACGCCGAATCGGCTGCGCTCACCTACAAAGAGTTTGAACTTTTGCAGTACCTGGTGCTGCGCGAGGGCCGCACGATCGAGCGTTCGGAGCTCGTGGAAGCCCTGTGGCAGACCTCCGACACCGAGGTGCCCAATGAGCGCACCATCGACGTGCATGTGCGTCGCCTGCGCGCCAAGCTGGGCCGTTACGACGAAATCGTTCGCACGGTGCGCGGCGTCGGGTACCGTTTTGACCGCCACGCCGATGTCGTTATTCGGTACGGCCACGGCACCCCGTCGCCCGACCGCTTCTAAACTAGCGGCGCGGTGTCCGGTGCTGCGACGTCAGCGGTGCGATCTAGTATCGGAGCCATGACCCGAACCGAGCAGCATGTCTGCATGCACTATCGCCCGGGTCGGTATGTTCACCTCACCGACACCCTTGCTATCCACCGCCGCGGCCTGTTTGACCCGGTCATGGTGATCGACGGCGGCACCGTATGGCGCGCGCTGGCCACAGACAATGGTGCCGTTACCCTCGCGTTGCGCACGCAAGACGATGAGATTATCGTCGACGCGTGGGCCGCGCCAGGTACGGCCACCGAGGACATCGAGCAGGCGCTGGATGCGGTACCCGACCTGTGCGGGGCCGGCGACAACGACGAGGGGTTTGCTGCTCGCCAGCATCCGGTTGTCGCCGCCGCCGCACACAAGAACCCCGGTTTGCGGTTATCGTCGGTGAGCGAACCACTGGAGCCCCTGGTGGCAGCCATTCTCGAACAAAAGGTGACGACGCTGCAGGCGTATCGTGCATGGCGCTATGTGGTGTCGCGCTACGGAAGCCCTGCGCCCGGGCCCACCCCACGACCACTGTTTGCGCCGCCGGGGGTAGCCCAGTGGCGCAGCGTGCCTTCGTGGGAGTGGCACCGCGCCGGAGTCGAACCACCACAGTCACGCACCATCATGCGCGTGATGGCCCGCGGCACGCGCATAGCCGAAGCACTGCGCGCAGCAGACGGCGGCCACGAAGCCGAGCGCATCCTGCGGGGCACGGTCGGCGTCGGCGTATGGACGGCGGCAGAAACCCGCATCCGAGCACACGGAGACGCCGACGCGGTGAGCTTTGGCGACTACCACCTGGCGCATGAAATTGGTTATGCACTCACCGGTTGTCGCACAGATGACGACGGCATGCGCGAGCTTCTGGCACCGTGGGCCGGGCACCGGCAGCGTGTTATTCGGCTGCTCAGACTCAGTGGTCCGCGGCAGGAGCGTCGCGGTGCGCGGCTTGCCCCACAAGACCACCGGCGCCACTGAGAATCCTCAGCAGCGCCGGTCGTACAGCAAACGTCTGCGACTACAGTTCGGGCACCAGGCGCACCGCGCCCTTATCGGCCGACTGCGCAAAGTGGGCATAGGCCCGCAGCGCCGCCGTTACCTCGCGCTCGCGGTTGCGCGGGCGGTACCCGCCATTGGCTTCGAGTTCTGTGCGACGGCGCTCAAGCTCGGCGTCATCGACATCGAGCGAGATCGACCGTGAAGGAATATCGATAGAAATGATGTCGCCATCTTCCACGAGCGCAATGAGACCACCGGCTGCGGCCTCGGGCGAAATGTGTCCGATCGACAGCCCCGACGTACCACCCGAGAAACGGCCATCGGTGATAAGAGCGCACGCCTTACCCAACCCGCGGCCCTTCAAGAACGACGTCGGGTACAGCATCTCTTGCATACCGGGGCCACCACGGGGGCCCTCGTAGCGGATGACAACAACGTCACCCTCGGCGACCTTCTTGTTAAGAATTTTCTCGACTGCTTCGTCTTGCGACTCGCAGACGACGGCGGGACCCGAGAAGGTCCAGATCGATTCATCGACGCCGGCCGTTTTTACGACGGCACCGTCGACGGCAATGTTTCCGCGCAGCACGGCAAGGCCACCATCGGCCGAGTAGGCGTGTTCCACCGACCGGATGCAACCGCCCTCGGAGTCTTTGTCGAGCGCAGCCCAGCGCTCCGACTGCGAGAACGCACTCGATGAGCGCACACCACCCGGCGCGGCATACCAGAGGTCTTCGGCTTCTGGTGTCGCCTTACCACCCCGGATGTCCCACTCGTCGAGCCATTCGCCGAGGGTTTGGGCGTGCACCGTGTGCACGTTTTCGTCGAGCATTCCACCGCGACGCAGTTCGCCCAGCAGCGCCGGAATACCTCCGGCACGGTGCACGTCTTCCATGTAGTACGTGCGGTCGCCAGCAATGTTGGGGGCAACCTTGGCCAGGCAGGGTACGCGACGCGAAACCTCGTTGATTTCTTCGAGCCCAAAATCCACGCCTGCCTCGTGTGCGGCAGCCAACAGGTGCAGGATCGTGTTGGTTGAGCCGCCCATGGCGATGTCGAGCGCCATGGCGTTTTCGAAAGCGGCGGGTGTGGCAATGTTGCGCGGCAGCACGGTTTCGTCGTCTTCGTCGTAGTAGCGACGCGTAATGTCAACGACCAGCTCGCCGGCCTTTTCATACAGGGCACGGCGGGCAGTGTGCGTTGCCAGCACCGATCCGTTGCCGGGCAGCGAGAGGCCAATCGCCTCGGTGAGACAGTTCATCGAGTTGGCGGTGAACATGCCCGAGCATGAACCGCACGTGGGACACGCGGATTCTTCAATGCGCAGAATGTCGGCATCGGAGACGTTTTCATTGACGGCCTCCGAAATGGCGTCGACCAGGTCGAGTGTGCGCACGGTGCCGTCGACCAGTGTTGCCCGACCCGACTCCATGGGTCCGCCCGAAACGAAAACAGTCGGGATGTTCAACCGCAGGGCTGCCAAGAGCATGCCGGGCGTGATTTTGTCGCAGTTCGAGATGCACACGAGAGCGTCGGCACAGTGCGCGTTGACCATGTATTCGACCGAGTCGGCAATGATGTCGCGCGAGGGTAGCGAGTAGAGCATTCCGCTGTGACCCATCGCGATGCCATCATCGACAGCGATCGTGTTGAACTCGCGCGGCACTCCACCGGCTGCCGTAATAGCATCGCTCACAATGCGTCCGACGGGGGCAAGGTGGGTGTGGCCCGGCACGAACTCAGTGAACGAGTTCGACACCGCGATAATGGGCTTACGGCCAATGTCGGCGCCGGGAACCCCCGCTGCACGAAGCAGCGCACGGGCGCCCGCCATATTACGGCCGTGGGTGATGGTGCGAGAACGAAGGACTGCCATGCTTCCTTATCTTGCCCTGTTCTTGGCACAGCACAAGATTCCGCTACTACTAGTAGTGGGAGTACTATCGAAACATGATCCGCCCGCGCACTCCTGAACGTGAACAGCTGGGCGATTTTTTATCGTCGCGGCGGCGGGTGCTCGCGCGCACTCCCCTGGGCCTCCCGGCCAATAAACGCCGCAGCACCACTGGGCTGAGTCGTGAAGAAGTTGCGACGCTCGCCGGTGTGAGCGCCAGCTGGTACACGTGGCTGGAACAGGGGCGCGACATCAACGCCTCCCGGCAGGTGCTCACCTCGGTCGCACGGGTCTTGCAGTTGACCGCAGCCGAAACCGACTACGTTCTCGCCCTCGCCGAACCGCAACCGGCCCCCGTCGAGATCGAACACGATTCCGCTCCCGATCATTTGCAGCACCTGATTGATCAGCTGACTTTTCCCGCGTTTATTGTGGCGACAGACTGGAGTATTGCCGGATGGAACGCAGCCTACCAGTGGCTGTATCCACCCATCGCGTCACTGTCGTCGACCGATCGCAACCTGCTGTGGCTCATCTACACCGACCCCGAGCTGCGCCGACTCCTCCCTGACTGGCAGCGCGATAGCCGCAGTTTTCTCTCGGAGTTCCGCATCGAATCGGGTGTACGCCTCACGTCACCCCGCCACCGTGCGATTGTTGACCGACTGCTGAAAGAAAGCGCCGACTTTCGTGAGCAGTGGGCCGAACACACGATCGAACGCTTTACGTCACGACGACGCCACTTTCAGCATCCGGATGCTGGACTGTGCGTTTTTGAGCACCACCGCCTCGTACCCAGCGACGCCGTTGACCTGCACGTGGTGATGTATGTGCCGGTGGCAGACAGCACTCAGTAGTAGACAGCGAGCGGTCCGTGTGGGCCGTCGATCACCTGCACGGGAGTGTCGAACACGCGGGTGAGTACGTCGTCTTGCATGATTTCTTGAGGCGTACCGAACTCGACGATCGCGCCGTTTTTCATGGCGCAGATGCGGTCGGCGTAGCGGGCAGCAAAATTGATATCGTGCAGCACAATCACGATCGTGCGGCCCAGTTCTTCGGCCGCGCGACGCAGATGCTGCATCATTTGAACGCCGTGACGCATATCGAGGTTGTTGAGGGGTTCGTCGAGCAGCACATATTCGGTGTCTTGTGCGAGCACCATGGCAACGTAGGCGCGCTGTCGCTGCCCACCGGAGAGCTCGTCGAGGTAGCGGCCCTCGAGGTCTTGCAGGTGAAGGAAGTCGATGGCCTGGCTGATGATCTTTTCGTCGTCGACCGTCAAGCGCCCTTTTGAGTATGGAAAACGACCGAAGCCCACCAGTTGTCGCACCGTGAGCCGGGTGATGAAGTGGTTTTCCTGCCGCAGGATCGACACAATGCGGGCCAAGTGTTTGGAGGGCGTGCGGGCTACGTCGTTTCCGGCAATAGCGATAGCGCCAGAATCCATTCCCATGAGCCTGCCGATCATCGTCAACAGCGTCGACTTACCGGCACCGTTCGGGCCAATAAGCGCGGTGACTCCTCCGGCAGGGATTGTGAGGTCAAGCGGCCCAATGGCCACCTCGTTGCTGTAGTTACGGCGCACACCGTCGAGGGTGATCACAGTCGGCCCTTTCTAAGAATGACGATGAGGAAAGTAATGCCACCTACGAACTCGATAATGATCGACACCACTCCCTGCGCGTAGAAGACGTGCTTCATCAAAAAATATGCGCCCGACAAAATGACATAGGCGGTCAGTACCGCCATGGGCAAAATGAGGCGGTGATCAAAGCTGTCGGCAAACTGGTAGGCGAGAGTGGCAACAAGAAAACCGAGGAAGGTCATGGGCCCTACCAGCGCTGTCGAGGTGGCCATGAGCACGGCAACAAGAAACAGTACGGTAAGCAGTTCGCGACGGTGATCCACTCCGAGTGAGCGAGCGGTTTCTTCACCCAGTGACATCACGTTGAGGCGGCGAGCGCGTGCCCAGAGCAGTGTGCTGGCGGCCAAGCACAGTGCGATTGCGATGGGGATTGTTTCGGGCTCGGCGTTGGAGACGCTGCCGAACAGGCGCGCAGTGAGCACATCGAATTCACTGGGCGTGAGCAGTCGCTGCATAAACGTTGACACGGCGCCGAGGCCTCCGCCGATAATGATGCCGACGAGCAGCATTATTTGCAGATTGCCGTAGCGGCCGGTGAGCAACCAGCCGTAGAGCGCCATGGCTAGGCCCACCATGATCGCGATCGTGAGAATAAAGTTTGCCCTGCCGGTAAGTGCCACAACACCTGCCGCGCCCAAGAAATACACGGATGCGGTGTGCACGGCCGTGTACAGCGACTCAAAACCCATGATCGACGGCGTGATGATGCGGTTGTTCGATACGGTTTGGAAGCTCACGGTGGCCACGGCCTGACATACGGCGACGATCAGCATGACGATAACGCTCGTGACGCGCAGTTCAGCGATGCGCCAGAACCCATCGGTGCCGACAGGCATCGGGTTGCCGTAGGCGAGAAGACCAAAGGTGAAACCGGCCGCGAGCACACCCAGAATGCCGAGAACAATGAAGTAGCGGCGACGGGCCCGCGCGGAGGGCAAGGGGGCTGCCGAGCGCTCGCTGCTGCGCGGCATCCGGATGCTGGACGTATCGAGAACGTTAACCACGGCGGCGCTGCCTTAGCAGAAGAAGGATGAACACGATGGCTCCGACCACTCCAAGAATGAGTGAGACAGGAACCTCGAACGGCATGATGATGATGCGGCCAATCAGGTCACACACTGTGACAATACCGATGCCGAGCAGGCACACCCAGGGCAGGTTGCTGCGCAGGTCATCGCCACGCACCATCGATACGACGTTGGGCACGATGAGTCCGAGGAATGGTAGGTTGCCGACCACCACTGTGACGACTCCGGTGGCTACAGCGATAAGTATCGTGCCAAAAAGTACAACGCGGTTGTAGTTGACTCCCACGCTGGTGGCCATCGATTCGCCCAGGCCCGCCACGGTAAAACGGTCGGCGGCGATAAATACGGCGACGCCTACGATCGCCACTATCCACAGCATTTCGTAGTGGCCGCGCAGCACCGAAGTAAAACTGCCGGCGAACCATATGCCCAGGCTCTGCAGTGTGTTGGTTTGCAGGGCGAAGAATGTGGATACCGAGCTCACCACGGCCCCGAGCATTATTCCTACGATCGGCACAATGAGCGAAGAGCGCAGTGATACGCGGCGCAAAAACAAGAAAAACACCATGGTGCCGATAAATGCGGCGCCAACAGCGACTGCCATGCGCACGGGTATGGGTGCGTTGGGGGCGATGACCATGATGGTCAGCAGCCCTAATCCCGCCCATTCGGTGGTGCCCGTCGTGGTTGGTTCTACAAACCGGTTTTGGGTGAGCAGCTGCATGATGAGCCCGCACATGGCCATCGCCGCGCCCGACAGCACGAGAGCGATCGTGCGCGGTATACGCGTGATGGCGAACATTTCACTGCCATGTTCGCCGCCAAAAATGTCGTAAACGCCCGTAAAAAGGCTCGCCACCAGCAGTGCACCGACAACAACAATGCCGATGATGAGCGCGGGGTCAAAGAGCCGCCCGCGCGTGCGTGCTGTCGCGTCGAGGGCAGTGGAATGCGTAAGTGTCGACATAGTGTGGGGGTTCCGGATGCCGGTGCCCGGCGGCGCGCAGGAGTGTGGTGCCGCCGGGCATGCCGGGGGTAATACTACTGGGCGTCGTTTTCGAGAGCCTTAGAGTTTTCCAGCGCCTCAGCGAAGTCGTTGAGGAACTTCGTGTAGGTCTGGATCCCCTCGTTGAGGTAGGTTTCGGTGGGCATGTAGATGATTTGGCCCTTGCTCACCGCTGTTACCGGCGCCAGTGCTTCGGTGTCTTCGAGGATGGTGGCTGCCTGCTGATAACTGGGGTCTTCGGCGGCGAATACGGCGTCGCGGTCCATCACAAGAATCCAGGCGGGGTTCGATTTGGCGATCGCTTCGACCGAGATGTCGTCGCCCTGGTGGTCTTCTGACGCATTGTCGATCTCTAGTGATGGCTGGAGGCCGAGAATGTCGAAGATGGGTCCGAGCGTGCGTCCGGTGGTGGGTGCGACGTAACCGATCTCGCCACCAGAAGTGATCACCGCCATGACGGGGTCAGTGCCGTTGTACGCTGCGCGTGCCCGTTCTACCGCGGCATCAAAGTCGTCGACGAGTTTTTGTGCTTCGGTTTGTTTACCGAAGACTTCGCCCAGTACGGTGACCTGCCGCTTCAACTCGGCGTCGAAGGGTTCGCCGTCGCGCGGGTCGAGTTCGAGAATCGTGGCGTCGGGCACGAGCGAGGCCAGTGCCTCATGGTGCTGGGCGAAGCGTTGTCCGTTAATGATGAGATCGGGCTGCACGGCAACAACCGATTCGAGGTCGGGTTCGCGGTGCGAGCCGAGATCGATAATCGAGTCGTTGGTCTTGTACGACACCGATTCGGGCATGAGTGACACGGCCCCTGCGCTCAGTTCGATTCCCCAGTCGTCGAGCGTTTGAAACGTGCGGTTGTCGGTGGCAACAACCGAGGTGGGCGGCGTAACGATCTCGTGCGTGCCGTTGTTGTCTTCTACCGTGACGGTCGTGGCAGCGGGTTGTGCTGTCTCTTCGGGTTGGGCTTGTGCGCTGCCACAGCCGGTGAGTGCGAGTAGCGCAGCGAGTCCAACACCGGTGGCGGTGAAGAGCTTGGGGACGGACATGGAGAGACTCCTGTCTAGATGTGATTATCAAGGGGAGACGAGCATCGGCGAGACCGAAACTCATGAGGTTAGGCTCACCTATCCTCACGGAAGATAGGTTAGCCTTACTTTATGCCGAATGCGAAATCTTCTTTCACCCTCGACCGTGTTCCCCTCGACCTCACGTTCCGTATCGTCACGCTTGCGGCACGCGAATTACTTGCACCCGACTATGTGCGCATTCGCCTGCAGGGAGCCGATCTTGCCGGGTTTTCTTCGCTCGGCGCCGACGACCACATGAGGCTATTTTTTCCGGCGTCCGGAACCACCGAGGCCGATATGCGCGCCCTCGATACCGAAGAACTCCGCGCGTTTCCCAGCCGCGAATACACACCACTGGCGTGGGGCGACGACTGGCTAGACGTCGAGTTCGCTCTGCACTCAGGTGCCGGTGTCGCATCGACGTGGGCGGCAAGCGCTGCTATTGGGTCGGCCATCGGCGTCGGCGGTCCGCGTGGCTCGGCTGTTGTCTCGGGCACGCCCGATGCCTGGCTACTCGTGGGGGATGAAACGGCGATTCCTGCCATCCGTCGCTTTGCCGCGATGATTCCGGATGCCACTCCCGCGCGCATCGCCATCGAAGTAGCGTCTGCTGCCGACCACGTCGATATCGACGCCCCCGTTGCGGTCGAATGGCTGCACCGGGGTGAGAACCCAGCAGGTTCGGCCGTGTGCAGTTTTCTTGACTCCCTCGCCGAAACCGACAGGCTCAGCAACGACCCCTTCTGCTTTATTGCCGCAGAACAGCAGGTGGTCAAACCCGGCCGAGCACTGCTTGCCCGCTGGGGTGTCGACACCGCCAAGGCCACCGTGAAGGGGTACTGGAAGCGTGGCGAAGACGAATACCACGCGCCGCACTAACAGGCTGATTGTTGCGCGGTCGCCTACGGCTTCCTGCGTAGGCGACGTGCGTGTTAGAGCGTTGCCGCGTGCTGTTCGATAAAGCCGCGCAGGGCCTGTTCGTCGTTGTTCATGTCAACAACGTGCTGGGGCGCTTCCAGCATGGCCTGCAGTTCTTCGCTCAGCGAAACGGTGACGCCGATGGCTTCGGTGATTGTTTCTTGGAACTTTTCCGGCTTCGCGGTTTCGAGAACGAGCATGGGCACGCCCGACTCCACATGGTGGCGGGCAACGGTCACGCCATCCGCAGTGTGAGGGTCAATAATTTCACCGGATGCTTCGTACACGGCCTGGATGGTGGCGAGTCGGTCGGCGTGTGTGGATGTGCCACTGACGATTCCAAACTCGTCGGCAAAGCGTGACTGCTGGCTCGAGAAATCGAAGTAGCCCTGTTCGTCGAGATCACGCCAGGCCTGCACGACACGTGCCGGGTCGCGGTCGACCAGGTCGTAGATGAAGCGTTCGAGGTTGGAGGCTTTCGAGATGTCCATCGATGGGCTTGATGTAGCAAGCGTCTGTTCTGCTGCTCGCGGACGATAGATGCCCGTGCGAAAGAATTCGTCAAGCACGTTGTTCTCGTTGGCTGCGAGCACGAGGCGCCGCACCGGCAGCCCCATGTTCTTGGCGAAGTAGCCCGAGAGAATGTTGCCGAAGTTTCCTGACGGCACGGTGAACGATACTTCGAAACCGGCGCGGCTCGCGGTGTCGACGGCGTCAGTGGCGCGCAGCCATGCCCAAAAGTAGTACACGCTCTGTGCAGTGATGCGGGCAAGGTTGATCGAGTTGACGGCGCCCAGATGGTGCGTCTTTTTAAAGTCGAGGTCGCCTGCAAGGTTTTTTACCAGCGTCTGGCAGTCGTCGAACACCCCGTCGACGGCGATATTAAACACGTTGTCGTCGGTGAGTGAATACATCTGCGCCCGCTGGAAGGCACTCATACGGCCTTGCGGCGAGAGCATAAACACCGAGATGCGGTCTTTACCGCGCAGTGCGTATTCGGCGGCCGAGCCGGTGTCGCCCGATGTGGCACCGAGCACGTTGAGCACACTGCCGCGTTGGGCTAATGCGTATTCGAGGACCTGGCCAAGAAACTGCATTGCCATGTCTTTGAACGCCAGGGTGGGTCCTTCTGACAGCCCCACCAGGGTGAGCCCGCCGTCGATCGGCCGCAACGGCACCACACCTTCGGTGGGAAAGTTCTCGTTGGAGTAAGCAGCCTGACACATGCGCTCTAAGTCATCGCGGGCGATGTCGGTGGCGTACAGACCGAGCACTTCGGTAGCCAGTTGTGGGTAGGTGAGCTCGCGCCACGATTCGAGCACCTCGGCGCTCACCTGCGGCAGCTGCTCCGGCACCGCGAGTCCCCCGTCGGTCGCCAGACCTTCCAGCAGTGTGTCGCAGTAGGGAAGGGGCTGCATGCCGCCACGGGTTGAGATGAACTGCACGGGTGACTCCTCAGATCGCTCACGCGCGTCATGCGCGGGCTTTCTATTCTGGCAGGAGATTGGCTGGGTGTAGCATCCGGAATCTTCTTTGCCGCCGGATGCCGCAACAGTGGGCCTTTCTCGCGAAATGAGCGAGCATGAAGCCATGCTCTTTCAACAGGTCGTTGACCGCCGCCGCATGGTTCGCTCGTATACCAACCAGGCTGTGTCTCGGGATTCTGTCGACCGGATGCTGCGCAATGCGGTGCGCGCACCCAATGCCGGGTTTACGCAGGGCTGGGCTTTTCTCGTGCTCGACGATGCCGAATCTGTCGCTCGATTTTGGGCGTCGACCACTCCCCCGGATCGTTCGTCGTCACCGAGTTCGTGGCTGGTTGGCATGCAGACGGCGCCGGTAGTTATCGTGCCGATGTCGTCAAAGAACGCATATGTGCGCCGCTACGCCGAAGCCGATAAAGGATGGTCGGCCGAAGAAGAACCCCGCTGGGGAGTACCCTACTGGCACGTTGACGCAGGGATGGCTGCACTACACATTCTGCAAACCGCCGTCGACGAAGGCCTCGGAGCATGCTTCTTCGGTATTCCCATCGAACAACTCAGCACCTTTCGCGAAACCTTTAACGTGCCCGACAACTACCAGCCCGTCGGCGCCATCACCATCGGTCATGCGGCACCGGATGCTACCCCCGGCGGATCACCCTCGCGGCGAGCGCGCCGCCCACTCGACGACATCGTGCACCGCGGCCGGTGGCGGTGATGGACGAGCCGTTCTCGCCCCCGGTTACCCTGCGCACTGCCTGCCGCGTGGTGCGCCCGCCCGGAGTTGCCGAAAACTTCATAATTGCCGAATGCCGGACGATTTCGCCTCAATCATGCTGTTTACGGCAAATTTCCTGTTTTCAGCAAGACGAGCCAGGTCCGCGAGTGCCGTCACCGCGCCCTCGAAGCGACACTCCGTTACCTGACTGTTGCATTCGTTACCTCGCCGTTATACAGTGTGAGCACGGTGAATGTTTGCTGTGGCATCCACCGCATGTGATTGCAGGACACTCTTGGTGCAAGGGACAAGGGCCGGTCGGAAGCCTCTCCGACCGGCCCTCACTTTTGCCGCACGCCACCCAACTACTGTGACCCCTCATGACTCGGTGCCCGAAGCGTTGTCACAGCCTCGCGCTACGCTGAATGCTATGAGCGACCGGCAACTGGCTGTTCAAGCCTGGGAGAGTCTTTTTCGTGCGCAGCACGAGCTTTTTGTTGCCATGAAAGCGACAGACTTCGACGACGCTGACCTGAGTCTCGCCGAATACGATGTTCTGCTCACGGTGGTGCGTGCACCGCAAGCAACGGCACGACTGCGTGACGTTACCGCGAACATGCTGATTAGTCAGCCGAGTGTTTCGCGGCTTGTTGACCGCATGGTGACGCGCGGCCTGGTCACGAAGCATCCGGACCCTGAAGACGGCAGAGGATCGCTGGTGACGGCAACCCCCGAAGGCGTTCACTCTTTTCGAGCTATCGCCGCTGTGCACGCGGCGACAATCGCGCAGCGAATGTCGAAACTCACCGCCGACGAGCAGCGAACACTGTTAACTCTGACCCGTAAACTGCGAACCGCGGCAAAAATCCATCCACAGGCGGATGCCACGCCGTGACGCATCTGGCATAGTTCACCACGAGCGCTCCGATCGGGGCCGGAAAGAAGGTACTCATGGAGATCGCTGCGATCGGCGGCATCCTCATACTTGTCGGTATCGGCATCGTTGCTGTTGTCATCATCGGCCTCATTCTGCTGCTGTTTGCCCGCAGCTGGATCAAGGTCGCGCGCGCCGACGAGGCCCTGGTTATCTCGGGCCGCAAACAAAAGATCCAACGCGCTGTCATCTCGGTGGGTGCCGACGGCACGCCCGAAACCACCTCTGAGATTACTGAGTCGCCCGTTACCGTCATCGTCAACGGTAAATCGCTCGTCAACCCCATTACGCAGCGTCACGAGATCATCTCGCTGCGTTCACGGCAGGTGTCACTCAACGCAGAAGCACAGTCGCTCGACAGCGTGACCCTGACCGTTGATGGCGTCGCGATCGTGAAGATCGGCTCCGACCCGCTGTATGTGCGGCGCGCTGCCGAGCGTTTTGCTTCACAGGATAAAGCGATCGAACAGTTCACCACCGAACAGCTCGAAGGTGCCCTACGCGGTATCGTCGCCACCCTTTCAGTGGTTGAGCTTATGCGTGAGCGTAAGAAGTTCTCCGACCAGATCGCCGCCGACGTCTCGAGCGAACTGGCCGACCAGGGTCTGATTCTCGACTCGTTCCAGATCAAGGGCATCATCGACCACGTCGGCTACATCCAGTCGCTGGGTGCCCCCGAAATTCAGGCAAAACGCCAATCGGCAGAAATTTCTGAAACCAACGCCGACCGCGCCATCAACCAGAAAATTATCGCCAACCAGGAAGCAAACCTGGTCGAGCAAACCGCGCTCGACACCAACACGGCCAACGCGGCCGCCGGAGTTGGCCGTGCCCGTGCCGAAGCCGAGCAGGCAGAACACCTCGCCCGCGCCAAAGCTGAGCAAGGCGTTCTGCAACAGCAAGCAGAAAACAAGCAGGCACAGCTCGACGCCGATGTGAAGCGCGTCGCCGACGCACAGCGCTACGAGGCAGAAACCCGTGCCCAGGCCGACCTATTTACCCGTGAGAAGTCGGCCGAGGCTGCAGCTATCGAACAGGTAAAACAGGCCGAAGCACGCACCCGTATCGCCGAACAGCAAGCTGAGGCCGACCGCGCCCGGGCCGACGGTGAAGCAGCCGCTGCCCAGTCGAAGGCCTCCGGTGAAGCCGCTGCCCTGCGAGCCATTGCCGAAGCCGAAGCCGAAGCACGCCGCCTGCGCGCCAACGCCGAAGCCGAAGCCATCCGCGCAGAAGGTGAAGCACGCGCTGCCGCCGTCGAAGCCGAAGCAAAAGCTATCGCCTCCAACCAAGAAGCGTTCCTCTCGCAGCGTGTGCTCGAAGTGCTGCCGTCGATCATGTCGGAGTTCGCCAAGGGATACGGCGCCATCGGCAACGTCTCGATCATCGGAGGCAGTGGCGAAGAAGGCGCCTCCAATGTGGTCGGAGCCGACAACGCCAAAGCCATGCGTGCCGTATTCGACAGCGTCGGCGCCGCAACAGGTCTCGACCTGGCAGCAATCATCCAGGGCCAAGCCGTTGGCCGCGGTTTTGGGGCGGGCGTCGCATCGGCAGAGCAGACCGAAAAGCCTGCCCGTCGCCGCGCAAGCACCGGCGCAGGCTCGGCAACAGGGGCCGCCACGCCCCCGCCACCGCCCGCGGCATCCGGAAACAACTCAAACAACAACTAAACGCTCGGCACCCAGCCGTAGCAACGCCGATGCCGAGAGCGCGAACCATCGCCTCTCGGCATCGGCGTGTTGACCAGCAACTATCGGAGCGAACGACGAGCCGTGCAGCGCCACGCGCCGCTCAACATTCAATAACGTTGACCGCCAGCCCGCCCTCACTGGTTTCTTTATATTTCGTCGACATGTCGAGCCCCGTCTGCCGCATCGTTTCGACAACCTGGTCGAGCGACACATAATGTTCGCCGTCGCCGCGCAGAGCAAGTCGCGCCGCAGTTACCGCTGTCGACGCCGCGATCGCATTACGTTCAATACACGGAATCTGCACAAGCCCACCAATCGGGTCACACGTCAACCCCAAATGGTGTTCCATCGCGATTTCGGCAGCGTTCTCAATCTGCCGGTTCGTGCCGCCCATCACCGCGGTCAGCCCACCCGCCGCCATCGCGCAGGCCGAACCCACCTCGGCCTGGCACCCACCCTCGGCGCCCGAAATGGAGGCATTGGCTTTAAACAGCGACCCGAGCGCGCCCGCGGTCAACAAGAATCGGCGAATACCGCGACGACGATTCGCTTCTACCCGCTGCTGCTCGTCAAGGTTCAACTGTTCGGCTTCCCAACCCAACAGTGCGCTGTCGACCACTTCGCCCTGCGGTGTGACGGCGTTTCCGGCGCCAAGGCCAGAGTCGGCCATAAACCGCCACCAGTACATGGCCACCGCCGGCAAGATTCCTGCAGCACCGTTGGTCGGTGCGGTCACTACCCGACCTCCGGCCGCATTTTCTTCATTGACGGCGAGCGCAAAAGCACCCAGCCATTCGCCGGGTAGTTCGCGGTGGCCGCCCGATTCGCGGTCGTCGAGTTGCATCCGGATGCTGGCTGCCCGCCGCCGCACCTGCAATACACCGGGCAGTGTTCCTTCTGTGTGCAGGCCCGTGTCAACGCACGATGCCATCGCCTGCCAAATGGCGTCGAGCCGGGTGGCGACCTCTTCGGGTGTGCGCCATGCTGTCTCGTTGTTGCGCGCCAGTTCGGCGATTGTCAGATTGTGTTCTTCGCATACGGCCAACAGTTCGTCGGCCGTGCGGTACGGGTACGGGTGTGGTGTGCTGGTCGCCGCAACCGGGTCGTCGCCGTCGCGGCGAATAAACCCGCCACCGATCGAATAATATGTTTCGCTGGTTACCGGTTCACCGTTCGCGTTCCATGCCTGCAGGGTCATAGCGTTCGGATGCCCGGGCAGCCGTGTTCGCGGCACCAACGAAATATCGTCACGGGCAAAAGGCACCGGATGCTGGCCACCCAGCCACAACTTTTCACCATCCCGCCACGCGCTCCACGCCCGACGCACGTCATCCGGATCACACGTTTCGGGTTCGAGCCCTCGCAGCCCCGCAACCACAGCATCCGGAGTGCCATGGCCAAGGCCAGTCGCACCCAGAGAACCAAAAAGCTCACAAGAAACACGGCTGACCTGCAAAAGAAGCCCGCCGCTTTCTAACCGCTGCACAAAATCACGTGATGCCCGAAGCGGCCCCACGGTGTGAGAGCTTGAGGGTCCTACACCGATGGAGAACAAATCGAACACCGACACATATGCCGACACACCACCAGGCTACCCGCCACTTCGTGATGTGGGGTGGGCGCTTATGGCACTCGCAGTCGGGATCGTGCGCGTTTTCGAGGGAGCGGGCGCGCACGATGTTCGCCGCCGGGCACAACACGCCGTGTCGCAGCATCCGGATGCGGCATGTCGTGACCGGCCGCGCAAGGCGCCGGCGACGACCCCACCACGACCGGGCACAACACGCCGCTACAACAGCACACGTAACGGCGTGTTGCGCCCGGTGGCGGGAAATCGCGTCGACCCGAAGCACGCCCCGGCACCAACAACAAAGGCACCAACAACAAAGGCCCCGACGTTATCGGGGCCTTTGGCTGCATCACGCAGAGTCTGTCTCAACACAGAGCGCGCCTCGAGGGACTCGAACCCCCAACCTTCTGATCCGTAGTCAGATGCTCTATCCATTGAGCTAGAGGCGCACGGCCCATTAGCTGGGCCGTCGATAAGAATACCCCAGGAACCGGGTGGATGCGAATTCCGAACGATAAACCGCGCAGCGCCGGGCGTGTCGCATCCGGTGTCTAGTCGTTGGCTGCGGGATTCTTTTTTTGGCGGGCGCGCTGGTCGGACGCAAGGGCTTGCAGGTCGACGAGTTTGAGGGCCTGCATGCGGGCTTCACGCATGGTTTCGTAGTCGGGGTCTTGGTCGGCGCGCATGCCTTCTACGTGCAGGCGGCGTTGCAGATTGTTGGCGACGTCGGCCCAGGCTGCTTCGCGGGCTTCTTCGACGAGTGTGCTCACAGCTTCGTGGTTTTCGGTCAGGGCCCGCAACCGTTGGGCGACGCCGCTGTATTGTTTTGCGCGTCGGCGCAGGTTGCGCACGTCGCGGTCGCGGTAGTCGTGGGTTCCGATCGGGTCGGAGTGGCGGCCGTGTGCACGTTTGCGCAACTGTCGAGTGAGTTCTGCCGCGTCGTCTTGTTCTTCGGCAAGGGCAAATAGTGCTGCCCGTGCGTCGGCAGCGTACCGTTCATTGTCGAACGTGCCGCCCTGCGCGATGGTGTTCACCAAGATCTGGTTTTTGACGACCAGACGCGCCGCCGACGTCGCTATGGCAACACCCTCTTTGATCGCGTCTGCGTTGCGTCCCACAGGCAACCTCCCTCCTTCGAGATTACCTGTTCTGCGTCGCGCTGAATGCCCATCTGTCACACTGTGTGCATCTGGTGCTACTGCGGTGGCGCATCAGTAAACTGCGGCGCACGTTTTTCGGCGAAAGCGGTAACGCCTTCAACAAAATCGCGCGAGTGCAATAGTCGCATTTGCCCGCGCCCTTCCCGGTCGAAGGCGTCGTCGAGGGGCGGTAGTGCTGCGGCATTGACGGCGTGTTTTGTTTCTGCCCAGGCTGCAGCGGGCCCGGTCTGCAGCTGCGTGACGACTGCTTCTACGCGCGCTTCATAGTCGTTATCGGGCACTGCCTCGGCGATGAGTCCCATGTCGGCGGCGTCACGTGCACCAATTCTTTCTGCCAGCAGGGCGAGGCGTAGGGCACGCGCACGCCCCACGGCAGCGGCAACGAGCGCTGTGGCTCCGGCATCCGGCATCAATCCAATGCGGGTGAACGCGAGTTGAAAAAATGCGCTCTCGGCCGCGATCGTCATATCGGCGGCTAATGCCAGCGACATTCCCAAACCTGCACACGGACCATGCACGGCAGCGACTGAGGGCAGCGGCGAGCTGACAAGCGCCGAGACAAAACGGTTGCCGCCCTCCAGGGTGTCGGTGCCGGCTGCTTCGTCCCACGACGAAAGGTCAAGATCAGCACCGGAACAAAACCCGCGCCCGGCACCGCGCAGAACAATAACGCGGTCTTCCGGATGCCGCTGCTCCACCGCCTCTGCCATGGCATGCAGCATGGGCCCGTTGACCGAGTTGAGCCGCTCGGGGTTGTTGATGGTGATCGTTGCGACGCCGTGTGCGCGAGAAACGTCGATGAGTGCCGATGACATGTGCTCTCCTATGAGTTGGTCGGGGCTGGCGCCGGGGCCTGTGCTGCCATGCTACGTGCCCTCTCTGACGCCCGTGTCGTACGCCGCACCTAGACTGTCAGCACGCGAAGTGAACGGGCACCGCAGCTATGAGAGGGGCGCGCATGCACGAGGCAGTCATTGTTGATGTTGTACGCACGGCATCGGGTCGAGGTAAGCCGGGTGGTGCGCTGGCCGAGGTGCATCCGGTTGATCTGCTGGCGGCGACGATCAGCCAGCTGCTCGAGCGCACGGGTGTTGACGGCGGCGATGTTGACGACGTCATGGCGGGTTGTGTACAGCAGGTTGCTGATCAGTCGTGGAACGTTGCCCGCAGCGCCCTGTTGGCCGCGGGGCTTCCCGAGTCTGTTCCCGGCGTCACTATTGACCGCCAGTGCGGGTCGAGCCAGCAGGCAACCGCTTTTGCTGCGCAGGCGGTGATGGCGGGCATGGCCGATGTGGTTATTGCGTGCGGTGTTGAATCGATGAGCCGCATTCCGCTAGGCACCGCCAGTATGGGGCGTGATCACCTGGGGCAGCGCATGCGCGACCGCTACCCCGAAGGGCTTGTACACCAGGGAATATCGGCCGAACTTATTGCTGCGAAGTGGCAGTTTAGCCGCGCACAGCTCGACGACTTCGCGGCCCTGTCACATGAGCGTGCGGCTGAGGCGGCAGCATCCGGGGTATTTCGGCAAGAGATTGTGCCGATAAATGTTCCGGATGCCGCGGGCCAGCGACCGCACACGGTTGACGAAACTGTGCGCCCGCAAACAACCCGCGAGGGCCTGGCGCAGTTGCAGCCGTCGTTTCGTACCGACGAGTATGCGCAGCGCTTTGAGCAGATTGAGTGGATGATCACGCCCGGTAACTCTTCACCGCTGACCGATGGGGCTTCGGCGGCACTCATCATGTCGGCCGAGCGTGCCCGACAGTGGGGGCTGCGGCCCCGCGCCCGTTTTGTGTCGTTTTCTGTTGTGGGCGACGACCCGATGATGATGCTCACCGGGCCTATACCGGCAACCGCCCGGGTGCTCGACCGTGCGGGTCTGACGATTAACGACATGGATGTGTTCGAGGTGAATGAGGCCTTTGCGTCGGTTCCGCTGGCGTGGCTGCACGAGACGGGTGCCGACGCAGCAAAACTCAACCCGCGTGGTGGGGCGATCGCGCTCGGGCACGCCCTCGGGTCGTCGGGCACGCGACTGCTGGCCACCATGGTGAACCACTTGGAAGACACCGGTGGCCGATACGGTTTGCAGACCATGTGCGAGGGCGCTGGGATGGCCAACGCCACGATTATTGAACGGCTGTGACCACAAGAACCCGTGACCTAAGGAGACCGTATGCGTTTGTTTATCGATAAAGCTGTTCCCGAGGCATGGAAGAGCGCCGAGGCACACTCGGTCGCCGTTTCGGCCGCGGCAGAAAAGCACGGCCTCAGCCGCACAGAGGTCGAACTGATTGATGTGCGGGCGTCGCAGATCAATGGCTGCGCTTACTGTCTCGATATGCATTCGCGGCAGGCGCGTGAGGCTGGCGTCACGCAGCAGATGCTCGACCTGCTGCCCGCCTGGCGTGAGACCGAGATTTTTGATGAGCGCATGTGCGCTGTGCTTGCCGTGGCCGAGGCGGCAACGCGCATGCCGCTGAGCGAAGAGGCCCGCGCCGACCTGAGTGGTGCACGCCAGGTGCTGGGCGATGAAGCGTTCGCTGCGGCCGAATGGGTTGCCGTGACCATCAACATGTTCAACCGAGTATCTATTCTGAGTGGTCATCCGGTGCGTCCGCGCCGCGAGCAGTAAGGGAAAGAGCACGGCTGTGACGAACCCCGAGCAGCATCCACACCTTACTGTTCTCGAACCGGGGCAGCCGTGCGTGGGCGTTGAGCTGATCGAGCCGCGCGAGGTTCCTCTCGGCGGGCCTCGGGCAATGACCGTGTATCGAACACTGCCCGCACGTGATCGTTCTTTTGTGGGCGCGTGGTGTTTTCTTGACCACTATGGCCCCGACGACGTAGCGAACACGGGTGGCATGGTGGTTCCGCGGCATCCGCACACAGGGTTGGCTACCGTGTCGTGGCTGTTTACGGGCGAGATCGATCACCTCGATTCGGGCGGGCATGCGGCAACGGTTGTGCCCGGAGAACTCAACCTCATGATTTCTGGGCGTGGCATTACGCACTCCGAGATCAGCACCGATCGCACCACTTCTCTGCATGGCGTGCAGCTCTGGTATGCGCTGCCGGATGCCACGCGATTCACCGACAACCATTTTGTGCACTATGTTCCCGGCCCGATTGAGGGCCCCGGCTATGTGGCTCGCGTGTTTATTGGCGAGCTGCTCGGTCACGTGGCGCCGGTCGACACCCGTACGCCGGATCTGATCGGTGCCGAGATTGTCTTCGAACCGCACGCACAGCTGTCTCTGGAGGTTCGACCGGATTGCGAATATGCGGTGCTCGCCGAAACCGGAGACGTAAGTGTAAACAGCACGCACACTCCCCACCGTTCCCTTGCCTATACGCCTACCGGCGCCGACACTCTGCAGTTGCAGGCTGGCTCCGAGGGAGCGCGCATCATTCTGCTCGGGGGCGTTCCGCTGGGTGAACAGATTGTGATGTGGTGGAACTTTATCGGCCGCAGTCACGACGAAGTGGTTGAGTATCGGCGGCGGTATCAGGCCGAGCTGGGGTTTGAGCCGCGGCATCCGGATGACGCAGGTAAACCGCCGTTGTTTGGTGATTTTCCGGCCGGGCAACGACCCCCGCTACCTGCGCCGCCGCTACCGAATGTGCGACTACGACCACGAAAATAGGTCAAACTGTGCGCGCTGATCGACGAGTTTGTTGGGACGGTAGCGCTAATTACGACAGAAGCGTGTCGCTCAATGAATGTTCATAAATACTGAGATGCGCGTGTTGGCAGGGTTGCGGCGCGACTTGGGAGATAATCGCTCATATTGCGTCACTCTCATTCAACTTCAGCGACATTTACACTCAGTAAACTCTCAGACTCGCCCGTAATCACTCGATTACTGTTCCAGTGAGCCGCGCAACCCGAGCGCCGCCAGAATCCCCCACGCCGCGGCGTGATCTCTTATTTACTGACTGAGTAGTGAAACAACTGATGACTGAAAACACCCGATTTTTCGAGCCCACCCGTCGTTCCTTCGTCAAGGGTGTCGCCTGGGCTGCACCCGTTATTGCTGCATCCGTTGCTATGCCTCTTGCAGCAGCGAGCGATGAAGAAGGCGGCCCCACCCCGAACGATGGCGCCAACTACTACTGGGACTCGTCGGCCGAAGCAGGGTTTATTACTCTGCACGCCGCAGAGGGCGGTAACCGTGCTCAGTTCTCAACACAGATCTCTTACCAATCAGCTCCGTGGGTGAACCCACCCGCAGCGGGCATTCTTGCCGTCACTGTCGTATTCAGTGAGCCGGTCACGGTATCGAACGTTGGCTCGTCTTTTGAGCTTCAGTCAGACCCTGGCCCGGCCACGAGCTTCACGTTCTACTACTCGCCGAGCTCTTTTGGCGCCGGACTCACGTTCGATGCAGTCGCCGCCAACAGCGGCCCTGTCACCGCTACCGCGACCATGAGTGTGCTCAACAACGAGCGCTCCGACGGTTCGTTTGCCACCTGGGCTGAAGAGCCCGGCGTTGCCACGGCCGACGTCGTCGCCTAAGCCTCCCCCGCTGCACGCGCCAGGCCCCAGGCAAGCCCTTACAAGGGTGACACAGTAGCGCGGCCGATGAGTCCCCCACTCATTCGGTCATCCGCGACCCCCACTGTGTAAGTGCAGCACCCCCTACAGGCCGCAGCACACCGCCTCTACCCGAGTCACAGCGGTGTGCTGCGGCCTTTTTGTGTGCTCGGCGAGCGGCATCCGGCTTTCGGCTTCCGTCTTCCGGCTTTCGTCCGCAAGCACGTAGTATCGACGCATGACTGCACAGACACGCGGTAATCCGGTTGCGGGCGCGGTGGTGCTCATTACGGGTGGGGCTCGTGGAATGGGTGAGTTGTATGCTCGGCGCGCGATAGCGGCTCGTGCAAGGGCTGTCGTGTTGTGGGATGTCGATGAGGCGGCCGTGCATCATACGGCGGCACTGTTGTCGGCATCCGGTGTCGATGTTCGTGCATACTGTGTGGATATTTCGCGGCTGGACGAGATACGTACGGCAGCGCAGCGGGTGCGTGCCGATGTGGGTGCGCCCGATATTGTGATCAACAATGCGGGGATTGTGCGCGGCGTGCCGTTCTGGCAGCACGATCCGGAACGCGATATTGAGGCCACGATGCGTGTGAACACGTTGGCTGCAATGTGGTTGACGCGCGAGTTTTTGCCCGACATGATGGCCGACACTGCCCGCGCGAAACGCATTCTCAATATTGCTTCTGCGGCCGGCACTCTCGCGAACCCCAATATGAGTGTCTATGCGGCGTCGAAGTGGGCCATGATCGGTTGGAGCGACTCGTTACGTCTCGAACTGCGGCGCGACGGCTATCGGCACATCGCTGTGACTACGTTCTGTCCCAGTTATATTTCGACTGGCATGTTCGAAGGGGCACGCGGCCCGCTGTTTACACCGATTATGAAACCGGATGCTGCGACCGCAGCGGCCTGGCGCGGCATGCGCCGCGGAACCCCGTTCGTGCTGCGCCCGTGGACCGTCAAACTCGCCATGGCGCTGCGCGGTATTTTGCCGACTCGCGCATGGGACTTCGTCGCCGACCGCGTTTTCAACGTCTATTCGTCGATGGACGCGTTCACCGGTCGCCCGGCACCAGAGCCACCAACTCGCTGAGCGCCAAAAACACTTCAGCCCTTGAAAATACTGGCGGAGACGGAGGGATTTGAACCCTCGGTCCCCTTAAAGGGGACTCCACCTTAGCAGGGTGGTGCACTAGGCCTGACTATGCGACGTCTCCCGACATCCGTAAACGGACGCGTTCCCCTATGGTAACTGCTCAACGGAGTAGATGCGAACCAGCGTTTCGCCGCGCGCGCCATCGGCAATGGGTGCGGGTTTTACTCCCAGAATCCAACACCGTTCGAGCAGGTGACTTCGTCGGCGTTGGTGCCCTTGATGGTGTCGGGCAGCACGGCAACGCCGGGTTTGTCGCTCGGGCTCGGTGCGGGCGAGGGGCTTTCGCTCTCGTCGATTTCGAGGCCGTCGCCGGGTGGTTCGGGCACAGTGCCGTCGTCGTCGGCCACGATAACGCTGTCACTCTTGCCGGTCACTTCGAGTGACTGGTTTTCATTGAGAGCATTCCACAGTGCTTCGGCGCTCTCATAGTCGGGCACGACACGGTTTTCGTCATAGGGGTCGTCGAACACCGGATACTGCACGAAGACCATGTCGCTAAACGGCACGTCTTTCACAGCCAGGCCGATTTGTGCGAGCGTCATGGGGTTGGTGAGGCTCTGGCTGGGTGTCACGTTTTCGAGCGTCGTACGTGCGAGTTTCAACAGTGTTGCGGGGTTGGTGAGCACTTCTTTGCTCACCATTTTGCGGGCCAGGGCCGACATATATACCTGCTGGTTGCTCACTCGCCCAAGGTCACTGCCGTCGCCCACGCCGTAGCGCGTGCGCATAAACTGCAGCGCTTCCCAACCCTGCAGCTGGTGTGTACCCGCGGTCAGGTTGAGCTCGGTGTGTTCGTCGGTGATGCCGTTGGCAACACATACTTCTACTCCCCCGATGGCGTTGGTGATTTCAATCACACCCAGCCAGGTGAGTTTGGCGGCGAACTGAATGTCTTCGCCCGAGAGTTCGCTGATGGTGTTGACGACACAGTTAATGCCGCCGGTTTCGAGGGCCGTGTTGATTTGAGCGCGCTCTTGCGGCCAGGTGGCTTCGCCGTTTTCATCCGTACATTCGGGGATCGGCACCATAAGGTCGCGGGGAAAAGTAACCACGGTCACTTTGCGCGGCTCGTCAGAGATATGCACGAGCATGTTGACGTCGTTGCGGGCCCCACCATCGTCGTCTTCACAGCGATCACCGAAAAGTTCGATGTAACCCTCTTCACACTCATCGCTTCCGATCAGCATGATGTTGACGCCGCCTTCAAAGGCACCAATATCGGGCGGCAGGTCGTCTTGGCCATCGAGCGCCACAGCACCTTCGGCAAAGGCCGAAGAGAGATCGTGTGCCACGTAGGCAGCAACGGTGGCTCCGCTCACGAGCACAACAGCCATCGCGACCCCGAGGAGTCGCATGATCCGACCCCACACTCCGGGGCTGTTTCCCCGGGAGTGCCGGGCGACAGTGCGTCGAGAAGAGGGTGCGCTCACTCGCTGCCTTTCATTCTGCGGAGGGTGTGGGATTCGAACCCACGGGACATTGCTGCCCACTGGTTTTCAAGACCAGATCCTTCGGCCGCTCGGACAACCCTCCTCGTTCTGCAAAACAGAACGATCAGGGCAAGAGTCTAGCCGACCATTGCCCATGGTTTTTACCACGGTCACTAAAAATTGTGCCGGTTGCGCCTGGACACCTCCTGCAAAAAGGGGTGCCGGATGCTGAGAACACGCCTAGTTGTTGCTTTCGAGGTGCGCGCGTAGTGCCCGGGCGAGGCCGCCCTCTTCTACCGTGTCGGTGACTGTTCCTGCCGCTGCCTGCTTGACCTCGGCGGGAGCCTGTCCCATGGCGACGGCTGTGCCTCCGCCGCGCAGCGCCCATTCGAACATGCCAATGTCATTGCGTCCGTCTCCGGCCACGAATACGCGGTTGCGGTCTGTTCCTCGTTCGGCGCAGACGCGCTCGAGCGCGGTGCCTTTATCGACGCCCTTGGGTGCGATGTCGAGCCATGCGGTCCATCCGATGGCGTACGAGACCTCGTTGAGCCCCGCTTCTTCAACAATCTGGTGAAAGTCGTCTTCGTCGTATCCGGGTGCTACCGCAACCACGCGCGAGACCGGCTGGCGGGAGAGCTGGTCGAAAGAAACTTTTTGGCCTCGGTCGAGTGTCCAGTCGTCGAGCGCTTCTGTGAAGAGACGCTGGCCACTGGCGAGCTCGACCATGTATCGGGCATCCGGAAGCCTGTCTCCCAAAAGCCCGAGAACGGTCGTGGGGTCAAAAGTTTCTACGTGCCACCGGTCATAGCCATCACCGTTTCGGCGCAGTGTGACGGCACCGTTCGAGCACACCACGAATTCGGGGTCGAGCGAAAACTCTTCGACCACCCACTGTGTTGCCACCCAACTGCGGCCGGTTGCGAGCATAACTTCGGCACCCGCGGCCCGATATTCGGCGAGCACGTCGGCGACGCCCGGGCTGGGTGTTTCATCGGCGAGAATCATGGTTCCGTCGATGTCGAGAGCGACAAGTTCGAGGGCTGTTTGAGTGGTGGTTCCGGATGCTGCCTGCAGCGTCACGATGTTTTCCCTTCACCGCTGGGTACCTGCGTGGGCGTTAACACGTCGATCCCTCCGAGGTAGGGGCGGAGAGCTTCGGGCACGATCACCGAGCCGTCGGCCTGCTGATGCGTTTCTAGCAGTGCGACGATCCAGCGGGTTGTGGCGAGTGTGCCGTTGAGTGTTGCTACCGGTTGTGTGCGGCCCGGTTTGCCGTCGGCGCCCTGAGTGCGGTGCCGTATGTCGAGGCGGCGCGCCTGAAAAGTGGTGCAGTTCGATGTTGATGTCAGTTCACGGAAGGCGTCTTGTGTGGGCACCCAGGCTTCAATATCGAACTTGCGGGCGGCGCTCGTACCCAGGTCGCCCGCGGCCGTGTCGATCACACGGTAGGAGAGGCCGAGCGACGTCAGCATCTCTTCTTGCAGTGCCAGCAGCCGCTCGTGTTCTGCTTCGGCGTCGTCGAGTGTGGTGTACACAAACATTTCGAGTTTGTTGAACTGGTGCACGCGAATAATGCCGCGGGTATCTTTACCGTGCGAACCTGCCTCGCGGCGGTAACAGGTCGACCACCCGGCATAGCGCAGAGCACCCTGCGAAAGGTCAATAATTTCGTCGTGGTGATACCCGGCCAGCGCCACCTCGCTCGTGCCGACCAGGTACAGGTCGTCATCGCTGAGGTGATAAATTTCGTCGGCGTGCTCACCCAAAAAGCCCGTGCCCTTCATGATGTCGGGGCGCACGAGCGTCGGCGTAATCATGGGGGTAAAGCCGTTACGCAGCGCAACATCGAGGGCCATGTTCATGAGCGCAATTTCTAGCCGCGCCCCAATACCCTTGAGAAAGTAAAAGCGTGCGCCAGAGACTTTGGCGCCACGGTCCATATCGATCGCACCGAGCAGCTCACCCAGTTCGAGGTGATCGCGAGGCTCAAAATCGAACTGCGGGATCGTACCGACGCGGCGAAGTTCAATAAAGTCGTCTTCGCCGCCGCCAGGTACGCCATCAAGAACAATGTTTTCGATGCGTGACAGCGCAGCATCCGCGGCCTCGCTCGCTTCGGTCGCCGCGTGCTGCGCATTCTTTACCTGATCGGCGAGAGTTTTCGCCTCGGCAACGAGCGCAGCTTTTTCTTCTTTAGGCGCTCGCGCAACCAGTTTGCTCTTCGCGTTCTGCTCGGCCCGCAGCGACTCGTAGCGCGACTGCGCTTCGCGGCGAGCGCGGTCGGCAGCGATAGCTGCGTCGACGGTCTCGGGCGGGTTGCCGCGCAGGGCCTGTGAGTGTCGTACGAGGTCGGCATTGTCGCGCAAAAGAGTCAGGTCGATCACTCGTCCAGTCTATGCAGGGCAACTGGGTAACGCCTCGGGTATCAGCCTGCTACCCGGCGCGTGTTTTCCGGCTTAGGCTACGAGCATGACCGATGCCGCCTCTTCTCCTCGCCGCGCGGCACTCATCTATAACCCGGTGAAGGCTGATGGCCCTCGCCTTTGCCACGCTGTTACGGCGCTGTCGCATGAGTACGGGTGGGATGAGCCGCTGTTTCTTGAGACGAGCACCGACGACGCCGGGCAGGGGCGCACTCGCGAAGCACTGGCATCCGGGGTGGGTGCTGTTGTGGTGGCTGGTGGCGATGGTACGGTGCGCGCGGTTGCCGAGGTGATGGGCGACACGGGCGTGGCTCTGGCTATTGTTCCCAGCGGCACCGGAAACCTGTTTGCGCGCAACCTGCACCTGCCTCTTGATGACCCCGAGCGCATTATCCGGGCCGCATTCGAGGGCCGTACTGCGGCGATTGACCTCGGTTGGGCCGAGCTCACGCAGGAGGACGGTTCGTCGAGCGAGCATGCTTTTGTTGTGTTAGCGGGTATGGGGCTTGACGCCTATATGATCGCGAACACCCGGGCCGACCTTAAAAAGTCAGTCGGCTGGGTGGCCTATATCGATGGTGCAGCGCGGTCGCTTCCCGCCGCGAAGCCGTTTCGTATCGTGTATCAGGTCGAAGAGCATCGCCTGCACTCCACCAAGGTGCACAGCATGCTGTTTGCCAACTGTGGTTCTCTGCCTGCCGGTATTGAGTTGCTTCCGGATGCTTCGATCACCGACGGCGAACTCGATATTGCACTCATTCAGCCACGGGGCCCGCTCGGGTGGCTAGCGGTGTGGCGCACGGTGTGGTGGCAGAATTCGGTTCTGCGCCGCACACGTACGGGGCGCCGGATGCTGGAGTTTGCCCGCCGCGATCAGTCGGTGCGGTTTTTGCGTGGCCGGTCGGCTGAGGCAGCAGCGGCAGCGCCTACCCCGATTGAACTTGATGGTGATGAGTTCGGTACGGCGATGCGTATTCGTTGCCGCATCGCCGAGGGCGCGCTGCTGATCGTGGTGCCCGAGGGCGCGACGACCCCGGTGGGTGATTAGCCAATAACGTCGAGGGTGTCGTCGCTAAAGTCGGCACCGGTGAGTGTCAGCTGGTATCCGCTGTGGTCGGCAGCCTGGGTGGGCGTGATGATGGTGAGTCGCGGAGCCAGATCCATGGTGCAGGGGCGGTCTTCTGTCACGAATGTCACGCGGGCCGAGTTGGCGTCTTCGTCGATGGCGTCAACGAGGGGCGGGCACGATGATGATCCCCAGCTGAGCAGCACAATCTGGTCTCCTGCCCAGCCTGCCGATGGTACAAACTGGTCGGGCAGTTCTCCGGTCAAGGTGTCGTTACCTGCGATGGTTACCTCGGCAGTTTCGCCCTCGGGCAGTTCGACCGTGAGCGTGGCATCTTGCGTGGCGTCGACGCCTTCAGGAACCCCAATGAGCGTTGCGCGCGGTGCAAAGTCGGCCGTGCACGCCGCGTCTTCGTCGTCAAGGCTCAGGGTCGTTGTGATGTTCTGGCCGTCGGCGATGGTCTCACCCTCGAGCGGAACACAGCCAGAAGAGCCCCAGGTCACCACACCAATAAAGCGGCCGGTGTCGAGCCAGGTGGCTTCGATCTGCCCGGTTTCTGCGGGCTGCTGCGGGTCTTCTGTGGGCGCTGGCTGGTCGCCGGCCTGCGGCCCTGATGCACACCCGGCGATCACGAGAGCGGCACCGGCAAGAACAGAGAGGGCAGCAAAGCGGTGGCGAAGTTTCATGCTGTTTACGCTAACGAGCCAGACTGAGTCTCTCGTGTGTTTTTCGCCCTTTTGCATAACCTTTGGATATCGGCATCCGGATGCCTCACTGCAGCGCCGATGTCAGTCGTGCCAGGTTGTCGAGCACCGTCGACCGCAGCGGCTGCTGCATCCATTCCGTGAGGGTGAGTTCGCGGCTGAGCGCTCGATATTCGTCTTCGACCGCTCGCACTTCGCGTACGAAGTCTTCTCCGCGCACCAGCATCGAGATTTCAAGGTTGAGACCAAACGAGCGCATGTCCATGTTGCTCGATCCGATCACGGCAACGTCGTCGTCAATCGTGAGGCTCTTGGTGTGCAAAATATATGGGCGGCGGTACATCCAAATACGAACCCCGGCTTTGAGCAGTGCCTCGTAGTAGCTGCGCTGGGCGTGATACACGACAGCCTGGTCACCCTCTTCAGAAACAAACAGTTCGACGTCGACCCCGCGATTGCACGCTGTCGTGACGGCGAGCAGCAGTGCCTCATCGGGCACAAAATAGGGGCTGATAATCATGATCTTGCGTTTGGCTGCATAGAGCAGCCCCAAAAACAGTCGCAGGTTGTTCTCGGTGGCAAAACCAGGACCCGAGGGCACGATCTGGCAGTCGAGGTCGTCGTCGGTGGCCTCGGCCTGCATAAAGTCGCCCGTGTCGAGCACCTCATCGGTTTCGCTGTACCAGTCCGACAAAAATACGGCGTTCACGCTCGCTACGACGGGGCCTTCCAACCGCACCATGAGGTCGATCCAGTGCAGTCCGCGACGAATGTTCTTGGGCAGGTTATAGCTGGGGTCGGTCACGTTTTGCGAGCCGAGAAACGCTAGTTTTCCGTCGATCACCAGGAGCTTGCGGTGATTACGCAGATCGGGGCGCTGCATGTGACCGTGCAGCGGACGCACCGGCAGCATCTCTCGCCACGAAGCCCCCATGGCTTCGAGGCGCGCCAGCGTGGCCTTATAGTTCGGTTTCCACCGGTTTGCCCAGTGGTCAAGCAGTACTCGCACCGGCACACCGCGAGCAGCGACCTCTTCGAGCGCTTGAAAAAAGTTATCGGTCGCGCCGTCGGACTGCAGAATATAAAACTCGACGTGCACATAGTCTTGTGCTTCGCGAATAGCCTCGGCCATGGCATCGAGTGACTGCTGATATTCCGAAATAAGGTGCACGCTGTTCTGGCCCGACAGCGGCATAGCGCCCAGGCGTCTGTTCATTTCGACGAGCAGGCTAAACCATTCCGGAGCATCCGGCCGCGTATTACCGAACCACAGATTTTGCGTGGCTTCTTCGATATAGGCGTTGATTCTGCTCTGCTTGTCGCGGCGCGCGCGGGGCAGCCGCGGGTTTCCGATCAGCAGAAACAGAAACACCCCAATAAAGGGAATGAAATAGATGGCCAGCAGCCACGCCATTGCCGCTGTAGGGCGTCGGTTGCGCGGAATAATAATAATCGCCGCAACACGAATCGATATGTCGGCGATAAGGACGATCGCCGCAAGCCACCACGGCCAACCCTCCAAGAACATCGCACCCCTCGATCCGCTCAGCGGTTGTGAACCGGATGCTGGTGTGCATTCCGGACTGCCCTAACGATAACCGCCGACCGCGCGATTGGTGGTTAGGGCGTGCGGGGCGGCAACCCGCGAGCAGCGCGCTCTTCTGCCTCAATCTTTGCGTGCACCTTGCGCTCGGTGCGGTCGAAGCGGATGATGCCTCGCAGAATGAAGTAGAACACGGCCGCCACCACAAGGGTCGGCAAGAGCGACCACACGACGGCCAGCCAGTACGAATCCATGCCTCTATCGTACGCTGCATGCATCATAGATAGCTGCACACGCGTGCCCTACCCGTTTCCTCCCCACGCCGTGTGCCATCGCCGGAGGCGGCAAACCCTGGGCACAAGCGGTTTCATGGCGTGGCTGCACGAAAAGCTGTCGGCATGACAACCATTCTTCGTGCATCTGGTGCCCCTCAACTTCTCGCCGCGATTCCCGCTCTTGCCGGGTACACACCGAGCAACAGTGTCGTGCTCATTCCTTTTGATCGGGGCCGCAGCCAGGGCGCGCTTCGGCTCGACCTACCGACCTATGACGACAGCGGTGACTACGCCGAGTTCGCTGCCACCGCCATCGGCATCACCTGCCGGCTACCCACGGTCGACGGCGTCGCCATTGTTGTTTACACCGACCACTCTGTGCACTCATCGATGCATCCCCGTGCTCTTGGTGGCATCATCGACGCGATTGGCCTGCGCGCCGAAGCCTGCGATCTGCACGTTATTGAAACCATCATTGTGGGCTGCGACGGCTGGCTCGACCATGCCGAAGAAAAGCATGAGCCGCTCTCTCTCGTTCAGATTCCCGAGACACCGAAGGTACCCGGGGTCGGCGATGTCTCGGGCGACCAGCACAGCGGGCTGGCACTTCCCACCCCCACTGCGCAGCAGCGCGAAGAGGCACTGTATGCCTGCAACGAGCTCGACAAAGTGTTTCAAGCCCTGCGCCTTCTGCAAGAAAATCACGTTGCGTGCGAACACAGCGACGCCTGCTGCACACCGCATGAGCTGCTCGATACGCTCAACAAGACGGCAGAGGCCAGCGGCGAACGCATCGATCCGCGCGCACTGGCGATGTATCAGCGCCTTGACGACGCCCCGCAGTTCTTAGAAGAGATTCTTGACTCACCCGCGGGTATGACGGCCTATGAGGCGGCAGCCCTCTCGTGGTGCTTTTCGCGCCCGCTCGTGCGCGACGTCGCTCTTGTGCAGTGGGCTCGCGACCGTGACCACGGCGATCAGGCGCTGGCTGCCCAGCTGCGTTTTGCCGAGACGACCGTGGCGGTACCCGAACATATCGGTGGTGTTCTGAGCGGGCAGGGTAAAGCGCCCGACCGTGACCGGATGCTGCTGGCATTGTCGGCCTTGCGCGCAGCCGCGGCCCTCGCACCGCGCGCAAAAACAGCGGGGCTGCTCACAGGGGCAGCATGGATTTCGTGGGCTATCGGCCGCGCGACCCACGCCGAACACTATGTTGCGCAGGCGCACGCAATCGACCCTGATCACTCCTTGGCAGGGCTCATCCGCACCATGATTTCGGCGTCGCTCCTGCCCGACTGGGCGTTCACTGCACCGCGTGGAGCCGCCGCTATTTCACCAGCGGAAACAGAATCGTCTCTCGGATTCCCAGACCAGTAATCGCCATCAGCAGGCGGTCGATGCCCATGCCCATTCCACCTGTTGGGGGCATACCGTGCTCGAGAGCACGCAAGAATTCTTCATCGACCGACATCGCTTCTACATCACCGCGGGCAGCGAGCTTGGCCTGTTCAACAAAACGTTCGCGTTGAATAACAGGGTCGACCAGCTCGGAGTATCCGGTGGCCAGCTCAAATCCACGAATGTAGAGATCCCATTTTTCGACCACGCCAGCGATCGAACGATGCTCGCGCACGAGCGGAGAAGTATCGACCGGAAAGTCCATCACGAAGGTGGGGCGTGTGAGGTTGACCTTCACAAAGTGTTCCCACAGCTCTTCGACCAGCTTGCCGTGCGTGGCGTGGTCGGGAACCTCAACACCGTGCTCGTGGGCAAATGCGATCAGGTCGTCAACGGGATCATGCGGGGTGATTGTGCGCCCGCAGGCCTCTGACAGCGACTCATACATCGAAATGCGGGCCCATTCGCCGCCCAGGTCGTACTCGGTACCGTCGGCCCAGGTCACCGTTGTCGAACCGGCAACAGCAACCGCCGCGTTCTGCACGAGCTCTTGCGTAAGATCGGCAATCCCGTTGTAGTCGGTGTACGCCTGGTACGCCTCGAGCATCGCAAACTCCGGGCTGTGGGTAGAGTCGGCCCCCTCGTTACGAAAGTTGCGATTGATCTCAAAGACGCGCTCAATACCGCCCACCACGGCACGCTTCAAATACAGTTCCGGCGCAATACGCAGGTACAGCTCCGTATCAAAAGCATTCGAGTGGGTAATAAAGGGTCGTGCCGAAGCGCCACCGTGCTGCACCTGCAGCATGGGCGTTTCGACCTCAAGAAAACCGTGCTTCACAAATGTGCTGCGCAGGCTCGCGTTCACGGCCGCGCGGGCACGCACCGTTGTACGCGCCTGCTCACGCACAATAAGGTCAAGAAAACGGCTGCGAACGCGGCCCTCTTCATTCAGTTCGCCGTACACATTGGGGAGCGGCAAGATCGCTTTCGACGCGATCGTCCACTCCTGCGCCATGACTGAAAGCTCACCGCGGCGGCTCGAAATAACCTCGCCCTGCACGAATACGTGATCGCCAAGGTCAACAAGTTCTTTCCAGCGAGCCAGTGACTCTTCTCCCACGCTCGCCAGCGACACCATCACCTGAATACGGGCGCCATCACCCGACTGCAACGCCGCGAAACACAGTTTGCCCGTATTACGGCTAAACACCACGCGACCGGCGACCCCCACGATCTGGCCCGTCTGGGTGTCGGCTTCAAGCTCGGGATACGCCTCGCGCACCTGCGCAATAGTGTGTGTCACCGGCACGGTGACGGGGAAAGCCCCGCCCGCAGCATCCGAACGCTCCGAAATCAGCCGTTCCCGTTTAGCCAGGCGCACCGCCCGCTGTTCAAAAGTGTCTTCTTCCGTCGACGAAACAGTGGTCTCGGGCGCGGCGGACGCGTCAGTCATGCATGGCTCCTCAGAAAAGTCGCAGCCCAGTCTACCGGGCGATTTCGGGCGATCCTGTGCCGCCGTCTTTATAGTCCCCGCGCTGGGCCATCATCAACCTCGCGCAGGGCACGCTCAAAGGTCGACGACACTAGCGCCGACAAATATCCGCCGGGGTTGTCAACGCCAATCGTGCGCAGCAGCCCCGTAGCCTGCCCGATAATCGAGCGGGTAAACGCCGACGCCGTCTCGATCGCCTCGGCATAGGCTGCCCGCTGCTCTTCGGCAATAACCACCGGCTCACAGCCCAGCTCAACAGCCAGCGCCTGCGCGATCGGCAAAACCATGGGCGGTGCCGTTACTGCAGCATAAGCCGCCTGCAACTGTCGTAAATCTAAGGTTGTGCCGGTAAACGAAATTGCCGGATGCACCGCCAAACCAATGGCTCCCCTCTGCGCGGCCGGGCACAGCACATCCGTACCGAAGTTCGGGTCGGTGTGCATGACGAGCTGTCCCATCTGCCACACCTCAGCCTCCGCGAGTCCTGCAACCAGCGCCGCAAGCTGGTCGGTAGGCACCGCCAGCACCACCAACTGACTCCGCTGCACAAGTTCTGCCGTGTCGAGCACCGGCACACCGGGCACCATCGCCTGCACGCGGTCGGGATCAGAACCCGCCGTGATGCCGACCAGTCGGTGCCCGGCTCCTACAAGAGCCGCCGCCACGACGGGGCCCACGCGCCCAGCTCCCACTATGCCGACTGCTAGTCGTCCGTCACGATCCATGCCAGTCGCCGGTGTCATTCGTATGCGTCTCTCCCCGGCGCTGGCGGTGATGCTGGTGATGGTGGCGGGGGCGGTGCCGGAGCAACATAGCCGGGCGGCGGAGGCGGCGGCGCAATCGTTGGAGCTCCGGATGCTGCATCCGGCGCCTGTTGCACGATTGTGTATCCCTCGTGCTCCGCCCAGCGGTGGCCCTTATCAGCCGCAACGGCCTGGGCCGCGGCAACAGCAACCTGCTCACCGAGAGCCAGGGCTGCGTCACGGTCGATTCCTACGACGTGCCCGTACACAGGCCCGGTGATGCTCAGTGGCGACAACGAAGCCACCCGCTGAGCCCTGCCCAGCGGCCCCTGGCGGGTAGCAAACCCCTGCTGACGAACCAGCGGGAAAATACCCAGTGTGCGCCAGATGCGCCCCCGGCGCACCAGCATGGCGTACGGAGTCAACGCAATCCCGTGACGTTTCCACGACAGCGGGCGGCGCCACCGTGCTCGCGGTGCCATAGTCGTATACGGGTCGTCGTGATCTACCGGGCCGAGCACACCGTGCTCCCACACCAAAGAGAGCACCTCGGGTGGGGCATCCGGCAAAATCAGCCGCAAAACCCACTCGACGTCTTCGCGCTTACCCACCGGCAGCACCGTATTAAACTGCTGTGCCGTATTCGACTGCTGCTGGGCAAGGCTCTTGCCCGACATGCGGTTGATCTTGATCGTCCACCAGCCAAAGGGCCGCCACAGCAGAGGCTGCGAAAGCTCGACGGCAAAAATTCTGCCCGGCGGGATTGTTTCGGTCACCGTCGTAGCCAAACCGAACGTTGTGCGAACCCCATCGGCGGTCGGTGCAATCGAATACCGCAGGGAACGAGCAATCGGGGCCCAAATGGTTGCCAAGGCACCAATAAGCAGCGGTAGCCCCACACCGAGAGCCACGCCGACGACAGCAACCGTCGCACCGGGGCCTTCTGAAGCAAGAATGCTGGGAATCGCCACCGCCATGGTGATGAGAAAAAGCAGGGCGAAAAACGCCAGCCACACGACGCCCTTAATCACCTGCGAGCCCACCAGACGGCCCGTGGGAATACGAAGAATGCTGGCCGGATCAACGTCGTCAAGATCAACGCCAGAAAAAATACCCGTCACGCCGGCGCTGACAGAGTCGGCAAGCCCCGGCCGCGGTGCCATCGGCATCGCTCCCCCGGCACTACCGTCAGGACGGCGCGCGCCCGACGCCAGCCGCAAAATATCGACCCGTACGCTCTCGGCGCGCGTGGTCGCCAAATACTCCAGATCAACGTTGGCGTCAGTACCAGCGCCGACAACCTCGAGCTTGGCCATCCCAATCAGCCGCGCAGGGAAAGGCCGCGTCAGGTTTACACCCTGGACACGGTCAAGGGGTGCTCGTCGATGCGAACGAAACAAAATTCCCTTACGCACTTCGACGTGCTCACCGGTAATACGAAACTCGTGAAAACGCCACGCCAGCCAGAAGCCCGCCAGCACAAGCACGAGCACGGCGATCACAGCCAGCAACACAAAAATCAGTGCGTTATTGGCCAGCACCCAGTCGACCGGATCACCACCGTAGTCGCTGTATCGACCAGCATCCGGAACAAAAAGCGTTACCACCCACTGAATAAGGCGTTCCCGCAGGTTGCCCACGAGCACACCCACAATAACGATGAACGCCAGCCCGCCACGCATGAGTGGCGTCAGCGGATGCATCCAGTGCCAGCCGCCATCGGCAAAATCAGAAACAGCCGGGCCCGCTTCGTGCGTCGGCTGCGGTGCATCACCCGGCACCTGCGGTTCAAAACTCACAGTCCTGTCCGCCTCGTCTCGGCAACATCAATCAGAGTGTCACGCAACGCCTCCGACGCCTCTTCGGTCAGACCCGGAATCTCAACCCCCGTGGTTGCCGCCGCGGTCACCATCTTGAGCGTCGAGATACGAAACATGCGGTCAACCGGGCCACGCGTAATATCAACCAGTTGCATACGCCCGTAGGGCACCGCAATCATGCGCTGCCACAAAATGCCGCGTCGAAACACGATGTCATCCGACCTCAGCATGTAGCCGATCGCGCGAGCCTGCCTCGGAACAATCACAATCGTCACCAGAGTGATCAGCGTGAGCGCCCCGGCCGGAATCCATGCCCACCACTGCTCAAAACCCAGCGACAGCACAAGAGCGGCAATGATCAGCACCGCAACAAAAACAAGGTTCTGCACGATTTGCGACACAGCATAGCGCGGTGAGATCTGGTGCCACTCACCGTCTATACGCAGCGCCCCGGCAGAGCGAGGCTCGCGCAGCTGCGTGTAGGTGCCGTCGTCGAGAACCGCGTCACCGTTGGCAGTGCCGTCGGCCGCTGCCGCACTGGCCGCACCGCTCACATGGGGTGCCGCTGCGGGAGCAGGCTCACTCGGCGGAACCTCGCCCTGGTGAAATCCTGGAACATTCGTCATACCTGACCTCCATCGTGAGCGGCCGATGACGGCAAACCGTCATCACCCGAACCCCGCCCCTCCGACGAACCATCATCGGGCGGCAAAATACAAAATGCTTCGGCGATCAGCGCCGCAACAATAAGAACAGCGGCACTGCCCGCTACGCCCACAGCGGGCATCAGCATGCTCAGCGGCGGGTCAATCGGACGAGTATACAGAAAAGCAATCAGACCGCCGGCAAACCCGACAAGTCCCGCACCCACGAGACTCGATGCCCGTGCCAGCATCGCTGTGCGCAGCGCCCGAAACGGGTCAACGCGACGCTGCCCCGGTGAACGCACACTACGGCGCACCGGCCACGCCAGTGCCAACAGTGCTGCAGCCAGCAATAACAGCAGAATAGGAAGCCCACCCGAGGGAGAAAACGTAGCCCGACCCGACGCTGTCAGCAACTGATCGACCAGAAAACCCGCAGCCAGGCCGACGACGCCCGCCACCACCAGCGCGATAACCGACGTGCGTTTCATACGCTGCCCTTCAGGCGAGCGACCAGGTCGTCTACCCGGCCGATACCGGGAATCGCCGCATCCGGGTCAAGGCTCAACCATGGTTCGAGCACAAACAGGCGCTCTGCGGCACGCGGGTGCGGCACCATCAAATGCTCATGATCGCTGCGTTCATCGCCAAACGTGATCAGGTCAAGATCGAGAGTGCGGTCACCCCATTTCTCGGTGCGTACGCGACCATATTTGTCTTCAATCGCGTGCAGCATGCCCAGCAACACGGAAGCAGCCAGCCGTGTCGTCACAAGCGCTACAGCGTTGACGTATCGCGGGGCTTCAGGGTCGGGTCCATCCGGTCGCACCGCCACGGTCTCGATCAGTTCAGACACACGCACACCGTCAACCAGCGGCAAGCGTCGAATAGCTTCGACAGCCTCGTGCACCGTGTCGCGCCGCGCACCCTGGTTAGAGCCGAGCGCAACAACAGCCGTGACTGGTTGCCGGTGTGGTCGTGGGTCAAGCGGCGGCAGAGTCTTTCCGCGCGGCACGGGCGGTAGCGGGTGAATCGAACCGGTCATGCGTTCTCCCGCTGCCGATGAATGGTGACCGAGACATCGTGAAACGTGCGAGCAATGGGCGCCTGCGGCTTATGTACGGTGACGTCCACGGCGTGTACGCCAAATGGCGCGAGAGCCGCCATCGCAATTCTCTCGGCCAGTGTTTCGATAAGGTCAACCGGTTCGCCCTCAATAATCGCGGCGATGCTTTCAGCCAACTGCCCGTAGTCGACCGTGTCGGCCAAGTTGTCGCTGTGTGCCGCAATACGGGCGTCAACGTGCAGCGTCACATCAACGACAAAGTCTTGCCCCTGCTCGCGTTCAAAGTCGAATACTCCGTGGTGGCCACGTACGCGCAGCCCCGTCAGAGTGATCTGGTCGTGTGCGCTCATGTCTCTATCTTCCGTCCCACGCCGCCACAATCGATAGCGCATCGCGCGTGGCGCGCACATCGTGCACGCGCACAGCCCACACACCAGCGCGTGCGGCCAAAGCACTCGTGATCGCGGTGGCGGCATCTTTACGCTCCTGCGATGCGCCGGTGCCCACGATCGGTTCAAACAGTCGCTTCCGCGAGGTGCCGAGCATAACGCGGGGTCCGAGCGCCATAATTTCTCCGAGCCCGCGCAGCAGCTCCCAGTTCTGTTCCGGAGTTTTAGCAAAACCAATACCCGGGTCGACAATGATGCGGGCCGGTGCAATACCGGCTGCGGCCGCGGCCGAAATTCTCTGCCGCAGTTCTTGGGCAACATCGCGCGCAATACGTTCGTAGTGTGCCTGCGCATACATGTCGTTCGAGGGTCCGCGCCAGTGTCCGAGCACAATATCTGCACCGGATGCCGCAACTACCGCCAGCATGTCGGGGTCGGCCAGTCCCCCCGAAACGTCGTTCACAATGCGTGCTCCCGCTACCACTGCTGCCTGCGCGGTCGACGCATTGAGCGTGTCGACACTCACCGGGATTCCCTCTGCCGCGAGCGCGGTAATCACCGGTATGACGCGCTGTTGTTCTTCGGGCGCGGGGACTCGGCGGGCTCCCGGCCGGGTTGATTCTCCGCCAACATCGATCACGGCGGCACCGTCTCGGCAGAGTTCCTGTGCGTGTTGCAGCGCGGCATCCGGGTCGAGAAATTTACCGCCGTCGCTGAAGGAGTCGGGCGTGGTGTTGACGACGCCCCAGATGACGGTCACGACGCAGCACCCGCTGAGCCTGCAGCGTTCGGGGAACCGGCGGTTATGAGCGTGATGAGTTCGGCGCGCGCGGCGGCTTCGCGGTAGTCTCCGCGGGCGGCGATGGTGAGGGTTGACGACTCTGTGTGGTGTGAGCCGCGCATCGTGACGCAGCCGTGCACGGCGTCGAGCACTACGAGCACTCCACGGGCATCGAGGCTGCCAGAAATTGCGTCGGCAATTTGCTCGCTCAGCCGCTCTTGTACTTGGGGACGCGCGGCGAGTGTTTCAACGACTTTGCTGAGCGACCCCAGGCCGACAACCTGTTCGCCGGGCAGGTAGGCGATGTGTGCGAGCCCGGTGAACGGCAGCAGATGGTGTTCGCACACAGAGCGAAACCGGATGCCACGCATGAGCACTGCACCCGAGGGCAGTGTGTCGGGTGCGGGCCCCCGCGCGACGCTGATGGTGCGGGCCAGCGGTGCCGTCGCATCTTCTCCGATGCCGGAGAATAGTTCAGACCACAGCTGGGCCACCCGCGCGGGTGTTTGGCGTAGGCCGGGGCGCTCGGGGTCTTCGCCGATCGCTTGGAGTAGCTCGCGGGTTAGTTGCTGTATGCGTTCGACGTCAACGGCCATGTCGTCATGCTGTAGCGGGTCGTGGGTTGCCCGAGGCCGAACCACTGTTTGATGATGGCGCCGGGGCCGATGATGAGGCGCTGTTGTTGGCTACACGGCCTACTTCTTCGGTCGGTGCAGCTGGAACCTCGATGGGCGGCACGAGCGATACGGGGCGCTCTTCGCTGGAGAGCCACTGCGGGCGTTCGGGCAGTTTGCGAACATCGCGGAAGATTTCTGCGATCTGGTTGTGGTCGAGCGTCTCTTTTTCGAGCAGTTCGCGGGCGAGCCGGTCGAGAATATCGCGGTTGTCGCTGAGTACCTGATAGGCCTCGTCGTGGGCCTGCTCGATAAGAGCACGCACTTCGCGGTCGACGCTCTCGGCAATCGACTCTGAGTACTCGCGACCCCGGTTCATGTCGCGTGCCACAAACATTTCGCTCGAACCAGAGCCCAGTTTGACGGGCCCCACTTCGGTGGTCATACCGTATTCGGTCACCATCTTGCGAGCAATGTTGGTGGCCTTCTCAATGTCGTTAGAGGCGCCTGTTGTCGGGTCGTGGAACACGATTTCTTCAGCCACACGACCACCCATCGCGTAGGTCAGTTGGTCTTGCAGCTCGTTGCGCGTGACCGAATACTTGTCGTCCAACGGCATGACCATCGTGTAGCCGAGGGCTTTTCCGCGCGGCAAGATCGTGATTTTTGTCACGGGGTCGGAATAGTTCATGGCCGCCGCGGCCAGGGCGTGGCCGCCCTCGTGGTAGGCGGTAATGAGCTTTTCGCGGTCTTTCATGACGCGCGTGCGGCGTTGCGGACCCGCAATAACACGGTCGATGGCTTCGTCGAGGGCGCGGTTGTCGATCAATTGCGCGTTCGAGCGTGCCGTCAGCAGTGCTGCTTCGTTCAGCACGTTGGCAAGGTCGGCACCGGTGAACCCGGGTGTCTTGCGTGCGACAACTTCGAGGTCGACTCCGTTAGCAAGCGGCTTGCCCTTGGCGTGCACATCGAGAATGCGCTGGCGTCCCTTAAGGTCGGGAGCATCAACACCGATCTGACGATCAAAACGGCCCGGACGCAGCAGTGCAGGGTCGAGAATGTCGGGACGGTTGGTCGCGGCGATCACAATGACGTTGGCGTTCGGATCGAAGCCGTCCATCTCTACCAGCATCTGGTTGAGGGTTTGTTCTCGCTCGTCGTTTCCGCCACCCATTCCGGCGCCACGGTGACGACCCACCGCGTCAATCTCGTCAATAAAGATGATGGCGGGCGCGTTCTCTTTCGCCTGGGTAAACAGATCGCGCACTCGCGATGCACCCACACCCACGAACATCTCGACAAAGTCAGAGCCCGAAATCGAGTAGAACGGCGCACCGGCTTCTCCTGCCACGGCACGCGCCAGCAGTGTCTTACCGGTTCCCGGAGGGCCGTACAGCAGAACACCCTTGGGGATGCGCGCGCCAATAGCCTGAAACTTTGCGGGGTCTTGCAAGAACTCTTTAATCTCGTGAAGCTCTTCAATTGCTTCATCAGCACCGGCTACATCGGCAAAGGTGACCGTGGGGGTTTCTTTGCTCACGAGCTTGGCGCGTGACTTGCCAAACTGCATGACCTTGCTACCGCCTCCCTGCGCCGACGACAACAGCCACCAGAACAGCAGCGCGAGAAGGGCAAGGGGCAGAAGAAGCGACAAAATGCCGTCGAACCAGCTGGGGCGCGGCACCGAGTCGTCAAAGCCGTCTTCGGGCGCGGCCGCGGTGATCGCCGAGACGACATCGTCGGCTCGAGCAGACACATAGTAGAACTGCACAGTCTCGGCGCCCTCGTGAGGCTTCGACAGCGTCATATCAACACGCTGGTCGCCGTCGGTCGTCACCACTTTCGTGACGGTGCCGCCCTTAAGGAGCTCCAGGCCCTCCTGGGTCGTCACCTGTTTGGCCGACCCGAGGCTGGAGATCAGCATGAAGCCGCCGAACAGTAAAACGCCGATAAGTACGACGTAGATCAGCGGGTTCTTGAAGATCTTCTTCACATCCATGATGCTCCGAGGTTATCGCGGCGCACCTCGGCAGCCGCTGGGATTCGCCCACGGCGTATCCGTGAGTCTGTGCTTATGGGAGGAGTGGGAACGTTACTGATACACGTGCGGCGCCAAAACTGCCACATCGCGAAGATTGCGGTAGCGCTCGGCGTAGTCGAGACCGTAACCGACAACAAACTCGGAAGGGATGTCAAAACCCACGTATTTACAGTCAACGTGCACTTTCGCAGCATCCGGTTTGCGCAGCAGCGCAAGCACCTCGAGAGACTCGGCACCGCGAGAAGCAAAGTTTTCGAGCAGCCAACTCAGCGTGAGCCCGGAATCAATAATGTCTTCGACGATGAGCACGTGTTTTCCGTGCAAATCAGTGTCAAGGTCTTTACGAATCTGCACAACACCACTTGATTTTGTGCTGGCGCCGTAGCTCGACACCGCCATCCAGTCCATGGGCGCATGAAACGGTAAAGCACGCGCGAAATCGGCCATCACCATGACAGCGCCCTTGAGAACGCCCACCAGGAGCAGGTCTTTACCGGCGTAGTCTTCTGCCACTCGTGCAGCAAGCTCAGCCAGTTTGGCTTTGATTTCTTCTTCGGTAACGAGAATCTCGGTGAGGTCGTTCTGGATCTCGGAGGCGCGCATGCCTCGATTTTAGGCGACAGCAACAGTTTTTGTGACCGCCGTCGGTAGTCCTCGGTACTATTCCCCAGAAGAGGGCATTTCGCCCACAGGAAGGAAACCTTCATGGACATCGACGAAATCCTCAAACTTGTGCCTGTTGGCGACATTGCTAAAAAGTTCAATGTCTCAGAAGATGTTGCGCGTCAGGCCGTGGCCGAGGGCGGGGCAACACTCCTCGGTGGGCTTGCCCGCAACGCTCAGTCGGAGTCGGGTTCGGCCGCTATTGAAAAAGCGCTCGGCAAGCACGCCGGTTTCAAGGGTGCCACCTCGGTGAACGACATCGACGAGAACGATGGCGAAAAAATCGTCTCCCACGTTTTTGGTGACAACAAAAAGAAGATCACTAAGGCGCTCAGCGAAGAGCCCAAGGCCGCAGGTATCGACTTCGGCAAACTTCTGCCCATGCTCGCCCCCATCATTATGGGAATCCTTGCCAACCAAAAAGGCTCGCAGCAGAGCCAGGGCGGCGGTATTGGCGACCTGATCGGTGGCCTCATCGGTGGTGGCCAGAACAATTCGGGCGGTGGCCTGGGTGGCGTTCTCGGCGGCCTGGGTGGTCTGCTCGGTGGCGGGCAGAACAACAATGCGACCCAGGGCGGTGGCGGCGGCCTCGACATTGGTGGCCTGCTGGGCGGAATCCTCGGCGGCAACAAGTAGTACTGTTCGGGCTGCGTTCGTTAGTGGTGGGCGCGAAACATAATGCGTCCACCACTGCGTAGCGCCTGGCACGCGGGCAGATCAATGGGTCCCTGACCCCTCCAGTCAGTCACCAGCCGGGCGACTTCGAGCGTCTGCTGACGCGTGAGCATCGCCCCAAATTCGCTGGCTACAACAAACCGAATAATACGGTTGCGCAGTGCTGCCGGGTTGGCAGCCAGCGCTGCCACACTCACTGCGATGCCCGCCTCGGCCGGTTCAACAATGTCTTCGATGGTCTCTCGAATCATCGCATCGAAGGCATCAGAATCTTCGCGCAACTGCTCAGCTGTGCGGGCAAGGGCCTCGGCGATTCCTGGGCCCAGTTCGTCTTCGAGCATCGGCAACACTGTGCGGCGCACCCGCACTCTCGTGTATCGGTCATCACTGTTGTGCGGGTCGTTCCAATAGTCGATACCGGATGCCACACAGACAGCCTGTGTCGTCGCCCGACGTACACCCAACATGGGCCGCAACCACCAGAGCCCTTCGTCGTCACAGCGCGCCGCAGCCATCCCCTGCAAACTGCCCGAACCCGAACCCCGCGCAAGACCTAAAAGCACCGTCTCGGCCTGATCATCGAGCGTGTGCCCCAGCACCACAGCATCCGAACCATTACTGTGCGCTGCTGCCCGTAAAGCGTCGTAACGAGCCGTGCGCGCAGCAGCTTCCGGCCCTTCTTTTTGTTCATCGACGGTCACCGCAACAACACTCGCCTGCGCCCCGAGATGTGTAGCCTGCTCTGCTGCGCGCTGAGCGATCTCGGCCGAACCCGCCTGCAACTGGTGATCCACCGTCACCGCATGCACTGCGCAGTCCAGGCGACGGGCCTCAAAAACAGTCGCCGCCAGCACGGCGAGTGAATCGGCCCCGCCCGACAGCGCAACCGTAACAGCGGTTATCGGGGTGGGTAGCTGCGCAAGCTGGCGACGAACCGCCACACGCACTTCGGCAACCGCCGGATGCAGACGACCTTCAGGCATGCACCCACGGTAACGCGCTGCGTGCGGTGGTGCCGCGAGTCGTGCTGCTGTGGCCCGTGTTGCTATGACGTGGTGCGTCAGCAATATCGCGCGCGAGCGACACGCCGAGTAGGCTGGTGCGCGGCATTGCATCAATCTCATCTCAAGGAGAACGCTCATGGGCGCACACGACGCCACCATCGAGATCCCGCGCGGCAGCCGAGTCAAGTACGAGGTCGACGACAAAACCGGTCGTGTTCACCTCGACCGCGTGCTCTACACAACGTTCGGCTACCCTGCCGACTACGGCTTTTTTGACAACACTCTCGGCGAAGATGGCGACCCGCTCGATGTGCTCCTGCTGCTCGACCACCCCATCTATCCCGGCATCGTTGCATCCGTGCGCCCCGTCGCTGTTCTGAAGATGAACGATGAAGCCGGTGGCGACGACAAGCTCGTGGCTGTGCTGGCCGACGATCCCCGCTGGGAGCACGTGCAAGACATTGACGACGTGCCCGAGCACACCAAGAACGAGATTGCTCACTTCTTTGAGCACTACAAAGACCTCGAGCCCAACAAGTGGGTCAAGGTTGACCAGTGGGGCGATGCAGCAGAGGCACAGCGCATCCTTGACGAAGCGATCGAGCGTTTCGCTCAGCAGAGCTAATGCGAGTTATTAACGCTGAAGGCCCACGAACAGATGTGTGTTCGTGGGCCTTCAGCGTTGTCGTGCTTATGACATGTTGACGCCGCGGGCCTCCATGAAGGCGATCGGGTTAATAGCGCCGCCGCCCTCGTACACCTCAAAGTGCAGGTGGCATCCAAAAGAACCACCCGTGTTACCGGCGTACGCAATAACCTGCCCGGCACGCACCTGCTGGCCATAACTGACGTTGTAGCCGCCATCGACAATGTGGGCATAACCGGTGGCAATGCCATTGCCGTGCTGTATCCGGATGTAGTTACCGTAGCCGCCGTTGTAAAACGCGGCATCAACCCATCCGTCATGGGCTGCATAGATGGGTGCCCAGCAGCCGTTCGCAAGGTCGACTCCGTAGTGAAAGCTTGACGAGCAGCCCCAGGCGTCGCAATCGGGAACACGCGGACCATAACCGGACGACTGGAAGCCACCGTGCGGACGAACCCAGCCATTGCCGGGACCTTGGCCGCCTCCGCCGCCGCCTCCCCCTCCGCCGCCGCCACCGCCGCCACCGCCGCCGTTATTGTTGTCATTTTCGCGTTCTTCTTCTTCGCGACGACGTTCTTCTTCTTCGCGGCGGCGACGCTCTTCTTCACCCTTTTCGTAGTCGGCAACAGTTTTTGCCGTCTCATCTTTTAGAGCTTCAAGCTGAGCCTGCAGCGTTGCCAGGTTGTCTTGCTGGGCGGCGAGAGCAGCTTCTGCTGCAGCGGCGGCCGCCTGGGCTTTCTCCAGCTTGTCTTCGGCGATCTTCTGCAGCCGATCCCGCTCATCGCGGGCCGTCGATGCCTGATCGCTCAAGTTTTGTGCCGAGTTGCGGGCAGCAACAGCGTCGTCATAAACGTTCTGGTTGCGCTCGAGCAGTTTGTCCATCTGGCCGAGCTTTTGCAGCAGGTTATCGGCGCTGGCAGCCGACCCTGCAAAAAAGAGTTCCAGCGAGGCACTATCGCCGCCACTGCGGTATAACTGCGTTGCTATCTGCCCCGCCTTCTGCGCAGCGTCTATCGCGGCGGCCTGCTGTTTATCGGCCTGCGATTGCAGCTCTGTTGCCCGCTGCGCCTGATCAAAATAGGCCTGTTGGGCTGCATAAAACTCTTCACCAGCCTTTTTGGCGGCCGCCTGGGTCTGCGCCACCTGCTGTTGCAGTCCCGAGATTAAACCCTCAATACGGGTAATCTCACGCGCTTTGGCAGCCTCACTGGCTTTTGCTGCTTCTACGTCATCCCAACTGGGATAGTCGGCAGCGTGCGCTGCACTGATCTGTGAGCCGACACCAAACGTCCCAACGGCAGCGAGCCCGGCCCCCAAGCCAAACAGCCCCCGACGAGAAAACGTGCGCCCCCACAAGGCACGCTGTTCTGATGGGGTCGGCCCGCAACCACAATCGTGGCTGTCGATACGGTTGTGCTCGTTCACACGATCCCTTCCTTCAGGCCTTGCCACAGTAACAATATTCTTCGAATGTGATCGGTCACAACCGGCACACTCTTCTCCATCCTGCGCGCGAAAACCCCAAACCTGCGCTGGAACACGCCCGGGAAACGAAGCCGATCGGCACTGATTGGATTTTTCTCAGCAACATCGCTTATGCTTAGTCGTCGGCAGGGAACATTTCCCTCACGGCCCCATCGTTTAGCGGCCTAGGACGCCGCCCTTTCACGGCGGTAGCACGGGTTCGAATCCCGTTGGGGTCACGCAAAACTACAACTTAATATCTCTGGCCCTGTAGCGCAGTTGGTTAGCGTGCCGCCCTGTCACGGCGGAGGTCGCGGGTTCAAGTCCCGTCAGGGTCGCTCCGAGCGACGGGCCCTTTCTCAGAGAGGGCCCTTCGTCTAGGACACGGATTATCCGGTGCATGCATCACGATCCGTGCGGCTCTGTAGCTCAGTTGGTAGAGCGTTCGACTGAAAATCGAAAGGTCACCGGATCGATGCCGGTCGGAGCCACACCTCAACTCCCCAGACAAACACTGGGGAGTTGTTCTTTTCCCCGGCGACCATTCTGGGGCCAGTTTAGCCACAGTGCACCCATTAGTGCACCCAACAGTCCACCCAGGTCGCGAAGCTCCACCCATAAACATGAAAAACCGGCCCCTCACCCTCCGAGAGTGGAGAGCGAGGGGCCATTCTTATTGGTTTACTGTCGTGACGTACGCGATTCGAGCTTCGACGCTGACGGTTTCGTGACCATCGCATACGACGCTTGCGCCACCGCCCAAGCGAGCAGCACGAGCGTTGGCCACGCCGGAACCGTGTCACCCGTATACACGTAATAGAACACGAGCACCACACCGGTAAGCACGAACGCGAGTGCCACCGAAGCGATCTTCTTCGCAGTCGGTGTCCAGTCCGGATGCTGCAAGAGCGCCTGCGCATATGGTGCGACGAGGCCGAGTAGCACGAGCACCCCGGCGGGGATAGCGGGAAGAGTAATATCCATGAGTCTTTTCCTTACTGTGAACGTGCGATGTCGGCCGTCGCTGCGGTAACGATTTCTAGCGCCTGGAATGCGAGGCGTAGTGCGAGGCCCGAGTTTTCGGCGAGTGTCTGGTCATCGTGTCCGAGTACGGCACGGATCGAATCAATACCCGGCTCCGCACCGACCGGGCCGAGCACGTTATCAAGTGCCGCGATACCGTCACGGATGCGGTCGAGTCGGTCTTGTTCTTCTTGCTGCTGGGCACGTTCGAGGGCATAGAACGCCTGTTGTGCGTCAGCTATCAGCTGTTGGAGTTCAGCTGCGGTCAGCCCGGATAGGTCGGTCATCGTGTGTCCTCGTTTTCTTGATTAGGCCAAGGTGGGATGGAGGTCGAGTCGATGCAGGGCGCGTTCAACAGCAGTCGACGTAGCAGTGAGGCGTGTTCTTCGATCCGGCGCCGTTTCGAGGCTTCACGGTCAGCACGCCGCCATGCTCGATCCACCTCGTCGCGGCGTAGTTTCCCTCGACTGGAGAAAGCGTCCAGGGCACGGCGGGTGAGTTCTAGGAGGATCGCGCCACCGCCCGCGCTGAGCAGTAGGGATATGGGGGCAGCCCACTCCGACATGGTTACCCCCGTCGTCTAGGTTCGTAGGAATAGTCGCGGATAATCAGCATCCGAATAATGAACGGAGATGCCGCGAGCACGATGATTCCGACTTGTGTCAGCCGGGACGATCCCGTATCCATGTTTTGTGCGTGGAGGATGATCGCGACGAGCAGATAGATCGCGAGACCCATCCCGATAGGTGCTATCGCGAGGAGCCGTTCGGCCCACCACCATCCGGGTAGGACAGTGATGGTGCCGGCGGCCCCACCGACGATGAATAGCACCGACCATATGACCGTCAGCACCGGCCCTATCTCCCCAGCAATCGACTGGGGCGGGTAGGTGAGGGTGACGTAGCCGATCATGATGGTGAGCAGGTAGATCGCTAGATAGGCGACTTTCATGTGGCGCGGTTCGGTGATTGATTCCCATACGCGCTGTAGCCAACGCATGATGGTTACTTACGTGTAGGGATCTTGTTCAGATCGGCAGACTTGACCGTGGCAACGATCACCTGGAACTCTTGGCCGCGCGCTTTCGCTTCCGTTTCAAGTGCGCGGATCGCGTTCCACTCTTCCCGCGAAATGAGCCGCTTCGAGCCGTCACGGAGAAGCTCATACTTCGAGCCCTGCACGCTTGTTTGAATGAATGTGCGAGTCATGGTGTCCTCATCTTCTAAATCGATAGTTGGTTTAGGGTTGACGATTTGCTTCGCCCGGGCGATGATCCACGGAATGTCCATCGACGGGCCCGGGCAGATCGTGCTGGTTTCTTTCCCGGCAGGTGTCTCGTTGTGGCCGACGATGCCGGGCACGGCTACCGTGTTGTCGGAGTTCACCCGTCCGCGTTGCAACGGCACACCGAACTCTTGGTGCACCCACGCGAACAGTTGCGCGATAGCTTCCAGCGACGCGCGAGAGATACCCCAGTTCGGTTCGCCAGACGTGTTCTGTGTCTCACACGTCACCGCCTGGTGATCGATCACGCCCGTCGTCCACGCCCGATAATGGCGGGGAGGTACGACCTCGTAAGCGGAGCCGTCAGCGTTTATCTGATAGTTCGGCGACACTGACCTGTCGTTAGGACTGTTGAACCGCTTCCACGCGGCCTCGGGCGACTGGGTAGACCCATAGTGGTGCACGATAAGCAGCCGTATTTTCCCTTGCCGCCTGTCCCTGTTGGGGGAGAGTCCGGCGCGTGCTGCTGCCTTATATTCGGCCATAAGAACCTCCTGGTTTATGCCCACCGCAAGGGTGTGATTTCGATGCGGCCATAGTTAGCGCGCTGGGTGCCGGTCTCACCATTGCGGCGCACCTGTAGCCAGATGGTTGTCGCAGGGCCGGCAGGGATCGTGACCGTCTTCCAACTGCTGATCGTGTTGTGTTCCGGTGTTGCCGTAAACGGCGTCTGGTGGAACTTCTCGCCGTCGTTTTGTGATTCTTCCGGCGCTAACGTGAGCCCGCCCGTACACGCAGCGCCGATCATCGAATACACCGACGACACGGTGCTGCTGGCTACCGCCGAGAAGTTGATCCGAACCGTGAGCGGTCGAGGCAGAGTCCCAAATGTCAGACCTGTACCGCCTGCGATGTTTCCCCATGTGTTCTGGTCGATTGTGATATTTGACGTGTTGTTGGCGAAGCTTTCCAGCGGGTCAGGGAGGGTTTGCGCAAGATCAGCGGTAACGAGTTTCCCTGGCACCCCCGACGCCAGATCAGCGGTCGTGGCGAGCTTCGACGTGTTGAGCACCCAGTAGCCGTCGTCACGGATTCCACCCGGGCCCACGTCGAGCGCGCCGTCTTCGTGGATCTTGCCGACACCAACGTATGGGCCGTTCAGGTCGAGGGTGACGGTCGCGGTTGCGACGGTCGTTTCATGCACTGCCGTGGTGAGCTTGTCCGATACCCGGATTCGCACGTCCCACGATTTGGTGGATATGAAAATCCCGCCACCGGTCACTGTGTGTTGAGCATCGACGGTGAGGCCGCTACCGAACGTTTGCCGTGGAGTCCACAGCACTTGTCCGTGCTCTTTCGTGTCCACCTGTACGGTGACACTGTTCTTCTCACCGTTGTTTACGAGTGATGTTGCGGCCGCTTTCACATCGACCCGCAGGTATGCGCCCTCGTCGTCTGGCGTGCCGGTACTGTTCACACGAGTTACCGTGAACCGTGTGACGCTGGGTGGCTGGTAGGCGAGCACCGTCAGTTGCCCGGTTGTTTCACCGGTCTTACCGCGTGAGTCTGTCGCACGCCCAACAACACTGATATTCCCGGCCTGCGATGGAGTGTAGGTTTCGCCGCCCTGAATCGTCCTGTCACCAATAATGAGACTGGAAGATTTCACCGACGCGCCATATTTACCCGCAGCATCAACCGTCAGCTGTATGCGTGACAGTCCTTGCACGAACGCGCCGATAGCTGTTCGGACGGTCTGGTTGGTGTCGTATGCGGTGACTGCTGTGACTGTCGGGCCACTCGACGCTGGTGCGCGGAGTGTGAAGTTTGTGTAGGTTTCACCAACCGTCGTTGAGCCTTGTTTGGTGATGACACGGATATAGCCACCGAGCGAACCACTGTTGGGGAATTGTTCGAGCAGTTCGAGGTCTGGTGTCCATGCGATCGACCCGGCAACATTTTGTCCGATCCAGCCGGTCGCATCGCCCACACGGAACGTAATGTCATGCAGGTACGCGGTCGATTGACGGTTCGTGTTGATCGTGACCGCCGCGCCCGCATCAAACGACGCGCCGCCAACAAAGGTTGGTCGTGACGCGAAAGCGATACTCTGGCTCACCGAGATTGACCCGGAGCCTGCCGCGCTCGTGTCGCTGTTGAACGTGCCGGTGACGTTGACCGATGAGCCTGCCGTGATGACACGCGACCATGAACGGATCGTTTGCGCGGCGATAGCGCCACCCGCGCCAGCGTTAAAGTTGTACCCGCCGTCGATACGGTTGCCGCTGCCGGTACCGATAGTGATCGAATACGACGCGCCACCGCTGTGAGACGTATAGCCAGTAGACCCGGTACGTCGCCACTTCAAAACAGCCGTAACCTCAACCCCGCCCGAGACGGGCCGCGCCGACGTGGTGAGAATAAGTTTGTAGTCCGAGTTGCCGCCGTTCATCGATACTTCGGCCATAACGCAACCCCCTTTAGACATGCAGAAAGGGCGAGAGAACGTGTCCCTCGCCCTTCCTGTGTGTGTTGTTAGATTGGCCTGACGATCGTGCGTCCCGGCCCGTATTCCTCGAACCGATGATTACCGATCAACGACCTTTTGAGCCGTGTTTCGTCGGCGACGAAAACGCCGCCCTCCCAATAGGAGCCGACGACACCGTTCTGCACCATCTCGATACGAGCCGGCTTCAACCTGAGTTCAGCATCCCCGTTCGGGTCGCCAATACTGAGCCCGTCTGCACCGAACCGGTAATAGGTTTGGTGCGTATCGAGCCGCGCTGCTGTATCGTCAGCGGATGCTTGCGCACCATCAGCCGACGATTGTGCTTGCCCTGCCGCGTCTGCCGCGTCATGCACTGCACCGTCAAGATCAACAAGCTGCTGTTCTTGATCGTCCTGCCTGCCGACAATGAAGTTGATCGAGCTGTTCGCTGTGATGTCGAGTTCGTCACCGAATGACGGCTCGACATGGTTCACCGAAATTGACCCGGCCCTGACGTGGTTCGCGTCTACCGCGTTCGCTTTAATATCCGGCCCGTCAATACCTTCAACGAGGATCGACGCGGTGTCAGATACGGGCCCGGGCCTGCCGAGAGTATCCGACATGCGGAACCGTATATACAGGTCGTCACCGACACTCTTGCCGACGACGGTAGGCCGCACGTTCGCGCCGCCCGCGCCCGTCAACGGTGTGCCGAAAGGTTGCCACGGGCCGTCCTCAGACGGGGCCACGTCCATATAGACGTACCCGAACCCGTCCGGTGGAACAGCACCCCCGATAAGCCCGTCCCATCGAGCATTCACGAGCCCGAGGTCAGTGGACAGTATCGGCGTGGACGGTTTATCGGTGAGCCCATCCGGTGTGGCACCCGTGACCATGATCAGGTCACTGAAATCGGAATAGACGCCCCGGTTACTGATCGCCCGCACCTGTAAAGCAACCGTTTCGCCTGGCACGAGTTCCCCGGAATGCGCATTACCGGCTGTCCGATGTGTTGCGAACCCGTCGAAAACCTCATATTCGGTAACAACCACCGGGTCGCCGTCAGTTGACTGCGTTACCGGCGTCCATTGAATCGCATAATAGGCGACCGGCCTGCCGCCAGGCAGAAACCCGGCCACGTTATACAGTTCCGTGAGCCCTTCCGGCGCTTTCGGGATAATACTCGACGGCATTTGTGGTGTGACCGGCACCTCGATAGTCCAGTCAGATACTCGATCCCCAGACGCGCGGGCCCGTACTTTCACGAGCCGAGTCACACCCGGTTCCCAATCATCGACCGTGACGGTGAGGCTGTTCGTGGTGGCGAAGATCACCGGGTCGGTGTGGTCGAGCCGTGACGCAACCTCGTACGCTTCCACGTCAACATCAGAACCGTCCACCGATTGTGAGACAGCATCCCACCCGATAGTGACCGTGGCTTTCGCTGACCCGTCGGCCCGCCACTCACCCACATTCGATGCCACATGCAGGCCTGTTGGTGCTACCGGTTCCGCGAACGTATACCCCGGCGACGGTGGCAGGTTATCTCCGGTGCCGCCCACAATGTCACCGATACTGCCCGCACCGAGCCGTTTCGCTTGCCGTGCCGCGAGAGATACCAGCTTGTCGCCGGTGACGACCCGCACTTTTACGGCCTCATTACCTGACCGGGATACCTGAATACCGATCACGCGTTGCAACGTTTTGCCGGTACGCGACTTCGTATACACCGTGTCGCCCACCTGAAAATGCGTCCACGGCACATATCCGGCAACGTCAGGCACCCAGTCGAACGAGAGTTCGTGTTGCATGGCACGGCCTCGCGTGAGCGTCGGCTGAGCCAACCGAGTGGCCGTCATATGGGAGGCGATACCCGATTGGGTCATCGTCGATTCGAGCCGACCAAACCGGGTCGAAGCACCCTCGTTCTGTAGATACAGCCAGTAGGACGACTTTTCCGGCACGACCGTCAGGTTCGTGAACACGTTCGAGAACGACCCGCGCACAGGCCGCCGGTTGTATTGCGGCCCACCGAGCACAATGTTCTCTCGCAGATCACCAGACCCGGCACGCGCCAACCGCAGCTGTGTGCCCTCAGTCCACCAATCACAGAGTCCCTGTTCGGTGAGTTGACTCAAAATGTTCGACAGTGGTTTCAGTAGCGGCCATGCTTCAAGGATCTTGTCGGACGCTTCCCACGTCTGGCCGAGACTGTCGGTGGTGCCCGTGAAATCGTGTGTGATTTCCGAACCCCAGCCGCGTGCTTTCGATTCGGTGAGAAGCCCCGCCATGAGAAAACCAGCCGATACCGGCTGTCCACCTTGTGACCAGACGCGGGCGCCGTCTTTCGCTCCCGCTTTCCAGTGGTGGTAGGTGCGGGCGAGTTTCCAGGACACGAAATCGACACCCGTGAACTTGACCGTTCCCGTCGCGTCCGCGTCATCCCCGTCATACTCATCAAGCATGAACAGGCCGTTACGTGGCGACACATACCCGAACCCGGTCGCATACTCCACTCGCACCACAAACGGTGCGTCGATCCGGTCAGCGACACTCTCCGCAATAGTGACAGAGAGTGTCGCTGTAGCCGTATCAACTTGGGTGACCTCGAAATGTTGAGTCTGCAACACCCTTTGCGGCGTGAGCCCGTCGTCAGACATGAGCCTGATCCGTACATCAAACACTTGCAGACCCCCCCATATTGGTTATTGCAGATATGCGGCACGGCCACGCACTTCAAGCCGCGTAGCACCCGATACGCCGGTACCGGCGACCGTGAGTTTCCCGCGCCGATCATCCGGCGAAGTGAGCACCGGCGTGATCTCGAACCATCCACGAGGCCCGCCGAAATCGACCAGCCCGGATACTTCCGTGCCACCCGTCCACGTGTCCGACGTGGTTTGCCATGCCCGACCCGTTTTCGCGTCAAACCTGACGTATTGGTTTGCTGGGACAGGTGGGAGCGATACCCACGCGCCGCTACTGTCTGTCACGAGACAAGACTCAGCAGGGCCACGCAAACGTAGTACCGCATCATTCACCGGCGCGGATAGGCCACCATCCCATGACGTGTACACGGTCTTGGTTGATGCTGAACCATCCGGTGTGCTCGCCCACGCATACACTTGAAGCCGCGTCGAAGGTGTAGCGCCCGTGAAAACGTCGCCTTGGTAGACGCCGGGGAATATGCCGCCCATCGTCCAGTACGTGTCGCCGCCGCCAAGGCCGTTACCCGCATACAACTGCATCTGGTAGTTCGAGCCTGGCATTTGGTTCCAGAACGTCCGCAACGGCCACGACCCGGCCTCATTCGGTGCCGCATCCGAAAGCCCGCCCTGAACAGGCGGCGTGTTGATTCTGATGCGGCGTGTAGCGCTCTGACTAACAATGTTCGTCAACGGTTGTTCGAGATGCAATGTAACGGCTGCTGTGCCCGCGAACCGTGCCGACGAGGGGACAGTAATAAGCCCGATAGCTGCTGATGTTGCGTTTGTTGGAATCAACCGCAACGAACCACCGAACTTCGCGGATCGGATCGCGTGAGCCTGCCACCCCGTAACACCCGCTACAGCCTCACCCGTCAGAACCGATTCCGACTTACCGACCTCTCCCACAAACGCGGCCTGCATGTCAACATCAGGTGACTGAATCCCTGGCGCGAAGAATGATCCGCGAGTGCTTCCAAGCTCAATCTGCAATTCAGAAAACGTCGCGTTATCGCCAACGTTACCTGCCACCTGCAACTGAAAGTTCAACCGATCAGCACCAGCCGGAATCGTGATGGTGACTTCTGACCACTGTCCAGACGTAGCGTTAGCTCCCAGTACCTGCGAACCTACATCGGAGTTGCTAGACGAGTCGAAGCCGATAGCACGCACGCGGCCCCAAGCGTTCGTGTTCTCTACCTTCGCCGATATGGTTACGACCATTCCCGCCGATGCGGGAATTACTACTGTTCCCGGGCCAGCATTACCGCCTGTTTGAACACGAGTCACATGGATGACCCCATTGGCAGGCTTCGTAATCTCGCACCGCTGATAGATCGTCCACGGCGCAGGTGTCGCACCCGCACCGCCTGTAGGGCCACCCGGTTCTGTAGTCCCAAATAGAGGATCAGTCCACAGGTTACGGCGTATTTCTACCCGCTGCCCGTTTCCCACAAACCGTGGGTTAGTGAACACGTTCGACGCAACAACCGTCCCGCCCACACCCCCCGCTCCCCACAACTCCAAGGTCGTGTTAGCTGTTACAGAAGTAGAGAACGTGTCAATGGCGGTAGAACGCCAAAACACACCAGGCATTTCGAGCACAAACGTGACATCGATCCACTCGTTACGTGCATACACCCGGTTCGGTGCCGACGAAGCTAGCCGGCAAACGATCTCTCGATCCGGCATGTCGTCCCGCGTGACCACAAGTTCCGGCTGGTTGAAAAGCGTGAGTAGCGCTTCCCAACCAGACGGCGGCGTGTTGATCTTGAACGACATGAACGGCGCATCCAGCGAGGTCGGTAGCCACGTGTGACCATCACGGCCGTTAACTTTCACGACATCGAGCGCCGGTTCCAACGCCGAATACGGGATAGTCCCGGCCCTGAGAATCCATCCCAGGGCCGGGTTATCCAACGGCACACCATTGACGCGATACATCAGACCAAAACCCCCGCTATCTGCGCGGCATCCCACGCATCACGTTGAATATCCCGAGCTACCGGGTTATTGATCGTCAAGTTCACGCCGCCGCCACCAGACAGCGGCGAACGGCCATTCGCGGCACCGCTAAGGTTCGGCCGGAACTGCAACGCCGACATAGCATCGCCCGTAGAGCGCGCCATTTCTTCTCCCATCCCGGTAGTGAATTGACGAGCAACCGCCGCGCCAGAGCGCAACACTGCCCGCCACCCATCGCCAGAGAACGGCCCGACCTTCGCAGGCGAGTTCGGGAAGAAATCACGAACCGTGGACATGACACCTGCAGCGGCCTCTTGGAGACTGCCGAGCATCGAGTTCAAGCCACTAATCAGACCTGACACGATCGCTTCACCGGATGACACGAGCCACGACCCGGCGCCCGACAACGGTGCTTGCACGATGCTACGCACGCCACTAAACACGCTGCCGACAGAACTACGTCGACGTTCCGCACCGGTACGTACACCGTCCATGAGCGCATGGCCCCGAGGTACCAACCATCCTTGCGAACCGTTCAACCCCAATTCGGCGACACCCTTCACGCCGTTCACGGAGCTCTGGATACTCGGATAGCCGAGTAGCATCCCGCGAGTTAAGCCAGCGGCCATACCGCCACCTGCGCCCGATGCGCTGGTTTCAAGCTCAACCCCGAGATCGCTAAGCCCCTGTGCTACCCATTCGCGAAGTTCGGGACTCATAGGATTACGGGCGCTACCGATGCCCATGACCCACGAGTTCCATACGTCGCGTGCGCTATCTTGCCCGCCTTCCTTGAAGGCATCGGCCACGGCCTTCACGGCAATGTCTACTGCTTTCTGGTCGATGACGTTCAAGTCCTTCATCGCGAATCCACGACGCAGCGACTCGTTGATCTTCGCTTCAACCTCTGGTGGCAGACCCTCGATGTTCTTGAACGACTGAACTAGCTCGTCAGCCGCTTCTTTACCCTGAGTGGACACCACATTCTGGTACTCGTCCATGAATGCGACAGCAATCCTGCGCGCGTTTTCTTCCGCTGAGTGCCGGTTATCGTTCCACAGCCGGTTGAAGTCGATGCGCGGCTCGATCGTCCACCATTTACCGTCGTCTTTTCCTCGGAAGTTGCCAAGTTTGTTCAACTCTTTCATGGCACCTTCGGAGTCGACATCGATGCCCATAGCTTGGCGGATGCCGTCGAAGAAATCGTTATTACCCTCAACCCATTTACCAACGGCTTCCACGAACTGCACGAGCACTTCTGAAAGCGTGACGATAACGGGAGTCAGATCAACAAGAATGTTCACGAGATCGCGAATAATTCCGATAACGACCGGGCCGAGAGCATCCGCGAGGTCTTTCACCACCGGCGCTAGAGCTTGCGATATTTCAACGAGCGCATCACCCAAGGTTTCGAGAATGCCGCTGTCGCGGATGCTCGAAATGAGCGAGTCTACGGTGGGCATGAGAGCTTCGAGTACGGCCGTCGCCGTCGGTAGAAGCGTGGCTATCATTTCGCCCAATAGACCGAGGAATCCACCGAAAGTTTCGGCTATCTTCGGCAAGTGAGGAAGGATACGCTCCACTGCACGATCGAACCCGTCGGCGAAGTCCATCAACCCAGCACCGAACGCAGGTTGGTTCATCGCATCCGCGATACCTTCGATCAGTCCACCGAGGAATCCACCCGCTGAGCCGATAAACCGCTCGAACTGTCGATCAAGATCAGATACGAGTCGACCGATCCCACGGATAGCGTCACCGAACGCAGTCATGGCGACACCGGAGCCACGGAATACCGCTTCAAGCCCACGCTGGAAGTCGGCACTCTTGACAGTCCGCTCCCACGTGAGCATCAACTGGGCGAAACCTTTGAGTCCACCCGAGCCCGCAGCTTCCGCCGCCGACCACAGCCCCTCGAACACGCCAGAGATACCGCGCACGGCATCCCAAACGTCGTACATCGAGTCGATGGCATCTTCCATCCACTGCCCGAGCCTGCCGTCTGTGGCGATCGCTTCAAGCCACTTGTCGAACGTGTCTGCTTGCCGCACAAACCAGCGCGCTAGGCGCGGCGTATAGGTGGCGGCGATCTGCGACAGCGACACCATCGCGCCGGCGAACGCGGGCGCACCGGATGCGAGCACACGCCAACCGTCGGCAATGCCCTTGAAGATCGACTCCAACCGACCGCCTGAAAGTTCATCGCCAAACGCCGCCGCCATGCCGGCTGTGAAGTCTCCGATACCCTCGGAAACATCTTTGAACGCACGGCGCAGCTGAGGCATGAGGTTCTGAACAAGGTCGATGATCGGCTGACGTGCCCGATCCCAGAAGCCGACGTTGATGATGTCGGACAGTTCCGACATGTCGTCTTTCAACGGCGACAGTTCATCGCCCGCATTACGCAAAGCGACGATGAGCGACGTGATCGATGCGCCAGCGTTGAGGATCAACCCCGGTAGTACGAGAAACGCGGGCAGGATCGAGAACAACCCTTGTCCGACACCGACCACGCCACTGGTTGCCGCCGCTACAGCAGCAACCAGCGCCGTGATACCGCTCGTCCATGCCGTGATACGCGGCAAGTTCCGGTCGAGCTCTTTCATCTTGTCGAGCAGCGAATCAATCCACTTCCACGACAGCCGGGCACCCGACAGTGCTGCGAGGGCAGTCAACGCCGAAGCGACAGACTTCTTCGACACCCGGACAAGGAGCGTGACGATACGCGGCCGCGCCACATACTTGATGTGCGCTGTTGCGCCCGCCGTGATCGCGTTCACGTCGAGCTTGACCTCGTTGCGCGAAGCCTTGTTCACCATGTGCTTCACTTCGCGCTCGAACATCTGCTTGTTCGCAACCTCAGCGTGGATGCGAACACGAATGTCATCGAACTTGTCGAACTCTTCTTGAATCGCTTTCCGCAGCTGAGACTTGCGCAGCTTCACCTTGTCCACGACGACATGAGCTTTCGCGTCGAACGCGATGTCCTTCATGAGCGCCATTTGGCGGCGAATATCTTCACGCACCTTGTGTCGGTCGACGTTCGCTTTGTCGATCGTCACCGTCGCGTTCAAGCCACGTGTCTCTTTGAGGATTTGTGCTTTTAGTCGCTCTCGGAACTTGCGCGCATCCGGGATAACTCGGATGTTCAACCGCCCGATACTGCGTCCGGCGTTTAGTGCCACTACGCACCCCCATATATCAAGTTGTTGAACCCTGAAACGCTGAACTCAGCGATAGTCGCGGGCGCAATGACCTCGACCGTCTGTTCTTTCTTCTCGCCGCCCGGATAGTCGATAAACAACTCCGGGTCATGTTTGCCACTGAGCGACGACACGAGACTTGCGATCAAGTTGTGTGTGCGTGCCGCAATGACGGTGTGCTGATCCCAGCCCATGAGTTGCGGTGAACCGCCGCGCAACGCGAATACGCGCGAGTACGGGTTTCTGCACAAGTGTTCGGACAGATAGATAACGTGCTTTGTGCCGACCTTGCCGCGCCACACGTCATCAATGTCGATGTGGTAGAACGCGGCAAGGTCAGCGCGAAGGTCTCCGTGAACGTCGAGCTCGTCGATCAGTTCGCGGAGTTCCCGGATTCCCCCAAGGCCTCCTGGTAGGTGGTGAAGAGTGCCATGAACGTTTCTTGCTGTTTGCCCTCAGCCCACAGCGCATACTCTTCGGGGTTCACAGCAATTGACTCAGCCCATATGTCAATTGATGCGACAAAATCGTTCAGCTTCTGGAACCGCTCGATGTCTGCTGGGTCATCCAGGTTGTAGCTGAGCATTCCCTCGCGGCCGTCGTCGTCGCTACCGAACACACCGGCCTTCATCGCTTCGAGAACAAGGTTCTGAAATGCGTTTCGGTGAGCGAGGCGGAATCGGTGCGGGGGCCGCAGTTCCGGCATGTCTGCCAGAAGTTCCTGCACGACGTCATCGCGTTCGAGTTCCGCGTCAACGATCTCGCTAGGCTTCGGTGCCGGTTTCTTCGCGGCAGGCTTCTTAGCGACGGCAGGTTTCTTAGCAGCGGCAGGTTTCTTAGCAGCCGTGCGGTTGGTTCCAGTAGTCATCGCAGACCTCTTTCACGGTTATGGCAGACCTAAAGGGATGGTTCGTCCCCGTGGGCGGGTCTGCGTGTCTGCACCCACGGGGACGGGTCAAGTCGGCTTACGGTGCGGTAAGCCCGGTCTTGAAAATCTGGAACAGTCCAGGACGGCCGTTAACGGCCGGGATGACGCTCGACGGCGCGGAGAGGATGCTCGCGGACAGCGGCAACTCGAAGAAGTTCGCGGTGTCGACGGACGGCGCTTCGCCGAGTGCAAGCTCGGTGTTTGGCAGCCAGAATCCGAGCTCGCCGGTGTTGTCTTGGAAGAACAAGAACAGTGCACGACCGACGGGCGCAGGGGTTGCTACCGTATATCCGCCTGTCTCCGTGTCGAAGTCACCGTTGAACGCGAGGTCGAGGTTGTCGGCATCGATCTGTAGCGATGCGATGTCCACTCCCCACGTGGTCGAACCGATCGACGTGCGAACACCGTCAGCAAGGAACGTGTCGAGAGTTTCTTTCTCTCCACCTTCCTTGGTGAACGCGATGGTGTTCGTTTTCGATGTGTGCCCGAGGTTCAGCCACGGTGTCGGCCCGTCATCGAGCAGGTCGAATGCATCGAGCGGTGTCGCCGGCGGCTTAGTGTTGGGCGGCGCGTGGAACACTGTTCCGTGTCCCGGAATAATCAGCTTGGTTGCGTCAACAGACACGGTTACCTCCTGGTGGTTTGCAGACCCACCCGTTAGGGCGCAGAAGGATTAGTCGTTACGAACACGGAAATTCCACGAACCGTCGTATTGGACGATTTGTTTCGCTTCCATCTGTGCTTCTCCCCCACGCCGGGCGGGCGCCAGGGAATCTTGGACGGTTTCGATCGCACCAACGCCTGGCACCACGCCTGCACGAGGCATGTTCCATGACCAGACGATGCTGTATAGCTCGGAAGCGAGCCCGAAAGCGTCTTGCGTCTCGCAAATGAGGGTGACGGTGAGCATGACCGACCAGAGCCCGTTACCGTTGCCCTCTTGTGTTGCCGTCGAGTAGTGCGTGAATAGTGGGAGATCGGCGTATGAACCGGGGTCGAGGTCGCCGACCACGGCAACTTCGGGCGGGAACGCTTCTCGAAGAAGCGTCTGGAACAGCAAGTCGGTGTTGAGCAGTTTCATAGCGCGACCGACTTCATAGTGCGCTGCAGAATGTGTTGCCCTGGCACCCATCGGACGCGTCGCTGATTCTTATACCGCACCATGTGCCCGTATTCGATGGACAGCGCACCCTCGTCGGTCGTGTAGATCACACGGTCGTTGACGAGTGTTCCTGTGCCGGATTCGCCGCGTACTTTCGCGGTGCCGAGGCTCCTCAGATAGTCGCCTGTTAGTCGATTGCGTATCGCGATCGTCTTGGCTGTCCGCAAGGTGGCGGCTGCGGCTTCGTCCATCTCGGGCCGATTACCAGCGATGATCGCGGCTTCTAAAGCAGCTTTCTTGCTGATGTATAGGTCAGCCATGCCGTCACCCCACTTTGCGTATCCATTTGATAGTCACTCGCCAATGACGAGTGCGCTTGCTGACAGAGTGATGTTGCGGTGCGCCTACGGTTTCGTAGAGCGAACCTTCCCAGACAACATGGGAGTCGATGTCGCCGGGCCAATGACGTGCCCGGATCACAAGCAGGTCGATCACCTGCAAGCCGATAGAGACGTTCTCTTCGGCCTGTGACCAGTCACGAACCGGCTCAACCATGCAACGAACTGACACCGGCTCACCGTCATATTCCATGACAGATAAGCCACTGTCGTTTCGTGAGCGTTTACGTGCGAGCACCTGGACTGTGTGTGGCGCTTTACGGTCAAGGAGAGACATCACGGCCACCCTGGTTGTCGAGACATCGTGATGGTGCCAACGCGGCCACCCTTTTTAGGGGCGACCGCGCCGGTCAAGTCCTTCTCATCAATGTCGGTGAACCACAGATACCCGGATGCGACGAGGGCGCTAACCTCGTACCCGTATTGGCCTTCGTTCTCTCGCTGATACCCGTCGGTGTTGCGAAATTCGCGTGAGGCCACGCGAACAACTACGGCCTGGTAGAGCCGTTCAGATAGTTGCCCGCTTGCGAGTCGCGCTGCGACGATACTTCCCCAACGAGAAGCAATCTGATCGACTACCTCCCCGAGCTTGCCCTCTAGATATTCGTCGCTGTAATCCGACGTGTCGGCAGTCGAATACTTAGGGATCGCGTCCGTCGGAACGTCAGGAAGTTTCGCCACGATGTCACCTCTCGTTGATGATCGCTTTCATGTCCTCGATGTCGAGTCCGTCGATGTCCTCGTAACCGAGTTCGGTGAGCTTCGCGGCAAACTGTTCACGCTCCGCTTCGTCGCCGCTGGCAGGATCGCCCTCGTTCGACTGTTCGGCACGCTTGGCGCGGATGCGCTCAATGAGTTCGTCTTTACGGCCACTCGTTGCGATTTCGAGCTCTTTCGCGAGTTCTTTCAAGCTCTTACTGTTGAGATTTTCGAGCCCGTCGCCTTCGTCGTTCGGCGGCTGCCCGGAGCTACCTGCCGGGCTGTCGATCCCTGCACCAGTGGGCGTATCGTCGGCAACGACCGTTGAAGCTTCGACAGTGTGCGTGCTGATGATGGCCTGGTTGGTTACCCAGTCGGGCACCGGATCGCCAGGGCCATACGCTTCGAGCTCACCGTTGACTACTCGTGACACGTGACCGGTCAATACTTTGCTAGACATGCAGACCTCAATTCTTGGAACACGTGAGGGCCGATTCGGAATGAACCGGCCCTCACAATGGGTTTGTTACTTGACCTTCAGCGAGGCCGTGTTGTCGGCGGCGGTCAGCACCGGAATGCCGAGCGCCGAGACAAGCACGTTGTACCCCTCGGGGTCATGCGAGTGCGTTGCGCCCGAGAACAGTCCGGGAGCTTCCTTACGGCTGATACCGTTTTCGGGCTGAATCGACTCAGCGGTAACACCAAGCAGAGTGTCGCCGACCTGCGAGCCAGAAACGAGCACCACGCGGTCAGCCGGGAACAGCGGCACCTCAGCGCCCGCACGGTTGACGATCGTCTGCTCGTTGATTTCGACGTAGCCGAAGCCCCAGTCGGCAAGCACCGAGCGAACATCCTGCTCGCTGACACGAGACGGCAGATCGGTGCCCCGACCCGTAACGAGCTTGATGATCTCAGTGTTGGTTTGGAGCAGCGACATAACCGAGCGTGGCAGGAAAGTCGAGGTGACTCCCTTGCCCATGACCTGACGGAGACCTTCGAGGTCAGCGATGGGGTCAGCGTTTGCCACGTTCCACAGCGTGCCCGCCGTCGCCGTCTGTGCAGGCTTACGCCCGAAGTCGACCACGAGGTTCATCTGACGCTCTTGCAGAGTCACGCGGCCAAACACGAGAGCCTCGACCTGCGCCAGCACGAACCGCGAACCGATCGCCTGCGCGTTACGGGCGGCGCGTTCCTCGAACGCTTCGCCAATAATGTCGTCGTCAGCGTTGTACATGACGAGTTCCTGATACTCGTCAACCGGCGTGCGGATCGAGATAGGTGGCAGTTTGCCGCCTCGCTCTTCACCGGCAGGCAGGTCGCCGACCTCAGACTCGGTGTTCCAGCTACGGAACGACGCAGCGGCGGGGAGCACGCCCTGGCCGACTGGGATCGAGTAGTACAGCGATGCCGACGGCTTGATCGGCAACAGGTTCGCTGTCGCATAGTTTTCAACGTGCAGCCGGAACTCAGCGCGCGCGTGGCCGGTGAGTTGTGCACAGTTTCGGTGGTTCTTTGTGAACGCCATGATTAGTCCTCCACGTAGGTGAACGAGCCGGTCGTGTCGGCCGTGATGACGGCGGCACGCTGGCTAGCGATGGGCAGGAGCGACGCCTTGATGATGCCGTGTTTGAGCACAGCGATCGTCGGCTTACCACCGACCACAATTTCGGGGCCAATGTTGTCGTTGAGATAGCCGGCGAGCACTTCGCGGCCGTCGGATGCAGATGCGTCGTACGGGCCGTAAAGCTTGCTTGCCGTGATCTGTCCGAGCGCAAGGCCGGACGGTGCACGTCCGTTGACAATGTGCTGAGCATCGAGCGTGCTGATGTCAAGCTGTCCAGGTCGCGCCGAGTCCTCGCCATGCGCAGACCAGCGCCAACGAGTGTCCTGTGCGACGCCGGTAGCGTTCGTGCTGATTTGGAAGTCAGACATGATTTCGCCCTCCTAGGCTGTCTTTTTCTTCTTTTCGTATGCGGCCTGTTCGTACGAGGCGACCGAACCGGTTGCGCCTTGCTGGGGCTGGATACGCCCGTCGTGAATCTGGTTGTAGACCTGTCCCCAGGCCGCATTCGGGTTTTGTGGACTGTTGTTGCTGCCCGCCGAACCGATGGACTGCGCGAACGTCTGGATTTTTTCGGCGTCCAGTTCGCCGTTGTCGCCAACGAATTTCGATAGGTCAGCGAATTGAATCGCCCCGGCGATGCGCGCCTGAGCGTCCTCGAAGGTTTCACCCTCACTGATGGTGCGCGCAATGAGCATCCCGCTAACGGCTGCCGCCAAGTGTCGGCTGTTAGCTTCACGTTCTGCTTCGGCGCGGGCTTCTTGACGTGCCGTTTCGAGCGCACGTTCGTTGTCGTCGAGCGCGGCGAGGCGTGCCTGTTCCGCAGCATCTGCGGCGCTCTGCAAGTCCTCAACCGAACCGAACTTCTGGTATGCGCTTACTTGCCGTTCGGCGGCTTCGCGAGCTTTCTGCTGAACCTTCGACTGGTTGTGCCAGTAGGCCGCTTTCTGCTCGTCGGTCATCTCCGATGTGGGCGTATCTTTCGGGAACCCCAGATCTTCGTTGCCGCCACCGTCACCGCCGCCGCTGTCTGCTGGCGTTTCAATGAAACGCAACATCGGGTAGTGCAAGCAGTTCGACTTGAATTTGAACATGAGAATGAATCCTCCGAATCGGAAGGGTGATTAGGGCACCGGATCGATGCCCTCCCCGCGTGTGCGGGAGAACTGTTATGCGCCACGCGCGATAGCACGCGCGATGATGCGCCTGTGACTTGCGATCGCCGACTCTACGTCGATGCGTAGATCGTGTTGGCCGATCGTCTGGGTCAAGAACTTGTTACCGGCTGCGAGTTCTTTCAACAGTCGTGCTAGTTCTCGTTCTGATGTGGCACGCATCGCATCCCACATGCGCTGATCGTCTGCTTTGGTCATCTCTTTGTGACCGGCGAACTTTCGGCGCTTCGAGTCGCGGTTGACATCTCCGACAGAACGGAAGTGTTGCCCGTCGCGTGTCAGAATCGGCCCGAGTTCACCATGAGTGTTCACAGCAACCTTGATGCGCTTTAGATCCTCCGCGTAGGTCGACCCTGCCGCGTCATATATGCGTTTTAGGTCTTCCTCGTTCAGCTTCAACCCGAGGTCTTGCTTCGCTGTTACGGGAGAGATCGTGCATTTACAGTTGCCGTGCAACGGCATGAGCTCGTCTTTGTAGTAGAGCCGTGACGACGCCACTACACATAGGCCACATGTGCCTGTGACTGAGAACTCTGGGTGAATCACGCGCCGATACCCGATGACTTTCGCGGATGCTTTGAGCACCTGTTTCGCTTCGGCACGTGCCGCTGCGGCGAGGTCGTCGTGCGCGATCGTCGAAAGTCGCTGTTCGAGCTTCTTCTGCAGATCGGTCGGCAACTGTGTCGGCAGTTCGGCGAGGTTCTGTATCTCGTTGTCAACCGATTTCTCGATCGCTTTACGCAACTCGCGCTCGACCTGCCACGCCGGCCGTTTGTACACTTCAACGATCGGCGTACCCGACCGTTCGTAGGCGTTGACAATATCCGGCAACGAATCGGGTTCAGCATCCAGTAGCGCCAGTTGACGCAACTGGAACACTCGAGCGAGGCGACGGGCGCGGGCCATAGCAATATCGACTTGCACCGCCGACTCTGCTGCGGCCGCGTTCTTCATCGTCGGGCGCCACAGCCAGTCGAACCCGAACCAGATCGAGAGCAATGCCCGAATGAGTGATGTCACTATCCGGGCATGCTCACGCGCGTACGCTTCGACTAGCAGCTGTTGCCGTTGTTCATCGGTCAGCATCGTTCACGCTCGAATCTTCGGCCAACGCGCGGTTGAACGACTCTTCGACTCGCTCGATGTTCGCGCGGCGACGTTGCGCCGGGGTCATCTCGAACACTTCCGCGTCGATGTATGACTGTGGCGCGTTACCGGCCTTGAACTTCGGTGCAGCTTCGGCCTTCTCCGCCATAGTGGACGGGTTGACCTTCCCGAACTCGGTACGAAGCGATGCGTAATCGGCGCGCTCAGTGTCACCCTCGATCTTGAACGACTGCGACATGCTCTGCGCGAAACCGGGGCCAGCCATGCGATTCATCTTCTCTACGGCCTTGATTAGAGGCTGATGCGAGATTTGTGAACCCAACGCCGACTGGTTCGCGTTAGACGAATCAAACAGACTCATGGGCGTTCGCGTGATCGTGCACAAGTGTTTGAGCTCGTCACGTCGAGCCTCATAGATCGGTCGAGGGTCAGCTGGTGTGGACTCCCACATCTTCGCGTTCACCGGCAACGTCCAAAGCGCTGCGGGCCCGGTACGGAACACCTCGTCATAGTCGATCAGTTGACCGGCCTGCGGGTGGCCTTCTGGGTAGTAGTCCGGCAGATCGTCTGTGCTCACCGCGCGCTGTCGGAATGCTTGCATGACAATCAACGTCAACCCGTTGAGCGTTATCTCGTTGATCCGGTCGAGGGTATCCAGGTGCTTCTCATAGATCCCGTACCCGTCCGTCGTTGAGAACTGCGTCACAAGCGGATCATCAACCGACCCGGTACGAATCGGCGCGGTCGCCCACGTCCAATCATTTGACACAAGCCACTGTGAACCGTCTTGCGGCAATGTCGGGATACGGGTTTCGCGGTAAGCGACTCGAAAGTACCCTGCCCGGAACAGCGTGATCTCTTCGGTGCCGAGCACAGCGTTATATCCGACGGTGATTGCCGCGCGAGTCAGCCAAGGGAACCGATCGTGCTGTTCGCTGATCGTGTTCCACTCGTTCCGAACTTCCCACATCGCTTTACCGTTGTGTGGTGTCGTCGTAATGTATGCGCGGCCAAAGTCGCCAATATCGTTGAAAAGGTTGACCGACTGAACGTCCATTCGCGAACGATCCCAGATCGTCTGCGCGGCAAGATCGCCGTCCTCGCCACCTTCAACATTCGTGTGAAACGCCACCACCTTCTGCCGGTCGGTACGCGAGTCACGCAACGTCTCCGCCACATGCAGCCGTGAACGCCTCACGAAACGCATGTAGTTCTCCGACGTGCCCTTGTCCCACGTATCGACCGGCAGTAGCGCCTCCCCGTCTCGACGTTGCCGCAACATTTCCATGCGCGGCAGCCCCTCCCCGAGCTTGTTGGCAAGCCGTATCAGCCACCAGTCATCAGAATCAGGCACATGTGTGTCTGTGAGCACGTATCTGCCCTCACCTTCTAATAGCTAACGAACTCGCCTCACCACGCCGCTCTTACGACGTGGCATCTTGCGATAGCGAGCACGGCCCTCAACCGCCAGGCACATACCTACGGCGGCGTCCATCTTCTTCAGCGAACCTTTACGGTCTTTACCGATAACGTCACCCGCTGCGCGCTTCCAACGGCACGCATTCAGCACATGCCGCGTCAACGTCGGGTTATCGCCATGACAGAGCTCTTTCGTCTTGATCGCGGTCTCTGTACGCTCGACAACCTTCGCCATTTCCGTGTGCCGTGCAGTCTCGAACGTGATCGGCTTAGTCTCGGATGCCCGCACAACAAGATCGGGCCCGAGATCGTTCTCCCACGCCTCCACATAGTCACGCCAATGCGGCGGGTCAGCGAGAAACGCGACGACCTTGTATTTCTTGAACGTTTCGCGAACGACAGCATCAACCTCTTGATGGTCGACCTGCCAGTTCTTCGCTTCGTTCGAGTCGGGAGCTTCCCACACGCCGATCGGGAACACGTAACCGTCACTAATCCGGCAAGCAATGAGTACCGTCGCATCCGATGTCAACCCGCCGTCGAACCCGAGCGCAATCTCGTCACCCTTTCGAGGTGGACGAGGTCGCACTTTCTCGCCCTTCTCACGCGCAGCACGCGCAATCGACTGCCAGCCGATACGGCTCCACTCGTGCAACTTCAGCCACGAATGTTTACCGGCAACAACCGCGTTGAAAAAGTAGCGGCGAGTGTCCTCTTCAGATCGACGCGGATCAAACAGGTCGTCAAGCAGCCCGTCGATGTCGTTGAACTCGATCGCGTCACCGTACGCTTCACGAAACGCCTCCGACAGCCGAGCAATGTACTCTTCTTCGGTCTCGAGTCGCCTACCGGCACGCACCGTATCGTCAGGGATACGGATACGTTCGAGCGATTCAACGTCAGCCCACCGATGGTCGAACAACAACCGAGGCCGACGTGCTTTCTTCTCACTGATCTTGTCAGCAAGAAAGTACGTATCCTCAGCGACCGACTCAGCGCCGGGCTCATACATGGTTGTCGTTTCAATGAACCATGTGCCCTCACGTCGACGCTTCGACAAGTTACGCACAACCGTGTCGTACATCGACCGCAACGTTGGCGTGTCGTACAGGTGTGTCTCGTCGAACACAGCGAATGTTTCAAGTCCGCCGTCTTTCGAGGCCGCACCAGCCGTCGAGGGCGTGATCGAACCACCGTTATGCGGAATCAACACGCGCGTCTTGCCAGCGTCAACACCGTATGCAGCTTTCAGCTGGAACAGCGGAGCGCTCTCGTCGGTCAGGTTGTAGTAAATGTTGTCGAAGACGTTGCCCGTCTGGCCTTCTTCTGTCGCCATGATCTTGACGACCGGCGCACGAACCGGTTTCCCCATAGGCTCACCCGGCTGATACTCGTACACCTGCCCCAGAAACTCGTACGTTTCGCCACCCTCAGCCCAGCCAGCGAACCGCGCCGGCCCAAACGCCTCGAACAGCGCCAACGCGCCAGCAACACCAGACTTATCCGTACCCTTCGGGCGCGAAAAGAACGCCGAGTTATACAGGCGACGACCTGCCGCATCATGCGTATAGCAGTCGACAACAAAACCCGTATATTCGTCGCCATAACGAACAGGCTTCCCCTGCGCGCCACCACGGCCGTGGACAACGAAAGACTCAATCCACCACGTAGCCAGCCAACCCAGTGACCTATTACGATCATGCCCCGGAGTACGAATCAAACGCCGGGGCATTACTCACTCCCCAGCTATTCGTCTACGTCGATCTTCAATGCTCGTAACGTTCGACCGATCAGACGCACCAACCGGATACTCTTCGGGAACTTCGACTTCGAGCCGCAACCGCAACCGGTCAGCCGGTGTCGCACCAAACGTCGCCACCCGCAACCGAATCTCTGCGAACCGCTCACTGTTACGACCACCCGACGACCACGCAATGTGGTGCATCAACGCCGTGTCGAGCATGTAATCCCAGTCCGGGGCAGTCACCATCTTCGATGCCTGCGGCGAAGCGCGCCAGTTCTCCCAGAACCGCACAGTCGCCGGATGCCACTCTTCACGGTCACCCGTCTCAGGATCGACCGGCAGCACGTCATCAGGTAAAGGGAACCCGCCGAGCTTCCCATCCGACTTGATAATCTCGCGCGTCGGAGTATCCCGCTTACGCGAACGATTCTCCTTCGGCGCCGGGCCAACACCAGCCATAACGTTTCCCTTCTCCCGAAACGGAAGCCAGCACCCGAACGGGCGACTGGACGGTAACTAACAGAGCGACCGGCGGGACTCGAACCCGCACACGCCTGCTTGGAAGGCAGGTGCCCAACCAGTTGGGCGACGATCGCGAACAGAATCGCTGAGTCAGCGAAGAAATGAAGCAAAACCGCGCGCCACGCGGCGCGCCAGGGGCCCCGGCAAAAACCCCCCAGACCTGCGCGCACCGCGAAAGGCAGAACGCTTGCGGGCGGGGGCTGGGTGGGGGTGGGGGGTGGGTGCCCTATTGTGTCTAGTTTTTTGACGGTGGTGGGGTGTCTTGTGGTTTGACTTGTGTGTGTGTCTTGTGTGTGTGCGTGGTGGTATGTCGCTTGTGTTGACTGTCGGTGTGTGTCGGTTGGTGTGCCGGCGGTTGGGCACATACTTGACATGTGTGACGTGTGTGTGTATTGTTGTGAGTGTTGGAACTGAAAGCCCAACGCACAACATGAAACACAAGCGCGGTAACGCGCTACGTATAAGGGAAAGAATCTATGTCTCTCACACTCGAAGAACTTGCCTACGAATTCGACGTACCTACCTATGTGGTGGCAGCTACTCTCAATGTTCCTGTCGCCTTATGGGCGGATGACAAAGACGTCAGCGTGTTCGACCACACGCCGGTAACGGCACGTCTCGCGCTTCGTATCGCTTCGGCGGTAGATAGTGACGCGAGCGGATACTACGACGCGACTACAGGCATGCCCGTTAGTGAGGAGGATGTAACCATCAGTTTTGATGCTTATTTAGACGAGCTCCACCCGCCGATTAGTGTGCTCGATTCGCACGCGCTTTACTCTCGTGTAGCTCGCGAGCATGCGCCTATCGACTATCGGGGCGCGCGCGCCGATTATGAATCAGAGTCCGGTAACTATGTTGACGAATGCTATCTAGTCACGGTTATCGGCAGCGACGATTATGAATCGCTCGAATGGTTCGCGGATGAGATCGACGCTAAACGCGCTTTCGAGTCTTACGTGTACGACTACGGGCGCATGGCCGAATGTAAAGGGCTCGACATTACGTTGTGGAGCGCGACCGGCGATCAGCTGTCAAGCCACACCGTTTAATTTTTACGCTGCGCAACGCTTGGGCGTCGACGGTTCGCGACCGGGCGCAGCACTACCGGCTATGAAAGCGCCGGCTAGCGAAAGGGAATGACATGGGAGAGTTCGACTGCTGCGCTCATGGCTTAGGTCATGGCGGGCGCGCGCTTACATTCGAATGGCTCGACGGGTTCGAGAGTCACGCGGCGACGGTTGACGGGCTGCTGCTCACGGAGACAGTCGAGGGCGAGCCGGTACTAACCGGCCACATGCGCCGTTGCCGAGCGCTTGACGGGCACGCTAACGCGGTTGCGTATGAGCATGCGCCGGGTTACGCGAGCGGCGAAGTCGACGGGCGCCCGGTCGTGTGGCTTAGCGGCCGCGCTTACCGGATCGAGGGACAGTCATGAGCATGCGCGGCGTATCGATGGGCGTTACCGACGCCGCTTTCTGGTCATGGGCCGAATACGTCGAAACAGACTTGCAACGGTTCTACGCGACGACCGGCGGCGAAACGTATCTGTTCGCGCGTACGCCGGCCGCTGACCGGCACTTGCACAAGTGTGCGCAGCGCGGACTGTCGGGCGAGCAAGCGGCATACACGGGCCCTTGGCACGTCATCCGCAAACACGTCACGGCAGAATTCCGCGAATGGGTTGAAGAGCATCGCGGCACCGAACGTCTGACACTCTCGCAGTGGCGGGCGCGTGACAAGCGCGAGCGTGACGCGGCAGAGTGGCGCGAGTCGGCAGAGTATGCACTGCTCGAGCTTGAAGAATTGCGCCGGATGACTCTCGAACGTGACGCTATGATCCTCGACGCTGTCAGCAAGGGCGCGAGTAAAGCTGCGGTTGCGCGTGCTATCGGACTTTCGCGGCAACACGTGCACAACATAGTTGCGTCTGCTCGTGTTGATGATGTTGCACCGTTCGACACGTGGGAGACGTCGCCCGCGTCGGCTGTTGAAGTTGCAGCGTCTGATGTGTGGAACGTCGAACCGTTCTAGCGCGTACCGGCAGCGGCCGGCGCCCGGCTCATGACCGGGGCGCGCACGCAAATAAGTTGCAGATTATCCGGCGATGAAAGCGCCGGGTTCGTGAAAGGGAACCACCATGACTAACGTAATTGCACCTATTGCGCACACTGTGCGCGTTGAAGATCTTGCAGAGTTCGGCAGCGTCCATGACGCACCGAAACTTGCGGTAGGCGACCTCGTGCCGCTTTCCACAATCACGGGGCGAACGTCACCGCGTACTGTGCGCGAACTGCTCGCCGGTGACGTGGTGCACCTATCGGCGATCGTTGACGCGAACCTGCCGCGAAAGTTCGGATACCGGCAGGTGAAGCTCATGAACGGATATTGCGGCCCCGTCCACATGTCGGTTACGCCACACCGATCGGCCGAAGATATTGCAGCCTACTACCGGCGAAACATCGAACCGCGTGTACTTCCGACGTATGCGACCATGCCCGATCGTGTGCTGTTGTGCATGTGTGAAGAATTAGCGGACAGCGACGACCGGCATGGGCGAACTGCTTACATGTGGAGCGTCAGCGAATTGAAAGCTCGCGCCGGCGTTGCGCTGCTGATTGAATCCGAACGTGAGCGTTACGTGTTCGAGGAATATGTTGCAAGCCTGTGCGGGCTAACTGTTTACGAGCAGATCGACTGGGCTAAAGTGCCCGATTCCGCATTTGATAGCTACGTGACCGAGAACGCTATTGCAGCGAAGCTCGCGCGTGAGCGGATGTCTGCCGGCAAATAAGTTGCAAGGGTGAGCGTCCGTCGGATGCTCACCCTATATTGCACGGTACGACGGAGGTAAATTGCATGTTTGACATGAACGAGTTGCAAGAACTGTGAACATGAGAGCGCCCCGGCCCATCCCGCGATGCGGGCTGAAAGCGAGCCGGGGCTATGGAACCAACATGAAAGGGAAGGTGCCGTGAGTAAGTCTACCGTGACGTGGGATGATTGCGCTATGACCGTCGAATACATGGGCCCTGCTGAAATTGCAGCGTTTGTCAGCCGCGAGTTCGGTGTGCGTATTGCGGCAAGCACGATACGTAACTATGCGTCGGATGGTCGGCTGCCTGCGCCTGATGTTCGTATTGGGCCTAATGGTGGATGGTCGGAAGAATCGATCCGCGAATGGTGGAAGTCTCGACCTGGCCGTGGTGCGCGCACTGATTTGCAACGCTAGTTGCAGGGTTACGGCAATATGCCAGGGTGTCGCCGCTGTTTTTTGCGTGCTCGGGCACGCGCAGTGCCGCCCTGCGAGCTTGATTTGATCTGGTGGTGGTACTCGCATAAAGATTGCAGGTTTTGCGGGCTGTGGTCGTCGCGGTCGCCCTTGTGGTCGACTTGGTTTGCGTAGGCACGGCACAGTTGGCCGGTGTCGTATCGAACATGCTGGCAGCGGTGCCCGTCACGCTTCAACACTCCGGCGCGTATCGTCGGCCAATTCGCTGGCAACGTCGCTTTGCGGGTTGATCCTCGCCAGGCGCTCATTCGTCGTCCTGGCAGCAGTGGCGGGATGCTTCATACGATTCGTATACGGCACCGCAGTAGTCGCATGTTGGCCGGTGAATTTGCGCGGCTGTTTCGGGTAGCGCGTACCAGCCGTCACCGACGTGTTCGAGAGTCATCGTGTCTCCCGTCTGTCGTGGCTTGGCGAGAGTCGAACTCGCACGCGGGCTACGGAACTAGACGATCCTGAACTCCCTGCTCTGCCGATTGAGCTACAAGCCTGTGTGTGCCTGCCTCGCCATTACGCGGCTCAGGCGTGTGAAGTTATGAGTATCGGGCATAAAAAAACCCGCTCGTGGCGGGTGGGCGTGAGTTTCCTCAACTTATTACATGCTAGCAGTGCTGGCGGTCATTTTTTCGCTCGTCGCCAACGTGTCTTGTGCTGGTTTATTGGCAGGTCGCCCCAGCGTATTGCAGTATCTGGGATACCCGGCCGGGATGATGCGGTCGGGTGTGGGAATGTTTCGATGTTGTCTGCCCGCAACCATCGTCGGATGGTCGATTCTGACACGTTGAATAGTTGCGGTAGCCATGCGATCGACACGGCAGCTTCGGCGAGCTCGTCGGTGCGCACGTAGTCTGCCTGCCTCACTCTGGTATCCCTTCATAGATTTCTTTGCATGTCGGGCAGACTGTGCGGCCGTCGATTCCACGGAATGGTTTCGGTTCCACTTTTCCACAGAGCGCTGTTGCGGGTTTCCCTTCGAGCAGCGCGGCATCAAGGTCACGCTTCTTGAAGTAGTGGGCGAATCGGTCGTGGTCGCCGTCGTTGCTGATCTGTTTCGTGTCTGTTCGTTCGAGCACGTCGGTCATCGTCGTGTTCCTCCTAACGGTTCGAGCGGCGCCTGTAGCGTGCTCCCCATCGAGCGAAGCACGGCCGCTAGTTTGTTGAACGCTGGCGCTAACGCTTCCATAGCTTCGACAACTGGGGGTTTGCGGATTCCGTCGCGCATCTCGGCAGGCGTGCCCGCTTCGATTCGGCGTACCGCTCGGGCCGCAGCTTTATCGGTTCTTCTGCTGACACGTTCTCGGATGCGTGAGAACTCGCGGTCGACGTTCACAACACGACCTCGGCGCGTGTGCCCGCTATGAGCTCGATCGGCCGGATGATCGCTGTGCCGTCATCGAGGGTTTCCTCGCGCACCCATACGCGCGCGTCGGACTCGTATTCCTGCAAGTATTCGATCAAGTCGGATACTGTCCAGTGTTCATACTCGTCAGAGAACACGATCGAGGGTTCCGCGTGTGGTGTCAGCTTGTATGTTGCCGGGAGTGGCGGGGTGGCCATGATCTTTCCTTCCAAGATTGGTTGTGAATATGGTTGCGGCAGTCGACGCTAATGGTCGCGTCGGCTTCGGCGCGTGCCCAAGCTTCGCCGTTGAGCCACCATTGCCCGCCGTTACCGAGCGTCACTTTGTCGCCCTCGCGGGCAATAAGTCCACCGTTCGCTAACTCTTCTCGCCGCTCGCGGTTCATGGTTCGTATCCTTTCGGCGGTATCGGTTCGCCCCATCGGAACCATCCGTCACCGAATGGCGCTTCGTGTTTCTCGAACACGTGGCCGGCGGGTTTGACGCACTGGAACATGTCCCGAAACCGTGCGCCGCATGTGTTGCCGGTCACGTTTCGTCGGCTGGTAGTCCGAGCTCGTCGGCGTGCATGGTGAGCATGGCAGCGAACTTGCGCAGGTCAACGAGCGGCACTTTCATTTCGTATTCCGCGCCGTCCGAGTAGTAGATATCGCTCCTTTCTATGACCGTGGAATGTTCGTATTGGTCGTCACGTGCGCACGTTGTGGCCCTGTATCTTCTGTGCCCGAAGTTAGATGACAAGAACTCGGTGTCAACTCTTCTGACAACGGGCAGAGTCTCGTTAGTTGTCTTGATAGTCACTGTTCTTCTCCCCCGTCGTCGTTTAGCGTGGCGCGTATGGCATCTCGAATGTCGCCGTTCCAAAGCTCGACTGCACCTTCGCGATCGCCACTGTTGTAGAGAGCGTTATACGCGCGGATAAGGTTCGCGATCCGTTGCTGTTCAACGAGCGCGAGTTGAGCTTCCAGGCGTGCGTCATCGAGCATGATTACTGCCGCCATGTGCGGCGCAAGCGTGCCCGGTGATTTGTTGGCCGCGAGAATAATCTCCCGCGCGCCACCCTGCAGCCTTCGAGCTTCTGCTACATGGTCGATGCGTTCACTCATTGTCTTTCTCCTTCCTGTGCGGGTTATCTTCCAATCGGGGCATTCTGCTGTGAAAGTTCGTTCTGACCGAGTGGGCGAACCCCTCGTCCCACGCTTTCTCTGCCACCTGCCGGTCTCGCTCAGTGAGCCACCGGTCAAACTCGGCACGAGACTCAAAACTCACAGTGCCGTTTTGGCCCCACCGAACAGCCATATATTCCAGCCGCACTTCCTCTGTTGTCGGCGTGTAGTCACTCACTACTCTTCTCCTGGTCTTGCCTCATCCTTCGGCGCGCCCCGTCACTTCTCGCCGCTTCGGCTGTGCGTCCATCCGCGTAGCCACGCGCATACGCTTTCGCCGCAAGCTCGTGGATGCCGTAGATCGTTGTTTCGTCCATCGGTTCACGGTTGGTGTACTTGCGGATGTTTTCAAGTTCGCTTTCGCACCACCGTTCAACGTCTTGCACTACTTCAAACGGTTCGATCCTCACGTCACTCACCGTCGCCCCCTGACGTATCAGCCTCAATGTCGGGCACGATAACTTCAGGCCGGAAAATCACACGGTAGTGATATGCGCTCGCAGTCACCGGCTCAAGCTGCTCAACAAAATAGGACACGTTGTCCGACAGTCCGAGGTGGTGTTTCTTGAACTGGTTCTCACCCGTCTTGCAGATCACGTCAAGCTTGTACGACTGATCCTCGAACGAACACTTACCTTCTACCGTGAGAATGTATTCGTCCGTGATTCCGTTGTAGAACACGATCCGGCGGTCAACTTCGAACTGATCCGCCGACTTAGATAGGTTGTGTTTCGCTGTCTCTGCTTGCGTGCATCCTGCGAGCAGTAGCCCCGCAATCGCAATACCTGCCACGGCGGCAATCTTCATGCGCTTCATTATTTTCTTCTCCTTCGCTTGCATGGTTGACCCTGTTGCCGCGCGACGGCGAAGTATGCACCTAAGCTTTCGCCGTCAATGTCGTCCACCCGCTTATATATGTACCCACCTATTTCCAGACGTTCCGGTTCGCTGGTGAGCGCAACCTTGCTTCCGTGAAATGGCCCGCCGTAAAGTCCGACCGTGGACTTCGATGTTGCCTTGCCGCTACTTTCTTTGGCTTCTGCCGCACGCCTCATCCATCCGACGATGAACCCGTACCGCGTCTCACCGTTAATATCGCCCGGGAACTCTCTTAGTGATGCTTCTCTAGCTCTCCTAAGCGCACTCACTGTTCGCTCCCCTCGGTAGTGGTGTCGGTGGTGTTCTTGACGTATTCCTGCACGCCCCACAAGATCGCGTGGCAAGCCAGCAAGAAGTGGTGCCGGTAATCTCTCCACGACTCGACATCCTCGAAGTCCCAATAAATGTCGCGGTGATCGAGAACGTCTACAGCCTCTTCACTCGTAAGAAAATGCTCAGCCTCTTCAACCATCTCGTCCACGTCATGACGTGATCCGGCGATGTCGCGCACCCATGCCGCGAACTTGTCACTGCTGAACTCCACTGCATCACGGGCACCACGAGACAGTTTCTCCGCCCAATAGCCAGGGTTGATGTACCCGCCTATAGGGTTATAGAACCACGCGATCATGTCCCGCTCGCGAGTAAAGATATGCCCCTCGCCAATGTCACCGGTGATAGCCAACGACCCCGGCCACGTGATGATGTCGAAATATCCGATGCTCGTGCCGGGACTCTTGAACCGGATGTGTCGATATAAGCCGTCGTCGTGAAGAATCTGCATCTCGTGCTTCTCCACATAACCGAGTAGCTGCCGGTAAACCTTCGGATAGTGGTGCGGTTGCAACTCTGCGCTCACTTGTTCTTTCCTTCCATCCCGACATCGTTCAGCCATGCCGTGAGCGCGTCACGAATCTCACGCGCATCCTCAACCGACAAATGCGCGAACGACCCATGATCCTCACTGCGATTCACTCGCAGCCACACGAACGGCCCCTCCACGGCACCGTTGATCGTGTACGACATGACCGACGACGACTGCTGCACTTCAACAACCTCCTGTTGCGCTGTCTCGATCCGTGCGTAACCGATCAGCCCGCGTGGCCCCTCGAACCTGCTCATTCGTTCTTTCCTTCCGCCCTCATAACAACTTCCTGCCCGAACTCACGCTGCGCCCCGAGATTCAGGTAACAGACGGGGCATACGTCCTCACCAACCCATTCCGGGCTTGGTTCTGTGTGCCCTTCACGCATGCAGTAGGACTCTCGTGCTGGCCATTCCAGGTCGTAGATGCCTGTGCGCCTGTGTCGGTTCCATAGGCTGGGGTCGATACCGTGCCGTTCTAGTTCAGCGTCTGACCAGTCCCGCCAATGGTGCCGCTCCCATTCGTCCAGGGTCTCTACGGCCTCGTAGCCGGTCGCCGTCGCACAGTACGTGCCGTTAGCTTTCACTTCTGCCCGCGTCTGCCCGCACTGCAAGCACCTGTCTACCGGCATACTCACTTGTTCTTTCCTTCCTCGACCCGTTCCCACGGCCCGACTAGACGACGCACGAGAACACACCCGGCGTTACAGCGCTTCACATGCGTCCGCGCCCACTCTTCACTCGGCTCTTTGTGCGCATCCTCTTGAATCGCTTCCGGGATAGAAGTTCCGTACTCCCAAGAACCGCCCTCAACGAGAAGCCCTGCCTCACGCAACGCGTGGACAACTGCTGTCACGGCAAGGTGGTCTTCTTTCCAGACGTAAACGGTCTTGCTTTCTAAAGCTTCTGAAACAACTTGTTCCGGTGACCGGCTCACTTGTTCTTTCCTTCCAGCGCGTCGATCAGCCTCCGCATGATCGCCAGGTCTTTATCCGTCTCACGCGCCCACGACTTACCAAGCCGCGAATCCGTGAAGCGTGCTTCGGCTTCCGCGATCAACGCGGCATGAGCCGGCTGCACCCCAGGGGCGGCAAGGATCGCGTCCGCATAACGCAGCAGCAGCGGCCAACAGTGCGCACAATCCCGGCCCTCACCCGGCTCATGCCCACACCCACCAACCTGCGCGCCCGCCCTATCGAGAACATCCGCAATATCGTCACGGCTAGGCGACACGATGGGTACCGCTTCAAGTGCCGCACGCGCGTCACGTTTAGCCCGCAACCAAATAGGCAAGCGATACAAACCAGGCGACGTAAGAAACCGTCCATGCCCACGCGCTTTCAGAACCGCTCTCGCCGCCAGGTCAACCATCTCTTCACTAATCACCGCGCACCGTCCTTTCGATCTGCGACTTCCAAAACCGCGAAACCGCGTTCTTTCTCACCGTGATAGAACTGCCAAATCACGGTCTGTGCATGCCGGGTGGCACGCCCGTTACGGCGCACCACCCGCACCTTGGTTACTGCGAGAGTCCGATTCCCGCGAGTGTGTGCGGCGACCATCTTCAACCGGCCAACATGCGCCGTGTTGTTGCCGACGAACAGCGCCACTTTCGCGCCTTCCATGTCGTGAATCTTTCCGAGCGGCAACCGTGGAAGCTTCTCTAACGCTTCAAGATTCACTGTCGTCATCCTCAGCTTGTTCGGCTGCGCACTGAGCACAGCACACAGGGCAAGGGCACCCCGCTCGCAACATCGGGCTACAGTCACACATCGTCGTCTTCCTCTGTTTCTTCGCAATAACACGGCTCCCACAACGGCTCAGGGTCAACCGCGACAAGCGACCGACCATAGCCACGACAAAACTCACACTTAGGGTCATGCATCGGACTTCTCCGGCCAGATACGACGACCCGCAATAATCGTGTCGTCATCGAAATCAGCCCACCCATCACAGCAATGGTCGTTATAAACGAACGTGCCATTCTTCGCGAGAGCCGAAACATCTGTATTGGGGTAGTCGCTGAACCGGATAAGCCACAACTCGCCGTCAACAGCGTCATGCCACGGTTTACGGGCAGGGTGCGCCTCGAAATAAGCGCGCGCCGTGGCCGCACCAAAAGATGTGCTCTGTTCAGCCGCGCCACGAACCCATGTGATGCTTCCCCCGGTTCTCTCGTTGAGCACGATCACCTCGTGTTCGCTCAGGGGAATAGCCACAAAATCATCGTCCGGCTTCTCACGCCACCGGCCTAGTTCTTCATCACGCAGATGCTGATAGAACTCGATACGCGCCTCATGCGCGGTGGACGTATCTACTTTCGCCCGCCGCCCAAGCTGATCCACCGGCACTCCTTTAGTGCTAAGGTGCACGCCGTTGCTTGCTGTAAACACTTCATTTCTCCCTGTAACTAAAAAAGCCCCTCAGTGAGGGGCTGAATCTTCTATATGGGTTACGCGGCCACTTGACCGTCTTCGATAATCACGCCGACACGATCGGAACCGACTCGTTCGATCCACACCTGCATGTCGTTGTCGGCGGCGATCTGAGTAATGAGTTTGAGGTTGTCGCCGTCGAGCAGTGAACCGTCCATGATTCGGACGACACGTAGGCGCGGGTTAGCGGCGATCGCCATAGCTAGCGATACGCGAATCTGTTCCGCGCTTGACGCTTGGCTGAACGGCACTCCGTTGAACGTCACACCGGTGTCATCGAATCCGAGACCGTCGACCGGGAACTGTGCTTTGCTGAGCGCGGCCGCTTTCTTCTTATCCAAGTCGCGAATACGTGACGTCAAGTCGTCGTACTGCTCACTCAGCTTGTTCTTCTGCGCGTGCTGTTCGCGTGCATGGTTGTTGGCGCGGATAGCGGCGTTAGTTTCTTCCACGCTCGCGAGTCGCTGTTCAAGATCGGCGGTCGTTTCACGGTTACCGAGTGTTTGTACATGGTCGGCTGCCGCTTCCACGTCCACGCGCGCTTCTTCGAGCTTCACCTGTAGCGCGGCGATCTGTTCGGTGAGCGACTCCACGGCCGCTTCGCTGCGGTCAAGCTCTGCTTCTGCCGCATCAACCGCACGGTTGTGCGCCTGCCGATCTTGAATCGCACGGATCAGTTCACTAGCCGACTGCTCGACAGTTGGAAGATCGGCCACGATCGGCACTTCACCGATCGCTTTCTCTTGCCGGCCAACTTCGGTGCGATCGTCGTACAAGCGGGCACGTTTCGCGTCGAGCTCGTCGATGTTCAGGTCAAGTTCCACGAGGTTGAGCAGCGCTTCACGTTGCTCTTTCTCTTTCAGTCGTGTGAACGCGAGCGGGTCGAACGACAACCGTCCGACAAGCCCATCAAGCAACGCTTGTGGCGACTTGAACACTGCACCGTCTGCTGACTCCACTTTCACTGTCGAGTATTCGCCGCGCCACGTACGTGTAACGATGATGTCGCCGAGGTCAACCGTCACTCGTGCGGACTCTTCACCCTCTCGGATGGGTTTCGCTGTCTTGTTCCCTTCACGGCCACCGAGTGCCGCCCAGATAGCGTCGAGCACGCTCGATTTACCTTGTGCGTTACGGCCACCGACAACAACAAGGTCGCCTTCTGGTGTGATTTCTACGGCACGTAGTCGCTTGTAGTTCTCGGCGACGAGGCTGACAATTCGCATTAGTTTCTCCTGTTTTTTGGTGTAAAAAAGCTCCCACCGTTTGTGGTGAGAGCGTCAATGGATGGTGTTGATTAGCGCATGAGTTTCAACGCTTGTAGCGCTTGCTGGCTGACTACGCCGTTACCGAGCATCCGTAGCTGTGCGCGCCACGAAACGTCGATGCTCGTGACCCATCCTTCGTCTAGGCCCATCATCCATTCGACGAACTGTGCTGTTACGCGTTTACCGCCCTGCGGGCCGATCTCGACGGGCTCCGGCGCTTCGCGACCGAGCAGCTGTTCCCACTGTCGAATCGCAGGCTCATACTCACCCCAGTCGGTAGCCGGTTTCGTGTACACGAGTCGCGTGACTAGGTGAGTAGATTTCTCTGGCGGGCGCCCGCTCGTACGCGGCATCCCAAAATCAGCATCGCCCGCTTTCGGTGTCGGCAGTAGGTGAGTGACGACATCAGCGACCGACACGGAATGTCCACCGGCGCGCCGTTTATCGGGGTTCTGAGCGCCGCCCCGCGTACCGAGCGAAGCGTCTGGTGTTGGCAGTAGCGCGTATCCGATCGTTTCCGTGAGGGTGCCGTTACCAGCCTCGACGTGCCGACGTGCACTAGGTGCTGTCAACGAGTCGTTGTGATCCGTAGCGCGTGGTGTTGGCAACAGTTTCGCTATGTCTCTCAGTTGTGGCGCGAACTTCGATTTCTCAATGTCCTTCGCCCCCCCGTACCGTCGCTCTGAATCGGTGTCGGCAACAGTTTCCTGTCGTGTTGCGAGAACAAAGACTCTAAACCGTCCATGTGGCGCGCCGACATCTGATGCTCGAACACCACGCCATTCTGCATCGAACCCGAGATCGGAAAGGTCTCCGAGAACACGCCCAAGCGCCCTGAGAGAAGGTCTGCCTGTGTTGTCTCCCAACAGTCCCTCTGACTGTTCCATCTCGCTATCGGCGTCGCTGACTGCTGTCGCACTGTAGGCTCCCCTCACATTTTCCCAGACAACAAACTGTGGCCGTAGGACAGCGATCGCTTCACGCATCGCCACCCACAAGTTCGACCGAGTACCTTCGCTCATGCCGGCACGTCGGCCGGCTGCCGACAAGTCCTGACATGGCGAACCGCCCGCGATAATGTCTGGCCGTTCCACTTGTGACCAGTCGATCTGTGTCACGTCACCAAGGTTCGGAACTCCCGGCCACCGTTCCGCGAGCACCCTCGACGGTGCAGGCTCGAACTCGCAATGCCATATCGTGCGGGCACCAAAAAAGGCCTCAACCGCTAAGTCAAGGCCACCGTATCCGCTGAACAAACTACCGACTGTTAGCTCATTCGAGCTTCTTACGTCGAGACTCTTTCTCACGTCGTTTCATGTCTTTCTCAAGTTGTTCAAAAACTGGCGCGTATTGTGCCTGCCAGTCGAACCAGTCACGGAAATATCCGCACTCTGGCGTGCCACAAACAACGTCGATGCTGTCCTTGAAGAACAGTGGAGCTCGACGCCATAAATGTGGCTGTAGACAGTTCGGGCATCGCATATGCGGAATGTGGCGCAGTTCGGCTTCGGCACCTTTCCACCGTGCAAGCGCCCGCTTCATCCGCTTCGTGAACACGACCGCCTGCAACGCACCGTCGATCGTTGAAATACGCTGATCGCCGGTCGCCGCCCACGTCTGGATACTGTCGTGCGCTACCCCGATCGCTTCATCAAGTGATGCTCGAGCCGGTATCGGCGGCGCGCCGAGTCCATCGAGAATGTCGTCGGCGGCGAGCCACGAATCTGGGATAAGAATGGTTCCCTCAACGGATATTGATACTCGTTCGAGTGGCTGTCCGTTGCCCTCAATGGAACGTAGGTGAGCGACCATCCATCCGGCACGGTCGAGCAGATTCCGAAGCTGTCCGTAACACGAGTGGCATAAGTAACCGTTGCTGGTTTCTCTCGGCGCACACCCACGGCATGTCGCCGTATCGGCGCACGTCGCGAAGTGGATACCGTGACGGCGGCACGGGTGAGGGCGATCCCTTTCCGGAACCGCCCTCATGTGCGCCGTGGCCGTGATGCACGGCTCACTCATAGAATTTTCCTCCCGGATCGTTCTTGCACGGAATCTTCGACCGGCCGTACGGGCCGGTGCAATGGCCGCAACGGTGCTGTGATGCTTGCCGCCTGGCCTCACCATCGGCCCACATCTCTTCGGTTTCTCGCAGCCGCCTAGAACGGCGTATCGTCGCCAAAGCCGACACCACCTTCCGGTGCCCAACCTGTCGCGGGCTCTTGTGTCGCCCACGAGGTAGCGGGCGAACTGTTGACGGGCGCGGAATGTCCACCGGCTTGACGTGTCGCTCGTGTCACCGTTGCTGTCGCGTAACGCAACGACGGGCCAATTTCGTCAACCTGCAACTCGATAGACGTGCGCTTCTCGCCCTCGCGAGTCTCATATGACCGCTGCGTGAGCCTGCCCTGCACGATCACGCGCATGCCCTTCGTGAGCGAACCCGCAACATTCTCGGCCGCTTCCCGCCACAAGCTGCACCGCAAGAACAGTGCGTCGCCGTCCTTCCACTCCCCGGATGCACGATCGAATGATCGTGGCGTGGAAGCTACAGTGAAGTTCGCTACCGGCAGTCCGCTCTGCGTGTATCTCAGTTCCGGGTCAGCGGTCAGGTTTCCAACCACCACAATTTGTGTTTCGCCAGCCATTATTTGCCCTCTTTCCCGAGAAGATAGTCCTCAAACGTTTTCGCGATATTCACGACTACTTCGGCTTCATACGCGCCGACCTGCTGTTCGGAAGCGATCTTCACCGCATGCACCAACGCCTCCCGGCGCACCTCTAAATCGTCCATTCCTAACTGCCTTTCTCCATGATTGTGTTGAGTGCTGATCTGTTTGTTTCGGGTAGCTCGGGGTCGATCGGTCTCCCGAGCATTCGTGCTCCGATAGCGACAAGGGCGACCGCATCCGCAATGTCATCGCTCCCGTCAATGCGGAACTGTGGATAACGTGCCGTGACCTGTTCGACCACAGCCTGCTTCCCTGCCGCGCCGTTACCGGTCGCATACTTCGCGCGCGTCTTGGGTGGCACGACGATCACCGGGGATTCGGTGAGCATCGACACACGTCTGGCGACGGCCCACCAGCCAGCGGCGATCTTCCCTCGGTGTGGCGACCGCGCGTGGTTCACGAAGCCTTCAAGAACCACGATGTCGTCCGCTGCGAGGTCGGCCCACGCTTCGACTTCATCCGCGATCTGTTCGATCCTGTGCACGATCGACTCGATCGATCCGTCATCTTTCGGTGAACGAATGATGCACGTGTCGGTCGAGCCGTCATCGCACAGCACGGCAAGGCCGGTCGATGTCAACGAATAGTCGATACCGAGGATCACGCCGCACCTTCAAGTTCGAGAAGGTCGAACAGTGACGGTGTGGCCTGTGACCGGTCGAGTTCCTGCTGATACATCACAGCGTCACGGAACGATGTCGGATTCAACTCGGATGCTCGCCCGTCACGGCCAAGTTTCCGTGCACGTAACGGCACGGTTCCGAGGCCACCGAACGGGTCATAAACGAGGTCGCCCTTGTTCGAGTACCGTTCGATCAGCCTGTCCACAATGTCGAACTGCAACGGGCACACGTGGAACTCCAGTGCGCGGCGTGACTGTTCACCGTTGAGGGTGAGCATCCGGTTCACGTCGTCCCACACGTCCGGTCGCCATGACCCGGGGTCGAGGCTCTTGAACGTTGACGGGAGGGCTTTACGAGCTTCGAGCGCTTCACCGGTCTTGACGTGCGCGGCATAGTCGTACACGTTCGCGCGCGTCTGTGCCTTGAATAGTCGCGACCGGTGTTTCGGTTCGATCGCCACCATCTCTTCGGGTGTGAGCAGACGGTTACCGGATGATCGCCAATCGGCTGCTGCGTCGATCTGCCAGCGTGCCAGCGAATAGTCGGCAACGGTTTTCGTTACCCGTTCGTCGGCATACCCTTTCGACCTGTCCGACTGTGGTTTGTGGAACAACAGAATGTATTCCGGTGAGCCGACACCCATTTTGGTGCCGTCTTTCCGCATCTCGGTGTATCCGAGTCGATACGTTTGGTTGTTCTCTCGCACCACGTCGGTGGTGACGGTAATCATGCCCATGTAGTCGAAACCATGCTTTAGGCCGTGTGCGAGCGCTTCGGCATGGAACGGTGACACGGTGGGGATACCGGCGCCGGTGACGTTCCCGAACTGGATACGGTCTTTCACGTGGCATGCGTAGATCCGGCCAGGTTTCAACACACGTAACAGTTCCGGTGTCAGATAGTCCATCTGTCGCCAAAAATGTGTGTTGTCGTCCGTGTGGCCGAAGTCGTTGTATGACGGCGTGTATTCGTAATGGTTCGAGAATGGGATGCTCGTGACGACAAGATCGACACTGTTGCTGTCCATGTGGTCGCGGGTTTCGAGCACGCAATCGTTTAGCGCGACCGTCCACCCTGTGCCGGACTCTTCGACCCGCTCGACTCCCATCGACCGTGTGAGCGCTTGACTAATCGCGGCAGGGTTGAGTCCGAACTCGCGGATAACGTCACTCATTGTGTCGGTGAGCCGGTCGTGTTCTTCCCACTTTTCGAGCAGACTGTCACGCACTTCTGATTCCGTTTCCGCGTAGATCAGAGTGATGTGACAGTCACGTGTCTGCCCGAACCGTTGGATACGGTGCACGGCTTGGATGGTGTCGTTGAACTTGTGCGCCACACCGACGAAAACCGCCGTATTCGACTGCTGCAAGTTCATGCCCTGCCCCAGCTGTACCGGCTTACCGATCAACGCGAACGTTTCCCGGTCACGCCAAGCATCAAGTCGACGTTCTGCTTCGTCGTCATCGAGCCCGCCGTGAACGGACGAGAACGATAACCCTTCTGCAGTGAGCAGCTTTTCGAGCAAGTCTTGTTCGCTGTTCAAGTCACACCAGAGGATGATCTGTTCACCCGTACCGTGTGTCTTGACGTGTTCGCGAACGAGCGTGAGCGCCCGGCCGATACGTGCCGACACGGTTTCGCGTTTCTCACGCGCCGTCTCCACCAGTGACTTCGCGCCCGCACGAACAAGCACGCCCTGCCCGTCATGGTCAACCTGGTCAGACTGAACCTCGACCTCGACAACATCCCACGTGATCGACAGTCCCGGCAGCGCATAACCTTCATCCGAATGGCCAAGGTCAGCCGGTGACTGCACGAAACATGCCCACGTGTTCAACCACAGCCAGAACTCGCGCTCCTTATGCGGATACAACCGCAGGTTGTTCGCTTTCGTAGAGTCTCGTTGGAAGAACCGTGTCAACGCCTGGCCGGTGTCCATGATGCCGAGGTAGCCCGCATAGTGAATGAGTTCTTTATGCCTGTTCGGCGCCGGTGTCGCTGTCGCCACAAACCGGTACGGCACCGTGTCGAACAGACTCAAAAACGCTTGATACGTTTTCGACCCGAACGACCGCAGCACAGACGCTTCATCAAGCGAGACAGCATCGAACCCGTCGACAGCGAGCCTGCCGTCACGCACCGACTCATAATTCGTGACATAGATTCCCGACCATTCCGGGTCGATCTGCTCCGTACGGCGAATGAACCGCACCTCGATGCCGAGCAGGTTCTTACCGTCACGGATGAACTCGCCCCGCACACCCAGCGGCGCGATAATCAACGCCCGGCCGTTAACAACCGGCGACGAAGGATGCGTGAGAATCTGCCGCAGAGCCTCCATCTGCATGACACTCTTACCGAGCCCGAACTTCGCGAAGATCGCCCGCCTACCGCCCTGCACGGCCCATTTCACAATGTCCCGCTGATGCGGTTTGAAGTCGGGGTGTTCCGGTTGGAAGATCGGCGCGAGGTCGGCATCCTCGATCGTGAATCCGAACGTCTTATCGAAAGCGACTTTCTCTCGAATGAACTGCTCATAGGTGTCGGTCGGGTGGACGAAAAACTCAGGCGACAAAATAGCGCTCATGTGAAGCTTCCTTCTCTAACGAAATAACCCCCGCCGAGGCGAGGGTGTGGTTGGTGTTTTTGAGTGCGCGCATGCGTGCCGCCACGTAGTGCCGATGTCGGCCTACCTTGTCGGCTATCTGCTGTGCGTCCATGCCCGCAGCGATAAGCTCCGGCAACATGTCGTCAAGTGTCGGTTTACGTGTGACGTGGATACCGGCTTTGAGTCGAACCGATTTGACGTAGACGATGCTCGCGCCGGTCGCAGCTGCTGCGTCTGCATCCGTGTGCCCGTTTTTGACGAGCTCGATAATCCGGTCAGCTTTTGTTTCTGCGACGTTCGGCGGTATCTCCATGCGGCGGCGTGACTGCGATACTCGCGTGAACGAGGTGTTGAGTCTGGCGGCGATCTCTTTGTCGGTGAGACCTTGTCTGTGAAGCTCGCGAATCTGATCTTGGAACTCGACCGTCCTGCTGTCGCCTGTCGCGCTTGAATACCGCCGACGTGTCGTTACTGCCTTCCGGGCCTTTTTGGTGACCTCGCGGGCGACGGCGGCTTCCTGCGCCTCCATTCCGAGGATGTCTGCGAGCGTCATGCCAGCATCGAACCGTTTACGGAACCGCCAGTCTCCGACGTACCGTCGGTGCACGTCTGCACATGAGAGTTCCGCCGGGCAGCGTGACGAGTGGCATCCGCGTGAGAATCCCGCCGGCTTGCCGTGAGGGAAGGTTGGGTCGAACAAAATTGAAGAACTCACTACAACGCTCCTTAGTTGTCGTGTTGGCGCATGAACATGAAAATGGTGACGGTGACGGCGAACGATATGGCCACTAGCGCGAATCCGATGCCGACGATGGAATAAACCGCTGCCCAGAAACTCACTTCGCACCTCCGGCGAGTTCGCTATCCCAGTTGCCGCGAACAAACTTCGGCAACGTGATGTTTCGCTCCCTGCACGTCTTACGCACGCGCTCGACAGTGCAACCGAGCCTGTGCGCGGCGACTGGTGCGGGCGCGCCACCTACCACTGCTGCGACGATCCGGTCATCGAGAGTCGCTTCATCTTTCGGAAAGTGCACGCCTAGAACGACCGTGCACGCCTCGCTGACGCTGATCTTTGAACGTTCAGCATGCTTAGCGATGCGAAACCAGAGCCTCGAATCGATCTGAACAGTCTGTGTCGACACTCGTATCAACTCCTTTCAACAAAAAAGCCCCGCATGTGCGGGGCTACGACAAGCCGTTGTCGTGAATGTGTTTCTCAATTTCGGCGGGCGATCTTGTGATCGACCCGATCACGTACGCGGTTGGCGCACGTGGTGGTTCGTCGCGTTTACCGATGATCCATAACGCGATCGTGAGAGCACCGAGCTTGGTGAGGTTCATACCGAGTTGGTCACTGAGTTTCGCTTGCACGCGTTCCACGTCGATGCCGTAGCTGCTTGCCATGCGGTTTTGTGTTGGAGATAACTCGTCCGTCGCTTCGCGCGCACGTGTATCTAGTGACTGACTCTCGTTAACGTAAGTATTAGTCCTCTGACTCTGACTCTGACTGTGCTTTGAGTTGGGTTCTTCCAGGTTCCCTCTGGGTTTATTCAATAACCCACTGGGTTTCTGTTGGGTTTCGTCGGGTTTCTTTCTCGGGCGACCGCCCTTCGCGCCATTAGCGCGAGAGACTTCCGCTAACCGTTCCCGCTCTGCACGTGTCTGTTGATGCTTCGCATACTCGCGAATCACATAGTCCGTACCGTCACGCACAACTAGCGGTCGCGTCGGATGTGAGCGCATGAGAGCTTCGAGATGATCTTGGCTCCACAAGAACTCTGCGTCCTCGGCCGCGAACCGTCCATCGTTATCAGCGATACGTGCTTCACCGTTCATTTCTATGAACGTCCACCGGACTTCTGGCGGCAACCGCTTTATCTTCGGATGCCGATGTACGTCGTTCGGAAACGTCATATAGAGGCGTTTATCTTTCATGCAACCGCCTCGACAGATACTCGCACTCGACACGTTGGCAGTCCTCGTTGGGCGCGCAACGGTTGAAGTTCGGATGCACGACGTGGAACCCCGGACACCTGTCGTTCGAGCATTCTCGGTGAAAGTCGAAGTGTCGCGTGAGCAGTCCCTCGCATGAGAGTGTCGGCTGAACACCTAACGCTTTCGCTACCGCGTAGTCGTAGTGGACAGCTGCCGCGAAGCATCGTCTGCGTGCGTGGAATGTCACAGGCGGGCCGACGGGCACATACAAGTTGTGCTCGAACCGGTACGACTTTTGTCGTACGGTGACGGGCTCCATGCACTGTGGGCAGACACCCTCGCTCTCGTACCTTTCCGCACGTCGAGCGATCTCTTCCGCAGCCTGCGCCGCCCACTGTTCCGAGCACGGCGAGATTTCGCCGCACTTGTGGCAGGTGCCGTAATGCTCTGGGAGCAGATACACCGATGCTGGATACTGAACCATCGAAACGTGCCGGTTGTACTTCGAGTAGTCATACAGTTCACCGTCTGGCCGCAGAATCATCCGTAGCCGGTCGTCTTTCCAGCCGGTTATTTCGTGTACGCGCCACGGCTTGTGACGCATTCCTGCCCGGTCGATCGCGAGCACGCAACCTTCTTTTATCCAACTGACATTGAAGATCGCACGGCCTTCTGTCGGCCTCCATATTTCGCGCATTATCCGTCCCTCCTTTCTGCTGGTATCGCTTCACCACCTACGGTGAGCGTGAGTTGACGGCCGTCCCATGTGACGATCGGGATAGCGGCCGGGTTCTTGTACTGCGCGACGCGGAACCCGCGCTCGGCCGCTTTCGTGGGGTTTCTTTCGATCTCGCTGTGGCATCCGGTGGTGGCTGATCCGTGCACGAGCACACCGTTTTGAGGTTGGCCGGTGTCTTTCAACCGGGAACCTCCCATGCCCCGCGCACGTCGATGCTGGATCGAATATTCACCCCAGTCGATGCGAACGGCACCCCCACACCATTGGCAGATAGGGGTGCCGTTCGCGTCACTGTCACGGTTGATGATGATCCACCGTGTCCTTGGTGTGAACTTGCTAGTCACGCAAGCTCCGAATCGCGCCGCGCCGTGTCCGATACATGCGCTGACGTTGCCCGTCCGATGTGAACCAGACCGTCACGACGCGACCGTTGTAGAACACTGGACGCTTATAGACGCGCGCTTTGCGTTTCATGGCTTCACTCCGAAGTTCCGCAGTGCGCGCGATATGGCGGCTGTCTCGGCCGTTTCCAACGGGTATTCGGCTGACACTTCATCCGTATCGTGCCGTGAACGTGTGGCTGATGCTGACGCGCGTGGCATTTCGATCTCGCCATCGAACACGTATGCGCGTGCCAGCCATGCGCCGTCGCCCATGTCCGTCACGTCGGTGTGAACGCGCCCGTTTGGGCACTTCCGGTAGAACGCTTTCAGCCGGTCACTGACGCTCGTAACGTCATCGTCGGCAGGCTCACGTGTACGTCGGGCAAGCCTCGACGCGCGATCGTCTTTCGGAATATCCGGCAGAATCTGAGCAATCATGTCAGCTTCGTCCGAGGTCAAACATTCTTCGTTGCTCATGCTGCGTTACCTCGATCGATGTGGTCGTAGATGATGTAGTTCGGTGGGCGCACGATCTGGATGCCGTCGGGATAGCCGGGCCATTCGTCGGTATCGAGTGCTGTGCGGAATCGGCGGCGCGCTTCGAGCGCACGTTCCCGTCCGATGTCTTGGTAGTCCTGGTCGAGCACGTGAACAGCCGTGAGGTACGGCGGCTCCTTCTCGACGACGATGAACACGAAAGCTTCCACCGGGTGATCGGCGAACAGTGCCGCGTCACGGTAGTGAGCTTCTTGGATGTGGTAGCCGAATGATCCGACCGACCGGGCGAAAGCTTCAGGTGACGCTTCACCGGCTGTCGTTTTCAAGTCGGCACCGACGACCTTCTCTGTCTGGCTGAGGAAGTCGAACCGTGCACGAATCTCAACGCCTGTTGTAGGGCACTCGCCGAACACGGACACTTCCGCGTTGCCGGCTTGTTCGAGAATCACGCGCGCATCCTTATGCGCGAGTACAGACTCTGACATGGCGTTGACAGTCTCGGCGACGCTGGCTTTCACCGGCACAAGACCATCGAGCCGCGCGTTAGCAACAAACTCTTTCGCGGCTTTCGTGGACACGGAACCGTTAGCGCCTAACAGTTCCTCGGGGATGACAACAACGTTCCAGCCTGTGCCTAGAACTTTCGTGTGAACGGCTGTTCCTAGGTCGAACTCGGGCCGTGACGGGCGTGTGTGTGCTTGTTCGTATGCGAACTTTGCCGGGGCTACGAGTAGTTGACGGGCGCCCGTTGACGAGAGCGCCGGGTGCGCGTGGTACTCGGTTTCGGGCATGTCAAGGACGATGCTCATTAGTGGCCTTTCACCAGATAAATGCCCACCACGTGAGCATTGATAGTTGAACTAAAAAAGCCACGGCGAGTGTGGCCGTGGCTGTAATGAACGCGGTTGGTTTCCGCCTGCGTATGACTCTCATCGTCTGCGAGCCAGCATGAACGGTGCTTGAATGATCACGATGTAGGCGTAAATGAACTTCACGATCGGGCTCAACGTCACACCGTTACCGGCAATCTCGTTGATGCCCTGCGTGATGAACACTGCGGCGGTCAGATAGATGAATACGATGAACGCGATGACCGTCAGCCATACCAACAGCATGACGAGCGGTCGTGTCTGATCCTTGTCACTCAACGGTTTTCCCACTTCCTACGATGATTCGCGCTTCGTCGAGCGCGAGCGATAGTTCCCACACGATGGACTTTCGGCCCATGCGTGACGGCCGCGTGTGGCCGGATGGTCGAATAACTTTGTGGTGCGTATGCAACTCAGACAGTCGACGTTTGATGTTGTGCCAATCGGTGAAGATCGGCCAACGTTTGAACTCGGCACGGTTTGTGTACGCGGTTGTGAGCTCGTCGGCTGTCATCGGCTTCTCTGCCAATAGGTGAAGCAGCGCGTCTTTGAGTGCTGCCGAATTGTCTTGATTCAATGCCACAACCGCATCATGGCTAGTCGCCGGGTCGGTAGCGTGAGCTAAATGTTTCACTTATCCCTCCTGGGATGGTCGCGGGTTCGCGTCCCATAGTTCTTTCGTCGTCCACAAGATCGTGACGATCGATGTGCTGCCGTCTGTGTGGCTACCGGCGATCGCTATACGCTCACCTATCCACAGCCATGTGCCGTGATCGGGCACAAAACGGACACGTAACGGCGCTTTCAGCGTCAACAGAATCTCGTCGAAGGTGACAGCTGCCTGTGCACGCATGAGCTTCAACCGTTCACGCGCGTGTGCCGTCACTTCGACACGTTCGAGGTCGATCTTCGGCACGCCAGACACTTTCACGGCACCGGATAGCGGATCGGACTTGTCGTAGCCGTATTGGGTGCGCACTTTCTCTAACAGCAAGTGGGCTGCGCCAGGCCGAATGTTCCCCGGCACCGATATAACGGCACCGTCCGGGAACTGGTAGTGAGCAGACCTGCTCTTACCGCTGTTCCTGCTCGAGTGACGTTCGGTTCGCCTCGCACCTAGTGCGCGGAACTCTTTATCTAACCGTTTGTCAGGCTTCCTCCAATATGAGCTCACGTGGCTCCTTTCTGGTTTTGAATATGAGAAGTGCGGGCGACCGGTTTCCTGCCAGTCGCCCGCACACTCCAACCGCTTACGTGTTGGAGTAAAAAAAGTTGTGCACCCTTGTTGGTGCTTCCCTTTCGACCACATCCGATAGCGGTCACTCGCCCTTTCCCTGCACCCCGGCTTCTCCGTCCACTCAACGGCCCGTAGCGTGCGTGCTTGTCATCCCCATAAGTGGCTTGCTGTCGTCCGGTGCCGGGACATACCGGGCCGTAACAACGGAATGACGTATCAGCGTGTCTCTGTGTGGAGTTCTCGATGTGCTTGTGCGACCTGTTTTTGGGTGCACTAAGTACCGGTGGGGCCGGTAAGAGCTCCCACTGGCGGTTCGGAGTGCTACTCCGAACGAGAGTCGGTGTCGGGGCGGGTCGATTCCCACCAGTTCGCGAGCGCGATAATCAGCAACGTGGCTGCGGGGATGACGAAGATTGGGACACTGTTCATTTCACTGGCCGTTCTGTCGGTCGAGACTTCAGCCATTCGTCGAGATCAGCGACGCGGATGACGGGCCGTGACGACGGATACCGTGCTATCAAGTCGTTGTTTCGGATAGCTTGTTCGATGATCGAGCGCGATACGCCGGTAGCTTTCTGCGCTTCATCGAGGGTGAGCGACAACCGCACGTCGGTTGTCACCGGCACGTTCGCCGGAGACTTGGATACGATGTTCTTCAACATGAAGGGTGTTCTCTTTCGTGTTCTAATCCCGTCGCGCGGCTACGCGGCGGGATTACTTTTTTCAGCGCCCACCGGGTTCGCGATGTATTGGCTCAGTGCTCCGACTGTGTTCGCGATGTACTTGTCCGTCACGTGCGCGGCTTTACCGTTTTCGACTCGTGACAGGTACGAGGGTGAGCGACCGGTCAGTTGGGCTGTCTGGGTGACTGTGAGCCCTGCTAGTTCTCGAAGTGCGCGGATGCTTTCGCCTGCCGCCTTCGCTGCTGCCGTCCTCATAGGTAAGAACAGTACAGAGTTACCCAGAGCAATGCAAGTAGCTTTCGAGTGAAGTTACCCACATGGTTGGCTAAATGGGTAACTTATGCTTTACTGTCCCTATGACTACCAGAGGGAATGGGCAAGAACTGCTTCGCGGCATGGTTGATGTTGATGCCCTAAATGCCGAAGAAAGGGCCGCTCTTGGGGAAACGGTCAGAGAAATAAGAACCGCGCGTGGACTCACTCAAAGCGAGGTCGCTGAGGCCGCTGGAATCTCCCTAAAGACGTACGGAACTCTCGAACGTGGTGTTCGCGCGGCGCATGCCGGCAACCTTCGTAAAGTGCTCGAAGTGCTCGGTGTTCCACAAGTTTCCGACCTCGACCGGTACGACGAGGACACTCGCGCGTTTATCGCGTCTACTGCGCCGATCTTCCAGAATCTTCCGCAGCATGCTCGGGCGACAGCGCAAACCGATGTCGTGTTGATGCTCGGTAGCAGGCTCGCACAAGCGTCGAGGCTGACGGCTCTCAATGTCCCTGGTCTACAGGATGATGTGGCACTAGCTGCCTATGACGATCATGATTGGCAGGCGAGACAAGAGCAGGAGAATGAATGAACCCATTCCGCGACAAGAGCGTCGTTGATTGGATCGATGATCTGGGGGTCACGTTGGAATACACCAACGACCTCCCCTCGTACCGGCTGGGTGCGTACCTCGATGACGAGCGGCGCATTCTTGTGCGGATGGGGCTAACGCATGTTCTTGAACAAGAGACTCTGCATCACGAATACGCGCATGCGCTGTATCGCGATCGGTCATGTCATCCGGCTACCGAGTGGCGGGCATGGCGTGAAGCGGCTCGACTGATTGTTGATCCGGTCGCATATGCGCGCGCTGAGCGGTTGAGTCTTGATTCCGGCTATATTGCTCACGAGCTCGGCACCACGAAGCGCGTGATTGATGTTTACCGCCAAGGTTTACTGCGTGGTGAGATTCGGTTAGCTGCGTGATCGGAGTAATGGTGAAACGTATTTGGTTAACGGCCGTGGTGGTGGCCGCATGTCTGCCGTTGACGGGCTGTATCGCCGCGATGATCCCCTCGGAGCCTCGCAGCGCGCCGGTCGCCGCGTCGGAGACTGTCGAAGAGACTGCGGAACCGTTAGCAGACGATCTGCCCACTGAACCATTACCGGAGCCCGCCGATGTCGAGACTGTCGACCTCAGCGGCTTCACCGAAGTGAGCGATCGAGAGTTCTCCTTGATCGCTCGTGATGCAACAGCACACGTCGGCACAGAACTGATCGTTTACGGTCGCATCTTCCAGTTGGATGCTTCGTCGGGCAAGTGCATGATGCTCGTTGATCTTGAAGGGTCGATGAAAGATACATCGTTCGACTACACGCATTCGGCAGCGGCCGTGTCAGGAGACTGGGAGTACGACTGCCCGATCTTCGATGAACTCATGGAGAAAGACCATGTGAAGCTGTGGGTCACGGTGATGATGACATTCACCTATGACACTCGCATCGGCGGATCGAACACGGTGCCGCTCGTGCTCGTGCATGATGCCGAGATTCTTCCCGCGCTAACTTATTGACACGTTGAAACAAAAAAATCGCCCGACACCGTGAAAGTGTCGGGCGATTTGACGTTTATGTTCCTAGGCCGGTGATGCCAAGGTGTTCGGTGAACATCTTCATGGCCTCTTGGCGGCGTATGAGCTTGTGGCGTGACTTGTATCCTCGTGTTGTCATCCGGTCGGCGTGTCCGACTATCTCGACCACAACATCTTCGGGCACGCCCGCTTCGAGCAGCAGGTCGACGGTTGTGTGACGCAGGTCGTGCAGGCGTACGCGATCGTCGGTGTACTGTTTCGATGCGGTTTCCCACGCAGCAGTAACAGTGTCGGGGTCGAACGGTAGACCTTCGGGCGTGGTGAAGATTAGGCCGTACTTGTTCTTTGGTGCGCGCTGCAGGTGCAAGCGAAGAATCGTCGCTAACGGCTCGACTATCGGGATGACACGTTTACCGGACTGTGTTTTCACCGGCACCAGGTAGAGGCTCCCGTAGAGCTCACGGTATTCGTAGTCTTTCGGGGCGTTATCGATGCTCGCGATGCGCTGTATCTGCCAGCGTAGGTCGTAGGCGTCCGGCGACAGTTGATCGAGTTCCATGCCGATTAGCTCGCCGCGCCTCATGCCGGTGAGTAGTGCGACTGCCCACATCGCCGGGTATGGACTGTAAACCTCGGTGCGGCCGTCAAGCTCGGGTATCGCTGACTCGATAACTTTCACGGCCTGGTCAACGTCGAGCGCGTGCAGCTGCGGGACTTCTTTTCGTGGCGCGTCTACGACCTCGCAGGGGTTCCATTCGAGGATGCCCTCAGCGCGCGCATCTTTGAGGCAGCGTGACAGTATCCGGTGCGCGGAGTTCGCATAGGTTGACGTGAGGCCGGCTTCGTCCATCGCGTCGTGTAGTCGCCGGATGTGCGCCGGTTTGAGTTTGTCCATGCGTACGTTGCCGATCGCGGCGACGACGTGCGCCATTGTCGACTTGTACCCTCGAAGAGTGGTCGGACGTACCCGGTCGGGTGCTATCTCGGATAGCCAGTATTCGATCCACGCTTCGAGTGGTTTACCTGCGTCTGGCAGGTCGCCGTGGATAGCGAACTGTCGGCGGAACTCGCGAAGCTTCGCTTGGAGCAAGTCTTTAGTTTTGGCCGTGACTTCTTTGCGTCGCCGTTTGGTGGACGATCCGGCAGGTAGTTCGATCCGCGCTACCCATAGGCCGTGCGGCGGGTTCCGTTGGAACAGTGCACCTTCGCCATGTCCTCGACGTTGTTTCGTTGCCATGTCAGTAACCTTTCTCCGTCACGCCCGGTACACCCAAGTACACCCATAGCAGTACGGAACCGTACGGAGCCATACGGGGAGAATCCGTATGTTTACGCGGTTTATCGCGTATTTCCGTATCAATATTTTACACTGAAAATCGAAAGGTCACCGGATCGATGCCGGTCGGAGCCACAAGGACCGTCGTTACAACGGTCCCAGAAACCCTCGCGTAGCTTCTACATCGCGGGGGTTTTGCTTTGCCCTGGTGCGTTACCGGGGATGCCTGGCTTCATGACCGTCCCCGTGCTCACGCCTTTTCCGCGACCGGACGCAACACGCCGTTACTCGTGCGGACATAACGGCGTGTTGTGCCCTGTGGCAAAGGAGTGCCTGCCGCTGCCCTGCGCGACCGGGCAAGACACGCCGCATCCGGATGCTGCAATACGGCATGTTGTGACCGGCGGCGAAAGCAGCACGCCCAACGCCCGCGGCTCCACACACGTGGCAGTGCGCACGGCCTGTGGATAAGACCGCTCCCCAAAATCTTGATGTGGCTACAGTCATCGACGTGAACCTTCTCCCCCGAATCTGCGCCGCCACCGTTGCTCTCGTGCTCGCCACCACAATTGCCGGATGCTCGTCACCCACGACCACGCCAACGCCCACACCAACCCCTGACCCAACATTCACAGAAGAAGAAGCATTCGCGCTGGCCGAAGAAACGTTCCGGGAGTACTTGGCCGAGATTGAAACGCTGGACTACACAGATATTAGCGACATAGACCGTTTGGCGCGGTTCTCGACAAAATCATATTTTGCTGGTGAACGCAAAAGTGTTGTCAACGGCATCCTCGACGGCCAGTCCATAGTGGGCAGCACAGAACTTTTATGGTTTCGGCCATACGAAACTATTGACAACACAACGGTGATTGCACTCATCTGCGAAGACATCAGTAATGCGCACATCGTCGATAGCGACGGAAAAAAACTGACTCCCGATGACCGACCCGACCTGTCTGCCCGACGAATAACCTTCAAGCAAGACGGCGACATGTTCATAATCGCCGCAGCTGAGGCAGTACGGACCAAAGAATGCTAGAAGTACTTGTTGCGCTATTACTGACGACGGGGTTGGACAAAACACCTAGTGCTTCATCAGACTGCGGTTATTGGGGCAATCTGGATCGTTGCCCATGGGCCGAGCCCGACGATGACGGCGGCGTGAACGTCGGCGATGAGTGGGATTTTCCGGGAACACCGGGAGGGGACAACAGTGGTCCGGGCCCGGATGGAGGGGATAACGCTGACTGGGGTGACGGGCCGGGCGATAGTGATGGCCCGCAGGAGTCTGACTTCGACCGGTGTCTAGAATATTTTGATGACGCACGGCTGTGTTTTGTGCCGATTGGTCCGACAGACCCCGATGATGAGGGTGAAAACGCTATTCCGCCGGTGACGATCAGCGATCTCGCCCGTTTTGTTCCCACCGATACGACGCTGATCGTTGAGCCGCTCAATATTGCTATTACGGGGCGCCCCGCCAATTTTGTGGGCGACGCGCAAACGCACATTGCCGAGGGCACTCTGTTCGATTACCCGATACGTGTGCGGTTCACGCCGGTCGAGCACCACTACGATTTTGGCGACGGTAACTCGATCACCACAACCGAAACCGCGTTCACGTGGGCAGAAAGCGACCTCCTCACTTTCACGCCCACCGCGACGAGCCACATCTATGCTCAGCGCGGCACAAAAACAGCATCGTATACGGCCACGTACGTTGCCGATCTCGACTTCGGCGGTGGCTGGTACGCCATCCCCGGCACGCTCAACGGCCCCACGGTCACGCAGACCGTCACGGTGTACTCCACGCGCACTGTTCTCGTTGATGCTCCGTGTACCGTCAATCCATCAGCCCCCGGATGCTAATAACCAGCGCCGCCGGACGAAACACGCCGCTACGCTCGCCCCATAACGGCATGTTGCGTCCGGTCGCGAAAAAGGCGTACGGGGCAGCCCTGCCCACACGCGCACCCGTGCCACACTGGGTTCATGCCCACTTCGTCGCTGGATCCTCGTCAAGAACGCCGCCTGCCCGAAACGCTTAACGAGTTTCAGCAGGCCGAGGGGCATCCGCATTTTCGAGTCGATATTGAGCGCATAAGGTTCTCACCGTTCTATTCGCGACTCTCGGCCGTGACGCAAGTAATCTCGCAGGCGGGCGCCGGTCTTGCCGTGCACAACCGGCTCACTCATTCGATTAAAGTGGCCGCGGTTGCTCGAGCTATAGCCACTCATCTTTATACGCGCACCGATGAAGCCAGTCGCACGGTTGCCGAGCTGGGCGGCGCGCATCCGGTAGTGGTTCAAGCGGCCGCGGCAGCGCACGATTTGGGGCATCCGCCGTTCGGTCACCTGGGTGAGCAGACTCTCGACAGGCTCGCGCGCGACCGTTTTGGTTTGCGTGAAGGGTTTGAGGGCAACGCCCAGACGTACCGGATTCTTACGCGCCTCGATGAGCACGATCGCCCTGGTGTAGGGCTCAACCTCACGGCTGCTGTGCGCACGGCAGTATTGAAATATCCGTGGCGGCGCGGCCTTGGCGGGCAGCGTCGCGGTGGGGCCACCAAATACAACTTTTATGCGATTGACGAGCAAGACGCCCGGCAAGCACTCACCGCATACCCGCTCATCGAACCAGGCCAGCAGACTGTTGAGTGTTCCATCATGGATGTCTCTGACGACATCGCCTACTCCTTGCACGACCTCGACGACTTTTATCGCGCTGGGCTTCTCAACGCCACGACGCTCGCAAACGAGTTCCATTCGTGGCAGCGCAACCTGGCTCGCCTGCGCACGGCCGATGAAGAAACTCTCGCCGTCAACACCCGAGCCCCCGGCCACTCGCTCGAACTACTGTGGCGTCACCTTCACCGCAAAGACTCGTGGATTGCCGACCCGGATGCTTTTAGCGATGCCGTAACAAAAGTGGCCAGCGAAGTGGTCGACGGCCTTATCGCCGAACCTTTCGACGGTTCGCTCGCAAGCGAACGGGGCCTGGCCCGGTTCACGACCGACTGGATCGCGCGTCTGCAATCATCGATCGAAGTACACCGGCATCCGGACGACCGCTCAGGCCACGTGAGCCTCAACAAACAGACGTGGCATGAGGTTGCGGTGCTGAAATTTTTGCACCAGCGGTTTATTCTCGAACGCCCCGACCTTGCTGTCTATCAGCGCGGTCAAGCCAGTGTGCTCGAGCGTCTCGTCGACGGCATCACCGCGTGGCTGGACGACCCTTACGATGCGCGCCGCGCACCCCGCCGACTCATCGACCTGCTCGACCTCGCCGCCGACGACTACCGTCGCCTCGCTGCTGACTCCCCCGAACTCGTCGAAGGAAAAAGCAGCGCCGACCTACAGCGGCTCGCCCGCGGCCGCGGCATCATCGACTACGTCGCATCGCTCACCGACGCACAGGCGCTCTCGGTCGACGCCCTACTCTCGGGCCACACCGAACGCCTGTGGGATGCCGGGCAAGGGCTCTAGACGAAACAAGAGAGGGCTTATTTGCCATGGAAACGGACGACTTTCTTTCGCGGATGAATGCTGGCGAAGCAGCCGGGCCGGGCACAGATCTGGCACACAAGATGAATGAACTCGCCGACGAAGCCATTCGCCTGTGCATGGAACTCAATAGTCGATACACGACGCCGGAAGAGCGCGTCGAGATCATGTCTCGCATCACCGACCGGCGGGTACCCGACTCATTCCGTCTCTTCCCTCCGTTCACCACCGATTGCGGTAAGAACACTGTCTTCGGCGAACGCGTATTCATCAACAGTGGTTGCCGGTTTCAAGATCAGGGCGGTATCCGTGTCGGTGACGACGCACTCATTGGCCATAATGTCGTACTCGCATCGCTCAACCACGATCTTGACCCTCAGCACCGTGCAACGACTATTCCACGGCCCATCATCATCGGCAACGGCGTGTGGATCGGCGCGAACGCAACCGTACTCGCGGGAGTGACCATCGGTGATGGCGCCGTTGTTGCAGCGGGGGCTGTCGTCACCCGCGACGTGGCGCCGCGCACCGTAGTCGGCGGGGTACCGGCCCGCGTTCTCCGCGATCTCGACTAACGCGCGCCCACCTCGGCTACAGCGTAAAGATGCGCCACGAAGCAGCGTGTTCTTCGCCCGGCTCGATAATAATTAGGTCGGTGCCCGAGTTAAAAGCATCCGGTGGACAGGTCATGGGTTCTACAGCCAGACCGGCGCGATGCGAAGCAGGTTTGTTGGGATTGTCGGCGGTGTGAATTTGCACCCACGGCAGGCCCTCGTCAAAAGCGATTCCTACGCCTGAGCCATCGGTAGTGCGCACTTCGACCGTCGCGAGGTCGCTGTCACGCGTGAGACCGGTGAACGCATAGTCCAAGAAGGTGGTACCGATTTTTCGTGGTTCGCGGAAGTCCCACGCGGGGTGGGCATCGATGCTTTCTACCGCCACAGGCAGCAGCCGTTCATCGACGGTAAGAACTTCGGATGCCGGTAGCCGCAGTATCCACTCATCTACCGCTCCCGCCCCCGGTGCCGGGGTTGCCGTGCCCGCCTTCAAATATGGGTGCGGCGCGGTGCCCCATGGTGCCGGATCAGCGCCGAGGTTGCGGCCGGTGACCGTTTGAGTGAGCCCCGAAGCGTCGATGGTGTATTCCACTTCGACCTCAACCCGGAACGGGTAGCCCGGCATGGGCGCAATGATCGTGGTGAGCACGATGCGGTCGGCCACAACCACGCGTTCCTGAAAATCGACCCACGACACCAGTCCGTGAATCGCATTATTGCGCGCAGGCTCACTCAGCGGCAGCTGATATTCCGAGCCATTAAACGTGTAGGCGCCGTTAGCAATACGGTTGGGCCAGGGTGCGAGCGTGGCGCCGCGGCTGTGCGGGCGCAGCTCATCGGCATCGAAAGGTACGATCAGGTCTCGTTCGTTGTGTTGCAACTGGCGCAGCGTAGCGCCAACTGTTGCGATCGTTGCCTCATAACCATTCGCGCGAATCTGAAGCTGCCGCCCCGAACGTTCCTGAACTCTCATATTTACAACCCCCGTGCCAACCGGTAGTACGCCTGGTTCCAACGCACCTCCCGCTGAAAATCGTCGACCGTGGTGGTGTCGTCGATAACCAGCAGTTCCAGGCCCGACATGTCAGCAAAATCACGAAACACATCAATACCTATAGCGTTCGACATTACCGTGTGGTGGGCGGCGCCGGCTATCAGCCAGGCCGTCGCACTGGTCCGAAAGTCGGGCGCGGGCTTCCACACGGCCCGTCCTACCGGCAAGTGGGGCAGGTCGTGCGGGGGCACAACACTTTCGACAACATTCGCAGTAAGGCGGAACCGGTCGCGCATGTCGCTCATCGCCACCACCACGGCAGGCCCCGGGTCGGCAGTGAAAACAAGCCGCACGGGGTCGTCTTTACCGCCAATACCCAGAGGGTGCACTTCGAGAGTCGGCTTGGTTGACGCCAGTGACGGAGACACCTCGAGCATGTGGGCACCCAGAATGAGCTCTTCACCGGGAGTGAGGTTGTAGGTGTAGTCCTCCATGAGGCTCGCACCGCCCGGCAGGCCCGCACCCATCACATTGGCGATGCGCACGAGCACGGCAGTTTTCCAGTCGCCCTCTGCGCCGAAGCCGTATCCCTCAGCCATGAGCCGCTGCACGGCAAGGCCCGGCAGTTGGGGTAGCGAACCAAGATCTTCAAAAGAGGTGGTGAACGCGCCAAAGCCACCCTCTTCAAGAAACGTGCGCAGACCCACTTCGATCGCCGCCCCGTCACGCAGCGACTGGTGGCGGTCACCGCCACGACGAAGCTCGGCAGCGACATCGTAGAGCTCTTCGTATTCATCGATGAGGGCATCGATTTCATTGCCGGATGCTGCATGCACAGCATCCGCAAGCTCATTTACACCCCACGTGTTAACCTGCACGCCCAGCCGCAGTTCTGCCTCGGTTTTATCGCCCTCAGTCACGGCGACGTAACGCATGTTGTCGCCAAAGCGTGCGAGCTTCAGGCTGCGTGAAGCGGCAAGCCCCGCTGCGGCCCGCTGCCAGCTGGCGAGTTCTTCGCGCGTGCGGGCGTCGCTGTAGTGGCCCACGATGGTTTTACGGGGCACGCCGAGGCGTGACTGAATGTACCCAAACTCGCGGTCGCCGTGCGCGGCCTGGTTGAGGTTCATAAAGTCAAAATCGATGGTGCTCCACGGCAGCTCAACATTGGCCTGCGTGTGCAAGTGTGCCAGAGGTTTGCGCAGCTGGTCGAGTCCCGTGATCCACATTTTGGCGGGGCTGAACGTGTGCATCCACGTGATCACACCGATCACACGGTCATCAGCATTGGCTTCGAGCATGATGCGGCGAATAGCGTCGGTGTCGGTGAGCACGGGTTTCCACGTGATGCGCACCGGAACATCGCTGGCCTCATCGAACTGGTGTGCGATGTGCTGCGACTGCTCGGCCACCTGCGCGAGAGTCTCTGGGCCATAAAGATGCTGGCTTCCGGTAAGAAACCACACTTCGTAGTTGTCGAAAGTGGTAGCGAGCGGCGTGCGGGTCATCAATCGTGCTCCTGTTTGTAGCGCGCTTATGCAGCGCCCTATAGCGCGTCAACGGCGGCGGCCTCTATGGCAAGCCCGGCGCGGTAGCGGTCCAGATACTCGAGGTAGCCGGCGACGTCGGCAGCATCCGGTTCTGCCACTGCGTCGTGGGTGTCGGCAAATACTCGGGTGTCGAGGTACTCGCTGAGGGTTATGGTGTCGGCGCTGCCGAGGTAGGCAGCAAGCACGGCAATACCCCACGCCCCGCCTTCCGAAGCCGTCTCGCCGACCGCAACAGGAGCCCGCAGCGCGGCAGCAAGAAGGCGTTGTGCGACACCGGCAGTTTTAAACATTCCGCCGTGCGCATACATGCGGTCAAGTTCAACCCCTTCCGATTCCAGCACCTGCATGCCGAGGCTCAGCGTGCCAAAAACGCCGTAGAGCTGGGCGCGCATCGCATTCGCGAGCGTAAAGCGGCTATCGGGAGTGCGCACAAACAGCGGCCGTCCTTCTTCGAGCCCCGTGATGGGTTCGCCGGCCAGATAGTTATAGGCCACAAGGCCACCGGCATCCGGCTCTGCCTGTAAAGCCTGCGTGAACAGGGTTTCGTAAACGTCGTCGTCCGATATCTGCCAGCCTGCTGCCTCGGCAAACTGCGCAAACATGCCCACCCAGGCCGCCAGTTCGCTCGCACCATTGTTGCAGTGCACCATGGCAACCGCATCGCCGGCAGGGGTCGTGACGAGGTCGAGTTCGGGGTGTGCGTGGCGCAGGGGCCGTTCAAGAACCACCATCGCAAAAATGCTCGTGCCCGCGCTGACGTTACCGGTGCGCGGGGCGACAGCGTGCGTTGCCACCATTCCCGTTCCGGCATCTCCTTCCGGAGCACACATCGGCACTCCCGCCTGCAGTGCGCCCGTGGGGTCGAGCAACGCAGCGCCCTCGGCCGTGAGCACTCCGGCATCGTCGCCGGCGCTCAGCACCTCAGGCAACATATTCCGGATGCTGCGCTCCCCCAAAAGCTGCTCGGCATGGGCCTGATACTTACCGAGCCGTTCAGCATCCCAGTCGCACGTGGCCGAATCGGTGGGGAACATTCCCGATGCATCGCCAACACCCAAGACGCGACGGCCCGTGAGTTTTTCATGTACGTATCCGGCGAGCGTTGTGAAGAACTGCACGTCACCCGCGTGCGGCTCGTTGTCGATCATTGCCTGATGCAGGTGTGCGATCGACCAGCGCAAGGGAATATTGATCTCGAGCAGTTCGCTCAACTCGGCCGCGGCCTGCACAGTGTTGGTGTTGCGCCACGTGCGGAAAGGGGCAAGAAGGTTACCCGATGCATCGAAGGGCAGGTAACCGTGCATCATGCCCGATATTCCTGCCGCTGCATACGCGTGCGGACGCACGCCATATCGCTGCTCGCTTTCGGCGACGAGTGCCGCATACGCCGCCTGCAAGCCTTCCCATACGGCCTCGATCGGGTACGTCCATAAGCGGTTATCGAAGCTGTTCTCCCACGCGTGGCTTCCCGTGGCCACGACCCGGTGTTGCGGATCAATAAGACATGCCTTGATGCGAGTTGAGCCCAGCTCAATGCCAAGTACTGCTTTTCCTGCCCGCAGCAGGTTGGCGGTCTCGGTGGTTGTGGACTGCGAGTGTGTCATCGTCGATCATCTCCGCTTTGGCCGTAAATGTTTTGGTATCGATCGTAGAGTTGATCAATCGCTTCGGGGGCGAGGGGCTCAATCGAGCCGGCCTGCAGGGCAAAGTGCGCTGTTCGGGCAACATCTTCGACCATGACGGCGGCCTTCACGGCGTCGCGCGGGGTAACGCCGACGGTGAACGGGCCATGGCCTTTCATGAGCACTGCTCGCGAACGGTGGCCCCGCAGTGTTTCAACAATGCCGCGACCGATCGAGTCGTCGCCGATGATGGCAAATGGCCCAACCGGGATGGGTCCGCCGAACTCATCGGCCATGGCGGTAATGATGCACGGAATTTCTTCGCCACGCGCTGCCCACGCCACCGCGAACGTGGAGTGAGTGTGCACCACTCCCCCGACCTCTGGCATGTTTTGGTACACGTATGCGTGCGCCGCCGTGTCGCTGGATGGTGCGCGTTCGCTGCCCTGCGAGTCCGCCACCACGGTTCCGTCCCGATGGCACAGCACCATATTTTCGGGCGCGAGGTCGTCGTAGCTGACGCCCGAAGGCTTAATGACGAACATATCCGTGCCCGCAACCCGGCCAGACACATTGCCGCCGGTCCACACCACCAGGCCATTGCGCACCAGTTCGGCATGCAGCCCGGTGACCTCGCGTCGCGCCTGATCAATGCGTTCGGCGAGCGTGGTTGCGTCGCCGCTGTTGTCGTTCATGCTCATTTGATGCCCCTCGCTGTGGCCAGTGGCTGGCTGCGCCGTGATCTTGCAGCACCTCGCCCTGCTGTGCCGAGGCTTGCCGCACGTCAGCCTACTGTGACCGGTCACAATGATTGTCGCATCCGGAACTTACGCGGTCAATCCCTCGCCGTTGACCCAGAACAGGAAGATTGCCGAAAGACGCACGATTGTAGCCAAAACATGCGCCGTCCGGCAGTCTTCCTGTTCTCGGCAATGCGTCGGGCGGGGCAAGGCAAACAGGACAGGACAGGACCGGTTAGGCCGGAGCAGCGCCAGACACGGCACATCCCGGCAACGCACGGGGCGCATCCCGGCAAGGCAGGCACGGCAAGGTCGGTCGGAGCAGGCCGCACCACCTCACCTATGTGACGGAGGGCGCGGCAACAGAGTCGCGAACGATGAGTTCCGGATGCAGCATCCCAAACGCAGAGCCACTGTCGGCCCCGCGCGTCACCAGCCGGGCGACGGCTCGGCGAGCCAGTTCGTCGAAGTCTTGGCGCACGGTGGTGAGGGGCGGCCAGTAGTAGGCGGCGTCGGGCACGTCGTCGAAGCCGACGACGCTGATGTCGTGGGGCACGGTGACGCCTTTTTCACGCAGGCCACGGATGAGGCCGAGTGCTACTTGGTCGTTGGCAGCGAAGACGCCGGTGGCTCCGGATGCTATGACGGCGGCGGCGGCTTGGTATCCGGCGTGTGCGGTCCAGTCTCCGGCGATGATGGTGCAGGTGGCTGCCGGGTGGCGGCGTATTTCTTCGGTGAAGCCCGCGGCGCGTGCTTCGGCTTCGAGCCAGTCGGTGGGCCCTGCGATGTGGGCGAGGGAGAGGTGGCCTGCTTCGAGCAGGTTAGCGGTGGCTAGGCGTGCGCCGGCGACCTGGTCGATCGAGAGCCCGGATGCCTCTCGCCCTGCAGCATGCAGTACGGCGACGGGGATTTCAACGTGCAGCTTTTCGACGGCGTCGAGTGTGGTTGCGTGTGGGGCGACCACGACGAGTCCGTCAACGGACTGCGACAGCAGGTGATCGACGGCGGACTGGACGGCCTGTTTGTCGTTCACGTTGGCGAAGGCGGCGGTTACCCAGTATCCGGCAGCGCGCGCCGCCGATTCAACTGTTTCGATGCTGCGTGAGGGACCGTAGTGGAGTGCGTTGGGTGCGAGGATGCCGATCATGTGCGATCGGCGGGTGCCGAGTGCGCGGGCGGCATTGTTCATGCGGTAGCTGAGTTGGTCGACGGCGTGGAGTACGCGTTGTTTTGTTGCTTCGGCGACATCGGGGTGCTGGTTGAGCACGCGTGAGACGGTTTGGCGTGAAACACCGGCGAGGGCTGCGACGTCGCGTACTCCTGCGCGGCGAGCACGTGCCGGGGTGGTTTCTGCCTCGTTCATCGCCATGAGTGTACGTTGCGGTGAAAGTTTTTGGGGCGCGGCATGGTGCGGTTGTGTACAAGTCAGGGCCGATACGGCGCTATTTATGCTGCCGTATCGGCCCTGTTCACTGTGTTATTGCTTTACGCGCTGTGGCGTCGGCTGGTGTTTATTCCCATTCGACGGTGAGCGGCTCTTGTGAGAAGTCGACGACCGGTTTTCCGATACGGCTACCGCCGTATACATTGAACTCTGCCGTTTCGGAGCCCTTCTTGCCCTTGACGGTGATGTCAACACGGAAGTACTCGTAGGTGCTGACGAGGGTGGGCGTTGAGTACGACGATTCTCCCGTGAGCTTCTCGAGCTTTTTGCGGCTTTCTGCGTCGAGCTTGCGCGTGACCGAGTCTTCGATGACGGTGTAGTCGTTGAGGTCAACGTCGGAGACATCCATTCCGCACGGTGTTGACAGGCTTGTCATTTCCAAGCACTCGTTGAGGGAGTCGGCAACGAGTGTGCGGTAGGTGCCGAGGGCGTCTTCGGTGAGGACCGCGTCGAGTGCCTTCGAGACCTTGTCGGCGTCGACGTCACGGGCGATGACGAACTCGTCGCCGCCGCTGAATTCGAAGTATTCGTTGTCGAGTGTGAACTGGTAGCTACCGGGCAGTAGCGTGACCACGCTGGATTCGATCTCGGTACCGTTGACGTTGAAGCCGAGGTCGGTGAGGTCGTTCACATACATACGGATCGCCCCGTTACGGATCGACCAGTCGCCACCGATTTCGTAGGCTTCGAATTTGCGCTTCACTTCGGTGTCGCCAACCATGAATGTGGCATTGACGGTTTGGCTGTAGCCCGACCCTGAAGGCTCGCCCACTTCGATGTCGGTGATCGGTGCGCGTTCGTTGGATGCCGCAAGAATTTCGTCGGTCATCAGGTAGGTTTCACCGCTCGAGCTGAGGTAGCCGGATGCCCTGTCGGCATCGCCCTCAGCGATGGCGGTGAGGAAGTCTTCGACGGCTTCGTCGGCAGAGCCGACTGACCCGGCGGAGCCACCGCCACCGGCAATGTTGCGGAACACCATAAATGCGCCGGCAATGATCGCGCCGAGCAGCAAGACGCCGACAACGATGATCGTAATGATCATAATCAGCTTGCCCGGTCCGCCAGATTTTTTGCCACCGGATGCTGCACCCGGCGCGGCCGGGTTCACCGGGTAGCCGTAGTGCCCCTGGCCTGGCTGGCCGGGCTGACCTGCCTGACCGTACTGGCCCGCCTGACCATACTGGCCGGGCTGGCCTGGCTGGCCTGGCTGACCATACTGGCCTGCCTGGGCATGCTGACCTGCCTGCTCGGCGTGGCCGTACTGCCCCGGCTGTCCAGTCTGGCCAGGCTGTGCTGGTTGACCCGGCGCACTCCATCCGGCAGCGCCCGCAGCGCCCGCAGCACCACCAGCAGCGGCCGCAGCAGCACCGCCAGCACCGGCAGCACCGGGGTATGCACCAGACTGCGCTGACTGCTCACCAGCCGGCTGCTCGAATGCACCGGCACCAGCATCAACGCCAGCACCCGCCGCAGCACCGGGGTACGATGGCGCACCGGCACCGGGGTAGGCGGGTGTTGCTGCGCCCGGGTATGAGGGCGCAGCAGACTCGTGTGGCGTGTGGGCGTCGGGCTGGCCATAGGCAGGGGATGCGGGCTGCTCGAATGCAGCGACGGCATTGTGGTCGTACGGCTCGGCGTCAGCCTCGGACGCTGCCGACGGGGCATCCGGCTGCCCTGGCTCGTCAGCACCGGGAGCCGCGCCAGCGCCAGCATCCGCAGCAGCAGAAGCATCAGCATCCACACCAGCACCAGCACCAGACGCATCAGCGCCCCCGCCATTGTCGGCCGGAGTTTCGGCGGTTGACGCACCGCTGTTGCCCGAGTTTTCGCTCGAGAAATTCGTGCCCTCTAGGTGGCCCCCCGTGGCACCTGTTAAGGAAGAAGACGTTGTTTCCGCGCCATTGCCCGTAGGCTCAGGGGTCGCTGGTTGTTCAGAGTTCCGGTCAGTCACGGTGCACAGGTTATCAAGTAAGGCTGACAACGCTAGGGACTTGCGCGGCAGGGACAGCGGCAGGAGCGGCGACAGCAATGACGGCGGCCGGGCACCGGCATCCGGGTCGGGCAGCGGCATCCGGATGCTACTGGCCCGCCCGTTACCCAGCTCGAATTAGAGCTGCACGTGTCGCTCTTCGGTGCCGATATAGGCCGAAAGTGGCCGAATCAGCGCGTTGGACGACATCTGTTCCATGATGTGTGCGGTCCAGCCGGTGACTCGCGCGGCTACAAACAGGGGCGTGAAGGTGAGCGTGTCGAATCCGATGAGGTCGTACGCGGGGCCGGAGGGGTAGTCGAGGTTGGGGTAGATGCCCTTGCGCGACACAAATTCGTTTTCGAGCGCATCGTAGAGTGTGGCCACTTCGGGGCGGTCAAAGTGTTCGACGAGCGAGTCGAGCGCCTCTTTCATGGTGGGTACGCGCGAGTCGCCGCTCTTATAGACACGGTGGCCGAAGCCCATGATCTTGCGTTTTTCGGCGAGCGCTTTGTTAAGCCAGTCGGTGACGTTGTCGGGGTCGCCGATCTCGTTGAATACGTGCAGTACGGCCTCGTTTGCGCCACCGTGCAGGGGTCCTTTGAGGGCACCGATGGCGCCGACGACAGCCGAGTAGAGGTCGCTGAGCGTTGAGGCAATGACGCGGGCGGTGAAGGTTGAGGCGTTAAACGAATGCTCGGCGTACAGAATCATCGACCGGTTGAAGGCGTCAACCACAACCGGGTCGGGCATTTCGCCAAAGGTCATCCATAAAAAGTTGGCCGAGTAGTCGAGGTCATCTCGGGGTTCGATGAGTTCTTGCTGACGACGACGGCGCTGGCCGTAAGCAACCACGGCAGGTAGGGCAGCAAAGAGCCGGATGCTGCGATCCAAGTTTTCTTCTGGCGTGCCACTGGCGTCGAGCACCGAGGCCGCCCCGGCCGTGTCGGTGGCACCAATAATGCTCGCGGCCGTGCGAATTTCGTCCATGGGGTGTGCCGAGAGCGGCAAGAGGTCGATGCCGGCACGCACCTCGCGAGGCAGTGCGCGGTGGGCACGTTCGACGGAACGAAATTCGGCTAGCTGCGTAGCATCCGGCAGTTCACCGTGCCACAGCAGGTACGCGACGGCCTCGAAGGGCTGGGTTGCCGCGAGTTCTTGAACCGGGTAGCCGCGGTACAGCAGGCTATTGGTTTCGGGGTTGACCTTGGAGATTGCCGTCTCGTCGACGGTGACTCCGGCGAGGCCTTTTTTGATGTCGGAATCGGACATGCCTGCTCCTTCGCTCGCATTTCGGATGCCGACTCGTCACGGTGGGTGTTCCGTAGACGGGTCTTGTCAGGAGCATGTCATACGTGGCGGCAACACGCGAATTTTTTCGTCAACCGCGTACAGTCACCCGCGTACGGCTGCCAGTGCCATGCGTGCCAGCGTGGTGCGGGTGAGCATGTCGCTGGGTTTTTCGGCGAGTGCTTGCAGGCTGTGCGGGGTGGAGTTGATGAGCCCAAAGGTGGCGTGGGCGCGCATGCGCTGTTCAGTGCGGGAGGGTTCCGGATGCAACAGACACAGCACGTCGACCCAGTGTTCAACGTAGGCGCGTTGCAGATGCCGTACGGTGCGGTGGTCGTCGGCGGTGAGGTTGCTCAGTTCACGGTCGTGCACGCGGATGACGTCGGGGTCGGTGACGGCGAAGTCGACGTGAAAGTCGATGAGGGCGCGCAGCTGTTCTTCGGGGCGGGGTGTGGTGGCGATAACGTTTTCTCCGCCGTGCAGCAGGTGGGTGCTGGCGTGGAGAAGAATGCTCCCCAGTAGTGCCTGTTTGGTGGCGAAGTGGCGGTACACGGCGGGGCCGCTCACACCCACGGCGGCACCGATGTCTTCGAGGCTGACGCGGGTATAGCCGTGCTGGGCAAACAGGTGGGTGGCCGATTGCAGTATGGCGAGGCGTCGGAGCGCTTTGGACTGTGCCCTCGGGGTGCCCGCGGCCGCTGAGGCACGAAATATGGTGCTTGCCATTACGTGCTCCTCTGGTTAGCCTGGACTCATTCAGTTAATGAACACTAACCGTTTTGCGCAGTGTTGCGCAACGGAGAGGGAAGCCACCGATGGCCGTACTCACCACCGCGATTCACTCCGGCGACGAACAATTTGTGCAGCAGGCAGACGCCCAGCGTGCGCTGGCCGAAGCCTTGCGCGAGCGCATGGCGCAGGCGGCACTCGGCGGTCCTGAACGCTCACGGCAGAAGCATCGCGATCGCGGCAAGCTGTTACCGCGCGACCGGGTCGACAGGCTGCTGGATGAGGGGAGTCCTTTTCTTGAGGTCTCGCCCCTCGCCGCCGACGACATGTACGACGGGCAGGCACCCGGCGCGGGAGTCATTGCCGGAATTGGCGTGGTGCACGGCCGCCACGTGATGGTGATCGCCAACGATGCCACGGTGAAGGGCGGCACATATTTTCCACTCACCGTCAAAAAGCACCTGCGGGCACAGGAGATCGCACTCGAGAATCGCCTGCCCTGCATCTATCTGGTCGACTCGGGTGGGGCTTTTCTGCCCCTGCAAGACGAGGTTTTTCCTGACCGCGAGCACTTTGGCCGCATCTTTTTTAACCAGGCACGCATGTCGGCCGAGGGTATCGCGCAGATCGCTGCCGTGCTCGGCTCGTGCACGGCCGGAGGCGCCTATGTACCCGCCATGAGCGACGAAACAATTATTGTGCGCGGCCAAGGAACAATCTTTTTGGGTGGCCCTCCCCTGGTGAAGGCCGCGATTGGCGAGGTCGTCACGGCCGAAGAACTGGGCGGCGGTGAACTGCACGCTCGTCGCTCGGGAGTGGCCGACCACCTGGCCGACGACGACGAGCACGCTCTCGACATCGCGCGCGATATTGTGGCAACCCTTCCGGCTCCGCAGGCTCCCGCGTGGGAGATCACAGCATCGGTGGCCCCCGAGGCCGACCCCGATGAGCTGCTGGGTGTTGTGCCCGTCGATGTGAACCAGCCCTACGAAGCCCGCGAGGTGATCGCCCGGCTCGTTGACGGCAGCGAACTGCATGAGTTTAAACGCGAATACGGCGACACCCTGATTACCGGGTTTGCGCGTATTCACGGGCATCCGGTGGGCATTGTGGCCAATAACGGCGTGCTGTTTAGTGAATCGGCGCAAAAGGGTGCGCACTTTATTGAACTGTGCGATCAGCGCGGGGTGCCGCTGTTATTTTTGCAGAACATTTCTGGCTTCATGGTGGGTAAAGACGCCGAAGCCGGAGGCATCGCCCGCGACGGCGCAAAAATGGTCACGGCCGTTGCCACCACACGCGTACCCAAACTGACCGTGGTCATTGGTGGCTCTTTTGGTGCCGGAAACTACGCCATGTGCGGCCGTGCCTACTCACCACGCTTTATGTGGACGTGGCCCGCCAGCCGCATCTCGGTGATGGGCGGCACCCAGGCCGCTTCGGTGTTGAGCACCGTCAAACGCGACCAGTACGAGGCGCAGGGCGTGGAATGGTCGGCCGACGACGAAGCCGCGTTTCAGCAGCCCATCCGCAAAAAATACGAAGAACAGGGCAGCCCCTACTACGCCACCGCACGCCTATGGGACGACGGCATTATTGACCCCCGAGACACCCGCACCATGCTCGGCCTCGCCCTCGATGTTGTTGCGCGCGCTCCCCTGCCCGAACCCCGCTTCGGCATTTTCAGAATGTGACCACCATGCCTTTTTCAACCGTTCTTGTTGCCAACCGCGGCGAAATCGCGCGCCGCGTTATTCGCACGCTGCGTGAGCAGGGCATCACCTCGGTTGCTATTTATAGCGACCCGGATGCCACTGCCCCGCATGTTCGCGAGGCCGACCACGCCGTTCGCGTGGGCCCCGCCCCGGCAGCGGAGTCGTATATGAACATCGAGCGAGTGATCGCTGCGGCCGTCGACAGTGGCGCGGAAGCGGTGCATCCGGGGTATGGATTTTTGTCGGAGAACGCCGATTTTGCGCGGGCCTGTGCCGACGCGGGCATCGTTTTTATTGGCCCGAGCGTGCATGCGCTCGACGTGATGGGCGACAAGATTCGCTCGAAAGAGCATGTGGCCGGGCATGGTGTGCCGACGGTTCCGGGATTTAGTGCCGCGGGTATGAGCGACGACGACATTGCTGCCGCCGCCGATGCCGCCGGATACCCGCTGCTTATTAAGCCCTCGGCCGGTGGTGGCGGCAAAGGCATGCACGAGGTGCATAACCGGGGCGAGCTGGCCGAAGCGCTGGCGACGGCTCGGCGTGTAGCGCGGGCATCTTTTGGTGACGAAACTCTGCTACTAGAGCGGCTGATTACTCGCCCGCGCCACATTGAAGTGCAGGTGCTGGGCGACAACTTCGGTTCGATTATTTACCTGGGCGAACGCGAGTGCACACTGCAGCGGCGACACCAGAAGGTGATCGAAGAATCACCCTCGGCCATCATTGACGAACCGACGCGCAAACGCCTGGGGGCTGCGGCGTGTGCGGCGGCGGCCAGCGTCGACTATGCGGGCGCGGGCACCGTGGAATTTTTGGTGTCGGCCGACCAGCCCGATGAGTTCTTCTTTATTGAAATGAATACGCGGCTGCAGGTGGAGCATCCGGTCACCGAAATGGTGACGGGAGTCGACCTGGTGCAGCAACAACTGCTGGTAGCTGCGGGGAAGCCCCTCGCGCTCGCGCAGCACGATATTTCTTTGACCGGTCACGCGGTCGAGGCGCGGGTGTATGCCGAGACCCCGGCACGCGGCTTTCTTCCGGCCACAGGCCGGGTGGCACTGTGGCAGGCCGCGCCGGGGGCGCGCACCGATAGCGCCGTCGAAACAGGCAGTGTGGTTTCTTCGCACTACGACCCGATGATCGCCAAGGTCATTACGCACGCCGCCACGCGCGAAGAAGCCCTCGCCGCCGCCGACCGTGCCCTCGCCCACACGGTTCTTGCGGGCGTAGAAACCAATATTGACTTCTTGCGCACGCTACTCACCGATCCCGATGTGCGCGCTGGCACCATCGACACCGGGTTTATTGACCGGATGCCACCCTTCTCCGACCCACCCGCGACTACTGCTGCACTGTCGGCAGCCGCGCTGTGTGTGGCCGAGCACCGCCAGGCGCAGGCGCAGAGCGGCCGCGCTATGTCGCATGCGTCACCCCTGTGGCGTTCGGGTTCGGGCTGGCGTTCTGCGCGTGAGCCGCAGCGCGGTGTGGTCGAATTTGTGGGATCCGACGGCGCGCTACTGCCCGCCGTGCAGATACCCGCGGTCGCGCCGGATCCCGGCGTTGTGACGGTGCTCGACGGCGATGTCGTGTGGGTGCATGACGCGGGTGTCACCACACGGTTGCAGTCGGTGTCGCGCGAGCGGGCGGCTCGCATGCGCCGCGCCGAGAAGCAGTATGAGGCGGGTGGCGGCAACCCCGATGTGGCAGCGCCCATGCCGGGTGCTGTCGTGGCCGTGCATGTGAACGACGGCGACGAGGTTGCTGCGGGGGCACGCCTTGTCACGATCGAAGCAATGAAAATGGAACACCCGCTCACAGCGCCCATGGACGGCACGGTGCGTGTGCTGGCCGCGGTGGGTGATCAGGTACGCAAAGACCAGGTGCTGGCGCAGGTTGTTGCCACAAGCTCAACCGACGCCGCCGCAACGCTGTCCACAGCACCAACCCCTACCCCGGGAGAGTAATCATGACAATCGAAATGACAGAAGAAGAGCAGCAGCTGCGCGATATGGTGCGCGACTTTGCCGATGAGGTTGTTGCACCCCAGGCCTATGAGGCCGACCGCACCAAGACCCTGTCGATGGATGTTGTTGCCGGCATGGGCCAGATGGGCCTGTTTGGTTTGCCTTTTCCCGAAGAGGTCGGCGGGCAGGGCGGCGACTATTTTGCGCTCGGTTTAGCGATCGAACAGCTTGCGCGCGCCGACCAGTCGATTGCGATCACCCTCGAAGCCGGGGTGAGCCTGGGCGCTATGCCCATCTACTTGTTTGGTACCGATGCCCAAAAAGAACAGTATTTGGGTGAGCTTTTGGCGGGTGAGGCGCTGGCCGGTTTTGGGTTAACCGAACCGGATGCCGGGTCTGACGCCGGTGCTACCCGAACAACCGCGCGCCTCGACGGCGACGAATGGGTGATCAACGGCGCAAAGCAGTTCATTACCAACTCGGGCACACCCATCAGCCGTTTCGTCACGGTCACGGCCGTCACGGGCGAAAACAACGGCCGTAAAGAGATCTCGACAATTATCGTGCCCCACGGCACCCCCGGGTTCACGGTCGAGCCGGCCTACGACAAGGTCGGCTGGCATGCCTCCGACACGCACCCGCTATCTTTTGCTGACGCTCGCGTGCCACAGGACAACCTGCTCGGTGAGCGCGGGCGCGGCTTTGCCGGCTTCTTGCACATTCTTGATGAGGGCCGCATCGCTATCGCTGCCCTCGCCACGGGCGCTGCCGAAGGATGCTTGGAAGCCGCGGTCGACTACTCGCGCACTCGCATCGTGTTTGGTTCGGCGCTGGCCACACGGCAAAACGCGCAGTTCACCCTGGCACGCATGCAGGCCCGAGTGCACACGGCTCGTCTGGCCTGGCAGCATGCGGCTCGTCTGCGCGACGCCGGCAAACCGTTTAAGACCGAGGCGGCGATTGCCAAACTGGTTGCGGGTGAGGCAGCCATGGATAACGCCCGCGACGCCACCCAGATTTTTGGTGGCAACGGTTTTATGAACGAGTACCCCGTGGCCCGCCACTATCGCGACTCGAAGATTCTCGAGATTGGCGAGGGCACCACCGAGGTGCAACTGCTTGTGATTGCACGCAGCCTGGGTTTAATGGAGCAGTCGGCATGACCGAAGAAACACCCGAACCCACCGAAACCGTGGTGCAGCGTGGCCTGTACTACGACGAATTGCGCGAGGGCGCACGCTATGTGCATACCCCCGGCCGCACGGTATCAGACGCCGACAACACGCTGTTCAGTGCGCTCACGATGAACCCGCAGGCATTGCATGTCGACGCCGTTGCAGCCGCCGACACCGAGTTTGGCCGCCCCCTGGTGAACTCGATGTGGACACTGTCGACCATGGTGGGGCTCTCGGTGGGCCACCTCACACAGGGCACTCTCATCGCCCAGCTCGGACTGTCGGATATCTCGTTTCCGCACCCCGTTTTTGCCGGCGATACGCTGCGGGTAGAAAGTACAGTGGTTTCCAAGCGCGCGTCGCGCTCACGCCCCGGGCAGGGCATTGTTGTGCTCGCCCACGTGGCCCGCAACCAGCACGGCACCATTGTTGCCGAAGCTACGCGCACGGCGCTGATGAAAATGACTCCGGAGGAATCATCGTGACCATGTTTGCTGCCGGACCCGCACTGCTGTTCTGCCCGGCCGACCGACCCGAACGGTACCGCAAGGCCGCAGAGCGGGCCGACGGCGTGATTCTTGACCTTGAAGACGCCGTGTCTGCCGACTCCAAACCGCAGGCACGCGAGTTTCTCACCGACGCCAGCAACACCTCCGAGCTGGATCCAGCACGTGTCGTGGTGCGGATTAACCCCGTCGACTCGGCCGAGCACGAACACGACCTTCGGGCACTGACACGAACACCGTTTCGTACAATCATGGTGGCCAAGGCGCAGCATCCGGAATCTTTAGCAGAGCTCCCCGCCGGGTACAACGTTATTGCCCTGTGCGAAACAGCGCGCGGTGTTGTTGAGGCCGAACGCATCGCAGCGCTCGACCGTGTTGTTGCGCTCATGTGGGGTGCCGAAGACCTCGTAGCAAGCCTCGGCGGCACATCGAGCCGCACCGCCGATGGCTCATATCGAGACATTGCCCGCAGTGCCCGTTCGCGGGTGCTCACAGCTGCGGGGGCCTACGGCAAAGCAGCTATTGATGCCGTGCACGTCGACATTGCCGACCGAGATGGTTTGCGCGCAGAGGCAGAAGACGCCATTGCCAGCGGGTTCTCGGCCACCGCATGCATTCACCCCTCGCAGGTAGAAACAATCCGTGCCGCCTACCGGCCCACGAACGACCAGCTCGACTGGGCTACCCGCGTACTGGCCGCTGCCGTGGGAGAACGCGGCGTGTTCTCTTTTGACGGCCACATGGTCGACGAACCCGTGCTGCTTCATGCCCGCTCGATTCTTCACCGCGCAGGCACGAAGCACCCGGATGCTGGCAGCTAACCGCCCCTACGACTTCGTGACCGTGAACGTATAAACGTTCTGATCGAAATGGCCGTACTGCTCGTAGTCGACCAGATCGTAGAGGTCGGCACGGTGTTGCATGGCGTCGAGTTGGCTCGTGAGGTGGCCGTCGGTGGTGAGCGTGTCGAGGGCGCGTTCGGCGGCCCCCATGGCCATGCGCAGCAGCGACACGGGCCAGATGACCATGCGCACCCCGGCGCTGCGTAACTGGTCAGCAGAGAAAAGCTCGCTCTTGCCGAACTCGGTCATGTTCGCCAGCACGGGCGCGTCGAGCGCTGAAGCCATGGCTTCAAATTCGCTCAGGTCGCGCATCGCTTCGGGAAACACGGCGTCGGCGCCCGCATCGACCAGGGCGCGCGCTCGGTCGATGGCGGCGTCGAGGCCGTCGACTGCACGGATGTCGGTGCGTGCCATGATGAGAAAGTTCTCATCGCGGCGCGCATCGGCGGCGGCACGGATTCTCTTGACTGCCGTGTCGGTGTCGACCACCGCTTTGCCGTCGAGGTGTCCGCACCGTTTCGGGTTCACCTGGTCTTCGATGTGCATTCCAGCAAGGCCTGCATCTTCGAGTGTTTGCAGGGTGCGGGCGACGTTCATCGGTTCACCAAAACCGGTGTCGGCGTCGACCAGCGCGGGCAGTTCGGTCATGCGAGCGATCTGTCCGGCGCGCTGCGCCACTTCGGTGAGTGTTGTCAGCCCAATATCGGGCAGTCCCAGGTCGGCCGAGATTACAGCGCCCGAAATATAGACGCCTTCGAAACCTTTGCGTGCGATGAGCCGCGCCGAGAGCGGGTTGAATGCGCCCGGCATGCGCACCAGTTCACCGGATGCAAGCCGTTCACGCAGCTGCTGTCTTTTCTGCGCCGCTGTTGTCGTTGAATACAGCATGGGTGTCTTCTTTCGCTGGTTGCAAGCGGTGGGTGCTTAGAACAGTCCGCGCGGTGCTGGTGCCTGAGCCAGTACGCCGGGTTTTGCGACGATCGATAGCTGTGCCACTTCTTGTGCCGAGAGTTCGGGCAGGCGCTGTGCGAGGTCGAGGAACCGTTCGATCTCTTCGGGTGTCAGCACGGGTTCGGCCAGCATCCGGAATTTATTGACGTACTGTTCGCGGCCGAATGATCCGGCACCCAGCGGGTGGGCGTCGGCGACAGCAATCTCATCTTCGATGGTTGTGCCGTCACGCAGTGTGATCACGACGCGGCCACCAAATGCCTTCTCGTTGGGGTCGGGCGTGTGGTAGCGGCGAGTCCATTCTTCGTCTTCTGCTGTTGTGATGCTCTGCCACAGTGCCACCGTGTCGGGGCGTGACGCGCGCTCGGGCGTGTACGAGTCAACGTGGTGCCAGCTGCCATCTTGCAGTGCAACAGCAAAAATGTATGGAATGGAGTGGTCGAGGGTTTCTCGCGAAGCCGTGGGATCGTATTTTTGCGGGTCGTTGGCTCCCGAACCGATCACATAGTGCGTGTGGTGGCTGGTGTGGATAACGATTGATTCAACGTTGTCGGGGTTACCCAGTTCGGGGTTTTTCTCGTGCAGGTGGCGTGCGAGGTCGATGAGTGCCTGCGCCTGGTATTCGGCAGAGTGCTCTTTTGTATACGTCTCGAGAATGGCGCGTTTGGGTTCGCCGGATGCCGGTAGCGGCACGTCGTACGAGGCATCGGGGCCGTCGAGCATCCAGGCGATCACGCCGTCTTCGCCCTCATAGATCGGGCTCGGTGAGGTTTCGCCGCGCATCGCCCGGTCAACCGCTTCAACGGCCATCTTCCCGGCGAAAGCAGGAGCGTGCGCCTTCCAGGTAGAGATTTCTCCCTTGCGGCTCTGGCGTGTGGCGGTTGTGGTGTGCAGCGCCTGGCCCACCGCCTGGTAGATGGTGGCAGTGTCGAGGCCGAGGAGTGTTCCGATACCTGCGGCCGCCGACGGACCCAGGTGGGCAACGTGGTCGATCTTGTGTTTGTGCAGGCAGATGGCTTTTACTAGGTCGACCTGAATCTCGTAGCCAGTGGCGATGCCGCGCACAACGTCGTTGCCGGTAGAGCCCACGTGCTGGGCGACGGCAAGAATCGCGGGAATGTTGTCGGCCGGGTGCGAGTAGTCGGCGGCGAGATAGGTGTCGTGGTAGTCGAGCTCACGTACGGCAACGCCGTTGGCCCATGCTGCCCATTCGGGGCTCGTGGTGCGTTCGAGCGCGCAACCGAATACGGTGGCGCCCTTGCCGTTCACTGATGCGGGGTGGTCAAGCGCCTGCTGGCGTGCCGCACTCACGGGGCGGCGGGTGAGCGAGGCTGCAGCAACAGCAGCGTTGTCGATAACGCGGTTGATGATCATGTCGATCACATCGGCGTCGACCTCGACCGGGTCGGTGGCAACTTCGGCAATGCGCCAGGCCAACTGTTCTTCGCGGGGCAGGTTTTCTTCACTGCGATACACACGAACGTGATGGTTGATGGTCATGGGGTTCCTCCCGTAGTTGAACCTTCGAGGGTGAAAAGAATGCTGGCAAGCGCATTGTGCAGGTGCACATGCGTGGCGTGGGCGGCAAGATCGGCGTCGCCTGCCGCGAGCGCCTTGGTAATCAGCAGGTGTTCTTGCACGGATGCTGCGAGGCGCTCGGGTTTGTCGCGCGCCATTTGCCGTACCCGCACGAGGTGGGTGCGCACGGTGCGCAGTGCCGAACTGATGTAGTCGTTTCTTACTGCCGTGTCGATCGCGGTGTCGCAGCGGGCGATGAGTGTGTAATAGGCATCGGTACCGGCGGGGTTGCCGAGGTCGACGGCGGCGAACTCTTCGGCGAGCGTGGCAAATACTGCCCTGTCGCCGCGTTGGGCGGCGAGACGTGCCGAAGTTTCTTCGAGCGCGCGGCGTATTTCAAACAGCGCGCGTACGTCGTCGGCATCAAGATCGGCCACGACGGTCACCCGCGGAGACTGCTGTACGACGAGCCCTTCGGCGGCCAGTCGCCGTAATGCTTCGCGCAGCGGGGTGCGACTCACACCCAAGCGCGTGGCCTGTTCCACTTCGGCCACCACGGCACCGGCAGGTAGCCTGCCCGACTGTATATCGTCGAGCAGCGCCGTATATGCCCGTTCGCTTGCCCTCACAGGGCTATTGTATACACAAACTCACAATTGCGCGAGATATTCGCGCGATCCGCGCGCTTATCGTATACAAACTATGCGCTATATCCGGTGTGGTCGGGGTTGGGAGTGAGTGCCCATCCGTCGCCGTCGACAACGACGAGGTTTTTCATGCCGCCGGCGTTGGCGATGATGTCGTAGTTTTGACCGGCGTCGGCGGCATAGCAGAAGAGGGTGACGAAGGGCTCGTCGCCGACGTTGACGCTGCGGTGTATCCAGTGCCCAGGCACGTTGACGGCTTTACCTGGCGTGAGCTCGATGGCTGCGCTTTGTCCGTCGACGGTTTCGAGCAGCATGACTCCGTGACCGCTCAGGCAGTGATAGAGCTCGGCGCGGTCGGCGATGGCGTGCAGGTGGCCACGCGTGAGGGCGAACTCGTCGCCGTAGCAGCCGGGCAACAGGGTGCTGGTACCCACGATGAGCGCTCCGGGCCCTTCTTGGTAGCGCTGGTCGTCAACCCAGTACACGAGCTCGCTGTCACCGCGCTCGGTGACGGCTGCCTGCCAGGCCGCTTCATCGCGGTACACGCCAGACATATCGCCCAGCACTTTCTCGTATCGACGGCTGTGTCCGTCTATCCCACCCTGAGCAGAAATGGTCATAGCGGTGGGAATGTCTACCGACAGGGGTGTGCTCACGATCGCCCTCCTGATAACTTGTAATTACAAGTATCCTCCCAAACGTTCGAATACGAAACTCCGAACACCTGACAGGGGTCTGCTGTGATCATTGCTCACGACCTTGGCACCACCGGCAACAAGGCGTCGCTGCACCACGACGACGGCCGTATTGTTGCATCCGTCATCGTGCCCTACCCCGCCCATTTCGCGGCCGGAGGCATTGCCGAACAAAACCCGCACGACTGGTGGAACGCCGTCGTCTCGGCAACGCAACGGCTACTTGCTCACGCACAAACCCCGCCCCGTGCGATCACGGGCCTTGTCGTCAGCGGCCAGATGATGGGTGCCGTGTTGCTCGACAGCGCAGGCGAACCCGTGCGGCCGGCCATCATCTGGGCCGATACCCGGTCGGGTGCACAGCAGCGTCAGCTCGAAGCAGCCATCGGTGCCGAGCACGCATACCGCATTCTTGGCCACCGGCTCAACCCCACGTATTCGATCGAGAAAATCATGTGGGTGCGCGATAACGAACCCGATACATGGGCGCGAGTGCGGCGCGTATGCGTGGCGAAAGACTTTATCGTGCAGCGTCTTACGGGGCGGCTGGCCACCGACCGCTCCGACGCCTCAGGCATGAACGCGTACGACCAGTCAACGGGCGACTGGTCGCACGAAGTGCTCGCGGCAGCGGACCTTAACCACGAGCTGTTTGCCGAAATTGTTGAGTCGACCACGATCGTCGGCACCGTCACGGCCAACGCCGCCACACAACTGGGATTACCTGTCGGCACACCCGTCGTAATGGGTGGTGGCGATGGCCCGCTGGCAGCAGTCGGTTCGGGCATCACCGACCCCAGCCACGGCGCCTATGTGTCTTTAGGAACCTCATCATGGATCTCGTTTGCATCGACCGCTCCCCTGCACGACCCACTCATGCGCACGTTCACCTTCAACAACGTGGTGCCCGGGCTGTTTGTGCCCACGGCGACCATGCAGGCCGGGGGCGGTTCGGTGCAGTGGATTGCCGAAGCGCTCAGCGCCGACCCGCAGCATCCGGAAACCGCGGCCCTCACCGATGAAGCGCGCGAAATCGACACGGGCGGGCTGTTCTTCTTGCCCCACCTTTTAGGCGAACGCTCTCCCCAGTGGGACCCTCATGCACGCGGCGGTTTTCTCGGCATTGAACGCCATCACACTCGCGCGCACCTCACCCGAGCCGTGCTCGAAGGCGTCGCCTACAACCTACTCACCTGCATCGACGCTTTTCGTCAGGCAGGAGCAACAATCTCGAGCATCGACGCGGTCGGCGGCGGCGCCCAAAGCAACGTGTGGCTACAGGTGCTCGCCGATGTATGGGGTGTACCCGTGCGCCGCCGCACTGTGGCGGAAGAAGCCAATAGTCTGGGCGCCGCCGTGACCGCCGCCGTTGGGCTCGGACTCGCAGAGTTCGCTGATGCGCGGGCGTTGAGCGAAGTGACCGCCGAGTTCACCCCGGATGCCGCAGCACACAGCCGCCACCGCGAGCGCCATGAGCGTTTCACCACCGCTGTTGCCCTCCTTGCTCCCTGGTATGCGGCAGCAGAAGTCAAGAAAGAAGAACGGTCATGACCACATCCACATCACCCTTCGGCGGTTCCTCGGCCGCGCAGGATTCCGGTTACATGGGTTTTGTCGGAGTGAGCACGGGCAGTTCGTCGATTATGTCGGTGTTTCCGCTGTGGGCCGAGATTCTGGGCCTGCCTACCCGGCAATTGGTCGGGCACGACCTGCCGCTCGATGCATCGCCCGGCGACTACCGCAGGCTTGTCGAGCAGATTCGTGACGACCCGCAGCATCGTGGCGCGCTCGTCACGACCCACAAAATGCGGCTTTATGGCGCCGCGCACGATCTGTTTGACGAACTCGATGACTTCGCGCAGTCGTGCGGCGAAATCTCGTCGATCACGGCACGGGGCTCACAGCTCATCGGCCGGGCGAAAGACCCGCTGACCGCGGCTCTGGCGCTCAACGATTTTCTTGAGGACGACTGGTTTGCGCAGCATCCGAAAGCAGAAGTGCTCATTCTGGGTGCAGGTGGCGCTGCCACGGCGCTGTCGTGGGCACTGGCCGACCGCACCGATGCGCCCGCCCTGGTTACCGTCACGGCGCTCGACCAGACCCCGCTTGACCACCTGCGCGCCGTACACGACGCGCGCAGCACACCCGCCGGGTTTATTCGCGGTGTTGTCACCCCCACACCGGATGCCGCTACCGACCTGATCGCCCCGCTGCCTGCCGGTTCACTCATCGTGAACGCCACCGGGCTCGGCAAAGATGCCCCCGGCTCGCCCCTGCGCGACGACGTCGTGTTCGCCCGCGACACGATCGTGTGGGAGTTTAACTACCGCGGCAGCCTCGAAATGTATCACCGGGCACTCGCCCAGCGTCAAGAACAAAATCTGGTCGTGGTCGACGGCTGGCGCTACTTTATTCACGGCTGGACGCAGGTAATCGCCGACGTCTTTGACCTCACCCTCACACCGCAACTCGTCGAACAGTTAGCGGCAGCCGCCGAAACCGTGCGGTCATGAGCGGACACGTACGCACCGTGTGCGGCGACCTCGAGAGCCACGAACTCGGGGCCACCAACTATCACGAGCACCTATTTCACAAAAGCCCACTCTTGCCCGGCGACGACCTCGACAACGAAACGCTCTCGCATCACGAAGCGCAGCTGCTGCATGCCAGCGGCTGTACCACCATGGTCGACGCAACTCCGCTCGGTATGGGGCGCAATCCCCAGGCCGTCGCCCGCATCAGCGAGGCGACCGGCATGCACATTGTTGCCACGACGGGCCTGCACCGCGACGAACACTATGGCAGCGGTCATCCCCTGCATGAATGGAGTGAACAGCGCCTGGCACAACTGTTTACGAGCGAAGTAGCCAAGGGCATGCTGACCAACGAAGGCGACCCGACACAGGCCACAGCGCAGTTCACCGCGCAGCCCACCGCGCAGTCGGCACGGGCAGGCATGCTCAAAGCGGGCATCGGTTACTGGCGCATCAGCATCCGCGAACAGCGCACTCTTCTCGCCCTCGCCGAAGCCCACCGGGCTACCGGTGCGCCCATCATGGTGCACCTTGAATTTTGCACCGCAGCACACGAAGTACTCGACCTGCTGGCCGGCGCCGGAGTTGCTTCTTCGCGCGTCGTGCTCGCGCACGCCGACCGCAATCCCGACCCTGTGCTGCACAGCGAACTCGCTGCCCGCGGAGCCTACCTCGGCTACGACGGCTGTGCCCGGCCCCGCACCCGCACCGACGCCGAACTCGTATCGCTCACAGAAGCCGTGGTGACCGCAGGCTACGGCGACAACATTGTGCTCGGCGGTGACGTCGCGCGCCGCACCCGCTACATCGCCTACGGCGGAATGCCCGGACTCTCGTACCTTATGCAGCGCTATGTGCCCCGGCTCACGCAGGCCGTCGGCACCGACGCCACCCACCGGATGCTGCACGACAACCCGGCCCGGCTGCTAACACTGGGCACGGTCACTGCGTAGCATCCGGAATAGACTGCGCGCGCACAGCAGTGCACAGAAAACAATGGTGGGGCCCCTCAGACGAGGAGCCCCACCACTATGTGTGCTGAATTACTCGTAGAGTACGGCAGCAATCTTCGGGTCGTCGATGTTGTTGGCGTCGTACCAGTACGAGCCTGTGTCGTAGAACTCTTCGACCGACTTGCCGTTAGCGGCGTCGTAAGCGGCCTGAACAACCTGCTTACCAATGCCGATCGGGTCTTGCGTAATAGCGCCCGCCATCACACCGTCTTTAATAGCGTTGATCTGAGCAGCGCCGGAGTCAAAACCGACAATGATCAGCTTGCCCTGCTCAAGGCCCAGCTCGTTAGCGGCGTTAACAACACCGATAGCTGATCCCTCGTTCGTGCCATAAATACCCTTCAGGTTGGGGTGGGCAGCAATCATGGCCTTAGCGATATCCGCCGACTTCAGGTGGTCACCGTCACCGTACTGAATGTCGACGATCGTGATGTCGGGGTAGTCAGCCTCAATCTTTTCGACGAAACCGTCGCGGCGCTCAACACCGGTCGAGTTGATCTGCGAGTGGCCAACAATACCCACTTCGCCCTCGCCACCGATCAGCTCTGCCATGTGCTCGGCGGCAAGCGCACCGGCAACCTTGCTGTCGGTTGCCGAAAGGCTCAAGCCGACATCACCGTTACACGGTGCATCGAAGTACACCACGGGGATGTCTTTTTCTTTCGCCTGGTTCAACAGCGGAACACACGCCTCGGGATCAAGTGCGGCATACGCAATAGCATCCGGGTTCTTATCCAGTGCCGTCTGCAGCATCTGCAGCTGCTGGTCGACCTCGGTCTCGGCCGCGGGACCATCAAAAGTGATGGTGACGCCCAGCTCTTTCGCCTTCTCTTCAGCACCTGTCTTCACGGCCTGCCAGAACTGGTGCTGGAAGCCTTTCGAGACCATGGCGATGTACATTTCATCGCCACTGGGAGCATCAGTGTCGCCCGAGTCTGCTGTGCCGCCATTACCGTTACTGCTGCAGCCGGCCAGCGCGATTGCCGCCGCGGCGACCACGGCCGCGAAGGCTGTCTTCTTTCCGAATTTCATGGAGACTCCATTGTTTCTGTGATCACCGGATACCCGGCGGATGGACTTGTGTGCTGTGCCCGTGCGAGGCTTTCGCATTGTCGACTTCGGGGTCGATCGGTCAGGGCGGGCACTCGGGTGTCCTGACCGAGGTCTGTCATGTTCGTGTGCGGTTGCGCAGCGAGTCGAAGAACACGGCGATCAGAATCACAACGCCAACGACCACGTTCTGCCACTCCGACTGGATCGACATGATGCGCAGGCCGTTGACAAGCACGCTCATGATGAGCGCACCGATCACGGTGCCCAGAATCGAACCGCGGCCACCCATCAGCGAGGTGCCACCAATAATGACGGCGGCAATCGCCTGCAGCTCATAACCCATACCAATCTGGGGCTGGGCGGAATCGAGCCGTGCAGCAATAATCACGCCGGCGATACCGGTGAAAGCACCCGCAAACATATAGACAAAAATTGTCCACCGGCGAGTGTTCACACCCGACAAGCGCGTGGCTTCTTCGTTCGATCCGATCGCGAAGGTGTAGCGGCCCAGCAGTGTCTTGTTGAGCGTGAGAAACGCGACGAGTGCCAGCACCGCAGTAATCAGCACGGCATTCGGCAGCCCAGGGATGAGGGTGCCGAGAGCAATCTTTTTAAAGTCGGGAGCCGACGAAGAAAAGTAAATCGGCTTGACGCCAGAGATCACGAGGGCGAGTCCCCCGGCGATCATCATCATCGCGAGTGTGGCAATAAACGGAGGTAGCCGCAGATAGGTCACGTTAATACCGTTGACGAGCCCCATCACGACACCGGTGCCAATCCCACCGAGCACACCCACGATCACCGGCATCCCGAGGTTGGTAATAAACACGCCCGTCATCACGGCGCACAGTGCCATTCCGGTACCAATGGACAGGTCAATACCGGCAGTAATGATGACGAAGGTGGTACCGAGCGCGAGGATGCCGATCACAGCCGTCGACAACAGCACGCCCGAAATATTGCTCCAGGTAAAGAAATTGGGGCTCGCGATCGAGAAGAACAGCACGAGCACCAACAGCGTGCCAAAGGCCAGCGACTGCTGCAGCTGCCGTTTGATGACGGCAACAAAGTCGGTCTTGTCGGTGTCTTCTGCCACCGCCGTCTGAACAATGGTCGTGGTGGATCCTGACTGCTGTGGGGTACTCATCAGTCTTCCTCCCCGTGTGCTGCTAGCTGCATGATCTTCTCCTGTGTGGCTTCTTCGTTACGGAGTGTTCCGGTGATGGTGCCGTTGGCAAAAACCGCGATGCGGTTGGCGACGCGCAAGATCTCGGGGAGTTCTGACGAAATCACGATGATCGATTTGCCGTCGTCGGCGAGCTGCTGCATAAGCCGGTAAATTTCTTCTTTTGCACCGACGTCGATACCGCGCGTTGGTTCATCAAAAATAAGAATGTCGCAGTCGCGCATGAGCCAACGGGCGATCACAACTTTTTGCTGGTTGCCACCCGAGAGCAGCTTGACCATCTGGTTGACCGACGGGGTTTTCACCCGCAGCTGCTGCACATAGTCTTTTGTGCGGTTACGGGCTTTGCGGTCTCCCATCCATCCCAGAGCACCGGCATAGTTGCCGAGCGAGGCGAGCACCGTGTTAAACGTGACGTCTTGCTCGAGCATGAGCCCGAGAACCTTGCGGTCTTCCGAAAGGTACCCGAGACCGTTGGCGACGGCGTCGGCGGGTTGCCGGATGCGGGCATCTTTGCCGGCAATGGTGATCGAGCCGGCATCTCGCCGGTCGGCGCCAATAATGGCCCGTGCTGTCTCGGTGCGGCCCGCACCCATGAGCCCGGCAAAACCAAGAATCTCACCCCGGCGCAACTGAAAAGACACATCTTTCAGCAGCGCCTTGGTCGAAAGCCCCTGCACATCGAGCACGATGGGGTCATCGGCGTGCTCGCGGGCCGTGGGTCGGCGCCCCTCGTCGATCGCGCGGCCCACCATCATTTCGATGATCGTGGGAACATTAATCTCAGCCTTTTCCAGTGATCCGATGTATGCGCCATCGCGCAGCACCGTCACGCGGTCGGCCAGGCGACGCAGTTCGTCCATACGGTGCGAAATATAGATGATGGCCGTGCCCTTGGCACGCAGCTCATCGATGAGTACAAAGAGGGTTTCTACCTCGCTGTCGGTGAGCGCCGATGTCGGCTCATCCATGATGAGCACTTTGGCGTTAAACGACAGCGCCTTGGCGATCTCGACCATCTGCTGCTTAGCCACGGTCAGTTCACCGACATGCTGGCGCGGGTCGAGTTTAATGTTGAGGTCGCGAAGCAGCTGCGCTGTCTTACGGTTCAGTTTTTGTTCTGCCAAAAACGGGCCCGCGGTGGGTTCACGCCCAATGTAGATGTTCTGCGCGACCGTGAGGTCGGGCATGAGGTTCATCTCCTGGTGGATGATCGTGATGCCCAGTTCCTGCGCCTGCAGAGGACTGGTGAGCTCGACCTCTTCGCCGTTGAAGATAATGCGGCCCTCATCGCGCTGGTAGATGCCCGAGAGAATCTTCATCAGGGTCGACTTGCCGGCACCATTTTCGCCGACCAACACCAGCACTTCACCGGCATTGACCTCGAGGTGCACATCGCTCAGGGCCTGGACGCCAGGGAATCCCTTGCTAATGCCTTCCACTCTGAGGACGGGTTCGCTCATGCTGTGCCTGCTCCTTTGAAGGTTGGTCGTGTTTCTCTCCATGCGACAGAAACATCGGATCAATTCTGTCGTGAATATCCAGTTCGACGCAAGTTGTATCTGAATGTATCTAATGCGTGTCGGCAAGGGAAGGGCTGTAACAGCTTCGTAATCGTTCCCTCAGCCATCCGCAGGTTTTACTGCGAGGGATAACCCACAACCCCCTTACGAATCAGCGCATTCGCGTACTTACGGGTCTCACCCGTACGCACCATTAGATACGCATCGGCCGCGACATCGTAGTACTCAAAACGCTCAATAAACCGGGTCGTCTGCTGCGTTGTCGCAGCCGCCGCCATAATCTCGTGTTGCACATCAAGCACACTGCCATCGGATGACTGCATGAGGTCAAGCGCCGGCGCATCATCGAGCGGAAGCACCGTGCGCAGGGCAGCAACGACGTGAGGAACACTTGTTCCTGGCAGCTCAACCACTCGTGCCCCCAGTCGCCAGGCCGGAAAATGTGCGTCGGCCACAACAACGGCATCGGAGTGCCCCATGCGGTCAAGGTGCAGCAGTAATTCGCCCGACAATAGCGGGTGTATGCCTTCAAGCATCCGGGTGTTCCTTTGCTTCTCGGTGAGGAATGAGTTCTTCGCTCTCTAACTCGCGCCACAGGTCATCGGGAATCACGAGCGCAGCATAATCGGCGTTAGACCGCAGATGCTCGGGCCGACTCCCCCCGACCACAACACTGCGCACGGCCGGTGCCAAGAGCGGAAACTGCATTGCCGCGGCCGGCAGCGGAACACTGTAGCGCGCGCAAATATCGGTAATGCGCAGCAGGCGATTCCACAGCGGCTCGGGCACACGCCCATATTCGTAGCGGTCTTCGCGGTTCGGAGCTTCGCGAGCGAGAAGGCCCGAGTTGAACACCGACGCAGCAACTATTCCCGTGCCGGTCTCGTCGCAGGCGGGCAGTACTTCTGCCGCAGCGGGCTGTTCGAGCAGGGTGTAGCGGCCCGCGACCATGATGATGTCGAGATCGGCGCGGCGCACCGAGGCGGCAAGGGCCTCCGACACCATCGAGCCCACACCAATCTGCGCCACGGTGTTTTCTGCTCGCAGCGTCTGCAGCGCCGGTAGCGCTTCTGCCAGCGCCTGTTCAAGACTGTGCCGTTCGGGGTCGTGCAGGTAGGCGATATCAACGTAGTCAAGCCCCAGCTGCTCGCACGATTCGGCGATGCTCGTGCGAATTCCCTGCTCGGTAAAGTCCCACTCGCGGCGCAGTTCAGTGCGCACAACAAAATCGTTGTCGGTGTCGAGCCCGCCGTCGTCATGTGGATTGGGTCGCAGCAGTCGACCGACCTTGGTTGAGACGATGAACTCGTCGCGCGGTTTTGTCTGTAAAAACGCGCCGAGTCTGCGCTCCGACAGCCCCAGACCGTAGTGCGGTGCGGTGTCAAAATACCGGATGCCGCTCTGCCACGCGGTTTCCAATATGTCCCACGCCTGCTCGTCGCTGAGCTCACGAAAGAGGTTGCCCACATTGGCTGCGCCATAACCGAGCGTAGGCATGGTCGGTGCCGCGGGACGATCAGTCGATGACATGCTGCCCCTTCCACGTGTAGCGCTCGATACTCTCGGCCTTCATTTCCATGCCCGCTCCGGGAGCGGTAGGTGCCTGGTACGAGCCATCGCGAATGATGGTGGGGGTAACAAAGTGCTCGTGCAGGTGGTCGACGAATTCAATCAGTCGACCTTCGCGGGTGCCGGTGACCGCAACAAAGTCGAACATCGATAGATGCTGCACGGCTTCGCACAGGCCTACTCCTCCGGCGTGTGGGCACACGGGAATATTGAATTTGGCGGCGAGTAAGAGATTGGCGATGTTCTCGTTGACGCCGGCAACGCGCACGGCATCAATTTGCATCACTTCGATGGCCTGGGCCTGCAACAGCTGCTTAAACATGATGCGGTTATGTGCGTGTTCGCCTGTTGCTACGCGAATCGGCGCGATGCCGCGCGCGATTTCTGCGTGGCCCAGTATGTCGTCGGGGCTGGTGGGTTCTTCTACCCACGCAGGTGAAAACTCGGCGAGCGCGTTGACCCAGGTGATGGCCTCGTCCACTTCCCAGCGCTGGTTAGCATCGATCGCGATAGGAAAATCGGGCCCGCACACCTCGCGTGCCTTACGGAACCGGCGAATGTCGTCGTCGAGGTCGGCGCCCACCTTGAGTTTGATCTGTGTGAATCCGTCTGCCATCGCTTCGCGGGCGAGGCGCGCAAGTTTTTCATCGCTATATCCCAGCCAGCCGGGGCTTGTTGTGTAACCGGGATAGCCGGTGTCTAGTAGCTGCTGTTCCCGGTCGGCGCGGCCGGGCTCGGCAGCCCGCAGAATGCCGAGTGCTTCTTCGCGGCTGAGTGCATTGCCGAGGTAGCGAAAATCAACCAGGTCAACGATTTCTTCGCTGCTCATGCGTGCGAGCAGCTGCCACAGGGGTAACCCTGCGCGTTTGGCTTTGATGTCCCACAGGGCGTTTGTGACAGCGCCGATGGCCATGTGCATGACGCCCTTTTCGGGGCCGAGCCAGCGCAGTTGGGAGTCGCCAATAATTTCTCGGTAAAAGTCGCCCATGCGATCGAGAATGGGTTCGGTTTCGCGGCCGATAAGGTGTTCGCGCAGTGCTTCGATAGCGGCGACCTGCACATCGTTACCGCGTCCGATGGTGAAGACAAAGGAGTGACCGTCGTGGCCGTCGGCTGCATCGGTGCGCACGATCAGGTAGGCCGCCGAGTAGTCGGGATCGGGGTTCATGGCGTCGGAGCCGTCCAGGCTTAGCGACGTGGGAAAGCGGATATCGGCAGTATCTAGCGCAACGATGCGACTCACGGGTTCCTCTTTTCTGCACGCCCTGATGTGGAGGGAATGCTTGGAGTGTAAACATCCGATGTCTATACTGTCAATGTCAGATCCTTTTTCAGGGCCGTTTTCAACGAAGAGCAGGAGAACCATGAAGTTCGCACGCTTAGGACAACCAGGTCATGAAATTCCCGTGGTCATTGAGGGCGAAACCACCTACGACCTGCGCCCTATAACCTCCGATGTTCACGGTGATTTTTTGAGCGATAACCCGGTCGAGCGCACGCGCGCAGCCCTCGACTCGGGCACACTGACACCGCTTCCGGATGCCGCAGACCAGCGCATCGGCGCACCCATCGCCCGCCCCTCGGCTGTCATCTGCATCGGCCAGAACTATGCCGCGCATGCTCGGGAGTCCGGTGCTGAACCGCCCACCGTGCCCATCATGTTCTTGAAGACCCCCAATACGGTTGTCGGCCCCAATGACGCCGTAACCATTCCTCGCGGCAGCGTAAAGACCGACTGGGAGGTCGAACTCGGAATCGTGATCGGCAAGCGAGCCGCCTACCTCGATTCCCCCGAAGAAGCCGCCAACTACATTGCGGGCTACACCGTGGCCAACGATGTCTCCGAGCGCGCTTTTCAGATGGAGGTCTCGGGCGGCCAGTGGTCAAAGGGCAAAATTGCTTTCGGGTTTAACCCCACGGGCCCCTGGCTGGTCACCCCCGACGAAGTTGATGTCACGAATCTGCGTCTTCGCAGCTTTGTGAACGGCGAGCCGCGGCAAGACTCCAACACGAACGACATGATCTTTTCGGTCAACGACATTGTGCACCACCTGTCGCAGTACGTGACCCTCGAACCCGGCGACCTTATTCTCACAGGCACACCGCAGGGCGTGGCTTTTGGTGGCAAGTTTCCCTACCTTGTAGCGGGCGATGTTGTCGAACTCGACATCGAAGGCCTCGGCTCGCAGCGACAAGACTTTGTGGCATGGGAGGCAGCACAGTGAGCAAAGACCTCGAGGGCCTGGTGGCACTGGTCACGGGCGGGGCATCCGGAATCGGAGCGGCAATCGCCCACCGTCTGTACGAGGCGGGAGCACGCATTGCCGTGCTCGACCGTGACACCAGCACGAGTAACACTGCATGGGCGTCGTTTACTGCCGATGTCTCTGACCGCGACAGCGTCACCACGGCTGTTGCCGCCGCGGCAGAACAGCTGGGGCGCATCGACATTGTGATCAACAATGCCGGTATTGGCGCTATTGGCGATATTGCCGCAAACGACGACGACGAGTGGGCGCGCGTTCTCTCGATCAACGTCACCGGCATCGCGCGCGTGACGGCAGCGGCCCTCCCCTGGCTGCGCCAATCACCCTCGGCTGCCATATGCAACACCGCCTCGATCGCCTCAACCACCGGCCTACCCCAGCGCGCGCTGTATACGGCGTCGAAGGGTGCCGTGCTGTCGCTCACGCGTGCGATGGCCGCTGACCATCTGCGTGAGGGCATCCGCGTCAATGCGGTCAACCCCGGCACTGCCGACACCCCGTGGGTGGGGCGACTGCTCGATCAGGCTGATAACCCGGCGGCAGAACGGGCAGCGTTGGAGGCCCGGCAGCCCCATGGTCGGCTTGTCGCCGCCGATGAGGTGGCCGATGCCGTGCTGTACCTGGTGAGCCCGCGTTCGGGTTCGACCACCGGCACGTTTATTGAGGTCGATGGCGGTATGGCACAGCTGCGCCTGCGGTCAGAGTAACTAACGCTGCGGTCAAAATAGCGCCGATATCCGGCCTATACGCCCTGGATACTGTAAAAGCGCGCCGCATTGCCACCCATCACTGCTGCCACGTCGTAGCCGCGGGCATCGGCCCACGTTGCTACCGCGTCTGCCCAGCGTGCGCGGGCATCAGCCTCGTAACGGGTATCTGTTTCGTGGTGTCCGGCGCGCACGGCCGACACCGGCCAGTCGCTACCCCACAGCACACGGTCGACCCCAAAGGCGTCGGTAGCGGCATCAAGAAAAGGTTCGAGCTGTCGACTGTTCCAGTCGCCTGCGGCTTCGGCGGGGAGCCCCGAGAGTTTCACGGCGGTGCGCGGCAGGCTTGCTAAGTCGTTGAGTTGGCGTAGCCAAGTGGCATCCGGATGCCGCGGTGCCAGCGCCGTACCCACGGCGGGTTTGCCCACGTGGTCGAGCACAATGGGCAGTTCGGGCACCTGCTGGGCCAGTTGCACAACGGCGGCGAGCTGCTCGTGGCGCACGCAGGCGTCAAAGGTCCAGCCTCGTTCGGCAACCTGGCGTGCGCCGTCGAGAAACGCGGCCGTGGTGACGAGCGTGTCGGGCTCTGATTGCAGCAGATGCCGTACGCCCACCACGCTGTCGTAGGTGGCGAGCGCCGCTAAATGCGCCGATGTTTCTTCGCCGCGATGCAGGTGCGCGCCGGCGACGATTCCTATGACGCCTACTTCGTGGGCCACCGATTCAACCCAGCGAACCTCGTCAATGTACTGGTGTGGTTCGCATTCGGCCTGCACAAAAATGGCGTTCACGGCCTGCCGATTTACCTTTGCTTGCGCGATTTCTTGCTGTGCGTATCGGCGCCGCAGTGCGCCCGTGAGCCAGGGGTAGGAGAGCGTGTCGGGGTTCCACAGGTGCAGGTGGGAGTCGATGATCGCCATGCTGACATCTTTACTCACACTTGCCAGGCAACGCCAGCAGACATCCGATGACTCACTAGACTGGGGCTATGGCGGTCACCGATAAGGCAATTGAAAAAATTAAGGCGATGATTGTGTCGGGCGAGCTTCGCCCCGGCGACCGGCTTCCGCCTGAAAAAGAGCTCTCTGAACGGCTGGGGCTCTCGCGTAACTCGATGCGTGAGGCGGTGAAGGCGCTCGAAGTTATTCGTGTGCTCGATGTGCGCCGTGGCGATGGCACTTACGTGACGAGCCTCGAACCCGAGCTGCTGCTTGAGGCCATCACGTTTGTTGTCGATATGCACGACGACGTGTCGATGCTCGAGCTATTTGCTGTGCGCCGCATGCTCGAATCGCAGGCGACGGGGCTTGCCGCGGCCCACGCCACAGACAGCGATGTGGCCATCCTGCGGCAAGAGATCGACAGCGTCGATCCCGAGGGTTCTATCGATGCCCTCGTTGAGCATGACCTGCGGTTTCACCGTGAAATTGTGCGGCTGGCGGGTAATGGTTATTTGGCGAGCCTGGTCGATAGCCTCAGCAGCCAGACTGTTCGTGCACGCGTGTGGCGTGGTCTCACGCAGCAGGGGGCTGTTGAGCACACGCTGTCGGAGCACCGAGCGATCGCCGAGGCCATTGCCGAGGGAGACTCGGTGCTTGCCATGGCGCTGGCTACCTCGCACGTGGCGGGTGTGGAGCGGTGGCTGCGTCAGGCGGCTACGACTGCGTCAGACGACGAGACCGAACCTGCGTCATAGCCTGTTCGAACTGTTCTGCCGACGACTCGGTGATGGGGTGGTGCACAAGTTCGTCGAGCACGGCGGGTGCCGCGGTGAAGTACCGGATGCCTGCCAACCGCAGGTTCACGATGTCTTCGGCGCTGCGCAGGCTCGCCGCTAACACATCGGTCGCGCTGCCTTCGCATACCTGCTGCATGTGGGCGATGAGTTCGTCGCCGGGTAGCTGTGCATCGCGCAGTCGACCCAGGTAGGGGGCAATGTATCGCGCACCCACGGATGCCGCTGCCAGCGCTTGCCCCACGGTGTAGACGGCCGTGAGCAGCACGGGCGCTCCTTCTCGTACGAGAGTGGACGCTGCAGCGAAGCCTTCAACGGTTGCGGGCACCTTGATGACGACGCGGTCGCCGAATTGCAGCATCCGGTGCGCGTGGCGCACAAAGTCGTCGCGGTTCTCACCCCAGGTCTGAAAAAACACTTCGTGCGCGCCCTCGGCAACCCACTGCTCGTACAGCGCGGGGATCTCAGTTTCGCGGCGTTGCGCACGGTCAAGGATGGTGGGGTTCGTGGTGACGCCCCACGCAATTCCACTGCGCAGCAGTGTGCTCACAGCGGTCGTTTCGGCGCTGTCGACATACAGACGGGGCGTGCGGTCGGTGGCAGCTGAGTGCAGCATGGTTCTCCTCGTCGGACAACCTGTCGTTACAGGTGGGGACTCGGCTAATGTAATGACAGGTGAGAGCCGAAGTCAACGAAGAACGGGAGCCCATGTCGTACACAGCATCTTCTGGCCGCAATGGAGTGGTGGTTGTCGGCAGCGTCACCGCCGATGTCACGACGTTTTCTCAGCGCCTGCCCGCCCGCGGCGAAACTATTCTGGGCGATCAGTTCACCCTCTTACTGGGCGGCAAGGGTGCCAACCAGGCCGTTGCTGCCGGGCTCTCGGGCACCCGTACCAACTTTGTCGGCTGCGTAGGCGACGACCTTTTTCACGACCTCGTCGTGAACGGTTTGCGCGACGCCGGAGTCAACACCGACCACCTGCGGACGGTCCCCGGCCCCACCGGCATCGCCCACATTCGCGTGGACTCTTCAGCGCAGAACGACATCGTTATGGTGCCGCTGGCAAACGCTTCACTCAGCACAGAACAGATCGATAGGGCTCTTGACGATCTCGCCGCCACATGCTCGGTTTTGCTCACCCAGCTCGAAACCCCCTCGGCACTGACCGCGCATATTGCCGCTCGCGGCCGGGAGCACGGCATGACCGTGCTGCTTGACCCCGCACCGGCAGCACCGCTTGACCCTGCCGTGTGGCCCACGATCGATATCGTCACCCCCAACGAAACCGAGGCCACTATTCTGAGTGGCGTCGAAGTGACCGATGCTGCCTCGGCAGAAAGAGCCGGACACTGGTTTTTGCAGCAGGGTGTCGGCGCCGCGGTCATCACGCTTGCTGAACAGGGCTCGTGTGTTGTTATGCCCGACCGCACAATATTTATTGACCCGATTCCGGTCACCGCCGTCGACACCACCGCCGCCGGCGATGCCTATGCCGGATACTTGGGCGCAGCGCTGGCTGAGGGCATGGACCTGGCCTCGGCCACGCGCCTGGCCTCGGCGGCCGGGGCCGTGACGGTTACACGGCAGGGCGCCTCGCCGAGCCTTCCGGCACGGCATGAAGTTGATGCACTGCTGACAAAAAACAGCCGAGATCACAGTCAGTAGCAAGGAGAAACGCCATGCGTAAAACGGCAACAACAATCAACCCGGCGCTATCGCGGGTGATCAGCGAGACCGGCCACACCGACCTTCTCGTTGTTACGGATGCTGGTCTTCCGATTCCGCCCGGCAGCGAGCGCATCGACCTGGCGTATCGACCGGGAGCCCCCGAATTTCTTGATGTGCTCGACACCGTTCTTGCCGAGCTCATTGTCGAGGGCGTCACGGTGTCAGCGGAAATCGCCGAGCAGAGCCCTGAGATGCTCGAACACTTGCAGCAGCGTTTTTCTGCGCTCGGGGTAGAGATCACGATGGTGCCGCACGAAGAGTTTAAGAAGAACACGCACGCTGCGCGCGCATTTGTACGCTCGGGCGAATTTACGCCGTATGCCAATGTCATTCTGCACGCGGGGGTTGCGTACTGACATGTCGGTGCCTGCTTCATCCCGCCCGCCTGTTGCGTCCGACCGCATTGATCGGCTGTCTGCTGCGCCCATGTACGACCAGCTGCGGCGCATCATTATTGCCAGCATTGATCACGATGCTCTGCGACCGGGCGACCCGCTTCCGGGCGAGCATCGACTGTGCGAAAAATATGGCATTTCGCGCACCGTGGTGCGCCAGGCTCTTGCCCAGTTAGAACACGAGGGCATTATTGAACGGGTTAAGGGTAAAGGCACTTTTGTGGCGCGCCCTCGCACGAGCGAATCGCTCGCGCACACGCTCATCGGCCTGTACGACGAGGTTGCTGCCCGTGGCGGCACCGTGCTGAGTGATGTGCTTCGCCACGAAAGGGTCGCTGCCGACGAAGCGGTTGCTGCCGCCCTCGAAGTCGATCCCGGCAGCCCCGTTGTTGTGTTGCAGCGTCTGCGGCACGTTGACGGCGAACCGTGGTCGCTATCGACCACGTGGATGCCGATGGATGTGGGAGAAATTACCCTCGGCGCCAATCTGCGCACGGCTTCGCTGTACCGGATGCTGGCATCCCACGGTTTTGTTGTGACCCATGGTGTGCGCTCGGCCGAGGCCACGGTGGCCTCACACGAGCAGGCGCGTCACCTCGGTGTTTCGACGGGGGCAGCGCTACTGCGTCTGCGCAGCATAAGTCGCGAGGCATCCGGTCGGCCCATCGAATATTTTGTTGCCCACCATCGCGGTGACCGCTCGCGTTTTGAGTTTCATCTGCACCGCGAGCAGTCGCACGCCACGCTGTTGCGTATTGATCGCACGGGTGAGGCCTCGCGAGCAAGCACGCTATCGGTGTGACGAGGCTGAACCGGATGACGAGGCTGCGCGGTCTTTAGCGCAGTTTCGCCAGGTCGAGGCCGAGGGTCACGAGTGCGGCAAAAATTGCACCCCACATAATGATCGACACAATCTGCCAGATGATGACCCGGTTGCGCGACGCACCAAAGCCGACCATCGCGCCCGAGGTGATTTGGCTGGGAAGCACGGTTTGCCCCAGCAGCGAGACACCGGGAACACCGAAGCGATCGAACATGCGCCGCAGTCGTTCACTCTTGGCCGAAGTTTGTTCTTCGGGGCGCTTGCGCTTTCTGCGTTCCCGGATGCTGGCTCCGGCATAAACAAAGACGAGCATCGAGACAGTGTTGCCGATGACGGCCATTACGACGGCAATAACCGGCGGCAGCCCGATTGCCACACCGATCGCCGAACCGAAGTACGACTCTACAAAGGGGATGGCGGCGAGCAGTGCCACGACCAGCCACTGCGACCATGCGGGAAAAGAAGCGGCGAAGTCTTGTAGCGCCTGAATCATTCGGTGTCTCCTTGTTGGGCCGGTATCTTTCGCAGCCAGTCGATGCTTTAGCACACCGTACTAGTACGCTGTGCTAACACACTGTACTATAGATGCATGGCAGTCACGAACCGCAGAGAGCAAATTCTCGATGCAGCACGCACCATTGCCGCCGACCAGGGCCTCGATCACGTGAGTGTTCGCGCCGTAGCAGCCGCGGCAGGTATTGCGCCCAGCACGCTGCGCCACTACTTTGCCACGCAGGCCGAGCTTCATGAAGCACTGGCAGAGGCCATGATGACGGCCTCATTCACCGACCGCCGCATTCACGACGCCACCGTGGATCCGGCTGACCGGCTGTATGAATGCCTCTACCAGTTTCTGCCCTTTGACGAGCTTCCGCCGGGCTTTGCCAGCATGTGGTTTGCCGGATACTCGTCGGCGCTCGGACCACAGGCTGCCCCTGCCCATCAGCGCCTCATTGTGCACGCGCAGAAGATCGGGGCCCAGGCCGTCCGGCGATGGCTGCACACGCTGGCCACCGAGGGTTCAGTTTCACCGGCTACCATCGAACCCGCCACCACCACACTGCTGGCCTATCTCGACGGCGTCACCCTGCACATGCTGGCCGACCCCGAACGAGTCACCATTGAAACCGCACGCGAGGGGCTCCGCTTCACCATCCGCGGCGTCTTATACGCCAGCAGCCACGACAAGCCTCTTCTCTGATTCAGAAAAACCATCATGTCGAACTCTGCGTTTCCCCCTCCGCCACCCCCACCCCACAGCTCCACCCCGAACACGCCTGCGGGCGGGCCTCCTCCGCAGCAGCCCGCGGCACCCCAGCAGTACGGTGCACCCCAGCAGTACGGTGCGCCCCAGCAGTACGGTGCGCCGCCACCGCATCCGGAAAACCCCTTTGCCCCCTATTCGCGCCCTGAACAGCCGAACCCTGCCGAGCGTTCACGCGCCTGGGTCACGATTGGTCTTCCCGTCGGAATGCTCGTGCTTCTTCTACTGGGCGGGCTCATCTTCTTGGGCATCACGTTTCTCACACCCGCAGGCATCGAAACTCCGCCTGATGCAGCACCCACGAGTTCGCCGAGTGCACCATCGACGCCACCACCGGCCGCCGCTGAAGAATCCGACGAGGCCGAAGAACCTCAAGAATCGGTGCCGAACGCCGACAATATTCAGGACTACCTCGAGGGCACGATCGAGGAATATAAGGCGTCGTATGCGAATGGTTCGCTGTGGCAGCAGATTCCTCGCAATGAGTTCAACACCACTGCCTACCAGGCCTTCATTTTCTTTCTCACCGATATGAAGGCTGCCACGTTGTGGGGCGTTGATGACGCCACCGCCAATCGCTACTACGAGCGCACGCAAGAACTGGAAGAGCTGTTTTTGTCGGAGACACCGCTGGGCGACGACATCACCATCACGTTCAGCGAAGACCGCGTGTTCCGGTACGACGGAACAACAGGAGAGGGCGGTTACACCGACGGGTAGCGTGTCACCGCTGGCGCTGGCAGGTACGCTCAGTACATGAGCGCCTGGGTAAGTTCTGCGATCCGGATGCTAGAGGCCGATGCCAACCGCTCCGCCGACACGCACCTGCATGTCTTTCCCCTGCCCGCGCAGTGGAATATCGATCTTTACCTTAAAGATGAATCGGTGCACCCCACCGGTTCACTCAAGCATCGGCTGGCCCGGTCGCTCATTCTGTATGGGCTGGTGAACGGACTCATCCGTGAGGGCACCACCCTGGTCGAGTCGTCGAGTGGCTCTACCGCGGTATCGGAGGCCTATTTTGCGCGCATGCTGGGCCTGCAGTTCATTACGGTCGTGCCGCATTCGACCAGTCAAGAAAAAATTGACCTTATCGAGTTTTATGGCGGCCGCTGCCATTTTGTTGACCGCGCCGAAGACATCTCGCCCGAGGCCCGTCGTCTCGCCTCAGGCTGTGACGGCCACTATCTCGACCAGTTCACGTATGCCGAGCGTGCTACCGACTGGCGTGGCAACAACAACATTGCCGAGAGCGTGTTCAGCCAGTTAGCTCTCGAGCGGCATCCGGTACCCCAATGGATTGTGGTGGGTGCGGGCACGGGAGGAACGAGCGCAACGTTTGGCCGCTATGTGCGGTATTGCCGCCACGAAACCAAAATTGCTGTCGTTGACCCCGAGGGCTCGGCGTTTTACGACGCGTGGAAAGGCAACACTGCGGCATCCGGTGTGCCCTCGCGCATTGAAGGCATTGGCCGCCCGCGCATGGAACCGTCGTTTGTACCGGGCGTTATTGACGAAATGATTCAGGTGCCGGATGCCGCATCGATCGCCGCCATTCGACTGCTGCGCGACCACACCCTGCACTGGGCAGGCGGCTCGACCGGCACCAACCTGTACGGTGCTTTCTCACTGATTGCCCGCATGCTGGCTGCGGGAGAAACCGGCAGCGTCGTCACCCTCATTTGTGACAGCGGCACACGCTACACCGACACGTATTACAACGACGATTGGGTGGCCAACCAGGGCTGGAGCCTGGACGACCACCGCAACCGCATGGAAACGTTTTTGAGCACCGGCACCTGGTAACGACAGTGAGTACTCAGGCGAGTTTGGCTGCTGCCTGCTCGTCTTCTGTCGTGGCAACAAGCTGCCCGCATGCGCCGTCGATCTCTTTACCGCGCGTATCACGCAGTGTTGTGGGCACACCCGCATCGTTCAATCGGCGCACAAACTCGTCTTGCACGGCAGGTTCTGACGACGTCCACACCGAGCCCGGCGTGGGGTTGAGCGGAATCGGGTTCACATGCACCCAGCCGCGGCCACGCTCATTCAGCTTCTTGGCCAGCAGATCGGCACGCCACGGGTGGTCGTTCATGTCTTTGATGAGGGCGTATTCAATAGAGACCCGGCGTCCGGTCTTCTCAAAATATTCGCGTGCCGCATCGAGTGCTTCATCGACCTTCCATCGCGAGTTGACAGGAATAAGCTCGTCACGAAGCTCATCATCGGGCGCATGCAGAGACAGAGCAAAAGTCACGGGAATGTTTTCGTCCGAGAGCTTGCGAATAGCTGGCACCAGCCCCACGGTCGACACCGTAATACCACGCGCACTCATACCCAGCCCGTGCGGCTGCTCGGCAACCATCACGCGCACCGCGTCCATGACGCGCTTGTAATTGGCCAGGGGTTCTCCCATGCCCATAAAAACAATGTTTGACACGCGTTCCATGCTGTTGTCATCGCGCCGCTTGCCACCCAGCTCGCCCTGCGCAATCGCACGGTTAGCACGCACGATCTGCTCGACGATCTCGGCCGTCGACATATTGCGCGTCAGCCCCGCCTGGCCGGTGGCACAGAACGGACAGTTCATGCCGCATCCGGCTTGGCTCGACACACACAGGGTGATGCGGCCGGGGTAACGCATCAGCACCGACTCAACCAGAGCACCATCGTGCAGCCGCCACAAAAACTTAATCGTGTCGCCGCGGTCGGTCTGCAGCCTGCGCACCTCGGTCATGAGCGGCGGCATGAGCCCTGTCACCAGTTCTTCTCGCTGCGCCGCCGGCAGGTCAGTCATCTCTGCCGGGTCGCTGGTGTAGTGCCGAAAATAGTGCGTCGACAACTGTTTGGCCCGAAACCCGGGAAGACCGAGCTCTTTAACCTTTTCGATACGCTCCTGCGGGGTGAGATCGGCCAGGTGCACGGGCGGTTTACCGCGACGCGGGCTGGCAAACTGCAGCAGCGGACGCCCCTCGGCATCTTTCTTCTGCGTCCAACCCTCGGTGCGCGGACGCACCTGCGCGGTGGTTTGTGCACGCTGAGCGGGCGGATTGTTCGAGGCAGCCATGATTACAGGGTACGCGAGCGCTGCTGAAAGGGTGCGGCAGAATAGTCATGCGCACGGTGACAAACAACCTGCGAAGATGGCAAGCACGCCCCGTTCTCGCCGAAAGGATCCCCCATGACTGATCGCCTTGCTCGCACTCGCGCTGCAGGAGTACTCGCTGTTCTTCGCGCTCCCTCCCCCGAAGCGGCTATCGATTCGGCCGAGGCGATTATCCGCGGCGGGGTCACAGGAATCGAAGTCACTTTTTCTACTCCGGATGCCCCTGCTGTTATTCGTGAACTCCTCCAGCGCCACGGCGACAGCATTGTTGTCGGTGCGGGCACTATCACCACCCCTGAGCAGGCCGAGGCCTCGGCCGAGGCTGGGGCCGAGTTTCTTGTGAGTCCCGGCACGCTGCCCGCGCTCACCCAAACGATGGTTGACACCGGCAAGGTCGTCATGAGCGGCGCACTCACGCCCACCGAAGTGATGGCCGCCCTGCAGCTCGGTGTTGATGTTGTCAAGATTTTTCCTGCGTCGCTGGGTGGCCCGGCCTACCTGGGTGCGCTGCGCGGCCCCTTCCCGGATGCCCCTCTTATGCCCACCGGTGGCGTTAAGCCCACCAACCTGGCCGACTGGTTCGCGGCGGGTGCCGTGGCTGTTGGTGCCGGCGGAGACCTGGCCAACTCCACGGCCATTGCCCGTGCCGACTGGTCGGAGCTCGAACAGCGCGCCCACCACTTCGCCCAGGCTTTGGCTGCGGTTCGTTCCTAATGCCCGAGCTGTCGCTGGTGGCTTGGGGGCTTCTAGCCATCGGTGCGGTCATTATCGGAGTCTCAAAAACCGCGCTGCCTGGCGCCAGCATCCTGTCGATTGCTCTGTTGGCCACTGTGTTGCCGGCGCGCACCTCGACCGCAGCTATGCTGTTGCTGCTCATTGTCGGCGATGTTTTTGCTCTCATCGCCTACCGCAGGCATGCCCACTGGCCCACACTCGTTCGCCTCGCACCCGCGGTCGTCGCGGGGCTACTAGCGGGTTTCGCTTTTCTTGCACTGGGTAACGACACCGTTGTGCGCCGCGGTATTGCCGTTATTCTGCTGGCAATGATTGCGCTCACGCTGTGGCGTCGGCGGCATCCGGTGTCAGAAAATACTGTTCGCACCGGATGGCTGACGGCGGCCGGTTACGGCAGTCTTGGTGGGTTTACCACCATGGTCGCTAATGCGGGTGGCCCCGTGATGTCGATGTATTTTTTGGCCACCCGCGCACCCATCAAAGTCTTTCTTGGCACCGCAGCCTGGTTTTTTGCGATCGTGAACCTGATGAAGGTTCCGTTTCTTGCCGGGATTGGCCTGTTTACTCCCTCAGTGCTCATCATGGACGCCGTGCTCGCACCCGGCGTCGTGATCGGCGCACTCATCGGGCTCGCGGTGGCGTCGCGCATCAACCAGCAGCTGTTTGACCGCATCGTTATTGTGCTGACGGTCGTCGGGTCGCTGTATCTGTTGATCTAGCGCGACACCTGCCTAGTCAAGAAAAATATCGGGGAACAGTTTGTCGTCGGGCGTACCCGGCACGGCGGCGTATCGCGAGAAATCGGTGACACCGGCCTGCTCGAGTACATCTTCAACGATGAGGGTTTCGCCCGTGCGCTTCCGCGATGGTTGCGTGATCACCTCATAGGCGGCATCCGCATAAATTTCGGGCGTTCTGCTGGCGGCCATCACACGGTCGCCACCCAATAGGTTTTGCACGGCGGCTGTCGCGATGGTGGTACGCGGCCACAGCGTGTTGGCGGCAATACCGTCGTCGGCGAACTCGGCGGCAAGCCCCAGCGTCACCATTGTCATGCCGTATTTGGCCAGCGTGTATCCCGTGTGAGCGCCCAGCCATTTGGGTGACAGGTTGAGGGGCGGTGAGAGCGACACAATGTGCGGATTCGCCGACTCTCGCAGCATCGGTATAGCCGCGCGCGACAGCATAAATGTTCCACGCACGTTGACGTCTTGCATGAGGTCGTACTTTTTTACCGCGAGGTCCATCGACGGCGAAAGATCGATGACACTGGCATTGTTAATGATCACGTCGACGCCGCCGAACTCGCCCGCCGTGGTCATCACGGCCTCGGTAACCATGTCGTCGTCGCGCACATCACCCACAATCGGAAGCGCCTGCCCGCCGGCCTGCTGAATCTGCTCGGCAGCCGTATGAATCGTGCCTTCAAGCTTCGGATGCGGCGTGTCAGTCTTTGCCAGCAGCGCAATATTGGCCCCATCGGCCGCGGCGCGCAACGCAATGGCCAGACCGATCCCCCGGCTGCCGCCCGACATGAGAATGGTTGTGCCCTGCAGAGGCTTGGTCGTATCAGTCATGGTGCTCCTCGTATCGGGGCGCGCACGGGCGTCGCCACAGCCTGCTTATTTGGGCGCCATTCGAATAGCGCCGTCGAGCCTAATGGTCTCGCCATTGAGATAATCGTTTTCGACAATATGCTGCACGAGCGCCGCATACTCCTCTGGCTTGCCGAGTCGTTGCGGGTACGGCACCTGCTGGCCGAGCGAATCTTGGGCGGCCTGCGGCAGCCCCGCGAGCATGGGTGTTTCCATAATGCCGGGCGCAATCGTGCACACCCGAATGTGGTGGCGTGCCAGTTCACGCGCAATCGGCAGCGTCATGGCGTGCACGCCACCCTTCGACGCCGAATAGGCGGGCTGACCGATTTGTCCGTCGAAGGCGGCGACGCTCGCCGTATTAACAATCACACCGCGCTCACCTGCTGCATCCGGATGCTGCTGAGCCATGGCCGCCGCCGCCTGCGCAATAACAGCGAACGTGCCCACCAGGTTCACCTGCACGATTTTTGCGAAGTCGGCCGACGACGCCGGGTTACCTTCGCGGTCGAGCACTTTGGCAGGCGGCGCAATACCCGCACAGTTGACCACGATGCGCAGCGGTGCCGCAGCCGTCGCCAACTGTACGGCGTTGCGCACGTCGTCGTCGTTGGTGACATCGGTGGCAACGAACGTGCCGCCGAGTTCTGACGCAACTTTGGCTCCCTGCGACGACGCTAAATCAACGATGACGGGGTGGGCTCCGGCGGTCGCGAGGCGACGGGCCGTTGCAAGGCCCAGGCCGCTGGCGCCTCCGGTAATGAGTGCGCTTGTTTCTGCAATCTGCATCCGGTTCTCCTTCGAACAGAGCAAAGTGGCAACTGCGATCCAGCATACGCGCTTCTGTTTCTCCCATCCCGCTGCTCGCTCTAGACACAGGTGCTGCGCGGGTGTTTGCTGGGGTTATGGATCTCAATAGCAAACGTGCCTACGACGACGCCGCTGCTTCTGATGGATTCCGTGTGCTTGTTGACCGACTGTGGCCGCGCGGAATATCCAAAGAAGATGCGCGCATCGACCTGTGGGCGAAAGAGGTTGCCCCCAGTGACGAGCTTCGCAAGAAGCTGCACGCCGACAGCGATTTTTGGCCCGAGTTTCAGAAAAAATATCGCGCAGAACTGCACGGCGATTCGTCGTCTGCGCTGCACGAACTAGTCGACACCCTGCGCGACAAGAAAACCGTCACTCTCGTGTTCTCGGCACACGACACCGCACACAATAACGTGGTCGTCCTCGAACAAGAACTGCGCAAGCTACTGGGCTAATCGGCCAGAGGGTCAGCGCCCGGAGGGCCCGATAATAAAGTTCCAGGTGCCAAATACGACGGCCGCTGTAAGGGCGATTGTCGGGATGAGTACGGCGATTGCCACAAGCACCGTGTCTGCGCGTGTCCATACCGAGGGCCGCGCCCACGTGCGTGCCGCGGTGCCGCCAAAGCCGCGTGCTTCCATCGCTGTTGCCAGCGATGAGCCACGGCGGATCGCGAGAACAAACAGGGCAAAAACCATGCCCAAGGCTCTCCGGATGCGACCCTGATCGGTTACTCCGCGCGCGCGGCGCGCAAGGCCCAGCGCACGCCAGTCGTCAACAAGCAACCCCAGCATGCGCATTCCCGCCAGCGCACCGAGCACAAAACGGGCGGGTAGTCGGGCACGCTGCGCGAGGTCGTCGGCCAGGTCGGTCGGGTCAACGGTGGCGAAGAGACAGATGGCGGGCAAGCCGATAGCAAGAATACGCACGCCCGTAGCTGCTGCGAGCGCCAGCGAACCATCGCTGACCTGCATAAACAGCCACTGAAAATGCACGGTGCCGCTGGTTTCACCGTAGAGCGCAATGGTTAATGCACCGGTGGGGGCAGCAAACCACAGCACTGCCGTGCGTAACCAGAATTCCCGGAGCGTCAGGCCCGAGAGCACAAGGATCGGTATCTCAAGTGCCAGTGCAACGGTGGCCGAGAGTACGTCGATGCTCACGACGAGCGGCACACTCACGAGCAGGGCTGCAGCCAATTTTGCGAGCGCACTGCGGCCAGCGATCGGTCCGCGGCGCTGGATGCGGCGCTCGGGCGCTGTCATAATGCTCATGCTGCCACCTCGATCGCTCGCGCCTGCAGGGCACGCACAACATCGCGGTCATGCGTGATTGCAACAACACCCGCCCCCTGGTCGCGAATACTGGCGATGAGCGCCACGAGTTCGGCCCACGTGCGGGAGTCTTGGCCGAAGGTGGGTTCGTCAAGCACCAGCATCCGGGGTCTGGTCGCCAGCATGGCGGCGACGGTGAGGCGTCGCTTCTCGCCACCCGAGAGTGTGTAGGGGTTTGCTTCGGCAAGCCGGGCTAGCCGTAGGCGTTCGAGTAGTTCGTCGGTGCGGTCAGTGATTTCTTGGTCGGTCAGCCCCAGTGCGCGCGGACCGATCGCGAGTTCTTCGCGCACCGTTTTCGCCAGCAACTGGTGTTCGGGGCTCTGCAGCACTGTTCCGATGCGGGTGAGGAGTGCACGCGACGACCATCGAAAAGGGTTGCTGCTTTCGCTACCTCGAAGTGCCACCGAAGCCTGCACGCTACCGTTCTCGCCAGAAATAAGGCCGGCCATGGTGAGACCGAGCGTCGATTTACCCGCACCATTGGGCCCCACGATGGCAACGGCCTCACCCGCACGCACCTGCTGCGTGAACGGACCAGCAACAGGCACGCCGCGCTGCCGAGACACGGTCAGCTCGTGCGTCTCTATGAGCACTTCGCCCGCAGGCTTCTGGGGTGCTGCGGGCCAGGCGGGCGGATGCCCCGGAACCCACACGCCCGCCACGGCCAGCTCTGCACCGCGCTCTTCGAGCACCTCACGTGGACTGCCATCGGCAATTACCACGGTGCTGTCGCCGTCGCGGCCCAGCACAATCACGCGGTCGACCACGGGCAGCCACGCCTCGATGCGGTGCTCAATTACCACGAGGGTTGCGCCGGTCGCCTCCAGCGCCGCCGCGACAGCATCACGCACCTCCGTAACGCCCTCTGGGTCGAGGTTGGCGGTCGGCTCGTCGAGCAAAATAGCGCCGGGCTGCATCGCCAGCACACCGGCAAGAGCCAGTCGCTGCTTTTGTCCACCCGATAGCGCTGACGTCGACCGGTCAAGAGCAACATCCAGCCCCACCCGGTGCAAAGCCTCGTGCACGCGCGACCAAATGTCGTCACGCGCAACACCTAAGTTTTCGCAGCCGAAGGCAACGTCATCACCCACGCGCGCCAGAATCGTCTGGGTATCGGGATCTTGCAAAACCATCCCCACACGACCCCGGATGCTGCTGGCCGCGGCGCCATCAACCAGCACAGCGCCCTGCTCCTCACCCTCATCGGCGCCGCCGAGAACACCGCCGAAACCCTGCAGAAGCGTCGACTTACCCGATCCCGATGCACCGAGCAGCAGCACGCGCTCGCCCGGTTCGATGCGAACGCTCACATCACGCAGGGCCCACGCCCGGCGAGTGGCATAGCGCCACCCCCAACCGTGGGCCTCCAGACGTGCGGGAGAACCCGATGCGGTCATACCCGGGCGGTTGTTTCGCGGCCGGCAGCGAATCGGTTGAGAGCGCCGGTGGCTGCCAGAGCACGCGCAATCAGCCACGACCCGAGACCTGCGATCACAATGCCCGAGATGGTTGTTGACGAAATATAGACGGTAGTAAACAGTGTGTCGGCGCCCGGATACCAGAGAATGCGGTCGTTAATGCCGCACGCCAGGCCTGTTCCGGCCCCGGCAAGCAAAACAACCGGCAAACGCCACACGCCATAGAGAAACGCGAGGAAGATCAGCTCAGCACCCAGCCCCTGCACGATTCCTGAGGCGATGGTGAGCGGACCCCACGAGTTACCCACCAGGGCAGAGATAGTGGCCGCTACCAATTCGGTATACAGGGCTGCGCCCGGTTTACGAATAATGATCGCGCCCAGCACACCGGCAAAGAGCCACGGCCCCGCCAACAGACCCTGCAATCCGGGCACAAGCGGCTTCAAGAACGCGCTGGGCACCTCGTAGCCCACGTTCCACACGAGAAACACGGCGGCGCAGGCCACGGCGATAACGCTGGCTACAACGATGTCAACAACGCGCCACCGCAGCGAGCGCGATTGTTTCGCAGAATCACCGTGCTCCTGCACGGTACGGATGGGTGACGTAGACGTACTCATATACTCTCCTCCCTGCGCTGGCATGATCCAGATCAGGTTCGACGGTCGAAGCGCGGGTCGCTTCCTCTCAGCCCGAAATACCGGACTCCCGTGGTTGTGCTGCCAGCATAGCCCGCTTTATCTCGGGTGGCATCCGGTATGTATTTATTCGACTCCCGCACTCAGGTGGAGTTAGGTACCGTAGAAAGCGATGACCGTCGACGACACCGCTGCCGCTCCTCCCCCACGGCACAGGACACGTCGGGAGTCGCGCGCTGCCCGCGAAGCAGCTGCGTCACAGACACCCAACGATCCACCGCCCGAGGGGTTATTTGAGCAACCTCCTGCGCTTTTTACCTCGCCCTTCCACAACGACACACTGTTTCCGGATGCCGCAGCCCCCACGCCGCCCATAACGCAGGGCGACGCCCCCGAACCCGGCGTGCTCACGGCCACTTTCGGCGTGCTCAGTAGTGAAGAACCTGCTGATCCGGTAGAAGAAGTGGCGCACAAGCCTGAGCTGTCAGAGCCCCAGGCCAACGCGGTAGCATCCGGTATGGCATTGTCGTGGGTCGACGAATCAACAGTCACCGGGTTACCGGGCGCAGGAGCATCTTTAGGCCCTCTTCCCCCCGGACATCGGGCGTCTGCCGACCTACTCGCCGACTTTCCTGAGCGGTCACAGTGGAAACGCCCGAGCGTTTTTTTGCCGCCCCTCATCACGGTGGTTTCGGCAGCAGCCTATGGTGCTGCCGCGGCGCTATGGCCACTCGATGCTGTTGCCCCCACAGTGACGTCGCTCAGCGTTACCGCGGCCCCTGCTCCAGCGGCCTCGTTTACGTGGCCCGAGCGTGGCAGCGCAGCGGTGGGGGTAGAAAACATCAACGCTGTCGCGTCGTCAGAAGAACCCACACCCATGGCCAGCATCACCAAGGTCGTCACGGTGCTCGCCGCCCTCGATGCGCTTCCGCTAGAAGAGGGCGAGACCGGCCCCGAGTTCTTTTTCACCGAAGAAGACAGCTACGACTTTTGGCAGTACCTGTGGAGTGACCAGTCGGCGTTAGATGTTCCCGTCGACGGCAGCCTGAGCGAATATCAGCTCATTGAAGGCATCATGCTCGGCTCTGCCAATAACTATGCCGATAGGCTCTCGCAAGAAATTTGGGGCAGCGACGACGACTTTGTTGTCGCCGGCGAGGAGTGGCTGGCCGAACAGGGCATTAGCGGCGTCGAGCTGGAAAACCCCTCGGGGATCGGCTGGGGCAATACGGCAACGCCGCGATCGCTACTGCAACTGGCAGAACTCGCCGTAGAACACCCCGTGCTGGGCCCCATCGTTGCGACACAAGAGACCGAGATTCCGGGGGCCGGCGAGGTCAAGAACACCAACCGACTGCTCAGTGACCCCGGGATGCTGGGCGTAAAAACCGGCACCAACGACGACCACTACAACCTGCTCTCCGCCAAGGAAGTCACGATTGGCGATGCCACCGTGCGCATCTTCATTTCTGTTCTTGGTCAAGAAGACAGTGACGCCCGAGTCGACGTCACCCGCGACCTGTACCGGCAGGCAGAAGCCCAGCTACACGCGCAGGCTGAAGCGCCCACGATTGCCGCCGAAACACCCGTTGGCAGCATCGAAACACCCTGGGGATCCTCTGCCGACATCGTTACGCGCGACGCTGCACAGGTCGTACTGTGGAACGCCGCAACGCCCACGGTCGACACCGAATTGACTGTCGGCAACGACCGTCAGCGTGGCAGCAGCGTCGGCACTCTGAGCGTGACCGGCCCCATCAACACGGCCACGGTCGATGTGGTGCTCACAAACGATGTACCCGACCCCAGCCTGTGGTGGCGCCTCACACACCCGCTCGAACTCCTCGGTCTCACCGGCTAGAGGCGTGAACTAAGCAGGGCCGTTGCGCAGGGGATTACGCAGGTGACCCTGGTGCTGCCTCGTCGGCAGTAACCACGGGCAGCGACCCTGTCATCGCCTCTTCGGCATCGATATCGGTGGCAGCCTCTTCAAACTGTGACTGATACAGCCGCCAATAGGCTCCGCGCGCAGCAATCAGTTCTTCGTGGTTGCCCTTTTCTACAATATCGCCGTGCTCCATCACCAGAATGAGGTCGGCGTCACGAATCGTTGACAACCGGTGGGCGATCACGAACGATGTGCGACCCTCGCGCAGCGCGGCCATGGCGTTCTGTAGCAAGAGTTCGGTACGCGTATCGACGGCCGAGGTCGCCTCATCAAGAATGAGAATCGACGGCTCAGAGACAAACGCCCGCGCGATCGTGATCAGCTGGCGCTCACCGGCCGAAACATTCGATGCGTCTTCTTCGAGAACCGTGTCATAGCCCTCGGGCAGCGCATGCACAAAACGGTCGACATACGTCGCTTCTGCGGCCGCATACACCTCAGCATCGCTGGCGGTCGACTTGCCGTAGCGAATATTCTCCAGAATCGTTCCGGCAAAAAGCCACGGGTCTTGCAACACCATGCCTGTGCGTGAGCGCAGGTCTTCGCGGGTCATCTCGGCAATGTTCTGCCCGTCGAGCAAGATACGGCCACCGTCAAGCTCATAAAAACGCATGATCAGGTTGACCAGCGTTGTTTTCCCCGCCCCGGTCGGCCCGACAATCGCCACTGTTTGCCCGGGTTCCACCCGGAACGACAGGTCGCTGATCAGTGGCTGGTCGTCGCTATATGAGAAACTCACGCCATCGAATTCGATCACGCCCTGGCCCTCATCCACGGTCGGTGCGTCATCGGCATCCGGATCTTGCTCTTCGGCGTCGAGGAAGTCGAACACCCGCTCGGCCGAGGCCGTCCCCGACTGCACAACGGCGGCCATGCCACCCAGTTCGCTCAACGGTTGCGTGAATTGCTGCGAATACTGGATAAACGCCTGCACATCGCCCAGGCGCAGGTTGCCGCTGGCAACCATGAGCCCGCCCAGCACAGCAATGCCCACATACGTGAGGCTGCCGACAAACGTCATGGCCGGCATGATGATGCCCGAGAGGAACTGTGCTTTAAAGCTGGCTTCAAAGAGTTCTTCGTTTTCTTCTTGAAAGCGGTCAAGCGCATCTTGCTCGCGGCCAAAAACCTTCACGAGTGCGTGCCCCGAGAATGCTTCTTCGACGCGGGCGTTCAAGCGGCCCACCTTGCGCCACTGCACACCGAAAGCCTTTTGCGAGCGCGGGCCGATGATTCCGAAAATGACGCCCATAAGCGGCAGCGCAATGAGCGCTACGAGTGCCAGCTGCCACGAAATCGAGAACATCATCACCAGCACACCGACCACGGTAAGAATCGAGGTGAGTGCGCCCGAGAGCGACTGCTGCATGGTCTGGGTGATGTTGTCGATGTCGTTAGTCACGCGCGAGATAAGCTCACCGCGCTGCACACGGTCGAAGTAGGCCAGCGGCAAACGGTTGATCTTCGCTTCGACGTCTTCACGCAGGCGCCACATGGTGCGCACCATAATGACGTTGATCACGTAGCCCTGCAGCCACGACAGCAGTGCAGAACCGACATAGATGGCCAGAACGCCAACAATGATGGAGCGCAGGCGGTCAAAGTCGACACCAGCGCCGACAGAGAAGTTGTCCATGGCGCCGACCATGTCGGCAAAGGTGTCTTGCCCTGCCTGCCGCAGAGCGTCAACGACCTCTTCGCGTGAGGTTCCGGCAGGAAAACCGGGGAATCCCGCCATATCGCTACCCAGCGCACGCGAAATAAAGCCCTCGTACACAGCGTTGGTGGCCTCACCCAGCACCTTCGGTGCGATAACAGCGAGTACAACACCGATCGCTCCACACAGCGAAACCAGGGCGAGCCAGATTGCCGAGGGTTTGAGCAGCCCAATCATGCGGGTAAAGCTCGGCCAAAAGTGGTCGGCTTTTCCGGCGGCTGGTCCGTCCCAGCCGCCACCGTCTTGGCGTGCCTGCTCGGCGAGTTCTTTTTCGCGCTCGTCGTCGATTTCTACGGTCGCGTTTTCGCGGCTGTCGCTCATGCGTCTACCCCCAGCTGCGATTCGACGATCTCTTGATAGGTCTCATTGGTGGCCAGCAGTTCGCTGTGTGTTCCCGCGCCCACCATGGTGCCGCCGTCGAGAACAACGATCTGGTCGGCGTCGGTAATTGTCGAAATACGCTGCGCGACAACCACCTTGGTCACGTTCGGCAGTTCACGCCAGAGCGCCTGCCGCAACCGTGCATCGGTCGTCAGGTCGAGTGCCGAGAATGAGTCGTCAAAGAGCAAGATGTCGGGCTGGTGCACAATCGCCCGCGCAATGGCGAGACGCTGTCGCTGCCCACCAGAAACATTCGTGCCGCCCTGAGCGATGCGCGAGTGGAGGCCTTCCGGCATCGCTTCGACAAAGTCGCGGCCCTGAGCAATCTCTAGCGCCTTCCACAGTTCGTCGTCGGATGCCTCTTCACGGCCGTAGCGCAGATTCGACGCCACCGTTCCTGTAAACAAGAACGGGCGCTGCGGCACAAGCCCGATGCTCTGCCACAGATGGTCGACATCGGCTTCGCGCACATCGACGCCGCCCACTCGCACAGCACCTGCAGTGACATCGAAAAGGCGGGGAATGAGCGAGATCAGTGTTGTTTTACCCGAGCCTGTTGAACCCACGATCGCGACGGTCTGTCCCGGTTGCACAGCAAAGCTTATACCGGTAAGAACCGGTGCTTCGGCTCCGGGATAAGTGAACTCCACGTCGTCAAAAACAACCTGTCCCGGCGCCGTAAAAGCAGTGATGCCATGTTCGGGGCGTTCCATCGAAGTTTCGGCCTCGAGCACCTCGCCAATACGTTCGGCAGAGACCGCGGCGCGCGGAATCATCATGGCCATAAAGCTCGACATGATCACGCCCATCATGATCTGCCCCACGTACTGCATAAAGGCAAAGAGGGTACCGATCTCAACGTTTCCGGCATCGACCTCCACGCCACCAAACCAGATGACGCCCACAACGGTCACGTTAAGAACAAGCATGAACAGCGGAAACAGCAGCACAAACAGTGATCCGATGTTGCGGCCCACGATCATAAGATCGGTGTTCGCCGAACGGAATCGTTCTTCTTCTACCCGCTCGCGAACAAAGGCGCGCACGACGCGCACGCCTGTCAACTGCTCACGCATAATGCGGTTGATGGTGTCGAGCATGTTCTGGTTGCGGCGGAACAGCGGCACCATCTGGCTGATCACAATAATGGCCAAGACCAACAGCACAGGCACAGAAATAGCGATCAGCCAGCTGAGCCCTACGTCTTGCCGCACCGCCATAATGATGCCGCCGATGGCCAGCAGCGGCGCTGTCACAAACATTGTTGCGCCCATCATGGCCAGCATCTGCACCTGCTGCGCATCGTTCGTGTTGCGAGTAATGAGCGAGCCCGCACCAAACTGCGAAACCTCGCGCTCCGAAAAACTGCTCACGCGTGAAAAGACATCGGCCCGCACATCGCGCCCGAGCGCCATCGCTGCTCGTGCCGCACACAGGGTGGCAATGATCGAAGCAAGAATCTGGCCGAACGACACCGCGAGCATAAACGCGCCGTGCTTCCAGATATAGGCGGTGTCGGCCTTCGCTACGCCCTCATTAATGATTTCGGCGTTGAGGGTGGGCAAATATAGGGCTGCCATCGCTGCCGTGAACTGAAACACCAGCACACCCAGCAGCAGCCACTTATAACGGACCAGATATCGGAGAAGAAGTTTTCCTAGCACTGGTGTGCCCTTCGCGGTCAGTCGGCGGTTAGTCGTTGCTATCCCACAGTCCTACTGCGGGACGAAAATCACGCGCCGCTGCCCCGGCGTCATTCGTGAGGTCATCAATTGTTGCAGGTTGCCAGCGGGGTGCGCGATCTTTATCGATAACCTGCGCGCGAATTCCCTCCACGAGATCCGGATGCTGCTCGGCAAACCACAGCACGCGGCGATACTCGCCCGCAAGCGCCGCCCGCAGGTCGGGCATGGCCCGTGCCTCACGAACCGCATCGAGGGCCACGACCAACGATGTCGGTGATACCTCTTCTATAGCGGTCAGGGCCGCCCGTGCGGCGTCACGGTCGATGTCCCGCAGTCGATCGCGAATTTCTGCGACGGTGTCGGCCGAGAACACTTCGTCAATCCACTGCTGTTCTTCGGCCAGGGGCGCAGCATCCGGGGTCTCATCAAACCGCAGTACCAGTTCGCTGGGCCCTGCGGGATCAGCACGGTAGGCGAGTGCTTCACGCAGGCCATCCAGGCGATCCGAGGGAACAAAGTAGTCGGCAAAGCCCGCATAGATAGCATCGGCTGCCGACATTGATGCACTCGTCAACGCCAAATACTCGCCCACTCGCCCTGGCGCATGCGCAAGCAGCCAGGTACCGCCAACATCGGGGGTAAAGCCGATGCGGGTCTCGGGCATTGCCAACTGCGAGCGCTCGGTGACCACACGAATAGCGGCATGGCCGCCCACACCGATACCGCCACCCATCGTGATGCCGTCAAGCAGTGCCACGAACGGCTTGGGAAACTCTGCGATGGCAGCGTTCAGCGCGTACTCGGTGCGAAAAAATTCTTGCGCCAAAGAGACATCACCCGAGGTGATGTTTTCATGCAGCACCCGGATGTCACCCCCTGCGCAGAGTCCTCGCTCTCCCGCGCCCTCCAGCAGCACCATGTGCACATCAGTGTCGGTGCGCCACTGCTCAAGGACCTCGGCAAAAGCCTCAATCATTTCGAGATTGAGCGCATTGAGCGCCCGCGGGCGGTTGAGGGTAATGCACCCGAGGGAGTTCTCTCGATGAGCGAGCAGAAGTTCAGATGAGGTGGGAACGTCGATGGTCACGAATGTCAGGCTACCGCCAAAACCTGGATCCATGATCGAATACCTACCACGGATACCCAGAGCCTGGTCGGCAACGAATACGGCGACTCCCACACGAAGAACAGCCGATATGCAGGTGTTTCCGACAAGATAGAGAGAACCGGCGACGAGGAGGAACGGGCATGCCCGAAGGTCAGCTAATTGAGTTCTCCCATGTGACGAAGCGATTTGGCGACGTCACGGCGGTCGACGACCTCTCAGCACGTATCGAACCAGGAACCGTTACGGGTTTCCTCGGCCCTAATGGGGCAGGCAAAACGACGTCTTTGTGCATCCTGCTGGGTCAGGTGCGCGCGACGGCGGGAACGGCCACTATTGGTGGTCAAGAATTTTCGCAGATTCGCCAGCCGCTGCGTACGGTCGGGTTTGTTATGGAAGACACCGGCTATCGTCCGCGCCGCACGGCACTGCGACAGCTGACGGTCACCGCGCGCGCCAACGGTATTCCCCTCAGCCGTATTGATGAGGTGCTGGCACTCGTTGGTCTTGAACACGACGCCGACGCAAAAATCGGTACCTATTCGCTGGGTATGCGTCAGCGCCTGAGCGTTGCGACGGCACTGCTGGGCGACCCGGGCGCACTTGTTTTTGATGAGCCCGCCAATGGGCTCGACCCGGAAGGCATCCGCTGGATGCGGCTACTGCTGCGCCGTCTTGCCGATGAGGGGCGCACGGTGCTGGTGAGCTCACATGTGATTAGCGAGATTGAACGCATCGCTGACCACGTTCTTGTGCTCTCGCACGGACGGCTGCTCTTTGACGGCAGCATCGATGAACTTGCCGACCCCACCGGTGGTCCTGTTGTCGTTGATTCTGATGACCGCGCTGGCCTGGCACGTGCCCTTGCCGCTGCCGAACTCGACTACGACCTTCTTCGCTCGGGACTCACGGTGCGCGGCAGCGACCCAACAACGGTGGGTGCCGCGGCTGCCGAAGCGGGCATTGCGCTCACGAGTTTGCAGCGCCGTTCGCCGAGCCTTGAAGACATCTATTTCGAACGCATCCGCACCGGTTTTGACACGGTTACGCCGAGTGCCGAGCCAGCCGCTGCGCCGGGTGAGTCTGCTGACGACAGCGATGATGCCGTAGACGACATCGACAGCGCCGCTATCGCCCCACAGCCCGAAGAGTACGGGTCTGAGCCACACGAAGCAGAGGCACCGGATGCTGCAGACACAGAAGTAGATGCCGATGCCACAGCGGTGACCGCAGCCGCCGCCAGCGCTGGTGCCGCCGCACTCGCACCGAGCGCCGCCGGTACAGCAGCAGCAACATTCGGGAATGTTCCGTCGGTGCTGCCCGAACACCAGAGTGCTCCGGCAGACGACCATGATGATGATCTGCTCGACACTCCCGTGACGGAACAGGTCCCGGCCCATGAAAGCCTGTTTCACCCGACAGCACCGGTCGAGCAGGCACCAACCGACGCCGAAACTGACAACGACAGCTTCGCGCCCGAATCGTCGCCAGCAACCCCGGCCACAATCGCGTCGCCCGAAACCACCGAAGTCTTTCTGGCCGATATGGCGCAGGCCACCGGTGCAGAAGTCATTGACGACGACGACGTCACCGACGACACACCGGCCGCCCCCTGGGCACCGGTCTCACACAACACCGCGCCCGTCAGCGTCATCGACCATGTCCCCTCAGCACCTGAGCGTGCGGTTGATCCCGTTGTCGAACAGGAACCCGCGCCCGTTGTCGAACAGGAACCGGAGCCGGCCTATGAGCAGCATCCGGAGCCGCCAGCCGAGTATGTTGCCGCCGAAGCTCCCAGCTTCGAAGACGGCAGCTTCGAAGACGGCGAAGGTGATGAAGACGACAGCCCCGAAGACACGGCGACCGAACCACCCGTGAGCGCCGGGCTCTTTCCTGCCGTCAGTACGAGTGGTTCAGCCTTCGGCCCAGCAGCCGATGCTGCACGCCCGGCAAATACTGATGACTCCGGGCTCTCAGCACAGCTGTTTAACACCACGGCCGTCGAGCAGTCGGCAGGGGTACCCACTCAGCCCTTCGATGTGCTGATCACGGGAGTACCCGAGGTCACACAGGAGGTCGATGACGAGCCGGCTTCCGATGACGAGCCCCCTGCACACGACGAGCCCACCGTGTACGACGAACCCACCACGCGTGAGGTTCCCACCGTTACTGACGACCCTCAGGCGGCTCGAGCTGCAGCCGTCAGTGCGTCTATTTCTGCTGCGGCCCGCGCCTACTTCTCAGAAGAGACTGACGACGAATCACCGTTCGGACGTGCAGTAGCCCACGGCAATGACTCGCCGTTCTCGACATCGGTAAACGACAGCCCGGACGACGACCACTCGCACAACGATCACTCGTAAGACAGAAGCGAGTCGCTGCTCAGACAGGAACGGAGTTTAGGCGGGCTTCAGTGTGGGCTTCGCCTTACCCCGGTTTCGCGACGGACCACCGGCATCCGGGGTAACAGGTATCGCACCCGTTGCAGCGATCTCAGTGACATCCGTGGGTTCTGCCGAGACATCGAGGCGCAGAGCCTGCGCTAAAGCTAGGCCGTGCCGCGTGCCCAACAGCAAACGGGCGTAGTCGCTGCCTTCAAGATCGATCACCACGGCCGGGCGACGGCGGCGCACCAAAACGAAGTCACGACTGGTGGCGGTCTCCCACGTACCTGCCGCGAAGAGTCCCTTGATGTGGGTTCCTGGCGAAGCGACACCGCGCAACCACGTCCATGGCTCTTCTGTCAGCTGAACCTTGGTGATGTGGTCGCGATCAACACGCAAATTGTCACGGTAAAACGCCGCCGCTTGCTCGAGAGGAGAAAGAACAACTTCGAGCTGCGATGTGTCAAGCAGCAGAGTTACCATGCCACCAGTCTGCCAGTCCTCACCGACACTTGGGCCTGTTGAAGCTCACAGGAAGACAACGATCCTGCTAGCAACCTGCCACAGTCACAGCGCACCAAGGCCCATCGCCTCATTTGCTCACAGTTGCCGATGCCGCAGCCTCCGCCGCGCGTGGCAGCGCCGACACAATCGCATCCACGGCCTCGTCGCTGTGCGCCGCGGTCAAGAACCACGCCTCAAAGACGCTCGGCGGCAGTGCCACGCCCTGCTCGAGCATGCTGTGGAAGAAGGGCGCGTACCGCCACGACTCCTGCGCCTGTGCCTGCTCATAGTTGCGAGGCTGCTCGGCGCTGAAAGCGACACCGAAGAGGTTTCCTGCTCGCGGCACCGCATGCACGACCCCGGCATTGCTCAGAGCCCGACCGAGGGCCGTTGCCACCGTATCGGCCGCACGATTAATCGCCGCATAGACGTCGTCGGTGGCCAACCGCAGTGTCGCCAGGCCCGCCGCGACTGAGAGCGGGTTCCCCGACAGTGTGCCGGCCTGATACACAGGCCCCACGGGCGCCAACTGATCCATGAGGTCTGCACGCCCGCCGAGCGCAGCAAGCGGCATACCGCCCCCGACCACCTTGCCAAACGTCATAATGTCGGGCACAAACGTCTCGCCCTCGTCGATCTGCAGGCCCCAGTATCCGGCACGATGAACACGGAAGCCGGTCAAGACTTCGTCGAGAATCATGAGCGAACCATAGGCGTGTGCGGTGTCGGCAATCAGCCGGTGGAACCCGGGCAGCGGCGGCACAACCCCCATGTTCGCGGGCGAGGCCTCGACGATAATGGCCGCGATACGTTCACCGTGCTCAGCAAACACGGTGCCAAGAGCGTGCGGGTCGTTATAGGGAATAACCAGTGTTTGCGCGGCGATGGCCGCGGGTACTCCGGCCGACCCGGGCAGCGCAAGGGTTGCCACGCCCGAACCCGCCTCTGCCAGCAGACCATCGGAGTGGCCGTGGTAATGCCCCGCAAACTTCACCAACAGGTCGCGCCCTGTTGCACCACGAGCAAGGCGAATCGCAGTCATGGTGGCTTCGGTGCCCGTACTCACCAGCCGCACACGGTCGACGGGAGCATAGCCGCCCGCCTGCACCCGCTGCGCAATCAGCGCCGCCAGTTCGGCCTCGCCCTCGGTGGGAGCCCCAAAAGATAGCCCACGCTCTGCGGCCTTCTGCACGGCAGCAACCACCTCGGGGTGTGCATGGCCGAGAAGAGCAGGACCCCACGATGCCACAAGGTCAACATAGGTTCTTCCTGCAGCATCCGTCACTGTGGCGCCGTGCGCGCTCTGCAAAAACCGTGGCGTGCCGCCCACCGAACCATAGGCGCGAACCGGAGAGTTAACCCCTCCGGGAATCACCGTGCGAGCAGCGGCAAAAAGATCATCGTTACGGTCGGTCATGAGAGGCCCTTTCACTCGGGGTCGTCGACCCGGCTATAACCAGTCGGCAGCTTCTGTTGCCCAGTAGCTCAGTACCGTGTCGGCACCCGCCCGCCGAATAGAGGTGAGAGATTCGATGATCGCGCTGCGTCGCTCGAGCCAGCCGTTCGCCGCTGCTGCTTCGAGCATGGCGTACTCTCCCGAGACCTGATAGGCCCAGACAGGAACACGCACGGCGTCGCGCACATCACGAACCACGTCAAGAAAACCCAGTGCGGGCTTCACCATGACGATATCGGCGCCCTCTGCTTCATCAAGCACCGCCTCGCGAACCCCCTCGCGCCGGTTCGCCGGGTCGATCTGGTAACTGCGGCGGTCGCCGTCGAGCTGCGAATCGACAGCGTCACGAAATGGTCCATAAAAAGCGCTGGCGTACTTGGCTGAATAGGCCATGAGCACCGTGTCGGTGTGCCCGGCTGCATCCAGCGCCTGCCGCACGGCTGCCGTTTGGCCGTCCATCATGCCGGAAAGACCCAAGAGATGTGCTCCCGACTCTGCTTGAGCACACGCAATCGCCGTGTACCGTTCGAGCGTTGCGTCATTGTCGACCGTGACCACGCCGCCGTCGTCGACGATGACCCCGCAGTGGCCATGGTCGGTGAACTCATCCAAACATAGGTCGGTTTGCACCGTGATCGCATCGCCCACCTCGGCAACGACCGCGCGTGTTGCCACGTTGAGAATGCCTTCCGGGTCGTCCCCGGCAGAACCACGCGCGTCGCGCTGCGCCGGAATCCCAAACAGCATCACGCCACCGACGCCTGCTTCGGCCGCTGCGGCAGCTTCTCGACGCAAACTATCGATCGTGTGCTGCCACACGCCGGGCATCGAGGCCACAGCACGCGGTTCGGCAAGGTCTTCGCGCACGAACAACGGTTGCACCAGGTGGCGCGCGGCCAGTTCTGTCTCGCGAGTGAGGGTGCGCAACGCTGCCGATTGGCGCAGGCGCCGCATCCGGATGCTGGGTACTACAGGTGTGTTGTCGATCACGGGGCGAACTCGTCGGCCGCGTGCGGAAGAGTGAACTGCGAGACGGCGTCGATCAGGGCATCGACAGTCTGGCGGTCGGCAACGACAGAGATGGGCAGACCTGCGCGCCGGGCGTCGGTTGCCGTACGCGGGCCGATAGCGGCCAGTAGCGTGGTGCCGGGGATCTCAGGAAACTGCTCGCGTACCTGCTCGGCCACAGAACCGCTGGTGACCAAAATGGCGTTGATTCTGCCGTTGGTTACGTCGCGCATGATGCGCTCGGTGACCGGAACACCCACGGTGCGGTAGGCAACAACGCTCTTGACGTCGTGCCCGGCAGCGATCAGCCGCTCGGTCAGTACAGGTTTTGCGATTTCACTGCGCAGAGTAAGAATGCGGCGAGGTTCCGGTTCGAGCGCGATCATCTGGTCGGCCATACCGGCGGCTGAGTTATCGCGGTCGGGGACGAGTGTGACCTCGTAGCCGACGGCCTGCAGTGCTGCCGCGGTTGTCTCACCCACGGCAGCAATGCGTGTGTTCGGTGGAATCACAGTGCGATGCGCAAAAAGCACGTCAACGGTTGTCGCGCTGGTCACCGTTAGCCAGTCAAATGCTCCGGCCGAGAGTTCGCCCAGTGCGGTGTCGAGGGTCTCTTGATCAGTTGTCGGCGCGAAATTAATCAGCGGCGCCACAACCGGAACCGCCCCCTGCGATCGCAGACTTGCGGCGACGCCGTCGCCCCAGGGGCCGCCTCGCGGCACCAGCACACGCCAGCCCTCGAGGGGCTTATCTTTTTTCTGTTCGGTGTTGGTCATTGGGAACGCTCTCGTGGGAGAAGGTCGGCCGCCCCACGTTCGAGCAGCCGACGGGCAATATCGAACCCGACCTGCTCTGCAGCAACAATCGGGTGTGCTCCATCGACAGTATCTGCTCCGTTGCCACTGCCGTTCCCTTGAATATACCCTCCGTTCAGGGTTTCAGTAACGTCGAGTCCAATCCGCCACCCATCGGCGGGGGCATAAACGACAGCTCTCACACGCAAAATGTTGTTTGTCACGCTGGCATGGGCGGCCATAGGCGACTGGCATCCCACGTCCAGCCCCGCCAGCACAGCTCGCTCTGCCGTAATCGCAATGCGGGTTGCCTCGTGGTCGAGTTGCCGCAGATGCACCATGAGGTCTTCCGGGGCGTCGGCCAGCGTTTCTACGCCCAAAGCACCCTGGCCCGGTGCGGTCGGCCACTCAGCGAGGCCAAGATCAACACGATGCAAACCAGCAATCGGATGCGGCGCATCCGTGCGAGTGCTCAAGCGTGCCAGGCCTGCCGCCGCCAGAATCACTGCGTCAAGGTCTCCTGTGCGCACTCGGTCAAGGCGCGAGTCGACATTGCCGCGAATATCTACCGCGCTTGTTTTCGGAGCCAACCCTCGCAGTTGTGCAATGCGGCGCGGTGACCCCGTGCCCACGCGGCTACCCTGCGCCATCTCATGCAGGGCTGTGCCATCGCGAGTGATCACCACATCGTTTGCCCGCTCGCGTTCGGGCGTGGCAGCTAAACAGAGGTCTTCGGGAATCACGGTGGGAAGGTCTTTGAGCGAGTGCACCAGAAAGTCACACTCACCGCGGCGCAGGGCCTCACGCAGGGCCGTCGCAAAAATTCCCACTCCCCCAATTTCTGCCAGAGAAGCCCGGTTGGTGTCGCCCTCCGAAACAATCGGCACAAGCTCTACCCTGCGACCGCTTACTTTTTCGAGCGCTGCCGCCACCTGGGCCGACTGAGCGGTAGCCAGAGCGCTGCGGCGCGTGCCTAAACGAAGAGGTTGAGACATGACGAAACCGCTCTCACTGAACGACGTCGGCGATTTCGGCCACGCTCACGCGCCGACCCGTGTAGAACGGGATCTCTTCTTTAACGTACCGGCGTGCTTCGGTGTAGCGCAGGTCGCGCATAAGGTCGACCAGTTCGGTCGGGTCATCGGCTTCCAGGGGTAGCAGCCACTCATAGTCACCGAGGGCAAATGCAGCAACAGTGTTAGCTGTAACACCGCGGTGGGCAGCACCCTTACGACCGTGATCGGCCAGCATGTGCTTACGCTCTTCTTCGGGCGCCAAATACCATTCGGGGGTGCGCACGAACGGGTACAGGCACAGCCACTGCTTGGGTGCGATGCCGCGCAAGAACCCGGGTACGTGGGCACGGTTGAACTCGGCGTCGCGGTGCACACCCATAACGTTCCAGACGGGTACGAGAGTGCTCAGCAGTCCGCTGCGGCGCAGCCGCCGCAGCGCCCATTGCAGCAGTTCGGCTGTTTCGCCGTGCAACCACACCATCAGGTCGGCATCAGCCTTCAGTGCCGAGACGTCGTAAAAGCCGCGAATGGTGACACCGCGTTCTTCGACCTCAGCAACAGCAGTAGCGAGAGTTTCTGATTCGCTGTCTGTTACCGGATGCTGCGCATCACGGCACCACACAGCCCAGAGCGTGAAACCAGCGGGGGATTCTGCAGAAGAAACATCGGCCATGTTTCTCATAGTGCCCCGTTCTTTCGGGGTGCGCGAACGTCGAATACCCGCGTGATTATGCGGCTGCGCTCAGCCGGCTCATATGATCAGCGAGCGATCAGGCGAGCAATGCCCCACACGGTCGTGCCGACAGCGGCAGCGACGCCCACGGCAGCGACGGCAAGGGTGACGGGTTTGCGCTGCGCAAACGCACGCACCTTGACGTTCGCGCGCGTGACGGCTTCTTCTGTGCGGCGGGCGACATTGGCCTTCTGCTCGATGGCTGCCAGCGCCGCTTTGAGTTCGGCCCGTGCAGACTGCACGGGGTCAATAATCCCGCCAGGAACAACGGTACGAGGGAGCGAATGAGGGTCAGGAGTGGTCATCGCCGGTGTCCTTCATCAATCGAAAATCGGTGCCGACCGCCTGCGCCGGGTTTTCGCGGCGCAAAACCTTGCGGAACCGCAAGAGACCGAGTAGCACAAAGACCGCCACGGCAAGCAGCAGCCCTCCGAACACGACGATCGCCGAGAGCCACACGGGCCACCACGAAGAGAGCCCGGCAATAGCAAATACGAGCAGAACCGGTACGGCCCAGAACAAGAAGAAGAGGGCGACAACAAACCAGACGGCGCCGATCCCTGAGTCTTTTGCGGTTCGAGTTACCCAGCGTTTCGCCGCGTCAATCTCAGCCTTAACAAGATTGCCGATCAGCTCGGGCAGGTCGCCGACGAGCGTCAGAAAGCTGTCGTCGGCACGGTCACGAAAGTCGCGTGCCATTATTTGTCCTTGCGGGCCTTCTTCTCGCTCGCCTTGGCTGTCTCATCTGCTGCCTTTTTCACGGTGTCGGCAGCATCCTTTGTTTCTTCCAGGGCGGCATCGACGCGCTCGCCCGGTGTGCCGTCGGCCGTGGCGGCCTTGACAACGTTGACGGTGCCCTTCCACAGTGCCTGCGGTACAGCGGCAGCCTGCGCACGAGCAAAGTCCTGTGCCTTCGTCACCTGCTGTTGAACAGCGTCGAGGTGCCACACCTTGAGCCACTGTTCTTTGATTTGTTCATAGCGGCGGCGTCCTGCGCGGGCACCCAATACATACCCTACGCCGAGGCCGATGACGAGTCCGATCTTGCCCTTCATGCGGGTCTCCTCACATCGTTTCGAGCCTGCGGTAAGTATCCAGGGTAACCCCATATGCCATTTTCGGCATCTACTGCATCGGCTTTCTCGTCACTCGTGCACAATTTTCGTGCAGTTATGACCACAGCAGATCGTGCCGAACACGTTCGGCTTCGTGCTGTGCGTCGGGAATCACCTGTGCGAGTCCGGTGCCAGCAAGCCACGCTCCGGCGGCCCCGAGCCCGGGCACGGCTGCAATTGTGTCTCGAATCTGCTGCCGTCGCTGCGTGGCTCCGATAACGGTGCCCGGTTGTGCCTGCGAGAACGGGGCACGAAACATTCCCTGCAGCTGACTCCGTGACAGCGGCACACCCAGTAACGCCGAGGCTTCGCTGAGCGCTAGCTCGGCAGCATCGTCGTCGTTGAGTTCGGCTGTCGCGGGCATTTCACTGTGAGAACCAAAGGAGACCCGCACAATGTGTTTGCCCTGTGTTTGTTCGGCCAGCCACGGCCACTTCGCTGTGGCGTGTGTGAGCGCTTTTGCCCGGTGGCTTCCGGGTACCGTCAGCACTCCGGTGCCGCGTGGTGCAGCATCAAGGCGCTCACTGTCGAGCACAAGCGTGATCACTTCAATCACCGGCTGGGGGGCAGGTTCGATATCGGCGAGTGCGGGCACGGCGTCGGCGAGCACGTGTCGCGCTGTGGTTTCGTCGGTGGCGATGATCACGGCATCGTAGAGCGCGTCGTCTTCCGTAGCATCCGGATGCTGCGCTGCTTCGCCGTCGACACCGCTGGGCGTTGCGTCGTGCACTGCGGCGTTTACTGCATCGTGTACCCGCCACTGTGGCGTGCTGTTCTGTACGCTCTCGATGCTTTCGATCGGCGCCTCGGTAACGATGGTGACGCCCAGCATGCGCAGATTCTCGTGCAGCGCATCAACGAGCACGGCCATTCCACCACGCAAGCCTTTTACAGCTTGGCCCGCTGCTTGTGGTGGTCGATTGTTGCGCAGCGATGCAATGGCCCCGGCCAGCGAGCCGACCTGGGTGAGCGCACCGTTGAGCCCTGGAATAGCGACGTCGATGTCGACTTCATCGGCAGTTGATGAATACACGCCCACAACGACGGGCGAGACTAGCCGGTCGAGCACACGCTGACCCATCCGCGAGCGCACAAGATGGCCGAGGCTGTGCTGGTGTCCGACGGTGAGCGGTGGCCGCAGCCGGTCGAGGTAGGCGCGCCAGGCACCGGGCCAACCGATCACGCGGCGCACCGATTCGTGGAACGGGTTATCGGGAATACCGAGAATGCCGTTGCGGGGTAGCGGTGCTGCCGCCGGGCCGTCCCATCCAGTCACCCACGCGCCTTCGCTGCTGGGTTCAACGATCCGGTCGTTCAGACGCAGCTCGTTGACAAGTTTTTCTACATGACCGCCGCGCACAGCAAAAGATTCGGCCCCGGCGTCAAACGTTATTCCGGCGGCTTCGCCCTGTCGTATGGCTCCGCCGACTGTCCCGGATGCCTCCCACAGCGTCACTCTCATACCCACGGCAGCACACTCGCGGGCCGCAATCAGCCCGGCGATACCGCCACCGATCACTGCCACCCGTTTCTGGGCGGCGCGTTCAGCGAGTTCGTGAGGGCTGGGCAGGTCGGTCATATGTTTTCTCCGTGAAAAGCATGCACGGTTTCGACAATACGCGTCAGCTGGTCGGGGTTTGTTTCTGGCGGCACCCCATGACCGAGGTTCACGATGTGTGCGCGGGCGTTACGGCCCTGCTGCAGCACGTCGTGCACGTGCTGTTCGAGCACGGGCCATGGCGCGGCAAGCAGTGCCGGGTCGATGTTTCCCTGCACCGTAACGTTCGGACCGAGAACAGCCGCGGCTTCGCTGAGGGGTGTGCGCCAGTCGACACCGACAGCATCCACCGTGTTCCCCAGGGTCATATCGGGCAAAAATCCGCCCGTTCCCACCCCAAAATGAATAGTGCCAACACCAAGATCGTGGAGCGCGGCGCGCGAGTGCGGCGCCACATGCTCACGATAATTGTTCACACTCAATGACCCTGCCCACGAGTCAAAAAGTTGAATCGCACGAGCCCCGGCGTCGCGCTGCGCGCTGACAAACACTCGAGCAACCTCAGCCAGCCATGCAGCCAACTGGTGCCACAGTGTGGGTTCGGTGAGCATCATCGCGCGGGCACGCAGGTGGTCTTTCGACGGGCCGCCTTCGATCATGTAGGCGGCCACCGTAAACGGTGCGCCAGCAAAGCCAATAAGTGGCGTGTCGCCCAGTTCGTTGACGACCGCGGTCACTGCCTGCTTAATCGGCTCAGTGTCAAGGTCGTGCGGATCAATCTCGCACAGCTTACGCACGTCGGCGGCGGTGCGAATCGGGTTGGCAAAGACCGGGCCCTTTCCTGGAACAATCTCAACATCCACCCCGGCCAGACGCAGCGGCACCACGATGTCGCTAAAAAAGATGGCGGCATCAACCCCGTGTCGACGCACGGGCTGCAGCGTGATCTCGGCCGCCATATCGGGCGTCAGACAGGCGTCAAGCATCCGGGTACCCACCCGCAACTCGCGGTATTCGGGCAACGACCGGCCCGCCTGTCGCATAAACCAGACAGGAGTTTTTTCGGGACGATCACCAGCGAGAGCGCGAAGAAGGGCAGCCATGGGCTCATCTTCGCACCGCGATTCTATGGGTCGGCGCAAAGCCGTTCGTGCAACGCCGGCTTCCAGCAGAGGCAAAGATTAGCGTCGTTATGCTCGCAGCGTGCTGCTCTGTGTCTCGGCGAGTCATCAGACCGCCCCCTTCGAAATTTTGGAACAACTCAGCCGCGCGCCCCATGATGTGGCTCGGCAACTGACTGCGTCGGCGCCGTGCATCCAGGGCGCTGTGGTGGTGGCAACGTGTAACCGCTTTGAGGTGTACCTCGACGTCGACGAACCTGCCACGGCAGGTGACGTCATTGGCGTAGAAGCAGTTATGCGTGCGGTCACCGATCACACCGGTCTTGCCCGTCACGCAGTCGAAGGCCTGTACGAGGTACACCGCGGCAGCGATGTTGCCGAGCACCTTTTTGCCGTGGCATCCGGTTTAAAGTCGGTCGTTTCTGGTGAAGAAGAAATTGCCGGCCAAGTGCGACGAGCACTCAGCGACGCCCGCGATAACGCAACAACATCATCTGCGCTCGAGCACCTGTTTCAACAGGCAAGCCGGGCTCAGCGCCGTGTAAAAAACGTCACGGCGTTGAGCCGGGCGGGTCGGTCACTGGTGCGCCTTGCCCTCGACCTGGCTGATAGTCGCATCAGCGACTGGTCGGCCGAGCAGGTGGTTCTGGTAGGAACAGGCGCGTATGCAGCGGTCACCCTTGCTGCCCTACGTGAGCGCGGTGCTGAAACGATCAGCGTATATTCGCCCTCGGGTCGTGCGCAGCAGTTTGCCGAAAAACACAACCTGACTGCTATCACCGAAGACGCCTTTGTCACGACCGCACGCCAGGCCACGCTGCTGGTCACGTGCACGAATGCGGAAGGCTATGTCGTGACTGGCGAGCACGTGCACGATGCGCCGCACGCCGGTACACGCCCTTCTCGTCTCGTGATCGATCTGGGTATGCCCCGCAACGTTGACCCGGCGGTGACACAGAACGAAGGTGTAGCCCTGCTCGACCTCGAAACGATTCGTCTGCATGCCCCGCTCGAAGAACTGCAGGCCGCCGAAGCTGCCCGCTCGGTGGTGCGCGAAGCTGCCGCCGATTTTCGGCACGATCGTGCGCGTCGAGCCGTAGCCCCCGCCATTGTTGCTCTGCGCTCTCACGTGTTCTCTCTCCTCGAAGCCGAGATCGCACGGGCTCGCGCCCGCGACGACGACGGCTCTATTGAACAGGCCTTGCGCCACCTCGTCGGAGTGCTGTTACACACCCCGACGACGAGGGCGCATGAGCTAGCAGCGCGAGGCCAGGCTGCACAGTTCGCTGAGGCCGTACACACACTATTGGGCGTGAGCGAACACCTCGACACGGCCACTGCGCAGCGCAGCGCGTGACGCCGCAAGCACAATAACCCCCAGCATGACCGGCGCGGCAACGGCAATAGCCGCGATCACAATGAACACGCCCATCAGCCACGGCGGTGCGGCGATCATACCCATCACAAGAACCGGTGTTGTCATGAGAACACTGGTGACTCCGTTATGCAGCACCCAGGCCAAGGGAATCATCACGAAGAAAATTCCAGCAATCGGCGCCCACACACCCGGCAGTACGCGATGCTGCACAAGAGCGCGCGCTGCGCGCCACCCTAGAAAAGGCATCACAATCAGAAGCGCAAGCCACGGCAAAGCCGTGCTTCCCGTAGCAACGATTCCGGCTAGCCGCAAAAACTCGCCCGCCATGTCGAGGATCACCAAACCGACAACGCCCAGGCTCACGGAGAGCATCCGCTGCGCAGGTGCCCGCTGCGAAAAAAGCGCACTATCGGGGCCGCGCACCCCCACGGCCAGTACCAAAAAGGCACTCAGTAGCAGCAGAGCCGTCGTGCCAACGGGAACACCCCACAGCATCTCTAGGAGCTTTACCAGGCCTGCCACGACCAGCAGCACTCCGGCATTGCGCAGCGAACGGGCGCGATCAGTAGCGGCCGTGATTACACCATCGATTACGTCATTCATGACCGTAAACGTAGTAATGCGCTGCTACCCGCAGAGTCGAGTGCACAGGCTTGCAGCGGCATCCGGCACACCCCTTGATCGGGGAGGAAACGTTCACGCCGCCGCGCTGCACGAACGGCACAGCGCGGGGGCGTGAAGAGAAACTGTTAGGCGCCCTTCAGACGATTAGCGAGGTAATCGTGCAGGTCGTCGAGAGCGATGCGCTCCTGCGCCATCGTGTCGCGGTCACGCACCGTGACGGCACGGTCATCGAGTGAGTCGAAGTCGACCGTCACACAGTAGGGCGTGCCGATCTCGTCTTGGCGGCGGTAACGGCGCCCAATGGCACCCGAGTCGTCGAAATCAACGGTCCACTGGCCCCGCAGTGTGTCGGCAACCTCGCGCGCGAGCGGCGACAGCTTCTCATTACGCGATAGTGGCAACACAGCAACCTTCACGGGCGACAAGCGAGGGTCAAGTTTGAGCACCGTGCGGGTATCGGTACCACCCTTAGCGTTGGGCACTTCTTCTTCCACATAGGCGTCGACCAAGAACGCCATCATCGCGCGGGTCAAACCAAACGACGGCTCAACAACATAGGGCGTGTAGCGCTCACCCGAAGCCTGATCGAAATAGCTCAGGTTTTGGCCCGACTCTTTCGTATGGCTCGACAGATCGTAGTCGGTGCGGTTAGCCACGCCCATCAACTCGCCCCACTCTTTGCCGGGGAACTCAAACCGATATTCAAAGTCGATCGTTGCCGCCGAATAGTGCGCGCGCTCGTCGTCGGGAACATCAAACTGACGCATGTTGTCGGGGTTAATACCCAGGTCAACAAACCAGTTCCAGCACTCTTGCACCCAGTGATCGAACCACTGCTGGGCTTCTTCGGGCGGCGTGAAGTATTCGATCTCCATCTGCTCGAATTCGCGAGTGCGAAAGATAAAGTTGCCCGGCGTGATCTCGTTACGAAAAGCCTTACCGATCTGGCCGATACCGAACGGCGGCTTCTTGCGGCTGGCGGTGAGCACATTGGCAAAGTTCACGAAAATACCCTGCGCGGTTTCGGGGCGCATGTAGTGCAGGCCGCTCTCGTCGTCAACCACACCCAGGTACGTCTTAATGAGGCCCGAGAAAGCCTTCGGTTCGGTGTACTGCCCCTTCGTGCCACAGTGCGGGCACGGTACTTCGGCGAGTCCGCCCTCTGCTGCGCGGCCCTTACGGGCTTCGAAATCTTCGACCAGGTTGTCGGCACGAAAACGCTTGTGGCAGCTGAGGCATTCCACGAGCGGGTCGGTAAATGTTGCTACGTGACCGGATGCCTCCCACACACGCTTCGGCAAAATAATCGACGAGTCGAGCCCGACCATGTCACCGCGCCCGCGCACAAACGTTTGCCACCACTGGCGACGAATGTTTTCTTTCAGCTCGGTACCGAGCGGACCGTAGTCCCACGCAGAGCGCGAACCGCCGTAGATTTCACCCGCCTGAAAAACGAATCCGCGGTGGCGGGCAAGGGCGATGACCTTATCAAGGCGAGACTGTTCGGCCACGGTGGCTCCAATGGTCGCATGCGAAAGAAGGGAACGACAAGCACCCGGCTCGTCGTATCTATCCTACGCGTGCCTGTCGGTGCACGACCTGCACGCTAGCGTGGGGAGTCGGCCACCAGCCGCGCGCGTAGTTCGGGTATCACCGCGGCAAACGAACGATTGCACTGCTCAATGCGGTCACTGAGGTCATCGAGTGCATGCTGGACTTCATCGTGCGAAGCACCTGCAGCGTCAACGCGCAGCGTCGCATCGCGCACACGATCCAGCGACCAGGCGATATCGGCCGTGTGCGTCAGTATCGCCTCGTAATCGCCGCTGGAGGCAAGAAAACCTGCCCAGGAGCTCAGCACACGGGCAAGCCGATCGCGTTCATCAACAACAGTTTGGCGTAGCCGCCGCATTTCTTCGGCAAGCTCGCTAGTCCCTACCGCCGATTGCACGGCGGGCAGTGTGCGGGCTGCGGGCGGGCCGGGAGTAATTTCACTCTCGTCATCGGCCAGCGTGTGCAAAAAGTCGCTGAGCGCGATGCGGTTCAGCGGTGCCCACCGCCGCTCGGTCTGCCTCTGCAGAATGCGGTCGAGCACAGTCACGGTAAGCAAGAAGCTCACGAGCCCGCCCGCAAGGCCACTCACAACGGCGAGTTCTTGCCAGATTCCCGTGGCGATGTCGATCCATAAAATAACGCCGATAATCACAAAAGCACTTGCGACAGCGACAAAGTGACGCATGCGCCGCCATGCTTCTCCATGATTTTTTCTTGAGTGCTGCACGGGGTATGCGCCAGTGAAGTCAGTCATTGTTGTCGTAGTGCGCCATGATCAAGTTGATCGATCGCCGTGAGCCCGGCCAGGCCGAGCGTAATGTCGAGCTCGGCCAGAGTATGGCGAATTACTGAGCGCACCCCTTCTTCGCCGTCGAGCGCAAGCCCATAGGCGTAGGGCCTGCCGAGCGCCACCATATCGGCGCCCAGCGCAAGGGCTATGGCGACGTCGGCTCCGCCACGAATACCAGAGTCGAACACGACCGGTACCCGTTTATTTACGGTCTCGACAATGCTCGGCAGCACGTCAAGCGTGGGCACCGAGCGATCCACTTGGCGACCACCGTGGTTCGACACCCAAATGCCGTCAACCCCCGAGTCGATCGCCTGCTGTGCGTCATCCGGGTGCACAATGCCTTTGACGATGATCGGCAGTGTGGTCCATCGCCGCGCTCGGGCCAAATCATTCCACGTGAGCGATGGTGTCGAGAACACGTCAAGGAATGTTTCGACCGCGGTGCGCGGAAGCGGCGAGCGCAGGTTTTCACGCAGGTTGCGTGACCCGGTAACGGCGGCACCGTGGCGGGCTATCGATACGCCTGCCGCGATAGTTTGCGGGGTTATGCGCACTTTTTCTGCGGCCGCGGGGGCTTCGGATGCCACCCGGACACGGTCGCGCACGAGCTGTTGGAACACGGGGTCAGAGGTGTATTGGGCAATGCCCATGCCGCGCGTAAACGGTAGGTAGGCCAGGTCGAGGTCGCGTGTGCGCCAGCCCAGCAGGTGCGTATCGACGGTGACGACAATGGCTTCGCACCCGGATGCCTCGGCGCGGGCCAGCAGCGATGCATTCAGTTCGTCGGACGCCGACCAGTACAGCTGAAACATTCGTGGTGCATCCGGGGCTGCCTGCGCAATTTTTTCTAGCGGCGCCGAAGCCTGGTTGCTGATCGTGTAGCTGGCGCCCATGCTGGCGGCGGCACGGGCGACGGCGAGGTCGGCTTCGGGGTGTGCCATTTCCATAACGCCCAGGGGCGCCAGCAGTAACGGGTGGGGGCGAGTCGTGCCCAGAAATGTGGTCGAGAGGTCGCGTTCGGCAACATCGCGCAGGGGTCGCGGCCACACTTGCCAGCGGTCAAAAGCGGCACGGTTGGCTGCGGCAGTGTGCTGTCCGCCGGCGCTACCGGCGATATAGGCGTATGCCTGCGGGTTGAGGGTCTTGCGTGCCGCTTCGGCGAGCCGGTCGGGGTCGGTGGGCACCGACGGTAATTGGCCGCTGATTCCGGCGCGGTAAATATCGGACTGTGTTTGTCGTGAAATGCCCCGGGATGCAGCTGGATCGTGCGGAGCAACGCTGCTCGTAGCCATGAGCACACCCTAGCGAAGCCTGCGCCCGGATGCCGCACGGCGGCGCTAGTACACGTATTCCATGAGGTCGGTGCCCAGCACGCGGCAGGCTTCGTGGGCGCGCAGCCGGTGCTGAATCGAGAGGTCGTCGAAGCAGATGCTCAGCGCGTAAGCGATTCCGGCGCGCGGGCCGGCAAGCACCCCGGCTTCTGACCGGATGCCGCGGTCGCGCCCTGTTTTGTTGATGAAGAGCAGCCCGTGCGAGTCGTTTTCGTGTGCGAAGGGGTCGAGCCCAAGGGCGGATGCGACCAGACTCAGGTCGTGGTTGAGACTCAGCCATTCGGCCACCTGGGCGCTCACGGCAGGGTTGACTGCGGTGGAGTTGACGATGGCGGCAAAAAGACTGGCGATTTCGCGCGTTGAGCCGACGGCCAGGTTGGGGGCGTCGTCGGGTCCGCGGTGGTCGCGTACGCGATCAAGGAGTGCAGTGCGCCGCAGGCCCAGCGAGGCGAGACGGTTGCGTACGCGTTCGTGGCCCACGCGGTCGAGCAGCGCATTGACGGCCAGCGGGTCGCCTGCCGCTGCCGCTAACACGGCGAGGTCGGCGATAGGAAGTGCGGGCGCATGCAGGTGCCGCCACAGGCCCGAGGTTGTGACGGGATCGAGTTCGGCGCGCTCAACAATCTCGAGCGGGTCGAGGGTGCCCTGGTCGATCATGGCGGCCACTTCGATGAGCAGTGGCACGACGCCGATTCCTGCGACGGGGAGGCTCACGTGGTCGTCGCCGGTAAAGACATCGACTCCGGAGTCGAGGTCGATGATGTGCACCGACACTTGGGCGCCGGATGCCGCAAGCTGGCGTAACGTGCGCTCCGCTGAATCGAACGAGCGTCGGTCGATCGCCGCACGCTTCGGCAATCGCTTGGGGCGTCGGCGAGAACGACGTTGGCTCAACGGTGGGAGCGAGGGTTCGGGGAGGGGGCCCACTCGCATAGTCCTTCCGAGAGAAGGTGGGGGATTGCGATCATCCTACCCCTCTGCCGCGGCTGGCGAGCAGGGGGTGTGGAGGAATGATCGGGCAGGGTTCGCAGCATCCGAATACCGTCGAATGCCTGTGCGAACCCTGCCCTGATTATCACCAGATAGTCACCCGTTCTTCGGGTGCCATCCACAGTTCGTCATCGGGCGTGGTGTCGAACGCTTCGTGGAAGGCGTCAATGTTGCGCACAATCTGGTTGCAACGGAACTCGTTGGGTGAGTGCGGGTCGATCGTGAGCAGGCGGATGGTTTCTGCGTCGCGTGCTTTCTGCTGCCACACCTGCGCCCACGACAGCAAGAGGCGCTGCACACCCGTATAACCATCGATAACGGGGGCGTCGCGCTGCGTACCGTCGGCGTCTTCGAGCGAAAGAGCATAGGCCTTCAATGCAATGCCCAGGCCGCCCAGGTCGCCAATGTTTTCGCCAATGGTCAGCGCACCGTTCACATGATGTTCTTCGCTGAGACCCTGGGGAACAAGAGCGTTGTACTGGTCAATGAGTGCCGCCGTGCGCTGCTCGAACGATTCGCGGTCGGTTTCGGTCCACCAGTCGTTAAGCTTTCCGGCGCCGTCGTAACGGCTGCCCTGGTCGTCAAAACCGTGTCCGATCTCGTGGCCGATCACCGCACCAATGCCCCCATAATTCGCCGCGGCGTCACGGTTGGGGTCAAAGAACGGGTACTGCAAGATCGCTGCCGGAAAAACAATCTCGTTGAGCAGCGGGTGATAGTAGGCGTTGACCATCTGGGGCGGCATGAGCCACTCTTCGCGGTCAATAGGGCCACCGATCTTGTTGATCTGACGGTCGTGTTCAAAAATGTTGGCCCGGCGCACATTGCCGACGAGGTCGTCGGCCTGAATGTCAATGCTGCTGTAGTCGCGCCAGACATCCGGATGCCCGATCTTAGGCCGGAAGGTCGCCAGTTTTTCGAGTGCTCGCTCACGGGTTTCGGGGGTCATCCACTCGAGGTCAGTGATGCTGCGCCGATACGCCTCGATAAGGTTGGCGACGAGTTCGTCCATGGCTGCTTTAGCCGCCGGCGGAAAGTGGCGTTCCACATAGATCTGCCCCACGGCATCGCCGAGCGCACCCTCAACCAGTGAGACACCGCGTTTCCACCGTTCACGCAGGGTGGGTACCCCGGTGAGTTCGGTGCCGTAGAACGAGAAGTTTTCCAGCACGATGTCATCGGTCAGGTAGGCAGCGAGCCCGTGCACGGTCTGCGCACGCAGCCACGCTTTCCAGTCGTCGAGGCGGTCGTCGGTGAGTAGTGCACCCAGCCCCTCGATAAAGCTCGGCTGCGAGACAACAATTTCGGCGAAGGCATCGGCCTTCCCTGGGGCAGCACCGTCACGCCACGGCGTGAGGTCGACCCCGGCGAGGTCTTGTAGCTCTTGCCAGGTGAGCAAGTTGTAGGTTTTTACGGCGTCGCGGTTGGCAACGTTGTCCCAGTGGTGCGCAGCAATGGCGTGTTCGAGTGCGATAACACGCTCGGTCGTGTCGGCGGCATTGGGGACTGCGGCGAGGCCCAGCAGGCGTTCGAGGTGGCTGCGGAATGCCTCGCGCGTTTTCTCAAAGTTTTCGAGCCGGTAATAGCTCTCGTCGGGCAGCGACAGCCCCGCCTGCGTGACGAATGGCACGTAGCGTTCGGGGTTGCCGGGGTCGGGCGCAACATAGAGGCCGAGCAGAGCGCCAATACCTTCGCGGTCGGTGACCCCCGCCACGGCAAGAAACTCAGGGATCGACGTGATGGCGTCGATGCGCGCAAATGGTTCGCGTAGCGGATCGAGGCCGCGCACCGCGATACCCGCAACATCCATAAAGCTCGTGTAGAGGTCGCCCACACGGCGGGCATCCGTGCCCGCCTGCGCGTTCTGTGCTTCTTCGACGATCACGTGCACATCGTGTTCGGCCTGTTCTGCTAGCTGATGGAATGACCCCCACCGTGCTTTGTCGTCGGGAATTTCTGTTCTCTCCAGCCACGCACCGTTGACGTAGCGATACAGGTCGTCTTGTGGACGAATGGTGGAGTGGAATTCGTCGAGCGCGAGGCCCGAAGCAAGCTCATCGGTCATGCAACCACCCTAAACGCGTCGGCTTGCGGGATCCATGTTCGATGTGCGGACGCTGATGCACTTAGGCTCATCTCGTGGCTTCACCTGCGCTGTTAAACCGTGAGATTCTTCGCTTAGCGGTTCCTGCCCTCGGGGCGCTCATTGCCGAACCCGTTTTTCTCATCATCGATTCGGCACTGGTGGGCCACCTGGGTGCCGTGCCGCTGGCCGGTTTGGGTATTGCGGCGGCCGTGCTGCAAACCATTGTGGGCCTCATGGTTTTTTTGGCGTATTCCACAACGCCCGCGGTGGCTCGCCGATTTGGCGCCGGTGATGCTGCGGGAGCCGTGACGGCGGGCATCAACGGGCTGTGGCTCGCGCTCGGCCTGGGCGCGGTGTTGGCGACAGTGGGAGTTTTGGTGTCGCCGACTGTTGTCACCCTGTTTGGTGCCGGAAACGCCGTCAGCGAGCAGGCACTTATTTATTTGCAGATCTCGATGTGGGGTCTGCCCGCCATGCTTATTGTGTTTGCCGCGACGGGTCTGCTGCGCGGCATACAAGACACCGTCACACCGCTGTGGGTGGCCGGAATCGGGTTCGGGGCCAATGCGGGGCTCAGCTGGCTGTTTATCTATGGCTTCGGTTGGGGTATTGCCGGGTCGGCGATCGGAACGATCGTGGCGCAGTGGGGGATGGTGGCCGCCTATGTGCTTGTTATTCAGCGGCTTGCTCGCCGCCACCAAGCGTCGATTCGGGCCGAACGCGAAAGCCTGAAGGGCACAGCACAGTCGGGCGGGTGGCTGCTGCTGCGCACCGTGAGCTTGCGGGTTGCGCTGCTGACCACCGTGGGCGTTGCCACCGGCATGGGCACGCGCGAACTGGCCGGTTGGCAGATTGCGTTCACAATTTTCTCGGCCGCAGCGTTTGCTCTTGATGCCCTCGCGATTGCCGCGCAGGCGCTCATCGGTAAGGCTCTCGGTGCCGATGACCGCGAGCAGGTGCGTGCCGTGCTGCAGCGTACCCTCGCGTGGGGCGCCTGGTTTGGTGTGGCCGTGGGAGCCGTCATTGCGCTGCTATCGGGAGTGCTGGGCATTGTATTTACCGGCGACGCTAACGTGGCAGCCCTCGTGCAGCCCGCATTCTTAGTGCTGGCGCTGGCGCAGCCGGTGGCCGGGGCCGTATTCGTGCTCGACGGTGTACTGATGGGCGCGAATGATGCCCGCTATTTGGCGATTGCCGGCGGTCTCAACCTGGTGCCATTTTTGCCTGCGCTGTTCATCATCTCTGCCACCGGTGTGAGCGGCATGGCGGGCCTCATCTGGCTTTCTGTGGCGTTCTTTGGCATCTACATGGGCGCACGTCTGGGCACACTCATGTGGCGGATTCGCAACGATCGGTGGATGTATATTGGCGCTCTCTGAATGGCCGGGCGATGACTCCCACGTCACCCGCTGGCTTCAGCAGTACCTGCATCACAGCACGTCGGGCGTGCCCAGCAACAGTGCCGTGTCGGTCACCGGCTGGGAACAACTGCGCACCACCGTCACGCTCAATGACGACACCGAGGTAGCCGAGGTGATCATTGATGCGTCGCAGGTAAATCTGCGCGTGAATGAGAGTAAGAACCGGCCAGGGAACAAGCATCCGGATGCCACAGATACCAGTAATTCACAGCCCGCAGTGGTCACTCGTCGGCCGTCGATGATCCGCTCGCTGCGGCTTCACGCCCGGCCTGTGCGCATAGAAGACATAGCTGTTACCTGCGATGCCGCGGTGCACGACCTGCCGATCGAGTGGATCACCTACGCTGCACCCCAGCATGCCGACGAAGAATGGAGCCGCTACGACATTGCGGGCGATGACTCTGCTGTGCCGCTTGCCACACGCGCCACCCTTGCCGCATCGATAGAGACCGCCGATATCGGGCGACTCATCGCGCGTGTGATGCGCCCTCTGCTGCGCAAAGAACGCATCATGCTGCGCACCCTGTCGGTGACAACACGCGGGGCATTGCCAGGCACGTTTTACGCTCAGATTCGGATGGCGGCGCGCTGGAAACTTCTCGGCGCCAGCCTGACCGCACGCGTACGCGTGCGCGGCAACGACCGAGGCGATGTGCTGCTGGCATCGATCAGTCTGCGCAGCATCAACCCGCTCGTTGTCATCGCCCTTCTCTTTGCCCGCCCCCGCCTGCGCGAACTGCGCGGCACCCGGTTCTCTCTCAACGCCGAGCTACGCAAAGAAGCCGCCACTCCCCTGCTGTTTGTGCGGTCTCTGCGTGTGCGCGGAGGCCAAAAAACGACGCTCCACATAAGCCTCGATGCCAATGCCTAACGCGCGTAGCGCCGGCACCACTCATACATGATGACGGCCGCGGCGGCGCTGGCATTGATCGAGCGCGTCGAGCCGTACTGGGTTATTTCGATGCATCCGGATGCCGCCTGTAAAGCTTCGGGCGACAGCCCTGGTCCTTCCTGACCGAACAGCAGCACGCAACGCTGCGGCAGATCAGCTCTATCCACGGGTACCGAGCCATCGACGTTGTCGACCGCGATGATCGGCAGATCGTGTTCGGCCGCCCACGCAGCAAAAGCTGCGACGTCGGGGTGGTGCATAACGTGCTGGTAGCGGTCGGTGACCATCGCGCCGCGCTTGTTCCATCTCCGCCGACCCACAATGTGCACAGTGTCGGCAAGAAAAGCGTTGGCGCTGCGCACAATCGAACCAATGTTGAGGTCGTGCTGCCAGTTTTCGATCGCCACGTGAAACTCGTGCCGCTGAGTGTCGAGGTCGGCCACGATGGCTTCCATCGTCCAGTACCGGTAGCGGTCGATCACATTGCGGGTGTCGCCGTGCTCCAGCAGCTCGGTGTCGTACTGCTCCCCCGTCGGCCACTGTTCACGCCCGCCCGGCCACGGGCCCACACCGTGCGTGGTGTGTTCGTGGGTGGGTGTGGGTGTGGGAAGCGAGTCATCGTGCACCTCTTCAGCGTAGCGAGGCTGCGCACGCCGCACCGCCAACCTAGTTTTCGGCTCACCTAAATTTTGCTACATTAGCGCCATGTCAGAGTTTTTCGGCGCACCTAAAAAATCCTTGCCCGCGCCGCGCTCTGCACGATTCAGCGGTGTCGCTCTTCTCGGCCCCGCGCTCGTCGCCGGTGTGGCCTATCTCGACCCGGGCAACGTCGCCGCCAATATGTCGGCCGGTGCGCTCTACGGCTATCTCCTCGTGTGGGTTATCGTCGCCGCCAACACCATGGCCTGGCTCGTGCAATACCTCTCGGCCAAGCTCGGTGTTGTTACGGGGCGCAGCCTGCCCGAAATTCTCGGCGAACGCATCGGCCACCGCTGGGCCCGCCGCCTGTACTGGCTGCAGGCAGAACTCGTAGCCATCGCCACCGACCTCGCCGAAATTATCGGCGGCGCCGTCGCCCTCCACCTGCTGTTCGGCCTCCCCCTGCTGCTCGGAGGCGTTATCACCGGCGCCGTCTCGATCGGCATCCTCGCCGTACACAACCGCCGCGGTGCACGCCCCTTCGAACACACCATCGTCGCGCTCATGATCATCATCACGGCCGGTTTCGTCGCAGGTCTCTTCATCGCCCCGCCCGACCCCGCCGGTATCGCAACAGGAATGCTGCCCCGTTTCACCGACTCCGGCTCGGTGCTCTTAGCAGCGTCCATTCTGGGGGCCACCATCATGCCCCACGCGATCTACGCCCACTCGGCGCTCACCCGCGACCGTTTTCACGCGCCCACGGCCATGGAGCGCCAGCATCCGGATGCCACCACCCCAGCCACTACCGCTGCGCCCAGCCCTGTCACCGCACCCGCCCAGCGCATTCGCACGCTTCTGCGCGCTACCCGCTGGGACGTCACGATTGCCATGGTCGTTGCCGGATCGGTCAACCTAGCCATGCTGCTATTAGCTGCCGCGAACCTCGCCGGAGTCGACGGAACCGACACGCTCGATGGCGCGTATCACGCTCTTGCCGACCACCTCGGCCCCATTATTGCCGTGATGTTTGCCGTTGCACTGCTGGCTTCGGGGCTCGCGTCGACCGCGGTCGGAGCCTATGCCGGAGCCGACATTATGCACGGCCTGCTACACATTCGCGTACCCCTCCTCACGCGCCGCCTCATCACCCTCATACCGGCGCTCGCCATACTGGCTGCCGGCATCGACCCCACTCTCGCGCTCATTCTGAGCCAGGTGGCGCTGTCATTCGGTATCCCCTTCGCACTGGTGCCGCTGCTGGTTGTTACCGCTCAGCGGCGCACGCTCGGGGCCTTCACCAACCGGGCCATAACAACAGCCGTCGGAGCCCTATGCGCAGTGCTGCTTATCGCCCTCAACATTGCGCTGATCGTGCTCACCGCACTGGGCGTTTAGCGCTGGGTATTTAGCGCTGGGGGTTTAGCGCTGTTTTCTACCGCGCGGCTGCGCGCTTTTTCGCGCCGACCGCCGCGAGCACACCCACCACGACACCAATCAGCGCGCCCCACACGGCCGAAACAACCACCGTGGCAGCAAACTGACCGCCAAACGTGGCAGCATCCGAATGCATAATGAACGTCATCGGCACCAGCCGCACCACGTTACCGATCACGACCACCAGCGTGCACACGGCCACGGCCCGCCCGAAAGCACGCAACCGAGAGGCATCCGGATGCCGCACAGCAGCCGCTCGCAACCACACCACGGCCGCCACCAGCATGACCACCGCACCCACCACGTCGATCCCCCACACAGCCACGGTCATACGCCCCACGGGCCATAACCGAAGCGGTGGAACAAGATCGGGAAGCCCGGCCGCGGCAGGAAACAGCAACAGTGGCACCCGCGTCACAACAAACTGTGTCACCGCCTGCCAACCCGCCACGAGCGATACGGCCACGAGCGGTAAAAAGATCAGCCACCCGACCCGGTCGAGGATTCGTGGAGAAGAAGAAATGGGCTCCGATGCCATGGCGTGATGCTAGCATCCGGGAGGGAGCCGCCCGGCAAAGAAGCCGCAAGGAGGAAGCACATGCGCGTTGGGGGACGCACAGTCATCGTTGCCATCGTGACCGCTGTCGTAGTCGCAGGAGGCCTCGCCGCCACACTGCGGTCCACACCCGAGGCCACCACCGAATTCTTTCGCGACGCCGACGGACGAAGCCTCGTACAACACGGATTCTCTACCGCCAGCAGTGCAAAAAGCACCCCCGATGGGCTCCCCCTCTTCACCGAAGAAGACCTCACGCAAGAACGCCTCGACATGAACACCAACTTTGTGCGTTTTCTTATCTCGTGGCGCGCCGTCGAACCCCAGCCCGGAGAAATCGACGAAACGTACCTTGACGCCGTCGAAGAACGCGTCGGCTGGTACGCCGACCTCGGTTATCACGTGATGCTCGACATGCATCAAGACCTGTGGGGATGGGGAATCACCCCCGACAAACAGCGCGGCAACGGTGCCCCCGAATGGGCTACATATATGGATGGCCTGCCCGTCGAAGACCAAGAAATGTGGGAACTGGTTTACCTCGAACCGGGAGTCATTCGCGCCTTCGACCATTTTTGGGGCACGACCGGAAAACATCCCGAACTCGTAGACCACTATGCCGGAGCCTGGCAAGCAGTTGCCGAACGATTCGCCGACAACGACACTGTTGTCGCCTACGACCTCATGAACGAGCCCTACGGCGGCACACTGCAGGGAGTCGCCTTTGAATCGGGGCCGCTCACCGACCTGTACCAGCGCACCGCCAATGCCATCCGCGAGGTCGACAGTGACACTTGGCTGTGTCTCGAACCCCAAGCCTTCGGGTTCAACTGGGGTCTACCCAGCTCGATCGGCACGATCGACGATGCCCGAGAAGGCGAAGAACGCGTAGCCTTCTGCCCCCACCTCTACCCCCTGCCGATGGACTTGGGTGACGGCTATGAGGGCTCATCGAAACAGCTCGTGCGCGGCACGATCGACGTCTGGACAAAAAACGTGTTGCGCACCGCCGACATGCTCGGAAAAGGCGACGGCCCCGTTCCGGTTATTCTCGGCGAATTCGGCCTCGACACCACCCGCAACGGTGCCGACGAATACGTCGACCGCGTGTACCGCATGGCCGACACCCACGGTTTCGGTGTCGCCTACTGGTCACGCGACTCCGGTTCGTGGGGTCCGTACGAAACCGACGGCACCGCCCGCAACCTCGTATCGTGGCTCGACCGCCCCTACCCGCGTGCAGCCTGGGGCCTCATCTCGTGGCACACCGACGGAGCAGCCCTCACCCTCGAACTCGACGGCACCACCGGCGGCGGCGACATACCCATCGAAATACACCTTCCCGCACGCCCCAGCACCTATCCCGTCGTCGAAGGAGGCACCGTCATCACCTGGGAACCCACCACCGGCACCCTCGGTATCCAACCCGACGACGGCGCCACCGTCGTCACTGTGCGGCAGTGAGGTAGTACGGGCCTGGCCCTCATCGGCCCCGCCCCTTTTGGCACTCACCCGTCGCCTCTTGGCCCTGGCCTGCCCCCTCCCTTGACCGAAAACAGGAAAATCGCCGAATGGAGGACGATTTCTGGGATTTCTTGCGTCATTCGGCAATTTTCCTGTTTTCGGTCAAGGGGTGCCCGCGGAAGCCCCGTTCTCGGTCAACAAGCACCCTGTTTTCGGCCAAGGGGTACCCGCGGAAGCCCTGTTCTCGGTCTACAAGTCAACGAGCACCACCACAACCCCGTACATGCACGGCACGCAGGCCACTCACCGCGAGGGATGGCGGCTGGGCTCCAGCATCCGGCACCGCGGGTAGGCTTTTTGCATGACCGATGATCATGCCCGCCTTGTGGTGCGCTTGTGCTCGTGGATTTCTTTGGCGACGGGTGTGGCCGGTGGGGTTCTTGTTGCGTTTCCGTCGCTGTTGCCTGCGGGTGGTCCGTGGGTGCAACTGGGGCTGGGTGTTGTGACGCTCGTGCTGTCTTTTCGTGCCCGCTCGGTGGGCATGAAGCATGTTGAGGGTTTTGATGGCCGGATGTCGCTGGGTGCCGCCATTCTCGGTTTTATTGTGGTGTTTTTTGCTGGGCAGGTGGCGTTTGGCATTCTGGCTGCCGCGTCGTAGCGCCGGATAGGGTTGAGGCGTGGCTTCTCCTGCAGCGGATGACTATCTCAAAACGGTGTATTCGCACACCGAGTGGCAAGATGCTCCTATTACGCCGTCGCAGTTGGCGGCGAAGCTGAATATTGCACCGTCGAGTGTGACCGAGATGGTGAAGAAGCTCGCGGCGGCGGGACTTGTTTCGCATGTGCCATACGGGGCTGTGCGGTTGACCGATGAGGGTCGGGCGCGGGCGTTGGCGATGGTGCGCAGGCATCGTCTTATTGAGACGTGGCTGGTGCAAGAGTTTGGCTACTCGTGGGACGAAGTGCACGATGAGGCCGAGGTGCTCGAGCACACTATTAGTGACCGCCTGCTGGAGGGTATTGATGAGCGTTTGGGGCGGCCTCGGTTTGATCCGCACGGTGATGCGATTCCGGATGCTGCGGGCCGGGTCGATCGCGAACCTTTTGTGCTTTTAGCTGACGCGGCCGTCGGCCATTCGGGTGTTGTGTTGCGGGTGGATGACCGCGATGCCGACCTGTTGCGGGCGTTGGAGGGTGCGGGGGTCATGGTCGGGCACACGATTGCTGTGACGGCTGATGGTTGGCTGCTTGATGGCGTGGCGGTGTCGCTGCCCGAGGGTGCGGCGACGGCGGTGTGGTTGCGCGCATAAATTCTCCGCACGGGTCACGCCGATTGCTGCTTCGGCGTTGGTCATGTGCTGTTTACCAGCAGCCTCTAAGCTCGTGGGTATGGGTACGCGCACCGAGATTGAATGCTGGTTGACCGATATGGACGGTGTTCTCGTGCATGAGAACACGGCTATTCCGGGGGCTTCTGAGCTTTTGGCGTCGTGGGAGCGCGAAAGTGTGCCGTATCTGGTGCTCACCAATAATTCGATTTTTACGGCGCGTGATTTGTCGGCCCGGTTGCGTGCCAGTGGTCTTCATGTGCCCGAGGAACGCATTTGGACGTCGGCTTTAGCGACGGCCGAGTTTTTGCGGCAGCAGCCGGGTGGTTCGGCTTTTGTGATCGGTGAGGCCGGAATTTTGACGGCCCTGCACGATGCCGGGTTTATTATGACCGACACGGATCCTGATTTTGTTGTGGTGGGCGAAACCCGCAATTATTCTTTCGACGCTATTACCCGCGCCATCCGGCTGATCAATGGTGGTGCGCGTTTTATTGTGACGAACCCGGATGCTACGGGGCCCAGTGCTGATGGCCCTTTACCGGCAACGGGCGCGATTGCTGCGCTGATCACGAAGGCGACGGGCAAAGAACCGTATGTGGTGGGTAAACCGAATCCGATGATGTTTCGGTCGGCGTTGAACAAGATCGGCGCCCACTCCAAGAAGACAGGCATGATTGGTGACCGCATGGACACCGACATTGTGGCGGGTATGGAAGCGGGCTTGCACACCATTCTTGTGATGACGGGTATTGCTGATCGTGCCGAGATTGAACGGTATCCGTTTCGCCCCGACGAAGTGGTCGACTCTGTTGCCGATCTACTGCCGGATGCAACACCCCAGCCAGACGCACGGGTCACCGCCGATGACTGAACGCGACATCTTTTTTGTCGTGATGATCAGTATTCTCGCGACGCTACTGGTTGTTTATGTCGTCAATTTTGTGCGCTCCCGACGCGGCAGGGGTCGCCGTGGCTGGTGGGAAGGCCCCTGGGACGACGACCCCCGCTAGCGTCTGGACCCCCGCTAGCGTCGGTTAGTGCGCGGCGCCCATGGGTGCGAGCGGAACGATGGCGGGCCGTTCGCACGTGCTGGTGACGGTGATGGCGGTTCCGGTGGAGGCGGAGTCGAGCATGGCCTGCATGACTTCGAGCACATGGAAAGCGAGTGTTCCGGATGCCCGAGCTGCGGCCGGGTCGCCCGTGATTGCGCGGTCGTGCACGCCGACGCCTCGCCCCGCGTCCTGGTAGCCGGCCGAGGGTTCGAGCGTTGTCCATTCGGTGCTGTCGAGGGTGCGTAGCTGCACGTCGCCGTCGAAATGGTTGGGGTCGGGAACGACGAGTGTGCCCTGCGCGCCGTGTACTTCGATATTGGCCGATCGGGTGTCGACCGCGTCGAACGACATGACCAGGGTCGATAGTGCGCCCGAGGCGTGGCGCAGCACACCGGTCACGTGGGTGTCGATATCGACGGGCACGGTCTGCCCGGCGCGGGGACCCGAACCTATTGTGCGTTCGTGACGCATCCGGTTAGAAGCACCGATCACCGACGTGATGGGGCCGAGCAGGTGCACGAGCGCCGACACATAGTAGGGGCCCATGTCAAGCAGGGGGCCACCGCCGGGCTGATAGTAGAAGTCGGGGTTGGGGTGCCAGCGTTCGTGGCCGGGGGTCACCATGGTGGCGGTGGCGGCGATCGGCTGCCCGATACGGCCGTCGTCGATAGTTTGGCGTGCGGTTTGTACGCCTGTTCCGAGCACGGTGTCGGGCGCGCAGCCCAGCCAGAGCCCCGTTTTTTCGGCGAGTGAGAGCATGTGCGCGGCATCCGGAACCGTCGCAGCCAGCGGCTTTTCACCATACGCTTCTTTGCCTGCAGCAAAGATTTTCTCGGCTACGTCGGCGTGCGCGGCAGGAATAGTGAGGTTGATGACCAGTTGAATGTTGGGGTGCGCCAACAGCTCGTCGATCGTCAATGCCTGTGTTCCGGCAGAGCGTGCAGCCACCTCAACGGCCCGCTCATGGATAAGGTCGGCAACCGCAACGAGCGTGACCGTGTCGAGCCGGGCAAACGTTGACAGGTAGGCATCAACGATTTTTCCGCAGCCGATAATACCGACCGCGAGCGGTTTTACCGGCTTGCCCACAGCATGCCCCTTTCAATGATGGTGGCAACATTGCGGTCTTGCAGCACGTCGACCGAGTGGCCGGGCGTGGCAACAAAAATGCGGCCCTTGCCCCACAGTCGCGTCCATACGGCAGGCGACGTTACGGGCCGGTGCCACGGATGATACGGCTGGGTCGGGTGTGTGGTGGTTGCGAGCACATCGATGAGGTCATCGTGCAGCACCCAGTACTGTTCGGTCGTGAGTTCAAAGTCGTCGATCCCCGCCATGATCTCGTGATCACGCCCCAGGTCGGTCAGTTCGACCGTGTGCGGCAGGTAGTTGTCTTCGGGGCCGCCACAGCGCTCATCCGGATGCTTGCCCGGATGGGTAGCGAACTGGCCCCCGATCAGGTGCAGATAGTCGGAGTTATTGCGGTACGAATCGGCGATTCCACCGTGCCATCCGGCCATGCCTGTTCCTGCCTCGATGGCCGCCCGCAAGCCCTCAAACTCTTCTTTCTCAATCGTGTTCATGGTGTTGCACTGCACGATCAAGTCAATACCAGCCATTGTTTCTGCATCGGCATAGACGGCAGGACTATTTTCTATGCGCACGGTGAACCTCTGCTGTTCAAGAAATGGAATGAACAGGTTGGTGGCCTCCACGGGCGCATGGCCCTCCCATCCGCCGCGCACGACGAGGGCGGAACGGGTTGCTGCAGAATCAGTCATGACTGTGTTTCTCTCTTTTCTTGATCGGTGACGGCGCTGTCGGCGGCCTGCTACTTGCTGAACCCTGCGGTAAGCCCGCTCACAAGCTGGCGGCGTCCGAAGACATACAGCACAACGAGCGGCAGAGTGGTGAGCACAACGCAGGCAAGTACGGCAGGAATGTTGACGCTAAATTCTCCTTGGAATGACCACAGGGCCAGCGGCAGCACCCGTAGGTCGGGGCTTTGGGTGAGCACCAGTGGCAGGAGGAAACCATTCCACACGTTGAGGCCGTTGTAAATGGCGACGGTGATAATGGCGGGTTTGGTGAGCGGCAGCGCCAGCCGCCACAGGGTTTGCCATTCGCTGCACCCGTCGAGCCGCATCGACTCGAAGAGCTCTCCGGGCACGTCGCGAATAAAGTTGGCCAGCAACAGAACGCTCAGCGGGATGGCGAAAGCGATCGACGGCAAGATAATGGCGGTCAGGCTGTCGTAGAGCTGCAGACGAATAATCATGAGATAGATGGGAATGATCGTTGCCTGCAGGGGAATAGCAAGACCCATCAAAAACGCAGTATTCGCAATCTTTAAGAAGCGCCCTTTGCCACGAATGATTGCGTAGGCGGCCATGAACGACAGCGCGAGCGTAGGAATAACTGCCCCGAGCGTCACAATCGCGCTGTTAAAGAAGTAGCGAACAAAATCGGCTTCAATAACGGCGACATAGTTTTCGAGCGTCGGGTTGGCGGGCAGCGCTAACGGGTTTTGGCCAAAGTAGTCGGCCTGCCGTTTGAGACTCGTAACAACGATGTAGTAAATCGGGATGATAATGACACCGAGCCAGATCCAGCCCGCAAAACCACCCAGAAGGTTACGACGACCGGATGCTGGCCCTCGGCCGGGGGCACCACCCCGAAGGCGGTGACGCTGGCGTTCATCGGGCACAACCAGAGTGCGTGTGGTGGTCATGTCTATGCTCCGTCCAACTGGCTGGCGGCACGGTCGGTTCCGCCCAGACGCTGGAGGAAAAGAGCAAGGCCGAGACCGAGGAAAACCAGGATGACTGCGATCACGCTGGCGGGGCCCATCTGGTTAGCTTTGAAACCCACCAGGTACATGTCGAGCGGCAGAATACGCGTGGCATTGCCGGGGCCTCCTGCCGTCAACACGAAAATGAGGTCGAAGTAGGTGAGTGAACCGACCGTCATGAGTGTTGACGAGGTGATGATGGTGTATTTCAGTTGCGGCACCGTGATGTGAAAGAACTGTGCGATACGGCCCGCGCCATCCAGTTGCGCTGCCTCGTACATCGACCGTGGAATCTGCCGCACACCGCCCTGATAGATGAGGGTGTGGAACGGCACGAACTGCCAGGCAATAACGAAGATCACCACACCCATCGCGAGGGTCGGGTCACCCAGCCAGTCCTGCGCCAGAAAGGGCAGGCCCAGGCCTGCCGCGAGCCCGAAGTTGGGGTCGAGCAGCGCTTTGTACGCCACAGCGATGGCTGCTGACGAGAGCAGGAGCGGCAAAAAATAGAGCACAGCAAGTAGCGCACGGTATTTTTGTGTACCAGCGGTGAAGGTACCCAGCAGGAGGCTGATGGGCGTTTGCACGAGCCACGAGACCACCAGCACGATGATGGAGAGTTTAAACGCGTGCCACATCCCTGGGTCGGCCAGCACAGAGGCCCAGTTGCTGCTACCGGCCAGGGTGATGGCGCCGATGCCGTCCCAGCGGGTGAAGCTGAGCACGAGCACCCCGACGAGGGGCACGACGGCGAAGGCGATGAAGTAGACGAATGCGGGAACGGCTAACCAGCTCAGCCCTCCCGCCGCCGCGGTGGCGCGGCGGCGGGTTTGCGAGCGGGTGAGCGCTGCAGGAACAGTCATGGCTACTGACCGATGGTCTTGTTCATATTGTCGGCGAACTGTTGCGGCGTAATCGAGCGCGAGAACAGCTGGTCGATGTTGTTGAGCAGGGCTTCTGCTGCTGTGGGGTTCAGGGCCTGATCCCACGACTGCTGAAAGTTGGGCGCGTTACCGGCAAGGTTGTAGACGAAGGTGAGGTAGTCGCCATCGTCGGTGGCAGCCAGGCGGTCTTCTATGCCGTTGACGACTGGCACGCCACCGCCGTCAATCAGGGCGTCAATTTCGTAGTCGGTGAACAGACCGTCTTTCAGGTAGTTCTTGGCGATCTCTTTTTGTTCATCGGTGGCCGCAGACGAGATGGAGAAGAAGTTCGACGGGTTACCGACGACGTTGGCTGGGTCGCCCTTGCCACCGTCAATTACCGGGAACTCGGCCCAGCCGAGTTTGCCGTCTTGCACAAACCCTGCGCCGTCGTTTTTCATGGGCCCATACGTCCAGCCACCGTGCAGCATCATGGCGGCTTTGCCGGTGTAGAGCAGCGCCTGGTCGGCGTTGGAGTCGGCGGTGATCGAGGCGAAGCCCTTCACAAAACCGTCGGCGGCGACCAGTTCTTGCGCCATCTCCAGGGCTTTGAGGGCGTCGGGGTTCGACCAGGCATCGGCTTCACCGGCGAAGATGGCGTCGAACACTTCGGGCCCGCCCACACGGTCAAACAGGTATTCCAGCCACATCATCGAGGTCCAGCGCGATTGTCCGCCCAGGGAAATCGGGGCGATACCGGCGGCATTAAAGGTGTCGACGAGGTCGAGCAGGTCGTCCCAGGTTTCGGGCGGGGTCACGCCTGCTTCATCGAAGATTTCTTTGTTGTAGAAGAGCACGATGGGCTGCACGTCTTGCACGGGCATCGCATAGATGCGGTCGTCGATAGTTGCAGCGCCAAAGGGGCTGTCGAACAGTTTGTCTTTGAGCTCGGGGTTGTCGGCAAAGAAGTCGGTGAGGTCTTCGACCTGTCCTGCCTCTACATACGATTTCAGTGTGCCGCCACCCCACCCGTAGATGAGTGTGGGCGCCTGGCCTGCGCCGATGGCGGTGCGAATTTTGGTCTTGTAGGCGTCGTTTTGAAAGAACGTGACGCTCAGTGTCCCGTCGGGATGGTTTTCGTTGAAGTCGTCGACGGTGCCCTGTCGAATGCCCTCTTTGGGCTGCCCCGACAGCGCCCACATGGTTGCGCTGTCGGCACCGGGGGCCGTGGGCCCCGAGGTTCCACAGCCGACGAGTGTCATCACGACGGCCGGAATGGTGATCGCCGCGGCCAGCGCGGTGCGGCGAATGGTGCGGGTTGTGCTGTGTGCCATCTCAGTTCTCCGTTGAAACAAAGGATGCGGAAAAGAAAGAAGTTCAGATAATTTTCTAGAAAATCTTTCGTGAAGCTGACAGTAGCCAGAGAACAGACCGGTGTCAATAGCCCTTTTCGCCTTCACTCCCCTGTACAGACGTGATAAGAATAAGAGAAAGTTTTCTTTCGAAGGATTCCTGCCCATGCCCTCTCGGCCCAATCTTGCGAGCATTGCCCGCACCGCAGGCGTCTCAGTACCGACCGTGTCAAAGGTGATTCACGGTCGCACGGGGGTTGCCGAATCGACTCGTCGCCGCGTACTCGAAATCATCGATGCCACCGGCTATCAGTCACCCACCGAACGTCGACTGCGCAGCAGCGGGCCGGCACTCGTTGATTTGGTGATCGGCGACCTGCGCGACACCTACGCCACAATGGTGCTGCACGGAATTCTTGAGCACGCTCGCAACAGCAATGTTGATGTGGCAATTTCTAGTGTGCAGTCGGATCTCATGCATCTGCACGATGCCGATGAGTGGGCGCGCCGCATGGTGGAGTCCGGTCGTACGGGGCTCATCGCAGTAACCTCGCACATGACCGTCGAGCAGCATGCCGCTTTTGTTGCCCGCGGCATACCGATGGTTGTTATCGACCCGATCAATACTCCGGATGCCGAGCTGCCCAGCGTGGGCTCGACCAACTGGGCCGGAGGTAAAGCGGCCATCGATCACCTCATTGAACTCGGTCATGAGCGCATAGCGTTTCTTGGCGGTCCGGCGAGCGCCGAGTGCAATCAGGCGCGCATGCATGGTTATCTTGCTTCACTGATGGCGCATGATATTCGGATGCAGCCCGACTATGTGCGGCATGGTGAGCGGTTTCACCGTACAGCCGGGGTTGCCTGTGCTCGCCAGCTGCTCGCTCTCCCTCAGCCGCCGACAGCGATTTTTGCTGCGAGCGACTCACTGGCTCTTGGAGTGCTGGAGGTTGCACGAGAACGCGGTCTTGATGTTCCCCGCGATCTGAGTGTGGTGGGTTTTGATGGCCTCCCCATTGTGGAACAGACACTGCCTCGGTTGACTTCGGTGTCACAACCACTCACCGACATTGGCCGCACGGCGCTGCGTACGCTCCTGGCGCTCGCCAATGGCAGCACAACGGAGGCGCCGCGGGTGGAATTAGCGACGGAGCTGGTGGTTCGCGGGTCGACTGCGCCACCGCACGGGGGATAATTGTGAAGCATCCGGGGTCTGGACATCGCTACGGCAACCCTATATGTTGTCGTACACAACTTTTGCCGCGGTAGCCCCACCCGGCAGACACAGCAGTCAGAGGAGACAGCCATGACCGAACCGCTTCGCGTCGCCATGATCGGACACGGATTCATGGGTGCCGCGCACTCACAGGGATGGCGCGTCGCCCCGCGCTTCTTCGACCTGCCGCTGCAACCCAGCATGCATCTTGTTGTGGGCCGCAATCCCGATACAACCGCTGCCTCAGCAGAAAAATGGGGCTGGAACGAAACCGCCACCGACTGGCGCGAAGCCGTCGAACGCGACGACATCGACATTGTCGACATCGTCACTCCCGGTGACACCCACGCCGAAATCGCAATTGCCGCACTCCGCGCCGGCAAACATGTCATGTGCGAAAAGCCGCTCGCCAACACGGTCGAAGAAGCAGAAGAAATGGCTGCCGCCGCCGAAGAAGCAAGCAAAAAAGGCGTGCGGTCGATGGTCGGCTTCACCTACCGCCGCGTACCCGCCGCTGTCTTTGCCCGCGCACTGGTTGAACAGGGCCGTCTGGGTGAAATTCGTCAGGTGCGGGCAGAGTATTTACAAGACTGGCTCACCGACGCAGAAGCCCCACTCACGTGGCGGCTGCAAAAAGACCGCGCCGGGTCTGGCTCACTGGGCGACATCGGCGCGCACGCCATCGACATGGTCGAGTACGTTACCGGCGCACAGCTCACCAGCGTCTCGGGAGTTCTCGAAACCCTCGTAAAAGAACGCCCACTGCTGGGCGAAGGCGTTGGACTCTCGGGCACAGCGTCGACCGAACGCGGCGATGTCACGGTCGACGACGTCGCACTCTTTCATGGACGCTTCGACAACGGTGCCCTCGGCTCTTTTGAAGCAACCCGTTTCCGCACCGGACGCAAGAATGCTTTCCGCTTCGAAATCTCGGGCTCGCTCGGCGCCATCTCGTTCGACATGGAGCGCATGAACGAAATCGAGTTCTACGACGCGACCGCGCCCGACCTCGAACTCGGGTTCCGCCGCATTCTCGTCACCGAACACGACCACCCATACATCTCGGCCTGGTGGCCAACCGGCCACATGCTCGGCTACGAGCACGGGTTCTCGCACCAGGTTGTCGACTTTATGACCGCTATTGACGAAGGCACCCAGCCGCGCCCCTCGTTCACTGAAGGGCTGCACGTGCAGCGCGTACTCGACGCCATTGAACGCAGCTCGCACGACAACAGCGCCTGGACCACAACAGGAAAGTAGGCACCATCATGACCCGCCCAATCACACTGTTTACCGGCCAGTGGGCCGACCTGCCCTTCGAAGAGGTAGCCAGGCTCGCTGGCGAATGGGGTTACGACGGTCTCGAAATCGCCTGCTGGGGCGACCATATTGACGTCTCGCGGTGGAACGACGAAGCCTATGTGCAGTCGCGCCGCGACATTCTGCAGCGCAACGGGCTCAACGTGTGGGCTATCTCGAACCACCTCGCCGGTCAGGCCGTCTGCGACGACCCTATCGACCAGCGCCACCGCGACATTCTTAACGACCGCGTGTGGGGCGACGGCGACCCCGAGGGTGTTCGCCAGCGGGCGGCAGAAGAACTGAAGATGACCGCCCGCTTTGCCGCGGCGCTAGGCGTAAAAACGGTGACGGGGTTTAGCGGATCGTCGATCTGGAAAGCCGTCGCCATGTTCCCACCCGCAACACAGGAGTTCATCGACGCCGGCTACGACGACTTCGCGGAGCGATTCCACCCCATCCTCGACGTGTTCGAAGAGGTCGGCGTGCGTTTCGCACTCGAGGTGCACCCCTCAGAGATCGCCTACGACTACTGGACAACGCAGCGCACGCTCGAAGCCATCGGGTACCGCGAGTCTTTCGGTATCAACTGGGACCCTTCACACATGGTGTGGCAAGATATCGACCCGGTCGGTTTTCTGTGGGACTTCAAAGACCGCATTTACCACGTGCACTGCAAAGACACCAAGCGTCGCCTCGACAACGGTCGCAACGGACGCCTCTCTTCGCACCTGGCATGGGCCGACCCCCGCCGCGGCTGGGACTTTATCTCGACCGGCCACGGCGACGTGCCCTGGGAGAACGCATTCCGCATGCTCAACGCCATCGGTTACGACGGCCCGCTCTCGGTGGAATGGGAAGACGCCGGAATGGACCGCCTCATGGGTGCACCCGAAGCACTCTCGTTCGTGCGCCGCCTTGCGTCGTACCAGCCCTCGGCCGAAGCCTTCGACGCCGCGTTCTCGTCGTCGCGCTAAACCCACCCGCATTCCGTCAGAAAGAACCCGCTCGTCATGACCACACACCTGCCCTCCACCATGCAGGTGAGCGTGCTGCACAAGGCCCGCGACCTGCGCAACGAAGAGCGGGCAGTTCCCACCCCCGCACCGCGAGAAGTTCTCGTCCGTGTGCGGGCGGTGGGGGTGTGTGGTTCTGACACGCACTATTACACCGACGGCCGCATCGGCGACTTCACCGTCGACCAACCGCTCATACTGGGTCACGAAGCATCCGGAGAAATCGTGGCCGTTGGCGACGGAGTCGACCCCGCACGCATCGGCGAACGCGTGAGCATGGAACCCGGAATCCCCACGGCGTTCTCGCACGAGACCCTCACCGGAAACTACAACCTCGACCCGTCTGTACAGTTCTTTGCCACGCCACCGGTCGATGGCACATTTGCCGAATATGTGACGCATCCGGCAGCATTCACCTACGCCGTTCCCGACACGGTGTCATTGACCGCTGCTGCCATGCTCGAACCCCTCAGCGTGGCAATCGCTGCCACTCAGAGCGCCCACATCGGACTGGGCTCTCATGTGCTCATTGCCGGGGCGGGCCCGATCGGTCTGCTCACCGCCGCAGTGGCTCGCCTGCGCGGTGCCACGCGCGTGCACGTTTTTGATGTGCGAGAAGAACGCCTGTCTACAGCCGAACAGTATGGTGCCCACCGCGCCATGCTCGCGAACGAGGTCAATACCGCCCACGACCGCTACCACGCGTTCATCGATGCGACGGGTGCCACCCCCGCCATTACCACCGGTATTGCATGCTTGGGGCCACGCGGCACGGCCGTGCTGGTGGGTATGGGCGCCGATACGGTGCCGCTGCCGCTCTCACTCATTCAGGGCCGCGAAATTTCTGTCACCGGCACCTTCCGTTATCGCAATACGTGGCCAACCGCCGTTGAACTCGCCTCCGCACAAGCGATTGACCTTGACGGCCTCATCACCTCGCGCTTCCCCCTTGCACAGGCCGAAGAAGCACTGCTGGCCGGCGCACAACCAGGGCAGATTAAAGCGCTCGTCGAGCCATAAGCAGCACGAAGCCTAAGCAGCACGAACCTTAAACAGCGCCCGGCCCCACCACGAGCGCAGCCGCCCCCACCAGTGGTCCGTCATGGCCGAGCGCTGAACGAACCACCCGGGTGCGCTGCGAATACTGGTGCACGGCATGCGTGCGCAGCGCGCGCTGCACGAGGTCAATATAGTCGGTCGAGACGTGCGAAAAGCCGCCGCCAATCGCCACGGTGTCGAGATCAATGAGGGTAGCGGCATCAGCCAGTGCTTCACCGACGGCCTGTGCTGAACGTTCGATGGCGCTGCGCGCCACAGGGTTACCGGATGCCGCATCGCGGCCCAGTTCTTCGCCCGTGACGCCCGCCCATCCCTGACTTTGTGCCCACGCTACCGAGGCGGGGCCCGAAGCAATTTCTTCGAGCGTAATACCGCCACCGCGACGCATCTGCCCCAGATGCCCGGCGTTACCAGTCGCGCCCGCAACGTATCGGCCATCCACCACAAACCCGCCGCCAATGCCGGTCGACACCACGATCGACAGCGATGCCGCGCTGCCGGCCGTTGCGCCCAGCCAGGCTTCAGCGAGCGCCAAACAGCCGCCATCATGACCCAGCTGCACACGAACATCGTGGTGCTGCTCCGCAGCCGCGCTGGTCTGCCGGGTCCGCGCCACGGCTTCTGCCACGGCGTCACCCAACGCAAATCCGTGCAAGCCCGGCATATTCACCGGATGCACCACGCCCGCGTTGCGGTCGACCGGCCCAGCGCTACCCACGCCTGCCCCCACGAGCGCTGCTGGCTGCGGAGCATCCGGGTGCAAGAAGGGGTGTGCGAGGGTGGCGGCGATGGCTTCGCGGAGGGCTGTCGTGATGGTGCTGGCTGTTGTGTGGGGCCCGGTGGTACGCCGGTGCCTGCTGTTATCGATGACGGCGCCGGTTGCAGCTACCAGCGCCGTCTCGAGTTTGGATCCGCCGACATCAACGGCCAGAGCCAGGCGGGTCACGACTTGACCGAACCGCTCATCAGCCCGCCAATGAAGTACTTGCCCAGCAGAATGTAAACAACCAGCGTCGGCAGCGAAGCGATGAGCGCCCCCGCCATCGCAGCGCCGTAGTTGGCTAGCTGTGCCCCCTGCGACAGGTTCACCAGCGCCAGCGAGACGGGCCCGCCCTGCACATTGGTGAGGAACAGCGCAAAGAGGTAGTCATTCCACGCCGAGGTGAACTGCCAGATGATCGTTACGACGAAGCCCGGCAGCGACAGCGGCAAAATGATGCGCCAGTAGCTGCCCAGCATCCCTGAGCCATCGACGCGCGATGCCTCCATGAGCTCGACCGGAACCCCCATGTAGTAGTTACGGAAGATGAGCGTGCAAATGGGCAGCCCGTAAATGATGTGAACGACCAGCAGTGTGCTGATGTTGCTGGGCATGCCGAGTGATGTTTTCATCTGCACGAGGGGCGTCATAATCGCCTGGTAGGGAATGAACATTCCAAACAGAATGAACGTAAACACCAGGTCGGCGTGCGGAAAACGCCAGCGCGACAGCACGAACCCGTTCATGGAGCCGAGCATGGCCGAGATGAGCGATGCTGGAATAGCCAACAAGAATGTGCGCCCGAGCGGTGCTGCAAGCGCCTCCCAGGCGGTTTTCCAGTTATCGAAACCGGTCGGTCCGCCTTCGACTGCTGCCTCCCACGGCCAACGCACCGGCAGTCCCCACGAGGTTGCGGGGTTGACGTCCGATGGAGGCTTCAAGCTGGTGACCACCAGCACATACACGGGCATGAGCACAACGATGACGAACAGGATGAGCAGTGCATATTTGGCCGTGCGCCCCATGCGTTTGCGCTGACGCTGCGGTGTCGGCGCAGTGCGGGCCTGGGGTACGGTCTCGACGATGGTGGCGCTCATCGTGCTTTCCTTTCAGCACGTGCGGTGTGCACGAGGTAGGGAATAACAAAAACGCACACCAGCAGAAGTAGCACGGTCGCGATTGCTGCCGACTTGGCATAGTCGTTCGAAGTCAGCGTGATCCACATATATGTGTGGGGCACCTCGGTCTGAAAAATAGAACCCGTAATCGACATGATCAGGTCGAAGACTTTCAGCGACATATGCGCCACGATCACCAGGGCCGAGAGTGCGACGGGGCTGAGCTGCGGAAAGATCACGTGGCGGTACAGTTGCCACTCGGATGCGCCGTCCATGCGGCCTGCTTCGCGCAGTTCTTCGGGTATTCCGCGAAAGCCCGAAAGGAACAGGGCCATGACGTAGCCGGAAAGCTGCCAGACGGCGGGCATGGCAATTGCTGCCATTCCCCAGATGGGCGTGTTCCACCACGAGTTTTGTAAAAAGCCGAGACCGATGGTTTCTAGCATCCGGTTGAGTCCCGATGCCCTGTCGCCCGTGGCCGAGTTCAGCAACCAGCGCCAGACGACACCGGATGCCACAAAGGACACCGCCATCGGAAACAGATAGATGCTACGAAACACGCCTTCGGCATTGACGCCTTTGTCAAGAATCCAGGCCCACAAGAATCCGAAGAGCATCGTGCCGACCATGAACACCACGGTAAAGACAGCGAGGTTGACCAGCGAGTGCAAGAAGCGGTCTTCGGTGAGCAGGTCGATGAAGTTTTTCAGGCCGACAAAGTTTTCTGCCGGTTTGAGGGAGTGCCGGTCGGTCATGGCGACCTGAATATTGGTGCCGATGAGTCCGTACACAAAAATGCCGAGCAGCACGATGGTCGGCGATATCAGCAGGAGCGGTGGCCCCCAGTTGCGGATGCCCTTGTGCATCGCGAGTCCTTTCGACAGTGCGTGGGGCGCCGGTTATGCACCGACGCCCCACAAGGGGTGCTTAGCCGAGAGCCTTGGTGGCTGCGTCGACGAGCGCGCTCTGCAATGCGTCAGCGTTCTTATCGCTGCCGAACTTGCCGATTGCCGAAGAGATGTCGGTCGACCACGAGATCTTGGCTGCGGCACCGTGTGCCAGCGAGCTGACGATGGTGTCTTCTGCCCACGACTGCAGCGCGGTCTTCTGGTAGTCGCCGTAGTCGGCCGGGTCGGCATCGGTACGAGCGGGGATCGAGCCCTTCGCCTGGTTGAATGCCTTCTGGCCGTCGGCCGAGCTGACGGTCTTCAGCCATGCGTTGGCGCCGTCTTCGTGCGGGGCGCCCACGGGCAGAGTGAAGGAGTCGGCGAGGAAGTCGAAGATTCCCTCGGTGCCCACCGATGGCCACGTGGTGTATTCCTGGCCGTAGGTCCATCCAGCCTGTACGAATGCTGCTTCAGCCCAGTCGCCCATCACGTTGTAGCCGGCAGCGCCGTCAATGAGCACCTGTGTGGCGGCATCCCAGTCGAGGCCTGCGAAGTCGCTGTTGACGTATTCGAGCAGCTGGCCATACTGGTCGATGGCGGTGGTGACACCCGCGTCATCCCAGCCAGTGCTGCCGTCCCACAGACCCGAGTAGCCCTCGGCTCCGAGTTCTGCGATGAGCAGTGTTTCGAACAGCTGCATCTGGGTCCATTCGGTACCCAGTGCGAGCGGGCTTTCTACGCCTGCGTCTTTCAGCTTCTTCAGGTCGGCGATCCAGGCGTCGACGCTGGCGGGTGCCTTGGTAGCGTCGATACCGGCGCTTTCGAGCACATCGGTGTTGACCCACGTCACGTTGGCGCGGTGAATGTTGCTGGGCACCGAGTAGATCTTGCCGTCAACGGTGAGGCGTTCGATCAGCGACTCAGGGAACACTTCGGTGAGCCCTTCGTCGTTAAAGAACCCGCTGAGGTCTTGCAGCTGACCGGCCTCAATGTAGTCGGTCAGCTCTGCACCGGCGTGTGCCTGGAACGAGTCTGGTGGGTCGTTGGCTTCGAGGCGCGATGCGAGGGCAGCTTTTGCGTTGGAACCCGCGCCACCAGCAACGGCTGCGTTAATAAATTCAATGTCGGGATGCTGCTCGTCAAACACCGAGACGAGCGCATCGAGGCCGACCTTTTCTGAGCCCGAGGCCCACCAGGTGAAGACCTCGACCTTGTCGCCGCTGGCGCCGCTGTCGGTATCGGTTGAGCCGTTGTCACCGCCCGAGCTGCCGCAGCCGGTCAGCAAGAGACCGGTGGTGGCGAGCCCTGCGACAACTGCAAGGGACTTACGCATGTGATCCTCCGTTGGAATGTCTGCTCCCGCGATGCTCCGCGGGTATCAGCCTATAAAATCTGAAAACGTTGCCAAATTCAAGATACATCGGATCACAACACGATAACGGTCACTGTAACCCCGGCCGTTTCGCGGCTTTTCCGCACTGCTATCCAGTCCGGAAAATATTATGCCCGTCAAACATCCGATGAAGGTGGTTGTTCTCCTGAGCCACGCTCGATCATGCGGGTGCCCAGCACAACTCGCCGATCGGGCCCCGTTAACCCGTGAATGCGGTCAAAGAGCAGGTCGGCTGCCGCTTCGCCTATCGACCACGGATCTTGCGCGACGGTGGTGATGGGTGGGGTCATGAGTTCGGCGAAGTCGAAGTCGTCGAAGCCGATAATTGCCGGATGCTCGTCGAGCAGCCGGAGCGCTTTTAGCACGGCCTTTGTCGTGCGACTGTTGGTGGTAAACAACGCTGTGGGTGGACTCTCGAGCAGAAACAGCTCGCGCAGGGCTTCCACACACACGTCAACCTCGTCTTCGACCGCGACGATCAGTTCGGCGGGCACGTCAAGACCCTGCTGCCGTAGCCCCTGTTCAAAGCCTGCTTGCCGCCGCTGCGAAGTAAATTCGCCCATGACGTGGGCAATACAGGCGATGCGACGATGTCCGGCGGCCACCAGGTGCGCCACGGCATCGGCCGCGCCCCGCTCGTTGTCTACGAGAACGACGTCGGCAGCCATGCCCTGCGGGGGCCGGTCGACAAAAACGATGGGGGTTCCTGCGTGTCTCTCAGCCTCAAGAAAAGAGACATCGGCGTCTTCGTTGGCCACAACAATCAGCCCATCAAGCCGCCTCTGCAAAACCCGCTTGAGCACTCGCACGCTCTCTTCCGGGTCGTCGCCCGACGAGGCAACAAGAACCAGCAGGTCACGTTCTTGCGCACGGCGCTCAATCGCACCGACAAGCGTTGAGTAGAACGGGTCGGAAATACGCGTAACAACAACGCCGATCGTGCGCGCTGATCCCGTTCGCAGGGTGTGAGCAAAGTCGTTTCGGCTAAACCCCAGTTCGGCAATAGCAGCCTCAATCGCGCGCGTCTTTGCCCTGCTCACGCCACCTTTACCCGAGACCACGCGTGACACGGTCGACAACCCGACACCCGCGTGCGCGGCCACGTCTTTCATCGTTGGCCGCATCGCTGCAGGTTTACGCTTCGTCATGCCCAGCCCCGTTTTGCTTCTTCGCGCTCATCGTCACATGAAAACGTTGCCAAGTCTAACGCTGTCGACTGCTTCGGGCACTCCCACGAGGGCAGTTATTGCGCGGCGAGCCCTAGGTCGTCGAGGTCGATGGCCGCGAGCCACTGCAGCCCTTCAGCCTCAACTGCGGCTTGCGCGCCTGTTTTGCGGTCGACGATAACGGCGACAGCAACAACTTCGGCACCTTCTTTGCGCAGTGCGGCGACGGCTTTGAGTGCCGATTGGCCTGTTGTTGAGGTGTCTTCGACGACGACGACGCGTCGCCCAGCAACGTCGGCACCCTCTACTTGGCGGCCGCGCCCGTGGTCTTTGGGTTCTTTACGTACAACGAAAGCATCGAGGGGATGTTCTGATCCTGCCGAGGCGTGCATGACGGCGTTGGCTATGGGGTCGGCTCCGAGGGTGAGCCCACCGACGGCGACAACATCGCAGTCGCGAATGAGGTCTTGCATGATGCGGCCAATGGCGGGTGCGGCGCGGTGGTCGAGTGTGAGGCGTCGCATATCGACGTAGTAGCTCGCTTTTCGGCCACTGGCGAGCGTGAAATCGCCGTGAAAAACTGCTTCGTCTTTGATCAGTTCGATCAAACGCTGACGGTCGGCTTCGAGTGCTGGCGTGCTAAGAATCGTCACACAGCACAGTTTAGATGAGTGACTGTGCTTTGTTCGGTCTGGTGTTGGTGTAGGAGTGACGGCAGGAGCGTTAGTCGCGGGTGAGGATCGCGGGACCTTCGGGGGTCGCGATCGTCGCGGTGGTGGCGTCGCACGTGTATTCGGCATCAACAAAGTTGATCGGGTCGACGTCGAATGGCATTTGCATGCCCTGCGCTGTCAGTGTCAAAACTGATCCCATGCTGGTTTCTTGCATGCTGATGCGGGTGTCATCGTGACTGTATGTTCCGCGGTCGGTGCCGTCACGCTCGATAACGGTCTCGGAGCCGTCGACGATCGCCACGATTCGCCATCCGTCATAGACGGTGGTCAGCTCGCCTGCGTCGCCAAAGGTCACGGTCACTCGACCATTCACGCTCTGCGGCTCGTCACCCAGTTCACGCATCTGCGCTAAAAAATATGCGTTGTCGGCCAGCCAGGTTCCTTGGAGGCACGCGGCCGCCTCAGCGGCAGGCTCGCCGGCTACGTCTTCAGTATCCGTCTCGTCGGCTTCTGTAACAGCTGTTCCGCTGGTCGATGTCGGGGAAGGGTCACCCACGGGTGTCGTCGGTAATTCGCCGGATGCCGCGCACCCCACCAGTGCGAGCACAGTTACCAGGCCCAACGCGCCGGCCACACCCCATCGTCGAATCACGGTTACTCCCGTCGGCGAGCGCGTTCGTGCGCAGTTGTCGTCGTCCTGCTCAGAGTAGGGCTGATGTTCTAAACGTTTCTTAAACAGTGATTGTGCAAGGTGCTAGCTTCTTCGCTGCCATCGGCTTATCGTGGCCAGTGATCATCCGCCTTCTTCAGGAGGAACCATGTTCTCGTTCGACCCGTATAAAGAGCTCGCTACTCTGCGCGATTTTCCGCCCCTCACTCTGACGAGTCCCGATTTTTCTGGCGATGCTGCCCTACCCGTGACCGCGTGGTCGAGTGACCGCGGCGGTGCCGACCGGCATCCGGCTCTGGAATGGAACACCCCTCCCGAGGGCACCCGCAGTTTTGCGCTGTCGTGCTTTGACCCCGACGCCCCGACCGGTTCGGGTTACTGGCACTGGGCCGTGTTTAATCTGCCCGCCGACCTGCGCTCTCTAGACGCAGGCGACGGCACTATCGAGAGCCTGCCGGGTGGGGCCCGTGTGCTGCGCAACGAGGCCGGTAATCGCCGTTTTGATGGCGCAGCGCCACCCGAGGGCACGGGCGTGCACCGCTATTTCTTTGTGGTCGACGCCCTCGATGTTGCCGAACTTGATGTGGGCGACGATGCGACGCCCGCGATTCTGGGTTTCCATCGACACTTTCACTCGCTCGCTCGCGGCGTGCTGATGGGAACAGCGGATCCGACCGAACGCTAATTGCCACGTAGGCTGGATGCATGCGTCTGGCCACCTGGAACGTTAACTCTGTGCGCGCCCGCGTCGGGCGAATTGTCGACTTTGCTGTTCGTGAAGACATTGATGTTCTTGCTATGCAAGAGATCAAATGCAAACCCGAACAGTTTCCGTACGCCGAATTTGAGGCGGCCGGGTATCAGGTAGAAGCCCACGGGCTCAACCAGTGGAACGGTGTTGCTATTGCAAGCCGTTCCGATATCACCGAGGTCGAGACGGCGTTTGCGGGCATGCCCGGTTTTGACAAAAACCATCGCGCCGGTACCGCCCATTTTGGTCCGGATGCTCCACACGAAGCCCGCGCACTGGGTGCCGTCATCGATGGCGTGCGAGTGTGGAGCCTGTACGTGCCCAACGGCCGCTCACTGACCGACCCGCACTATGAATATAAGCTGCAGTGGCTTGATGCGTTACGCACAGCGACCTCCGCCGAGATCGCTGCCGTACCCGAACGGCCTCTCGCGCTCATGGGCGATTTCAACATCATTCCCTTCGACGACGACAACGGCGACCCCGACATCGTTGAGGGACGCTCGACTCACGTTTCTCCTCGTGAACGTGACGCATTTTTTGCCCTCGAAAGCGCAGGAGTGCGCGATGTTGTTCGGCCACTGATTCCTACCGGATACACCTATTGGGACTACCAGCGGTTAAAGTTTGTGCGCGATGAGGGCATCCGGATCGACTTCATTTTGGGTTCAGAACCCTTTGCCGCCGCCGTCACCGGTGCGTCGATTGCTCGCGACGAACGCAAGGGCGACCAGCCGAGCGACCACGTACCCGTCGTCGTCGATATCGACCTGGGCGGCGATGATGACGACGACCTGCCCATGATTTTCGCCTAGAGAACAGCAATTCGTGCACAAAAACATGGCGTCGTCGGTGCGCCTTATTGCTACCGACCTCGATGGCACACTGCTCACGAGCGGCACGCAGGTGAGCCCCCGCACCCGCCAGGCTTTGGATGCCGCGCGTGCAGCAGGAATTTTGGTGGTGCCGGTAACCGCGCGGCAGCCGATTGGCCTTCGTGCCGTGGCGGCCGACGCCGACTTTACCCAGTGGGCGCTGTGTGGCAACGGTGCCTTTGGTATTCACCTGACAACCTCACAGGTGCTGTTTGCCGAAGAAATACCCACCGGCGTGCAAGCCCGGCTAGCCACAGAACTCACCCAGCGGGTGGACGGCCTGCGCTTTGCCAGTGTGCGTGATGCCGGTGAAGTATTTATTGCGCAGGAAGGCTACGCTGCCCTCGCCCACCACTTCGACCACAAGCGTGACCCCGCCACCATGAGTGGTGTGCAGCTCGACGACGTCGTGAGCGAACCGAGCCTGAAGCTTGTCGTGCGGCATCCGGAAATATCTCCGGCCGAGCTCTACGAGACTGTGCGGAGCATGCCGCTCGATGGCTTCGAAGCAACCCTGTCGGGAGCACCATTCGTGGAGATCATGGCAGCGGGGGTCACCAAAGCCAGCGGGCTCGCCCGCCTCTGCACCCACCTGGGCGTTGCACAACACGAAGTTGTTGCGTTCGGTGACGCCGCCAACGACAGAGAGATGTTGCGCTGGGCCGGGCACGGCATCGCCATGGCCAATGCTGTGCCCGAAGCACTATCGGCCGCCGACCAGGTGGCGATGTCGAATGACGACGACGGCGTTGCTCGAATTATTGAAGCGCTGCTCGACGCGCGATAGTGCCAGAATTTGTCGATAGTGCGCAGAGTCCCCCGACAGGGGGATGCCGTTGTGCCCGCGGCGGTCTAGCGTAACACGTATGAGTGTGTCTGCAGCGGCCGATTTTGAGCGGCATCCGGATGCCGATGATCGCCGTAACGATGTTTTGCTGGGCGCGGCGATCCTTGTCGGTACGCTGCTGAGCGGCGTGCTGTCGTCGACATCGGGAATCTATGGCGACGAGCAGGCTCCGCTGGCGAGTGTGCTGGTGCTGGCCCCCGTGATTGGTGTGGCCATTATGGTGCGTCGACGCTGGCCCAACACGGTGGCGGTTGTTGTGTCGGCGGCATATTTTTTGGCGGTCTCGCTGCGAGTGCCCGAGCTGTATGTGGGCAATATTGCAATGTTTATCAGCATCTATACGGTGGGTGCCTGGGTGAATGATCGGCGCCGTGCCATGCTGGTGCGCGCCGCCATTATTGTCGGCATGTTTGTGTGGCTGGTCGCAGCGATGTACCGCGATGCGATGACAACCGCCGAACAGGAAGACATCTTTGCCGGGGCGTTGTCTCCGTTTATTGCTTTTATGCTGCTGCAACTTTTGCTCAACATGCTCTACTTTGGCGGCGCATACTATTTTGGTGAACGCTCGTGGTCGGCGGCCCGCAGCCAGCAGATGCTGCAGAATCGCACGGCCGAGTTGGCCCGCGAACGCGAACTCACTGCGGCCCAGGCGGTTGCGCTCGACCGAGTGCGTATTGCCCGTGAGCTGCACGATGTTGTTGCTCACCATGTTTCGGTGTTGGGTGTGCAGGCGGGGGCTGCCCGGATGCTACTCGACAACGATCCGCGCCAGGCCAGTGCCCTGCTCGAACGGGTGGAGGCTTCGGCGCGCGACGCGATCACCGATTTTCGTCAGCTCTTAGAGTCACTGCGCCAACCCGGCGAGCCCAGTGACGATACTGTTGCCGATGTGTCGCTGGCCGATATTGAACAGCTTGTTGAGCAGTCGCAGCACGCAGGTATCCCCACGTCGTTTCGTGTGATTGGTGACGCTTTTGCTCTCGCGCCGCTCGCGGAGGTTAATCTGTACCGCATCGCACAGGAGGCCCTCACCAATGCCCGCAGACACGGAGGAGCCCACGTGACCGCCGATGTTCGACTGCGCTACGGCAACAACACCGTTGAGCTTGATGTCATCAACACGGGGCGTTCGGTGGTGGCTCCGCGAGCAGGCCTGGGCCTTTTGGGTATGCGTGAGCGGGCTCTTGCTTCGGGTGGTGAGCTCGACATTGTGCCACGCCGTGAGGGTGGGCTCGTGGTGCGGGCGCGTGTGCCGCGGGGCGAGGCGGTGGCATCATGACCATTCGGGTCATGCTGGTCGACGACCATGCCATGCTGCGGGCGGGGTTTCGGGCGATTTTAGAAACCCAGCCCGATATTGCTGTGGTGGGCGAGGCAGCGAACGGCCGCGAAGCCGTGGCGCTGGCGGCGACCGCGCAGCCCGATGTGATCACGATGGATGTGCAAATGCCCGACATGGACGGCATTGAAGCTACCCGGATGCTGGTTGCCAACCCCGCCATACAGGCATCGATCGCGATCGTAACCACGTTCGACAGCGACGACTACCTATTCGCTGCGCTCGATGCCGGGGCCAGCGGTTTTCTGCTCAAGAACGCGGGTCCAGAACAACTCATCTCGGCCGTGCGGCTTCTCGCCGATGGCTCGGGCATGCTGGCCCCCGAGGTAACCCGGCGAGTGCTCGAACGGTTTGCGCAGCAACCCCGGGCAGTAGCATCCGGCACTATTCCGGTGAGCCGTGCGCACCAGCCTGTACACAAACCTGCGGCCGACAGTCCCACGTCGGTGCCCCTCGAACCGCTCACGAACCGCGAGAACGACGTCCTTCGCCTCATGGCGGAGGCCTGGACGAATGCCGAAATCGCGGCCGAGCTTTTTATTGGTGAAGCAACCGTAAAAACCCATGTCTCGCGCATTCTGCAAAAGCTTGGGGCCCGCGACCGGATGCAAGCCATCGTGGTAGCCCACCGCCACGGCCTGCCCCGCACCGACTAGGGCCTGTGCGGCATCCGCCGTGCAGAGTCAGCCGCGCGGGGGATGTGTGGGCGGGCCCATGTTTTTACGCTAGAAACATGACCACACCAACGCTGACACTGAACGGCCTGACGAAAAGCTACGGCGATCGCCAGGTGCTCCACGGTCTGTCTTTCGCTGTTGCCCCCGGCCGCCTCACCGGTTTTGTGGGTGGTAACGGTGCGGGTAAGACAACCACGATGCGCATTATTCTCGGGGTGCTTGCGTCGGATGGCGGCACCGTGACTCTGGGCGATGTTCCGGTGACGGCGCAGCACCGCCGCACCTTCGGATACATGCCAGAAGAGCGTGGCCTCTACCCCAAAATGAAGGTGCAAGAGCAGGTGGCATATCTTGCGCGGCTGCACGGCTTTGATAAATCCGGGGCCATGGATCGTGCCCGCTCGCTGCTCGAAGAACTCGGACTCGGCGAACGCCTGGACGACACGATTGAGTCGTTGTCGCTGGGCAACCAGCAGCGGGCACAGGTTGCCGCAGCTCTCGTGCACGATCCGCAGGTACTTATTCTTGACGAACCGTTTTCGGGACTTGACCCGCTGGCCGTCGATGTCGTGGCCGAGGTTTTGCAGCGGCGTGCGGCGGCAGGTGCGTCGATTCTCTTCTCGTCGCACCAGCTCGATGTGGTCGAAAGGCTGTGCGACGACCTCGTTATTCTTGCCGACGGTTCGGTGCGCGCGGCCGGTTCTCGCGACGAGCTGCGGCGGGCGCACGCTGGTAACCAGTACGAGATTGTTGGCACCGCCGATGTGGGCTGGCTGCGTGAGGCATCCGGTGTCACTGTTCATAGTTTTGAGGGCGACCGTGCGGTTTTTGAGGCCGCACATGACGATGCACAGCAGGTGTTGCGCACAGCGGTCGTGGAGGGTGGCGTTGAGCGATTTGCGCCTCTGCATCCGACTCTCGCCCAAATTTTTAAGGAGGTCATCCAGTGACTACTTCCCACCCCACGGTGAGCGCTGCCGGTGCCGTATGGCTCGTGGCCGAACGCGAAGTGGCATCGAAGCTTCGCAGTAAAGCGTTTGTTATTAGCACGAGCATCTTGCTGCTGATTGCTCTGGCCGGTGTTTTGATCGGTGGTTTTGCGGGGCCCTCCGCCGATGAGCGTTCGGTGGCGGTCACGCCCGAAACGGCCAGTGTGATCGCCGATATGCCCGGAGTGTCGTCGGTGGAGGTGGCTGATCGCCCTGCGGCCGAAGAGCTCGTGCGCGAGGGCGATGTTGATGCCGCGCTCGTCACCGGCGGCGACGCCGTGTTTCCCTACACCGTGATTGCTTTTGATAGCGCATCGACCACGCTGCTGTTGCAGTTGGCGCAGCTACCGCCGGTCGAACTCTTGCAGACGCAAACCACTGACCCGATGCTGCGCATGTTTGTGGCGCTCGGTTTTGGTCTGGTGTTTCTCATGGCCGCGTCAACCTTCGGCGCAACGATGGCGCAGAGCGTTGTCGAAGAGAAACAGACGCGGGTGGTTGAACTACTGCTGTCAGCGATTTCGCCACGCCAGTTGCTGGCCGGAAAAGTCTTGGGCAACACGATCTTGGCCATGAGTCAGATTCTGGCGCTGGCCGCAATCGCGGTTGTCGGATTGACGGTGACGGGCCAAACGCTCACGCTGCAGGGCTTGGGTGGCGCTATTGCGTGGTTTGCCGTGTTCTTCCTCTTTGGTTTTGTACTGTTGGCTGCGCTGTATGCGGCCGCGGCCGCGATGGTGTCGCGCATGGAAGACATCGGGTCGACAACCATGCCGCTCATGATGCTCGTGATGGCACCGTACTTCTTGGTGATTTTCTTTAATGACAACCCCACGGTGCTCACGATCCTGTCGTATGTACCATTCTCAGCACCCGTTGGCATGCCGATGCGTCTGTTTGTGGGCGAGGCACTGTGGTGGGAGCCCCTGCTGTCACTCGTGATCCTTATGGTGTCGTGTCTGGCTGCCATCGCGGTGGGAGCCAAAATCTACGAGAACTCGCTGCTGCGTATGGGTGCGCGGGTGCGATTGATCGAGGCGTTGCGCGGCTAACCGCGTTCATGCTGTAGGTTCCGGATGCTGATGGGCAGCGGCATCCGGAACCCACAGCGTCTATGCGTGCGCATAGGTTTAGAATGAGTGCGGCAGACGACGGGGTCGGTCAATAGTTTCACCACACCCCCGAAGGAAAACACGCATGTCTGCACCTGCCCTGGCCACCACTTCGCCCGTTGAGCACCCGGTTCTCGACGTTCTTGCCCGCCGCTGGAGCCCCCGCGCCTTTGACGACACAGCAGTGATCGACGAGCAGAAACTGTCGAATGCGCTGGAGGCCGCCCGTTGGGCTCCCTCGGCTGCCAACTCACAGCCGTGGCGCTTTGTTGTTGCCCGCCGCGGAAGCGCACTGCACGACCAGATTCATGCTTCGCTGCTGGGCGCTAACCAGCTGTGGGCGGACCGCGCCGCCGTGCTTATTGTTGCTGTCGCAGAAACCACAAAAGAAGACGGCAACCCCTACACACACGCGGTCTACGACCTGGGTCAGGCTGTTGCCCACCTCTCGGTGCAGGCTCATCACGACGGCCTGGTGGTTCACCAGATGAGCGGCTTTGACCCCGAGACCATGACGTCGATCGTCGGGCTCGACGAGCGCTTTACTCCCATGACTGTCGTGGCACTGGGCGAACTCGGCGATGCGTCAACACTGCCCGAGGTTCTGCAGGCTCGCGAAATCGCCCCGCGCTCGCGCCGCCCCATCAACGAAACCGTGATCGTCAACCACTAACGGTTACCGCCGGTGGGCAGTGTGGGCGATGGCATCGGCTGCCCTCACGAGCCCCAGGTGCGAGAACGCCTGTGGAGTATTGCCCAGGTGGCGCTGGGCAACCGGGTCATATTCTTCGGAGAGCATGCCCACATCGTTCGCGAGTGAACACAGCCGCCGCATAAGTTCACGTGCTTTTTTGGCCTCCCCCATTTCGGCGTACTGCTCCACAAGCCAAAACGAGCACGCCAAGAACGGGCTCTCTGAACCCACCAGACCATCCACCCCGCTCGAGGTGCGATAACGCAGCAAGAATCCGTTATGCATCAGGGTTTCTTCTATCTTTGCCACCGTCGCCACCATGCGAGGGTCGTCCGGCGCGCAGTACCCTACCTGGGGCAGTGTCAGTAACGCAGCGTCGACTTCATCAGTATCCGGATGCTGCGAAAAATACCCGCGCAGCGCGCACGCCGTGTCGATCTCATCGCGCAGCCGCTCGCGCAATTCTTCCCACCGGTCAACCGGGCCTTTCATGCCGTGCTCACGAACCGCTTCGATACCGCGGTCAAAAGCAGCCCACATCATTGCCCGCGAATGCGTGAACATGCGCGGCACCCCACGGATCTCCCACAGCCCATGATCGGGCTCATCGATCTGCTCTTCGGCCCTGTGCAGCAGCGCTCTCTGAACGGCCCAGGCCCGCTCGGTTTCTTGCAGTCCCCCACGCCGCGCAGCAGCAAGCGTCACCAGCACCTCGCCAATCACATCGGCCTGATACTGCCCGGCTGCACCATTACCTATCCGCACCGGGGTAGATTTCTCGTAGCCGGGAAGCGCATCAATCGCGCGTTCGACCAGATCGCGCTCGCCGGCAAGCCCATACATAATCTGAACATCAGCCGGGTCTCCGGCAACGGCACGCACCAGCCAGTTTCGCCAGTGCTCAGCCGAGTCAAGATAGCCGTGCTGCAAGAGTGCCTCCAGTGTGAGAGCGGCATCGCGCAACCACACATAGCGGTAGTCCCAGTTGCGCACACCACCGATCTCTTCCGGGAGAGACGTGGTCGACGCAGCAGCGATGCCTCCCGTGTCACGGTTAGTGAGCGCACGCAAAATCAGCAGCGAGCGCCGAACCAGGTCCGAATACTCGCCGCTGTCGGTAATGGGTGCCGCCCAGCTCTGCCACCATCGCTGGGTGCGCTGCAGAGAAGTGTCTCCATCAATGGCATCGGGGGCATCCATATGGGAAGGAAAACCGCTGAGCACCAGGTCGCGCTGCTCACCGGCTGCAACCGTGAACTCACTGCGGTGCTCGTGCCCATGCGCCTGCATATGGTCACCGCGCAGCACAACGGCATCCGGCCCCGCAATCGCATGCAGCATCGACGCCTCTGCCGTGCCAGCCTGCCGTACCCAAGGCAGAGCGCGAGCGTAGTCAAAACGTAAGCGCAGCGAGTGCTGCATCGGCACGCGGCCCGACACACCCACAATGCGACGCAGAAGATGGGTGTGCGGCGTCATCACATCGTCAGCAATATCGAGCCATTCGCGCACCTCGACAACACCGTCGCTGGTCGTCCATCGGGTGACGAGAACAAACGTGCTGTCGTCGTAGAAACGCTCGGCAGCGGCATCCGGTGCGGTAGGCCTCAGTTGCCAGCACCCGTGTTCAGCCGTGCCCAGCAGTGCAGCAAAAATCGATGCGCCATCGAGTCGCGGCAGACATAACCAGTCGATCGATCCCTCGCGAGAAACGAGCGCGGCTGTGCGGCAGTTGCTGAGCAGTGCATAGTCTTCAATCAGTGCCCCCATGTAACGAGTCTGCCACTGCAACAGCAACGCCCGGCCTGATCGACCGGGCGTTGCTGCGAATGGGGCTCTGACTGCTTAGTCTTCGATAATCCCCTCCACCACGGCGAGTTCAGGTCCCTCGCTCGTCACAACCAGCGCCGAGCCATCGGCAGCCAGGTCAACGCGCACAAGGTCTCCGTCATGCACGCCGCCCGACAGCAGAGCCGTCGCCAAACGGTTCTGCACCTCAGTCTGAATAAGACGGCGCAGTGGACGTGCACCGAACACCGGGGCATAGCCGCGCTGGGCCAGCCAAGCACGGGCATCCGGAGTCACAGCCAGCGACAGACGACGCTCACTCAAACGCTCTTGCAGGTGATCAATCGACAGCTCAACAATCTGTGCCAGTTCGTCTTCGCTCAGCGGAGTAAACATAACAATGTCGTCGAGACGGTTAATGAACTCGGGCTTAAACGCCTGCCGCACCAGCGTCATCACCTGATCATTCTTCTGCTCGTGCGACAGCGTCGGGTCAATCAGCAACGGTGAGCCGATGTTGCTCGTGAGAATGAGGATGACGTTCGAGAAATCAACCGTGCGTCCCTGACCATCGGTCAAACGGCCGTCGTCCATCACCTGCAACAGCACATCAAATACTTCGGGGTGCGCTTTTTCTACCTCGTCGAGAAGCACGACGCTGTAAGGGCGACGTCGCACGGCCTCGGTCAGTTGACCACCCTGCTCATAACCGATGTACCCCGGAGGAGCCCCCACCAGGCGCGAAACCGAATGCTTCTCGCCATACTCCGACATATCGATGCGCACCATGGCGTGCTCGTCGTCGAACAAGAAGTCGGCGAGTGCTTTAGCAAGCTCGGTTTTACCGACACCCGTCGGCCCAATAAACAGGAACGACCCCGTGGGGCGGCCCGGGTCACTGATGCCTGCCCGCGAGCGCCGCACCGCATCCGACACTGCACGCACGGCATCTTTCTGGCCGATAAGGCGTTTACCGAGCGCCTGCTCCAAGTGCAGCAGGCGTTCACTCTCGCCCTGTAGGAGTCGCCCGACGGGAATACCCGTCCAGGCGGCAATCACCCCAGCAATGTCTTCATCGGTCACCTGCTCATTGACCATGCGTTCAGCGCCCTGCGCCGTCTCGGCCTCGTTACGCTCGGCGTCGGCAAGCTCACGCTGCAGCGCCGGAATCTCGGCATACAGCAAGCGCGAAGCTCTTTCGAGATCGCCTTCACGCTGCGCCCGGTCGGCGTCAATACGTGCCGAATCGAGCCGGGTTTTGAGATCACCCACACGGTTGAGTGAGCTGCGCTCGCGTTCCCACCGCTCTTGCAGTTCGCCCAGTTGGCGCTCTTGTTCGGCCAGATCTTCGCGCAGCGCCGCGAGCCGCTCGCGCGATGCGTCGTCTTTCTCTTTTTTCAGCGCGAGCTCTTCGAGCTTGAGCCGGTCTACTCGGCGGCGCAGTTCATCAATCTCGACCGGTGCCGAATCGATCTCCATGCGCAGTCGCGATGCTGCCTCATCGATCAGGTCGATCGCTTTATCGGGCAGCTGGCGGCTGGGAATATACCGGTTCGACAGCGCTGCGGCAGCAACCAGCGCGCCATCCGAAATCGCCACTTTGTGGTGTGCTTCGTATCGCTCTTTCAATCCGCGAAGAATAGCGATGGTGTCTTCGACACTCGGCTCACCCACATACACCTGCTGGAACCGGCGTTCGAGCGCCGCGTCTTTTTCAATGAACTCGCGGTACTCGTTGAGCGTTGTCGCACCGATCAGGCGCAGCTCGCCACGAGCCAGCATGGGTTTGAGCATGTTCGACGCAGCAACTGACCCTTCGCCGCCACCCGCGCCCATCAGCACGTGCAGCTCATCAATAAAGGTAATGACGCTGCCCTCGGCCTCGGTGATCTCTTTGAGCACGCTCTTGAGACGCTCTTCGAACTGCCCGCGATACATGGCACCTGCAACAAGGGCAGAGATATCGAGTGCAATGAGTTCTTTGTCTTTCAGTGATTCTGCGACATCTCCGGCCACAATGCGCTGCGCAAGGCCTTCGACGACCGCGGTTTTACCGACGCCGGGCTCACCGATGAGCACGGGGTTATTTTTGGTGCGGCGTGTCAGCACCTGGCTGACGCGCCGAATCTCGCTGTCGCGGCCGATCACCGGGTCGAGCTTGCCTTGGCGGGCGCGATCGGTGAGGTTAATGCCGAACTGTTCGAGGGCGCTCTGCTGTTCTTCTTGTGCCGGGGTTGTCATTCTTCCTCCTGTACGACTCCTTGCCATGAATTTTCAAAGTTGAGCTTTGTTGACTCAAGTTTAGCACGAGGCGGGGTGGCGGTGATGTGACACGGGAGTCAATTACACTGACTGCACTATGACTGAGTCGCAGCAGCCCGCTCCCGCATGGCAAACCCCACCCCCACCAGCAGCCAGCACACAGCCGCCACCAGCACAGGGCGCAGCGTCATGGGGCACGCATCCGGCACCACCAAAGAAGCCTTCATCGCTGGGTCGCACGGCATTTCTTATTGCCCTGGCTGGACTACTCATCAGCATGCTGCTCAACCTCGCCGTGCCGTTCTTGTATTCCGACCTCACCCCAGCACAGATCGGAATTTTTACCACGTTGAGTCAGCTTCTCCGTGGCATTATCGGCGCAGTCGCACTGGTTTTTGGCATTATTGGCGCGATCAAGCGCGCACAACCTGTACTCAGCGGCATTGCCATCGGTATCGCCATGCTGATGCTCGTGGGCACCATGACGGCAGCGCTCACGGCATTCGTGTATGCCCTGATCTACTGACGCCGACGTCAGCCGCGCCAGCGGTGGCGTCGCAGTTGGCGCGGGGCTCCTGAGCCACCGGGCTGGCGCGTCGTTGCCGTGGTATCTGCGGCATCCGGATGCTGGTCGTGGCTGCCCGCCTGCTGGCCGCGGCGATACCGCACAACAGCGTTCCACACCGCGTCGGCCACCTCGCGCTTGGTACCGTCGACCGTGCCGACCACTGCGCCTGCGTCACCAATAATGTGCGCGGCGTTGTCGGTGGTTTCGAAACCTTTGCTCCACCCGACCTCGTTGACCACGAGCAGATCAACGTTTTTGCGTTCGCGTTTGCGGCGTGCGCGCTCAATCATTTCTTCGGGCGTCTGGGGTGTTTCGGCGGCGAAAGCTACAATCGTTTGCCCCCGGGGCGCTGTGCCTTCGCTGCGTCGCTCGGCAAGCCCCGCCACAATGTCGGGGTTTTGCACGAGGGTAATAACGGGGGTCTCACCACCCTCTTTTGTAATTTTGCGCGTTGAGACTTCGGCAGGTCGGTAATCGGCCACTGCTGCGGCCATGATGACGACGTGGGCATCGGCGGCAGCTGCACCCATGGCTTCGCCTAGTTCGGCTGCTGTTCCGCTCGTCACTATTCGAATCTTGGGGTGTGCCGTGGCATCGTGCAGGGTGGCGGCGTCGATGTTTGCTGCAACCAGCACCACGTCGGCTCCGCGTTCTGCCGCTGCCACAGCGAGCGCTGTTCCCTGTTTACCGCTGGAGCGATTACCTAAATAACGCACCGGGTCGATGGGTTCGCGGGTGCCGCCGGCCGAGACGGCAACGCGTAGACCCTGCAGGTCGGGCTCTGCACGCACGGCCAGAGCCTGCTCAACAATGTGTTCGGGTTCGCTCATGCGACCCGGGCCACTGTCGCCGCCAGCAAGCTCGCCATCATCGGGGCCAACAATATGAACACCTCGGCTGCGCAGCGTGGCAATGTTTGCCTGGGTTGCCGGATGCCGCCACATTTCGGCGTGCATGGCCGGGGCAATCACCACGGGGGCTTCCGTGGCCAGCAGCGTTGTTCCTAAAAGATCGCTCGCTAACCCGGCCGCCATGGCGGCGATGGTGTTCGCGGTCGCGGGGGCAACGATGATGAGGTCGGCGTTTTGCCCGAGCGCAACATGGCGCACGCGGGCAACGTCGTCGTGAACGCTCGTTGTGACGGCGTTGCGGCTAATCGCCTCCCATGTAGGAAGCCCCACAAAACGTAGTGCGTCGTCGGTGGGCACGACTGTTACATCGTGTCCGGCCTTGGTGAGGAGGCGCACGATGGTGACTGTTTTGTATGCGGCAATACCGCCGGTCACACCGACCACAATGTTCACGTCTTCGATTCTGCCTCACGTGCCGCTGTGGCGCACTGTCTATGTCGCATTTGTGGCTTTAGGCTGGAGGGCATGTGCACTGTGGTCGTAGATGTTGCGGCTGACGCGATTCGGCTTCTTGCCGTGCGTGATGAAGACCCTCACCGCCCCTGGGATTCGTGGGGAGAATGGTGGCCAGAAACCTTTGCCGATGTGTGGGGTGTGCGCGACCGCGAAGCAGGCGGCGCGTGGATGGCTGCGAATATGGTCGACCCGCGTGTAGCGGTGGTGGTCAACCGGGCCACGACGATCTCGACCACCGATACGGTGCCGTTGCAGTCGCGCGGCAGCCTCGCTCTCGAATCGGTCTGGGGCCGTTCACCGCAGCCGCCGCTGCATATGCATGGTTTTCATTTGCTCGAAGCAACACCGGATGCTGCGCGTATTCTCACCTGGGATGGCGGCGACCTTGTCGAAACGGTGATTCCTGAGGGTGTGCACATGCTTGCCCACGACGACCTTGACGACGCCCGCACGCCCCGCATCACTGCTTGGCTGCACCGTTTCCGTGCCGATAAAGATCGGCTTGGCGACATGTGGAGTAACGACTGGCATGTGGCATGGGAGCACACGCTGCAAGAGTCGACAGAGGTGCCGCCCACCGACGACCGTGCGATCATTCGCGACAACCGCCCCCACGGCTACCCCACGCAGAGCCTCGTGTACGTCTTCGCCGAAATCACCGCCAACGGTGTCTCGGTGCGCGAACAGATTCTCCCCCGCCCCGGCCATTGGGGTTAGCCGCGAACGACGTGTCGGCAGCAGTCCGTGGCGTTCCGACCCGACGGCGTGCAGCTCTAGCGCCCCAGCACACGCTCATAAACGGCGAGCATGGCCGCTGTGCGCGATGACTGGCGAAAGTTCTCGCCCACGGCTGCGAGCGGTGATGGTGCCACGGCAGCGGCAATGTCGTTGACTGCCCGACGCAGGGTGGCGGCGAGTTGTGTGGCATCCGGCACCTGCCACAGCCCACCACCTAGTTCGGCCGCAATATCGGGATCGCAAACGATGCTGGGGGTACCCAGGGCAGCTGCTTCAAACGGCGTCATTCCCTGGGTCTCGAAGCCGACCGAGGTTTGCACAACGGCATCGGCCCGTTGAATACGCTGCAGAACTGCACGATACGGTTCGGGGCCAAGAAACCGGATGCTGCTGCCTTGAGCCCGCTGCGCAATACGCTGCGCCGCCTGCATCTGGCCGCCGCTACCTACCACATCGATGTCAGCGTCGATACCCGCCTCGACCACGGCTTCCAGGAAGGGCAGCAGTCGTTTTTCTGGGCTCATCCGGCCAATCCACAGCAGCCTCGGTCGCTGCGCGGGGTCGCGCGCGGGACGGTTTTCGAGTAGTGAATCCACCAGCTCATCGTCAATACCGTTCCACACCACATCAACACTCTCGTACACGGAGTGGCGTTCGAGGCGGCGAGCAAAGTGACCCGATGGTGCTGTCACCGCCATCGCCCCCGCTGCGAGCCCTCGTAGGTACGCCCAACCATCCGTTCCCGTGGGTTGCCGACCTCGTTCGCGCAGCGCCCACCGTCGCCACGCGTTGAGCACCGCCAATGCAGGCCTGTGCAGTCGTGTGACAGCGGCAAGCCCCACATCAACACGGTTATGCATCGTGTGCACAACCGGCAGGCCGTGGCGGTGCGCAAAACGGTAACCGGCGAGCGCACCCCAAAAGTCGGCCTGTACGTGCACCACATCGACGGGTTTACGGCGCGCGAACTCCATGTCGATAAATACGTCGGTGCGCCGCCCGGGCCAGGTGAATGAATACTCGCGGTCGCGGGTGATTGCCACCGATGGCAGGGCGACAACGTCGCTGGCAGGCACAGCGGCATCGGCGGGCAGCATCCGGGAAGAATGCATGCGGGGCGCAACGATTGTTACAGTATGCCCGGCGCGTTCGAGATACTTCTTTTGCAGCCGCATCGACACCTGCGCGCCGCCGAGCGAATCAGGGTGCTGGTCGCCAAAGAAGACGATGTGCATGGCTACTCCGGTAGCGGTTCGTCGCGGTACAGCGCCTCGAAAGTGCGCAGCGTGCGATCGATGTCGTGCACAGCAACACCGTCGAGCGACGCCTGCTGCATGCGCTCATAGTCGTCGGGGGTGGCGGTAAGCACGCGCGTAATACGGTCGGCGAGCGCCACGGCATCACCGGGAGGGAAGAGGTAGCCGTTCTCACCGTCGGCAACAAGGTGCGGCAGCGCCACCGCATCGGCGGCAACAATCGGCAACGCCGACGCCATAGCTTCCATGGTGGCAATCGACTGCAGTTCGGCGATCGAAGCGATCACAAAAACCGAGGCCCGCGAATACAGGGCACGCAACTGTTCATCCGAGATGCGGCCGTGAAAAGTGACGCGATCACTCAACCCCAGCTGCTGGGTGAGCAGTTCGAGATTGCGGCGCTGGTCTCCCCCACCCACAATGTCAAAACTCACCATGAGTTCGGGGTCAAGTTGCGCGAGCGCCTGCAACGCCACTTCAATCTGCTTCTCGGCGGTCAACCGACCCACAAAAATCATGCGGTTGTGTTCGCGGGCACCAATAACCGGGCGATAGTTGCTGCGATCAATACCGCAGCTGATAGGAACAACACCGGTAATACCGAGCGTCTTTTCAAGAAAATCAGCGGCACGACGGGTGGGTGTTGTCACGGCCCGCGTGAGCCGGAATGTACGCAGAGCATCCGCCCACGCAGCACCCGTCATCCATGCGTTCACCCGATCGGGCAGCAGAGTGTGGTCGAGAATGTTCTCTGCCATCACATGGTTGGTAGCAATAACGGGAATGCCGCGCTCGTGCGCGATACGCGAAAGCCCGCGCCCAATAACAATGTGCGACTGAATGTGCACCACATCAGGCTGAACCTCTTTAAGGACGCGCCGGGCATAATATTTCGACCGCCACGGCAACACAAAACGCAGCCAATCATGCGGCAACCACCGCAGCGATGGTAGCCGGTGCAGGGTCATCGGCTCGCCCTCAATCACTTCGGTGTGCGCTTTGGCCCGCCGCCATGCCTGGTTGGGCGCAACAACATGCACCCGGTGACCGCGCTGCACAAGTCCTGCCGCAAGGCGTTCGGCAAACCGCGCCGCACCATTAATATCGGGCGCAAAAGTGTCGCATCCGATAAGAATTGTTAGCGGACGTGCACTCTCGGAACGCGGAGATACTTCGTCAGATGAAGTCACGGAGCCTGCTCTATTCTTGACCCGGATAGGGTCGCCGACAGTCATGGGCCTGTTGGGGCCGAACACACTTTACCCGAGCGATCTGCATAAATTCTCGGCTTCACGCCGCCTGTCTCACCTACGGTGTAACCATGCGATTAACTGCCGACGCCAACCCGCACCAGTGGATTCCTGTTACAGAATCATTGGGCTGGAAAGGGCGCCGGCACCGCAAAGCAGCCATCCGGATGCTGCTGGGCCAAGCCAACACTGCCGTCGGCGCCGAACCACGGCAGGGCTCGCGTGCGGCAGCGTGGGCGCTCAGCCAGGCGGCACCGCTGCTGATGCGTAAAGCCGACGGGCGCGTGCTGGTGTGGACATGGAAAGAAGAACCCGAACTGGTGGTCGCTATGGCCAGCGCCCAGCAGCTCACGCCACAGGTGCGGGCTGCGCGTGCCACGATGCCCATGGAGTACGACGACACAGAAGAGTTTCGTAACCCCTATTTGGGCACCGGTGAGCGGCTCGTCATGCCGCTGCCGCCCGAGCCGCACACGCCACCCTTTGTGATGTACACGTGGGACACCGGTACGCACCTTGTCACCCTGCAGGCCATCTGCCCCGATCGGGAACGTTTCGGCACGATTGTTCCGCACCTCGACGACCTGGCCCGCACCCTCCGCCGTGTCGACGACACGACTGTGGGAGAAACTCCCGGCGTGCTGCGGATCGACCCGGCCTAAACGTTCACGTCGCCGGCCACGTGCACCGTGATTCCCATGCCCGCGAACATCGCCGCCTTAGCAATCAGTGCTTTGTCTGCCGTCTCGGCATCCGGAGCATAAACCAGCTGTGCATGGTTGGCCTTATGACGGGCCATGAACTGATCGCGGGTAATACCGTGCAACACGACGTGCGCAATGGGCCATTCAGGGTTTGTGGCGTTTTTACGGCGCAGGGTTTCTTCTTCGGGCAGCTCGACAACCGACGCCCGAAAAATGTCGGCCTGCACAATGCCCTCGGCAATATAGACACGACTCAAAACGATTTCGCCCGGGCGCGATACCCCGTTAATGGTGGCGCCACCGGCAGGGAAGAACACGTGTCCCTGACGCCATCCTTCGGCATTCTGCCAACCGCCCAGGTGCGAGGCGGGCACCGAACCCGAAATCTCGTACACCCACACAAAATCGTCACCAAACTGTTCGCCCCAGCGCACGTCGTGCAGGGTGTTGTCGGGCACAAGGCCCATCGCCCGCCACACCCGGTCAGTCACCAGCGCGTCGACAGCAACACCCTCATCGGCCTCGTTAAAGTGCGGTAGCGCGCGGCCCGCATAGAGCTCACGGCTCCCATCGCGCGAAAAGACGGGCGGGCGCTCGGTCGAGTTCAAAATTCCTTCGGCGAGGTCCGATGCCGGGACCAGGTCTTTCAACCCCTGCTGGTATTGAATACCCACAGCATCGAGCCCAAAGTCATCGGCAATACGCATTGCTGCGATATACATTTTTAGCTGCCACTGCACCTGGTCGCGCGTGAGTTCTGTGGCGGCATCGTCGCCGTAGCGGAACGTCATTCCGCGATCGGTCAACCATTCGTACGCGGCATCGGCTTCGGCATCCGGAACCTGCAGCATTTCGGCGTACAGGGCCGACTGCGACAACCGCTCTTTATAAATACCGGTGGGGTTGAGCAGTTCGTCATCGAAGATGGCGTTGTACATGCCCATGCAGCCCTCGTCAAAGACACCCACGATGGCTTTATCAGCCACAAGCTCTGCCGCCAGCGCCTCACCCAACTGCTTTTCGGGGCTGTCGGGCAACTCGGGCAGTGGGCGAACATGCGAGGCATCGTGCGTGATCGTGCCCGTCTCGGTCCACTCCCGGATGCCGCGAATAAACCAGTCGTCGGTAAAGTCGACCGACCAAATCGTCGAGTACGGCTTGTTCATCTTCGTCAGGCCCGCGTTGAGGCCCAGGAGGCCGACCAAGCCCGGCCAATCGCCGGCAAAGTTCGCGACGGTAAGGATAGGCCCCTCATGCGTGCGCAAACCAGCCAAGACGTGGTGGGAGTACTGCCACACAGCTTCGGCCACAATCAGCGGCGCATCAGTGGGAATGTTCTTAAACACCTCAAGCCCCATGCGCTGACTCGAAATAAAGCCGTGCCCCGTGGCCGGATCGACCTCATTGGCGCGAATAACCTGCCACCCCAGATCGTTGAGCACACCGGTAACACCCTGCTCAAGCTCGACCTGTGTGGGCCATCCGGCAACGTTTGCCGACTCACGCAGGTCGCCTGAAGCGATGAGATAGGCCGTCTGAGGTGCGCTGCTCGGCCGTGCAGCGGGTGTGGGCAGTGTGTACGACATGGGGTTCCTCCGAAAGCGTCATCGCGTAATGCCAGAGTGCGTTATGCCAGATTAGACGAAATCGATTTCATAAGGCAAGCGTGTGCACACAGATCGTCGGCAAACCGCAACCCGCTCTAACCCACAACCGGCGAGGCTGCCTGCACCTCGTTGCGAAGCACAACCGTTCGCGCAGGCTGGTCATCGCCGCGAATGCGCTCCAGCAGCATGCGTGCAGCGGTAACCCCCATATGCCGAGCAGGCAACCGCACCACCGTCACGGCACTGGGTGAAAGAGTGGTGAAGGGCAAGCCACCCACAACAGATACACCAATCTTGGGTGGGGTGAGGTCGTGCTCGGTGAGAACCTGAATGGCTCCCACGCCAATGAGGTTGTTACCGGCAACAACGGCATCGGGCGGTTCGGCCAGTGCAAGCAAATCTTCCATCACCGCCCGGCCACCGTCGACGCGAAAAGAAGAAAAACGCAGCAGGTCATCGGGTTCGGCAATCCCAGCCTGACGATGCGCCAACCGCCAGCCCTCGGCACGGTCGGTCGAGGTCTCAATATGTTCCGGGCCACCGATGTAGGCCACGCGCTGGTAGTTCTTTAGCAAGTGCGCCGTGGCCATACGCCCCGCATCGCGGTTAGCCATAACGACACCATCGATGTCGTATCCCGTTGTACGGTCGACCGCCACGACCGGGCGACCGGTTGCCAGAATGTCATCCAACTGCGTTTTGTCTGATGCTGCGGCCAAGATCACACCCGACATGTGTTCTGCCACGGCGATGCGCAGGTAGGTCGCCTCTTTCTCAACCTGCGCGTCGGAGTTACACAACACAACCGAATACCCGGCTTCACTGGCCACGTCTTCTACGCCACGAGCCATCTCGGTAAAGTACGGGTTCTCGATATCCGGGATGATCAGTCCGATGACCTCCGAACTCTGGCGGCGCAGCGAGCGCGCGGTGCGGTTAGGAGTAAACGCCAGCTGCGCTGCCGCTTGTCGCACGGCCGTAGCCTTTTCTGGCGAGACCCCTGCCCCATTGAAAACACGCGAAACCGTCGCTGGCGAAACACCGGCTAACGCCGCAACGTCATAAATCGTCGCCACGGGTCTCCCTTCCTTTCGCAAACTCTACCGCGACGAAATCGGTTCCATTCCGCAGTGATCCGATCAACGGCGGCGCGTCGTTCAGCGCTTTATCGCACCACTTTACTCACGGGCCGTCATTCGCACGGGCGCAAGGTCGGCAACGCCTTCCACAGCGTGCATCCGGATACCGTCGTCACTGACGTCGACCCAGCCGTAACCACGCGCACCCACCCAAGGCCAGCGCCCTGGCTTGTCGACCACGATGACGCCAGCCGCGTGATCGACCCGCACCCCCGACAGCGCCTGCAGCGTGGTCCATCCCGCCATGGCCCGGGCATAATGGTCACCGCATTCGATCTCGTTGTACGGGTTACGACGACGCCCATCGTGCCGCTTCCACATCGCATGCAGAATGGCTTCGCCTTCATCGATGAGGCCTTCAAACAGGCAGTGCGCAGCGACCTGCCATTCAATGCCGGTCCATACTTCGTCTGCGTAACGCGTAGGCACCGCAGGGCGGCCACCCTCGGGCCACGAACACATCAGCAGGCCACTGTCATCAGCGGCATCGGCGTACACACGGTACGGGTGTTCAAACGTATCGAAGCCATGGCGCAGGTTCATCGCCACAACGTGACGAAGTGCGCTGCGCACATGCTCCTTCGGCAGGATGTAACCAAGACCCAACTGATGGGCCCACCATTGCCCAATCACCTGGTCGCTGAGCACCCCGGTCATCCACTGGTAATCGGTCGGGTCACCCTCGTCGAGTTTTTGCACATAGTGCGTGCCATCAAAGAGCAACTCGTCATACGCAACAGAACCACGCAAGAAACGATCGCGCGCTTCATCAGCGGTATCGGCGTCGCCCACGAGGCGGGCCATTTCTTCTAGCGCCCGCAGTGCCGCCAGCCACAACGACCCCATAAAAGAGTTCACTCCGGCAAGGTCAATATCGTGTGTGCTGGGCTGAATGCCCCGCAGAACGCCGTCGCCATCGGCGTCCCACCGTTGCGCAATGTGGTGGTACAGCTTCAGCAGAGCAGGCCAGTGTTGCTCAAGCCAGGGCAAGCCTGCGCCGCGTTGCACATCGCGCAGACTCTTCACGATCGTCGCGAGCATGCCATCCAGTGCGGGTTCTTCCGGCCCGCCGATGCCATATCCCATTTGCGGAAGGTAGGCAGGAACCCGCAGGCGGTGCGGAATAGAGCCATCCGGATTCTGCATGACCTCCAGTTCGGTGTCGCGCATATTTCTTTCTAGCTGTGGCCACAGCCCCGCAAGCGCTGCTTCGTACTGCCACACGTGCGTGCAGTTCATGGGGCACGAGCCACCGAACTGACCCGACCACATGGTTGTTGATGCCCCCAGCGACCCCTCGTAGCCGTAGAAGCGACCATCGGCGCCGATAAAACAGGTTGGGCTTCGCACGTACGCTGCCTGCGCTGCCAATCGATCGGTTTCGTCGGGGCTCAAACTCGACGACACCAGGTTGGTCGTCCACCGCGAGGTGCGGCGAACAAGGTCGCTCCACTGTGCTGCCACAGCGTCGCTCACCGCTACGGCATCGGCAAAGCGCAGCGCGTAGGCATTACCGAGATAGAACTTCGTCGACCCCCATTCGGGGCGTGAGCCGCCAAACTGCTCAATATCGACCATCCGGTTAGGAAAGTGCCAGGCAAAAGAGAACCGGATGCTTCTGCTCTCACCGGGTTCAATCCAGAAAGGCACACCCACAACCCCAAGCCACGATTGGCCCTGGGGGCTCGGGCCCTGGCCCGACGAGGGCGCGTTCAGCTGAGGGTCACCTACCGTCGGGGCAATATCTAAACGCGGCACTCCGTTGTTGAGGGCCCGGGATTCCAAAAAAGCGGTGAGGTGTTCAATACCACTGCACCGGGTAAGAACGGCCGCGCGGGGGTCATCGGCGCTGATCACCATTTGCCCCGCAAGTGGATGACTCTCATCGAGTGTGGGGTTGTCCATAACAACCTGCGACCAGCCATGCGCTCGCCGCAGGCGGTTGACGTTTCCGCCCAGTCCGGGAGTCGACGATGAGATAGGCGTTATGCCGTCCCATCCGACGGCATTCAGCAGTGAGCCTGCCAGTGTTCCGTGCACAGCGATGTCGCTGGTGTTGTGCAGCGTAAATTCAAACATTCCCGTCGGCACACCACTAACGTCGACGTCACCGGGAACCATCGGATTCAGTGCGCGCATCGTTATCTGCAGCGGGTGCCGACTATCGCTCAGAGAAACCTCTGCAATCGGATAGGTTCCACTGAACTGAGCAGATTCAAAGAAGCTCACATGGTTACCGGCGTCGGTCATCCATGAAGGCACATGGGCGTCGGTTGTCAGCGGTGCCTTCGGGTCATCGACTGGGTGCGCTTGTACCATCGATACGACATCCAGCGGTGGCTCAATTTGCGTCAGGCGCAACCAGAAGCCAGTGCCAGGAAGGGCGCCTCGGTGATTGGGAACACTATGAAGTTGCCACTGCCGAAGAGATGCGTCGGCGTTAATAGCAAAGCCTCCCGTACCGATGCCTCCCACCGGCATAGCAAGGGCGGGCACATCGGTGTGAGCCAATGACTGCTGCAAAATGTCGGTCACTTATCTCTACTTTCTCCAGCACAGCCTTCACCGCACGCGGTAACGAGCAGGCGTTACGCGGCCGGCGCGCCATCGGGTACCGGTCATAATGCGATCATCGATGATCAGCATGTGCCACCGTATGCGAAATCGATTTCAGGCACAAGATGCACGATTAATCTCCACATAACACACCTCGTGTTGCCACGCCCGCGCTCTGACTACTAGGCTTGACGATGTGCTTCTTATCGCGAGAAGCACCTTCTTTTGCCACTTTCTCGTGGCCAGAACCCCAGATTGCGAGGTGGTGCACGAATGAACGGTGACAGTCGCAGTCCCGAGCCGGACACCGCCTTTGCCTCCGCCTTGACGAGCTTCGTCTGATCGCCTGATCATCACTGTTCACGCTTTGTGCGTGAACACTCGTGAATATCTGGTGGCGCAATTTCGGTTCCGGCGCCTTCGCCCGTCCGCATTCCCATTCCTCCGGTAACGCTTCGGCGTTCCGGTATCGGCCTCCGCGCCGAGGAAGGAGCGCTTTTATGACCACTCAAGAGCTCACTGATGTCGTCGCTGATCTTGCCCAGAGCCTCTCCCGTAACGACCTGGTAGAAGCTTCACGCACGCTCGGCACACTCGACCCCCATGAAGTTGTATCGGCCCTTGAACGCCTCAACCCCCGCCAGGGCGCTGTTCTTTTTCGTCTACTGACAAAAGACCGCGCGCTGGCGGTGTTTGAAGCACTCGCCCCCGCTGTGCAGGGTGACCTGGTTCACGTGCTGCAAGACACCGAGGTCGCGGCAGTATTCGCCGACCTCGACCCCGATGACCGCGTGTGGTTGCTCGATGAACTGCCCGCATCGGTCGCACCACGCCTGCTGCGAGGGCTGCCGGTACGCGAACGCGAAATGACGGCTGCCGTACTCGGCTACCCGCAAGACTCCGTGGGTCGCCGTATGAGCCCCGAGTTCGTTTCCACGCACCCCACGCTCACTGTCGGCCAGACCATGCAGCGCGTACGCACACGACTCGACGACGCCGAAACGATCTACACACTTCCGGTGACCGACCACGGAAGAAAAGTCGTCGGCATAGTCAGCCTGCGCGACCTCATGGCCAACGACGATGACGCGGTTATCGGCGACATCATGAAAGACGTGCGCGCCGTCACCGCCAATACTGACGCCGAGTCGGCCGCCCGCGTATGTACTGACCTTGGCGTGCTGGTGTTACCCATCGTCGACAGCGAGCAAAGGCTCGTAGGAATCCTCACGCTCGACGACGCGGCAAAGATTCTGAAACAAGAAGTGACAGAAGACGTCGCCCGTCAGGGTGGTGTTGAGCCGCTGTCGCGCCCCTACCTGTCAACGCCCGTCAACCGACTCATGCGCTCACGGGTCGTATGGCTGTACGTGCTTGCGATCGGTGCAACACTCACCGTGCAGGTGCTCGCACACTTCGAAGCAACCCTGACCGAACTCACTGCCCTTGCACTCTTCGTGCCGCTACTGATCGGAACCGGTGGCAACACAGGAAACCAGGCGGCAACAACTGTGACGCGGGCACTCGCCCTCGACGAAGTACGACCCCGTGATGTGCTTCTCGTACTCTCGCGCGAATTACGCGTGGGATTCCTGCTGGGCTTATCGCTCGGAGTCGTCGGCTTCGGCATAGCCGGGCTCATCTACGGCTGGGACATCGGTGCGGTTATCGGGCTCACGCTCGTCGCCGTATGTACGGTGGCTGCCACCATCGGTGGCATCATGCCGCTGGCCGCGCGCGCCATCCGGGTCGACCCCGCAGTGTTCTCGAACCCGTTCATCTCTACGTTCGTCGATGCAACAGGACTCATCATCTACTTCTTTATTGCAAAGACTGTGCTGGGAATCTAGACGTGGCTACTGCCCCGCATCATCCGAAATGATGCGGGGCCGCCACAGCACAATGTCGGTCGAGCGACGAATCCGGCGGCCGTGGCCGACGGGAATAACCTGGCCGGTTGCACCGGCGGCAAACACACGCACACCAGGGCGGTTCGACCTCTCGGCACGCAGTTCACCCTCGAGCTCGCTCACGTGTCGACGCAGCCGCCGCACCTCATTCTCGAGTTCTAATAGGCGGGCGATGGCCGGAAGGCTCATGCCTTCGGCCGACATCTGTGCGACCTCACGCAACTGTTCAACGTTACGCACCGAGTAGCGCCTCGAACCACCCCGGGTGCGTCCCGGAACCACCAGGCCGATCCGGTCATACTGGCGCAGTGTTTGCGGGTGCATACCGGTGAGCTCTGCAGCAATGGCGATGGCAAATACCGGGGCATCCGGATCTGGATTATTCATCACTTTCTACCCCTTCGTCATAGCCATTGTCTCGTGCGATACGGCCGCTCTACGCGTTGGCCTTGTTGAGCAGTTCGTCGCGCGGGTTCTCTTTAGGCTCCAGTTCTTGGAACTTTTCCAACGCCTCTCGCGCCGCAGGGTCAAGGTGTGCAGGAACAGCGACCTCTAACTGAGCCAGCAGATCGCCCTTGCCCTTTTTGGTCGACACCCCGCGCCCCTTCACACGCAATACGCGCCCCGACGGTGTGCCAGGAGCAACTTTCAGTTTGACCGGGCCACCACCCAGCGTGGGGACTTCGATTGTTGCGCCCAGTACCGCTTCCGTAAACGTCACCGGTACGAGAACGCGCAGATTCAGCCCCTCACGAGTGAAGACCGGGTGCGGGCGAACTGTTACTGACACGACGATGTCACCGTTTTCTCCGCCGTCGGGCGAGGGACGCCCGCGGCCAGGAAGACGGATCTTTTGCCCGTCGGCCACTCCCGCAGGAATTTTGATCTTGATCGGTTTACCGTCTTCGCCCTGCAGGGTGACGGTGTCGCCGCGAACAGCGGTAACGAAGTCGAGGGTCGTGCGAGCCGTGACGTCGGCGCCCTTTTGAGGGCCACCGAAGCCACGAAAGCCGCCGGTTGGTTGCCCAAACCGGCCCGACCCGAACGACGAGCCGCCGCCCTGGTTGAACATGGCAAAGATGTCGTCGAAGTCGGCTGTCGTGCCACCTCCGCGCCCCCGGTTAAACATGCTGAAGACATCTTCGAAGCCACCGCCACCAGCGCTGTCACCCGCGGTGAAGCGAGCACCCGAACCCATGGCACGGATCTGGTCATATTCGGCGCGCTGATCTTTATCGGACAGCACCGAATATGCTTCGCTAATTTCTTTGAACTTCGCTTCCGCCTTCGTGTCTCCGGGGTTGGAATCGGGATGATACTTGCGGGCAAGTTTGCGATAGGTCTTCTTCAGGTCGGCATCGGTGACGTCTTTTGACACCCCGAGCATCTGATAGAAGTCTTTATCGAACCAATCTTGGCTGGCCATGCACCACCTCCCCGCTAGTCGGCGGGAACGGCAACGACAACCTTCGCAGGCCGCAGTTCCACCGTCCCCAGACGGTAGCCAACTTCAACAACCTCAATGATGGTTGCTTTTTCGGCGCCCGGTGTGGGCTGCTGAAAGATTGCTTCATGGTGTTGCGGGTCAAAGTCTTCGCCCGCTGCGCCATAGGCAACAACTCCGAGCTTTTCGACCAGGTTGCGCACCTTCTCGGCGATAACAGCAAAGGCTGATCCCTCGACCAGATCGCCGTGCTGATCGGCGCGGGCGAGGTCGTCGAGCACCGGCAGCAGTCCTTTGGCTGCTTCACCCTTGGCTCGTTCAATTTCGATCCCACGCTGCTCTTCTGTGCGTCGACGATAGTTGGCATATTCGGCCTGCAGGCGCTTCAGGTCGTACAGAAGTGCGTTCTCGGCATCGACAAGCGCTGCGTCATCGCCCTCTGCTTCACCCTTTTCGGCTGCGGCAAGAATGTCTTCTACTGTCAGTTCGTCGTTGCCTGCCTCGGCGTCAGCCGCACCAGATGCCGGGTCGGGCGCGGGGCCGGGGGCTTGCGCCTCCGACCCTTCGCCTGACGCTCCGACGTCCGGTTGCTGGTCGTCGCCCAGCGGTTCGTCGAAGTTTTTGTCACCCATGGTTACTTGCTTTCGTCTTCGTCTTCAACAACCTCGGCGTCAACAACATCTTCATCAGATGCTGCCTCTGTGCCCTCATCAGTGCTTGCCGATTCAGCGTTCTCTGCTGCCTCCGACTGTGCTGAAGCGTAGATAGCCTCACCCAGTTTGGCCTGGCTCTCGTTGAGCTTGTCGAATGCAGTCTTGACTGCATCGTCGTCGTCTCCGGCGAGCGCGGTCTTCAGTGCATCGACGTCTGCCTTGACACTGTCTTTCACGTCGTCGGGCAGCTTCTCATCGTTTTCGTTGATGAGTTTTTCAATCGAGTAGGCCAGGGTCTCTGCCTGGTTGCGGGTGTCGGCAGCTTCGCGACGCTTCTTGTCTTCTTCGGCGTGCTCTTCTGCTTCGCGCACCATGCGCTCGATGTCTTCCTTCGCCAGTGAAGAGCCGCCGGTGATGGTCATCGACTGTTCCTTACCGGTGCCCTTGTCTTTCGCCGAGACGTGAACGATACCGTTCGCGTCGATATCGAAGGTGACTTCGATCTGCGGCAGGCCGCGGGGAGCAGGAGCAATGCCGGTCAGTTCGAAGGTGCCCAGCGGCTTGTTGTCGCGGGTGAACTCACGCTCACCCTGGAACACCTGGATCGCCACCGACGGCTGGTTGTCGTCGGCGGTGGTGAAGGTTTCGCTGCGCTTGGTGGGGATAGCGGTGTTGCGCTCGATGAGCTTGGTCATAATGCCGCCCTTGGTTTCAATACCAAGGCTCAGCGGGGTGACGTCGATGAGCAGAACGTCTTTACGCTCACCCTTCAGCACGCCGGCCTGCAGGGCTGCACCGACGGCAACGACCTCGTCGGGGTTGACGCCCTTGTTGGCATCGCGACCGGTCTCGCCCTTCACAAGCTCAGCAACCGCAGGCATCCGGGTGGAGCCACCGACCAGCACAACGTGAGCGATCTCAGAGACCTTCACGCCGGCCTCGCGGATGACGTCTTCGAACGGCTTCTTGGTGCGTGCGATGAGGTCTTTTGTGAGGTCTTCGAACTTGGCGCGCGTGAGCGTTTCGCTCAGCGAGACGGGGCCCGATTCGGTCAGCGACAGGTAGGGCAGGTTGATCGATGTGCTCGTGGAGCTCGAGAGCTCTTTCTTGGCCTGCTCGGCTGCTTCTTTCAGACGCTGCAGGGCGATCTTGTCGCCGGAGACGTCGACACCCGTGGTGTCTTTGAACTGCTTGCTGAGGTATTCAACAACGCGGTCGTCCCAGTCGTCGCCACCGAGTCGGTTGTCGCCGGCGGTTGCGCGAACCTGAATGGTTGAGAAGTCGTCGTCTTTACCCACCTCGAGCAGCGAGACGTCGAAGGTGCCGCCACCGAGGTCGAAGACGAGGATGAGCTCGTCTTCTTTACCCTTGTCCAGGCCGTATGCCAGTGCTGCGGCAGTGGGCTCGTTAATAATGCGCAGAACGTTGAGCCCGGCAATTTCGCCGGCCTCTTTTGTTGCCTGACGCTCGGCGTCGTTGAAGTACGCCGGGACAGTGATCACGGCGTCGGTGACGGTGTCACCGAGGTATGACTCGGCGTCGCGCTTGAGCTTCTGCAGAATACGTGCAGAGATCTCTTGCGGGGTCCACTTCTTGCCGTCGATTTCGGTGTTCCAGTCAGTACCCATGTGACGCTTGACGGAAGAGATGGTGCGGTCAACGTTGGCGACAGCCTGACGCTTGGCCGATTCACCGACGAGCACTTCGCCGTCTTTGGTGAATGCGACGATAGACGGGGTTGTGCGGAAGCCCTCGGCGTTGGCGATAACTTTGGGTTCGCCACCCTCGAGAACGCTGACGACGGAGTTGGTGGTTCCGAGGTCAATACCTACTGCACGTGCCATGTGATTCTCCTTCTGTTGAAGCCTGATGATAGAAGTCTGCGGAGCGACCCAAACCTGAGCCGCGATGACTCAAGGGTACGCCGAACTTCTGAGGCTGTCAAGAAAGTTGATACGAGCTAGCTCAACTTTAGATTCACATCGGCGGATTGGCGGGCCGGAACCACCGCCGTTACCACTTCACCGCTGGCGTGGCGCACCTCGGCATGCACGGTGCGCTCGGTCACGTTCCGCAGCCGAACCCGCACACCCTCGGCTATCGGACTCAGTTCGGCAACCACGCTATCGGCAGGAGTCACCGTCAGTGGCGGCTCGGGCAAGCGCGCAGGCTGATGAGCCATGTGACGGGCCTGCAGCGGCATCCGGATGCTACTGGCCCAGCGAAGAACGTCGGTAGCCGTTACCGTCGTGGCGGGCCGGAAGCGATAGCGAAACGTTCGCGTGATCTCTTGCTTAGCCTGAAAGTTTGTAAAGTGCAGATTGTTTGCCAGCCAACTGTTGATATGACCGGCCGTGCGCACGTGCTCGCGCGCCCACATACCGGTGTAAAAGCCGCCGACCTGCACGAGTGGCGCGTCGAATGAGCCCCACAGTATTCCTGCATCACCGTCGGCCGCGACACCGATCGCGTGCTGAATGGAATACCAGTCTTTGCTCGTGTCGGGCAGCTGTTCGGTGTCGGCATGAAACACGGCACCCGCTGTTTCGAGCACAAACGTTGGTTGTGCAACAGCAAAAGGAAAGGCAACAAAAACGCTCTCCGGTGCCCTGCGCACGGGCTTGTCGATCGCGACGAGCAGCTCAATGTCTTCGGAGTCATCCGCGATGAGTAGCGTCGATGTGATGGCCGGAAAGTCTTTCGCCGTCGTTGTCCATTCAATCTCGGTAACACCGGCTGCGTAGCGCCGTGTCACGGGCCCTGTTCCCCGCGCTGTTTCGTAGTCAAACTCGGGGCCGGGGTGGTCGGGATGAAAAAGCTTGGGCGATGTGGTGATCATCGGATGCTGCGAGCCGCGCTGCACCCGCTCATCAACGACCGCACCCAGCCCGGCGCTACTGCTCTGGTCAATAATTTCTCGACCGCTCACGGTGTCGATAATCGACCGCACTCCACCGGTAGCGGGATCAACGAGCACTCGGTATCTTCCGGCATCCACTGCGCCGCGCACCTCCTGCGCCTCCGCGATAGGCGGTGACGGAAGAGCAGCGACAGAGAAAGCGCCAACATCAGCAAGAACGCGGGCGCGCCGCTTGCCCGCTACCTCGACGTCAAGGAGTTCGCGCCGAGCAGTTGCGGTGGGATTAATGACGACGATATCGCCGCCGATTTCTGCGCCCATGGTTGGGTCGACGGGCGAATGGGAGTGGACGTAGCGAAACCAGCCCTCAATTGCGAGATCGCGCGCATGGTCATAGGCGGCATAAGCAAACGCCGATGTGGCGTTGTGATGCGAGTGGTTGAACGTCGAGTGCGGCTGCGAATAGGTTTCCCAACTGCCCCACGTGTGCTCTCCATAAAGAAGCAACTGCTCGTCGATATGCGCCATAGTTTCGGCAACCTCGTGGTCGGTACGGTGCCGCACAGGCCCTCGGCGATACCCCAGCACATCAAATGCCGGTTGCGCCGTGCTCGCGGCGAGTCGCGCGAGCGACAGCGTCGCCCGTGCCGCGTGGGCGAACGTGCGTGCTTCGCGATACACCGCAACCTCTCGCGCGGTCGACCCATGACCGTGCGCCCACCAGTCGGCCCACTCACCTCGCAACACCGGAAGCTCGTGCCGCTCGGCCTGAATCTCGTCCAGCGCTTCATCGACCGTGGCGGTACGCATGGGTAGTTCCGGATGCCGCTCGTTCCACACCCGCACCACTTCAAGAAAGCGCGCTGTCGGCCAGCGGTTGTCGTTGCCGGCGTGCACGATCGCCGTCTCCCACGGATAGTCGTTGCGGCCATTGAGCTCGGTAATGAAATCGCTAATGTGGCGCTCGGCGGCGTTGGCATCACCGTCGACAATGCCCCACTCTTCGCCGAATCCGTAGTGGGTCGACAGCCATACGAATACGCGACGCCCCGAAGGTGTTTCCCACCAGAAGCCACTGGGCTGGCGCAAAGGAGGGCGGCCGTGATCGGGGTTGAGTGCCATGAGTAACCGATCGACTCCGCTATTGAGCATCAGGTCGGTCACACCCCACGACAGACCATTGACGTCACCGTGCTGCTGTGTGCGCACAGCAATGCCCTGTTGACGCACGGCAGAGAGGGCCTCATATGCGGCTTCGTATTCGGCGATGTCATTGAGCTGCGTCATATTCAGATACCCGGCAGTGACGGCAATACTCCCCCGACGCACATGGTTGACGAGCCGTTCTACGTCACCGGGAGTAGCACGCTGCAGGTATTTCAGTACGGGGCGAGCGACCTCAAATGTCCAGCGGAAAGTTTCGGCACCGGCATCCGGAAATTCATCGGCAAGATCGAGCACGCGACCAACTGTTCGCGCATGCATGTTGTCGATGATGCGCGGGCTATTGGTGTACCCGACATCATGGTGCGTGTGCGGAAGCAGAAGAATCTGTCGAATAGGCATAGCGAGGAACCTCCTGACGGATGACCGTGCAGAGCAAAGGGCGGGCCGATATTTGTCGACCCGCCCTGTGCGGAATGCGGTTGTGAACTACTGGCCTACAGCGTTTTCGTAGGCGCGCATGGCCGTCTGCTGCGCATCGGCCAGCGCTGCTTCAGGCGTCTTATCGCCCAGGAGAGCAGCGGTTACTGCGTTGTTGAGTTCGTTTTGAATCTCTTGACCCGCCGGTGAAGAGCCAAACGACTGTCCGTAGTCGAGCACGTCGTAGTAGGTGTCGATCACCTGATCAAAACCGACGTTGCCGCTCTCGATAACCCATTTGTCACGAATCGCCTGATCGGCAGACGGTGATCCGGTGAACAGACCGGTGTTAATGCCTCCGTCTGCTTCGCGCGTTTCTGCTCGGGCCTGACCCGAAGCCATCCACGCGTCGTCGGAGGTCAGGTTGATCATCCAGGCACACGCCGCGGCGGGGTTCTTCGACGAAACCGGAACAACAAACGCTGTACCGGATGCTACAGAAACAGCGTCGCCATCGGAGTTACGGAATGGCACGGCAGCCAATTCCAACTCGTCTACGTACGGCGAAAGCACGTTGGGGTACCACTGTGCGTTCACCTGCGCACCCACCTGGCCAGCAACGTACTGGTTGTCGTCACCGAAGGTATCGAAGGCATCCGTCATGCTCTTGACCGCGGCGTAGCCGCCCTGAGCGTCGGTGATCTTCTTGAGCATTTCAATACCGGCGACGTTGCTCGGGTCATCGAGTGTCGGTGCACCCTTGTCGTCGTTGAGCTGGCCACCCATCGCGAGAATCCACAGACCGCTTTGTCCTGTGGCCATCGGGTCGAAACCGAGGCGCGTCGGCACTCCGCCCGACTCCTGGTACATCTTGCCAATGGCATCAAGAAGCACATCGGGCTTTGATGTGTCGATGTCGTCGGCACTCACACCGGCTTCTTTCAGCACTTTCATATTGAGCAGGATTGCTGGCGGCTGATAGAACTGCGGCACCGCCCAGATTGCGTCTTCATAGGTCACATCATCAATGACCGACGGATACCAGTGATCACGCGGTGAAACACCCTGGGCATCAAAGCACTGGTCGAGCGGCATGATCAGATCTTGCGCGGCATATGTGGTGACATAGCGGCGGTCCATCTGCACGACGTCCGGAACATCGCCGCTGGCGAGACGGGCGGTGAACTTCTGCGAGTCGAATGCCGTTGCATCGAGTTGGATATCAAGATCACTCAACTGCTCTTCGGCAAAGTCGAGACGAGACTGACCGACGTCGTCGGCGTTCTCGAAACCCCAGGCGTTTAATACCCCGGTGGGCTCGGCGCCAAAATCGACGTCGTCGGCGACGTCTGCTCCGGTTCCGCCACCTCCGCAGCCGCTCAGCACGACGGCGGACGCCGCTGTGAGCGCGGCGATCCCTAAAATGCGCTTGCGCATGTGTCTACCTTTCGATTGGGCGGCCTCATTGCCTCCGCCGAACAAACTCCGTTGCGGCTCCGATGTGGGAACCTTCCCACATAATTTAGAGGAGCACTCCCGCGGAGGCAAGGGCTGAGGCCGCTAATTTACTTGTTTGTAACTTTTCTGTTAAGGGATCGATCTCATAGTTCTGGTGGGAGCTATCCCTTTCGCCCCTGCGTAGCCACACCCTCAATGAAGTAGCGCTGGCCAAACGCGAACATGAGAAGCATCGGCAGAGTCACGATCAGTGACGCCACCATGACGTATTGATAATCACCATGACCACCCGCCGTGGGACTGTACTTTGTCATGGCATACGCGATTCCCAGCGGAGCCGTGAACTCATCAACGGAACCGGCATTCAAATAGATCAGTGCCGCCTGCAGGTTGTTCCAGCTCGCCTGGAATTCGAAGAGGAAGACAATGACGAACGAGGGAATAGATAGTGGCATCGCGATGCGCCAGAACATACCCCAGTAGCTGGCACCATCGAGCCGCGCGGCTTCAAACAGCTCCCGCGGTAACCCGAGGAAGAATTGTCGCTGCAGGAATATATAAAACGCCGAACCAAACAGGTTCATACCCCACAGTGGCACCCACGTTCCAAGTAGACCCGTCTGCTTCCAGATGAGATAGATCGGAATCATGGTGACGGCGCCCGGCAACATCATGGTCGCCAATACCAGACCAAAAAGCAGTCCGCGGCCAGGGAACTTAAAGTACGCAAACCCAAAAGCGACGACAGAACTCGAGATGGCGACTGCCGTTGCCGCCAGCAGCGCGATGGCAATGCTATTCCACATCCAACTCAGCAGCGGCAACTGATTCCACACCTCAAGATAGTTCTCGGGCATGAACGTTTTGGGAATGAGCTTGTTGTCAAAGACTTCTCCGCGTGGCTTCAGGCTTGCCGCTAGCAGCCACGCGAAGGGATACAGAAACGCGAGGCTGACAACGACCAGAATCGCGGCGAGCACAACCCGACCCACCAGAGTTTTGGGTTGGCTGAGGCTGCGTCGCCACCGCGAACGCTGCGGCACTGTAACCACGACGGTGGCGGGATCGGTGCCGGGGCGGGTCTGCGGTGGCACCTGCTGCATGGGAGTAGACATCAACGGTCTCCTTCGTAGTAAACGAATCGGTTACCGAACTTCACCTGAATGACCGTGATGATCATGATGATGACGAAAAGCAACCAGGCCATCGCGGCAGCAAAACCGAAGTTGAACTGGCGGAACGCCTGTTGGAAGAGATAGATGGCATAGAAGAGCGAGGCCTCGGGTGAGGCGTTACTCTGATCACGCCAAAAGAGCACAAAGGCCTGGTCAAAAATTTGGAACGCAGCGATCGACAGCACGATGACGTTAAAGAACATGGCGCCCGAGATCATCGGCAGGGTGATCGCGAAGAACTTACGCACCGGCCCTGCACCATCGATCGATGCCACTTCATACAGCTCAGTGGGCACATTCTTGAGCGCTGCCAAAAAAATCACCATGGTGCCGGCAACCGCCCACAACGTCATGATCACAATGCTCGGTTTCACCCAGGCCGGGTCAACAAGCCACTGCGGGCCGCGTATGCCGAAGATACGAAGGAACTGGTTGACGGCGCCGGTATTGCCGTTGAGCAGCAAGAAGAAGACCGATGCGGTTGCGACCGCCGGCGTCATCTTGGGCAGATAGTAAACCGTGCGAAAAAACCCTGCTCCTCGCCCTACGCGCGCCAGCAGCATCGCCAACACGAGGGCAACGATGATCTCAAGAGGAACAGCCATCACCACGTAAAACAGTGTGTTGGCCAGCGATTTTCCTACGCGGGGATCATCAAAAAGATTGGCATAGTTGGCGAGGCCGACCGGGCGCGCGGTGTTGGTAGCCAGGTTGTAGTTACTAAAAGAGATATAGAGGCTGTAGACCATGGCACCGGCAGTGAAAATCATAAAACCGATGATCCACGGCGAAATGAATAGATAGCCCGCTATTGCCTCGCGCTTGTCGTACCGATCACGGGGCTTGCGTCCGAGTCGCCCACGCCGGGGCGGCCGCAGCAGCGTCTCGGTCTCCGTCGCCGGTTTCGATCGGGTAGTCAGCGTCATCGCGACCCCTTTCTTGTACGGGGGACTCGGGCGACCTCTGTGTCGTCACGCGTTTCCCGTCGAAATGTGGCATCGTTACCACATGCGTAAGACTATACGACGGGTTCTCCGCTGGACGCAACCGTCTTTCTCCTGTGGTCATGGGCTGAGGCTAAGCCGTGTGTTTCCTCGAAGCACGGGGGTTGCCATGAGCAGCGCTTCTGTGCTTAGCGCCCCGCGAGGTCATCATGACACCGTGTGACGTTGCCGTTTATGCCGCGACCTCGGCGGGCGTTTGTGCGGCGGTGTCGTCAGCACGAGCCGGGGCCACCACCGTTCTTCTCGAACCCGGCGCCCATGTAGGAGGCATGACCAGTGGCGGGCTCGGCTACACCGACGTCGGCGACGTACGCGCGCTGGGTGGCATGGCCGCAGAGTTTCGCGCGGCGGTGGCCGAGCACTATGGCGTCGGCCTCGGCCATTTCGCCGGACCCGAGCCGCACGTGGCCGAACATATTTTTCTCCGATGGCTCGACGAGGCCGGTGTCGAGGTCGTGTTCGGCGCACAGCTGGCACGTGTTGAGAAGAGCAACAGCGCGGTCGAAGCCCTCGAACTCACGGACGGCACGAGGGTTATCGCTGATGTTTTTGTCGACGCGAGTTACGAAGGAGACGTACTCGCCCAGGCAGGCGTTTCTTTTGCGGTCGGCCGCGAAGATCGGTCGCTGTACGGCGAGCGATTCGCCGGCAGGCAGGAGCTCATGCCCGGCCGCCACACAACTCCGCCGTGGATCTCGCCGTTCCGCGACGACCCCTCGGGGGTGACCGCTGGTGCGCTGCTGCCCCAGATCAAGGCCGAGCCGCTAGCCGAGGTTGGCTCTGGCGACGGCGGAGTGATGTCGTACGGCTATCGGGTGTGCCTTTCACGCGCAAGCAACCGCATTCCGTTTCGTCGCCGACCCGAATACGACGAGGATCACTGGGAACTCGGTCGGCGCATCTTTCATGCCGCAGAACGCAGTGGAAACATACAACCCGCAGGATTCTACGTCGGACTCGAGCAGAATCTACCGGGTGGAAAGGCCGATGGAAACTCTCTCGGCCCCTTTTCCCTCAGCGTGCTCGACGGCAGCGCCTGGCTCTATCCCGAGGCCGATACCGCACAGCGCGAACACATTCGCTCGCATCACCTGCACCACGCCGAAGATCTGCTGTGGTTTCTCAGCCACGATTCTGCTGTCCCGGCCTCGATCCGGAACGAAATGCAGTCGTGGGGTCTCCCGTCCGATGAGTTCACCGACACCGGCCACCTTCCGCACCAGCTGTATGTGCGTGAAGCCCGCCGCATGGTTTCCGATGTGATTCTCACAGAACACGATCTCATCGCTGGCCGCACCCCGAACGATGTCGTCGCGCTCGGCTCGTACCACCTTGATGTGCGCGAGGTGCAGCGGGCGTGGCGGTGGGCTTATGAGCATCCGGACCCGATTGCCATGGTTGTCACGGAGGGTTACCTTTCGGTGCGGGTTCCCGTGTACGGCATCGGCTATTCGGCACTCATCCCCCGGCGCGAGGAGTGCACGAACCTGCTGGTGGCCGTCTGTATTTCAGCGTCTCATATCGCGTTTTCTTCTGTGCGTATGGAACCCCAGTACCAGATGCTTGGTCAGGCGGCAGGAACCGCAGCGGCGATGGCAGCACGCCACGGAGTCGCGGTGCACGACGTCGAGACATCGGCGCTGCAGCAGCGTCTGCGCGATAATGCGGCCGTGCTTACGGTGCCCGATATACGCTGACCGACCCCGCATTGTCTGAGTTTTACCATGCCGTGTCGCTGTCGAGCACGGCGGCGTCACGGCCGTGCAATGCCAGAGTGAGCGCTGCTGCTGCTTCCATCTCTTGCGCGAGATCGACGGCGGCTGTCATGCTGCTCGCGCACACGAGGCTGCCGTGATTGGCCAGCAGAAGGCAAGCGCTGTTCTTGGTTGCCACACCGACGGCGAGCGCGAGTTTTTGCGAACCGGGTGGCGCGTACGGAACGATTTCCACTCGTCCAATCATGCGGATTCGGTACGGCGTATACGCCGGTAGTGGGTCATCACCGGGTCGGTGGCGAAGGCAGGCGACAGCGGTCGACGCCGGTGCATGCACGTGCACGATGGCGGTGTCATCCGGGCGTGACGCATACGCGGCCGTGTGCATGGCCCACTCTTTCGTCGGGCGCGGCCCCGCGCGGTGTTCGCCGTCGATGGTCATGATCGAGATATCGGCGGCGGTTATTCGAGCGAGTGACAACCCGCCGGGAGTAATAAACACTGTGTTGCCTGCCCGGATGCTGGCATTACCGGAACTGCCCGGTGATAGCCCTGCGCTCACAAGCTCTCGGCAGGCGGTGACCAGTTGTTCGGCGCTCATAGCGGCTCCTTCCAGGCGGAGGTAAAGAGGTCGGTTGCGCCGAAATTTCCTGACTTCAAGCAGAGGTCGAGCACACGGTCTGCGGTGTCGGTTCCGGTCGTCCACGCAAGGCCGGCGTCGAGCACCGTGCGCACCCGCAGGGTCGTTATGCCGAGTGCTGCGGTGACGGCGCCTGAGGTCTCGCCGCCCGCGACGAGTATGCGCCGCACGCCATGCTGCTCGACCGCGCTCACGGCAATGTGCGCGAGGGTCGCCTCCACTGCCTTGGCCGAGGCCGCGCGCCCCCACCGCTGCTGCACTTGCTCGACCTGTTCGGGGTCGGCGGTGGCCGAGACGAGCGGAACAGCACCCGTGCTCCACGCCGCTGCAGCCTGCTGCATCGCATCAGCCACGACTGCTTCGCGATCGTGAGTCATCAGTGACCCGGCATTTAGCCGGATGACCGGTCCGCGGTAGTGCGCCACCTGTGCGCGGGTTCGCTGCGAACCGCTGCCAGAAACGATGAGGCCTGGCCCCGCAACAGGCGCATGGTCGGGTCTGGACGAATCCGGCTCACGCCTGCCTGCCAGCGCAACCGCGAGCCCCGCGGCACCCGCCGTGAGCACGTTCTGCTCAGCTGCAACGGCGTCGGCGACTGCCCGTAGGTCGGAGTCATCAATGGCATCGAACAGAATGTGGCGAACCCCGCGGGTGCGCAGCATCCGGATGCTGGCATTAATTGCTTCAGCACCTTCGCGCACCGTCTCCAACGAAATGAGTGCCACCGGATGCCGCGTCTGCGGCGCAAGCAGTCGAACAATTCGAGAGTCAGTCATGGGCGTGAGCGGATGGTGCGCGAGGGATGACTGCGACAAGAGGCTGTCATCCACAAAAAGGTGCCCGCGATAGACCGTGCGCCCGACCGCGGGGGTCGCCGGTGTACCGACCGATACGGCATCGGGGCCGATGTGATCGAGCAGGGCGTCGGCGACCGGACCGATATTGCCCTCGGCTGTCGAATCAAAGGTGGAGCAGTATTTTTGGTAGATGCGGGTGGCGCCCCACCTCTGCAATGCTTGTGCGGCCGCAACACTGTCGGCAACGGCCTCGTGCGGCGCAGCGGTGCGCGTCTTCAACGCGACCACGACGCAGTCGGTCGAACCGAAACCATCGATCGCGCGTGGAGCGATCGCAGCGGGTACTCCCACGGCAATGTCAACGGAGAAGCCAAGGGAGTGCACGCCCGCGGCAACATCGCAGGCTCCCGTAAAGTCGTCGGCGATGACCCCCAGCGCGAAACTCATGGTGCGATCCTTATAGCGGCGCCGACCTTCTCAAAGGCTTGCATGTGCGCGGGGTCAATGAGCGCGTCCGTTACCACGACGTCGATAGCGCCGAGCCCCGTTATGCGTACGGGTGCTGCCGGTGCCTCATCGCCGAATTTAGAGGCGTCGGCCAGCAGCACCACCCGCTGCGACTGCGCAATAAGAACGCGTTTGATAGCGGCGTCGAGAGCGTTGGTTCCCCACAGCGCGTCAGCGGTCACGGCGGTCGCCGAAAGAAGCACGGTGTCGCAGCGTACGGTTCGCAGCATTTCTTCTGTGAAGGGTCCGGCAAAGCTGCGCGTGTCGTGTTGATAGTGGCCGCCGGCGGCAATGAGGTCGGCGGAGGGGTCGGCGGCGAGTTTTTCGATGACCGGGAGGGAATGGCTCACCACCGTTGCATTCGGGAGCAGTGGTAAGACGGCTGCCACGGTGGTGCCAGCATCGAGCGCGATAACACGCGCGCTGATGAGTTCGCGAACGGCCTCCCGCGCGATTTTTTGTTTCTGTGTTGACTGGGCGGTGCTGCGGCTGTCGAAAGGCACTCCGCCCGTGACGGTCGCACCACCTGCTACTCGGCGAACCAGCCCCTGTTCTTCGAGCAGGCGCAGGTCGCGACGCACGGTCATCTCCGAAACACCGAGCAGCTGGGCCGCCTCGGCCGAAGAGACATAGCCGCGATCGGTGATTCTCTGCTGCAGTTCGGCACGGCGTTCCGGGGCGTCGGTATAGCGCATGCATACCTCCTTCTGTCCGTTAATTTTTGCACATACTTGCATTAGTTGTTCATAAAGTAACAAACTAGACGCATGGCACTGGTGCTCGGCCTCGATATTGGCAGCACCTCGACAAAGGTGGTCCTCGTCGAGGTGAGCACGGCTGTGCACATAAAAGCAGCACACAGCGCTCCAACGCCACACACGGTAGAAGCGCTGCGTGCGGCCATTGCCGCACTGATCACGGCATGCCTTCGCAGCGCAGACAGCCCCATCGCCGCCGTCGGCATTGCATCGATGGCCGAGAGTGGCGCGGCAATTGCCGCAGACGGCACAGGCCTGACCGAACTGCTGCGGTGGGACCGCCACGTGCACCCCCGACACCTGCAGACGTTGCTTGCCGCACGCCCCGATCTCGCTGAATTCACCGGCGTTCCCGCGACGACAAAACCCGCGGCTGTGGCGCTTATTGAACTGCAGGCAGAGCACCCGACAGTACTGCGCCGGATGCAGCGCTGGATGGGCGTCGCCGACATCGCAACGCACGCACTCACCGGCGTTTTTGCCTCTGATCACACCCTTGCCGCCCGCACCATGCTCATGCAGGGCGACTCGCGGCAGTGGAATACGCAGTTGCTCGACGACCTCTCATTATCGGCCCGGATGCTGCCCGACATCGTTGCGCCCACAGAACCCGCTGGTTTCACGCACGCCAATGCCCTTGGTCTGCCGCCCGGTATTCCGGTGTATATCGGCGGGCACGATCATGCTGTGGGAGCGTGGGCTCTGGGCGCGCGCGACGAGGGCCATTCGGCCGTATCTCTCGGCACAGCCGAAGCCGTTATTCGCATCACGAAGAGTTGTGATCGCGTCGGAGCCGTGAGCGCAGGCTTCGCAGTCTCACGCACGGTCGACGACACGGCGGCAACGATCATGGGCGGTAGCCGGTCGTGCGGGGCGATGCTCACGTGGTGGAGCCAGCGGCATCCGGCTGACGACACTCTTGCGCGCCTACAGGCAGCGATTCCTACGAAATGGACCACGAGCCCACTGACGGTGCTCCCCTATCCTGCCGGTCGGCAGTGCCCGCAACCCAACCCGAACGCGACCGTTATCACCAGCATTGCTCCCGGGCACGATGATGTCGACGCCGACGAGCGCTCTCGCGCCGTGCTGCAGGCGATCATCCTGCAGTCGCGATGGATGCGCGACTATGCCGATGATCTTGCGGGTTCGCTCTCCAACCGCCTGATGGTGCTGGGCTCACTGCTCCAGCGCATTCCGGCCTGGGGCCCACTGCTCGCATGCAGCGGGATTCCCACGATCAGCACCGATGTGCACGAACCCGTTGCCGCCGGCGCGGCACTGCTCGCGGCCGTTCGGTCTGGACTTGCGCCGCACACCGCGCACCTGCCAACAACCGACATCCGGCCCTCTCAAGCTCCGGGGCTTGACGATGCTTACCAACGATTTCGGGCACTGCTGGCAACCGAACCACAAAAACACACACCAAAGGATTCACCCCTCGAGGAGAACAATGACCACCCTTGATGCACTCGCGCGCCCAGGCGGCGGTTTTGCGATGGTTGCAATGGACCAGCGTGAAAGCCTGCGCCACATGTTTGATCTGGCCGGACGTGGCCGCCCCGATGATCGCGTTCTAATCGACTTCAAAGCGGCTGTGGCCGACGCACTGGCACCCCACGCCTCGGCATTCTTGGCCGACCGCGTTTATGGTTTCGATCACGTACGCTCCGCTGTTCCGGCATCGACGGGCCTTATTCTTGCCGTCGATGCTCTCGAACAGCACGACGGCGGCCCGGTAGAAGACACCGAGCTCGATGAAGCGGCGCTCGACAATATTCCTGAGCAGGTCGTCGCCCTCAAACTGCTCGTAATCTGGCGGCGCGACGGGCGCCGCGAAGCCCGGATTCGCCTCTCGAAACGCTTCATTACCGCGGCGCGCGACCGGGGTCTCCTTTCGGTGCTCGAACCGGTTGTTCGCGCAGCATCCGGTGAGTCTGATTTCGACACGGATACCGCGATTCGTGAGGCAGCGCAAGAGCTATCGGCGCTCCAGCCCGACCTCTATAAGGCCCAGGTTCCGCTGGGCGGGCGCGGCACAGAAGACGAGCAGCGCGATGCCAGCGCCGCGCTCAACGAATGCATGGCGGTGCCGTGGGTCGTACTGTCGCAGGGTGTGGAGCGTGAGAGATTTGCTCCCGCCGTGCGCGCCGCCTGTCAGGCCGGTGCCAGTGGTTTCTTGGCGGGCCGCGCGCTATGGAGCGACGTCGTGGGGGTACCCGATGTACCGACTGCGCTGCGCGAACATTCCGTCCCTCGCCTAGGCGAACTCGCCAGTGTCGTCGATCAGCACGCATTCTCGTGGCGGGAGCACTAATGGCTCTGCGAGTTGGCGTGCTGCACACGGTACCAGCCCTGGCTCCTGCTTTTGACCGGATGCTGCTCGACGGCCCACACAAGCTTGAGATCATTCACGTGGCCGACGCGTCACTGCTTGCGCGTGCGATCGCGCACGGTATCACCGACGATGTGCGCGATGATCTCCGGCGTCATCTGCACGCTTTTCATGATTCTGGTGCCGACTACGTGCTGGTCACGTGCTCGTCGATCGGCGAAGCAGCGGTTGAAGCTGCGCGCAGCGGCCATGTTGCCGTCACCCGCGTCGACGCGGCCATGGCAGCTGAAGCGGTTTCTCGTGCCCGCGCAGGCAATGGCAGCATTGTCGTGTTGGCCACCCTGACCGCTACGCTCGGCCCCACGACGCGACTGGTCGAGGCGTGCGCCGATGCCGCGGGAGAAAACGTCACGGTGACGGCCACGGTTGTTGATGGCGCAGCGGCCGCCCGCGCCGAGGGCGATAACGAACGGCACGACGAGCTTATTCGGCAGGCCGTTGCGGCCGCCCCGCATGCGGAGGTGATCGTACTAGCTCAGGCATCGATGGCCGACGCCGTCGGCGCGGGCGCCATCGGCACCGATGCGCGCATTGTGTCGTCACCTACTTCGGGTGCCCGCGCCTTTCTCGCCGGCCTTCCCCGCTAAGACGCCCTCACCCAGCAGGCTGTCGGCGGTTGCCCGCACGAATTCTGGTATGACATCGACGCCGACTTTGGCGCTGTGAGCTTCTGCACGCTCAAGCGCGGCAGCAACTTCGACCGCCGTGGCTGTTCCTTCGTCCAGGTCGAGCGCCGCCAGGCCTGCCTTCGCCATGTCGACGGCAGCGTGCAGCCATGGCTGCAGTGACCGCGCTGGTTCTTCGTCGACGCTCACGTTTTCTAGAGCAACCCACTCGCGCAGTCGAGCCCGGAGTCGTTCGCGCGCAGGGACTGAGCCGTCTTTCGTACGGCGGGCAAGCGTTGCAAGGTCGGTCTCCATGGAGGCCGATGGCGGCCACGACGACAGCGTCGCCAGCAGGGGTTCCAATTCGGATGCTTGCGCTCCGGCGATGAGTACGCGAGCCGCACGCGCCGATCTCGCGGGCACGTAGTCGCGACTGTTCCACGCCCAGTCGGCAAAAGACGCGATGCCAAAACCGCCGGGTGAGTATTCGACCATCGGGTTCGTCCATGCTCCGCGCAGCGCCGAGCCGTGCACTTCACGGGTTCTTCCGATGAGGGGTCCGAGGAATGCCCTGCCTCGATCAAAGTCGTTGACAGGAAAGTTATCCCACAGCAGCAGACGGTCGCCAAATACCTCGGCGGCCGCGTCAATATCTTCGCGCGTGATCTCGCCGACAACAATGTCACTGCCTGTCCACCACACTCGCGCTTCGTCGGGCAACCCCGCCACGAACGCAGCGCGGTAGTCGTTGGTGTGGGTGCCGGCGTAATCCATTGCCACAACAAAAAGATCGTCGGATGCCCGGCGCCCTTCGAGCGCTGCAGCAAAGCGGCGTACGGTCATAGCGTGGGCGGTACCCAAAGGCCCTCCGCCCTCACCAAATGCTTCTTTATCGCGGGCGTGCACGGTGCGTGGGGGTACGTCGTCGAACAGCAGCGCGACATCTGGAATACCGGCATCAAGCAGCTGGCGTGCTTTCGCGGCGAGCAGTTCGTGCTCGTGTTCGTCCGAGAACACCATTGAGCAGGCGGGGTGAAGAGCCACCACCACATCGACTCCATGGCGCAGGCCCTCCTGTGCAAGGTCAACGAGTCGGGCGAGGGCCTCGGGCGGGTATGGTTCACGCCATTGATCGCGGTGATACGGGTCGTCTTTGGGTGCATAAACATAGGAGTTGAGCTTGAGTCGGCCAGCCAATTGCAGTGCTGCGCGGCGTTCATCATGCGTCCATGGTTCGCCATAGAAGCCCTCGATAATGCCGCGCCGGGCCAGGGTGGGGGCGTCGGTGATCGTCATCTCGGGCACGAATCCGGCGTTGCTATCGGCCACTTGCCTCAGGGTCGTGTATCCGTTAAGAAACCCTCGTGCATCGCGCGCCTGAAGCTCAGCTGTCTCGGCGTTGACGGTGAGAACGTAACCCTCGTAGGGCACAGCCGGGTTGGTGCGCTCGTTCATACGCACAAGAACGTCGTCGAAAAAGAAGCGTCCAGAGCCCCACCGGATGTCGCTCGGACGAGGAATAAGCATGGCAAAATTGGCGTCGTCATTGAACACATGGGAACGTTATCACATAGACTTGATGGCATGAGCACCGGGCCTTTGCTGAATGATCATCCCGACAGCCGCACCATTGAAGCCGCGAGCTACACACTGACCTGGAAAACCGGGCCAGACGGCTTAGTGCGCTCCCCCTACTTTGAGCTCAGCGACGCCGCCGGGCAGCGCTGGATGCGCCTGTGTGCACTGTCGAGCGTGCACACGCGCACCGCTCGCGACGAAGCTATGCACCTGCTCGAACCCGAAGTTATCGAGCACAACGGTGCACTCGTCGTCACCGTGCGCACCGACTCCACCGCATGGAACAAGCGTGTGCTCGAACTACGCTGCACAAACGAGACAATCGAGATTACCGCCGAGGTGCACGGCCACGGCCACCTGACCGATACAACACTTCTGGGCGGCGACGGCGTTCTTCCCACGGGCGCAGCCGGCACCTTCCGCTCGGGCTTCGACGCGCACTCTCTCTACGTGCCCAGCCCCACCGAACCCGTCGCATTCGTGCGACCCGTCTGGTCGGCAGCATCGCTCGGAGTGGTGGGCGATGCTGACCCTGGCCGTCTCAACGGAATATTCTCACCGCCTCCCCTGGCATTCGCCTTTGGCCGCTCGCCCGTCGTTGACGCGTTTACACCCGGCGAAGGGCCGTGGCTGGCCACCTGGCTGCGTGCACCGGTCGCCGATCTGCGCTTCACCACCATGCGCTTCGACCCCGTCGATGATGGCGGACTCATTCGCCTCGCCTATGAGGGCCACACGCACGTTGACGGGCACTGGCGTTCGCCCACGCTGGTTATTCGCGCCGTCGATTCTCCGGCCACGGCACTCGAAAAATACCGCACCGACCTCATCGACACAGAGTGCGCACCACAACAAACAAAAGAGATTCAGCCCTGGTGGCTCGAGCCGATCTTTTGCGGCTGGGGCGCTCAGGTTGCCCGCGGGGGCGCTCCTGCCCCCGACCTGTGCCGACAAGAAATTTACGACGAGTTTCTCGCCCGCCTGCGCAGTGCCTCGCTCGACCCTGGCACCTTCGTCATCGATGACCGATGGCAAGAACACTACGGTACGGCGCTGCCCGACACCGACGCGTGGCCCGACCTCAAAGGCTGGATTCAGCAGCGGCACAACGAAGGCAGAAAAGTGCTGCTGTGGTGGAAGGCATGGGACCCTGCGGGGCTTCCCGCAGAAGAGTGTGTGACGGATGCCGCGGGCAGGCCAGTATCCGTTGACCCGGGCAGTGCCGCGTATCGGCAGCGACTACACGCCATCGTGCAGTACCTGCTCTCGCCCGCAGGCCTGAATGCCGACGGATTCAAAGTCGACTTCACGCAGCGCACCCCCAGCGGCACCATGCTGCACTCCGCCCCCGACAGCGACGGGGTGTGGGGCATTGCCGCGTTGCACCAGCTCGTTGCCCAGCTGCACACCTCAGCCACATCGGTCAAAAGCGATGCGCTCGTGATCACCCACACAGTGCACCCATCGTTTTCTGACATCAGCGACATGATCCGCACGAACGATGTGCTCGAACACGACACAACGGGAAGCCCCGTCTCGGTAGCGGCCCAGCTGCGAGCGCGCTACGAAATTGTGGCATCGGTTTTGCCGGAGCATCCGGTTGACACTGATCAGTGGCCCATGCCGAACCGGGATGAATGGCTCGAGTACGCTCAGGCGCAAGTTGGTCTCGGTGTGCCTGCGCTGTATTACATCGAACAGATGAAGCCCAACGACCCCATAGAGGCAGAACACTTAGCGGTTATTGCCCGCACGTGGAGTGAGTACCGCAGTAAGAAGAAAAAGCGATGATCACCGAGGTCGCGAGCGGTGTGTGGCGCATTGCCGACACCTGCAATGTGTATCTCATCGTCGATGATTCACTGCCAGAAGGTGAACGCGACGCAATAGCCATCGACTTTGGTGCCGGTGCTGCACTCGAACATCTGGATGAACTGGGTATTCGGCGTATCAGCGACGTTTTTATGACTCATCATCATCGCGACCAGGCGCAGGGCCTACCGCTTGCTGCGCAGCACGGTGCCCGCATTCACGTGCCGCCCGTCGAACGAGATCTGTTCGACAGCGTCGAACAGATGTGGCACGGTCGACAGCTCGACAACGACTACACACTGCGCCAAGACCGCTTCTCGTTGCTCGCTTCAGTTGCTGTTGATTCGACCGTGCCCGAGTATCGGACGGTGCGCGCGGCGGGCGTCGAACTACGGGTACTGCCCACCCCCGGGCACACGATCGGCTCGGTCACCTACATCATGGAGCGCGCGGGCCAGTCGATTGGTTTCTGCGGAGACCTCATTTATGCGCCCGGCAAGGTGTGGTCGCTGGCGGCCACCCAGTGGTCGTATACGCAAAATGAGGGCCCTGCGATGACGGTGCTGAGCGCCCGCATTCTGGCACGCGAGGGCGTGACGCATGTGGCGCCGTCACACGGTGATTTTATGCCGGATGCTGCTCATGCACTCGAACTGTTGGCAGAGCGCATGCAGCACTACGTCAATTCGCGCCGCTCATACCCGTGGGATCTCCAGGCGCGACTGGACGACCCCTTCGTGGCCCTCACGCCCCACCTGCTACTCAACCGCACATCGATCTCGTGCTCCTATGTACTGCTGTCAGACAGCGGAGAAGCCCTCGATATCGACTACGGGTACGACATGACGACGGGTCTTCCTCCCGGCCAAGAGCGAGCAGCACGGCGCCCGTGGCTTGCTTCACTGCCCGCGCTTCGCCATCACTACGGCGTCACCGCTATCACCGTGGCACTACCCACGCACTATCACGACGACCATATAGCAGGCATGCCTCTACTGCGTGACGTTGAGGGAACACAGCTGTGGATTCCCGAGAACGTTGCCCCCGTCATGGCCGACCCATGGCGCGAAGACTTGCCCTGCCAGTGGTACGACCCGATCCATGCCGACAGAGTCATAGCGCTTGACGAGCCGTTTACGTGGAACGAATACACACTGACTGCACACGCTCAACCCGGCCACACGCTGTACGCCGTGGCTTACTCGGTCGAAGTCGACGACACTCGCGTGGTCTTTACCGGCGATCAACAAGAGGGCTTGGGCGGCCGCGACGGTCGGCGAGACATTATGAATTACCAGTACCGCAACCTTTTTCAGCTGGGCGACTATCGCAAAAGCGCTGCGCTGTATCGGCAGATTGCACCGGGATTACTCGCCAGCGGACACTGGGAACCCCGCTGGGTCGACGACGAATATCTCCGCTATCTTGAGCAGGCTGCCGAAGAGGTTGACGCCCTGCATGAACAGCTACTCCCCCTCGAGGCCGTGGGCATTGGCCCCGACGGCCAGGCCGCGCGCATTTTTCCGTACCGCGCACGAACCACGGTCGGCAGTGAAAAGACGTATGACATTGACGTGTTTAACCCGCTTCCCCACCCGGCCCCGGTAAGAATTACGCCGATTTTGCCGCTAGGCTGGCGCACATACGAGGCCTCGATCGACCTCGATCTCGATTCGCGTGAGGGGGCCCGCGTGCATCTATCGGTCATTCCAACGTCTGCTGGGGAGCGTCAAAGAATTGCCATCGACGTCACTATCGGTGATCTGCGTCTCGGCCAACATGCCGAGGCACTTCTCACGGTCACGGAGGCACACAGGTGAGTGGTGAGCAGCGCCCGACAGTGACACGACCAACCATCCGCGAGGTGGCTGAGGCCGCCGGCGTATCGCGCTCCACTGCTTCACGCGCGCTCTCAGGCAACGGTTATGCCGCGCCCGAAGTGCGTGAGCGCGTGCGTGCCGCGGCAAAAGATCTGGGCTACGTCGTTGATGCCATGGCTCGCAGCCTCAAGCAGCGCACGAGTCGCTCTGTTGGTGTGCTGGTGTCTGATCTGCGAAATGTCTTCTATGCCGAACTGGCCTCAGGCATTGGTGAGGAGGCACGCGCACACGGACGCACACTCGTGCTCGTCGATTTGCGCGGAGAAAGCTCCGACGAGCTCGAGGCCGCAGAGACCCTGGTCGCCTCGCGTGTTTCGGGTGTTATTGCCACACCGGTCTCGGCCGATCTCAATCAGTTTCTTACCCGCACCGGCGTGCCCCTGATTGAGGTCGATCGCCGTTTTGACCTCGAGGGCACCGACGCTGTTGTCGTTGATAACCGTGCGGCTGCCCGCGACACGACCCAGCGGCTGCTCTCGGCCGGGCACCGCCGTATCGCCCTGGTGATCGACGAGACCGAGTGGACGACGGGTATGGAACGCCAGCGCGGATACCTCGATGCCCTCGCGGCGATGAAGGTTCGCTCCGATGACTCACTCATTGTCAAGGCCGGCTGGGATGCCGCCGAAGCCTCGGCCGCTGCTCGACGTCTGCTGTCGATGCCCAACCGGCCCACGGCCGTTTTTGCGGCCAACAACGTACTGACCGAGGGCACCTGGCGCGCATGCATTGAGCTGGGGTTGCGTATACCCGAAGACGTCAGTGTCGTGGGCTTCGATGATGCACCATGGATGAGCATGGTACGCCCCGGTGTTTCTACGCGGGCCCAGCAGGCAGGTGTTTTAGGCGCTATGGCGATGCGTGCGCTCATGGAGCGCATCGAGACTCCGGATGCTCCGGTCCGCACCCTCGTGATGCCTACGCGCTTCGTTGATCGCGGTTCGATCGCGCCGCCGCCTGTAGCGACTTAGCACCGAGGTAACCGGTACGTATCTTGTGATGTATCCAGTAGTTGCTATTATGTGGGAACGATGTCATATTGCGCGCATCGAAGCGCGCGGGCCGGAGGAATGAATGGCAATGCAGCAACCCGTGCTGGCGCTCGACATCGGCGGCACAAAACTGGCGGTCGCGATGGTGACGCCCGACGGAAACAGCCACGGTTTTCTCTCTGAGCCCACGCACAAACAGCGCGGACCAGAGCAGGTCATTGCTCACCTTTTCGAGATGGGTCAACGGAGCATCGCAGCAGCCGGGGTGGGGAACCCGGGCGCTGTAGGCATCAGCTGCGGCGGCCCTCTCGATTCCACGGCCGGGATACTCACGCATCCACTGCATCTTCCGGGTTGGATCAACATTCCTATCGTTGACCTCACTCAAAGTGAATTCGGGGTGCCCGCGGTTGTCGAAAACGACGCAACCGCAGCCGTACGCGGTGAGCACCGTTTTGGCGCAGCACGCGGACACGACACGGCTCTCTACCTCACGATCTCAACCGGAGTCGGCGGCGGCTCTGTCGTTGACGGAAGGCTTCACCGCGGTGCTGCCGGTAATGGCGGCGAATTCGGGCACGTAACTGTGCAGCGCGGAGGCCGCCCGTGCGAGTGTGGTCGGCGCGGCTGCCTCGAAGCCTATGTGTCGGGCACAAACATCGCCCGTCGTGCACGCGAGGCCTTGAGCTCCAGCGAAGTGCCCTCGATCCTGCGCGAGAGCACGCCGGTTCGGGCACAGGATGTGGCTGCCGCTGCAGCATCCGGCGACACCCTTGCTCGTGATATCTGGGACGAAACCACCGCGCTCCTTGGTCAGGCCATCACCGACCTGGTCAACATTTTTGAACCCAACATCGTTGTGCTCGGAGGCGGGGTTACTCGCTCGGGCGCACAACTTCTCGACCCTGTGCGCCACATCGTGCGCACAACTGCCATGCCGCCGGCCGCGGCCCACGTCGATGTCGTTCTCGCTGCACTGGGCGACGAAGTCTGCGTGGTCGGTGCCGGAGCCCTCGCCCTCGACCTCATGGAGGCCACCCGTGTCTGACTGGCTTGACGCCCAGCTCGATGCACACATTCGCACTGCCGCGGATGCCGCACAGCTTTTGGACGACGTGAGGGAGGTGGGAACAATGCTCGTCGCCGCTTTTGAGAGAGGTGCAACCCTCTACACCTTCGGTAATGGTGGCAGTGCTGCCGATGCCCAGCACTTCACGGGCGAGCTCATCGGCCGCTATCGCCGCGAACGCCGTCCCCTTCCCGCCGTGACACTCACGGCCGACGCAACGGTTGCCACCTGCATAGCCAATGACTACTCTTTCGACGATGTTTTTGCGCGCCAGGTGCAGGCGCTCGCACGGCCCGGCGATATCGTGGCTGCATTTACCACGTCGGGACGCTCCGCCAACGTCGTCACCGGTCTGGCCACGGCACGCGAAAACGGGGCAACGACAGTGTTGTTTGCGGCGGGCGATGGCGGGCCTGCCCGCGAACACGCTGATCGCGTGTTTCTCGTGCACAGTACAGAAACACCACGTATTCAAGAGCTGCATACGTTTCTGCTGCATGCGTTGTCAGAAATTGTTGATGCGTGGGCTGCGGGAGAGGTGCTGGCATGACAAAGCACAGTCGAGCACCCATCGCCAATGCCCCCTCGGGCATGCAGCCACGCGATATGCAACCGGCACCGCGGCCCACTGCTACGCCCGATCGAACTCTGCACATGATTGGCAACGCACACCTCGACCCGGTGTGGCTGTGGCCGTGGCAAGAGGGCTATCAAGAGGCACGCGCCACTTTCGCCAGCGCACTGGACCGGATGGACGAGTATCCCGACTTCATTTTTACGTGCGATCAGATTGTGCTGCTCGAGTGGGTAGAAGAGCAGGATCCGGAGCTTTTTGCTCGCATTACTCAGCGCGTGGCGGAGGGCCGCTGGGTGAACGTCGGCGGCTGGTGGGTAGAGCCGGACTGCAATATGCCGATGGGAGAATCTTTTGCCCGCCAGGGCCTCTACGGTCAGCGCTACTTGCATAATCGCTTCGGGATGATTGCTACGAGCGGCATGAACGTCGACCCCTTCGGGCACGCAGCGAGCCTGCCGATGGTGCTGCGCGGGCAGCGCATGGATTCATACTGCTTCTTGCGCCCCGGGCCACACGAGGGTGATCTCGACGAAACGCTCTTTCACTGGGAGTCGGCCGATGGCTCGCGTGTGCTGGCTTTTCGTATTCCCTTTGAATATTGCAGCCCGCCCGGCGACGTCTCGGGCCAGACCGAGAAGGCACTGGGCCAGCTCGACCGCTCGCTCGGCGAAATGATGGTGTTTTATGGCGTCGGCAACCACGGCGGTGGGCCCACCAAGGCGAATATCGAGTCGATCCATCGCTACGACCGAATGGGCACTTTCGGAAGGATGATTATGTCGTCACCCCGCGCATACTTCGACGAAATGCTCAACCGCGGCGAAGCTTTTCTCGGCTCGCTTCCCGTGCGCCGCGACGACCTTCAACATCATGCTCCCGGATGCTACTCGGCCCACTCCGGCATTAAGGCCTGGCAGCGCCGTGCTCAGCATGCTGTACTCGCAGCCGAGCGCTGGGCAGCGATCGAGGTGGGGTTGGGTGCGAACGAGTATCCGCGTGGTGACCTGGAGCGGGCCTGGAAACAAGTGCTGTTCAACCAGTTCCACGACACCCTGCCGGGTTCGGCGATTGAACAGTCGTACGACGACGCCCGTGATCAGCTGGGTGAGGCCATTGCGATCTCCAAGCGCATCATCACGCGAGCGCACAACCGGATTGCGCGCCGCATCGCCATTCCCACCGACACCTCGAGCCAGCCGGTCGTGGTGTTTAACCCGCATCCGTGGGCTGTGTCGGTCGATGTCGACATGCAGTATGGCGCGCAGCCCCACGGCGTCCACGTGGTTGATAACCGCGGCGAACCTGTTACCTCGCAGGCAACACAGTCGACCGCAACCACGGGCGATATGAGCCGGGGCGCCGTCACCTTCCGCGCCGATGTGCCGGCTCTGGGCTACGCCCTGTACCGCATCATGCCTGGCCCGGTGCATCCGGAAACCACATCACTGATGGTCTCCGACGACGGAACCGTCATCGAAAACGATCATGTCGAGCTGCGACTCGACCCACAAACAGGCAACCTGGTTTCGCTGCTCCACCGCGCCACGGGTGTCGATGTGCTGGCGGGAACGGCTGACCAGCCGCGTACGGTCGTGTGCGAAGACCCGACCGACACGTGGGGACACCGTGTCGTTTCTTATGCGTGGCCGGGCGAGAGCATGCGGCTCGACCGCATTGTTGTGCGCGAGAGTGGTCCTCTGCGTTCTCGCGTGCGTGTCGAACGATCATGGGGTAGCAGTTCTCTTATTGAGGAGTATCTGCTTTCTCACGACTCGGCGGTTGTGCGTGTGAACGTGACACTCGACTGGCGTGAGAAGGCGCACCTGATGAAGCTGCGTTTTCCGGTTGCCGTATCAAACCCGCAGGCGACGTATGAGATTCCCTACGGCACGATCGAGCGCCCCGTCGACGGTGCGGAAGAGCCCGCACAGTCGTGGGTTGACCTCACGGGAACAGTAGGCGGCGAGGCGGCAGGGCTCACGGTTATCTGCACGTCGAAACACGGTTGGGATGCATCTCCGGCCGGTGACAGCGGAGTGCCGAGCATCGGCATAACTGCGGTGCGTAGCCCCGTTTACTCGTGGCACGACCCACGGCTGCTCGACCCCGATGGCGTGTATTCATTCCAAGATCAGGCTATTCAACGGTTCAGTCTCGAGCTCATCGCCCACGATGGTGACTGGCGTACCGCGCAGCCGACCCGCCGCGCTGCCGCGCTAGAAGCACCTGTGCGCGCACAGCAGGAGTCATTTCACGACGGCGACCTCGCTGCCCGCGCGAGTTTTGCTGACGACGGCGGCGGTTCGGTCTTGGTCACAGCGGTGAAGGGCAGTGAAGATACTCCCACCCAGGCTGCGGCCGATTTTATTGTGCGAGCGATCGAAACCGAGGGTAAAGAGACCGTCTCGCGCATTGACCTCTCTGTTATCGGCCGCGTGATCGAAGAACCGTTCGCACCACACCAGTTGCGCACCTTCCGCGTTCCCGTCGACCCCGAACTGCCGATAGTTGAGGTCGACCTCCTCGAGTGGCCGCTGGGCGACGAGCCTGCATAGCTACACCGCACAGGCATAGCAGCACCCAGCGGCCCAGAAGTCAAGGGTCTGGTCGCCCTGCTGCCTCGCAGCAACGATAGAGGTTATGCGAGACGACAGGGCACCACGAAGTGAAGCATCCGAGGTGCATGTCATTCTTGTGCCGGGACTGTGGCTCGACGGCTCGACGTGGGATGCAGTAGACGCTCAGCTGGCTGCCGCGGGGCTTGTGCCGCATCCGGTAACCCTGCAGGGGTTGACATCGCGCATGGCGCCACGCTCGGGACTCATGCTCGCCGACCATGTTGCCGAGGTTGTTTCTGCGATTGACCGGTACGCTGGGCGCGTCATGCTCGTGGGGCATGCCGAAGCCTGCGGCATTGTTCACGCCGCCGTCAATCGCCGCCCCGAGCGTGTGATGCACGCCGTGTACATCAATGGTTTTCCCAGCGCGCACGGCACATCGGTTCTTACCGGTTTTACTCATGCTCACGACCGGCTAGAACCGGCGGTACGGTGCCTCGACTCGGTGCAGCGCCTCACCGACCCTCGACGCTTTACGGTTCCGGTAACACTTGTTTCTACGCAGATCGACGCAGACGACGTACGGCGCTGGATTGCGCTGGGCGAAGAACCCGCCGGTGAGCTGGCTCGCATGACCGATGTCACGGTGGTTTCTCTCACCGGCGGACGCTGGCCGCATATGGAGCAGTCCGACGCCGTCGCCCAGTTGCTTATCGATGCGGCAGGGGTTAATTCGCTGAGTCGGCTAGTGCCATAGGGGCATTCTCGCCCACCGGAACAATGCGGCCATCGGTTGCTGAGCGATAGGCGGCAAGAATCACTCCGAGCACATCAATGCCCTCTTCGTGCGTTTGGATGGGCCGCGAGCGGTTTCGGATGCTGGTGGCAAAGTGTTCGATCTCGGCGGCAAACTCGTGCACCTCGTCGAACGAGTGCACGACGGGTTCGCTGCCACGAATACGGAAGACGAGCTCTTTTCCGTCGGAGCTGAGTGAACCAAATTGCCCGACAAGCGAGAATTTTTCTGTGCCTACGGCCGGTTCGTATGCCCAACTGGTTGTGACATGCCCCACCACGCCGTTGTCGTAGCGCACGAGAACCTGTGCGGAGTCTTCGCCCTCCATAAACTGCAATCGATGCCGCGACAGCATCGCCGCAACCTCTACGGGCGTACCTCCCGCCAAATACTGCAGCAGGTACAGCGGGTGGTAGCCAGTATCGATCAGTTCACCGCCACCCGCCGTTACGGCAGCAGCGCGCCAGCCCATGCTTTCGGGTGTGAAGTCGTTGTAGAAACTGTCGGTTGTGCGAACCTCATAGATACGGCCAAGCACGCCACTGTCGATAATGCCCCGGGCTGCCGCGACGGCGGGCTGAAAAAGCTGATTATGCGCGCACATAACGGTGACTCCGGTACGCTCGACGACGGCCGTGATGGCAGCGGCTTCTTCGAGGGTGAGGCACAGCGGTTTCTCGCACAGCACATGCAGGCCCGCTTCGGCCGCCGCGATGATGGCTTCGGCATGCAGGTGATGCGGCAGGCAAATATCGACGGCATCGAGCCCGCCCGCGGCGATCATGTCGTGATAGTTGGCATATATCTGCACGTTGGCGTCGTCGCCGCGACGGCGCTCGGCGTTCTCTCGCACAGGATCGGCGATTGCAGCGAATGTAACGAGTTCGGGGTTGTGTCGGTAACCCGCCACGTGTGCTCCGGCGATTCCTCCGGCACCGATGAGGCCGATTCGCACGGGGCTTGATGGTGCATTCATCGTGCTGTGCCCTTCTGTTCTGCCGCGGTATTGGCGGCGACAATAAAACGTGTGAGGTTGGTGGCTGCGGTCAGGTTTGCTGTCGTGTCAGCATCGCCATAGATAGCCGACACCCAGTTGTCAAAGGGTGAGGGGGCTGGCCGTTCGAGCTCAAGCGACACCCACTCGTCGCCAAACTCTCCGCCCTTGGCGATGAGTTCATCGCGTCCATAGCCATAAAGAAGCGATGCCGTTGTTCCCCGCACTTCGAGGGCAAAGGCGCCCGGTGTCGTGACAAAGCTTGCCTCGGCGACCCCTATTGCCCCGCTGTCGTAGCGCGCCGTAACGACGGCATTGTCTTCGACTTCGCGCCCCGTCATGCGGCCATACTCTGCGGAAACAGAGGCGGGTTGCGGCCCCAACACATGCTGTATCACGTAAGCGGGGTGGCAACCGAGGTCGGCGAAAGCTCCACCAATCGCAGCTACCGGGTCGGCAAAACGATCGGGTAGCCAGTTGGCGATCCAGCCATCGTGGGCCAGGCGCACGCGCGCGTAAGTCACGTCGCCGAGTGCACCGCGATCAATAAGGCTGCGGGTGGTTCGCACGACCGGTTCGCTCAGTCGTGGCAACGACACCGCCAGCGCCACGTTGTTTTCTCGCGCGAGCGCGATGAGCGCCTCGCACTCGTCGACCGTGGGCGCCAGTAGCTTTTCGGTAAAGACGTGTACTCCGGCTTTCAGTGCGCGCGAAATAACCTCGGTGTGCTCATTGGTCGCCGTTGTCACGGTAATGCCCTGTACCTCTGGGCGCGCAAGAAACGCGTCGAGGTCGTCATACGCTGGCACACTGAGTTTGCGGTGTGCGTCTTCACGGTTCTGCTCCTCGGGATCCCACAGGGCGACAACCTGGGTCGCCGGATGCTGCGTGGCATCCCTTGCGTAATCGTGTGCGTGAACATGCCAAAATCCGGCGATCCCCACGCCGATTGTCCCCTGGTGCACAGGCACTCCTCATCGTTGCTGTGTCGGTTCGCTTCTTTGCGTGTGGCAACGATACCACCTGCTATGGCATCGTTACCACATCGATGGGCGCGGCAACGGATTGCCGCAGCCACAGCACAGCCCCCTCCGGCTCAGCAAGCGCCGCCGTGGACTCAGCGCCCGCCAGGGGGCCCCATAATCAGCAGCGCCACATACAGCCCGATAATGGCAACGGCGATCAGCAGTGCGAGCACCCATGCCCGCTGCAAGAACCAGCGCATGAGCCGGTCGATCCAGAACGCGTCGCGCGGGTCGTCGGTCTGCTCGAGTCGCCATGCACCTTCGAGGCGATTGCTGCGGGCGAGCCAAATTTCAACCGGGATGGTGGCGTACGGAACGATCGCACTCACGACCGTCACAACACCCACCCCTACAGCCCAGCGCTGGTTGAGCGCCACCAAAATGGCGGTGGCCCCATAAGACAAGAAGACGAACCCGTGAATGCCTCCGGCGATCGTTACGGTGAGCGGGGTGGCGCCGAGAGCGCGGGCAATGAGGGCGCTGATCAGCAGCGTCCAGGTGATCGCTTCGGCCACCGCCAAGACGCGAAAGAGGCGGGCGGGCGTACGGAACATCATGCTCCTGTCATCAAGATTCATAAAGACGAGGGAATGCGTGCACAGCGGCGCTCATTCTTTAGCCACCGTATCGGGAGCATCTATGCGCGCGAATCAGCTAAAAGTATGAACTATGCGTGATCGCCGTGGTCTCCGGATGCCGCGGGCACCTGCGGCCACGCTTCCGCCAGGCGTGTGAGCAGTCGCGCCAACTGCTCGGCCTCTTCGGCGCTGAAGCCGGCGAGCGCCTGCTGCATAGCTTCATGCCGGGCGCGGTGCATCCGGTGTGCCGTTTCGCGCCCTGCATCAGTGAGGGCGATGAGCGTGCGGCGCGCGTCTTCCGTGTCGGCCTGCCGCTCAACAAACCCTTCTTCGACTCCCTGCTGTACGAGGCGTGAGGCTCGCGGCTGGTCGACTCCGATTGCTTCACCGATGGCACTCACTGCCATGGGCTGCCCAGAGGTGGCGAGCACTTCGAGCATGCGTCCGCGGGCCATGGCGGCCATGCCTGCTCGTCGTCGATTTCGTTCGTGGCCTCCACCATGCGCGTGACCGCGGTGCCCGTGATCTCCGTGCGCCCTGTCACCGTGCCCGCTATCACCGCGCCCCCGGGGTTCGCCCGGTCGACGCTGACGCTGGCGCAGCAGAGCGAGGGCTTGCACGACGTCCGTAGCCACGTCGTCACGATCAAAAACCATACCGCCACAATACATGCGATTTGACATGTAGTTCAAGTGCATGTCATCATACATACACATGTCACATAACAAGTAAGGTAAAACATGAACACCAACGACACAACAAACACCACAATCGACCACAGCCTGGGCCAGTGGCTCGGCGGCGTTCACACGCTGCTACGCCGCGCCCACGACCGAGTGCTCGAGGCCGAAGGCATCAGTCGCCGCGACTGGCGAATGCTCCGGATGCTGCACACAGCCGACTTCTCTACCCACCGCCTGCGCGGTCGCCACATCGGCACGCTCGTGGAACGCGGATGGGCCAGCCCCACCATCAGCGGATGGCAGCTGACCGAGACAGGCACGGCAACGGTCGAACGCGTCACGGCAGCCCACGCGGCACTGCGCGATGAGCTCGCCGCCAGCGTTTCCAGCGCCGACCTCGACACCACCCTGCGCACACTAGAAACCTTTGCGCGCACTCTCGGCTGGGATGGCGAATCGCCTCTCCCCCGCGGCTACGGCAAAGCTCGCCGCTTCGGGCGTGGCCACAACGGTCGTCACCGCGGCCACGGCGGTCAGCGCCTCCACGGCCACGGCTACGGCCACGCGCGTCGCCGCTGCCGCACGGTAGCCGACCAAACAGTAGCCGACCAGTAACATGCATCCGAAAAAACCATTCCCGGCGCGGCCGGTAGGTGCTCACAGCTACCTACCGGCCGCGCCCTCGATTAGGCTCGATGCATGAAAACAACACATCCGCTCACAGACGTGCGCCGCTGGGGTGTCGCAGTGGCCATTGCAGCCATTGCACTGCCACTGAGCGGATGCCTCTCTCTGATGATCCCCTCTGAGCCAACAGAGCTTCCTACCAGCCACCCGTCGACCGAAGACCCCTTCGATGACTCCGATGACCTCGACGACGACTCCGACGCGCTTGATACCTCCGATGGCGGCACACTCAGCTTCGCCGAGGGCGCCGATCTCGACTCCACAGACTTCGTCGAATGGGGAGACGGGTTCATGATGGACTCCGACTGGGAGGTCTCCAAGCCCGACGATGGCGATGGCGGCTGGGAATACAAACAGGTCAACGGCGACTGCACAGCGGGCTTTTGGCAGGGGATGCTCGGCGACGTCGGCACACAGGACGACCGTGACGCCACTGCCGAAGTGCTCGCGCTCATACTCGACGCCACTGCCGCCGAAGTTGTCGACTACACCGAAGTCGGAAAGTTCTCGTACCAGATCCCGGATTCTCCCGGAGTCGACCACCTCAACATCTACGGCGAGACCGACACCGGCAACTGGCTGATTGCCGCCCGCGCATTCGCCACCCCTAACTCCGCGCTCTACATCGACATCAACTGTGCCACCAGCAGTGCCGTCGACGTCGCCGAAGAGGTCTTCAGCAAAAACCCCATCGTGGTCTGGTAGCCAGCACCGCGATCGAGTAGCCCGCACTCGGTGCTCCCATAGCCAGGTGGTGGCAGGATTGAAGCATGAGCTCCACCACCTACGATGCGCTCATAATCGGTGGCGGTCCGGCCGGACTCTCCGCAGCACTCAATCTCGCACGATCACTCATGCGAGTGCTCGTAGTCGACGCCGACCGGCCGCGCAACGCAGCCACAATGAACTCCCACGGGTTCTTAACGCGCGACGGCATACCACCGCATGAGCTTCGTCGACTCGGCCGCGCCGAACTCGAAAAATACACCAACGTCACGGTGCTCACCCGACAGCGCGTGCACAGCCTCGAGCGGGTGGTTGCCCCTGCGCAGGTGGCCGGGGCGCAGCATCCGGAATTCCTGGCCCATATCGGCAAGAAAAAGGCAACAGAAACTGTGCGCGCCCACCGCGTTTTGCTGGCTACGGGCTTGCGCGAGACGCTTCCGGATGTCACAGGTCTCACGGGCTTTTATGGCATGACCATGTTCAGCTGCGCCGCCTGCGACGGCTGGGAACTACGCCAGCGGCGCCTGTGCCTTATCGGCGAATCGGCCGACCTTGCCGACCGTGCCCGCCTCATCGCCCGCTTCACCCCCGACCTCACTGTTTTCACCCACGGGGCACCCGTGATCTCGGCCGATGACGAAAGGGAACTCGCTTCGCGCGGCGTCACCGTCATTCGCACACCCATCGCAGAGCTGCGCGGCGAACGCGGACAGCTCGAACAGGCTGTGCTCACCGATGGCACACCCATTGAGCTCGACGGAGGATTCGTGCGGCCCGAGTGGTCAGTCAACCTCTCATTCCTCGACGGCATCACGCCGCAGCGAGACTCCGACGGCAACCTCGCTGTCGACAGTTCGGGGCGCACCAGTGAACACGGCCTCTATGCCGCAGGAGACGTGGCCTCACCCGGCCCACAACAGCTCATTGTTGCCGCGGGCGCCGGAGCACGCGCCGCCGCCATTATGGTGCATGACAGCGTAGGCATCACCACCGCGCACTAGCACTCCGTCGCGCTCAGTAATCCCTCGTCGCACCCGGCGCAGGGGGAAAGTTATCCACATGCCCACATCTATTTGTCTGCATGTTGATTAGTGTGTCTTCGGTCGGTGTACCCCCGCACCGCACACGCAGGAAGTCAACGGTGACCCAGCCATGCAGCTCACACTCCGTCGCGCCCGCCATCGGCGAATTCTCGGCTACAGCGCCGTACTTATCGGCATGTTTCTTTCGATATGGCTGGGCAGCGTGCTGCGCCTCGACGACTGGGTTCGCTACCCCGCACTGTTCGGTCATCTTGCCGCCCTCGTAGCCGGCCTGGGCGCGGCCGTCTTACTCGAATCGGTAGCTCTACTGTGGACGATCGGGCGCGCAGAAGTCGCCGATATCTGGTTTATCGAGCGCATCGCAACACCGCTGGCCTGGCTGGGAATCAGTGGACTCATGGCAACGGGCGCATTCCTGCAAGCGAACTTTGCCAGCCCCCTCACCGTCATCAAAATGCTTGCCGTTCTCATCGCTGCGCTCAACGGCGTAGCAATGACCCGCATGACCGCGCAACTGCACCGCCTTCCCGGCACAATCCGCTTCCGCCGCGTGCCGTGGCGACTGCGGTTCTGGTGCGTTACCAGCGCACTTATTTCGCAGGGCGCGTGGTGGACGGCGGTGGTTATCGGCATGCTTAACACAACTTCGTGAGCATATTTTGCCAAGACCCTTTACAATCGACTGTGAACACATGACAACGACGCCCTGATCGTTCCGTCGCCCGAATCCCCCCAAAGGTACGTTCATGTCCGACCGCCCGATCGGCGCGCGCCGATCCACACACATCGACCTCGACGCACAGCATGCAGCCGACGCTTCCGCTGCCGCACCATCGCCGCCGTCCGCAGAGCCACCCGCAACAACACGTGGCCTACCTGCTTCGCAACGTCAAGCACACCCCGCCGCACAGACGCGGGCGCAGGCACGTGCCGCGGCCGCAGCAGCAGCCTCCAGTGCCAGCGCTCCAGCCGCCACGCCACCGGATGCTGCCCCCCAGGCCACCGCACCGGTTGCCACGCCTGCCGCCGCCTCACCTGCCTCGGGCGCTGTTCCGCCCGTGACCGGTGCTGCCGCGACGCAGAAAGAGAAGAAGAAACGGCGGCCGCTACTGCTGGGCGGCGCGATTGCTGCCATCGCGCTGCTGGCGGCCTCACTCATCACCGTCTCGACGCTCGTGCTGTCAAACCTCAATCCTCCGCCCGAGACCACGGCCGATCAGGGTTCCGGGCTCGACATTATGAAACGTCTCGCCGAAGAGGGTCCCGTCGAGTTCCTTCCTGACACCCCCGCCGCCGCGGCCGGTGCCGAACCGTGCACAGTCGTTACCGTCTTGTCGTCGCTTGAGAACGCCGAAATGGTGCAGAATCTGGCAAAGGCATACAGCAGTGCACCGCGCAATATTGGCGGCTCGTGCGTGACGGTTGTCACAAAAGAAGAGAAGTCGGGCGTTGCTGCCGAAGAGGTCGCCGCGGGCTTCCCCAACACTAAAGAAGCCAATAAGCCCAGCATCTGGCTTCCTGACTCGAGCCTGTGGGCCGATATTTCGCGCGCCAGCCACCCCGGCAACCTCCGCAATGCGGGTGCACAGGTGGCCTACTCCGACATCGTGCTCGGCATGCCTGAGTCCCTCGTAACCACCATCGGGTGGGACACCACAACACCCACGTGGCAAGAAATCTTCGAAACCGCGGGCGACCCCGACGTGTGGAGCAACCTCGGCCACCCCGAATGGGGCTCGTTCAAGCTGGGCAAGACCAGCCCCACTGTGGCCACGAGCGGTGGTGCAGCCATGCTGACGGCCTATGGCGCAGCATCCGGCACCGTCGGTGACCTCTCGGAAGCAAAGATCGACGACCCGAAAGTGCGCAGTATTGTTCGCGAATACGAACTCTCGACCAGCCACTACATGGTCACCCCGCAGCACTTCTTGCGGCGAGCGCGCGCAGCCGAAGCATCCGGATCATCAGCAGACTTCTTGTCAGCCATGATCGTCGACGAAAAGTCGGTGTGGGACTACAACCGCGGTATCGTCAGCCCCGACGGCGAGACACGCGTTGTGGGCGAACCTCCCAAAGATCCGCTTGTTCCTGTGTACCCCGCCGACGGCTACTACACGGCCGATAATCCGGCCATGGTGCTATCGGGCGCCTGGGTCAACGACAAAACAGCGGCCGCCGCAGAAGACTTCGTGCGTTTTACCAGCACCATCGAAGGCCAAACCGCGGTTCGCGAGTCGGGTTACCGCGACCTCAACCGGATGCTTGACGCCGAAGTGACCCAGGTCGGTCGCTTGCAGGCGCAGGCCACCGACGTTCTGGCCATGCCTCGTAACCGTCTTGTCACCGCCGTGCAATCGTCGTTCCCCGATGTTCGCAAGCGCGCCAATGTGCTCTTCTTGCTCGACGTTTCGGGATCAATGGATATTGAGATCTCTGACACCGACACGCGCCTGACCCTGGCGAAGAAGGCCGTGAAAGAGGCACTCGACCACTTCACGCCCGGCGACCAGGTAGGTTTGGCGGCATTTGCGCAGTCGGCTGATGGAAAATTTGTTCCCGGTACGCTCACACCCGTCGCCGATATTGGAGTCAACCGCGCCGACCTGCTCTCGGCACTCAACTCGATCGAGTCGATGGGTGACACACCCCTGTATGAGGCGATCGACCGCTACACGAAAGAACAGGCGAAGATCTGGTCGTCCGACCGCATCAACGCCATCGTGCTGCTCAGTGACGGCGAAGACGACACGAACACTCCCACCACCACCGAGAAGCAGATGAACGCAACGCTACAAAAGCTGCACACCGAAACCCCGGTACTGGTGTTCACTCTCGGTTACAGTGACGAAGCAGACGTTGCCGCGCTGCAGGCCATCGCGTCGTCGACCGGTGCCCACTATTACGACGCCACCGACCCGCTCAAGCTACGACAAGTACTGGGCGACCTGGTGACCAGCTTCTAAGAGCACGAATGACACGGCCGGTGGGCCGCACGGTGATACGCCATGCGGCCCACCGGCCGTTTGGGCTGCGGCATCCGGGGCTGCCAGCACTCGCGCCTGCCGAGCGCTACGCTGGCATACACCGCGAGGGCGCGGAACTCTGCCGCCCACACGAAGTCGCGGCCCACGACACCGGCTGTTCACGGGAGAACATTAGCGTGACCGATATGAATGCCCCTCGCCCCCACAAAACTCCGACCCCACCCGCCACTACCGACACCGATGCGCTAGGGCTCTTCGGCACCACGTTTGCCGAAAGTGGTGACGAAACCCCTATTCCCCGTAAAAAAGTCGCGTCATGGGCGATGTGGGATTGGGCGACGCAGCCGTTTAACTCGGTGCTGCTCACCTTTGTTTTTGTGTCGCTGTATCTCACGAGTGACAGCTTTCTTGACCCGCAGATTGCCGCGCTACCGGCCGACGACCCCGTCTATGAGCGGGCGATTGCCGACCTCACCAGCGGCTACGGTTTTGTGTCGATGCTCGCGGGCATTTTTATCCTGCTGCTCGCACCCGTTCTCGGCCAGTCGGCTGACCGCGCCGGTGCTAAAAAGAAGTGGCTGCTCGTCACGACAGCCCTGCTCGCCCTGGCACAGTTTGCGCTGTTCTTTGTGCAGGCCGACCCGCAGTTCTTCTGGTACGGCGCGATCGTAATCTCAGTGGGTGCCGTGATTTCTGAGATCGCCGGCGTCAACTACAACGCTCTTCTCGTCAGTGTGTCGACACCGCGCACTATTGGTCGCGTCAGTGGTCTCGGCTGGGGCCTGGGCTACATTGGCGGCATTATTGCGCTGGCCATTATCGTGGTGCTCACCACTTTCGAGTGGTTTGGTATGGACACCTCGAACGGCATGGCCTACCGACTGATCGCTGTCGGTTGCGCCGCGTGGACCGTTGTGTTTGCCATTCCGTTATTTCTCAACGTGCCCGAGCCTCCCGCCGCCATTGGTGCACCCCGCGTCGGCTTCTTTGCCAGCTATGTCGAGCTCGTGCGCGACATCGTGCGTCTTCACCGCACCCACCGCCCCACCTTCTGGTTTCTCATCTCCAGCGCCGTCTACCGCGATGGCCTTGCCGGGGTCTTCGCGTTCGGCGGTATTTTGGCGGCGGCCGTGTTCCACTTCACCAGCAACGAGGTGATGATTTTTGGTATCGCCGCCAATATTGTGGCCGGAGTATCAACCATTTTTGCGGGCCGCTTTGACGACCGCTTTGGTGCGCGGGCCGTGATCGTCACGACACTGAGCATTCTGGTGGTCATGGCACTGGTCGTGTTTATGCTGCACGACCAGGGCAAACTGCCGTTCTGGATTTGTGGACTCATCCTGTCGGGCTGTGTCGGGCCCGCGCAGGCCGCATCGCGTTCACTTCTGGCGCGCGTAACCCCCACTGGTTTGCAGGGCGAAATTTTCGGCCTCTACGCAACAACGGGCCGTGTCGCCAGCTTCATGGCTCCGGCACTGTGGACGGCATTCATCGCCTGGTTCGGCGCCACCTACTGGGGCATTCTCGGCATCGCCATCATCCTTGCAATCGGGCTCGGCCTGCTACTGCTGGTCAAACTGCCCCCGCACGTGCGACCCGAGCGCCGTTAACACGAGAGAGTTCCGGATGCTGCACACCGGTCGGGTGCGGCATCCGGTGCTTGACGTTTTTTGCTTTTTTGCGCGTGTCTGAGAACGCTAGTTACCGTGCGAACCTTCGTCGGTAACACCCACGTCGGTGCGGTGAAAGTTGCTGTGCGAACGCGACGCCGTTGGCCCCCGCTGACCCTGGTAACGGTTAGCGTACGGACCTGAGCCGTAGGGGTGTTCGGTGGGTGAGGTGAGCTGAAAGAAACACAGCTGCCCTATTTTCATGCCCGGCCATAGCTTGATCGGCAGGGTTGCGACGTTGGCGAGTTCGAGCGTGACATGGCCGGTGAACCCGGGGTCGATAAAACCTGCGGTGGAGTGCGTAATGAGGCCGAGCCGCCCCAGCGACGACTTACCCTCGAGCCGGGCTGCAATATTGTCGGGCAGCGTGACCTTCTCGAAGGTGGCGGCAAGCACAAATTCTCCCGGATGCAACACAAAAGGCTCGTTCGGATCAACCTCGATCAGCCGCGTCAGCTCAGGCTGGTCTTGCGAGGGGTCGATGAACGGGTACTTGTGGTTGTCAAACAACCGAAAATACCGGTCAAGTCGCACATCAATACTTGACGGCTGAACCATCTCTTCAGAAAACGGTTCAAGACCAATCCGGCCCTCAGCCAGTTCACGGCGCATGTCACGATCAGAAAGCAGCACGGTTTTAGCCTAACGGGCACCCACGCATTTGTTATGCTTACCGAGCACCTTTCGGTTCGGGGCTGTAGTTCAATGGTAGAACTTCTGCTTCCCAAGCAGACAGCGCGGGTTCGATTCCCGTCAGCCCCTCTCATTGCGAAAATCCCTGGTCATTCCGGGGATTTTCGCACTTTCCGGGGAATACCCTCACAAGCGCTCTGAGGGTCGAAATCGAGGGTTCTGCTTGCTTTCTGCTTGCTTTGAGAGGCCGTCAGATACACAGCAGTTAGAGCTCATGATCTTGAAGATCAGTCGGACACCCGTCCGGCAGGTAACCAACATCGCCGAGCGCGTCAGGCTCGAACACTGACGACACGCAATCGCTGAACGCTTCGCCTGCCGGGACGCCCGAGTCGAGCTCGCCATACTCGGCGGGGATGTCGATGCCACGCAGAGCGTCGGCACTGTGCGTTGCTTCGTGGAGCAGGATCGCCCGCAGGACACTCGCTGAACGCTCAGCCATGCGCTCGGCAACATGGATGATGCGCGGGGTCACGAGCGGTCGAACGCACGCGAGAATGTTGTCACCCCGACGCATCGTTCATTTGCGTCCCAGCGGACGGTGAGTCCGCTCTCGAGTTCTGCGGCGAACTGTTCCGCACGGGGTCTGCTGAGGGTTTGGTTGTCCGCCGGTCCTTTGGAGTTGGCTGATCGTTCCGTATTCCCGTTCGGGAATGCTTCACGTTTCGGCACCATTTCGGGAGGGATGGACACATGCTGCTGGGTTACGTGAGAGTGAGCACGAAGGATTAGACGCTCGCGCTCCAACAGGACGCTGTCGAACGCGCCGGGGTCACCAAGGTCTTCCCTGACGAGGGCGTTTCCGGCACCACCGCCCCCATCACCCGTGAAGGGCTCTTTGCTCTGCTGGAGCACGCGCGCGAGGGCGACGAGATCGTTGCTTGGCGTCTCGACCGCGTCGAACGCGACGCCGCCGCGCTCCTGCGGATGGTGGAGACCCTGGATGAACGCGGGGTTACCGTCCGCACCATCTCGGACGGCATCTCGACGGCGGGTACGGTGGGTCGCCTGGTGCTCACCATTTTGGCGGCTGTCGCCCAGACGGATGTCGAGGTCATCCGAGAGAGGGTCACCGCAGGCGTGCGGGCTACGCGGGAGCGAGGCACCCGACTCGAGCGACCTCCGGCGCCATCGCCCGACCAGGTTGACGCCGTTCGGCTCTACGGGGACGGACCTTCCTACGCGCAGATCGCACGCGCGCTTGGCGTTGGGAAGAGCACCATCGCGCGGGTTCTCGCGGGTTCTCGATAAAGTCGGAGCATGTTCTCGAAGCTCGGAGGTCTCGTAGACCGTGCAGGGTGGCACATTCTGGCTGTCATCGGCACGGTCGGGCTTGCGCTGATCTCCGTTTTCAACACACGTCTCGTGACGTTCAGTCCCGCGCTGGCTATCATCCTCACGGTCTTAGCCAGCGCATTCTCCGTGGTCGGTGTGATCGTCGGTGTGCGGAGTTACGAAAAGCGCAGGAAGACGACACAGGCGCAACTGCTCACAGGTCTGCGCTTGACACTTATCCCCGCCGCTGAGAGGTTCATCAGCATCGCTCCCGCTCTCGACGAGACGAACGTCTCAGAGGGACTTACCGACATCACGGCGCGATGCGCCCAGTTCGTAAAGTCGGAGGACGGCGACACCCCGGACGCCAACGTATACCTGCTTGACGGAACAACCCTCTACCGAGCGAACCGCGCGGCAGGAACAGCACGCGACCGATTCAAGAAGACTCAGAAGAGAGACGCGCGTTCGAGGGAAGAGTCTGCTGTCGTAGATCGTGTGCTCGCAAAACAGGTGACCATCTGCGACGACGTACAGTCGCCAGAGAACCAGGAGAAGCTGTGCCTGGAGAACACGAAACGCAAGTATCGAGCGTTCATCTCCGTGCCCATCCTGGTCAACAGCGAGCCAGTAGGGATGATCTCCGTGAACAGCGCTCGGAAGAACCACCTGACCGATGTCCACGTCGCGTTCCTGGAGAACATTGCTGTGCTGGTGTCCGCACTTCTTGCTGTGAAAAGCGACCGAAATGTAGCCATACCCGGTCAAGACAAGGCATGATGGATCGAAAAGGAGGTAGTGAAATGACCAACCACAACCACTCACGTACGGGTATGGCTGGACACTACACCGACGCGGATCGCGCCCGCACTGCCGACATCGAGCGGCAGTTCCGCACCATCCACAGCGAAGAAGTTCGCCGCGCGGAGTCTGGCGGACGGCTGAGGACTGCCGTCCGTAAGATCGGCTTCCAGCCAAACCCGAACTGATCTCAACTTGTCGGCGGTGACCGTATGACACTGCCTGCACTCTGGCTCGTTGGAGGCTCCAGAGTTGCGGATGGAGAATGGAGTCATGACCCAACACGAGAACAAGGGACACCGCTATTCCACTGAAGATAAAGCTGCCGCGGTCCGGATGGTGCGCAAATTGCGTGCCGAGCTTGGTACAAGCTAAGGAACGACCAGCCGGGTCGCGGAACAGCTCGGCTACGGCGTCGAGTCAGTGCGCGCCTGGGTATGCCAAGCCGATATCGATCACGGAGTGAAAGCAGGGGTCGCCACCGACGAGCAAACACGTATGCGGCAACTTGAGCAAGAGGTGCGTGAGCTGAAGCGCGCGAATGAGATCCTGAAGCGGGCAGCGCCTTTCTTCGGGGCGGAGCTCGACTGGCAACACAAGATGTAGTTCGATTCGTTAACCAGAACAAGGACGATGTGGTCGCTGGCCGGCGGCTCGGGGTCGAGCGCAGGGCCTGATGATCCGGGTCTCGCTTCTCAGAAATGATCTCTGGTGCCGGAACGGTCACCGGTAGTGCGGTGATCTCGATTTCGGCGGATTGCCCTTCGACTGGTCGAACACCTGGACGAGCGCGGGATCGCGTTGCCGTCTACGAGATGGATCCCACCGCAGGAGCGGCAATAGCCCAAGCCTCACGGGTCTCGCCTAGCGGAAGTGACCTTTCTTGCACCCCGTAGACGCCGTTCGAGCAGGGTGAGTGTACATTTGCGCCAAAAATTTGCGCGTTACGAACAATCACCGTGTGACATGGCCCAAAAGGCGACACCGCATGGTTGTTTTTGCGACAACATGTGGCATGATGTTCGAGGCAATCGGAAATGAGCCTTCGCGCCCGAACGGTAGTTGCCCACACCACACCCCTCCCCTCGATGAACCAGCAGCCTTGCTGCGGGCGTTCGTTGCCCCAATCAAGAAACCATTCATGACTGAAAACCTCCCCACCTCGATCACCGTCAACCGCCGCACCATGCTCAAAAGCGCAGCCTGGTCGGTGCCGGTCATCGCCGTTGCAGCTACCGCACCCCTTGCTTCTGCATCTGACCCCACCACCCCCGCACCCCGATTCGACGTGCAGATTCGTCAGGTGACATGGTCGGCCGGAGCATTCACCGGCGACATTCGCTTTGAGGCTCTCACCGCTGTTCCCGCCGGCACCGTGCTGACCGTTGTCATTAGCCCGGTCACCACCGGCGGACGCATGTTCCAAGTGCAGCGCAACTCCGACTCCAACTACATTCACGTACCCACTAACGGCACGGGCTCCACAAACGGCACGACAAAAACCCTGTCGGTCACCGGTGACATCAGCACTGGCGAAAAAGCATTTGTCAACATGAACTTCACCGGTTACGTCGCAGCAGTTCGTCCCGTTACGGTCACCGTGAGCGACGGCACCACCGTGCTGGCCACCCGCACCTGGCAGTAACGCGACCCTATAGACAGTCACCACTCGGGCGTGAGCACTTCTTGCTCACGCCCGAGTGGTGTGCGCTACCGAAAAGAGACACGTGTCTATCGCCATCATCGGCTCTGGTTACGGCGGGGCCGTCGCTGCTTATCGCCTTGCCTCACAGGGCATAACCGTCGACCTCATCGAGATGGGTAAAGACTGGGATGCCACGGCAGCACCCGGCAAAGTCTTTCCGTCTATGCTGTCGCCCGACGGGCGTTCATTCTGGTTCGAAAATCGCACCATCTTGCCGTACCGCTATTTCTTTGGGCTCGACGTTGTTAACCGGACAATCCCGTCGCGGGCGGGCGTGCTCGCAGTCGAGAAGTTCGCGCACATGCAGGTCTATGCCGGGCGCGGGCTCGGCGGTGGTTCACTCGTCAACGGCGGCATGGCGGTTGTTCCGCCCCGCAGCTTCTTTCACCAGGTGTTGCCCGACGTCGACGTTGACGAAATGTATGGCACATACTTTCCTCGCGCCCAAGAGCGCCTGCGCGTACGCAGCATCTCGCGCGACATCGTGCACTATTCGCCGTACTACAGCTTTGCGCGCGCAGCCACCGAACATAACAGTGCAGCAGGCTATGACACCGTCGACGTACCCAACGTGTACGACCCCAACTATCTGCGCATGGAGTCTTTCGGTCGGGTATCACGCTCTGCCACGGGTGGCGAAGTCATCTACGGCAACAACCATGGCAAAAACAGCCTCACCCGCACCTATCTGCAAGCGGCGCTTGCGACCGGGCGTGTACGTGTATCAACAATGACCGAGGTGACGAGGCTGCGGCGAGCAGCATCCGGAACCTACACGCTCTCGCTGCGCGAAATCGTCGACGACGGCACGGTCGTAGCCGAATCGGAACGCACGTATGATCGTGTCATTCTGGCCGCCGGAAGCGTCGGCACCGCCCGCCTGCTACTTCGCGCGCAGGCAGAAGGCGACCTCACCGGGCTCGACGACAGCCTCGGCCACGGCTGGGGACCCAACGGCAACACCATGGTCATGCGTCAGGTGCCCGGCGCCGTCGGTGCGCACCAGTCCACCATTCCCGTGCGAGCACTCGACGCCTGGGACGACACCGATGCGAGCGTCTTTGCCGAGATAGCGCCCCTGCCCGTCGGCATCGAAACGCGCGCTCTCGGATACCTGGCGATCACCAACAACCCCAACCAGGCCCAATACAGCATCGACGCCAGTGGCACCCTCGCGCTGTCGTGGACGCCCGACATGCATGCGCCGAGCATCACAGCAGCCCGGGCCGTGATTGATCGCCTCAACCAGGTCAACGGCGGCTCAACGCTGACCACCATGCTCGACGGCGGAAAAGCCTACTCCGACCACTTCACGTATCACCCGCTCGGTGGCGCCGTGCTCGGACAAACAACCGACATGAACGGTGAACTCCACGGAGCGCCCGGTCTGTTCGTGATCGACGGTTCACTGATTCCGGCAAAAATCGGCGTCAACCCGTTCGTGACTATCACCGCACTCGCGGAACGCATCATGGACAAACTCATCGCGGCAGGACGATTCTCATGACCGACACCAAACAAGCCCTCACCGTCAGCCGGCGCCGCCTGCTGCAGGCCTCGGTATGGTCGACTCCCGTCGTTGCTACGGCCGTCGCGATTCCTGCAGCGGCCGCGAGTGCTCCCCTACAACCGGATGCCGGTGGCCTGGTCGTACAGGTCGCCGAAACCCTCGACACACCGGGCGGGTCGGTTCGTGTTTATCGGCAGGGTTCAACCAGCAGGTCGTGGCCCGCGTGGCTTCCTGCCGCCCTCATAATCACCAACCCCACCGGCACTCCTATTGCGGGTGCGCGCGGACGCCTGCAGATTCAAATGCAAGCGCAAGACACCATCAGCACGCTCGCTTACCGCCTCCAGGCGCGGAGCCTCAATACCGACGTGCGGCTGCTCGACTCCACACCCACGATTCCTGCCACAACGGCGCCTCGTCGCTATGATCTGCAGGTGAATCGCACCGTCGCCCCCGGCGAGACCGTGACGGTACCGCTGGAGTACTTCGTGCCGCGCGTGTTCGCGAGCCCCGACTTCACAGTCTTGGTCGATGCGGTCACATTTGCCGACGGGGTCGCACTCGCGTCAGAGTCGGCACAGCTCGGGCTCGTACCCGGATTCAGCGCCTAGGTCGTGAAGCCTCGCACCAACGGCGAGCGCTGCGCAGCATAGAATCGACGGAAAACCAGCATCCGCCGGCATGCGTGAGGAGCCACGATTTCTACTCCCTTTTGGCTCGAACTGCTCACAGTAGCGGCGGGTTTTTCGTTACTCACATGCTTGACGGTTAGCGCTAGCGCCACCATGTTGTTTTTGACGAGGTCAGACATCGAGCGCCGCATTGATGTCGCCACCCTGACAAGCATCCGGATGCTGCAGCCCGAGCTGCTTGCCCCTGGCGCGGTCATGCGCGAATTTTTCGGCGCCTCTACGCGAGTATCGTTGCGGTCCTTGTTTACGGGTGCGCATGATGATGCCAGTTGGGCGCACACTGTGCAGCGGCGCATCAAGGCGTATGAGCACACTGCTTATGAGAGTGATGCGCGTGTCGTGACCCGAGTGCTGCGATGGGTCGACCCTACGGACTCACGCCGGGTTGTGCTGTTTGATGCGTGGCAGCGGCGGCGGGTCAGCAGAATGGCTGACCCCGTTGTGGTGGGGGTGCGGCACAGCGGCGATATCCCAACGCTGCGGGCGGTAACCCGCAACCCGTACCCGCTCATGCGTCGGTGGCGTGACTGGCTGCGTATGCGTTCGTTATGGGCGCCCGTGGCGGCGACAGCGCTCGATATGGGCGGTCGCGGCGTTACTTTTGGTGCTGCCACCGGTGCTTTTGTGGGTGTGGCAATTCGCGCCTTCATGCCGGTTTCGCACGAACTTTCGCTGTACGACTGGCTCGTGTGGGGCCTGGGGCTCGGCACGCTTGTGGGTCTGGTGTGCGGGCTTTCGTATTTCGTTGCGGGCGTGCTGTCGAAGACTCTGCCACCGCGGTTTCCTCGCTTGCTGCGGTCGCGCATCGTGCTGTTCTTTTTTCCGTTTGCTTCGAGCGTGGTGATTATGGGCGTGTATCGCATCACGCTCATGCTGGCTGGCTAGCTCACCACGGCCTCTGCCTGTTCTTCTTGTGTGTCATCGCTGCTGGCTGCACGACCGCGAATAAGAAATCCGAACGCGAACGCGATAAAGAACATGAGTACGCCGTACACGGCAGCCGGAAGACTCAACTCCATCGAACCGAACACGGTCTGGGCGATAACGATCGCCAGCGTGGCGTTGTGGATGCCGATTTCGAACGAGCATGCAACAGCCTGGGGCCGGGCAACATGCAGCATCCGGGGCACCACATAACCCACCGCGAGGCTAATGAGACAAAACAGCACCGTGATCAGCGCGAGTGCCGCGACGTTGTCGACCAACAGTTGCCAGTTAGAGGCGACGGCCCCGGCGATCACAACCGCCAAAATGATGACGGATGCTACACGCACGGGTTTGTCCATACCCTCGGCGAAGCGGGGTTTCCAGCGCCGCACGAGCATTCCCAGGGCCACGGGCAGCAGCACGATAGCGAACACCTCGAGAACTTTTGACCACTGCATGCCCAACTGGTCGTCGAACGGCCGAAACCACGCGATAGCAAAGTTGGTGATCACCGGCAGCGTCACAACCGCGATCACCGAGTTCACGGCCGTCAACGAAATATTGAGCGCAATATCGCCGCGAAACAGGTGGCTATAGAGATTGGCGGTGGTGCCGCCGGGAGAAGCGGCGAGCATCATCATGCCCACGGCAAGAACGGGTGGTAGGCGAAACGCCAGCACGAGGCCAAAACATACGACCGGTAACAGTACGAGTTGGCACAGCAGTGCAATGATGACGGCACGCGGTTGCTTTGCCACTCGGGCAAAGTCACCGACCGTCAAACTCAGGCCGAGGCCGAACATAATAATCCCCAGGGCGACCGGCAGCCCTATGGTGGTCAACGCTGATCCCATGGCCTCATAGTGGCCGAACCGTGCGCGAAATACTAGGGGGCCGAAGTTTCTCCCTCGGCGTCACCGTCATCGGCGCTCTCGGCGTCAGCGGGCGGAATCTCACACAGCGCCGAATTGACGATCTGTTCGCCATAGGTTTCGGCCGTGAAGGGCAGCCCAAATTCTGGCGCCGTAAAGCCCTCTACTGCCGGCGCTTTCGACGCCAGCGCTGCAAGCTGCCATGCCAGCGCAGCAATCGTGTTGGCGCCCGCCGAAGAGCTGTTGAGCACCACGGCCACGGTAAACCCTGTTTCCGGGTCGGCATAGGCTGCGGTGATATAGCCGGGAGCCCAGCCGTGCTGCCCGATCATCGAGCCGACCACATAGGCACCGCCCGTGGCCTGATACCACGAGGGGGCCCCGTTATATGCGGGTAGCGGCGCACCGAAGCGCGGTGGTTTCTCTTGTGTGCGCAGGGCCTGAGCTGCTTCGGCCTGCATGTAGCGACCGAGGTCGGTGATGGTAGAAACAGCGCCCGAATCGGTGAAACCGATGCTTGATGAGCTGACCGTAATATCGACGGGCGCTGCGCAGTCGAGCTTCGATGGGTCGTCTTCTGAAGGCTGCAGGTAGTAGCCACGCAGCGCATCGGTCTCTGATGGCTCGGCGGCTCTCGGCCCAGGAAGGCTCGTCTCTTTTAGTCGCAGCGGATCAAAAACATATTTTTTCAGCAAGCGACTAGCTGTGTCATCACCGGCGCGCTCGAGGGCCGCGCCCAGCAGGTGATAACCGGCGTCGGAGTCGGCATAGGCACCTCGTGCCCCTGTTTTCTTTTGCAGACCATAGCTTGCAAGTTCTCGCGCCCCCCATTCTCGGGTGGGGTTGATCAGCCAGTTATTGCGCAGAGTCGGCGCCGATGAAGTGACGCCCGCGGTGCCATTACACAGGTCGAGCAGCGTCACCGTCGACATATCAGCCACGCCCGAAACGTAGGTGGTGACCGAGTCGCTCAGTTTTACCACGCCGCGGTCGGCCATCGAATACAGCAGATCGCACGTCATCAGGCGCGTCACGGTCCCCACGCGAAACGTCTGCTCTGGCGTGACAGGTTCGTCGCTGTCGACGCCCTGTGTACCAAGGCCAGCAACCCATGACCCACTCCAGGGTGCCCACACGCCCACAATGGCACCGGAAGCACCGGATGCTGCCATGGCGGTGGTCACTGCTGATTCAAGCTGTTCCTGCAGGGCCGCGGGTAAATCACCCTCTGCTTGAGGAATGGGCGTGTAGTCAACCGATGGTGATGCCGCGCATCCGCCCACGGTCATCGCCAGTGCCACGGTCGCTACCATTACCCCGGTGCGACGCATCTGCGACCAAAAACCCATCGGACCCCCCTGAATCCTCCTTCTAGAGTCTATGAGTGTTGTCTGGGTCAGCCCTCCATCCCCCGCATGTCAGCTTGCTGTGAGTACGATCACAAAGGGGTATCGGTCGTAGAGTGGGCGCATGGCGAACCCTTTTTCTGACGACGTTGTTGCTGCTGTGCGGCACCACATGAACGACGACCACGCAGACGACAACCTGCTCATTGCCCGCGCTTTCGGCGGCGACGACATTACGGGCAGCACCTTTGTCGACTTTGACGAGAACGCAGCCCGCTGGCAGGTACAGCGCGGCAACGCTGAACCCGAGCTGCTGGCAGTGGGCTGGCCGGATGCACCTATCAGCGAGCGTGCCGAAGTGCGACGCCAGGTGGTTGTGATCTACACGATGGCGTGTGAAAAGCTCGGCGTGAAACCCCGTTCACACTAAGAAGAAGCGCCCGGGTGCGGCATCCGGAGTGGCGGCGAAGTTTAGCCTACCCTTACAATGAATCTCATGACAGAGCTTCTTTCTTTCTCCGCTGCCCTTCGCGAACGTTCGTCGGGTTCACATTCGCGCAGCGAGCACTCGGGCTTTATGGCCGATCTGCTTCGCGGAGAAGCAACTCGCGAAGATTACGTTTCGCTCGTTGCGCAGCACTACTTTATTTACGAAGCTCTCGAGCACGCCGCCGAACTCATGCGTAACGACCCGGTTGCTTCGGTGTTCATTACCGACAAGCTCACGCGTCTGCCCGCCCTCGAAACCGACCTTGAGTTTCTGATCGGCGACGACTGGCGCGAACGAATCACGGCGCTGCCCACCACCGAACGCTACGTTGAGCGCATCCGCCAAGTCGGCTCCACCTGGGCCGGTGGCTTTGTTGCCCACCACTACACGCGCTACCTCGGCGACCTCTCGGGCGGCATCTTTATCGGCCGTGTTATGGCACGTCAGTTTGGGTTCGAGACCAACGGTGTCGGCTTCTACCTGTTCGACGCAATCGCCGACCCGAATGAGTTTAAGAACGTGTACCGCGACCAGCTTGACGCTGCCCCATGGGACGAAAAAGAACGCGACCGCATTATTGACGAGGTTCTCTTGGCCTACCGGTTCAACACCGAACTGTTTGAAGCACTCGACTCAGTTCGGCAGGTTGCTTGACGCCAACCGGGCCTCATAAGCGGCTTTCATAAACCGACGCACATCGGGATCGACTCGAATATCGCTGGGCCGCAGCGGGCGCGAAAGGTAGAGCCCGTCGAGTGACGTCAATCGCGACAGCGCCACATAGGTTTGCCCGGGAGCGAAAGCACCCGAACCCAAGTCGATAACTGCGCGGTCGTACGTTTTGCCCTGCGACTTGTGAATGGTCACGGCCCACGCCAGCCGCAGCGGAAACTGCGTAAACTCTGCCACCACCTCACGCGATAACGTTTTCGTACCGGGGTTATAGGCGTAGCGAAAGCGCTCCCACACAACCGGCTCGACCTCAACCTCGTCGCCGTCAATATCGACCTTGACGGTGCCGCCCACAATGCGCGTAACCGTCCCGATCGTGCCGTTTACCCAGCGCGGTAGTTCTCCTGGCGCCACACCGTCATTGCGCAGAAACATCACCTGCGCACCCACTTTGAGCTTCAGTTCGGCATCGGCCGGGTAAGCATCACCACGCCCAAAATCACCATTGATTTCGGCGACTGCGGTCTGCTCTCGACCCGATAGGGCAGCTAAGTGACGAGCATTAATACTATTTACTCGATCGTTGCGCGTAGCCAGGGTGATAATCGGGGTCTCTTCCGGCTCGGGTTCGGGCGGTGTGCGGGCTCCCGCCGTATTCAACACGTTTGCAATGTCGGCCGTCACTCGTCCGAAACGCACGGCGTTAAGCATGCTCTTAAACGCATCATCAGCCTGACGATGAATGGTGACCAGTTCGCGCACATGTAAAGCAGCACCGTGGCTACCAATATCGAGAAGACCCTCGGATGCAGCATCCGGAGCCTCTACCCAGGGGCCCGCCCACACCTTTGCATCGAAAAACCATAGCGATCGGTAGTGGTCGTTGATATAGCGCAGTTCGTCGCCGCGCGGTGGAACGGGCGCGAGCTGATATGGGTCACCAAACATCACAACCTGCACACCACCAAAGGGGTGCAGGCTGCGGCCACGCGCCTGCCGCAGAGAGCGATCAATGGCGTCCATGAGGTCGGCGTTGACCATGGACACCTCATCGATCACCAGCGTGTCAATAGCTTTTAATACTTTTCGTACCGGCTCGCTCTGGTCAATACGCGAATCGGCAATGAGCCCGATGGGGAGACGGAAAAGAGAATGAATCGTCTGACCCTCAACATGCAGAGCAGCCACACCCGTCGGCGCACAGATAGCGATCTGTTTGCGTGTGTTTGCAGAGAAATACTGCAGAAGCGTTGATTTACCGGTGCCCGCCCGCCCCGTAATAAACACGTGCTCATCGGTATTCTCGATGAGGTCGAACAGCTCTTGCTGTTCCGTAGACAAAACGGACACACCCATAATCTTCGGTTTCTCACACCCCTACACAGTCACATATACCGAGGCAGCGCGAACAATGCTACGCGCATTCGGCAACAGCACAACGGCACCTGAATAGACTTGCGCCATGCAGTTGTCGACTCATCAGCGTGCCCGCGGTCGCGGCACACTCGTGTCTGACCTCGGCATACTGATCACCATCGGCATCCTCTTACTGGCGGCAACAGTTGCCGGTAGCGCCTCACTCTATAAACATTTCTACAGCCCTTCGGCCTTTGTCGAAGAATATCTGTCTCTTCTCGCCGAAGGGCGCACGGCAGAAGCACTGCTCGTGCCGGGTGTTGACCTGAGCGCCGAACAGCGAGAAAAAGCCGGCATCGATGCGACGGCATCCGACGCACTCCTGCGCAGCGCAGCGCTGTCTCCGATCAGCGACGTTGCTGTCGTCAACGAACGCAACGACGGCGACGTCACCTTCGTGACCGTCGACTATGTGGCGGGCATTCACTCGGGCAGCACCACCTTTCAAGTGAAGCGCGACGGCTGGATTGGCATCGCACCCGGCTGGCGCTTCGCACAGAGCCCCCTCTCGGTGATCGAACTGACGGTGCTCGGCTCCGACCAGTTTGCGGTCAACGGTTTCTCGCTCGACCGTCGTCAGGTAGCCGCCCTCGGAATCGACTCGGCTCGCGAAGAACCCGTGCCCCTGCTCGTATTCTCGCCTGGCCTCTACACCGTCAGCGTCGACACCGCGATTGCCACCACGCCCGGCGTGAGCGTGCTGGCCGATGCACCCCTCACAACCGTGCCCGTCGATGTGCAGACCACAGCGACCACAAAGTTTACGGGCGTTGTGCAAGAGCAGGTTGAAGCGTTTCTCACCGCGTGCGCGACACAAAAAGTGTTGCAACCCACCGACTGCCCCTTCGGCATGCTCGTGCAGAACTACATCACAGACGAACCAACGTGGTCGATCCCCACCATGCCGCAGGTGACCGTTGAACCCGATGGCGCGGAATGGAAGATTGCACCGACCCCAGCCCTGGCTCACCTCTCGGTGGAGGTGCAGCTCATCTACGACGGCACAATCGAGCAGCTCGAACAAGACGTGCCCTTTACCGTGACCGGAGAAATCCATGTTCTCCCCGACGGCTCGGTATCGATCATCGTGGGCGGTGCACCCACGGCAGATACGTAGCAAGACAAACGTGTAGCGAGGCAGGCCCGTAGCGGTTTCGTCCGCTGCGCATTGCCTGCCGCTTATTCGCGGCCTGTCTCGGCCAGACGCCGATCTTTCTCCGCCAACGCCGCCAACTGTTCGTTATAGGCAGCAAGTTCTTGGTCACCCGTGCGGTCGGCAAAGCGATCACGCCGCTTCTCGGCGCGCGCATCACTTCGACTCCACTGGATAGCGGCGGTCACCGCCAAGATCAGGGTGGGAATCTCACCCACCGACCACGCTATGCCTCCGCCTATATATTGGTCTTCCAGCGGCGTCGGCCCCCACGTGCGCCCCATCGAGCCGTACCATTCGGCGACCATCAGACCGGACTGCATCATGATCGCGATGCCAAAGAACGCGTGCATGGCCATAATGCCGATCAGCGTCAGCAGTCGGCCCGGATACGGCAGGCGGTACGGAATGGGGTCGACACCGATCAGCGTCAACGCAAACAGGTACCCGGCGATCAAGAAGTGCACGACCATCCACTGGTGGCCGTAGTGGTCGCGCATTGCCCAGCGAATGACGTCGGTGAAGTAGAACACCCACAGCGACACAATAAACACCGCAGCAGCGACAAAGGGGTGCGTAATGATCTTCGAATACCGCGAGTGGATGCCCCAGAGAATCCACTCGCGCGCACCCCGCGTACCATCGTCGCGTTTATCGAGCGCGCGCAGAGCAAGCGTCACGGGGGCACCGAGCACCAGCAGAATCGGAATCACCATCTGCAGCATCATGTGCGCCAGCATGTGGGTGCTAAACAGGAAAGCTTCGTAGGCGTTCAGCGGCCCATTCGTCACCCAGGCGAACGACAGCAGTCCAACAATCCACACGATCGTGCGGTGAATCGGCCACGAGTCACCACGCTGGTGCAGACGGCGAACAGCCAACAGGTAGAAGACGATGCCAAACGCGGTGGCCAGCATCCAAATGAGTCCCGGATACCACTCGGTGAACCACCGGTCGATCGTAAACTCTGGCGGCAGCGGACGCCGAGCAAGCAGTTCTGCCGGCGTGCGGTCGACTGCGGGCTGCAAACCCGAGGGCGGAGGCGTTCGCGCGAGCGCCGCTGCAGCGCCCGAAGCGAAACCCATCAGCACTAGTTCGGCAAGAATCAGCGTCCAGAACGAACCGCCGCGGCCCTTATCGATCCACGGAATCAGCCGCATCCGGTACCAGGCACCAAAAAGCCCCAGCAGCCCCAGCAGCACCGCCTTAGCGATAACAATCAGGCCATAGGGCGCAAACAGTTCTTCCCACCGGGTCATCCCCACCAGCGACCGCGCCACACCCGAAACAGCAACAACAATAAAAGCCACGAGCGCCAGTGACGAATAACGCTCGACCACGACACCCAGCGAAGTTGCGGCATCCGGACTCTTAGCGCGCCCATGCAGACGCTTCGGGTTACCGGATGCCGCAGCCCCGGCGGGTTTCAGAACCCCCCGCAGCACCACAACCAGCACCAGGCCGCCCACCCAGACCGCCGCACCAACGGTGTGCAACAGCAAAGAATCAACCGCGAGCGCGTGGCCTTCAAGGTCACCCGAGTGCCCCTGCTCGGCCAGCGGCAGGAAAGATGCACCGGCCACAATTGCCGTGAACAGGGTTGGCGTCCACGACCGCCACGCAAAAGCCATAATCGTGACGATCGCGCCCAAGACCACCGAGATCAGCCAGGCTCTGCCGAGTGGTAGTTCAACCAAAAAGCGCCCCAGCTGCGACCCGAATTCGGGACCCGCGCTGAGCTTGGCGTTAAACGCCGCCATAAACGTAAAAAAGCCCGACGCCGCCCCCGTCACGGTAAATACGGCCGCCCCCACCGAGGCCGTATCGAGCGCGACATCAAAAGCTCGCTCACCGCTACGCAAAGAAAAAAGCGCCAAAACAAGCGAGCCGAACATGACAGCCGCCGCGATATTCATCACCATCTTGACGGCCGGCAGCCCCCAGCGCACGATCGGGCCTGCATCGCCCAGCGCAAGAGGGGCAGCACCGCCGCCCAACCACAGGGCAACAACGGTTGCCACAAGGCCAGCCACCAACAAAATGACAACGCCAGCCACACGGTACGACACGGCAGATGAACGGGGGGTCACCCTACCAGCCTAGGACTCTCAGCTATGGGTCAGAACCGTTGTGTTCTCAGAAAAACAGAAGACCACCCTGCCATGCGGCAAGGGTGGTCTTCTGTAGCAGTCGTCGTTGTGTGACGCTTACTTGACGGCAGCCTTCAGCTTCGAGCCGGCGGTAACCTTCACGCGCTTACCGGCCGGGATCTGAATCTCGGCACCGGTCTGCGGGTTGCGGCCCGTGCGGGCAGCGGTGTCAACCTGCTCAAAAGCAATCCAGCCAGGGATCGAAACCTTGCTGCCCTTTGCGACAGCGTCAGATACCGTCGCGAACAGAGCGTCGAGCACGCCCGACACGGTGGCCTGGCTCTGACCGGTGGCGCTGGCGATGCTCGCAACGAGCTCGGTCTTGGTGATGGACTTCTCAGCCATTTCATCCTCCAGCGACGGGGGTCCCGCCGCGTCGTGTGAGATGTTTCGAAGAGCGGATGCCCCCCGTTGGTCGAATGACCGACTCGAATGTACCAACCGAACCTTAGTTTTCCGCATCATTTCGCGGGTTTTCTCAGATCAATTCGCAAAATCTGGGCGTTTTGGTGGGTTTTCGAGTGTTGCGAGCCGTTTTTCGACTATTTCTGCACGCGTGAGCGACGCGTCTGCTGTGGCGCTGCGGCGTCTGGTGCGCGGCATCCGGGGTGAACAAAAGCGCGGGGCGGGATTCGTGAAGAACCCCGCCCCGCGCTTTTATGAAGCTCGCTGCTTACCAGCTCGACTTGGTGACACCGGGCAGTTCGCCACGGTGTGCCATCTCACGGAAGCGCACACGCGAGATGCCGAACTTGCTCAGCATTCCGCGGGGGCGGCCGTCGATGGCGTCACGCGAACGTACACGCACCGGCGAAGCGTCACGAGGAAGCTTCTGCAGGCCGAGGCGAGCGGCTTCGCGCTCTTCATCGGTCGAGTGGGGGCTAACAAGCGCCTTTTTCAGCTCGGCGCGACGCTCTGCGTAGCGCGCAACAATTTCTTTGCGCTGCTCGTTACGAGCGATCTTGCTCTTTTTCGCCATAATTAACGCTCCTCGCGGAAATCGACGTGCTTACGAACGACCGGGTCGTACTTTTTGAGCACGAGACGGTCGGGGGTGTTGCGGCGGTTCTTGCGGGTCACGTAGGTGTATCCCGTGCCAGCTGTGGAACGCAGCTTGATGATCGGACGTACGTCCTGAGCCTTCTTCGCCATCAGAGCTTCACACCCTTCGCAAGGAGGTCTTTAACAACACTGTCGATGCCCCGCGCATCGATTACCTTCATGCCCCGTGTCGAGACATTGAGGGTAACCTTGCGGCCGAGCGTCGGCACAAAATAGGTCTTCTTCTGCACGTTCGGGTCGAAGCGACGCTTCGTCCGGCGGTGCGAGTGCGAAATGTTGTGACCGAAGCCGGGAACAGCACCGGTCACCTGGCACACTGCTGCCATGTGATGACTCCTTCATTACCGTGAAACCGGTTGGTTTCACCCAAGATCCCTTGTCTGCCCCTCCCCTATACGCCCGACACCCGCAACAGAGTTGGAATGAAGACGCACGGTGAGAGACGAACTGTGCACAGGAGAGCGCACAGATCAACGGTCTACCTTACCACGAACGCTGTGCTGCTGCATCCGGGGGTCCGTGCCGCAACATCTGTTGCTGAAAACAGGAAAATTGCCGAATGGCGCACAATTCCGCGCAAAACATGCGTCGCCCAGCAATCTTCCTGTTCTCGGCAACCCCGCACAGCCCGCGCCACCATAAAATCCAGCCCCACGCCGGATGCTGCACACCGGGCGACACTCACCACTCCGGATGCCACACCCGAGGCAAACTACTCCTGCTCGGCCGTGCGCGCGGCAGCGGCCTCCGCGGCCCCACGCCCCCACCGGAACGGCGAGACTGTGCGGTCGCCAGGAATCCAGAAGCGCCAGGGAAAGGCATCCGTGCCCGCAATACCGGCGACTCCTACGCGCGGGCCCTGCTCATATGCACCGACAGTCGATGGCAAGAGCAGCGTGGCCACGGCCCCTGATTGCGGCACGCTGTCGATCGCGTCGATTCCGTCGTGCAGGGCATGCTTCAGGCCCAATATTTGGCCCAGCCGGCCGGGGCCTCGGGCAAGGTCGCGCCCGCGACGCCCCGAGCGTTCGTGCGCACTATCAATGCCGTGCACGACTTCACCGGCTCGCACAAGCACTCCTCCGGCTTCTCCGTTCGGCCCGCATACGACGTTGATGCACGAGTGGATTCCGTGGCTCAGGTACACATACAGGTGTCCGGCTTCTTCCCACATGGTGGAGTTGCGCGTGGTACGGCCCATCCGGGCGTGCGAGCCCGGGTCGGGTACGGGCCCGGTTCCTTTACCGTGATACGCCTCAACCTCGGTGATGCGTATGGCGACCGTGTGGCCGTCAACCGTTGTTACCAGATATCCGCCGAGCAGTTGCGGGGCAATATCAACCGGTAGGCCGTGAAGATCGCTGCGGGCAGCCGGATGCCCCGTGCGAGCGGCATCCGGAACATATGGCGTCGTCATCGCCGTGGTCCGGTTGTGCACCATGAGGCGTCGAAGCCTTCGAGCACCACCCGTTCGTCACCATTGGTGGTGTCGACGATGTGCGTGTGCAGAGTTTGCGGCAGGGGAAGGAGTCGTCGGTCGTAAGGGTTATTTGGCAGGTCGGGCGCGACCGTCACGGCCGTATATCGCCCGTTGGGGGCGGCGCAACTTTGCACGATCGAGTCGGTGCCGCTCACAGAGACAAGAGGTTCGGCCGCGCCGTCGTCAGCAACGCGAATGATGCCCTGCCCTGTAGGCACACCCTCGTCACTGCGCGCAAAAACGTGCCGCAGTGTGCCGCCCGGGAACGACGTGATGCTCACGGGTGCACCATAGTCAGGCTCGGCGACGGGTAGTGGCACAAGTGCGCCTGTTTCGGGATTCAACTGCATGAGCAGACCGTCGTAATCGATGATGGCGGTGTTGTTAGCCCTCGACACACCCAGCAGTGTTCTCGCCTGGCCGAGCGCCCACGGTTGTTTGCTTGCCGTGGCGTCGGCGCCATAAAGTTCGCCGTCAAAAGTGAGCAGCACGGCGTTGGTGCTATGGGGAATGAACCGCCATTCGCCCACACTCACGGGCACGTCGTCAATCTGCACGACCGTTGATGCCGCGCCGCCGTCGATGGGCTGGGTCACAAGCACACTGGCGAGCCCGCCCTCGGCGGAGAGATCACGTTCGGTAAACGTATAGCCGATATGTGACCCGTCGTCGGTCACCTGCAAACCGGCAACATATCCTTCACCAGGAAGGACGAGCTCCGTGCGCGACTCGTCGTAGCGATCAACAACGGTCACCTGCGATACGCCGTCCTGCGCCGTCACGACCACAAGGTTCTCTGAGGTCGCGCGGTAGTCATCAATGTTCTCGGCTTCGAAAACCGATACCGCTTTCTCGCCGCTCAGATCGGTACGGAAAATAGCGTCATCACCGTCGTCTCTGCGCTGTAAGAGATACAGCGAAGCCGCCGGAGTCTGAATCGTCGTAACGACGGTACTTTCGCGCTCACCGTCGCGGGCCGTCACACCGTTAATGCTCACCAGATATTCGGTGTCGTCGCGCAGCGGGGCATCGAAGGTGAGCGTGACGGTTTTACCCTCGGTTGTCACTGTGGCCGTGGCATCCGGGTCAAGCTCCACCTGTTCAGGAGTGATTTCTGCCACCTCACGACTCAGTGTGAGGGTGAGGGTGGGCTGCGGGCCATCAACAATTTGGCCGTCGAAATCGACCCCGGTAATTGTTGGTCCGTCGAGCACAAGAGCAATAACTACACCGGCCACGGTAATCGCGAGTCCGATAATGAGGGAGATCACAAACGTGCGCTGTGAGGGAGCATGCTCGGCGGAGTCTTCTGTGCGCGCCGGGGCAATGGGGGCTCGTGCGCTGTCGTCAGCGGGCAGCCAGCCAGCACCATCCGAAGGCTGCCAATCGGAGTCTTCGGGGTCAATCCAATACTTTTTCGACTGCTCCGGCGCTGCCGTTTCGGCACTCGGCTGCGGCACTGGGGGCGTGTGCTCCGAAGCCTGCGCGGCACGCGCCTCATGCACGGCTTCGGCAGCCTGAGCGGCTTCAGCGGCCTGTCGTAGCGCCCGTGCTTCTGCGCGCGTGCGGGGGCGCTGCGAGGCGTCGTTGCCCGCAGCATCCGGGTGTTCAGTACTCATTCGTCCCCTTGACAAACACGTGCGTCATTGCGCAGACTGCTGTGCTTTTTCTCGTGCGCAATTCTCGCACAGTCCAAAAATGTCGACGACGTGCTCGGCCTCATGAAACCCATGCGATGCCGCAGTTTTGCGGGCCCACTGCTCTACCTCTGACGCCGCGATCTCTACGGCGAGACCACAGTTACGGCAGATGAGATGGTGATGGTGACCCGAAGAGCAGGCCCGATACAGTGCCTCGCCTTCAGGGCTCTGCAGCGAATCGGCCTCCCCGGATGCTGCCAGCCCCGCCAGCGCTCGGTACACCGTCGCCAACCCGATTCCGGTATTCGCAGCTCGTAAGGTGGCGTAAAGAGCTTGCGCGCTAACAAAACCGGGTTCGTCGGCGAGCGCGTCGCGCACGCGTTCGCGCTGCCAGGTATTGCGTTGAGCCATATTGTGAGTCTAGGCCGTGTGGGTGCTAGGCGTCCTGGTGCGCACTGTGCTGTGCACTCCACCGCGCACTGTGCGGTTGCGGATGCGCTGTATGGCCCAGCAGCCCAGGTAGATGGCGAACGAGATGGTGGTGATGTAGGGGCTGACGGGTAGGGTTCCGGCGAGCGCGAGCATGATGCCGCCGACGGCGGAGACGAAACCAAACAGGGCCGACCACAGGGGTACGGCCAGGGGCCCGGCACTGATGCGCATGGCCGCTGCTGCCGGGGTTACGAGCAGTGCCATAACAAGCAGCGCGCCAATAATGTGCACGCTCACGGCAATGATGAGCCCCAGTAGCACCATGAATACCAGGTTGAGTGTGCGGGTGGGGAGCCCGCGTGCCTGGGCGGTTGCCGGGTCGAGGGAGTCGAAACGTAGCGGGTTCCACAGCACAAGAAGCGCGATAAAGACCACGCCACTAATACCCAGTAGCCAGCCGAGGTCGGGGCTCGACACCGAAACAATCTGCCCGGTCAGAAGGCTAAATTTGTTGGCGCTTCGACCCTTGTGTAGCGACAGAAACAAGATACCAAGACCCAGACCGAACGGCATCAGCACACCGACGATCGAGTTGCGGTCACGCGCCTGCGCACCGAGCAGCCCAATAATGAGCGCTGCCACGAGGGCCCCGGCCACCGAGCCGACCACAATGCTGCCGCCAAATAGCAGTGCTGCCGCGGCTCCTGCAAACGACAGCTCACTCACCCCGTGCACAGCAAAAGCCAGGTCGCGCTGCATAACAAAAACGCCTATAAGGCCGCCAACAATACCGAGAACCGCACCCGCAATGATCGAATTAGCAAGCAGGGCTACGAGGGCACCGTAGTCGGTGAAGGAGAAAATATCGGCCCACGACAGCAGCGGCGGGGTCATGAGCGGTCTCCGTGGTGTGTGGCATCCGGATGCTGTACTTCGTCGTGGTGCGCGGTGGCTTCGTTCGTGCCCGCGACGATGATGCGGCCATGGGCGCGAATGACGTCGACGGGCGATCTGTACAGGTCGCTCAAGATGCTGCTGCGCAAGACGTCGTCGGGTGTGCCGAACCGAAAGCGCCCACCAGCCAGGTAAAGGATGCGGTCAACGCGGCCGAGGAGCGGGTTGATGTCGTGGGTGACGACGAGCACCGCGGTGTCGTGGTCGCGCCGCTGCCGGTCGATGATGTCGACGATGCCGCGCTGGTGTGCCGGGTCGAGATTGGTGAGGGGTTCGTCGGCCAGAAGCAGTGAAGGCCGGTGAATAACCGCTTGCCCTACGCGCAGCCGCTGCACTTCGCCACCCGAGAGCGCTCCTACGCGCCGGTGGCCGTAATCGAATGCGCCCACTTCGCGTAGCGTGGCGTCAACGCGCGCATGGTCGCCGCGGCGCGGCACGGGCAGGCCGTAGCGAGTGCCGTGCAAACCCAGCGCAACGACGTCGCGGGCTCGTAGCGCCGTGTCGGCCGAGAACGTGCGCTGCTGGGGCACGTATCCGATGGCGTCACGGTCGTGTGGGCGGTGGTGATCAGAGGCGAACCGGATGCTCCCCGCACTAAGTTTTTGCAGCCCGAGAATACTGCGCAAGAGCGTGGTTTTTCCTCCGCCGCTGGGCCCCAGTATGGCGATGAGTTCGCCGGGGTGCACAGCGAGGTCGAGATTGTACCACAGGGTGCGTACGGCACCACCGTGGTCGGCGGGGCGACGGACGGCAGCGTTTTCTACGCGCAGCAGAGGTGATGGTTTCATTGTTGTAACGCGGCTTCAAGCTCGTCGACAACCATGGTCATCCAGGCGATGTAGTCGGTGTCTTCGGGTGGCAACTCGCTCAGTTGCACGACAGGCACGCTCGCGCTTGTGGCGGCCTGTTCCATTCGCACGGTTTCGGGGCCGCGGGTTTGGATGTTGCTCAGCACGGCCTGCACGTCTCCGTGAGCAATGGTGTCGAGTGCCGTTTTCATCAGTGCCGGCGCGACGTCATTTCCGGCTTCAACCGCTGCCGCAAAACCCTGCGGCGCTACGTCGTTGAGCCCGAGGCTGTCGGCGAGGTAGCCGCCCAGCGGCTCGGTCAGAAACACGTGTGCACCAGAAACGGTGGCGGCTAACTGGTCGATGCGGCTACGCACTGTGTCGATGTCGTCCGTGAACTCCGCAAGGTTGGTGGCGTATTTTTCGGCGCCTTCGGGATCGACGGTACTGAGCTGTTCTGCAATCGCTGCGGCAAACTCTTCGATCGTTTCAAGGTCGTACCAGACGTGCTCGTTCAGGTCGTCGTCGCTGCCGCTGCCGTCGGTGATCACCATATCGGCCGCGGCCAGCACCGGCGTTTGTGTGTCGTCGATAAGACTCGCCATGAACGCGTCGTACCCGCCGCCGTTGGCGAGAATGAGGTCGGCCTGAGAGACCGCCAGCCGGTCGCGCGCGGTGGCCTCATACATGTGGGGGTCTTGCGCCGTCGATGTGACGATCGACACCACGTTGACGCGCGCTCCCCCGAGGGTCGAGGCGATGTCGCCATAGGTGACGGTAGAGGCAACCACCTGCACGCGGTCGTCGGTGGGCGATTCGGCCACGCTGCAACCGGTAAGCGCGACCACCAGCATGAGGGCGGCGGTTGCGAGTGCGGGGAGTCTTTTCACACCCTCACGTTACTGGATATGAGAATCGTTATCAACAAGCATCCGGATGCCACTCGTACTAGTCGACCAGAAGCGCAGGCTCCTCGAGCACGGCAGCCACGTCGGCAATAAACCGACTCATGCCGTCGCCGTCGATCACACGGTGGTCAAAAGAGCCCGCGACGGTGGTGACCCAGCGGGGGCGAACTTCACCATCGACCACCCACGGTTTTTGGCTAATCGTGCCCATGGCCACGATTCCGGCCTCGCCGGGATTGATGATCGGGGTACCGGCATCCATACCAAAAACACCAATATTGGTGATAGTGATGGTGCCACCCTGCTGATCGGCGGGACTCGTTTTGCCTTCGCGTGCAGTTGTCGTCAATCGGTTGAGCGCGCGAGCGAGTTCGCGCATGTTCAACTCTTGCGCGTCTTTAATATTCGGCACGAGCAGTCCGCGCGGAGTAGCAGCAGCAATGCCGAGGTTCACATAGTGCCGCACAGAAATTTCTGCGCCATCGTCGGTGTCGATCCACGCTGCGTTCACCATGGGGGTGCGGCGCACCGCCCAAATCACGGCACGGGCCATGATGAGCAGCGGCGACACACGTACATCGGCGTAGTCGGGCGAAGCCTTCAACCGTTTCACCAGCTCCATGGTGCGCGTGGCATCAACCTCTTTCCACACGGTCACGTGCGGTGCAGAGTAAGCACTTCGCACCATGCCCGCCGCCGTCACCTTGCGAACACCCTTCACAGGAATCGACTCGGAACGGGCATCCGAGCCCGCAGCAGGAGTAAGACCCCGCGCCACACCAACCGGCGCAGGTGCGGGAGCCGGAACCGTCTCTTCCCGCACAGAACCCCACTCGGGCGTCTCAATATTGCGAAAAACACTCGCCTGCTCGGCATGCTTCACAACGTCGTCACGGGTCACTTCACCGTGCGCACCTGTTGCCGTGACATCCGACAACACAACACCCAGGTCTTTTGCGAGCTTACGAATCGGCGGCTTCGCGATAACCCCCACCGAAGAACGAACAGCACTACCGGCCGCGGGCTTACGGCGGCGCGACGTCGCACCGCCGCCGCTGCCATAACCGACGAGCACGGCACCGCCGCCATCAGCGGCATCCGGGGTTGAATCGGTCGACGGTGAACCGGCCGGCGCTACAGGCTTCGCAGCCGTTTCGTCGCCAACAAAAGAAATAATCGGTGTACCGACGTCGACCGTCACACCCTCGGCCACCAGCAGTTCGCCCACCGCCCCCGCATGGGGCGACGGCAACTCGACCAGCGACTTGGCCGTCTCGATCTCACAAATAACGTCGTTGACGGCAACCTGGTCGCCGGGCGCCACCTTCCACGTGACGATTTCGGCCTCGGTCAAGCCCTCGCCCACGTCGGGCAGGGTAAAAATCTGAGTGCTCATGATGCGTCCTGTTTACAGTGGAAAGCCAGCATTAATAGGCCAGCGAACGGTCAACCGCCTCAAGAATGCGATCAGCATCAGGCAGATAAGCACCCTCCAGTTTTGCCGGAGGGAAGGGGGTGTCAAAGCCAGAAACACGAAGCACGGGAGCTTCGAGGGCATAGAACGCCTGCTCCATGACGGTAGCAGCAACTTCACTACCCAGGCTGGTAAACCCGGGCGCTTCTTGCGCATAAACCATGCGTCCGGTCGAACGCACCGAATCAAGAATCGGACCGTAGTCAATCGGCGACAGCGACCGCACATCGACCACCTCACAACTCGTGCCCTCGGCTTCGGCGAGCGCTGCCGCCTGCAGCAGTGTTGTGACCATGGCACCGTGCCCCACGAGCGTCACATCTGTTCCTCGGCGCACGATGCGCGAGGAATGAAGAGGCACGGCCGAAGAATCAAGCTCCACTTCGCCCTTATGCCAGTAGCGGCTCTTGGGCTCCATAAAAATGATCGGGTCGGGCGATGCGATCGCTTCTTGAATCATCCAGTAGGCATCGTTGGGGGTCGACGGCGAGATAACGCGCAGTCCCGGCGTATGCGTGAAATAGGCTTCGGGGCTTTCCTGGTGGTGTTCGACCGCACCAATGTGTCCGCCGTAGGGAATACGAATCACAATGGGCATCGATACGGCGCCCTCGTGCCGGTTCGTAATCTTGGCCAGCTGCGTGGTGATCTGGTCAAACGCGGGAAAAACAAAACCGTCGAACTGAATCTCGCACACGGGCCGAAAACCCGCCATCGCCAAACCGATCGCCGAACCCACGATGCCCGATTCGGCCAGGGGCGTGTCGAGCACCCGCTGTTCACCAAAGTCGCGCTGCAGGTGTTCGGTCACACGAAACACGCCACCGAGCGGGCCGATGTCTTCACCCATGAGCAGCACGCGCGAGTCATTTTCCATTGCTTTGCGCAGACCCGCGTTGAGCGCTTTAGCAAATGGCATTGCCTGAATGGTCATGCGCCCTCCTCGTGGAACGACTGCTCATAGTCGCGCAGCCACTGTGCCTGCTGCGCCATCACCGGATGCTGCTCGCTATACACGTGCGCAAACATCGAGTCTTGTGTGGGCGACTCCAGCGTCGTGGTTCGTTGGCGCAGGTCGTCGGCCGCAGCGGCCGCTTCTTCTTCTACGCCGGTGAAGAAGGCATCGCTGGCACCGCGCGAGAGCAGGTATGCCCGCATCCGGTTGATCGGGTCGCGCTGGGCCCAGCGCTCTTCTTCGTCGCTGCCACGATATTTGGTCGGGTCGTCGCTGGTGGTGTGCGCGCCCATGCGATAGGTCATGGCCTCGATGGCGCGGGGGCCTTTTCCGGCGCGGGCTTCGTCGAGTGCGCGGCGGCTGACCGCATAGCTGGCCAGCACATCATTGCCGTCGACCCGCACGCTGGGAATCCCGTATCCGGCACTGCGCTGCACCAGTGGCGTGCGCGACTGCCTTTCGACCGGTACCGAGATGGCCCAGTGGTTGTTCTGCAAAAAGAACACGACGGGCGCCTGATAACTGGCAGCGAACACCATCGCTTCGTGAACATCGCCCTGGCTCGAGGCACCATCACCGTAGTAGGTGACAACGGCTTCGTCACGCTCGGGGTTACCCGAACCGCATCGGCCGTCGAACACCATACCCATGCCGTATCCGGCCGCGTGCAGCGTTTGTGAACCGAGCACGAGCGTATACAGCCGCGTGTTGCCGTTGCGCGGATCGGTAGGGTCCCACCCGCCGTGCGATACCCCGCGCATGAGCTTAATAATGTCGAGAGTGTCGACGCCCCGGATGCGGGTGACAGCGTGTTCGCGATACGAAGGAAAAATCGTGTCTTGCGGCCGTGTTGCCCGTGCCGAACCCACCTGGGCGGCCTCTTGCCCGCGACTCGGCGGCCACAGCGCAAGCTGCCCTTGACGCTGCAGGTTCGTGGCCTGGGTATCGATGGCACGAATAACGACCATGTCGCTATACAGCTGGTGAAGATCAGCGTCGCTCAGCGCATCAATGAGTTCGAGGTAGGGCTCGCTCTCGGGGTTCGGCGCGAAGCGTCCGTGATCGTCGAGTACGCGAATGATGGGCGGCTCGGGAGAAGTCACTGTTCTAACGTAACCGAGCCGAGCCCCAGAGAAAGTGGAGGGTTCACACAACGGATGCAGCAATCGATAGGACCATGTCTACCGACTCATGCTCTCCCACGGATATACGGATGCCGTCGCCCACAAAAGGCCGCACAATAATGTCGGCGTTTTCGAAGGCTTCTGCCACCTCGGCCGTGCGCTCGCCCGTGGGCAGCCACACAAAGTTTCCCTGCGCATCGGGCACCCGCCAACCCTGTTCGCGCAGCCCTCTTACGAGCGCAGTGCGCCGCTGCACCAGGGTTGCCACGCGCTCACGCAGCTCATCTTCGGCGTCGAGGCTTGCCAGGGCCGCTTTTTCTGCCGCGCTCGTGACCGACAGCGGTATTCCGGTGCTACGGGCCGCATCGAGCACCCGCGGATGCCCCACGGCATAACCCACCCGTAGACCCGCAAGACCATACGCTTTAGAAAAAGTTCGCAGCACAACAACATTCGGATGCCGCTCAAACAGCCGCTCCCCCAGTCCATCCACCGCTTCGGGGTCGGTCACAAACTCGGCATACGCCTCATCGAGAATGACGAGCACGCTGCTCGGCACCCGCGCAATAAACTCAGCAAACGCAGCGCTTGTCACGATCGGCCCCGTCGGGTTATTGGGGCTGCACACAATAATGGCGCGCGTTTTCTCGGTAACCGCATCGGCCATCGCCGCAAGATCATGGCGCGCTTCAGCATCGAGCGGCACCTGCACGCCACTCGCCCCCGCTACGAGTACGAGTCCTGGATATGCCTCAAAAGACCGCCACGCATAAACAATCTCATCGCCCGCGGTCGCGACCGCCTGCACCAGCTGGTAAAGAATCGAGACGCTACCGGCGGCGACATGCACGCCATCGGGGGTCGTTTGATAGCGCTCGGCCAGGCGGGTGCGCAGGGCCACGGCCGTGGCATCCGGGTATCGATTTACCGGCATGGCCTCGTTCACAGCCTTCTGCACCGACGGTAGCGGGGGAAAAGGATTTTCGTTGCTCGACAGCTTGAACGCGTCGGCTCCGGCGGGCTTTCCCTGACGGTACGGCGGCAGCGCCGCAATCTCAGGGCGAATATAGGGAAGAGACGGCTGTGTGCTCACGCCCTGAGTCTAAAGCGTTCTGTTGTTGTGCATCACATATCGCTAGCTCACACCGTGAGAGACTGAGCAGACCATGCGCTTTGTCATTCGTGTTGTTGTTAACGCTTTTGCTTTCTGGGTCGTGACCCTTATTCCTGCGCTGCAGGTGACGATCACGCCTTTCGAGCCCGGTGAAACCGGCCAGTTCATACTGACGCTGCTGGCTGTGGCCGCGATTTTTGCCGTGGTCAACGCCGTGATCGGAACGATCATCAAGATTGTGGCGTTCCCGCTTTACATTCTGACGCTCGGGCTCATCTCTCTCGTCGTGAATGGGTTTTTGCTGTGGCTCACCTCGGTCATCACCAGCAACTTCGGCTGGGGTCTGGGCGTCGGCAGTTTCTGGTGGGGTGTGCTTGCAGCGCTTCTCATCACGATCATCAACGGAATCTTTATGGGCATTCTGCGCCCGCAACGCAAACGCAAACGTCGTCGCTGAGTGCTCCGATCCGACTACTGCCGAGTGGCGTTAAACGTGTAGTTGTGCACGGTGCCCGCGTCGGCATATTTCTGCAGATAGGCGGCGACTGCGGCCATGCGCGGATCGCCACTGTCTTCTGCCATGTGTGCGGTGTCGACATACTTGTCGAGCATGTGCGGGCCGAAAGTCGTCCATGGCCCGAAAGGCGTCGCAGGTAGCCTTTCGACAAGGTTGGGCTCTATCGTGCGAGAGATCACCAGGCTGTCGTCGGACCCCGTGCCGTCACCATCCGCGGTCGACAGTTGCGCTATTACGTCATTCGTGTGCGCGAGAGAAACATGCAGTGCGTCGCTGGCAGGGGGTGCGATCGGGCTTCCGGCCATAAAGTTTGCTGCCACGTTATAGTCACCGGATGCCTCGATAGACGCGGCGACTGCCGCCCCCTGCGAGTACGACACCAGGTTGAGGGTGTCACCGGGCTCAGCCCCTACCTCGTCAAGGGCCTGCAACACGGCATGATACGAATCCGACTCTTCTTGAGACACGTAGAGCTGCACGTTAGAGACCATGTCCCACGGCTCGTTGCCGCCGATGCCGAGGCTGCTGGTGCCGTCGATATAAACAAAGTATTCGCGCTCACCCCCGGGTAGATCGATGACATCGATGCTGATCTGGCCGTCGTTATTGTGCTGTATCCGCTGGAAAGCCTCTGAGACCGTCGTGGGGGCATTCACCGAGCGGACCCCTCGTTTATCGACCGTGACAGTGGAGGGATGCGCCTTCAAATAATCTCCGTCTTCGACGCGGCCACGATTTTTATCACGCACAAAAGCCATCCCCCACTTCAGCGCCGGACCCGCCAGAACTGCGGGTAGCAGCCCGAATGCGAGAAGGCTCGGCGAAAAACGCAGGCCACCAATGTCGTCGATGCCCTTGGCCCGGTCGGCAAAAAGCGCGGCATCCGGGTTACTCACCACAAGCGCATCGAGTTGCTCTTGCAAACGATTGGTTTCGTCCCCCTCGGGCAGTCGACTAATGGTGGCGCGTAGCTCGGCGATCTCATACGCATCGGCCATCGTGACAGCCTGCGCCGTGGCTTCCTGAGCGTGGTCGGCTATCGCTTCGAGTTGCCAGGCCGCGTCACTCACCCCCGCGGATTCGCCGCCACCATGATCGATAAGACCGGGGATGCGTCGAACGTCACTCGCAATACCGCTCAAGCGTGAAGCCTGCGCACCCAAAGATGTGGCCACCGCGCGCACCTCGTCGGAATTAACCGCGATCGCACTCCCGCGATGAATCTGCAGTTCATCACTCATTGCTGCACCTCCCACGGCAACAGCGAAGCCTGATACCGCAACACCTGAGCCTGCGTCGCAAGCTGCTGAGCGAACTGTTCGATCAGCAGATGCAACGCCTCGACGCCGCGTGATCTCCACGCCGAAGCCTGAGAAATAGTGCGCAGAACACGCACAGAACTGTCGACGTCGTCGGCGGTGCGGTACAGCATGCCGCGGGCAGAAGCGAAGGCATCGGGGTCGCCCTGTCCCCGAGAAACATGGTCGTAGCTGTAAGTCATGGATCTACTGTGGCGAGCATGCGGCACGACTACGCCACCGGATGCGGTGACCGTGGAGAAACCTGTGTCGTCGGCCTGTGGGGAGGAATCCCATTTTTTGCGGAAACCGGCACAATAGAAGACATGCCCGCTACGGATCCTTTCCGTGTCATCTTCGTTTGCACCGGGAACATCTGCCGCTCCCCTATGGCTGAGGTGGTGTTTCGCGCACTAGCCGAAGAACACGGTTTGTCGAGCAGTATCGTGTCAACCAGCGCCGGCACCGGCGACTGGCATGTTGGCGAGCGTGCCGATCACCGCACGGTACAAGCGCTGGCTCGTCGTGGTTATGACGGCACCCACCACCGGGCACGGCAATTTACTCAGGCCGCCTTTGCCGACTACGACCTTATTGTTGCCCTCGACCGCTCGCACGAAAGAATTCTGCGTCAGTGGGCCCAGCACGATGCCGACGACGGAAAAATCGTGCTGCTCATGGATTTTGAACCCCACGCCACCACCCTTGACGTACCGGATCCTTACTATGCCGACGACCGTACGTTCGACGAGGTGCTCGGTATGATCGAGAGTGCGAGTCGGCGGCTTTTCCGCCAGCTCGAACCCGCTATTCGGCCAGCATCTCTGTAACAGCGGTGCCCTAATCAGGAGGACTCCCCTGACTACCCCGACTTCTCTTCCCCCTCAACCGCTGAGCCCCCTCGATGGTCGCTACCGCACGGCCACTGCGCCGTTGGCCGACTACCTGTCGGAGTCTGGTTTAAACCGCGCCCGCGTTGAGGTGGAGGTCGAGTGGCTCATTGCCCTCACCGACCGCTCACTGCTGGGCACGTCGCCCCTTGCCGACAACGATAAAGAGCGTCTGCGTGGCCTCTACCGCGACTTTGGGCAAGAAGAAATCGACTGGCTGGCCGAAAAAGAGGCTGTCACCCGCCACGATGTTAAAGCCGTGGAATACCTGGTGCGCGACCGCCTCACCGCACTGGGACTCGATTCGATCGCCGAGCTCACCCACTTTGCATGCACGAGCGAAGACATCAACTCCACCGCCTATGCACTCACGGTGCAGCGTGCTGTCACCGCCGTATGGCGCCCGGCGCTGGTTCAGGTGATCGAGAAGCTGAGCGAACTGGCGCAGGAGCACGCCGACGCACCCATGCTTTCGCACACGCACGGTCAGCCGGCCACCCCGTCGACGATGGGCAAAGAGCTGGCCGTATTCGCGTGGCGTTTAGAGCGTGTGTTGCGCGGTATTGATGCATCCGAATATCTGGCAAAATTCTCGGGCGCGACCGGCACATGGTCGGCGCACCTTGCTGCAGCCCCGGATGCCGATTGGCCAACAATTTCACGCGAGTTTATCGAGTCGCTCGGCATTGATTTCAACCCGCTGACGACCCAGATTGAGTCACACGACTGGCAGGTCGATCTGTACGACCGCATTCGTCATGCCGGGGGCATTCTGCACAACCTGGCCACCGACATGTGGACATACATTTCGCTCGGCTATTTCACGCAGATTCCTGTGGCCGGTGCAACAGGTTCGTCGACTATGCCGCACAAGATCAACCCGATTCGTTTCGAGAACGCCGAAGCAAACCTCGAACTTTCAGCGGCACTGCTCGGCTCACTGTCGACAACGCTGGTCACCTCGCGCCTCCAACGTGACCTGACCGATTCGACCACGCAGCGCAACATTGGTGTAGCCCTCGGCCACTCACTGCTGGCACTCGATAATCTGCGTCGTGGCCTGGGAGAAGTCGCGCTGGCACGCGACGTGCTGCTGGCCGACCTTGACCGCAACTGGGAGGTCTTGGCCGAGGCGATTCAGACCGTTATTCGCGCCGAAGTTGTGGCCGGAAACTCGTCGATCAGCGACCCCTACGCGCTGTTGAAAGAACTCACCCGCGGACACCGTGTGGCTGGCCCCGAACTTGCCGAGTTTGTGAACGGACTCGATATCGGTGACGAAGCGAAGCAGCGCCTTCTAGCGCTCACGCCACAAACCTATACGGGCCTGGCCGAGCAGCTCGCTCGCGGATAACTGCCTACGCTCACACCGCCAACACAAAACCGGGCGCTCCCCTCACGACGGGGAGCGCCCGGTTTGTTTGTACAGCTACTTGGTTGTTTTGCCGCCGTTGGCCTGCGCATCGTCGCTGGACGCGACATCCGGCGAATAGCCTTCGTCGTACAGCACCGGCTTGTCGACTTCGCGGGTGACGTCGGCAGGATCGATGGCCAGCATCATGAGAGCAAGGCCCAGCAGGGTGACGATAAACGAGATACCGCCGATCACAAATGCGAGGGTGACCGGATGCATCCCCTGGTAGGCGCCGCTGGCAATCGCAAGATTGACGCGGCTCGTGAACGCACCCGTGGTGACGAGGGTAACCACAAGAGCGAATACGCCTGCTGCCAGTGCAAGACCGAGCAGGTGCAGGGGTCGCAGCAGATCGCGGCGGGTGGTGGATTGAGTCACGCTGTGCCTCCGTTGTTAGGCGACCCGGCGCGCACGCCGGAAGTTGAAGAAACCTCGTCGGTGCCCTCAGCGGCATCGACGGTAGTGGTCAGGCCCTCGACGGGCCCCGGCGCTTCAGTGCGCATCTCTCGCCGCGGCGAGAAACCTGCAATAGCTAACAGCACAGCAACAATGGCGGCGTAGGCACCAAAAATTCCTACCGCCAAAGTGATGCCGGTCAATGTGAACGTTCCGGCCTCGTCGATCGTGTAATCCCACGAATACTGCATGGGCACCAGCAGCAGGGCAACAACCAGCAGTAGCGTCAACGCGCCCACCAGCAGCCCATCGCGTGCCGCGGTATCGGTACGTCGGGCGCGGATGCTCACGATCAACTCAATGGCTCCCGCGACCGCCGCCCACGACATCACAAGAATAAAGAAATAGGTGGTGGAGTGCAGCGCCTGCACGCTGGTCATAATGCTCGCCAGAAGAGCGACCACCGCCAGCGCAACGAGCAGAGACCGCTGCGAGCGCACCAGCCACGCGCCCAAACCACACACCAGCGCTGTTGCGGTAGCAAAACCACCAAACACTGACAGCCCTACCGCGGCTGAATGGTCGGCCGAAAAAGCGATCATTACCGCAGCAACCGCCGCGATCAGTGCGCGACCAAGTTGCACGTGACGCACATCAAAGGCACGAGCGGTGGCAGACATGCTTCTAGTCTACGCGGGCGCAGCTATGCAGTACCCGGGATCGGGTGAGCACTCGTTTACGTGCCGACGAGGCGGCTTGCTGCGAGACGATTAAGCGAGACCTGCTGCTCAGCCGCATCGATAGCAAGTTGCCGATGCACTTCGGGTGTCACCCGCACCATGAACTTTCCTGAATAGGATCGATCCGCGATCGCCTCCGGCGGTTCCTCACCATGAGCCAGCATGTCTTCAAGCACGTCAGCAACGAGCGAGCGAATGCCGTCGAAAGCGTCAGACTGGGTCTCACCGACCCACGACAACGACGGCATCTCCGCGACGGTGCCAATATACGAGGCGTCTTCGGCCGACCATCGCACCCGATATGTGTAATGTTCTGCGTTCGTCATGAGCTTTCTCCCTCCAGCTTCTTAATCGCGGCCAGCACCTGCCGAACCTGATAAGGCTTGGCCTTACCGTGACTGTCTTGAATATTTACGCGAGGGTCGCCCCGCCAAGGCATCCGGTAAACCCTGTGAGAAGTACCCTGCTGACGCGGTTCTCCAAAATAATGTTCGCAAACCTTAGCGAGGTCCAAGAAGCGCACACTACTTGGCGAATCACGCATCTGTTCAAGAATTTTTTCCACCCGCGCCACACACACATAGTATCAATATTGATACCGCACAGGTGCTGGCCGTGCGGCATCCGGTTACCGCCGTGACAGCAGGCGGCGTCGCGCCTTAGGTGGCACCTGCACAACCACGGGGATTGACTGAGTGATGACGGCATCAACCACCATCGAGCCGTCAGTGGGGCCAATAACGGGGATGGGTGTTGTTTCTGTGACGAAATCGGGTTGCACGGGCATGCGCGCCAACCGGCGATGCGCTGCGAGGTACGCCGGAACGAGCAGCACAATCGCGCCCACCCAGGCGAGGGGGTTACTGAGCGCAACACCAAAGAATCCGATGACCGAGCCGAGCACGATCGCGGCGACAACGCGGGCGACCAGTTCGATAACACCGGTCACGGTGGGCACGAGCACTTCGCCCAACCCTTGCAGCGCACCACGCAGCACAAAAAGAACACCGAGTGCCGAATAGGTGGCGCCGTTGATAATGAGCATGAGGTGCGCGAGGTCAACAACTTCGTCGGAACCCTCGCCAATAAAGACACGCACCATGTGAGTGCCAAATGCGATGAGCAGCGCACCGAGTACGAGCGAGGTGACAATCGCCATCCACACGGCCTGCACTACACCACGCCGAATACGGTCGGGCCGACGCCCACCCAGGTTTTGCGCCACATACATCGACACGGCAAGCCCGAGCGACTGCAGCAGAGCCACTGCAAGCGCATCAACACGCGAAGCAGTTGTATAAGCGGCGACGGCGTCGGAACCAAGTCGGTTGAGCGCCACCTGCACCGTGAGAGTGCCGATAGCAATAATCGAGGCCTGAAAACCCATCGGCAGGCCGAGCCGCAGGTGGTCGGCGAGGTCGTTGCGAGAAACACGCCAGTCGGCACGACGCACGTGGAGCTCCGGCATCCGGCGTCGCACATATTCCAGACACATGAGCACCGACAGCGCTTGCGAAATAACGGTCGCAAGAGCAGCCCCGGCTACACCCCACCCCAGCGGCCCCACCATAATGACGACGAGAGCGACGTTGAGCAGACACGCGATCGTCAAGAACACCAGCGGCGTGCGTGAATCACCAATGGCACGAATAATCGCGGCCAAATAGTTGAAGAACATTGTGGCGCCCGCACCCAAAAAGCTGATCTGGGTAAAAATTGTTGCTTCGGGCAGCAGCTCGGGCGGCGTCTGCATCAGCTCAAGACCCGGCCCCGCAATAAGAGGCGCACCGACAGTAAGAATGACCGTGCAGGCACCCGTCAGAATGACACCGGATGCCACCGATCGGCGCACCGCCTCGGCATCACGCGCCCCAAAAGCCTGCGCCGTGGGAATAGCGAAACCGCTCGTCAACCCCCACGCGAACCCGAGCAGCAAAAACAGCAAACTACCCGTCGCGCCGACAGCCGCCAGCGACGTAACACCCAATTGGCGGCCGACAACGATCGTGTCGGCAAACTGGTACAGCTGCTGCACAATATTGCCGATCAGCAGCGGAACAGCGAACGCAAGAATAACGCGCCACGGACGGCCCGTGGTCAAAGTAGTGGCCATGAATGCTCTTGAAAAAACGAGGGTGAAACGCCAGAAAGAATGGCAGGAAACACGAAGGCGACCACGCACAGCGCAGTCGCAACATCACCATCGTATCGAAACGATTCGATCAAGCGGTACTCGGGGAACGATTTTTCAGCAGATTGTAAGGCGACGGGCCGCCCTGTTACTCCGGCAGGTACCGCACCGTTTCGTGTGTGCTGCTAATGAGCGCGCGAACCTCTTCGAGCGTGGCGTGAGGGCCGAGGCATCCGGCAGCCCGCGCCTGCACCATAATGTTGCCGAGCGCCGTCGCCTCCACGGGTCCTGCCACCACCGGTAGCTGCGCACGGCTGGCCGTGGCTTGGCACAGCACAGCGTTGAGCGAGCCGCCACCCACAACATGAATGACGTCGACAGGCCGCCCTGTCAACTGCGCTGCCTGCTGCACTGCCGCAGCAAAAGCATCGGCGATGCTCTCGACAATCATGCGCACAAACCCGGCACGACTCTGCGGCGGCTCGGCCCCAGCAGCCCGCACCACCGCAGCGATGCGCGCAGGCATATCGCCGGGCGCAGAAAGGGCTGCATCGTTGGCGTTAAACAGCGGCACCTCGGCGACGACCGCCGCGGCATCTCGCAGCAGCGCCGGGAGGTCGATCGGCGCACCGTCGTCGGCCTCCCAGGCCTGAAGAGTCTGCGTCAACAACCACAGCCCCGTCACATTGTGCAAGAACCGGATGCGATCATCCACCCCCAACTCGTGCGTAAAGTTGGCTTCTCGTGCGGCATCCGTCACCACCGGATCAGTGATTTCGAGACCGACAAGACCCCACGTGCCGCACGAAATATATGCGGCATCCGGGGTTGAAAGCGGCGTGCCCACCACGGCCGAGGCAGTGTCGTGCGACCCGACCGCGACTACCGGCAGCGGCACACCGATCTGCTCGAGCGCAGCACCCGTGATCGTGCCGATGGTTGTGCCGGCATCGATGAGCGGCGGCAGCATGCGCGTAGGAATACCCAGCCGATCAGCCAATTCGGTGTCCCACGCGCGATCGCCCACCCGCACGAGCCCGGTCGATGACGCATTCGTGCGCTCTGCCCGCGCAACACCGGTGAGCAAATAGGCCACCAGATCGGGAATCAGCAGCGCCGCATCGGCCTGCTGCACCCCGGCATCAACACTCCACTGATACAGCGTGTTGAACGGTAGAAACTGCAGACCATTGCGCTCATACAGTTCGGCAAAAGGCACGGTCGCATGCACTTTTTCTACACCGGCCTGGCAGCGGTCATCACGGTAGTGAAACGGTTGGTTGAGCAGTGCACCGTCGCGGATCAGTCCGTAATCGACCGCCCACGAATCAATCCCGACGCTCTCAATGCCCGGTTCGCGCTGCACAGCCTCGGCGAGACCCTCAACAATATTGCGGTACAGGCCGGCAAAGTCCCACCGCAAACCCTCGGGAGTCTCCACCGGGCCGTTAGCAAAACGCCGCACCAGCTCCAGCGACAAAGCCGCACCGGATGCTGCGCTGCCACCCACGCGCCCAATCACCACGCGCCCACTCGTCGCACCCAGGTCTACCGCAGCGAACGCGCGCACAGCCGGAGCACTCATCCCACTCATCTCACTCATCGCGCTCACCGCGCTCATCCCGCTCATCGCAGGAAAGCGGCCGCCACGCCCGAGTCGACCGGCACGTGCAGGCCTGTCGTGCGCGAGAGCTCGGGGCCGGTGAGCACATAGACCGCATCGGCGACGTTTTCGGGAACAACCTCGCGCTTCAAAATGGTGCGGTTGGCGTAGAACTGGCCCAGATCTTCTTCTTTCACCCCATAGGTGGCAGCGCGATTGGCGCCCCAACCCGAAGCAAAAATGCCCGAACCGCGCACAACACCATCCGGGTTAATGCCGTTAACACGCACCCCATATTCGCCGAGCTCGACGGCGAGCAGACGCACCTGGTGGGCCTGATCAGCCTTCGTGGCCGAATACGCAATATTGTTGGGGCCAGCAAAAACGCTGTTCTTCGACGAAATATAGATAATGTCGCCGCCCAGGTTCTGATCGATCAGCACCTTCGCGGCCGTGCGCGAAACAAGGAACGAGCCCTTCGCCATCACATCATGCTGCAGATCCCAGTCTTTCTCGGTGGTCTCTAGCAGCGGCTTCGATAGCGACAGCCCAGCATTGTTGATCACCAGGTCGACGCCACCAAAAGCCAGCACTGCCTCGTTGATTGCCGCCTGCACGGCCTCGGCATTCGACACATCGGCGGCAACACCCACGGCGACATCGGCCGAGCCCAGCTCTGCCGCAGCAGCCTGCGCCTTCTCGAGGTCGAGATCGGCGATCACCACACAGGCACCCTCGCGGGCAAGGCGCGTAGCAATTGCTTTACCAATACCGGATGCCGCACCCGTCACAAACGCCACACGACCCTGATGCGATTTCGGGGCCGGCATGCGCTGCAGCTTGGCTTCTTCGAGCGCCCAGTATTCGATACGGAACTTCTCGGCGTCAGAAATCGGCTGATAGGTCGACAGCGCTTCAGCGCCACGCATCACATTGATGGCGTTCACATAGAACTCACCAGCCACGCGCGCCGTCTGCTTGTTCGCCCCAAAACTAAACATGCCCACACCTGGAACCAGCACAATCAGCGGGTCGGCACCGCGCATAGCTGGGCTGTCGTCGGTAGCATGCGCCTCATAGTAGGCGCGGTAGTCGGCACGGTACTGCTCGTGCAGTTCGCGCAGGCGGGCGATCTGCTCCTCGACCGTGGCCGTAGCAGGCAGGTCAAGAATCATCGGCTTGACCTTGGTGCGCAAGAAGTGGTCCGGGCAGCTCGTACCCAGTTCGGCCAGCTGGGGTGCTTTCTCTGACGCCAAAAAGTCGAGCACGGTGTCGCTATCCGTAAAGTGGCCGACCATCACACGGTCGGTCGAAGCTAGGCCACGAATCGTGGGTGCGAGCGCAGCGGCACGGTCGCGCCGCGCAGCATCCGGAAGCGCTTCATAACCCGCACGCACAGCACCAAAAGGCTCGGGGCGACCGTGCTCAGCGATATACGCGGCAGCGGTTTCGATAATCCACAGCGAATTCTGCTCGGCCTCGTCGCTCGTCTCGCCCCAGGCAGTAATGCCGTGACCGCCCAGAATCGTGCCGATAGCCTGCGGGTTTTGCTCTTTGATTTCGGCAATATCGAGCCCCAGCTGAAAACCCGGACGACGCCACGGCACCCACACAACCCGGTCGCCAAAAATCTTCTTCGTCAGCTCTTCGCCATCAACGGCGGTTGCGATGGCGATACCAGAATCCGGATGCAAGTGATCGACGTGCGGCGCATCAACAAGGCCGTGCATAGCCGTGTCGATCGACGGCGCCGCGCCACCCTTACCGTGCAGGCAGTAGTCGAAAGCAGCCACCATCTCGTCTTCGCGGTCGATGCCCGGATACACGTTCACCAGCGAACGCATGCGGTCAAGCCGCAGCACGGCAAGCCCCTCCGGCTTCAACGTGCCCAGGTCTCCACCCGAACCCTTCACCCACATGAGCTCTACCGGCTCACCCGTGACCGGATCGGTCTCGGTACCCTTGGCCGACGTATTGCCGCCCGCATAGTTCGTGTTGCGCGGGTCAGCGCCGAGCCGGTTTGAGCGAGCGATGAGCTCGGCAACGGTGTCGTTAGTGCCGTTCGTGCCGTTCGTGCCGTCGAGCTCAGCAGCGGTGTCGTTCTGGTTGGTCATGAAAGCCCCCGAAGATGTTTGATCGTGTTAATAGTTTCAAGAACTAACAACAAATGCAAGCGTTTTGTGGGCCGGACTGGCGGGGGACGCCTAAATGATCTCGGTCAACTCTCGAAACGGCGCCAGACGGGCGTCATCCGGAGACAACTCGGTAATCACCACATCAATATCGGCAAGCGCAAAAGTTGCCGACAGCGCCACCTCACCCAGCTTCGACGAATCAACACACAACACCAACTGTTGCGACCGCCGCGCAAAAGCCTTCTTTACCTGGCTCTCGGCAAAAGACACCTCAGAAGTACCGTGCGCGGCATCCACCGCACTGGCCGAAAAAAAGAACCGCTGATAGTTCATCGACTCAGCGCCATCGCACGCAATCTTGCCCACAAGACTGCCCGTCGCCTCTTCCATCTCACCACCCACCACAACGGCAGAAATACCCGGCACCGCCCGGGCTACACTAAAGTTTTCCCACGAATTCGTGGCAACCGTAAGCGGCTCACGCGCAGGCAAACTCTGAGCAATAGCCGCAACAGTGCTCGACGCGTCAATAGCAATAGCACCCCGCGACGGCAACAAAGCCATCGCCTTCGCTGCGATCGCCTGCTTGGCACGACTGCGCACAGCCCGACGCTCACCAAACGGACGCGGCCCCTCCGCGGCCACCGCCCCACCACGCACCCGGCGCACGAGACCCTCATTATCGAGGTCGTCAAGATCACGCCGAATAGTCATCTCCGACACCTGCAGCTGCCCGGCAAGCTCATCAATCTGAGCACTACCATCCCGCCGCAATACGGCAAGAATTTGCGCCCTGCGCTCTTCGCCCCGCAGTGACCCGGCCGTCGCCATCATGCGCCCCCGTTGTTCATTCGTGTGACTTTGCACAGGATACCGTGCAGGGTTCTTCCTAGGGGCGCGGTTCTCACGTGGACTCTCTTGCTGGTGCTTCTGGGGTTTTCTCGCGGGTTTTCTCGCGGGTTTTCTCGCGGGTTTTCTCGCGGGATTTCTCGCGGGTTTTCTCGCGGGTTTTCTCGCGACCGGGCACGACACGCCGCTCGGCGCTAAGGCGTCACGGCATGTTGTGCCCGGTCGCGGAAGAGGACGGGGAAGAGGAGCCCGGAAGAGGGGAAGCGAAAGGAGCGCGCGAAAAGGAGCGTGCGAAAAGGAGCACACGCACGCAAACCTCAACGCGCGCGAAAAGGGACCTATGTGCGCCGGTAGTCGGTCGAACGCCGTACCACCAATTCGGGCGGCAAGATCACCTGTCTGTGCTCGTGTTCGATACCGGGTGCCGAGTGTTCCATGAGCAGTGTTGCTGCGGTTTCGCTGAGCGCATCGGTCGGCTGCCGAATGGTGGTGAGGGGCACGACCCAGTCTTTGGCGAAGTCGATGTCGTCGTAGCCGACCAGGGCTACGTCTTCGGGCACGCGAAGCCCGGCATCGACGAGTCCGCGGTATGCGCCGAACGCGAGCATGTCATTACCGCAAAAAATGGCGTCGGGTACCTCACCCTGCAAAAGAAGGTCGACGGCCTGCTGGCCGTCGCGAATGCCTAACCCGGAAACGCTGATCTCGATGAGGTGTTCGTGGGGGTCTAAACCTGCGTCGCGCAGTGCCTCGCGTGCCCCGCGCACACGCTGTGTGAACTGGCGCAGTTCTGACGGACCCGACAAGAAGGCAAGTTTTTTGTGCCCCAGGCTGAGCAAGTGCTCGATGGCCATGCGCCCACCAGCCACGTTGTCGACGGCGACCGAACAGTGGCCCTCACCGCCTTCGAAATCCAGGAGTACGACGGGCAAATTATTAGGCAGGTTCGCGTATCGTTCGGCGTGGTCGTCGGGTGTGGCGGGTGCCAGCAACACCCCGCGTACGCGTTGCGCGGCAAGCATTGTCAGCAGTGCCTGTTCTCGTTCAAGGTCGCTTTCTGAGTTGCAGAGCATAACGACATGCCCCGACTCGCGGACGACGCGTTCGATTGCGTGCGCGGCTTCCATGTAGAACGGGCTCTCGACGTCGAGCACAACGAGACCAATGACGCTGGATGAAGCACCGGTCAGCACTCGCGCCTGCTGGTTGGGCACGAAACCGAGTTGGCGAATGGCGTCTTCGACCAGCACTCGCGTGCGAGGGTGCACTCGCTCGGGATGGTTGATGGTGTTCGAAACGGTGCCGGTTGCGACTCCAGCCAGATCGGCAACATCTTTGAGGCGGACGGGCCCCGACGTCGCCCGGGCCGCGACGCCGCGCGGGTGCGCCTGTGTCATAACGCCTGCTTTCTGCACCCAGGGATGCAGGTGCGCTCTCCATGGTTGCGGATGTTGCTCGTTCGCGGTAGTTTTGAAGCGCTTCAGACTTTGAAGCGCTTCAAAACCGTTATATCACGCAATGACGCGGCGGTCCCTGGCTTCTTGATGCCGCGTCTATTCACAGTCGCACCAAGGAGACACCATGAAGCAACGACGCTGGACAACCGTGGCCGTCGGGCTTGCCGCTGTGCTGAGCCTCGGCCTCACAGCCTGCACGCCGGGTGGCCAAGCAAACACCAACGAGGGCAGCAGCAACACTGGCGAAGCGAGTGGCGACTACACAATCGCCATCGTTCCTAAAGACGCCACGAACCCCTGGTTCGTCCGTATGGAAGAGGGCGTTAAACAGTACGCTGCCGACACCGGCCTGAACGTTTATCAGAAGGGCCCCGCCGAGACCGACGCCACCATGCAGGCGCAGGTTATTCAAGACCTCATCGCTCAGGGCGTCGACGCCATCGGTGTTGTTCCGGTCGACCCGGGCGCTCTTGAGACCGTTCTCAAGCAGGCTCTCGACGCCGGCATCGTCGTGGTCACCCACGAGGGTGCCAGCCAAGAGAACACGATGTACGACATCGAAGCCTTCAACAACAGCGACTATGGCGCATTCATCATGGACAACCTCGCTGAGGCCATGGGGGAAGAGGGCGTTTACACGACCATGGTCGGTCACGTCACCAATGCCTCGCACAACGAATGGGCCGACGGTGCCGTCGAGCGAGCAAAAGAGGCGTACCCGAACATGACGCTACTCGAGGCCGAACCGCGCGTTGAGTCACAAGACGATGGTGAAGTCGCCTACCAGGCCGCAAAAGAGCTGTTGAAGAAGTATCCCGAAATCACGGGCATCGTTGGCACTTCATCGTTTGACGCGCCCGGTGTTGCTCGTGCGATTGAAGAGCTTGGTTTGGCTGGCAAAGTGTTTGCCAGCGGCACGGGCATGCCCGCCGCCAATAAATCGATTCTCGAAAAGGGCCTTGTGAAGAGCCTGACCCTGTGGGACCCAGCCGACGCCGGATACGCGCTGGCGTCACTGGCCACCAAGATTCTTGACGGCGAAACCGTCGAGAACGGCATCGACCTCGGTGTCGCCGGTTACGAAGACATGCAGTTCGCCGAAGGTAGCGACAAGATCCTTGAAGGCTCCGGCTGGGTAGTGATCAACAAAGACAACGTGAACGACTTCGGTTTCTAACCTGAAAACGCCGGATGCCGAGACCCCACGCTTGGCCTCGGCATCCGGCCTGTCTTCTTCACCACGACGAAAGGAACGTCGATGACCGAAAATGTCATCGCGGTACGGGGTGTCAGCAAAGCTTTCGCGGGCGTTCAAGCACTGCACGACATCTCGCTAGAAATCGCTCCCGGCGAGATCCACTGTCTTGCCGGAGAAAACGGGAGCGGTAAATCAACGCTGATCAAAGTGATCTCGGGTGTGCACCCTCCCGACTCGGGCACTGTAACGCTGGGCGGCACAGAGTTTTCTCATCTCACGCCACGCGAAGCTATTGCACACGGCGTGCAGGTTATCTACCAAGACTTTTCTGTCTTTCCGAACCTCTCGGTGATGGAAAACCTCGCCCTCACTTCGGAGTTGTCCGAGAGCCGTTCGCTGATTAGCTGGAGGCGCATGCGCACAACTGCGGCTGAGGCACTCAAGAAAATCGGTGTCGACATCGACCTCGACACCAAAGTCGAGACGCTGTCGGTTGCACAAAAACAGCTGGTTGCTATCGCTCGGGCGCTCATGAGCGACGCCAGGCTCATCATCATGGACGAACCAACAACGGCACTGACCCGCCGCGAGGTTGCTCGGCTTTTTCGCATTATTCTCGACCTCAAATCGCGCGGTATTGCAACGCTGTTCGTTAGTCACAAGCTCGAAGAGGTCTTTGAAATCAGCGAGCGCTTCACCATTATTCGTAACGGTAAGCACGTCATCACGTGCCTGCCCGAAGAGCTCGACCACCGCACTTTCTCGTTTCACATGACGGGGCGCGAGTTTGAAGACACCACGCTTGCTCCAACGGTGACGGCAACCGAGCCCGTGCTGCAGGTCGAAGGTCTCAGCCGCACTGACGCATTTGACGACATCAGTCTGTCGCTGTATCCGGGTGAGATTCTTGGCATTACCGGGCTCTTAGGCTCGGGAAGAACCGAGCTTGCCCTCGCCCTCTTCGGGGCGCTGCCTACATCGGCCGGAACCATTCGCATCGACGGCAAACCCGTAACTTTCGACGGCATTCGCAGCGCGATCGCCCACCGCATTGGCTATGTTCCCGAAGACCGACTGACCGAGGGTTTATTTCTCGAGCGGTCGATCGGCTCCAACATCATCATTTCTGAAATCGACCGCTTCGTCTCACGTATGGGGCTGTTTGACCAGAAGGCCGCCGACAAAGAGGCAGCGCGCTGGGTGAAAGAACTGCGCATCGCCACACCCGATCCCGAAAACGCGGCCAACACACTTTCGGGTGGAAACCAGCAGCGCATTGTTCTCGCGAAGTGGCTAGCAACACAGCCTCGCGTGCTCATTCTTAATGGGCCAACCGTGGGTGTCGATATTGGCTCGAAGCACGATATTCACCGGGTTCTGCGTGAACTTGCTAGCGAAGGACTCGCAGTCATCGTAATTTCCGATGACATTCCCGAGGTGCTGCAGAACTGCAACCGCATTCTGGTCATGAACGCCGGACAAATCGTTGCCCACATTGACCCTTCAGAAACAGCCGAAGCAGATCTTGCCGCACTGATGTCAGAAGACATCACAGACACAGAGAAGGACAGCTGATATGCGTGCCTATCTTCACCGGCTGGTGCGGGCGAACGAGTTCTACCTCTTCCTGGTCATCATCGCACTCAGTCTTATCATTCAGTTCCGCAGCGGGCAGTTTTTTACTCCCAACAACCTCGTCGATATTGCTAACGCCATGGTTGTTCCCGGCATCTTTGCCGTGGGAGCATTTATGGCCCTTGTATCGGGCGGAATTGATGTCTCGTTCCCGGCGCTCGCGTCACTCGCGGTCTACGCGACAACCCGCATCCTGGTCGACGCCGGATGGGCCGGCGGCGTATGGCTGCCGTTCCTTATTGCCATTGCATTCGGCGCCATACTCGGCGCTTTTAACGGCATCTTCATTGCGCGGTTCGCTGTCCCGGTGCTGATCATCACGCTGGGTACCGCCAACGTCTTTTCTGGTTTCATGCAGGGTGTTCTCGGGTCGGTTCAGATTCCCAACATCCCGCAGGGCATGAGCGATTTCGGCCGCAGCACGCTCTTTGTTGCCACCAACCCCAAATCGGGGCTGACCTCGAATATGCCCGTAGCGTTTCTGCTGCTCGTCGCCGTCGTGGCGGTCGCGTTCTTTGTTCTTCGCTACACCGCCTTTGGGCGCGGCATCTATGCCATCGGTGGTGATGAGAGCGCAGCGGAGCGCGCCGGATTCAACGTGCGAAAGATCAAGTTCTGGCTGTACGTGAGCGTCGGCATTATCGCCGCTATCGCTGGCCTTGTGCGCACGAGCATGATGGAGCAAATGCACCCGACCAACCTGCTCGGGCTCGAACTTATGGTGATTGCAGCGGTCGTGCTGGGCGGCACAGCCATCACTGGTGGCACCGGGACCTTGACGGGGGCAATGCTCGGCACACTGCTGATTGTCATCGTGCAAAACAGCATGATTCTCGTCGGTGTACCCACGTTCTGGCAGAGCTTTGCCCTGGGCGCACTCATCATCATCGGTACCGGAATCTCTGCCGTGCAGTTGAGTCGAGCCCGCCGTCGAGCCGGTGCGCTGGTCTGAGAAAGGTAAAGAAGTGTTCACAACAACTCCCGTTTCTCGGAAAATTCTGCGTGACCAGCACGTGCGTCGCCTTGCTGCGATCCTGCTGCTGCTTCTGGTGTTCTTCGCGGTCATCAAACCCAAGAACTTCTTTGGCCTGGCCACGTGGCAGTCGATGTCAATTCAGTTCCCTGAGTTCGGACTACTCGCGCTCGGAGTGATGGTGACCATGGTGATCGGCGGCATCGATCTCTCGGTGGTCGGCATCGCCAATATGACAGCCATCGGCAGTGCCTCACTCATGCTGGCGATAGCTCCGGCAGGCTCTGATCCCAACGCGGGATATTTGGCGCTCATCGCTGCTATCGCATGCTCGCTGGTCGTAGGTGCACTCGCCGGAGCATTTAACGGTTTTCTTGTCGCCAAAGTTCGCATACCCGCGATATTGGTGACGCTGGGAACCTTTGAGCTGTTCACCGGTATTGCCATCATCATGAGTGGTGGTAAACCCACCAGTGGCCTGCCACCACAGTATGCCGAAGTCATGGCCAGCCGCGTCTTCGGCGTCATACCTATGCCGCTGGTGTTTTTCGTACTCGGCGCCATAGTCATCGGCATCCTGATGTACAAAACCGCGTTCGGTACAAAACTGTACATGCTCGGCTCTAACGAGACTGCCGCGCAATTCAGCGGACTCAAAACCACGAGCCTCATTATTCGCACGTACACCATCTCAGGTCTATTTGCTGCCACCGCTGGGCTGGTCATGCTGGCCAACTACAACTCGGCCAAGGCTGACTATGGCTCTACCTACACGCTGCTGGCCATCCTCATTGTGGTGCTCGGAGGCATCAACCCGAATGGCGGCTCGGGTCGGCTCTCGGGTGTCATCCTCGCGGTGGTTGTTTTGCAGGTGCTCTCGTCGCTGCTCAATACGTTCCCGCAGATCAGCAACTTCTACCGGCCGCTCATCTGGGGTGGTGTGCTGCTGCTCGTGATCGTGGTGAATCAGTGGGATCGCCGCGGAAACCTCACCCGACTACTCCGATGGAAAGGAAAACAGTAATGCGCTTAGCCAAAGACAAACACGTCGTGGTGGGGGCCGACTTTGCAGGATTCCCCCTCAAAGAAGCCGTCAAAAAGTACCTGATTGAACGCGGTTGGAACGTGCACGATGTCACCCCCTCCAAACCGGATGCTCCGATGTATCACCGCGCGGGATTCACGCTGGGTGCTCAGATCGCCGAGGGTGAATACGAAAAAGCTCTCGCGTTTTGTGGCTCGGGTATGGGTATTCACGTGGCTGCCAGCAAAGTGCCTCACGTCCACGCCGCCGTAGCAGAAACACTGCAGGCCGCACTGCGCGCCACAACGGCAAACAACTGCAACCTGCTCGCGATGGGAGCGTTTTATACGGGCCCGCGCCTGGCGAAAGCGATGGCCACGGCCTTTCTCGAAAACTCGTTCGGTGACGGATACGAAGACTGGGAGGGATTTAAGGAGTATCACCAGATCGGGTACGACGAGTGCGAAAACTTTGACTACGAGGCCTATCGCAACAATGGTTTCCAAGTCGTGAGTCCGCGCAGCGTTGAACTCGGTCCAGAACCCGCCGGCCTGGCGTTTTAACCAACTGCTTACTAATCAAGGAGTACAAATGGCTCGCGTACTACTCGCGGGTGAGTCATGGTCGACCACCACCATCCATGTCAAAGGCTTCGACACCTTCACGACCTCGTCGTATGGCGAAGGTGCCGCCGATTTCATTCGGGCATTGGAAGGCTCCGGGCACACGGTCACATTCCAGCCCAACCACGTTGCCGCCGAGCAATTTCCGTCCACTCGCGAAGAACTCGACGCCTACGATGTCGTCGTTCTGAGCGATATCGGAGCCAACACTCTGCTGCTGCCCGACCGTGTCTTCAGCCACGGTAAAACAATGCCCAACCGTCTGGATGTTCTTGCCGACTGGGTGCGAGACGGTGGAGCACTGCTCATGGTGGGTGGGTACCTCAGCTTTCAAGGAATCGAGGCAAAAGCCAACTACCGCAACACCGCGCTGGCCGACGTTTTGCCGGTCATTATGGAGATCGGCGACGACCGAGAAGAAACGCCTCAGGGGGCACGGCCGCGCCGCACACATGTCCACGAGGTGACGGCAAACCTGCCCGAAGAGTGGCCGGCGATTCTTGGCTACCACCGTGTGACTGCTCACGAAACCGCGACCACCGTCGCAGAGGTGGGCGACCATCCACTCATCGTCATCGACACAGCAGGTAAGGGCAAGGCCGCGGCGTTTATGACCGATATGGGCCCGCACTGGCTTCCTCACGAGTTCCTCGAATGGGAAGGCTTTGCCCCCATGTGGCACAACCTCGTCAGCTGGCTGGCAACCGAGACGGCATAACAAACACAACAAGGAGTAGGCATGTCGGGCAGCGTGGCAGCGCTAGACCTTGGGGCATCGAGCGGACGCGTCGTGGCTGGCCGCATTACCAGCACCAGCATTGACAGTCGCGTCTGCGCACGATTCACCAATCGACCCGTGCAGATCGGCAACCTTCTGCACTGGAATGCACCCCAACTGTGGGACGGCATTCTCGACGGGGTCGCTACGGCACTGCGCACGTTTCCCGACATCGCCTCACTCGCCGTCGACACCTGGGGGGTCGATTACGGGCTCTTCCGCCACGGGCGACTGCTCTCCCTGCCCGTGCACTACCGCGATGCCCGTACAGCCTCCCATGTCGCTCGAGTACAAGGCCGGGTAGCGGCATCCGAAATCTATTCCATCACCGGCATCCAAGATCTGCCGATCAACACGATTTACCAGCTCGCCAGCGACTCTGACCTTGTGAGCTTGGCCGACAATATTCTGCTGCTACCCGACCTCTTCACCTACTGGCTGAGCGGCGTTCGCATCGCTGAAAAAACGATGGCATCAACCACCAGCCTGCTCGACGCCACCAGCCACGACTGGAATGATGCCCTGCTGCAGGCCGCGGGAGTACGACGTGACCAACTGCCGCCTTTGGTGTCTGCAGGAACCATCGTCGGCGAAATAACACAGCAGGTCGCACACAGAATCGGGGCCAACCAGGCAATCAACGTTATTGCCACCGGCGCCCACGACACTGCCTCAGCTGTGGTTGCCGTGCCGCTCGCCGACGACGGTGATGCCTATATTTCGTGCGGAACTTGGGGCCTCGTCGGCATGGAACGCCACTCGCCCGTACTCACAGAAGACGCCCGCGCAGCCGGATTCACCAACGAATGCGGTGTCGACGACCGAACCCTATTCATGCGCAACACGATGGGCCTCTGGATGCTCAGCGAACTGGTACGCCACCATGAACGCGACCATGGCAGTGTCGACCTCACCGAGCTGCTCACACAAGCAACAGCGATCACCTCCCCCCTGCCCATCATCGACGTCGATGACCCGCTCTTCTCACCGCCCGGAGACATGGCCACCCGCATCACACAGTGGTGTGAAGCGCGCAGCATGCCCGCACCACAATCACTGCCAGCCATGGCACGCTGCATTATCGAGTCGCTCGCGCACACCTTTTCTCGCGTCGCCCATGACGCCGCACAGCTATCGGGCACCACCCTGCGCCGCATCATTATCGTTGGTGGCGGTTCACAGAACCAGCTGCTGTGCCGGCTACTCGCTTCAATCTCGGGAGTCGAAGTTGCTGCAGGCCCCGCCGAAGCCACGGCACTAGGAAGCATGCTTGTGCAAGCCCGCACTATGGGATTTATCGACGGCGACCTCGGCGAACTCCGAGAACTCGTGCGCCGCACCCACAACGTTTCCGTTTACAACGAAAGGTCCACACCGTTATGACCGCTCAACTGCGTCGCGAACTCGTCACTGACGACCTGCTCGGACTCACCCGCCGACTCGGACTGCCCGAGCGCGACCTCGTCATTCTCGCCGAGGGCAACACGAGCGAGCTTATCGACGACGACACGATCATCATCAAAGCATCCGGCTCGTCAATGGAAACCGCAACCATCGACGATTTTGTTGCCGTCAGCTTTCGTGAACTGCTTGCGATTGTAAGAAATCCGGATGCCACCCAAGACGACCTCACAGCTGCGCTCAGCACCCCCACGGGCACACGCGCCTCGATTGAGTCGCTCGTGCACGTTGCCACGCGGGCGTTCGGGGTTCGCCGGTTCGTGGCACACACGCATCCGACCGATGTTGTTTCTCTCGTAGCCAGCACAGAAGCAGCCACCGCGTTTGCCGAACCTGTATATTCCGAAGAGTTCATGATCCTTGGGCGAAGCCTGTACGTGCCCTACGCAGAACCAGGAATCGAACTGGGCCGACTCGTACTCAGCGCTATGGAAGGCTACGTGGCCGAACACAACGACATTCCATCGCTCATTCTGCTCGGCAACCATGGAATTATCGCCATCTCTGACACCGTCGCAGGAGCCGAAGCGATCTCGCTCATGGCCGTCAAAAGCGCTCGCGTGCGGCTGGGGGCACGTATTGCGGGTGGCGTAGCGACCCTGAGCAGCGAAACAACCGCAGAGTACTTTAACCGGCCCGACTTTCGCGATCGCCGGGCTCATTTGGCGGGTACCGAGGGCGCATAGTCACTGAGTTCGCGCTCTCTTCTTTCGCGACCGGGCACGACACGCCGCTCGGCGATGAGGCGTCACGGCATGTTGCGACCGGTCGTGGAAGAGAACACAGCGCCGCACGCCGCCACCGGGCGCAACACGCCGCCCGGCGCTCAGGCGTCACGGCATGTTGTGCCCGGTCGCGGAAGAGGGGGGCGAAACGGAGCACCGGGCCAACCCCGAAACAGGCGCGAACGCCTTGTCTTCATCAACGCCGCAGTGCCGACCCAGCCCCTTTTCGCCACCGGTCACGACACGCCGCTCGGTGGTGAGGGGTCACGGCATGTCGCGCCCGGTCGCGAAAGGGAGCACAGCGCCGCACACCGCCACCGGGCACGACACGCCGCCCAACGTTAAGACGTGACGGCATGTTGTGACCGGTCGCGGAAGAGGGGTGCGGAAGAAACGCGCGAAAGGGATGCGAAAAGGAGCGCGCGAGAAGCGCGCGAGGGGGTTACGCGCCCCAGCCTGCCTGCACGCCACCGACGCGGTCGGCTTCGATTTTTTGCTGGTAGCCGGATGCCGCGTAGGCAGCCATCGGGTCGGCGTTAAGGCCGCGTTCTTCGCGCCATGCGGCCAGCTGCGGGCGCACGTCGGTGTAGAAGGCGTCCATGAAGACGGCGTTGGCGGCGAGGACGTCGTGGGCTTGCTGGGCGGCATCGAGCGCTGCAGAGTCGACGAGGAGTGCCCGTGCGGTCATCTCTTGCACGTTGAGCACCGAGCGAATCTGGCCGGGGATTTTGGCTTCGATGTTGTGGCACTGGTCGAGCATGAACGTGACTTCGGGATTGTTGAAGCCGCCACCGCGAATCACTTCGTAGAGAATACGGAACAGTTGGAACGGGTCGGCCGCGCCAACGATGAGGTCGTCGTCGGCGTAGAAGCGGGAGTTGAAGTCGAATGCGCCGAGGCGGCCGAGGCGCAGCAGCTGCATCACAATGAACTCGATGTTGGTGCCGGGTGCGTGGTGGCCCGTGTCGAGGCACACGTGGGCACGGTCGCCAAGCGACGCTACCTGCACATAGGAGGTTCCCCAGTCGGGAACATCGGTGTGGTAGAACGACGGTTCGAAGAATTTGTATTCGAGTACGATGCGCTGTTCTTCGCCGAGTCGGGCGTAGATTTTTTGCAGCGAGTCGTTGAGGCGATCTTGGCGGGCACGCATGTCGTTTTGGCCGGGGTAGTTGGAGCCTTCGGCGAGCCAAATTTTGAGGTCGCGTGAGCCGGTGGCGTGCATGACGTCGATGCAGTCGAAGTGGTGGTCGATGGCCTTCTGGCGGATGCGATCATCGTGGTGGGTAAGGGCACCGAATTTGTAGTCTTCGTCTTGGAACGTGTTGGAGTTGACGGTTCCGAGGCTCACACCGTTGTCGGCGGCGTGGCGGCGCAGGGCCTCGTAGTCGTCGACTTTGTCCCACGGGATGTGGAGGGCGACAGCGGGCGCAAGACCCGTGTGCTTGTGCACCTGGGCGGCATCCGAAATCTTCTCGAAGGGGTCGCGGGGGGTGCCTGAGGTGCCAAAGACGCGAAAGCGGGTGCCCGAGTTACCAAAAGCCCAGCTGGGTAGCTCAATAGCTTGCTTCTCAAGCTCGGAAAGATGGGCGGAAGAGAGTGTGCTCACGGTGCACTTCTTTCTTATAGAGAAGGTCGCTGCGGCCTTAACGGGAAGGGCGCTGGGGCGACGCCTACAACAAAACTGAATCGTTTCATACGATAGGGGAGCGAAAGAGTCTCGTCAATATGTCCGCTTGGGTTTGCCGGCCACCCTCGGTAGGCTTGCAATCAGATTCATTGGAGAATGTTTATGCAAAGTACCCATTCTGCATCACCCCTGTCCCGCTTTCCGCACCCCCGCTTTCCGTATCTCGGCGCGATTACCTACGGCACCTCACCACTCGGTTACAACACCCAGCCCGGCAGCCCCGAAGAACGAAAAGCCATCGACACGGCCCTCGCTCTGCTGCGAGCGCCCGGCTACGTCGATACCTCGAACGCCTATGCTCAGGGCCGCTCAGAGCAGGCGTTGGGCGCTGCGCTGCGCGAACTCACCGGTGAAGAAAAACAGCGCGCTATCGACCGGCTCATCACCAAGGTCGACTGCGAACCCGGCACCGGCCGTTTCGATGGCGACCGCGTGCGCGAGTCGCTCGACGAGAGTCTCGAACGACTCGGCATCGACCGGGTGCGTCATCTGCACCTGCATGATCCCTACAGCATCACCTTTGCTGAAGCATCCGGCACCGGTGGCGCTATTGACGCGCTTGTTGCCCTGCGCGACGAGGGCGTCGTTGACACGATTGGCATCGCTGCCGGGCGCACCCCGGTGGTGGAACGCTATGTGAACACGGGTGTTTTCGACATGGTGCTCACCCACAACCGGTATACGCTCGTCGACCATTCGGCAGCCAACCTGCTCGCCAATGCGCACGAGCGCGGAATGATCACCTTTAACGCTGCGCCCTTTGGGGGCGATCTGCTGGCCAAGGGCAGTGTGCACGGGCGTTCTTATGCCTACACTCCCGCCACCGATGAGCTGCGGGAATGGGTTGTGCAGGTAGAAAACATTTGCGCCGCCCACAGTGTGCCGCTTGCTGCTGTGGCTCTTCATGAGTCGATGCGCGCACCCCATATTGCCAGCAGTGTGGTGGGGGTTAATTCTGTGGCACGGCTTGAACAGTTGGTAGCGCTGGCTACGACCGAGATTCCGGATGCTGTATATACGGCAATCGCCCAGCTGGGGCCTGCGCCCACACCGATCGCCGATGACCCCGAGGAGTACCTGTGACCGTCAATTATTGGGAGAGCTATGCACCCGGCGCGGGGCGACGCACAGCACGCGCCGATGCGGTGACGAATGCTCGCACGCTAAGCCTTAATGGCACGTGGCGTTTTCGGCTCTCCCCCACCGCGGCGGGCACCGGAACCGCGTTCATCAGCGACGATTTTGACGACAGCGCGTGGGACGCCATGCCGGTGCCCAGCCACTGGGTGCTCGAAGAATTCACGCCGCTGGCTGGCGGACCCGCGCGGTCGATGCTGGGTACGGCAGAGGGCCCGATCTATACGAACACTGCCTACCCGATGCCGATTGATCCGCCGCGTGTTCTTACCGAGAACCCTACGGGCGACTACCGGCTCACCTTCGATGTACCGGCCGACTTCGACAACGCCGTGCTGCGTTTTCAGGGCGTTGACTCGTGCGCCAAAGTGTGGCTGAACGGCACTGAACTGGGCTGGTCGAATGGTTCGCGCCTGCCCTTCGAGTTCGACGCGCCGCTCCGCGCAGGCAGCAACACTCTGGCTGTGCGGGTGCACCGCTTCTCTTCGGGCACCTACCTCGAAGACCAAGACATGTGGTGGCTGCCGGGCATTTTTCGTGATGTCGAGATCATTGAACGGCCCGCGGGCGCGATCGATGATCACTTTGTGCACGCCGACTATGACGCGGCATCCGGCATGGGCACACTGCGTGTTGATGCGACCACGAATGCGACGGTCGAGATTCCTGAACTGGGCATCACGATGGCAACGGGCGAAGAAGTGCGCGTGCCCGTCGAACCGTGGAGCGCCGAATCGCCACGCTTGTACCGCGGAACACTGCGCTCAACGGGTGAAGAAATTGAGTTAGCCATTGGTTTCCGCCGCGTAGAAATTACTGACGGCGTGCTTCTTATTAACGGGGCTCCGGTTACCTTCCGCGGCGTCAACCGTCATGAGCACGATGCCCGCCACGGCCGCGCGCTGGATCGCCAGGCAATGATTGACGACATCGTGCAGATGAAACGCGCCAACGTTGATGCCGTGCGCACGAGCCACTATCCGCCGCATCCGGAATTTTTGCGTCTGTGCGATGAATACGGGCTGTGGGTGGTGCTAGAAAGCGACCTCGAAACACACGGTTTTATTTATGAGGGCTGGGAGAACAACCCTCCGGCACTGCCCGAGTGGCGCGACGCGATCATGGACCGCCTGTACCGCACGGTAGAGCGCGACAAGAATCACCCGAGCATTGTTATTTGGTCAACGGCCAACGAGAGCATGACGGGCGACGCGTTTCGCGAGATGCGCGAGTGGCTGCGCGAACGCGACCCGTCGCGCCCGGTGCTGTACGAACGCGACCCGCGCTACCGTGACTCGGATTTTTATTCGGTCATGTACCCCTCGCTTGAGCTTCTTGAGCAGATTGGGCGACGCGAAGAACCTCGCGGTGGCCGGCTGAGCATGCACGGCATGGTTTTTGCCGACGACGACAGTGACGACGAAGACAGCGACAGCACGGGCAACGACACCGCCGAAAACGAAGCGGGCGATGCGCACCCCATTAGCGACGCCGACGATGAGCGGCGCCGTGGCCTGCCATTCTTGCTCGTGGAATATGCGCATGCGATGGGCAATGGGCCCGGTTCGCTGGCTGACTATTGGCGAATTATGCGCCGGTACGACCGCATTTGTGGTGGCTTTATTTGGGAGTGGATGGACCACGGTTTCGCGGCACAAACCCCCGATGGCACGCCGTATTTTATGCACGGGCAAGACGTCGACTACGAGCCCAATGGTGGTCGTTACACGCTGCACGGTCTCATGTTTTCTGACCGCACTCCGTCGCCCGCTATTGGCCAGCTCACGCACGCCTATGCACCGTTTATTGTGACGGTGACGGCCAACGATGTGACGGTGCTCAATGACCGGCACAGTCGGGCAAGTGACGACATTCAGTGGCGCGTGGTGCACCAGCATCCGGATGCCACAACCACTACTTTTGACCTCGATATGGGTGTGCTTGCCGCGGGTGAATCAGCCACGGTTGCGCTCCCTGCCGAGGTTGTGGGTGCTGCCGGTGTGACAACGGTCGAGGCGGTGCTGGCAGCCGATGAGCTGTGGGCACCGGCCGGGCATGTGCTGGCGTGGGGTCAGCACGACAACCTCGCACCGAGCGAGCCTGCGCGCCCCACAGCGAGTACCCCTGCCCCGGATGCTGTGGGCCAGACGCTCGCGGTGGGTGTGGCACGTATCGACTCCCAGACCGGCCGCCTTCATACGCTGGGCGGCTGGAATCTTGCCGCGGAAGGAAACGGGCAGAGCCCCCGGCTCGACCTGCACCGGGCGCCGACCGAGAACGACCGCGGGCAGGGCACTCTCAACAATGTTGCGGCCATGTGGCATGCGGTGGGGCAGAACCGGCTTCTTGACCGCGTCGATGACGTGACTGTGGTGGATGACACCGTGGTGGTGCGGGGCCGGATGGCTGCGGCCACGCGTTCGCACGCGGCCGAGTGGTGCATGCGCTGGCGCGACCTGGGCGACAGTGTTGAGCTAACAACCGAGGTTGATTTTACGGGGCCGTGGCACGATACGCCGTATCAAAACCACGACGTGTGGCTGCCACGCATCGGCACGCTGTTTGCGCTTCCGGCCGAGTTCGACACTGTGCGCTGGTGGGGTCGCGGGCCCGAAGAAACCTACGTTGACTCGTGGGAGGGCGCACGCCTGGGCTTGTGGAACAGCACGATCGACGACCTGCAGGTGCGCTACGAAGTGCCGCAAGAAAACGGCAACCATGTCGACACCCGCTGGCTCGAACTGCGCACCACGTCGGGCACCGGCCTGCGGGTAGAGGGCGTGACGCCGTTCGACTTCACCGTGCGTCGGTGGACCTCGCACGACCTGGAGCGCGCCACCCACCATCACGAACTGCGTGACAGCGGCAGCGTGTGGCTGAACATTGATTACCGCCAGATGGGCCTCGGCTCGGCATCGGTGGGGCCACCCATGCCCGAGCAGTACCGGATTCCGCGCGAACACACCTCGTGGACGGTGCGGCTCTCGCTGCTCGACTCGCAGCAGTAACCCCGCCACCATCAGTTCAGGGCGCCGACGTGCTTTCGTCGGCGCCCTGAACTATGCAGTCGTACTGCTGGCTCGCGCTATGCGTCGAGCGTTCGAATCTGTTCAAACAACCCATCAGCGCCGACCTGTCCGCCCTTGAGCAGCAGTTCGGCGCCGTCGATGTCGCTGCCGGGAGCGTGGGCGCGCAGCAGCACAATATTGCCTTCGGGGCGCGCCGCGATAGCCAGCGAACGGATTCCTAGCCGCGACACAATACGGCTCGAGGTATCTCCGCCGCACACAATAATGCGCCCGGCGCCACCACCGGCACCGCGAATAATCTCGGCGGCCGTCTCGGTAATAGCGTCCAGCGCTGCCTCGCCGCTACCCAGGTCGAGATCGTGCGAAGAGAAAACCACGCTCGTGCCTTCTGCGAGCAGGCGCTCTGCCTGCGTGATCGCTGGGACACAGGCATCCGGTGTCGCAGGCAGCTCAAGCAGTGCCCAACCGGATGCTACCGCCCGGGCGATCTGTCGCTGTGTTTGCGGTGACCGGCTGCCCGACACCGCTAATACGGGCCCGCGCTGGGGTGTGGCGTGGGGCAGCGTATGGGCGCTGTCGCGGGAGTCGGTCGACGCGATGCCCCAGCTGAGGCCTCCCGACCCGATCGCGAAAACCGGTTCGCTGGCCTGCGTGACGGCTTCGCCGATGAGTGTGAGGTGGGTGTCGTCGAGAACGTCGAGCACCATCGCGGCATCCGGTGCACTCTGCAGCCGCGCGGCAAGCGCTGCGCCCGTGGAATAGTGCGTGGCATATTCCACCGCCGTGATGCCACCGATGGGTAGCGGAGTTTGTTCACCCAGGTGCACGCGCAAATCGGACTCACGCATGGGTGTTGACGGATGCTGCGACATGGTCGGTTGCCGGTCGAGGCGATAGACCGTGCCATTTTCTGCCGCAAAATGGTGCCCGAATACGGTGTATCGGCCAAAGTCGGGTTGCGCGAACACCACCGGAATCGGGGCCGGGCCAAATTCGTCACGAGCGACCTCGATCACCCGCCCAATGCTGCCCACGGTGGGTGATGAGTCGGCCGTCGAGCAGGCTTTATATTGCACGATGTCGCAGCCGATGCGGTGCAGTTCGCGCAGCACCGGGGCAACCTCGGCAGCGATGGCCGCACGCGGCAGTGACCGAGCAATACCGGCGATACCAATAACGTCGTGATCACGCGCGGCAGTGCTCAGCACTTCAGGGTCGGGCAGCCCAACAAAGAGCGTGCCGCTCCAACCGTGGCGGGCAAACTGCAACAGTACGTCGACGCTGCCGGTGAAGTCGTCGCCGTAAAAGCCCACCCGCTTTCTAGTCACGAACGGGCCCGAACTGTTCGGTCGCGCGCTGCAATGCAGAAGAAGCGGCTAGTGCTGTGGCTGCATCTTCACCACGCTCGGCCGAAGCCCACGCGTCACGCATGCTGGCAACGCCTGCGGCGGGGCCATCCGGATGCCCGTGAATACCGCCGCCCGCGAGCACTAACAGATCGCTCGACCCAACGGCACGGTAGGTGGCGTGGGCAAGACCGGCCCACTGCCCCGATGAAAGCACGGGGATGGTGGGGGTAAGGCCCAGCAGGGGTTCTCGCACGTCGGCGATCGAGGCGAGCACTTCGTCATCGCTCTCGTAGAACTTGTTGCTAATGCCGTTGGTGTGCAAGTGGTCGGCCCCTGACAGTCGCGCGAGCTTCTGCCAGGCACGGTACCCCATTCCGATCTGGTCGGAGCGAATGGTGGCACCGAGCATGGTGCGGTGCGTGTGAATGGGCACCTGCGTGTGGGCGTTGAGATAGGCAAGTCCCGAGAGCCCAATGAGATTGACGCAGGCCATCACACCCGTGCCGCCCGCCTCGACCACGAGGTCGTGGTTGGCGCGCAGGCGATCGATGTCGTCGGTGATGTTGAACGCAAACATCGGCTTTTTGCCGGTGCGGTCAGCATGTTTTTCGAGCACGGGCATAACGGCACGCACGCGGGCCTCGAGGGGCGCATGCGGGCCGTTGCCCTGCAGTTCGTCGTCTTTAATGAAGTCGACTCCGGCGGTGGCCAGTTCGTCGACGACTTCGGCGAGTTCTTCGGGGCTGAGTCCGATGCTCGGTTTGACGATCGTGCCGATGAGCACACCGCTGTCGCGCCCCATGAGCTGGCGGGTGCCAGCGAGCCCAAACTTCGGGCCCGGGTAGCGGTCGGCGAAGGCCTGCGGCAGGTCGAGGTCGACGAGTTTGATGGCGGCAAGCTCTTTAATCTCGTAGAGGTTACCGGCAACGGCCGCCAACAGGTTGGGCAGTGAGGGCCCAAAGTTGTCGAGCGGAAAACGCACCTTAATGAGTGCGCGGCGCCGCTGGGCGGGGTCGCCGATCGCGCCGGGCAGGGGCGATGCTCCCGTCAGAGGAATCTCTTCTATGCTGTCCACCTGCGCGGCAAACCGCGCCCGCAGGTCGTCGGACTCACGAGCCACGCGCACAAAGGTGCCGGTGGATTGTTCTCCCGCCAGTACCTCTGCCGTGTGCTGCAGTGGCTGCGATGTCTCAATGACGTAGGTGGCAATAACAAACTGTTGAGTCATCACCACACCACCGGCAGCCATACACTCATTTCGCCCGGCCCACGGTTGGCCCACGTGTAATAGGGCACGAGTCGGGCGCTGACTGTCTGCACGGGTTCGCTGGTGAGGTCTTCGTAGAGCTCTTCAGAACCGGATGCCGGCAGCACAGCGAATTCGCCTGCCAGCGCCACAATCTCGTGCCCCGCGATCGTTGCGGTTTCGGGGGTGAGTGTGGTGCCGCGGCGCAGCGCTACCTGCTCAAGACGCACGCCTTCGGGAAGGTCGTGTGTTTCGAGCGTGTAGACGATCGGGCCGCGCTGCACAGCAACCTGGTTGGTGACTTCTTCTGCCAGACGGTGTGCACGCAGTACGCGCACGGGCATGGGGAGCACCAGTTCGATGGTGTCGCCGTCGTTCCATTCGCGGTCAATGCGCGTGTAGCTGGAGGGGTCGGTAACGTCGACGGCCTCGCCGTTGACGCTCAGCTGTGCACCACGCACCCAGCCGGGAATACGCAGGTGCACGGGCAGGCCGCCGCCGGTGGCTGCGGTCACCGTAAAGGTGATGCGCTCGTTCCAGGGATAGTTGCTGTCTTCGCTGAGAGCGATGGATCGTTCGCCGTCGGCCCAGCGCACATCGCTACCGCCGTACTGGTGAATAAACAGCCCCTCGCTCGAGGCGCTGGCAGCGCGCTCGTGGAAGCGTGCCAGGGTGCGGGCGATATTGGGCGGGCAGCAGTAGCACGGCAGGTATGACTCACGAACCCGCTCGTCGGAGGGCGGCGGGGCTGGAACAACCTGCTGGCCGGTGTCGCCGGGGCGGCGCAACGGGAAAGGCAGGTCGCGCACCTGGCGCAGTGCGTTGGTGTAAAAGTATTCGTGTCCGCCCAGGCCGATGCTTGCCAGCAGGCTGTTGTAGGCGATTTGTTCGATGACATCGGCGTACCGAGCTTCACCGCTGAGCGCCAGCATCCGTTCGCTCCACAGAATCATGCCAATGTTGGCGCACGACTCGTTGTGGGCGGTGGTGTTGGGCAGCTGGTAGGCGCGGCCGTAGGCCTGGTGTACGCGGCTGATGTCTTCTTGCCAGGGGTTGCCATCGGGCGATGCGCCGTCGTAGAGCGCACCGCAACCGCCGGTGATGTAGAGCTTGTTGTCGACGACGTCGTTCCACAGCCCGTTGAGCACGCGGGTGAGTTCGTCGTCACCGGTTTCGGCGACGAGGTCGGCGAGACCGGCGTAGAGGTAGTTGGCACGCACAGCATGCCCGGCAACGACTTTTTGTTCGCGCACGGGCAGGCGGTCTTGGTTGTCGTCGCCGCCGTGAAAGTCATCGCGCACGCGCACGAATGCATTCGCCAGTTCAAGGTAGCGTTTGTCGTCGGTCACACGGTAGAGGTCGATGACGGCCATGTAGTGCGAGGGGCAGATGGCGCTTCGGGCGAGTTCGAGGGGCTCGTTGTTGGCGAGGCCTTCGAGGTAGGCGGCAGCTTTTTTGGCTACGTCGAGCAGCGTTGTTTCGCCGGTGACCTCGTAGTGGCGCACGCCCGCGGTAATGAGGTGACCCAGGTTATACGTTTCAAAGTGAAAGCGATCAGCCAGCTCTACTGCACCGACACCATTGCGTGCAGCGATGAGGGTGGGCGTGTGCACATAGCCGTCGTCGCGCTGCACCGAGGCAATGAGCGCCACCATCTCGGCGATTGTTTCGGCCAGCCATGGCTCGGGGTCGGTTTCGAGCTGCGAAATAGCAGCTTCGAGCCACTTATAGAGGTCGCCGTCCATAAAGGGTGGGCCAATGTGTTCGCCCTGTTCTTTGCCTGCGGCGATGAGAAAGTTGCGCAGACCGGGGCTGACCTCGGGGTTACTGAGGTCGTTCCAGATGCTGGGAACGGTTACTGAGCGAGTGCGCTCATGCACGTCTCCCCAAAAACCACGTGCCCACTGGGCGTGAGATGCGGTGAGTGGACGAAGCGGGGCATGCGGGCGCGCAGCGAGAGGCGCAGTCACTGATTCCTCCTTGCGGGGGCGAACAAAATGGCGAACCTGTCGTGCAATGGTTCTCGGTCAGAATACCACCGTTGCAACTTCTCGCAGCCCTGAATAATATTGCAGCTCGGATTTTTCCCGAGTACTCTCATGACACACCACCGTGTTTCTAGTCGACCATAGCGAGAGGGCTCTCATGGCTACGCACTCACCCCGCATTGCTTTTCTTCACACCGGCGCCGTCGTTATTCCTCCGGTTGCAGAACTGACCGCCTCTCTTATTCCGGATGCCACAGTGGTGAACTATCTCGACGATAAAATCGTCGCCGACCTCAGCGACCCCGCCCGCGCCGACTCCGTACCCGAGCGCGTTACCGACCTGGTGCGCGCAGCGAAGCGTGGCGGAGCCGATCTTGTGATGCTCACGTGCTCCTCTATCTCGTATCTGGCTGAACCCGCGGCAACCGAAGTAGGCATCCCTGTTTTGCGGATCGATGAAGCCGTAGCCGACAACGCCGTGGCCACCGGCAACCGCATCGCGGTGCTGGCCACCCTCCCCACCACACTGCACCCCACAACAAACTTGCTCAAGGAGCGTGCACAGGTGGCGGGGCGTGAGCCAGAGTTTATTTCTGAGGTCATTGACGGCGCTTTTGCTGCTGTTGCCGGCGGCGACCGCACCACGCACGACCGTCTCGTTGCCGAGGCTATCGAGAGGGCGGCAGAGCAGGCCGATGTGATTGTTCTGGCTCAGGCCTCGATGGCGTCTGCTGCCGAGGCCGCGCACGTAACGGTTCCCGTGCTCACAAGCATCGCGCCCGGCATTGCGCGGCTGCGCGAAGCGGTCAACGCACTCCCGGCATAACCACGGCGAGCGCTCACACCGATAGCAGCATTACTGCGCGAGAAGGGCTCGCGCAGTAATGTCGTCGGTGACCAGCGTCGTTACCCACTCCCCCGCGAGCGCTCCACGAATCGCGTCGATTTTGCGCGGGCCGCCGGCAACACCGATGCGCCTCGGGACGCGAAGAAAGTCGGCGCTTTCGATGGCGATGATGCGGTCGTCCATGTGTCCGGTAACGGCGCTGCCGTCGAGGCGGAATGTGCGGTGGCAAATATCACCGACGGCATGCTCGGCCCGCAGAAATTGTAGTTCTTCATCGGTGAACGCATTACCGCTTTCGGCGAGCACATCGGTGGGGTCGATGCTGCCGATTCCCACCACGGCGAGGGTGAGCTCTTTCCAGGCACGCACGACGTCGCGCATGCCCTGATCGGCGAGCAGACTGTCGCGTATTTCTCGGCCCGCCACCACCCCGGGGGCCTGAACATAGACGGCGTCGGCACCGAGCACTCGCGCCATATCGCCCAGCAGGCGGTGCGAGTGGCTCTGCACCTCGGCAACACCAATACCACCCAAAAGCTGCGCAACCGAGAGGGCACCGCGCGTGCTTAAGGGTTGCATCCGGTCAACCATGGCCATAAGAGTCTGGCTCCACGTGGAAATACCCACCCGGTCATCGCCGCTGAGCGTCGCCCGTAGGTGGGCTGCCGCGGCAGCGCCAACCGCCGCGATCGTGTCGCGCTCATCGGCGGCCTCGTCGATCTCGACCACAACAGCCTCGGTAATGCCAAACTTTTGCTCCAGCTCGTCTTCGAGCTCGGCGCACAGCCCGGGAGCGACCATCACGGTCGTGCGAACAATCCCCACCTCAATGGCACGCTTGAGCAGCCGCGAAACCTTCGCCTGCGAGATGTGAAGACTCTCGGCGATCTCTGCCTGCCGGTAGCCCTTCTCGTGGTACATCCGCGCTACTCGCGTTATGAGTCGCAGCTGGCCATCCAATGGCCGCGACTGAGGTCGCGTCATGAGTCTTCCTCCGCTATGCGATGCAGGGCCCAACACCCGCCCTTACAGCATATTTATTCGAGGTCGATTCTCCTAGTCACTGCGCGAGGGCGTTATGAAAACCGGTCGTGCTCTCGCGGGGCATCAGCTGGGGAGGCGTGACGTGGTGCAGGCTGCCGACGGCGCGTTCTTCTATGACGTCCATGAGGCGGTCGACCACGATGCGTCCGAGCCCCTGCTGGCTACCGTGGATGCTGGTGAGGGGCACCAGTGACGCCTGGGCGAACTCGGTGTCGTCGTAGCCGACGATGGCGACCTCTTGCGGAACGCTCACACCGCGAGCGCTGAGCACCTGCAAAATACCGAGCGCCACGAGGTCGTTGACGGCGAAGATACCCTCGGGTCGCTGCTCGGGCGGGCGTGCGAAGATGGCTTCGCCAATGGCGCGGCCGCCTGCCAGTGTGCGGTCGTCGACGCCGATCACTTCGAGCGCTGCCTGGCCGTTGCGGCGCACTGCCATACTGGCCCCGGCAAGTCGATCGGCCACCTGGGGCACCGTGAGTGGGCCACCCACAAATGCCAAGCGGCGCACCCCTAGCGACAACAGATGTTCGGCCGCCTGTCGTCCACCGTCAACGTCGTCGACCGATACCGACGCCTGCGCGGGTGTGCGTGCGGTTTGCCCCACCAGAATCGATGGCGTGCCACGGTTACGCAAAACAGCCAGGCGTTCTTCTATCGGCGAGTAGGAAGCAACGATGAGCCCCCGCACGCGGTACTGCTCGAAGGTTCGCAAATATGCGTCTTCTCGAGTGGGGTCGCGGTGCGAGTTGGCCAAGAACACGGTAAAACCCAGTTCGGCGGCCCGCTGCTCGACACCCTCGGCGATTTCTGCAAAGTGAGGGTTGCTGACATCGGGCACCAGATAGCCCAGCACGTTGCTCACCCCGGTGCGCAGTTGACGACCCGCCTGACTGGGTACATATCCGAGCGTGAGGATGGCGGCCTGGATGCGTTCGGCCTTTTCGGGCGAGACCCTGTCGGGGTGATTGAGGAAGTGCGAGACGGTGCCCACAGCGACTCCGGCATGGGCAGCCACATCACGGATCCCAATCCGAGCCATTATTCCTCCAGCGCTCCTGTGCGCAGTCGTTTACACCGTAGATGGACGGCGAAAAATCTCACGTTCAACAATTTTCGGAACGTTTCAATCATTCTGCCACTATCACCATACATTTTTTCACCACGGCTTGACATCATGCGGTTTGATCGCATAGCGTCACATCTTGAAACGTGTCAATCACGTCCTTTCGCACCTTTCGAGGAGGAAATGTGTCCCTGTCCCGAACCACAGCCCGATTCATGACGGGGCTGGCCGGAGTTGGCGTGCTGACGCTTGCTCTTACAGCCTGCGGCTCCGCTGATAACGGCAGCAGCAACAACAACTCATCCGGCGACAGCTTTGGTGAGTTTAAATATCTCGCGGCTGTAGAAAACTCCATCGTCCGCGACGAAATCACAACCCTGGGTGAAGGCGCCTGCCAGGCCGAGAACGACGCTATGCCGTTCGAGGTCGAGACACTCCCCCAGGCCGATGTCAGCCAGCGCGTAACCCTGCTCGCCAGCCAAGATTCGCTGCCGAACATGTTTACCGCACCCACCGCTCCGCTTCGCCCCGGCGGTGTTCTTGGCGACGACGACACCGTCATCAACCTCGAAGACAAGCTGACCGAGCTCGGGGTCATCGACAACATTCTTCCGGGTGCCATCTCGGCCGTGAAGAACGTTTACGGCGACCGTTTCGTATCGATGCCCTACCAGTACAACCTCGAAGGCATCTTCTACAACAAGCAGATTTTTGACGACAACGGCATCAGCGTTCCCGAAACCTGGGACGACCTGATGGCCGCTGCCGAGAAGCTCGAAAAGGCAAGCGTCACCCCGTTCGCTCTGCCCGGTGACCAGGACTGGATGATTACCCGCTGGATCAGCGGCTACATGTTCCGCGACCTTGGCCCCGACGCGATCGACAAGGTTCTCGACGGCGACGCGAAGTTCACCGACCCTGAGTACCTCAAGACTTTCGAGGCAATCCAAGACTTCGGTGGCTTCTTTGGCCCCGGTGTGAGCACCATGGACATGGCGACTGCAGTGAATGAATTCTTCACCGGCAAGGCCGCCATGATGTACAACGGCACCTGGTTCCTCGCAGAAATCTACGACGACGCCGCCAACCCCAGCGGTGCAGACGCCTTCGGCTTTATGCCGCTGCCCGAGGTTGCCGGTGGTGAGGGATCGATCGACCAGTACCCGGCCAACGCTGGTGCTGCAACGTCGTTCTCGGCCAAGCTCGACAACGCCGGCATGGATGCATGGTTGACCTGCATCACCGAGAACTTTGGTTCCAGCGCGCTGGCCAACCAGGGTGTCATCTCGGGCTTCACGCTCAACCAGCCCGTGGATGATGTTCCCGCTCTCACCAGCGAGATTCAAGACATCATGGCAGAAACCACCGAGACCATCACGTGGCTGGAAGCATTCCTGCCCGAGAAGGCTGCCGGTGAAGCTGCTACGAACGCTGGCCCTCTGCTGACCGGAAACATGAGCCCCGACGACTACGCCAAGCGTTTGCAGGCGGGCCTTGAGGCTTCGAAGTAAGCAGTAACCGCACTCACGGGGCCGGTCTGTTACCGGGCCGGCCCCCATCACTTTTCTCTCTACACCGACTGTCGCAGCGCTGGAGCCGCACGTGAAGAATGTACTCGGGGACAAAAAGGCGATCCTCATCCTGTTGGGGCCCGCCCTTATTTTTTACACCCTCATCAAAATCATCCCGGTGCTCTGGTCTTTTGGCCTCAGCTTCGCGCAGGGCGACCTGCGCGGGTTCTCCTTCGTGGGGCTCGACAACTTCGTCACCCTCATCAAAGACCCCAACGTTCCCACCGTTCTGTGGTTCACGTTTAAATACGCCATCGTCGCCACCGTGCTGCAGGTGGCCGTCGGCTACCTGCTGGCACTCTTCTACGTTTTTGTGCTGCGCCGCATGTCGACCATCGTGCGCACGCTCGTTTTCTTCCCCGTTGTTCTGCCGACCGTGGCCGTCGGCCTTCTGTTCCGCCGCTTCTTTGAGGTGGCACCCAACAACGGTCCTATCAACGAGATTCTCAGCACCTTTGGCATCAACGCCGTCGACTGGTTTGCCCAACCCGACACGGCCTTCGCCGTGATCATCATCATGGACCTGTGGCGCTCAATCGGTTTCTATGCCGTGCTGCTGTACGCCGGTCTGCTCGACGTACCCGAAGAGCTTCTCGAATCAGCACGCCTCGACGGCGCAACAGGATTCCGGATGGTGCGGCACATTGTTCTGCCGCTATCGCTGCCGGTGCTGCTGTCGTCGGTCATCTTTAGCCTCAACGCAACGCTGAAAGTGTTCGACTCTGTACTTGCGCTCACCAACGGTGGTCCCGGATGGGAGACATCGCCGTTGACGCTGTACATGTACAAGACAACATTCACCTATCTCGACTACGGGTACGGATCAACGCTCGCTCTCACGCTCACGATCATCTGCTTCTTGATGACGATCGTTGTTTTCAAGTTCTCCCGCAAGGACATCACGAAGGCCTGACCGATGACGATCATTGCTCCCGACGTTGACAACACCGCCACACTGCTATCGGCACCCGCGCCCGAACGCGGCATCCGGTTCTCTAGCCGAAGCCGCCGCGTCTTTCGTCGCACCTGGGTAGCGCTGGCGATCACGCTGCTGCTCGTGATCGAGATCTACCCCATGTTTTGGCTCTTCATGAGCTCGTTCAAAACAACCGCTGAGTTTACGCAGGGTGAATCGTGGGCACTGCCCCAGCAGTGGACCTTCGATAACTACACGCGAGCGTGGACCGAGGGTCAGATCGGCGCCAACCTGCTCAACAGCGTTATCGTGACCGTGCCCTCTCTCATCATGGTTCTTCTCTTGGGTGTCGGTGCCGCCTTCGCCCTCGAAGTTATGGTGTGGAAGGGCCGCAGCCTGGCGCTGCTCATGTTTGTTTCGGGAATCATGATTCCCGGGCAGATGATCTTGATTCCCCTGTTCATCGCCTATTTCCGTTTGAACCTGACAGACACCTACTGGCCGATGATCCTCACCTATGTGGGGCTCGGTCTGCCGCTCACTGTCTTCATGATGGCCGCCTACTTTAGGGCCGTTCCGCGCGAAGTCTTTGAAGCGGCCACGATCGACGGCGCCGGCATGGTGCGCTCGTTCTTTACGATCGGCATTCCGCTGGTAAAAAACGCGCTGTTCACGATCGGTCTCGTACAGTTCCTTGCTATCTGGAACGACCTCCTCGTTTCGCTGACGTTCTCCACCAACTCAAAGCTGCGCACCATTCAGGCCGGACTTTTGAACTTTAGTGGTGAGTACGGTGTCGTCGACTACGGCCCGCTCTTTGCCGGAATCTCGATCAACGTGTTTACGCTGCTGATTCTGTTCCTTGTGCTCAACCGACAGATCATGCAGGGCCTTGCCTCGGGAGCACTGAAAGGGTAACCATGTCTACCGCGGAGTCGGCACAGCCGGCTGTTCTTCTCGGCACCGCTTACTATCCCGAATACCGCACGAACGCCAACGTCGACCGCGAGCTCTCGCTCATGCGCGAGGCCGGCATCGGTGTGATCCGCGTGGCCGAATCACAGTGGTCGGATTGGGAACCACGTGAGGGAGAATTCCGGTTCGAACCGCTGGCAGAGCTACTCGATGCCGCGTACCGGCATGGTCTGCGCGTCATCGTGGGAACGCCGACCTATGCCATTCCGCCGTGGCTGCAGGTGAAGCATCCGGAACTTGCCGCCCACCGCGCCGACGGCACAGCAATCCCATGGGGAGCTCGGCAAGAGGTCGACTTTACGTCGCCCGTGTTTCGCACGCACGCCGAACCGGTTATTCGCGAGATGCTGACGCGGCTGGGGCAGCATCCGGCAGTCATTGGCGTACAGGTCGATAACGAGCCCGGCCTGCTGCTGATGCACAACCCCACCATTGTCGACGAGTTTCGTCGTCGCTTGCGCGACCGCTACGGAGACACCGAAACACTCAATCGCGAATGGGGCCTGTCGTACTGGTCGCACCGCATTACCGACTGGTCGCAACTGTGGACACCGGGCGGCAACACCACCCCCGCATATGACCTCGCGTGGCGCGAGTTTCAGGCTGATCTGACCGCCGAGTTCATCGGCTGGCAGGCAGAGATTGCCCGCCAAATTCTGCCCGCCGACCGCTTCGTCACCACGTGCATCGCCTACAACCGGCCCGCACAAGACGACCACACGCTGGGCAAACACCTCGATATCCCGTCGGGCAATGCCTACTATCTGCCGCAAGATCACCTTTCACCGACGCAGCAGCCCGGTGAAGCACTGCACTGGTATGCCACAACACTGAGCGGGATGTGGCAGCTGGCCGACCGCATGCGTGCCACCCACGAGGGCCCTTTTCTTGTAACCGAAACCGGGGGCGGGCCGATCGGCGGCTCGCACATGGAGCTTCCGCCGTACCCCGGCCAACTGCGCCAGGCAGCATGGGCGTTTATTGCCCGCGGTGCCCGCATGGTGTCGTACTGGCAGTGGCAAACACTGCACTCGGGAGCCGAAGTTGCGTGGGGCGGTATTTTGCCGCACTCCGATAAACCGGGGCGCATCTATGCCGAGGTTTCGCGCATCGGTCGTGATCTTGCTGCTGCCGGTAACACAATTGCGGAGCTTGTTCCGGATGCCGATGTGGGCATTGTGTGGTCGTATGAAAGCCGTTGGGTTCACGCGTTTCAACCGCCGTTTGCCCGGGGCGACGACCCCGACCGGCAGTCGTATGAGCGCATTGTTGACGCCACCTACCGGGCAGCGCTCGACGCCGGTGCCCAGGTGGACTTTGTTTCTGCCCACAACCTGAACGACGCCGACGAGCTACTGCGGCGCTGGCCTGTTCTGCTTGTTCCCGCACTGACGGGGGTTCCGGATGCTGCGCTCGAGGTACTCGCGGACTATGTGCAGGCCGGTGGCACAGTGCTGATGACAGTGGCTACCGCCCAGCACGATGAACTTGCCCGAGGCCGCACAGAGGGGCCGCTGGGCCCGCTCGCGCAGGCGGCCGGTGTGGAGTTCGAAGAATCGTCGACACTCAGCACGCCCCTCGAGGTGGTGAGCGACGTGGCAAGCGACGCGGTGAGCACGGTACCCACGGCACCCACGGCAGACACCACTGCGGCACACTTCGTTGAACGCCGCGTTGATCTTGTTCGCCCGCAGGGCGCGCAGGTGCTCGCCCGCTTCACGCACCCATTTTTTGCCGAATGGCCAGCGCTCACCCGCCACCAGTACGGTGCCGGTACGGCCTGGCTACTGCCCGGTTTTGCTTCGCGCACACTGTTTCGCGATGCCGTGGCGGCCGCGATGGACGAGGCCGGGGTGCAGCCGCGGCGGGTTGTTGCGCAGCATCCGGATGCCACTACTCACCTGACCACCCACTCGGCGGTGAACGCCGATGGCCGCCGCGTATGGTTTGTGCACAACTGGTCGTGGAACACCGTCTCTGTGCCGCTGGAGCGCGCTGTTGTTGACGCTATTGACGGTGAAGAAAGAGACGCGGGTGACACCCTCGAACTGCAGGCGTGGGATGTTCGCGTGCTGATGGAGCGTGACAGCAATGTATGAACCCACCTGGCAGTCATTGGCAGCGCATGGCCTGCCCGAATGGCTGCGTGAAGCCCGCTTTGGTGTGTGGGCCCACTGGGGCCCGCAGTCGGTCGCGCAGTCGGGCGACTGGTACGGACGCCACCTGTACGGCATGCAAGAGGTGAGCGAGGAGTGGGAACGCAAACGCGCCACGCGCCAGAGCGCCCACCATCGCGAACACTTTGGCGACCCGCACACATTTGGCTACAAAGATTTGCTACCGCTGTGGCGTGCCGAGCATTTTGATCCGGATGCTTTAATCGACCGTTTCTACCGGGCTGGGGCCCGCTACTTTATGTCGATGGCTGTGCACGCTGACAACTTTGCACTGTGGGACTCGGCCGTGCACCCGTGGAATGCTGTGCGCATGGGCCCGCAGCAAGACATTGTGGGCGCGTGGGAACGGGCAGCACGCCGGGCCGGTTTGCCGTTTGGGCTCAGTTTTCATAACAACTGGACGTGGCGCTGGTTCGCCACCGCCCACGGTGTCGGCCCGGACGGCAAACGGCATGATGGCCGACTCACTGCTGCCGATGGTGCAGGGCTCTGGTGGGAGGGACTGAACCCTCAAGACCTGTATTTGCCGCCGCGCGATGGCGGGCCAGCGCCCGCTGCCGTCCGCGAACAGCACTGGGCGATGATGCGTGAAGCAACCGCCGAATACCGCCCCGACATCGTGTACTTTGACGACCTACGCATGCCCTTTGATGAGGGCAGCCAGGTAGAAATCGGTGGCCCCGATACGGCAGGCCTCGAATACCTTGCCTGGTATTACAACCAGGCAAAAACGTGGGATCTGCCGCACGCGCACGGCATTGTGAGCATCAAAAACCCGCACGATGCCGAGCGCGGGGCCGTGCTGCTCGACTCCGAGAGGCACCAGCTTGACCGCCTCGAACCACACGTCTGGCAATTCGATACCAGCGACGGCGAATGGTTTGACAACCTCAGCGACGACGAAATGTTTCACCAGCGCAAAACCAGTCGCCATATTTTGCGCACACTCGTCGACGTCGTGAGCAAAAACGGTGCACTGCTGCTCAACATTCCGCAGCGGGCCGATGGCACCCTCGATGAGCGCAGCGAGCGCCTGCTCGACGACCTCACCGCATGGATGGCCTCGGCCAGCGAAGCTATCCACGGCACGTCACCATGGCGTATCTATGGCGAAGGGCCCGTGCGCATCGACAACACTGAGCCCGGCTATAACGACCGCGAACTCGACTACACCCCGGCCGACCTGCGTTTTACCACCAGCGACGACGCCCTGTATGTGTCGGCGTTGGCCTGGCCTGACAACGGCGTACTGCAGGTGACATCACTCGCCGCCGGTGCTGCCGAGAACGTGCACAGTGTCGAACTGCTCGGCCACGGCTCGGTGCCCTGGCGCCGCGACCACGAGGGCCTTCACGTGACCGTGCCCACGTCGTCGCCGACGCCGCACGTGGGTGTGCTGAAAGTTCGGCTGTGACGGCGCTGCATCCGGTGCCCTCTGCTGTTCTGCACGCGAGTGTGCGCGGAGCAGCAGAGGTCGTGCAGAACGGCGACGGTCGTGCGCCGCTGCGCATGCCCGCAGCGCTCGAACCGCTGCTGCCGAGCCCCGCGCTGGCGTGGGTATATGGCCAGACGGCCGGTGTTCGCCTGGCGCTACGCACTGCGGCGACCCAGCTGCAGCTTGCAGCTACTTTTACCCGCAATGCGGGGCCCGATCGTGCCATGCTGCCGGTGTCGCTCGCGGCCGATGTTGATGGAGTCACCCGGTGGACCGCGGAGATCGACGAAGGCCACAAAATCGTTGGCACCGCGACCGGCGACGTGTCGTTTATTGCGGGGAATGCGAGCACGCTCGATATTGTGCTGCCGCCCACCGACCGCCAACGCGCTGTCGACATTTGGCTGCCGCATCGCGCGCAAACTGTGCTGCACACCCTGGCCGCCTCGGCGCCCGTAACGGCGGAGCCGGCAGAGTCGGCAGACGGTGCGCGGCTGCGCTGGGTGCACCATGGCAGTTCGATTAGCCACGGCCACGAAGCGCGTTTTCCGACCACGACGTGGCCGCAGTTGGCGGCGCGCGAACTGGGGTGGGAGCTTACGGACCTCGGGTTTTCTGGCAATGCGATGCTTGATCCGTGGGTTGCCCAGCGGATTGCTGCAACCCCCGCCGACATCATTAGCCTCAAGGTCGGTATCAATATTGTGGGATCGGATGCCTTCACGCAGCGCAGTTTTGTTCCCGCGCTGCACGGTTTTCTCGACACGATTCGCCAGGCTCATCCGCGCACTCCCGTCGTCATGATGACGGCTGTGGCGTGCCCGCTGCACGAGAACACTCCCGGCCCCACCGTGGGTGACGGTTCGGGCAGGTTTGTCGCGGCGCCTGTCCGCGATTCGCTTACTCTCACCGACACACGCGAGCTCATAGCGCACGCTGTTGAGGCACGCAACGACCCGGCTCTCGCGCTCATTGACGGGCTCAGCCTGTTGAACCTGCAAGAATCCGACTACCTGCATGATGGTTTGCATCCGGATGCCGCAGGCCTTGCCCTCATCGCCCGCAGGGCGGTGCCGCAGCTGCGTGACTGTGCCGACCGGCTGCTGCCCAAGAAAGGACTACTGTGACCGCCACCGCCACGCTTACGCCCGTAGACCCGGCTCTTGTTTTGGCGTTAGAGGCGGTGTGTGCCGAGGTGGGCACGCGAGCAACGGATCGTTTGGCGGCCGCGCACGATGCCTCGCACTATCTGCTGCGCCCGCACGCCGTGGCAACAGCGAGCAGCGCCGATGAGGTGGCGGCGGTGATGGCTGCCGCACGGGAGCACAGCGTGCCGGTCACTTTTCGTTCGGGCGGCACGAGCCTTTCGGGGCAGGCTGGTTCTGATGGCGTGCTCATTGATACTCGTAAACATTTTCGTGGCATCACGGTGCTCGACGATGCCGCTTCGGTGCGGGTGCAGCCGGGGGCCACAGTGCGAGCGGTCAATACGCGGCTGGCTCGATACAAAAGAAAACTCGGCCCCGACCCGGCATCCGAAATCGCGTGCACGATCGGTGGGGTTATTGCCAATAACTCTTCGGGCATGTCGTGTGGCACGCACGCGAACACGTATCGCACGCTCGAATCGGCTGTGCTCGTGCTGCCTTCGGGCACGGTGATCGACACGGGTGCTGCCGACGCCGACAAACAGTTGGCCGAGCGTGAGCCTGCTCTTCATGCCGGGCTTATCGAGTTGCGTGACCGCGTGCGCGCCAACCCCGACTCGATGCAAAGAATTGCCCAACTTTATGCCATCAAAAACACGATGGGTTATGGCCTGAACTCACTCGTCGATTTCGACGAACCCGTGCGCATTTTGCAGCAGCTGGTGATTGGTTCTGAGGGCACGCTCGCTTTTGTTGCCGAGGCAACTTTTCGCACCCTTCCCGTGCCGACCGACCTCGCTACGGGTCTGCTGATCTTTGCTTCTCTCGCCGAAGCCACCGCAGCACTTCCGGCACTTGTCGAAGCCGGTTTCGCCACGATCGAACTGCTCGATGCCGCCTCGCTGCGCGTTGCGCAACAAGACCCGGATGCCACGGCCGAGCTGACTTCTCTGCACGTGGCCGACCATGCCGCCCTTCTGGTGGAGTTTCATGAGCACAACGCTGCTGATTTGCAGCGGCGCCGGGAACAGGCATCCGGTGTCTTTGCTGCCCTGCCGCTCGTGACCCCCACAACACTCACCGACGACCCGGCCACGCGTGCGCAACTGTGGCACATTCGCAAGGGCCTGTATACGGCGGTTGCGGGCGCTCGCCCTTCGGGAACAACCGCACTGTTGGAAGACATCGCGGTGCCTGTTGAACGCCTCGGATACACCTGCTCGCAGCTGATCGAACTGTTTGCCCGACACGACTACGAAGGTTCGGTCATTTTTGGGCACGCCAAAGATGGCAACATTCACTTTCTGATTAACGAACGATTCGACGACCCCGCCAACCTCGCCCGCTACGAAGCATTTACCGAAGACATGGTGAACCTGGTACTGGGGCAGGGCGGAACACTCAAAGCCGAACACGGCACAGGCCGCATTATGGCGCCGTACGTGAACCGGCAGGTGGGCGACGAACTGTACGACGTGATGTGGCAGATCAAAAAACTCATCGACCCGCAGCTGCAACTGAACCCCGGCGTGCTGCTCACTCACGACCCGGCCGCGCACGTACACAACCTCAAATCGGCCCCCACGGTAGAAGAAGAGGTCGACCGCTGCGTGGAATGCGGGTACTGCGAACCCGTGTGCCCCTCACGCAACATCACACTCACACCCCGCGAGCGCATTGTGTTGCGCCGTGAAATGCAGGCCGCCACCGACCGTGGCGACACCGAACTCGCCCGCACACTGCAAAAAGAATATGACTACGACGGCGTGCAAACCTGCGCCGTCGACGGCATGTGCCAAACAGCATGCCCGGTACTGATCAACACCGGCGACCTGGTGCGGCGACTCCGCGCCGAAAACCAGAACGGCCTGGCGCAGGCCGGCTGGAAGACCGCCGCCCGCCACTGGTCGGGCGTCACGAGCCTGGGCGGCACGGCACTATCGGCAGCAAAAGCACTGCCCACCCCACTCACCCGCGCCGCAACCACCGTGGGCCGCGCCGTGCTCGGTGCCGACACGGTGCCGCAATACGCCGACGACCTGCCCGCCGGGGGCAGCAAACGCCGCGTTATCAACCAGCCGGATGCTGCCGCCGTCTATTTCTCGTCGTGCACAACCACCATGTTTGGCCCCGTCGGCGACGACGGCGTTGCCGAATCGTTCGTGCGCCTGTGCGAACGGGCAGGCATCGCCCTCACAACCCCCGACACCATCGCGTCGCTGTGCTGCGGCACCCCGTGGAAGTCAAAAGGTCTCACCGACGGCTATGCGCTCATGCAGCAGCGCGTCACCGAAGCCCTCATCACCGCCACCGACAACGGCCGACTGCCCGTCGTGTGCGATGCGTCATCGTGCACCGAGGGGCTGCTCGTACTGCTCGAACCCGCCCGAGAACGCGGCATCCGGGTGATCGATGCGGTCGAATTCGTGGCCACCACCGTGCTGCCACTACTCCCCGAAGGCAACAAGGTGTCGTCGCTCACCCTGCACCCCACCTGCTCATCCACCCAACTCGGCATCAACGATGCGCTGCAGAATGTGGCTGCGGCCGCCGCCGACACCGTAGTTGTGCCCGAAAACTGGGGGTGCTGTGCATTTGCGGGCGACCGCGGCATGCTGCATCCGGAACTCACCGCATCAGCCACCGAAGGCGAAGCCGCCGACGTACGCGCCGCAGCCTCGGCCGTACATGCCTCATGCAACCGCACCTGCGAACTAGGCATGACCCGCGCCACCGGCTACGAATACGAACACGTACTACAGGTGCTCGACAGGGCGACGGCCGGTTCGGCGCCCCGCGAGCACTAGTGCATAGCGATCGTGTCGACCGCGCGAATGTGGTCGCGAATGAAACGGTTGGCGTGTGCGGCGAGGTCGGCGGAGTCGTTCCAGAGGTTGCGCCAAATGCCGAGGGTGTTCGAGAGTGCTTCGCTGACGACGGCACTCGAGAATGATTCGAATACGACGGGGCCGCTGTAGTTGATGGCGGCGAGCGCGCGAAAGAAGCTGCCGAAGTCGACGGTGCCTGTGCCCAGATAGCCGCGGTGGCTTTCGCCGATGTGCACGTAGCGCAGTTGTGTAGCGGTGTCGATCACGGGCTGGTAGAGCCCGGATTCTTCGATGTTCATGTGGTACGTGTCGAGGTGTACGGCAACGTTGTTGCTCGTCACGCTCTGTAAGAACTGAAGGGCCCCGCGGCCGGTATTGAAAACGTTGGTTTCGTACCGGTTGACGACTTCGAGCGACACCTGCACACCGCTTGTGCGCGCGTACTCCCCCAGTTCGCTGATGATGGTGGCCGAATATTCGAGGCCCTGTGGTGTTGCGGGGTGCATGTATTTGCGCATGGCCGAGTAGAGCACCCCGCACAGGTGCGCGCCGCCTGCTTCTGCAACGACGTCGACGGCGCGGTGCAGCAGGTCGCGGCCGCGCTGGCGAGTGGCAGGATCGTCGCTGGTGAGGTCGTGGTCGGCATCGAGCCCGAGCGAGGCGGTCACGGCCAGGTTGTGGTCGTCGGCTATGCGCTGTACGAGGGGCCCGTCGAAGGTGTACGGGTTCATGAGGGGCAGTTCGAGCAGGTCGAATCCGGCCTGCTGCGCTCCGGATGCTGCGGTAACGAGCCCCTGCTCGTCGAATTGGCCGGTAAAAACGAGCCCGTGTACACCGATCTGCATGATTACTCCTCGCTGAGTTATTCGCCTGCGCGCAGACGCCGTATTACTCGCTGGATTGTCTGCTGTGCTGTGTGCTGTGTCTTCGATGGTAGCGCGGTTGTATCTGCTTGTATCTAATGGTTTTGACAATCAATAATGAATCGATTCAAACTAGTGGTGGTGCGACACCGACGCGCGCCAGAAGGATCACGCCATGCTTACGCCCGACGTCACCCTCCACGACACCGCCCTGCGCGTCACCGCACTGCACTCGCAACACGCTCACGCGCTGCTCGGTGTTCCCCACCGCGACCTGCGCCTCACCTGGCAGCTGGTCAGCGACCAGCCCGGCACGCAGCAGGTTGCGTACCAGATTGCCCGCGCCGAGGGCCGTCACACAAGCGCCGAGCAGCTGCATCCGGAAGCCCCTATCGCCTCGGCCGACCAAGTGGCTGTTCCCGTGGGCGACCTCGCACCCGACAGCACGCACACCTTCGCCGTTCGCGCCGCGTCGTCCGACGGCTGGAGCCCGTGGAGCACCCCGCTCACGATCGAAACCGCACCCACAACACTCAGCGCCACATTTATCGGCATCCCCAGCGAAGTTGAGGGACCCACGGCTGTTCTTCGCACCACCTGGACCATGCCCCGGATGCCGCAGCACGCACGCCTACGCCTGACGGCGCTCGGCCTCGTCGACGCCTGGATCAACGGCACACCCGCCACCGATGCCCTGCTCACTCCCGGCTGGACCTCATATCAGGGCCGCATTCTTGTCGACACCATCGACGTGACGCACCTGCTGCAAGAAGGTGAAAACGTTATTGTGCTCGAAGTTGCCGACGGCTGGTACCGCGGCCGCATGGGGTTTGCGTTTCGCACCGGCATTTATGGCGACCAGTCGGGCGCACTCGCCCAAATCGACACCGAAGACGGCACGGTGCTCGCCACCGACTCGTCGTGGCGCGGCAGCTTCGGAGAAGTACAGGCCGCCAGTATTTACGACGGCACCACCATCGACTATCGCCGCCGCCTCGTAGGTCTGCACACGCCCGAGTTTGACGACTCTGGGTGGCATCCGGTGCATGTTATTGACCCCGGCCAGCCCGACAGCACAGTATCGTCGCTGCTCGAACCACGCTCGGCGCCCCCTATTCGTGTCGTCGCCGAACTACCCATGACGCAGACCCGCGCCGACACCACCGCGACCGACACCGCCAACGCTGTGGCGCGCGTGCAATTTGATGCGGCACAGAACATCACCGGCTGGGTGCGGTTGCGCGTGCGGGGCACTGCCGGCGACCGTATTGTTGTGCGGCACGCCGAAGTACTCGAACCCTCCGGCGACCTGCACACGGCAGCGCTGCGTACCGCGGCTGCCACCGACACCTATATTCTCGATAGCGACGGCGAACACACCCTCGAACCGCGCTTTACCTTTCATGGTTTTCAGCACGCCGAAGTCACCGGCCCTGTCGAAGTACTCAGCGCCACTGCCGTCGCGATCTCGAGCGACCTGCCCACCCGGTCGTCATTCTCGAGCGCCAGCGCCGCGCTCGACAAGTTTCACTCCAACGTGTTCTGGTCGCAGCGCGACAACTTTGTATCGGTGCCCACCGACTGCCCGCAGCGCGACGAACGCCTCGGATGGACGGGCGACGCGCAGGCGTTTGCGCCCACCGCCAACACCCTGATGCACGCCGAAGGATTCTGGCGCAGCTGGCTGCGCGACCTCGAGGTGGATCAGACCGACGAGGGCGGCGTGCCCTCGGTCGTGCCCGACATTATTCGCTTTAACGACATGCACATGGGCGGCGTTCCCGTCGATAACATGGGGCGGGCCGGTTGGGCCGACGCCGCAACCATCGTGCCCTGGGCCGTGTACGAATCCACCGGCAGCGACGAAGTTCTCTACCAGCAGTTGCGCAGTATGCGCCGCTGGGTCACACACCTACAGCGCCGCGCCGGCACCAACACACTGCTGCCCACCGAACCGTTTCAATACGGCGACTGGCTCGACCCCGACGCCCCCGGCGAACGCCCCTGGCAGGCGAAGGTGTCGAGCGACTTCGTAGCCAATGCCTTTTATGTGCAGTCACTGCGGCTCTTGGCGCGCGCCGAAACCGTGACCGGCAACACCACACGCGCTGAGCAAGCGGCATCCGAAGCCCGCCGCATTGCCGCCGCTGTATGGGACCAGTGGCGTGACGAAGCGCTACGCACGCAAACGGGTGCCGCACTCGCCCTCGAATTTGAGATAGCGCCCGAGCACGAGCGCGCCACGGTAGCCGCAGCCCTCGCCGACAATGTTCGCGCCGAAAATGGCCGTATTGCCACCGGATTTCTCGGCACTCCCCTCGTGCTGTTCGCCCTGTCGAACAACGGCTATCTCGACGAGGCATACCGGATGCTGCTGCGCCGCGAAGCACCCAGCTGGCTGTACCAGGTTGACCGTGGGGCCACCACCGTGTGGGAACGATGGGATGCCATCCTGCCCGACGGCAGCATCCACTCCGGCGGCATGGACGCCGGAGCACCCGACTCGGAAGAGGGCAACATGCTCTCGTTTAACCACTACGCCTACGGTGCGGTTATCGACTGGGTATATCGCACGGTCGCAGGGCTCAGCCCGGCACAGCCCGGCTACCGTGAAACCCGGGTGGCACCACGGCCCGCACACGGCCTCGACCATGCGGCTGCCCACATCGACACGGCCTACGGCCGGCTGGCGATCAACTGGCAGTTGCATCCGGAATCTGCCACACACCCGGCCGCACTGCTGACCATTGACCTCGATGTTCCGGTCGGAATCACCGCCACGCTTGACCTGCCAGACACGGCGGCATCGCGCGTGAGCGTTCACACAGCGACACCGGATGCTGCCGAGCCAGCGGCCCCGCGGCGCGACGCCACGCCCGCCTCCGACGCCACGCCCATAACCGAAGCACCCGCGCAACTGGGCTCGGGTCGGCACCGTATCGTGCTGACCGCCCCGGCCGTAGCAAACCCCGAAAATGCCGCAGCGACCAGTTGCGGGGTTGGTGGGCAGCATCCGGAACATTCCGCACTATGACAACCCGAGGCGGCACATCGCACTGCTCATGCCGTACACTCACCGACAGTAGGCGACGGGAGGAACGCCCATGGCAGCAAGCATTCGCGACGTAGCCGTCGCCGCCGGCGTATCGGTAGGAACAGTATCTAATGTGCTCAACCGGCCCGAACGCGTCGCACCCGCAACAATAAAACGTGTGCAGTCGGCGATCACGTCGCTCGGCTTTGTGCGCAACGATGCCGCCCGACAGCTGCGTGCTGGCCGCAGCCGCAGCATCGGCCTGATCGTGCTCGACGCCGGCAACCCGTTCTTTACCGAGGTTGCGCGCGGAGCCGAAGACCGTGCAGAACACGACAACCTCGTCGTGTTGATCGGCAACAGCGACGAAAGCGGTGCTCGCGAAGCGAACTATGTCGAACTGTTCTTAGAACAGCGCGTCAATGGCGTGCTCATCACCCCCGCCTCCGACAACCTTGAACCCCTCGAACGACTCCGTGCCACCGGCACCGCCGTCGTGCTGGTCGACCACGAGGCTGCCGACAGCGGCTTCGCCTCGGTCGCCGTCGACGACATCGAAGGCGGCTACCTGGCTGCGTCGCACCTGCTCGAAACCGGCCGACGCAAGCTGGCGTTTGTGGGCGGACCGAACACGATCGCCCAGGTGCGTAATCGCCTTGCCGGAGCACAGCGGGCCGTCGACGAAATCGCCGACGCGACCCTTGAAATCATCACCACCCCGGCACTGACCGTCATGGCAGGCCGCGAAGCGGGCGAACATATAGTTGCGCGCGCTGCCGCCGACCGCCCCGACGCGGTATTCGCCGCCAACGACCTCCTCGCCGTGGGTGTGCTGCAAGCCTTCAGCCTGTTTAACAACATTCGCGTGCCCGAAGACATCGCACTCATCGGCTACGACGACATCGACTTCGCCGCCGCCACCGTCGTACCACTCAGCTCGATCCGCCAGCCCGCCGCAGAAATCGGCCGCACCGCCGTCGATCTGCTGCTGCGCATCGTCGATGGCGACACCGGCCCCGGCCCCCACCAGGTGCGGTTCCGCCCCGAACTGATCGTTCGGGCGTCGACGGTGGGCGACCGGGGCGCACAGTAATTGACGGGCGTTTAGCCTTGGTCGTCGTCACTGAGCGTCGTCACGGATAAGATTCCTGGCACCGATGACAACTCCATAACAAGCCGAGCCATCTGCTTGCGATCTTTTGTGAACATAAATACTGCCTCGTAGCGGGCACGTTTATGAGAATCATCAAAAATGCGTGCATATTTTAAGGTCGTTTGCAGATTCAGTTCAGCGGCGAGCGCTAGCACTCTATGCAAGACTTCAGTGCCACTCTTGTACGTAACACGCACGTCCTCCAAACGCTTAACTCGCATTCGACGTCGCAGGAATGGAACCACGGTTGTAGTGACCATGTAAATCACCACCCCAAGCCCGGCAAGCGTCGGCATTCCAGCACCGCACGCCATGCCCACCGCGGCCGCCATCCAGATCGATGCAGCAGTGGTCAGACCGCTCACAATGTCTTGACGTACGAAGATTACTCCAGCGCCGAGGAACCCAATTCCTGAAACGACTTGAGCAGCAATGCGGGAAGGGTCCACTGCCGCCGAGTCAATTTCAGCATATGGAAACCCGTGGGCCGATACCAGCGTGAAAAGTGCCGACCCGACCCCGACAAGCACATGCGTGCGAATGCCTGCATGTTTACGCTGCCACTGCCGTTCCACGCCGATCACAAGCGAAAGCACAAACGCCAACGCCATCAGCACTGCCTGCATCCGCAGCCCCAGCGGTATCCACTCGATGCCCACACTGCCACCTCCTTAGGGTCTTGCGTAAAGCGACCTCATGATCAATAGTGGCATAGACCACTATTTCTGCGCCAGGTTGAGGAGCGACTGTCATGTCAACCGTTTCGAACGTCTTACTCAGCAATGCACACCGCAAAAAAGTCATCCATAATCTCGTCTATCGACACGATGATTGGGCTGCAGCCGACGCGGCCTTCGGAGAACTGTTTCCTCAGGCATTCTGCATCGACGAAGATGCTGGCCACATCCTGACTGTGTCGGACCCTGGGGTTGTATCGGTGTACGACTGGGATACGGGTGCTTATCTGCGATGTTTTCACGTCGCTGGCAAGAGTGCACTGTCGCAAGCGGCAGTGATACGACAGATCGGAGCAAAAAAATGGCTGTATCTTCGCCTAGCGCTCGACGTACTCGCTCGCGTAGACATCACAACGCTTCCTCCAAATATGTCCAGCGTTGCACCCAGCGACACTTACAACTTCCCAATGCATTACGACTTCGACTGGCGCAACGACGTGTGGACCATGGGCACGCGAGTCTCAAATTACGGCGACATGAGTTTTCAAAACCGAGGGCGATTTATCCGACGAGATAACGACTTCAACGAGATCGGCATTATGGAGATCCCCTCCATGCGCTATGGAGGAAATGTTGGCGCAGCTCAAAACCTGTACATGCAAAGTTGGATACCAAAAAGTCAGGGGTTCGCAGAAGGGCCTAATTGCTATGCAATAGGCATGGGAGGCGCATATCATCCCGACAAAATGAGCCCCGAACTCGAAACTTTGTTTCACATGCAGGGTATTCGTGTATTCAACACCGGCGGTGAACTAATGGCAGAAAGCCTTGTTCCTGCGAGCGAAATGCTAAAGACATACGCAGACCTAGGCCTAAACCCGAGTTTTATTGAGTGCGAAGGAGTCGATTGGGCGTTTGGCAACTTCTATACCATAAACGTTATTAATCGAGCCGCCGATCCTGGATCAACAGGTGGCGGTTTTGTTATCCAACAAGAGTTCGTCAGTGACGACACCCCCGGCGCATTCGAGGTGACCGAGACTGCACGCGGATATCCAGTACCAACAACGCAATTTATCGGGGCGGGTATGCAGCCGCTCAGTGACGATCTCTCACTACGTAACCAAGTGACATGGGAACCGCTGACAACCCTGGAAGAAGCGCTGTCGACGATGCGAAGCATCGGTCAGCACCGCCTGGCATTTTATACCGCGATAACAAACCTTAAGGACCTTGCTGGCAATCCATTCCCAACCAACAGCTTTGTCGAAATTTTCAACTTGGGAAACTTTGCGTTCGATGTTCGCATCAGCGGCCCTAATGACGATCGCCGCTTACGATTAACGTCGAGTGGACCTAGCGGCCCTTGGAACAGCATTTCAACTGATACAGGATGGGTCAACCTTGAAATTGCTACTGGTTTTTCCGCTATTTCAGCCGAAGAACACCCAAAAATTCGCCGCAAGAACGGCGTTCTCTATTTCCGCGGCGGATGGTCTAATACAGGCATCACCTCGACGGACACCGTGTATGAGGTGGGCACAGTACCTTCATCCTTTACTGTTGTGGAAAATATCCTGATTCAAGGGACATCAAGTAATGGCGCATCCGATGCAACGGTCAGAATCGCAAAAACGCGATCGATCCAAATACGAACAGGCATCCGAGTAGGTTCATATTACAAGATTGATGGAGCGAGTGCTCCCGTAGATTAATTAACTAGCTCCGGCAACACAAACAGGGAAGCAAACACATGCAATTCACGCGACGCGCACTATTACATGGTATTGCAGGAGGTGCAGGCGCATCGCTATTTTTGCGGTCTCCTGGATCGGAGTCGATACGCAGGTACCCAAACATTCAACTGAGTCCCGTTTCCAATCTCATAGGCGGACGACCGCTTGACATCCGGTCAGCGCTCCACACTTATTCTTACAATGAACTAGAAGAACTAGGCGGGCTTCTCAAGAGTTTAGGGACCCAACTTGTACGTGACGTGATGGTCCCAGGTAGCACCCAACAGGAATTTGCTATGAAAATGTGGGGTAAATTAGGTATTGGAGTTATTGGAATAGTCTCGGTACCCGGCGATACCGAGGCACACGTACGGCGGCGAATCCGTACGGCGGCGAAGTATCGCGATGTAATATTTGAGCTTGAAGTAGAAAGCAATAGTGTTTTTCCGGAACATTCTCACGGAAAAATCTTTCACTACCAGCTAGATTCGCTGCCGATCACCACGAGCAATACTGCACGATCGTTCGCAGTCGGATCCGATAAGGTTCTTCGCTGCTGGCTAACTGACCTGAACGTGCGTCAAGAGAGTAACGCTGCAAGTTCACCATTTTGGCCTGTATTGGGTGATTATGGATTAATAGAACGTAAACGTAATGCTCTTACACCGTCGGCAGGGTTTTTCGCCATTAAACGGTTAAATTCGTTAGCGCGCTCGATCCCGACTGCGCCGAGCCGTGCCCCCGAGTTCTACACAAACTCACCCGCTGGGCTTTTCACTCGCGCCTGGGTCACTCCGGAGGGACGAACAATCATTGCGAGCTGGTGGCCCTACGGTCAAGACGTACGATATAAAAAACTGGAGATCGAGACATCTCAGCCAGTGCGATGGCAATTCATTGAACCCTCCCGCACATCTGCATACTCACCGATCATGCATGGCCAAGCATGGTCGGGAAACATCACAAACCATCCGTTGCTACTTTTAGTCGATCCGTACTGAATATGAGTCACCCCGCATAAAATATGAGAATGCACTTGGCCTCATCACCGATGTTCGTTGATTTCACCGTGCTTTCAAGGAACCCGTCGTCCTCGCGTCGTACCAACTTGCATCCGAATCTCATAGCGATCGGCACGAAGCAACGCAGCGCCAACTTCAACAACCTCGTCGTCCGCATCAAACACAGTAACCTCAGCCTTAAACACGGGTGCTCCCGGCTCAATCTCGAGAGTTTTAGCCTCTTCTGTATCCACCGTAACTATCGTGAATCGCCGATCGGCTCGCACTCCGCCGGAACCATACTTCTCTTGCAGATATTCGCGGACGGACACTTCTTCGAGCGGCGCCGTCTCCAAGCCTGGATACCGTTCTAACGAAAAGTACGTGTGCTCTAAAGAAATCGGGGCACCATCAGCGGTTCGCACCCGAACGACCTCGAGCACAGAAGCATCGAGACCGACGCCCAGCGAGTCGGCGACTATCGAATTGGCGCCCTTTCTCTTTGCGCTAATGATGCGGGCACCCGGGCTCATACCCAATGCCAAAATCTCGCGTGAAAACGACGGCAGCACGGATGCGATCGGCAGGCGAGGTTGCGAAGTGTATGTTCCGCTCCCAAGAACTCGTGTCACTAAGCCTTCACGGACCAGCTGATCAACCTGATTGCGCACCGTCACTCGCGACACGCCAAATTGCTCGGCCAACACCCGCTCCGATGGAAGTAATGATCCGGCGCTCATATCAGAGATGAGCGCAGTCAATCGCTCGTAGACCTGGATTCCCTTTGGTCGCGCGGCAGACAGCGGAGCGAGCATTTCCGTGTAGGCAGGGCGGTTTGGACTGCGAGCCATTCACCCTCCCGGTCTCTCTTCCACGGCAAACGTTTACCGACAGTGCACGCAATGGACGCTATCACGTACCCAAAACCCTTGACATTTATAACCGGACTACACCAGTATGAGCATGTGATCAGCAAACCAAAGCTACAGAGAATCCGTGCGGCAGTGGCCTCAATACCGTGGATTACCCCCACGGTCCTGCTGATCATGGCTATCGTTGCGTTTCCTGCCGCGTACTCTGTCTACCTTTCCTTCGTCAAGGTGAACAGGATCGGGCAAATCGCTGGCTTTGCGGGGTGGTCCAACTATCTACGCCTTTTCAACGAAGCCATGTTTGGGCACATCATGCTCAACACAGCGCTGTGGCTTGTAGTAGTTGTTGTCGGCACCATGGTTGTCTCACTGGCGCTGGCATCGCTGTTGAATGGAACCGGTTGGGGGCGACAGTTCTTACGCTTTTCGCTCATCGTTCCATGGGCAGCAGCGCTGGTCATGACAAGCCTTGTCTGGCGTTTCATTCTTGAAGGCCGCTCCGGTGTACTGAACCGGGTTCTCAACGATCTCGGCCTCATATCGGGCTACCCAGACTGGTACAAAGACCCCACAACTGCGTTCGCCTCGGTCATGGTGGTCGGGATCATCACGTCCATTCCGTTCACCACGTTCGTGATTCTCGGCGGGCTAAAAACCGTTCCTGCTGAATTAGTGGAAGCCGCTCGCGTCGATGGCGCAAGTGCGTGGTCAATCTGGCGGCGCATAACAATTCCGTCGATTCGCCCAACAATTTTTGTGGCGATGGTGCTCAACCTGCTGCACGTCTTCAATGCGTTCACCGTCATCTGGGTCATCACTGGTGCTGGGGCAGGCAACGTGGCCGACACCACCATCACTTGGATGTACAAAATCGCGTTCGTCACGCAACTCGACACGGGTGAGGCGGCCGCGCTCGGTGTACTCAACGTCATTTTTCTCGTCGCGCTCATTCTCATCTACATGCGCTGGGCCTCACCGATCGAGACCGATAAGGATCGAACCTCGCGCTTAGCGTTGCGAGCACGCGCCATGGCGGAAACAGTGGATGACGCTCTTATTTCCCTGGGCGTAAAAGTCACACGCATATTTGCTCCGCTCGGCAGATCACTAACGCGGCTCATCCATGCCATATCGAAACCAGTAGCGAATACGGTGTCCGTCATTATCGGGGTCTTCTTCCTCGCTCCCTATCTGGTGATGTTCCTGTCATCGCTGAAAACCACGAATGAACTGTGGTCGATGCCGGCCACCTATCTTCCCGATAGGTGGATGTGGTCAAACTACGTCGAGGTATTCACGCAGATCCCCTTGGCCGATTACTTTCGTGTAAGCCTCACCGTGGCTCTCGCTTCGACCGCGCTCGTACTGCTTGTCGCTGTGCCAGCGGCCTATGCCGCCTCACGTCTCCGTTTCCGCGGTCGCACCGCATTCCTCGGGCTCATTCTTGTCACGCAAATGTTCCCCGGCATCGCGCTCATCATCGGTCTGTATCAAGAGGCACTGCTACTCAACGCCATTGGCGAGTACTGGTTCATCATCGTCGTCAACACAGCGTTCAATCTCGCTTTCGCGGTTTGGATTCTGTTTGCCAACCTCTCTGCGATTCCTCTCGAACTTGACGAAGCCGCAACCCTTGATGGCCTCGGCAGGTTCGGAACACTGGTGCGTATCTTGCTCCCGCTCATCAGCGGAGGTCTCGTCACCGTTGCGATCTTCAGCTTCATCGGTGTATGGAACGAGTTCATGATCGCACTGACCATCTTCAACCAGCCCGGAGAAGGCCGTGTTGTGCTCACTGTCGGTATCCAACGATTCGTCGGAGTGTTCGAGACCAACTATCAGTATCTGTTCGCGGCCTCGCTCATGGCGATCATTCCCGCGGTCATCCTCTTTGCTCTGATCCAACGTCGCCTAGTCGGCGGTCTCACCGCCGGCTCTCTTAAGTAAATCCACCACACAGAAAGAAACACCATGAACAAGCGAATTCTCGGAGTCGGTGCGGCGGCCGCCGCAGCACTCCTCTTAGCAAGCTGCTCCAACGGGCCTGCGTCCAACACAGACTCCAACGCGACCGATGAGCAAGCAGACGAACTGTCGATCGTCGTTGCGCAGTATTCTCCCGGAACCGAGGGGTACTGGAAAGAAATCATCGCTGACTTTAACCAGGACTATCCGGACGTGAAGGTCGACCTACAGGTTCTTGACTGGGGAAACCTGCAACCAACCGTCAACACACTCATTCAAACTAAGCAATACCCAGACATCCTCAACCTCACGAATTTTCAGGACTACGCGGCAGCCGACCTTCTTTACACGGGCGACGAAGTGCTGACGCCAGAGATCATCGACGACCTCCTTCCCGCATTCCGAGCCAACGGCGAAATGGACGGAAGGCTATACGGCTTACCGTTTGTCTCCAGCGCCAACACCATGTATTACAACGAAGAGATTCTGGCTGAGGCTGGCATCGACGTGCCCACAACCTTCGATGAACTACGCGATGCCTGCAATGCCATCAATAAGCTACCCGGAGACATCGTCACCTACGCGCTTTCACTGGGCGCTACTGGTGGTACAGGTAACGCTGCAGCATGGGTATTCGCTGGCGGTGGCGAATTTTTTGAAGACGGAGAATGGACGATCAACAGCGAAACGAACGTCGAAACATTCCAGTTTCTTCAGAACCTCGCAGCTGAGGGTTGCACACAACCCAATGCAGGACAGTCCAACACCGGGGATGGAACGTGGCCGCTGTTTGCTCAGGGCAAGGCAGCCATGACATACGCACCACTCGGAGACGTTCCAGGGTTCATGGATCCAGTGAAAGAGGCTGGCTTGAGCATCGCGGCGACCACGCACCCCACGAACAATGGTGCCGAGCCCACGATTCTAGGCATTCAAGACAACCTGATGGCGTTCAAAAAGCCGGGTAACCAGCAACTGGTGCAGGAGATTCTGAAGCGCTTCTACGAGCCCGAGCGCTACGCTCAGATCGCGAAGACAGAAGGTCTGTTCGCTCTCACCCAGTCAGCACTGGACGTCTCGGTGAATGACGAGGAGCTTGGACTCACCCAGGCCGATCTTGATCTGCTCAACACGGCCCGGTTCTACCCGAACCACCCTGGTTGGGCCGCAGCCAACGGGCGCATCAAGTCAGACATCGGCCTGACCGTAGACAGCGGCGCGGATGTGGCGCAAATTCTTACGGGTATTCAAGACGCGGCAACTGCAGGCTAGTTCTCGTCTCACTCTTATTCGCGAAAGCAGACGTTATATGGCACCGGGAACCCGGCGCGCGACGCGCATCGTGCATGTATCCGACCTCCATCTCGAGCCCGATGGGCACGAACAGTACGACGGATTGTATGCTCGCCTGCACAGAATTCGGAGCCTCGTTGGTGAGCTCCGCGCTGACGTCGTTATTGCCAGTGGAGACCTCACCAACCGTGGCTCAAGCACTCCGGAACACTTTGCTCTCGCAGCACAGTGGCTCGATGCACTGGGAGTACCGTGGCTCGCAGTTCCCGGTAACCACGATCTCGGTGCAAATGTCACGCGAGGTGCTCAGTTTCCGTTGATGGAGCGTTACGAAGACATTCCGTTTGCAGAAACCGGCTACGCAGCGGCGCTCGGTACAAAACTTGTTCCGAGCGCCGCTACAGAAAACCTCACGGTGCTTGGTGTCGTCCTACGCGAAGACGACCCCGATGGTGCACTCGATGCTCTCAGGTCTGCAATTGAAAACTGCTCCGGTCCGGTGGTTGTGGTAGGCCATTATCCCGTTGTGCGAACTCGACCTCTCACCAGCACTGAACCGTTTGGGGCACAGGGTTATGTCGACCGATCTGCTGGCGAACTGGCAGCGCTGTTGCGCAGCAGTCCAAACGTCATTGCTTATTTGTGTGGACATGTACATGTCACTTCGACAGCCCCTATCGGTGATTCATGCATGCAGTTCAGCGCAGGTGGCCTCGGCCCAGGTGCGGCGGCACTGCGTCTGTATGCGTGGGACGGAATGACTTGGGAGTACTCGACCATCGACACCGAAGGGCCTCAGACGTTCTGGGAGAACGGGCTGGAAGAAGCTCGCAGCAACCCGCTCTTCTCCAGCGGCACGGAATGGGAACGCCGCGGCAGGTGGATGCCGCCCGTTTCCCCAATTAAGACAAAGGAATATCCATGACTCTCCGCCTCCTCGATCACTCAGCTTCTGACACCGCCGAAATCAGCAAACAACAGCTGATCCACGCGATTCGGGCTAGTGAAGGCCGCACCGTACTGTGCGAAGTGGCCGCCACCACGCAACCGGTTCTTGTCTCTGTCAGCAACGCGGAACTCGTGGCCGCGATGAGTGCGGACATCATCCTCGTCAACCTTTTTGACGTGCACACCCCGTTCATTGATGGCCTCCCAGCCGACACTCCACCGTCCGAGATGATTCGGGAGATCAAACGTCTTACCGGTCGGCCTGTAGGTATAAACCTTGAGCCGGTCGACGAATATCACTCCCCCGATGGTGGCTCGTACTTTGTTCCGGAGGGACGCAGAGCCACACGAGAAACAGCACAGCTTGCCGCTGATCTCGGAGTCGACTTGATTGTGCTGACGGGAAACCCCGGCGCCGGTGTGTCGAACGCAACAATCGCTGACGCATTGCGGTCTATCCGGCAGCAGCTCGGTGACACCGTCGTCCTGGCTGCCGGGCGCATGCACGCGGCTGGAGTATTCAACGCGGCTCACGGGATTGTTGAGATCGACGATGTCGATGCATTCGCCAGCGCCGGAGCCGACATGCTCCTCATCCCCGCCCCAGGAACAGTCCCGGGCGTATCTCTCGAGCTCGCCAATACACTTGTCACTCGCGCCCACAAGCTCGGCATGCTTGCCATGACAACGATCGGGACATCACAGGAGGGCGCCGACGAACAGACGATGCGTCAACTCGCACTATCGGCAAAAATGGCGGGCGCCGATGTTCATCACCTTGGGGACGCCGGGTATGCAGGAACCGCTATTCCCGAAAACATCCTCGCGTACTCGATTGCTGTACGTGGAAGGCGTCACACCTATACCCGTATGGCTCGGTCACTTAACCGATGATGGAATTACTCTCTGCCCACTCGCACCCATCCACCGGCGGGCACCGTCACGGCCGCTGAGTCTGTACCGTCATTCCGCACGGTAACGGTGCGTTCGTGACGGTCGAGGTTTGCGACGTAAGTGATGGCGGGGGCGCTGTCGGGTGAGACGGCGAGCGCCCACACGAGGCCGTCAGTGCTGCATCCGGAAGCAGTCGGTTCACCGCTGTGGGCGCTCAGTTGTTGCAGCATGTCGCCAGCCGGAGTTAGCTGGTTGGTGTCGTCGATGAGGCCGCGGGGTCCCCAGGTTTCGAAGTAGGCCAGGGAGTCGATGCCGGCGACCGACAGGGCCGTGATCGACGCGAGGGTCCATGCGGCAAGTTCTTGCGCACTCTGGCGGTGATCGACGCTGCCGGTGAACTCGGCACCATATCCCTGCGAAAGGTCGCTTCGGGTGGGTAACGGTTGGGGACGCGTGGCGACATTGTTAAATCGCGGGCGCAGCGCTACCGGGCCAATATGCACAGGTTTACCGGCCGCCATACGCACAATCTGCCGGGCGATAAGACGCTGCATGGCCACTGATTCCACGAGCTGTTCGGTGTCGACACTGTGAAAAAGGGGCGTGACGGTGCACATGATTCCGTCGACATCGGCAGGCACGCGCGCAAACTCGCGGTTCAGCTCAGTAAAGTGCGACCGAGTGCCGCCCCACACAGCCGCCGTACTGCCCGCTTCATGCAGCGCTGCACGTAGCTCGGCTACGAGAGGCGCATCGCTTATATGCCATTCGGTTTCGCACACCATAACGCGCACAACGTTGTGTGCCGCGAGCGCTGCAGCGGCACTGCGTAGATGGGCGGTGCTGCCATCGCTCACAATGCGAACATCAAGGGGCAGTCGGTCGCGTGCGGCACGCTCTAACGCTGCACGCCACGACGCCGTTGCCAGGTTCAGTTCGACGGTACGAAAGCTGCCAATACTGGTCACGGGTATAGGGTCGGGCGCTGTCGCCGCCTCAACGCCTAGGGTCGGCAGGCATCCGGAATCTTCCACCGTAATTGACTCGGCCCCGTCGGCATCGGCGATCGAAAGCGCATGCGGGGCACCGTCGCTGCCACTAATACGCAGCGACTGCATAACTCGCTCCCCTGCACCAAGCGGATAGGGAAAAGGCAGGGCCAACGGACGACTATATGTTTTTAGCGAGGCGTCGGTCCAGTTGCGCTGGTCTTCCATCTCAAAAATATCGCCAGCAAAACGAATCGTGGTGTGCGCGGTGTCGTCACCAATCCGCAGCTCACGAATATCAAAAATTGGCTGATGTGGGCTGATATCGATGGGCAACGACCCGTGGGTTATCGCGCCATCACTGTGCTCCACGCGCACAGGTTTACCGGCATCTGTCGGCGGATGCAGCACAACAAGCCCCGTGCGGCACGTATCGAAATTGGCGCCATTCGTGGCCTCCCACGTCACCACCAGGGCGTCGGGCTCACGCTCCACACGCAAATATGACCGGATGCTGGCGCCCAGACCATCATGCTCGAGTTCTAAACGCAGTGCATCAGCACCGTCGTCAACGGCCAGCACACGAACGGGAACCGTGTTCCAGCCGTTGTCTCGCACAACAGCGCGCACGCTGCGCACCAGCATCCGGTTGTTTACAGAGATTTCAGCGAGCTCGTCATCGCGAAGCTCAAGAGTCCACGGGCCGCTACGCCAACGACGACTGTCGTGGCGCCACCAATGGCTACTGCTGCTCATCTCGTGAATTTTCTGTTTCGATCGTTGAGAAATTAGAGGGTTGTCATGCCGCCGTCAACAGCGAAGAGCGCGCCGGTGGCAAACTCTGCGTCGTCGCTGGCCAAGAACACCATGATCCCCTCAACATCGGCCGGTGTTCCGGCCCGACCCACAGGGATACGGCCCACGATGGCCGCGCGAGCCTCAGGGTCGTCTGAAATAGTCGTGACGAGACCGGTTTCGGTATAGGCTGGAACAACCGTGTTGACCCTTATGCCTTCGCGGGCATATGCGGCGGCGACGGTGCGGGTAAGCCCGTGAATACCGGCCTTCGATGCCGAATATGCGGTGAAGTCTTGCCCCTCGCCATTCAGCCCCGTGGGGCTACCGGTGAGAATGATCGACCCTCCCCCGGCAGCAAGCATGCTACGTAGAGCATGTTTCACGGTGAGGAACGTGCCGGTGAGGTTGATGTCGATCGTGCGACGCCACACATCAAGGTCAAGATCGGCGGCTTTCGCGTCGTGCCCAAAAAGTTGCACGCCAGCATTAGCGACCACCACATTGGGTGCCCAGCCCGCGTCAACCGCCGCAGCAAACCCCGCCTCTACCGACGCCTCATCAGAGATATCGATCGTGACCGGCAACGCTGCTTCACCAATGTCGGATGCCGTGGCTGCAGCGGCATCCGCATCGCGATCAGCGATCACAACGCGAGCGCCCTCGCGCGCAAAACGTTCAGCCACGGCACGGCCAATACCGGCACCTGATCCTGTGATGAGAGCTGTTCGCCCTGTGAGTCGAGACATAATTACCGTTCGATCTTGTCGAGGTGCAGCATCCGGGCAAGGTTCTTGTCGAGTTCATCATCGCGGAAGATCTTCTTCCAGTCATCCTTGATGATCGACTCGCGGCCATAATCCATAGCGATCAGGCAGGCGTCAGAGAACGGGTTGTCGCCACGCAAACCATTGGCAAGCGCCACCTGCACGTGTCCGTACAGAATGCTGCGGGCAGCGGCTTCGGGAACACCCATCGTGTTAACGGTTTCTTCGAGAGCTTCATTCAGCAGCGCACCAATCATGCACGCAACAGTCTCAACCAGGGTGGGCTCCAACTGTGCAAGCTGTTTAATGGTCACCCAGTGCACATCGATCACGGGCGCATAAATGGCACGCACGGTGTCTTCGACCACCTGCTGTTTTTGCGGGTCATCACTTTCGACCGCTGCGACAGCATCTTGCGGAGCAGCAATGCCACCGAAAGTGTCGGCCCATTCTTCTTTTGTGGTGCGCTCAAGAAAAATCGACGGATGGCAGGGGTGCGCCACTGCCTGAATGACGTCGTCACGCGTGGTGAGCAACCCAGCGTAGGCGGCCGCAGGGTCAAGCGTCAGTACGATCGCGCCCGATTTCAGTTGCGGAACAAGCTCGGCCGATACAGAAGCAAGAGCCAGGTCGGGTACGGCCATCACAACGATGTCGGCGTCGGCCACTGCTTCGCTCGCCTCAGTGAGTTCACGGCCGGCATCGATCGTACGCTGCTGACCAGCTGGCGACTTTTCGACGTACCACACAGTGTGGTCAGTCTTAACAAGGTTGTTCGATACGCGCATGCCCATTTTGCCGCCCGCGCCGATAACCGCGATTTTGTGCGAAGTGCTCACAGTGTGCTCCTCAGATATTCCAGTGTTGCGCGGGTCCAGGCCCGCTCGGTGTTGATGGTCGTTGTCGCGTCGTTTTGCCACGGCAACCAGTGCTCGACGATCTCGTTGATGTTGCGTTCTCGTGGCCTCACGGTGTCGAGTAGGTGACGGTAATCGTGCATGCCATGACCCATTTCGGCACCCGAATAGGTAAAACCCACCCAGCCGTCTTGCCGAGCGAACGCAAAATCTTTCACGTGCACGTTGCGAGTAACTGCCGCTGTCTGCTCAACACATTCGCGCGGGTTCTCGAGCCGCGCAACAACGTTGGCCGGGTCAAGACAAATGCCAACGTTAGGGCTGTCAAGACGATCAACTAGGCCCACGAGTTCGGCCGTGCCCACCTGTTCATAGGTTTCCAGCGCAAGGGTGACCCCGCATGCCTCGTAGTCACGCACGCTGTGACGCAGCCACGTTTCTGCCTCGGCAAGCGTGGGCCGACTATCGGGCCCATAAATCATGCTGCGCAGGAGTCGCGCATCAAAAATCTCTGCCATCTTCAGATAACGCGACAAATGTTCGGGAACGATTCCCTTCGTGCCGAGTTCGACCGTGATGCCAAGTTCGCGAGCGGCTCGCGCTGCGTCACGCAGTGCACTCTCGCTCATCGTATCGAGAGGTGCATAGTCGCAGATCTGAAACAGTTCGACGTCGAGCGCGCGAGTCTGCTCGAAAGCCCCCACCAGCGTTAATGGCTCTGGCGCACGCTCTGAATGCTGCCAAAAAAACGCATAGGTACCGAGACCAATCATGCGGTGGCTCCTGGGGTGGTGACGGTCGGCTTTTCGGCGTCTTCCGGGTCAGCATCTGCTGGAACGGCACCGGTCGCTCGCTGTTTACGGTTCAGTTTCGGGCGGCCACCGGCGAGGAAGAGAACGGCGAGAACAAGCAGTCCTTTCAGGATGTTTTGTCCGGCTAGGCTCCATCCGACAAGGTTGAGCAGAGCATCGAGCAAGATAAAGAACATCGCGCCGCCCCACACGCCAAGCGGAACCGCACGACCACCCGAGATGAGCGTTCCTCCGATTACGACGACGGCGATGGAGTCCAGCAGGTATGCACCACCCAAATCGGGTGTTGGAGCAATGAACGCTGCCAACAGTGCGCCCGTGAGCCCTGCGAGCGCTCCCGAAATAAAGTATGTGCTCGCCATGATGCGGGCCGGGCGAATGCGCGCGTAGTCAGCGGCTCCATACGCTTGGCCAACCGCAAGTAGTCTGCGACCATACACGGTATAGATCAGCATCAGTGCGATGCCGACGGTGAACAGGGCAGTCAAGATTGCCAACCACGGCACACGGAAGAGCGACGCATTCACGAAGGCACGTAGCCCAGGGGCCGCGGTGCCTGAGAATCCGTTCGCCATGGTGAGTGTGAACGAGCTCACTATAAGACCGGATGCCAGTGTGGCAACGATCGGGGGAATCGATGCAACAGTGATAGCAATGACACTGACGAACGCGGTGGCGAGGCCAACGCCGATTGCTGCGAGGATTCCTAACCAGGCTGATCCGGTCGATGATGATACGGCGATCGAGACGTATCCAGCGAGCGAGATCACAGATGCTACAGAAACATCGATGTTGCCGGGCCCTGACGTCATGACGAGCATTTGCCCTGTGCCTACGAGCACAAGATAAGGAACCAATGTGAGGGCTGAGAGGAACGTTGCCGTACCCCCTCGGCCTGTCGCAACGACGATCAAGATCAGCACGGCCGCTGCAAAGGCCATGGAGTAGATCCATGGTGGGGCGGTGATTCTACGCCGGTTGATCATTTCATCACCTTCTCTACGATGAGTCGGCCTGCTAGTGCGACGAATACAATCGCACCTTGAATAGCCGGCTGAACGGATGATGGCAGGCTCAGGAACGTCAGCAACACCGTGAGCAGGCCTAGAGTAATGGCACCGAACGCGGCACCCCATGCTGTTGCTCGACCGCCGAAGAAGGTTCCGCCGCCTAGGATGACTGCTGCAACGCTTACCAGCGTGTACCCGTCGGAAGATGCAACGTCACCGCCGCCAATTTCGGCGCTGAGAGCAAGCCCACCGAGAATGCCTAGAATCCCGGCGATCGCGTATGCGAGCATGCGTGCTTGCAGCGGTGATTGTCCCGAACGTGTGAGAACAACGGGGTTGCTGCCCAACGCTCGGATGCGAGCACCGCTCGGGGTTCGCTGCATGATAAGCCACATGGCAACCGTCGCGATAGTGATCACCAAGAGGGGCGCGGGAACGAGGGGCGGCATCCACGCGGCGTAGCTGAACAGCCAGTCGGGCGAACGGCCACCGGGAGTGGGAAGAAAGCTCAGACCAACTCCGAACCACACGAAAGACGCACCCAGTGTCGCGATCAGCGACGGCACTTTGCGCAGTTGCACGAGTGCTCCAACTGCGGCATAGGCGAGCACAAGCCCCACGAGCGTGACGAAGCCGAGCAGCGGGGAGTCGCGCAGTATCGTTGCCGATACGCCTGTGACCAGTCCGATGTATGCGCCGATCCCGAGGTCGATGTCTCCGACACTCATAACAACCATCTGGGCGAGAGCAGCGAAAACGATGGGCACGATCGATGCAAAAACAAGGGTGAGGCCCACCGTCGACATCATGGCGGGCTGGATGCTCATACAGACGATCAGGATGATCGCCATGGCAATGAAGGTGATGCCGGAGGGGGCGATGCGCGCGAGGAAACCGCGCGGCAGCCGACGGCTTGGCCCTGTGCGTGCCCGTACAGAAACAGTCTCGCTCATGATGTCACCTTGGTTTCTGCGAATGACAGTGCGATGATCGCGGAGTCTTCAATCTGTTCGCCAGCGAGTTCTCCTGCGATGCGTCCGGCACGTAGTACGTATACGCGGTCGCAGTGTTGCATTTCCGCGTTTTCGCTGGAGTACCAGACAATGGAACGCCCCGCTTCAGCTTCATCACGAAGCAATTCATACAGCTCGCCCTTGGTGTGAACGTCCACTCCCCGAAAGGGGTCATCGAGCAGAATCGTGGTGGCATCAGAGGCAAATGCGCGAGCGACTATGGCTTTCTGCTGGTTTCCTCCCGATAGTGCGGTCATCATCGAGTGCGCGCCACCGCGAATTTTCAGTGCGTTGACCCACCTGTCAATTTCGCGGTTTTCGCTACGGCGGCGACGGATTCCCCACTTCGCATGTTTTCCGATGGATGAGATTGCGAGGTTCTCTCCGACTGTCCATAACGGAAAGATTCCGAACCTTTGGCGATCACCAGGAACATACGAACAGCGGCCATGAACAGTCAGTCCGCTCGTGTGACGCCATATCTTTTCGAGAATGTCTTCTTGGCCTTGTCCTGCGATTCCAGCGAGGCCGATGACTTCACCGCGGCGGACCACAATTTCGGAACTCGAGCCGTCCATGGTTTCGGCGGGCACTCGCAATGTAATTTCGCCGACTTCTTGGCGTGCACGCGCTTTTTTCTCGGCGGCCGTTACTTCTTCGCCTCCCATAGCGGCAAAGAGGTCGTCTTCGGTGAGCTCTGCGGCTGGATAGGTGCCCACATCGGCACCATCTTTGAGTACGGTGACTGCGTCACTGGCGGCGATCACTTCGCCAAGCCTGTGTGAGATTAAGATCACGGCAATTCCGGATGCTGCGCACTCGGCTACGTACGAGTAGAAACTCTCGGTGGCATCCGTCGTTAATGATTCTGTCGGCTCGTCGAGGATAAGCACGCGCGTGTCATCCCACAGCGTTGCGCGAGCAATTTCGACCATTTGACGCCCTGCCAGGGTGAGGTCATCGACATAGTCGTCGGGGCTAATAGTGTTTCCGGGAAAGATCTCTTGCAACCGCTGTTTGATCGCGGCACGTGCTTGAGCGCGCCAGCGTAGGCCTGAGAAAAGCTTGCGCGACGACAGGTAGGCGTTGTGTGCGACGGTCAGTTCACCCGCCAGCGACGTTTCTTGAAACGCCATTCGCACCTCGGGAAACCCTGCTCTGCCGGGGGCGGTACGGCCGTCGATTGTGACCACGCCAGAGTCAACTGATTCGATTCCGGCAAGCATCCGCATGAGTGTGCTCTTGCCAGCACCGTTGTGTCCTACGATTCCACGCACTTCACCGGGGGCCACACTGAGTGTGACCCCCGTGAGCGCACGAGTCGGACCGTAGGTTTTCACGGCATCCTGTGCACTCAGCACCGGATGCTGCTGCAAAACCTGTTGTTCCGCCATCGACTTCTCCTATGACTTGATCGTCTACTTAGCCCTTGGTGGGAACGGGGGGCAGCGGCGCGTCTTCGACGGTGTCGTCGATGTTGGCCTGAATGTAGGTGTCGACCAGGTCTTTTGTCCACGGCCATGAAGCAATTTCGTCGTCACCAACGGCGTCGATCCAGGTGTCGCGGTCTTCTTCGAGGATCAAGACCGAGGGGAAGACGGTTGTTTGGGGTACGTCAACGCCATCACGGATAGCGAGAGCCACGAAGAGTGCGGCAACCGACTGACCCGGGTCAGACATAATGGCAATCGAACCAGCAGCGACATCATTTTCTGCCCAGAAACGCAGTGCTCGTCCGCTGGGCTCGAATGCAACGGCAGGAATGTCACGCCCGGCCGACTGGAATGCCTGAGCAATACCGAAGCCGTCACCGCAACCGGCAACGCCGTCAATTTCGGGCAGGCTAGAAAGCACACCAACGACAGCCTTCTGAGCTTCAGCACTCGAGCAGAAGCCCTTGACCTCGCCCACGACATTGATGTCGGGAAAGTCAGCCAAAACGTCTTCTTGCGCAGCAAAGAACTGCGCCTCAGGATCGGAACCAACGACACCGCGCGAGATAAGGAGATTTCCCTCGCCGCCCATGGCGTCCACCACGTTCTCGGTGGCAACCTTCGCCCACTCAGGGAATGAGTTCGTCACAACATAGGCACAGTCGCTTTCAACACCGGAGTCGAACACAACAACGGTGATGTCCTGCGCACAGGCTTGTGCGATGACGGGGCTCAGTGCCGTCGGTGAGGCTGGGTTGATCAGCAGAATGTCGGGACTCTCCAGCAAGATGCTCTTGATCTGCGCGATCTGGTCGGTTGCGGAGTTTTCGCCGGGTGCGTTGGACACCTTAAAGCTCGAAATCAAGCCGTCTTCTTGAGCTTGCTTAGCCGACGTTTCAAATGTGTTGACCATCGACTGGCGCCATGAGTTGCCAATGTATGCATTGCTGAGAACGACTGAGGGGGCGTCCGCCGAAGCAGCATTACCACCGTTCGTATCGTTGTCGTCTGCTGCGGTGCAGGCAACCAGCGAAGCCGCCATCGCCGTGGCGGCCACTGTTGCCAGCAGCGTTCGAATCGTGCGGGACATTCTCTTATCTCCTTTGAAAAGTACGACTCACAGTTGGGTCTAGCGCAATCGGGTACGCGCAAGTACCGCATCGGAAACTCGCAACAGCCTATCAACCGGTTGACCAATTGTGCAATGGCTTTGAAATATTCGCGGTAGGTTGTTCGCATGCCCGCTTTTCCTGCGAAGCCTGTCGATACGATCACGGCAGCGCTCGAATCCCTACCCTCCGGCACTCCGGTGTCTGAGGTGGCGCGGCGTATGCTCGACCTTTTTACGGGTGGCTCGATCGCTCCCGGCACTCGTCTGCCTCCGGAGCGCCAACTGGCTTCGACACTTGCCGTTGGCCGCTCGGCCGTGCGCGAAGCATTAGCCGCGCTCGAAATTTTAGGCATCGTCGATGTGCGGCCCGGGTCGGGCACCTATCTGCGCGGTTCGGCTAGTGAACTGCTGCCACAAACGCTCCGTTGGGGGCTGTTAATTGGTGGGCGCGAAACCACCGAACTTCTTGAAATGCGTGAAGGTCTAGAGATCTTTGTTGCACGCCTGGCAGCATCCCGCAGCGACGAAGCAACTCTCACCCGTCTACAAAACACGGTCGACCGCATGCGCGACGCCCTCGACAACTTTGCTGCTTTTGCCCGCGCCGACCTCGATTTTCACCACACACTCTCTGAAGCTGCCCGTAATGCGACACTCACCGACCAGCTGCATGTGATCCGATCACTACTGCGGGTTTACGCTGACCGTGCCGTGCACGACCGCGACCATGCCGAAAGTGCCCTCATCGAACACGAGGCCGTGCTCGAAGCCATCCGCGCAGGCGACGGAGACCGTGCCGCGTCGGCCATGGCTATCCACATGGCCACGGCAACCGCACGAATTCTCACCGAACCGGCCGGCACACCAGCATCCGGAGAATAGTCGGCCAGCGAAACAGTGGGGTACCCAACCGGATGCCACCCACAGCCCCAGACGCGGCACGCACAATGCGACACTCCCCAATCGTTATGCGGCAGCTGTGCTACGGTAGCGCGTTCATCGAAAAACCCGACTGAATGTCGATTCGTCGACGGGGAAGGTTCAGGTGGAATCATGACCGGTAAGCGCTTTGAGGTTATTCACCGCGACAGCGTGTTCAGCGGCCCGAGAGTGTTGCGCGACAACATGACGGGTGTGCTCTATGTTTCTGTTTCTGAGGGATTCGGTGGCGGGATCACTGTGCTCGTCGACCGCGACGGTAAACCGATCGTCGATGAGCACTATGTTCAGTGGCTCGACAGCCAAAATCCGGCCAGCTAACGGAAACGGAGTGGGCGGCCCGACTTTCTGGCGCGTGTACGCCTAATTTTGGCCATATACGCGCCGTGATCCGGGATTGCACGTCAGGCGTTGCCGAAAACAGCAAAATTGCCGGGTACAGCATGATTTCGTGTAAATCTTGCGCCCCTCGGCGATCTTGCTGTTCTCGGCAACCGGATCAACCCGGCAAACAGCGCGAAGGGGTACGGTAATGCCGTGACCGTCGCACATGATCCACTGCCTGATCGGCCTGCGCCAGACTGCCCGTCGGGCAAGCTTGTGCTGCTGCGTCATGGCGAAACCGAGTGGTCGCGTGCCGGGCGCCATACGGGTTTAACCGATATTCCGCTGACTGCGCGGGGTGAAGAGTTGGCGCGTGCTGCCGGTGAGCTGGTTCGAGGGTACGACTTTAGGCTTGTATTGAGTTCCCCTCTGCAGCGTGCGCGACGCACGGCCGAGCTCGCTGGTCTTGATGCCGACACCGATTCTTTGCTGGTGGAGTGGGATTATGGCGGTTATGAGGGCCGTACGACGACCGATATTCGTGCGGAACTCGGTTACCGGTGGACAGCATTTGAGCACGGTGTTATTCGCGGTAAAACTCCGGGCGAGACGGTAGAAGAGGTCGCTGCTCGTGCGTCTCGTGTGCTCACACGGGTGTTGCCTGCGATAGCGGTTGGCGATGTTGCGCTGGTCGCGCATGGTCATTATTTACGTATTCTCACGGCTGTCTTTTTGCGTCAGGCACCACGATTTGCTGCATCTATTTCGCTCGATGCGGGCTCGGTTTCGGTGCTGGGTTTTGCCCGCGAACAGCCCGCTATTTTGGCCTGGAATCATGGGCCAACCCTGCCCCTGCAACCCTCGGAGTCATAATTATGCTTTTCTCGCGCCGTGATTTTCTTAAGTCCAGTGGTTTTGCCGTGGGTGCCGGAGTTTTGGTGCTTGCCGGATGCTCCTCAACACCCAAGGTTCCTGCCACGGGCCAGACGACAGAGGTCACTGTGACAGTGGAGGGAATGCGGTTTATTCCAGATGCGGTTGATGTTCCGGTCGGTAATGAGCTTGTCGTCACACTCGATAACACGGGTGACGTTGTGCATGATCTTGTGTTCGCGAACAACACCGGGTCGGCACACTTGGGCCCAGGACAATCGCAGGTGATCGAGGTTGGCGTTATCTCAGCCGATCTCGACGGCTGGTGCTCGGTGAGCAATCACCGCGCTATGGGCATGGTGTTCGCAGTTCGCGCGACCGAGTAAGGCCCGTACATCTGACCTGCTTGGTGAAACCCAGTTTTTGGGCACTGATCTCTCGCCAGTGTTAGGGCTGCAGCCCACTGACTCGCATAGTGATGTTCACACGGCCATTGAGCCCGAGGCCTGCTGGCCCTGTACCCGCAAAAACTTTAGGCACGCCGTGGTACGACATTCGGGCTTCTTTACCGAAAACGAAGAGGTCGCCGCTTTCCAGCCGCACGTCGTCATATGGCTTATTGCGCGACTCACTATTCCCGAATCGAAACCGACAGGCGTCGCCGAGCGTGAGTGACACGACGGGGTCTCTGGCTAGCTCCTCCTGGTCTCGGTGCATCCCCATGTGGGCGTTCGCATCATAGAAATTGATGACGGCGACGTCATAGTCTCCCGACAGTTCGTAGTCAGGGCCGTACGCGTCAGCGACCGCTCGCCGAGCACACTCATTAAGAAAACTGGGGAACGGTTTTACTGGCGCGCCATCACCGTCAAAAACGTTCTTGGCGTACCGATACGGGGCCCAGTGCCACCCCAGGCAGACCTGGCGTGCACTCATCTTCCCTCCGCCCGGTGTACGAACGTCACGTAAACCAGCTGGTGGCGCGGCCCACTGGCGACACATGTTTAAGAGCTTCTTTTGGGCTCCGCTGTCCAGCCAATCAGGAATGTGCAGTGCACCGGGCTGTATCTCGGCTCGCACACGGTCAAATGAAAGTTCGTTCATCATCATGACGGGGTGTTTCCTGCCTGAGGATCGTGACCAGCACTCGGAGTTGCGATGACCCTCATAAAGACCTCGAGTAGGGGCAGAACGTCATGATGAGGGTCCATCAGCGCCTGAATACGAAGGCCGTCGATCATGGCCATCAACATTGTGACTTTGTCGTCGGCACTGACTTCCTCGCCATCTTCATCAGTGCCGAAGCGACGACTCGACAGGTGTGACCGCATCCGCTCCCGTCGTTTAACAAAGAAGTCGTGCGCCGGGTGCTCAGGATTGGTCGCCGCTACGGTGATTGCCAACCAATTGCGCCCCTGTTCCGGCCGCGCAAACTCATTCCTCAAGACTGCTGACAATACTCGCTCGGCAGAAACACGAGACTCCATGATGTGGCGTGCGAATTCTTCGTCATCGGCATCGCGTTGAGCCAGTGCCGCGACGAGCAGTTCGTCTTTATCGGCGAAGTGGCGCAGCAGCGCGGCATGCGTGACGTCAGCACGGGCAGCGATATCACGCAGCGACGCCCGTTCGTAGCCGTGTTCAGCAAAACTCGCGAGAGCGGCACGCACAATTTGCGCTCGTCGAGCAGGAGTCGTCGCATAGGGTCCTCGCTTGCGAGGTGATGCACTTGCAGGCTCTGTCGTCGAGGCGTCCATGCCGCTAGTCTCCCCCCTTCCCAGCCGTGCATCCAATTGTGACGCTTGCTAATAGTAACCAACCTGGTTACTATTCCTGAAAGATAACCAACGCGGTTACATTTGGGGGGTGCGTTCGCCCCCCAAAAAAGCGCAGCAGCGAAATCGGATCACGGGATAAAGGGATCACGGTGACCAACAATCTCACGGAAGACCACGGGGCAGCAGCCTCCACTGGCTTCGAACCTGCGCACCCACAGCCGATGAGCCGAAGCTACATTTTCTGGCTCATGCTTGCCAGCTTTGGCGCATCCATGGCCATGATGGTCCCACTGTCATACGGCATCGCAGTACGCATCACCGAACTTGCGCCCGGCAACGAAGAAGTATTGGGCTATGTCACCGGATCGGCGCAGCTCGTTTATCTCGGCGTGAGTCCTCTTATCGGAATCTGGAGCGACCGCACACGTTCTCGACTCGGACGACGAATACCCTTCCTTTATCTAGGTACGGTGGTCGGCCTCGCTGGCCTCATCACGATCAGCGTGGCACCAAATCTTCTGGTTGTCGGCTCCGGTTGGGCATTCGGAATGACCGGTTGGTCTATTACAGGGGCTGCACTCCAGACACTGCAGGCAGACAGGGTTCCTGAGAGCCAGCGCGGAAAAGTTTCCGCACTCACAGGGCTAATGACGCAAATCGCCCCCGTGCTCGGCATCGGAGTCGCCTATATGGTGTCTTCCAGCACCCTGCTCATCTTCGTCATCCCTGGCGGTATCGGGGCGGTATTGCTCATACTATTCGCGATCATCAAGCCCGAGGGAAGCTCGAACAATCGTGATGACGCCGGTCACGTGACCGTCAAGACCATCATCACCAGCTACGGCTTCAATATGCGTAAGTATCCCGACTTTGCTTGGCACTGGAGCGGCCGCTTCTTATTTTTTGTTGGTCTGTACTTCAACACAACTTTTGGCACCTTCTTCTATGCGCAGCGCCTCGATCTTCCGGTGCGCGAGGTCGCGGGCATCATTGCCACCGTCGGCATAATTGGCGTGCTTGCTGCCGCTACGGGTGCGCTCGTCGGTGGTTTTCTCTCCGACAAGCTCCAGCGTCGTCGGCTGTTCATCATGATCGCCGCACTGCTATTCGTCGTTGGCTCTGCCTGTCAGGCGACCGCATGGTCGCTTCCGCAGATCATTTTTGGTGCTCTCCTGATGCAGTTGGCCATCGCAGCTTTCTCGACCGTCGACCAGGCGATCATCTACGCGATCATCCCCGAGCGCAGCCAGGCAGGTCGATACATGGCCGTGATCCAGTTCGCGCAGAAAATCCCGAGCGCTATTGCTCCGATCATCGCCGGTGTCGTGATCACGATCGGTGCCGTCGGCGACGTAAAGAACTACACGCTGCTCTACCTTACGGGTGCACTCTTCGCCCTTATTGGCGGGCTCATCATCCTGCTAAAAGTCAAGTCAGTTCGTTGAAGAAAGGCACGCTCACCATGTCGCACCAGAACCCTCGCGGCCTATCCGTAGACAGTGGCGGAGACGATTTTCCTGTCACCGGCGCGCACCCCCGCCTGTCGTTCACGAGCAACGGCTCCGACCGCCACGTGATCGAGGTATCGATCAACGGCGCGCGACCTATGACGAAAGAAGTCACCGGACACCGTTTCGTACCGTGGCCATTTGACCCACTGCAAAGCTGCAGCAGTGTGACCTGGCGTGTGCGGCAGGCAGAAGCAAATGCTTCATGGTCACAGCCAGCCGTGTTTGAGGCAGGCCTGCTCGATGCCGATTGGACAGCGGAATGGATCTCTCCTGTTGAAACAGTTGATCCCGGATACGGTGAGCGTCCCGCTCACCTGCTGACGCGAGCATTCGACCTTCCGGAGGGAATCATTTCGGCGCGACTATATGCGACGGCGCTCGGCATCTACACAGTGGCGGTGAACGGATCACGTGTGGGCAGTGACGAGCTCGCGCCCGGATCAACCTCCTACGACCGGACGCTCTATGCCCAGGCGCACGACGTCACCGCACTCCTCGAAACCGGAACGAACCGACTTGAATTCGAATTGTCAGATGGCTGGTACCGCGGCCAAGTCGGTGCCTTCCGGTTACCGGCAGGGTGGGGAACCACACTGGGCGTACGTGCAGAACTGCACGTACGGCTCGCCAACGGCACCACACAGGTAATCGTCACGGACGACAGTTGGATGAGTGCGCCATCGACAACGACCCGCGCCGACCTCATGGCGGGCCAAACAATTGACTTCTCTGCAGTCCTCGCCGACCCAATCGCGGCACACACCGGCATGATCACTAACGCACCCGCGATCTCCTGGTCACCGGCTCCGCCCGTGCGCGTTCTCGAATCACGCTCCCCTGTCACCGTCAATAGAGTCGCCGAGGGCGTCACCGTTGTCGACTTCGGCCAGAATGCTTCGGGATGGGTGCGCCTCACCGATCTGGGTGCCCCGGGTACGCGTACGGTAATCGAGTACGGCGAGTTCGTGGATGCATCCGGCAACCTATCAACGAGCCATCTCGACTCTGAGCGCCCTGAGGGTCGTAAAGAGTTTGTCCAGCGCGACGAAGTCGTGGCTGGTGCCTCGGACGAGGTATTCGAGCCTCGCCACACGGTGCACGGTTTTCGATACGCCCGCATCACACGCACCGGCGCGACCGTAGACGCAGCATCCGTAACCATGCAGATCGTGCATAGCGACCTGAAACGGACCGGCTCATTCGAGAGCAGCGACGAGCAAGTCAACCGCCTACACGAGATCGCTGACTGGAGCTTTCGTGGCAATGCCGTTGACGTTCCCACCGACTGTCCAACGCGCGAACGCCTCGCATGGACCGGGGACTACCAGGTGTTTGCACCGACAGCGACGCGCCTCTACGACGTGCTTGGATTTAGCCGTAAATGGCTGCAGTCGGTGCGCGATGACCAACTCGACGACGGCCGTGTTGCGAATTTTTCGCCCGATGGGCGCCGAATCAAACACAATCTCGACGATCAGTTCGCCATGATGACCGGTTCTGCGGGCTGGGGCGATGCGATCGTTGCCGTGCCGTGGGAAATGTATGTGTCGTATGGCGACCGCTTAGTGCTTGAGGAAAACTATGACGCCATGGTGCGCTGGGTGGAGTGGGCCCTCGAGAAGGCTCGCACAACTCGACACCATGCGCGTGTTCAGGCTTCACCCGAACCCGAACCGTTCGAACAGTATCTGTGGGACGGCACGTTTCACTGGGGTGAATGGACCGAACCACTCGAGAGGGATTCCGACGGCAACCGCATCGATCCCATCAAGCACAACCCCATGGTCTGGTTCATGGCCGATAAAGGTGAAGTCGGCACGGCCTACCTTTACCGCTCGACGGCGACGCTCGCGCGGATCGCTGAAATCATCGGACGAGAACCGGATGCTGCGCGCTATACCGAAACTGCCCAAAAAGTCGCCGATGCATGGCGCCAGGCATACCTGAACAATGACGGCACCACAGTGACCGACACCCAAGCCGCCTACGTACGTGCACTGTCGTTCGAACTCGTTCCTGCCGAACTTCGCACTGCCGCAGCGGACCGCCTCATTGAGCTGATCCGAGACCGAAAGATGCATCTTTCTACCGGTTTTCTTGCGACGGGTGATCTGCTTCCGGTGCTAGCAGACACGGGCCACGCCGATGTCGCGTATGCCTTACTCGCCCAGCGCACCGCCCCGTCATGGATGTACATGGTCGACCGTGGTGCAACGACAATCTGGGAAGACTGGGAGGGAATCGATGAGAACGGCGATGCCCATGCTTCGCTGAACCATTACAGCAAAGGTGCCGTCATCCGTTTCCTGCATACCCATACGCTCGGACTCCGGCAGGAAACCGACTCGATCGCGTGGGAAAAGGTCGTGGTCGCCCCGCTGCCTGCACCCGGCATGACATGGGCCCGAGGTAAACATCACGGCCCTCAGGGGGAGATCGAGGTCGAGTGGCGCGTCGAAGGCACCAGCATCCGTATCGTCGCTGACATCCCCTCAGGTACAACTGCGCGCATTGTTTTTCCCGGCGGTGACACGTACCTGACCGGACCAGGCAGGTTCAACAAGAGCGCCGAACTACCAGCATCCATCCACACCGCCGTCACCACCCGGTGACGCGCATCAACGCGAAAGAGAGAACAACATGACTACATTTCCCGAAGGCTTCATCTGGGGAGCAGCCACTGCCGGCCACCAAATTGAAGGCGGCAACGTCAACAGTGACTGGTGGGCGCGCGAGCAGATTATGCCCGGAATGGAATTGTCCGGCGACGCCGTCGACAGCTATCACCGCTACCGCGAAGACATCCAGCTACTCGCTGATGCGGGTCTCACCTCATACCGATTTAGCCTGGAATGGTCACGAATTGAGCCGGTGCGCGGTTACTTCTCCAAGGCCGAACTCGCCCACTACCGCCGCATGATCGAGTTTTGCTTCGAGCGGGGAATAACACCCGTGGTCACTCTGCAGCACTTCACTACCCCACAGTGGTTTGCCGCCCTCGGCGGGTGGGACAGCCCCGAAGCGCAGGACTTGTTCTGCGCATTCGTTGAGCAGGCATGCACGATCCTCGACGGCGTCGAGTGGGTCGCGACCATGAACGAGCCCAATATGCAGGCCGCGATCATGACCGCGATGCGCCACCTCTCTGCCTCGAACGGTGAGTGGACGAGTCCCACGGTCGAGGCCGACGGCGAGAAGAAGCAGACCCACAGCGAGTTTCTTACCTACGCTGACCCTGAAATTGGCCGCATGTTCACGCGCATTCACCACGCAGCACGCGAGATTGTGCGCGCGCGCACGAATGCGAAGGTCGGCTGGACTATCGCCGCAGGTGCTCTGACCGCAGCTCCGGGAGGCGAAGAGAAGCTGCTCGAAATTCGTTACGGCAAAGAAGACGTCTATTGGGAGGGCAGCCGCGGCGACGACTTCGTCGGCGTGCAGGCATACAGTTCGCAAGAAGTTGACGCAAACGGACTCGTGCCGCACCCGGCAGGCCCCGACACCACTCTCGTCGGTACGTCATTTCGACCTGACTCACTCGCGATGGCCGTGCGTCACGCGTGGGAGGTCAGCGAGCACACTCCCATCCTTATTACTGAAAATGGCATCGCGACCGCCGACGACACGCAGCGCATCCGCTACACCTCAGCAGCACTCGAAGGCTTGCTTGGCACAATTGCCGACGGCATCGATGTTCGTGGGTACTTGCACTGGTCGCTCCTCGACAACTTCGAGTGGGGCCACTGGGAGCCCACGTTCGGTCTCATCGCCGTCGATCGTGAGACGTTCGTACGCACCCCGAAGCCAAGCCTCGAATGGCTGGGTGAGGTCGCTCGCCGCAACGGGTTGGTAAAGGAAAGCTAAGTCCCGTGAAGATTTCAGGACAAACGTTTGTTGTCACCGGCGCGGGCAACGGCATCGGTAGAGAGGTAACGCTGCAACTCCTCGCCGCCGGGGCGTCTGTTGCTGGCGTCGACCTCAATGCCGAAGGGCTCGAAAAGACATCTGTGCTCGCAGCCGCGAGTGACCGGTTCTCGACTCACCTCGTGAACATCACAGACCGTGACGCAGTCGAGACACTCCCCGATGCTGTCGCCACAGCCCACGGCCCGGCCGATGCTCTCATCAACGTCGCGGGTGTTATCCAGAAGTTTGTGAAGGTCGACGATCTGCCGTACTCAGAGATAGAGAAGGTGATGAACGTCAACTTCTGGGGCACCATGAACATGGTCAAGACATTCCTGCCAGTACTAAAAACTCGTCCCGCCGCGGCGCTGGTAAATGTTGCAAGCATGGGTGCCTACGCGCCCGTGCCCGGGCAGGCGGTTTATGGAGCCTCGAAGGCCGCAGTAAAAGTACTGAGTGAGGCACTGTACGCCGAACTACTCGGCACACCGGTTGCGGTTTCGGTGATCTTCCCTGGGGCGATCGGTACAGACATCGCCACAAACTCTGGTGTTGCCCTGTCGAGCGGGTCGAAGAATGCGCCGGCCTATAAAACCACGTCTCCTGCCAAAGCTGCCTCCGTAATCATTGACGCGGTGATCAAGGGCAAGTACCGGGCGACTATCGGCGGCGATGCTGCGTTGATGGATCGCCTGTCTCGGCTCAGACCCAAGCGCGCGACCATGCTCATCGCGAAGCAGATGAGCTCGTTGCTCGGGTGAGCGTAACCCTGCTTCACCCCTCTGCCCGATCGAATAGGACCTACTCATGTCATTCCCCTTTCCCGATGTCTCAGACCACTCGCTATCTGATCTGCTGTCGCTCGCGGGGCGGCGCGCCGTTGTCACCGGGGCGGCGCAGGGCCTGGGTAAAGCGATTGCATCGCGCATGGCTGAAGCCGGCGCAGACCTGCTACTCATTGATCTCAACGAAGACGCCGTCGAAGCGACGGCCTTAGAAATCGCTCAGCGTCACGGTGTGCGCGTCATAGGCGCGCGCACCGACGTCACCGACTCAGCATCCGTCATCAACGCGGCCGACTTGGCCGTCTCCCACTTCGGAGGCATCGACGTCTGGGTAAACAACGCGGGGATCTTCCCCAACGCTCCTGCGACGATAATGCCCGACGAGATGTGGGATGCCACGTTTGCCGTCAATGCACGCGGAGTCTTCCTCGGAGCTCGAGAGGCCGCCCGTCGTATGTCGGCGAACGGTTCGGGCGGGGTCATCATAAACATCATTTCTACCGCGGGAGTACACGTGGCATTCCCCGGCATGGCTGCCTACGTCGGCTCGAAGCACGCTGCGCTCGGTATGACGAAGTCTCTTGCTGTCGACTTAGCGCCGCTTGGCATCCGCGTGTTGGGCGTAGCGCCCAGCTTCGTGCCGACCGAGGGCAACCTCGCCGCGGCAAAGGCAGGCGCTGACGCGGCCGCTGAGGCCGGCGTCGAATTACCTTCGCTCGACGTCATGAACACGAGCATGATCGGGCGCATCGGAACCCCCGACGATATCGCCCGAGTCGTACTTTTCGCGGCCAGCGACCTCTCTATGATCATGACGGGCACCACGCTCATGGCCGACGCTGGCGAGACGCTCTGACTCGCATGCATGGCACTCCGCGTCCACTACGCGCGATTCAGCAGATCCAAATCGGAACGGTCACTTCCACCCACAACCAGGCACGTGACACGCTTGCGCGCCTGGTTGCTGCTGGGTTTGAGGGGATCGAGCTCAACGGTTTCATGACCCGGCCAACCCCGTTCTTTGTGCGCGCACTCACGAAAGTGGTCGGCATGCCAGTCGGATCCGGTGGGCGGCTGGACTGGCCCCGGCTGGTCGCAGACTCGGGGTTATCGGTCGTCGCGCTGCACGAAGATCTCGGCAGCATCGAATCAGATATGGCAGCGGTGGTCGCGCGGACAGCCAACCTCGACACCAACACGGTCGTAGTAACCGGCATGTATCGGTTCGACTACGGCGACCCGAGCGCTGTCATGCAGCTAGCTCAGCGACTGAATGCTGCTGGCCGGACTCTCGCCGACGAAGGCATCCGCCTGCTTTACCATAATCACACCGCCGAGTTCCGGCGCTTGGGCTCGGCATGCACCGCACTTGACACAATTGCCGATCAGACGGAACCCGATGTGGTCGGATTCGAGCTCGACTGCTTCTGGGCGGCCACAGCGGGTGCTGATCCGCTGCGCTTGCTCGACTCACTCGGCGAGCGCGTTCAGTTGCTCCACATCACCGATCGCGGCTCGCGTGTCAACGGCCCGACCATGACGCCGATCATCAAGGTCGATAGTGTCGAGTTAGGCACTGGCAATCTGGCTGTCGACGCAATAATCGCGCGCGCCGCCTCTCTGGGTGTCGATGCTGTCGTGCTCGAAACGCACAAGAACTGGATCGACGGCTCACCGCTACGCAGCGCCGAGGTAAGTGCCGAAGTATTGCGCCGGATGCTGCCCTAACTTCTCTGCCGCTGTCATCTGTCGAGCAGCGCGACATACATGCCAAATCTTTACTATTTGCGACTATTTGCTTCTATGCCACACTCGCTGCTTCGGCTTAGAGTTGCGGTTATCTCTGACGTGCAACGTGGATCGCCTCCCGTTTTTTGGTCATGAGAGTATCCCCAAAGGAGTGTGAAACGCGATGGCGCGTAACCCGAAACTTTCAGCGAGTGATGTCGACGGCGTCGCTTATCGTCGTGCCCGCACGTGGGAGATCGCCTTCTCTCAGCTGAACAACGGCTCGGCAATGATCTTCTATGTACTCGTCGGCCTGATGAGTTACCTGCAGAACGCAGGCTACGGCATCGCTGTGGCCGTGGCCGGTGTCATCCTGACAGTGACGCGCGTATTCGACGGCCTGATCGACCCGATCATTGGTGTCGTCATTGAAAAGGTACGTTTCCGGTTCGGCAAACTGCGATTCTTTATGCTCACCGGCTGGGCAATCCGGTCACTGGCTATCCTCATGTTGTTCGTTTGGGGGTCAAGCACTGGCCTCGGTGTCGTGTTCTTCATCGCCATGTACCTCGTGTACATCATTGGCTCCTCGCTGAATGACATCGCGGGCCAGATGTCGGCACCAGTGCTTACGAATGACCCCCGCCAGCGGCCGACCGTCCAGGTATGGGCAACGGTCTATGCCTATCTGATCCCGTCGATCTTCACCATCATCTCGACCGTCGTCTTTCTCCCACGTCACGGCAATGAGTTCACGGTCGCGATGCTCAGCGAGACCGCCATCACATACGTGGCATGCTCCTTCATCTTCCAAATCCTCGCCTGCATCGGCGTTGCGCGCGTCGATAAGCCAGAGAGTTTCGTGCACCTCTCGGCGACGAAGGCCGATGCCGAGGTCTCCGTCCGCGACATGTGGAATGTACTCGTCCATAACGGTGAGTTCCTGCGGTATCTCATCAGCGGCGCCTCGGACAAGCTCGCGCAGGTGGTGAAGTCGCAAGCCGTGATCGGAACTCTGATGTGGGGCATCTTGCTCGGCAATATGCAGTTGGGAACAGTACTCAGCATGGTCGCCATCCTTCCCGGCATCGTGTTTGCAATCTTCGGTGCGCGATACACGGGCAAGCACGGGTCGAAGGCCGCGACCGTGACGTGGACATGGATCTGCATTATCCTCGCCATCGCTCTTGCCGCGTTCTGTTTAGTCGTAGATATGAGGTCAGTACTGGGTAGCCTGCCTCTCACGATCGTGTTCTTCGTCGTATATCTGCTCCTCAACGGCGCTTCGATGGTCGTCACAGTTGCGGCGGGTGCGATGCGTGCCGACGTCATTGATTACGAGCTCGACCGATCGGGTAAGTTTCTTCCCGCGACTGTCACAGCAACCTACAACTTCGTCGACCAGATCATTTCTTCGCTGGGTTCCACCCTTGCTCTGGGGGCCGTCGCGCTGATCGGTTTCTCTGCTGTCATGCCCCAGCCGACAGACAACCCGAACACCGCCATTCTCCTGATGACGATGCTGCTCTTCTTCGGTCTGCCAATCCTAGGCTGGGTCTGCACACTGATCGCCATGCACGGCTACAAGCTGAACCGCGTCGAGATGATCGAGGTGCAAAAGCGTGTGGCAAGCCGTAAGGCTGAACTGGAGGCGGATGATCCGGCGCAGGTGGTCTAACAACGATCGGTCTGCAGGTCAGGGCCGCGGGGGTAGGCGTGAGCACGCCAGGCTTCGCGGCCCTGATCATCGTGCGTGCAGATCGCGGTAGGCAGTCGGTGTCATGCCATACTCTGCGCGGAAAACCTTCACAAAATAGTTGGCGTCGTCGTAACCGACGAACGACGCAATGTCGCGTACGCTCTGCGTAGTCGTAGCCAGCAGCTGGGTTGCGCGCTCGGTGCGCCGCTGAGCGACGTATCCGGCGACCGTGGTGCCGGTTGCCTCTTTGAAGCGTCGTGCAAGTGTAGACGTCGACACCCCCAGGCGGTCGGCGAGCTCGGCGGTTGACGGATGGTTACTCAGATGCAGATCAATCTCGTCGGCCACACGCCGCACTAGCGGAGGATAGCCGCGCTGGCGATGGCGGCTGACGGCCTCGCAAAAGTCCGTAACCATCTGCGCGATGAAGCCGAGGGTGCGACGAGAGTCGGTTGTGTGCCCCACCCGATGCAGGCGTTGAGTGTATTCCTGCGAGATCGCATCGATCGTCACCGGCGGCAAACCTCCTCGCTGCGCCGCCACCCGCGCCATGATTCGGAGGATCGTCGCCCCGAGGAACGGCGTGTTAAGGTAGCCGCTAACCCGCGGCACCCCCGAGAGACTCTGGAGCGCAGTGAGCGCCCGATCGGTGGCACCGTCGGCGACGGCGTCCATGAAGTCCTGTTCGTAGCGATAGCGTTCCTCGATAACCGCGAATGACGCTGACTGCAGCGCATCGCCCGAGCCCGGCGTAATCGTTCCACCATCCGCCTTCACCCGCTGAAGCGCACCGACAGCGTCTTCACTACCGGCCGCACTCAGCAATGCAGCGGCACTACGGTGCACGTATTCGGCGTCAACGATCGCGTATCGGGTGCGGTACAGCTTATAAAGCGACAGGTAAGCGGTCGGAATCGAAAGTCGACTCATTACCTCCTCGGCAGTTCCCGGATACATCTGCTCGTGGGTATACGGTCCGATAAGAAGCATCCGATCGTCCCAGCGAGCAAGAGCCACCGCCATTCCGAGGGGTTCTTCAATTTCATGGATGATCTTTTCGGGCATCGCATGGACAAACATGCGCAGAGCAGCTGCAGTGAAGGCGGGTTGTATCTGCGGGTCGAGACAGTGTGCGGCTTGAAAGTCGGTGAGCGCCCCGGAGATGTTGGACGTAACCGTGACGGGTGAGCTCAGCACCTGCCCGAGCACCTCAATAACCATCTCAAGCCCGTTGGGGCGACTCGTCGTAGCCATAGTCGACGTCTCCGTTCGCGAGATGTTCATGCGCAATAATTACTGCTCTCGCTTTACTAGTTCTATCACCGGTGTCGTGGTGACTCTAATCTGGAATAAGCCCGGCATCCATGCCGGTGCGCTGTGCGCCGAAGGAGACCACACAATGACACAACCTCCCGACTCTTCCCCCCGCCGGGTCACGCCCCTCCTCGACGACTGGGTATACGCCCCTCTGGCATTACCCCACGCGAGCTGGGATGAGGTGCGCACCGCCGGGTCAACCGTGACGTTGCCACACACATGGAATGCTGTCGACGGGCAAGCCGGTAGTGACTACCGCCGCGGCCGCTCTACCTATGCCCGGCGAGTGATCGCTGAGGAGGGTGCCGCAGAGACTTGGGTTGAATTTGCTGGCGTGAACTCGTCAGCCGAGGTTTTCATCAATGGGCAACTGATTGCACGCCATGACGGCGGGTACTCCACGTTCCGCGTCAATCTCACCACGCACCTGGTCGAAGGCGCAGGCACTCTCGTAGTCGTGGTTGACAATTCGGCAAACCAGACCGTCTACCCGCAGCAGGCCGATTTTACGTTCTACGGTGGCATCTACCGTGAAGTGCGGCAAATAAGCGTCGCCTCTACCCACTTCGCCCTCGACAATTACGGTGGCCCCGGACTCACCGTGAATCCGACACTCATTGCTGACCGCGCTGAGGTCTCGCTGACCGCGAACGTTGTGGGTGCGATGGCAGAGACGGCGTTTGTGCGGTTCACCGTTGACGGTGAAGGCTCAACCATAGTGCCCGTCCGTGCGGGTGATGCCGCCGCCACGGTGACGATCGCACAGGTGCGCCGCTGGCATGGTCTACGCGACCCACACCTTTATACAGCCCGCGCCGAGCTGCTCGACGGCGAGAACGTGGTCGACACGGTCGAGCTGCGGTTCGGATGCCGCGAATTCGCGGTCGATCCACAGCGTGGCTTCCTGCTCAACGGCGAAGAGTATCCGCTACGTGGAGTCTCGCGTCACCAAGACTTCGAGGGCGTCGGCAACGCGATCAACGAGGAGATCAGGCAGATCGATCTCGCACTCATTCGCGAGATCGGAGCCACAACAGTGCGCCTCGCGCATTACCAGCACGACCAGCGGTTCTATGACCTGTGCGATGAAGTCGGACTCGTCGTCTGGGCTGAGATTCCTCAGATCACCGTGTTCCTTCCCGGTGCCGTCGACAACGCCCGCAATCAGCTCACCGAGTTGATCATTCAAAACCGCCACCACGCAAGCATCGTCTGCTGGGGCCTCTCTAACGAGATCACTCTGGCCGGGGCCGGTGACGATGTAGTGGCTGCTCACCGCGACCTTAATGATCTCGCTCACCGTCTCGACCCGACGCGTTTGACCGCCATGGCGAACCTGTTTCTTCTCGAGACCGACCACCCGCTCGTTACTCTGCCTGACGTCATGTCGTACAACCTCTACTTCGGTTGGTATGTGGGCGAAACTCCCGACAATGACACCTGGCTCGATGACTTCCATGCGGCCTATCCTGAGGTCGTGATCGGCCTCTCGGAGTATGGCGCTGATGCCAATCCGCAGTATCAGTCCGCTGATCCTGCCAAGGGCGACTACACCGAGAGTTATCAAGCGCTCTACCACGAGCACATGGTCACCATGATTGACGAGCGACCATGGCTCTGGGCTACGCATGTGTGGAACCTCGCCGACTTTGGATCAGCGGGACGCGACGAGGGCGGCGTAGCCGGACGAAACCAAAAGGGTCTTGTTTCGTTCGACCGCTCGCTGAAAAAAGACGCGTTCTACGTCTACAAGGCAGCCTGGGCGACCGAGCCTTTTGTGCATGTGGCCGGCCGGCGACGCCGGGAGCGAGCGGAAGACGTCACCGAAGTGGTCGTGTATTCCAACCAGGCCGAGGTCACACTGTTTGTCGATGGCACAGAGGTCGACACGGTGTCGGGTGCCCGAGCGTTCCGGTTCGAAGTGCCGCTGACGGGTGAGCACGAGATCACGGCGCGAGCCGGCCAGACGAGCGACACCATCGCTCTGATCAAAGTAGACGAGGCACCCGAAACTTCCATCATGCCCACCTCGACAATCGCGAACTGGTTCGATGCCGCGCCACTGCCTACGCCGGAAGGTTTCTTCTCAATCCACGATTCCCTTGCCGACATCAAGCAGTCGGACGAGGGGGCACGTGTAATCATGTCGGTGCTCGAGGCGGTCGCGACAAGCCGCGGTGAGGTCGGTCGCGGCGTCGAGATTCCGCCCGCAATGCAGGCGATCGTGGATCGCATGAGCGTCAAACAACTCCTCACGCAGGCCGGTGAAATTCCCATGGAGCAGATCGCGACCCTAAACGCACGGCTTAATCTGATCTCAAAATGACAATTTCACCCGTGGGTAACCAGCTCTTTCCGCCGAATGAACGGGTGCGCGAGCTCGCGGCCGAACTACATGCTGAAGTTGCCGATGCCCCCATCATCTCGCCGCACGGGCATGTCGATCCGCGACTGCTTGCGGACAACATCCCATTTCACGATCCCGCAGAGTTGTTTCTCACGCACGACCACTACGTGACACGTCTCCTTCACGCAAGTGGAGTCTCGCTTAGCGACCTCGGCCTCGACGCCGATTGCGTCGTTGACCCACGTGAGGCGTGGCGTATTCTCGCGGTTAATTGGCATCGCTTCGCCGGTACCGCAAGCGGTTATTGGCTCAGCCACGAGCTCTCATCGCTCTTCGATGTCGACGAAGAGCTCTCGGCTGAGACAGCCGACCGCATCTACGACCGCATAGCGTCGGCCTTGGGCAAGCCAGACTTTCGGCCCCGAGCTCTCTTTGACAGGTTCCGTATCGATGTGCTCGCCACAACAGACGACCCCTTAGATGATCTGGCACCGCATGCACGCCTCGCCGCCGATCCGGCGTTTCGTGGACGAGTGCTTCCCACCTTTCGGCCCGACGCGTACCTCGACCCGGAGGCACCTGGCTTCTCCGACCGGGTCGGACGCCTGCTCTCAACTACGAGCAAGCCGACGACGTTCGACGGATACCTCGAAGCGTTACAGGAGCGGCGGGAGTACTTCATCGATCACGGCGCAGTTTCGACCGATCACGGCGTCGTCGAGCCGTTTACAGCAGAACTAGATCGGGCCACGGCTGAGCAGCTGTTTCGTGCGGCAATGGCAGGGACTGCAGACTCCTCTGCTACTCGACTCTTCCGCGGCCACATGCTGTTCCAGATGGCTCGCATGAGTGTTTCAGATGGACTGGTCATGACGGTGCATCCTGGTGTTTACCGCAACCACCATCGGCCGACATTCGAGCGGTTCGGACCAGACACGGGACATGACATTCCGGTGCGCACCGAATACACTCGAAACCTTCACGCGCTGTTGAACGCTTTCGGCACATCCCCTTCGTTCCACCTGGTTCTGTTTGCGGTGGATGAGACAGTGTACTCGCGTGAGATAGCCCCGCTTGCTGGCTTCTACCCGAGCGTATTCATCGGCGCGCCATGGTGGTTTCTCGATGCTCCGGATGCAATCCAGCGCTGGCGATCTGCCGTCACCGAGACCGCCGGTTTCTACCGGTCGAGCGGCTTCATTGATGACACTCGCGCTTTTCTTTCGATTCCCGCGCGGCACGATGCGGCGCGTCGGTCGGATGCCGTGTTCCTCGCCCGGCTCGTTGCCGAAGAACGGGTCAGTCTGCCAACCGCGCGACGGATCGCCCGCGACCTCGTCGACACAATCCCGCGAGAGGTCTTCAAACTATGATTCCTGCTCGTCTCAGCCGTACTGAGTTCGCCCGACGTGTCGCCGGCACCGTTCCCCACCCGGCTCCTGTGCGAATAATCCATTTGGGACTTGGGCACTTTTTTCGCGCTCACCAGGCCTGGTACACCGCCCACGCTCATGATGCAGCCGAATGGGGCATCGCAGCGTTCACGGGTCGTAGCGTTGCCAGCGCCGAAGCCCTCAATCATCAGGACGGACTTTTTACACTGGTTGAACGTGGTCCGGAAAACGATCGGCTCGAGGTGGTCGGGAGCGTCACAGAAGCTGTCGCGGGGCAGAATATCGAGCGTCTTGAGACCTTCGCGCGCGACCCTCAGGTTGCCGTCGTTACCCTCACGGTGACCGAGAGCGGCTACCGGCTCAACACGGCCGGATTACCCGACCTCGACAACGTTGATGTGCGGGCTGACCTCGATGCGCTACGTGCCGGTGCATCAGCATCATTGACAGTGCTCGGGCGATTGACCAGCGCCCTTCGTGCGCGATGTAACGCCGGTGGCGGGCCGATCGCCGTGGTTCCCTGCGACAACATCCCGAGCAATGGTGCATTCGTCGCGCGAGGAGTCGTTGAATTCGCCGAGCAGGTCGACCCCGATCTCGCCGCATGGATTACTGCAAACGTGTCGTTCGTGAGCACATCAGTCGACCGCATCACTCCTCACACCGACGAAACTCCGGACATTGTGTCAAGTGCCGGCTGGCTCGACGAGCTGACGGTGATCACCGAGCCCTTCTCGGATTGGGTACTCGCGGGCGATTTCCCTGCGGGAAGGCCTGGCTGGGAGAGCGCCGGGGCCCGATTCGTTGACGACATTGAGCCATGGGAGAACCGTAAGTTGTGGCTGCTCAATGGTGCTCATAGCCTTCTCACGTTCGCGGGTATGCAGCGCGGGCTCAGCACGGTCGCCGAAGCAATCACCGACTCAGAGTGCCGCGCCCTCGTCGAGGCCTTCTGGACCGAAGCCGTCTTATGCCTCCCCCACGGTACAGAGCACGTGCAGTATCGACGTCAGCTCATCGAACGCTTCGCCAATCCGCGCATAGTCCACAGGCTCGCCCAGATCGCGGCCGAGGCGACAACGAAGGTGCAGTTCCGGTTCGCGGCTGTCGCCGAGCGCTCGCTTGCGGCAGGCCGGGACGCCTCGGCGAGCGCGCGCGCTCTCGCGATATGGGTCGCCTGGCTGCGAGAAGGCCATCGTGTTGAGGACGCACGAGCCGACGCAGTCGCTGTCGCCGAGGCATCCGGTGACCCTGTCTCATCGCTCATCACACTTGTCTCACCGACACTTGCGGCGCATCCTGGCTTCGTAGGCGACGTTCGGCGGTTCTTGTGCGATGTATCCACTATCCAGAAACCCTATTCTGTCGACGACTGAGCAGGGCGTCCCGTCATCCCACCGTTCCAAGGAGGATTCATGATCATCGAAAAGGCTGAGGTCATCGTGACCAGCCCCGATCGCAACTTCGTTACGTTGAAGCTAACGACTGACGAGGGACACACGGGTCTCGGCGACGCAACGCTTAACGGCCGCGAACTTGCCGTCGTCGCGTATCTGACCGAACACGTCGTGCCTCTTCTGATCGGCAGCGATGCAAGCAAAATCGAAGATACATGGCAATTTCTGTATCGGTCCGCGTACTGGCGCCGCGGTCCGGTGACGATGGCTGCTTCTGCTGCGGTGGACATGGCGCTGTGGGATATCAAGGGTAAGGCAGCGGGGATGCCGGTGTACCAGCTCCTCGGCGGTGCGTCGCGTAAGGGTCTCATGGCTTATGGTCACGCGTCTGGCAAGGAACTACCAGAGCTATTCGACTCGATTCGCGCGCACCAGGAGCAGGGCTACAAGGCAATCCGAGTGCAGACGGGCGTGCCAACACTGAAGGCAATTTACGGAATCGCGGCGCAGAGCGCCGATGTCGGCGATGCTACCGTGCGGTACGATCACGAGCCTGCGCGGCGTGGCGCGAAGCCAGTAGAGGAAGACTGGGACACGCGGGCATACCTGAACCATTTACCCGGAGTTTTCGAGGCTGTTCGCAACGAGTTCGGGCCCGACATTCCTCTGCTGCATGACGGTCACCACCGGATGACGCCGATTCAGGCGGCGCGGCTAGGCAAAGACCTCGAGCCGTACGACCTGTTCTGGCTGGAAGACTGCACCCCTGCTGAAAACCAAGAGGCTCTGCGGCTCGTACGACAGCACACCACGACCCCTCTCGCCATTGGCGAGATCTTCAACACAGTGTGGGACTTCAAGGACATAATCCGCGACCAACTGATCGACTATGTGCGCGGCGCAGTTACTCATATGGGCGGCATCACACCACTGAAGAAGACGCTCGACTACGCGGCGATGTACCAGATCAAATCGGGCATGCACGGCCCCACCGATATCTCACCTGTCGGTATGGCTGCCGCGATGCATTTAGGTCTTAGCATCCATAATTTCGGCATCCAAGAATATATGAAGCATGGGCAGAAGACCGATCAGGTATTCGAGCAGTCGTTCACGTGGATCGACGGCTACCTGCACCCGGGCGACAAACCTGGCCTGGGAGTTGAACTGAACGTGGACGAAGCAGGCAAGTACCCCTACGAGCAGGCATATTTGCCTTATAACCGACTACTCGACGGCACCGTTCACGACTGGTGAGCGAGAAGTTCAGCAAATATTTCGAACGAACCCTGCTCTATTCAAAGTCGCCGCCCGAGGGCGCCATATCGGCAAACCTCGAGAAGTGGCCTTGGAAGGCTACTTGGATGGTGGCGGTGGGGCCGTTTCGGTGCTTGGCGACGATAAGGTCGGCTTCGCCGGGGCGTACGTCGCGGTCGTAGACCGAGTCGCGGTGCAGCAGCACAACCATGTCGGCGTCTTGCTCGATCGAACCCGATTCGCGCAGGTCGCTCACCTGTGGTTTTTTGTCGTTACGCTGCTCGGGGCCACGGTTCAACTGCGACAGCGCAATCACCGGCACCTGCAGTTCTTTAGCGAGAAGTTTCAGTGCACGCGAGAACTCCGACACCTCTTGCTGTCGTGATTCCACGCGTTTACCGCTCGTCATCAGCTGCAGGTAGTCGATGATCACCATCTTCAAACCGATGCGCTGCTTGAGGCGTCGGCATTTCGCACGGATTTCAACCAGGGTCATATTGGGGCTGTCATCGATATAGAGGGGCGCGTCGTTAATGCGCCCGCGGGTTGCGGCCACGGTTGTCCAGTCGCGCTGGTCAAGCGTGCCTTTTCGCATGTTCTGCAGAGGAACAGCACCCTCGGCGCTCAACAGCCGCATGGCGATCTCGCTTTTACCCATTTCGAGTGAGAAAAAGATGGTGGGCAGGTTGTTGTCGATGGCCGCCGAGCGTGCAAAGTCGAGCGCGAGTGTCGACTTACCCATAGCGGGTCGCGCCGCCACGACAATCATTTGACCGCCGTGCAGGCCGTTGGTCAGCTCATCAAACTCGCGAAATCCGGTAGGCACCCCGGTCATGACTCCGTCGCGGCCCGTTGCGGCTTCAATTTCTTCAACAGCTGCTGTGACGGCAACGGTCAACGGCACATAGTCTTCTGTTTCTTGCCCGCCCGTAACGCCATAGATTTCGGCCTGGGCAGTGTTGACCAGATCGAGGGCGTCGCCCTGGCCGTCGTATCCCATTTGTACGATGCGGGTTCCGGCGTCGACGAGCTTGCGCAGCACGGCGCGCTCCGCAACGATCGAGGCGTAATAGCCAGCGTTCGCGGCCGTGGGAACAATAGATGTGAGCGAGTGTAAGTAGTCGGCACCGCCAGCACGCTGCAAATTACCTGTCTTGATGAGCTCATCGGTAACAGCAACGACATCGGTCGGTTCACCGTGCGAATACAGCGTGAGTACGGCGTCAAAGATCAGTTCATGCTTGGGGATATAAAAGTCGTTTCCGCGCAGCGTCTCGATCACTTCGGCGACAGCATCAGAAGAAAGCAGCATTCCGCCGAGCGTGCTCTGCTCAGCGATGACATCGTGCGGAGGCGTGCGCTCAGGACCCCGACTCGATCCGAGCCGTTCTTCTGAAATATCTGCGATCGACACGTTCCTCCCTCCCGAACCCGGTTTTCGTCAACCGTGATTCGTCAAAGCCGGGCATAAACATGCCCGAGCATCAGCACACCATGAACCCCCGACATTGCGCTGCTCCTTCACGGTAAGAGCCGACCTGCATCCACGCAAAACGCCCTGTGGATAACTCTGTGGACAAACTGCGAACAACTCGGGAGAGTCTGTGCACAACACCTGGGGATAACTCCGTGGATAGGTATTTGTGCACCTCTAATTTATGCTTGCGACCTGGGGTTTATGTTTTCCCCACCCTGTGGAGAGAAACCTACTTAAAGTGCATCTTGAAGGTTGTGAAGCATCCGGATGCATGTGCACAACTCTGGGGAAAGTCAAGCCTTTTTTTGCTCGAAGCCCGACACGCCTGAAGTTCTGCGGCTAAGCACCGATGGCAGCACATAAAGCCCGCGCGTGTCGCAGTAAACAACACACAGTGCCCACACAATCGGAAAGCCCCGGGTCATAACGACCCGGGGCGTCCTTTCGATGGAACCCTCATCCGATGCATCCCCCGAGACACCGAACAAGTACGCCATCGAGCTTGATCACCGATCCCGCGATCACGGAATAGTGTTGACCTCGCCAATCGGTGTAATTCGTTCGCGATACTGCTCGACTAACTCGCGCCAGCCGAAACCTTCGCGGTATTCGTGCTCATAGATGGCCTCGGTAAAGTGCCACAGCAAATACGGGTGCGCCCCGAGTGCATACAGGGCACCGTAGTCGCGCTCGGCAAAGGCTGTGCGCTCGTCGGGTGTGAGCACACGGTCATCCGTCACAGCATCCGGTCCGCTGCCACCGCGTAGCCACTCCTCAACAAAGCCGGGTGGGTCGGCAACATAGGCGTTGACCAGCGCGTTGCTCATCTCAACGTGGCGCATGAACTTGTTGATCATATAAATGCTCATTGGTCATTCCTCCACAAGAAGAACGGGCTCGAAGCAAACCGCGATTCGGTCGCCTCGGCAAGGTCGGCAGGACGGCCCTGCATCGCAGCGAGCGCCGACACGATGTTGACGTACTGGTAGGTGACGTTTCCGGCGGCCATGACGCGGTCAAAGCTGCATCCGGCAATCGCGGCGTCGAGGTCTCCGTCGCGCATCCAGCCGACAGCATCGGCGTCGAACTGCGGGTCGGGTGAGCCAGCAAAAGTGCGGGGCCCTCCCACGTCGGTGGCCATGTGGCCCGAGGTCAGCAGGCCTACTCGTGCATCCGAATCCCATGTTTCGACGGCTTTGCGCAGGTAATAACCGAGGTCGGCGAAACGCTTGGCCGAGGGTAACGGCGGCAGAATCGAGTTGGCGTGAATGGGCACGATCGGCAGGTCGAGCTCGGGTCGCACATATTGCAGTGGCAGCACAAAACTGTGGTCGAGGCGCCATTCGTGCGAAACGGCGAAGTCAATTTCGTCGGGCAGAATTTCGCGACCGGCAATGTGTGCTGCAAGTTCCGGATGCCCCGTGAGTTCGGCGTACTCCATACCAAAAGTGCGCACTTCGTTTTCGAACGTGCCGTGGTAGCTGTCGGCTTTGCCGATAATGAACGCTGGTGCGTTGTCGTAATAAAACTGTCGCACGTGGTCGGTGCCAAGAACAATCAGCACATCGACGCCGAGCTCTCGAACCGTGTCACGAATGAGCGTGAAGTTGGCGTCGACGCGAACAAGGTCGTCGGGCATGGGTTCACGCATGTTGCGCCACAGAAGTGGGTTGTGCGGGGTGGCCGCCGCCATGACAAGATCAGCCATGATTTATGTTCCTTTCAGCATCACAGGTTAAAGAGCCTGCGGGCGTTGTCGAGGAGAATTTTGCGGCGGGATTCCTCTTTGAACCCGAGTTCGTCAAACTCTTTCATCCAGCGGTCAACCGTCATCACTGGCCAGTCGGAGCCGAACAGTACCCGGTCGGTGATGACCGAGTTGGCATAGTGCACGACCTCGGGCGGTAGGTATTTGGGTGCCCAGCCGGAGAGGTCGAGAAAGACGTTGGATTTGTGCCACACCATTGCAAGGTTGTCGAGGTGCCAGGGCCAGGCTGGGTGGGCGCTAATAATGTTGAGTTCAGGAAAATCGGCGGCCATGTCGTCGATATAGGGAATCGGTTTGGCATTTTCGAGTCGGTAGCCGCCACCACCGGGGGTGCCTGCTCCAGCGCCGGGGAATCCGCTGTGGAACATCACCACGAGCCCTAGTTCGGCGCAGGTTTCCCAGATGGGGTAAAAGTGTCGGTCGTTGGGCAAAAACTTTTGGCGGGCGGGGTTGAGTTCACCGATGCCTTTGATGCCGTATTCGTCATGCATCCGGCGAATTTCGGCGACAGCTGCTTCGCCCTTCCACGGGTCAATTCCCGCGAAAGCAAGAAAGACATCCGGATGCTCCGCCTGCGCTTTACCGAGCAGGTCGTTGGGCGCTCCTTTAATACCGGATGTTGTCTCGGAGTCGGAGTTGACGATCACGGCCATCATTTTGCGGTCGCGATACTGGTCTGCCTGTTCGGCGAATGACACGATCGGCCGTTCACGACCGAAGTGCTGGGCCATCTGCTTGTGACGCTTGCCCATGGCCGCAATGAACTCTTCTGTCTGCGGGTGAGTGTGGACGTCGATGGCTACGAGGTCGTCGATGCTGGTCATCGTGCTTCTCCTTCGTTCTGCACGGCGGGTGTGGCGGCAGCGGTGAGCGCGTCGGTGTGTTCGCCGAGATCGGGTGCATATTTCAGCGTGGGTCGGCCGCTGCTGTGAAATCGCGTGCTGGGCACCGGCACAGGCACATCGCCGTCGGGGCCGCTAATGTTTTCGACCAGCTGCATGCTTTCGATCTGCGGGTCGTCGAAAAGGTCGGCCACGGTATTGAGTGGGCCGTGCGGAATATCGTGGTCGGCCAGCCGCTGCAGCCAGTGGTCGCGGGGCTGCTGCGCGGTGATTTCTTTGAGCACTACGTCGAGTTCGTCATAGTTGTTGACACGACCTTCGCGGGTGGCAAAGCGTGGGTCGTCGGCCAGGTCGGGGCGTTCGAGCACGTCGAGCAGCCCTGTCCAAAACTTTTCGGGCACCGACATGTGAATCACAAACGCTTTTCCGTCGGAGCCAGTGCACGCGTAGGCCTGTGCGCGGCGGGGGCGCGAGTCAGGACCCGACACCTGCCCAGTCTCAAGGAAAGTCGATGCCGACTCGGTCAAGAAGTCGACGAGCGCACCCACCATCGACACTTCGATGTGTTCACCGCGGCCGCGTGCGTGACGCGCATGCAGTGCCGCCAAAATGGCCTGTGTTGCCGACATTCCCGACAGCAGGTCAGAGAACGCTGGGCCCATGGGGCGCACGGTTGAGGCGGGCACTACCTGGCTGTACATTCCTCCGACGGCCGAGATGACGGTGTCATATGCAGGGCGCTTCGAGTACGGGCCGGTCGGGCCGAAACCGGTAATCGAACATGAAATAACCTGAGGGTTACGCTGCTGTAAGGCATCCGGCCCTATTCCTAGCCTCTGCATAACGCCGGGGCGAAAGTTGTCGATCACCACGTCGGCCGTGTCGACCAGGCGCAGGAGCTGTTCGCGGTCGTGTTCGTTTTTGAGGTCGAGCGTTACCGACTGTTTGCCCCGGTTGTATGCGGCAAACTGCGGGCTCATACGCGCTCGGCCTTCCCAACGCCGCATCGGATCGCCGTCGGGAGACTCAACTTTAATAACGTCGGCGCCCAGGTCAGCAAGCAGTTTGGCCGCGTAGGGGCCAGAAATGTACTGTCCGAGTTCAATGATCCGGATGCCGCTGAGCGGCCCCGTTGCTTGCTGTTCGGTCACGATGCTCTCTTTCTCATCAGACAATGTCAACGACCACCTTTCCGCCCTTTTTCATCGGGAATGCGGCGAAGGCGTTCACGATGTCGTCGAGGGGGTAACGGGGTCCGACCAGGTCGGGAATGACACCGGCAGAGGCAAGAGCCAGTGCTTCGCGCACATGGCGGTAGCCGGCGCTGGCCACGCCACGTAGGCTCTTGCGGCGCAGGTAGAAGTCGCGGGTGTCGATGCGCAGTTCGGGGTTGACCGAGGCCGAACAGAACGCTGCTCGCCCACCCCAGCCGAGGGCTGCGATACCGACACCAAGAGTTGGCGCGTTGCCCGTTACGTCGAGCAGTACGTCGAAGTCTTCGCCGAGGCGCGACAGTTCTGCTTCGAGTGCAGCGGTGTCGGGCGCGGTAATAATCTGCTCATCGCCGACGGGAATGACGGGGCGCCGTGAAGCGGCAACAACCTGTGCTCCCCTATGTAGTGCGATAACTGTTGCGGCTCGCCCGAGGGTGCCACCCGCACCCATCACGAGCACACGATCATTGCCGGTGAGCCCGGCGGCTTCCGCGGCGTTCAGCACAATGGCGGCACTGTGCACAACCGATACGGCTTGCGCTGCAGGCAGATCATGCGTGGCAAAAGCACTGGCGGCGGGCACCACCACAATTTCTGCGGCACCACCATCGCGGTGCACCCCAACAACCTTCTGGTCGCTGCAGTCTTCTTGCAGGTCGTTGAGGCAAAAGCGGCAGTGCCCGCACGGAATATTGGGTTTTACCACCACGCGCTCCCCTCGGCGCGTGGCATCCACTCCTTCACCGACGGCGGTGATGGTTCCCGCCGGGTCGATGCCCAGTATGCGTGGCAGTGCTGCACGTGCTCCGGGGCCCACCCCGGCTATGACGTTGAGGTCAAGCTGGTTCACACCTACTGCTTCAACAGCAATAGCTACTTCTCCGGGGCCGGGTTCGGGTTCGGGCACCTCATCGATGCTCAGTTGCCTGAGATCATGCCCGTGCAACACTGCCGCGCGCATTTGGTCCTGCTTTCTTGGGGTGAGGTGGCAGCGCTGCCACCCCACCGGGTTTGTTATTCGAGTGAGGCCATTGCCCGTTCAAGGTGAACGGTGTTGGTGTACACACTCCACTCTGGAATATCCATACCAAACGCTTCCATTGCGTCTTTGTAGTGGTCTTCGTTCATGAGCATATTTTCGTTGTACAGTTCGGGCCCGTAAGCGTAGATTTCTGGCATCCGCTCGGTGTCGGTGACCACGAAGTCATTGGCCTCCATCATCGACTGTACGTATTCCTGGTTTGACAGGTCTTTGTAGAACGCCATGCCCTTGGTAGTGGCGCGAATAAACCGTGCCAGGGTGTTTGGGTTCTTTTCTACCCACGAGTCGGAGGCTGCCAGCACGTCGTTGGGCCACTCCATCATCGTGTTGATAACAAAGTGCGCGCCGGCGTCTTCGATGAGTGGGATGTGACGCGGGAACACGGGTGTCAGCAGAACCTGACCGGCGAGGAAGTTTTCTACCCATGCGTTCGAGAAACCGGGAGGGTAAACGTCTTTCCAGTCAACACCGCGAATATCAAAGCCTTCATCGGCCATGAGATTCATCCGCACATCGTTAATGGGCACACCGGGTGCGTCGCCCAAAATGATCTGCTTGCCCGAGAGGTCTTCGGGTTTGGTCACATCGGCGGCCGCCGCGATGATGTACGGCTGGCGGGCGCGGTATCCGGCCACGATTTTCAAACCGGTTCCTGCTACCGCTGCGTCAACGATACCCATCGAGTCTTCGACGGCAACGTCGAGCGAGCCACCGATGAGGCCCTCTCGAATATTGTCGGCGTCGATGATGTTGATCGTGAGACCTTCTTCTTCGTAGTAGCCCTGGTCGATTGCGATCCAGACGGGTGCTTGGCTGTCGAGGTTAGGGGCCGACAGTGCGATGGTGAGCTCTGTCTTTTCGGGCTCGCCGATGGGTGTTTCGGCAGTCATCCCTGAGGGGTCGGGCGCGTCATCTGTGCCCGGGCTGGTCGTGCTGCTGCAGCCGCTCAGTGCGAGCGCGCCGACGAGAGCAGCAACAATGATGCTCTTGCGCATGATTCCTTCTTCCTTCGTGTGCTTTTCTGTGTGCTTCTTGGTGAGGGTCACCTCTTGACCACGCCCTCGATATACCAGGGCGCGACGATTTTCTTGACGAGGTTGAGGATGCCCATTCCGACGATGGCGATAATCACGAGCAGTATCGTGATGCCGATGGCGGCGTCGAGCTGTAGTTCTCCGGCTTTCTTTCGAATGAGGTGGCCGAGTCCTTCTGATCCGCCGATGAACTCACCGACGACGATTCCGATCATGGCGCGTGCGACACCCATGCGGAGTCCCGTCAGGATGAGTGGCAGTGCTGCCCACAGCTGAACTTTGAAGAAGATCTCGGCGCGTGAGGCACCGTAAACCCGTGCAGCTTTGACTACGGAGGGGTCGACACCCCGGATGCCGTCCATGGTGCTGATGGCGATCGGAAAGTAGGCCATGAGAAAGATGATGAGAATTTTCGGCCCGTTACCAAAGCCCATCCAGAGCACCAGGAGTGGCTGAAAGGCAATACGAGGGGTGGCGTATAGCGTCCAGAACGGGCCACCGGCAATGTCGTAAAACAGCTTCGATGAGCCCAGCAGCAGCCCTGTAAACACGCCGACGACCGCGGCGATCAGGAAGCCGATGACAGCGTTGCCGGAACTATAGAGAAAGCTGCCCCAGAGAACACCCGATTCTGACATGCCGACCATGGCTGTCCAGATTTCGCTGGGTGGCGGAAAGAAAACCGGGTTCCACAGTTCAACAACGGTCTGCAGATACTGCCACACCAGAAGAATGACAATAATTTCTACAGCGATGGCAAGATTCCATCGCCCTGCCTCCCACAGGCCACGCAGGCGGTGGTTGCCGGATGCTGCAGTGATAACGGGGTTGCTGGCGGTCATCGTGTTCCTGCCTCTCGCCATGCGCCGACTTTGCGTTCGAGGTAGTCGCTGAGCGACACCAGCACGACCGAAACGACGATGAAGAAGATGATTGCTGAGAACGCCTGGTTGGTGCGGAACCGCGCAAGCGAGGTGACAATCAGCGATCCCATGCCCATGGGGCTCGACACCATTTCACCGATCAGTAGGCCAATGAGGCTGGTAGGAATAGCAAGCCGGATGCCTCCGACAATGTAGGGGAATGTCCACGGCAGTCGCACTTTGAGATAGCTCTGCAGTGGGGTGGCACCGTACACTTCGGCTGCGCGCAAGATCGACGGGCTGACTCCGCTCACACCGGCAACGGTGTTGAGTGAGATCGGAATCGCGGTTGATAGGAAGACGAGTACGACGTTGGGTGTCATTCCGAATCCGAACCACACGCCAATAATCGGCTGGATTGCAACAAGTGGTGTCGCCCATGCCGCCCACATGATGGGCATGACAAGTTTGTAGGCCACGTGAATGCTGCCGACGATGAGACCAATGGCGATTCCAGCGAATGCGCCGAGCGCAAAGCCAATGAGCCAGGTGATCGCGCTGAAGCCCATGTTTGACCACAGCAGGCCGGCGTCAGCGAGTTGACCAAAACCCAGCAGAACGTCGAGCGGAGCGGGGAGAAAGACCCGGTTGACCATCTCGAACGTCACGACCACCAAGTGCCAGATCGCAACGATCACTGCAAGGTCGATGAGTGCGAACCACATGCTGCGCCGCCGTAGGAATGCCCACGGCTTTTTTCGCGGCGCCGCCTTTCGTGTCGCGATAGTAACGGTCGCGCTGCTCATGCTCGCTCCCGTACTGCCGCGGTTGCTTCGCGCTCCAGGGCAGTCCACAAGTGGTCACGTAATTCGAGGTAACGGGGGTCGCCCTGTGCGCCGCGTTCGCTGCGTGGGCGCTCCATGTTTGTCTCATGAATTTCGAGCACGGATCCCGGGTGGCTCTTAAAGACGACAACGCGGTCGCCCAGCAGAATGGCTTCTTCGATCGAGTGGGTGATGAAGATGACGGTCTTGCCCGTGCCCTGGATAATCTTTTCTAGCTCAGCCCGCATCACTTCTCGCGTGAGTGCGTCGACTGCGCCGAGCGGTTCGTCCATGAGCAGCACCCGGGGGTCGCCAACGAGGGCGCGCGCGAGCCCTACTCGCTGCTGCATGCCACCGGACAGCTCGCGGGGGTATGACTTTTCGAAGCCCTTCAAGCCAACCATTTCGATGGCATCGTTGATCTTCTCCGTCATGTCGATGCCGCGATACTGCTTTTGCATTTCAACGCCGAAACGCACGTTGTCGGCGACGGTGCGCCACGGCAGCAGCGCATAGTCTTGAAAGACAACTGCACGGTCAGGGCTCGGCCCTTTCACGGGTTCACCGCCCACGAGCACGGTGCCCTCGGTGGGTTCGACAAGACCTGCGATAACGTTCATCACGGTTGTCTTGCCGCATCCGGAAGGCCCAAGTACGGTGACGAACTCGCCTGCATTAACAGTGAGGTTGACGTCTTCTACCGCGGTCAGGGTCTGACCTGTGCGGGAGATGTTGTATCGCACTGTAAGGTTTGATACTTCGATCATGGGTTGTTCTGAGCGGAGCTCATTATGAACAGAGGCAACGGCCATCGATACGCTCTTTCCACGGTCTTCGTTGATCGGGTATGGGGTTATTGGGTTGCGGTATCGCTACCTTAGCAGCTTTCGGATACAGGATCCAGAAGCCAATTTAGGAATAGAAACAACAAACCCGGATGCCACGTCCATGCACCCGGGTTTGCTATTAGGCCATGCCCTCTACGCGTTCCACCGCGTAACCGCCGACTCAATACGAGTCAAGATGGCATACACAACAACCGAAATCACAATGATCAAGATCACCACAGCGAACAGCAGCGGCATGTTGAAGGTGTGCGAGGCGGTCGTAATCAGCTTGCCGATGCCCACCACACCGATGATGACTTCGGCGCTGACGACGCCCTTGATGCCCTGCATGACACCGATGCGTACACCGGCAATGAGTGGCGATACCGCACCGGGCAGTCGCACAAAGCGCGTACGGCCTACAGAGTTGGCTCCAAACGACGACGCCATTTCCATTAGGTGCGGATGGGTCTCTTTCAGAGCGGCCGACCATGTCAAGATCACTGGCGAGATGGCAAACGACACCGTTGTGACAATGCGGGTTAGCTCGCTGTTGCCCCAGATAAACGTGAACATCGGAATCAACGCAATGTGCGGTGTTGATAGAAACCCGTTCACAAAGGGGAGCAAGCCCTCTTCGATGGTTGCGCTCGAGGCCATCAGCGCTGCAATTATGCCGCCGATAACGAAGGTGACGAGGAGGCCCATAACTAGCGTGAACCCAGTGGTCGACAAGAAGCTCAAAGAGCCGCTGGTGATCAGCTTCCACAGTTCACCACCGATGTCGGTGAGCCGGGGCAGCCACATAGGCTGCCATACCTCTGAGATAACGATCCACGCGATGAGTACGACGAGGGCGCTGGCCACATCTGCGCGCTGAGCGATGAGACGACTAGCTTGCTTCATTGGTCACTCCTCCCTGCATCCGGCGCTGAATGCGCTTCTCCACCATGCGGCCAAGGCTTGTCAGAATGATTCCCTCGGCAGCAACAACCAGCGTGACGGCATAGAGCGCGGCGGCTGAGAACGTGGATTTGAAGTCGAGTAGCAGGCCACCGAGCCCGGCCGGTATCAACACCAGTTCGACAATGATCATGCCCGAAATTGCGCGGCCAATACCGATGCTGAGACCGGTAAAGATGACGGGTATCGCCGAGGGCAGAATCACTTCCATCCAGGTTTGACGTCGGCTCGCGCCGAATGATGCCGCCATCTCAACGAGGTCGGGTTGAATGACCCGCACCGCAGCACGTGCGTTGAGTGCAATCACCGGGAGGGTAAACAGCACCACAACGGCAACGCGAGCGCTCAGTGACAGGCCAAGCGCCACAATGACCACGGGGATGACCGCGACCATGGGGATCACCATTGCGATATCGAGCCAGTACGACAGCGCACGGTCAGCAACGCGGTTACGGCCGATAATGAACCCCAAAGCGAGGCCAAAAATCACCGAGAGTGGATATCCAATCAGTAGCGCAATGTTGCTCTGAATAAGTGCATCAGTCAGTTGGCCGGTTGCGATAAGTTTGGGAAACTCCGCAAAGGTATCTGTCACAGAAGGAACAAAAATTCCTCCCGATACCGTGCCGTACCACTGCCACGCCCCGACCAGCATGATCAAATGACCGATGCGGATGGCCCACACCGTGGGTTGGTGGGCCGGTCGTGGGGCACCGATAGCTGTGGCTCGTCGGAGCTTCAGGGGTTTGCGGCGCGCGCCACGAGAAATTCCCGTGGCGCGCGTCGGTGCGGACTGCAAATCGAGACTATTCACGGTTACTTCAAGAACTCCGAAGTGCAGCACTCATCGATTGTGGGGAGGGTCTCGTCAGTGAGCAACCCAGAATCTTCAAGCGCCTTCAGTGTCGTTTCAAGAGTGGTCTTATCGAAGGCTCCATCTGCCGGCCAGAGTTTGTCTTCTAAAGACACCTTTGCCAGTTCAGCAGCCGCCTCGGCTGTTGTGTCAGGAACGATCTCTTCGATTACCTTGGCGAGTTCCGACTCGTTGTCATAAACCGATGCGTAAGTGTCTTGCAGAGTGCCGATAAAAGCGCGAACAAAATTCGGCTTCTGCTCCATGGTGGCTGTGCTGGTGAAGATCACTGAATCGATGATTCCCAGATCAGCCTGAGCGACATCAAAAATGACATTGAACTTGCCCGGCGCTTGTTCTTGCATTGCCAACCAGTCCGAGAACTGAACAGCAGAAGCATCAAGTTGTCCGGCCATCATTGCCTGCACGCGCGCGGCTGACCCGGGCACAATCATGATTTCGGGATCCGCGGTCGGGCATTGCTGCAGTGCCATATTGGTGTACAGAGTGGTAGCCGAAATCTGCGCGTGGATACCGACACGTTTGCCGTCAAGGCCACAGACGTCTTCTACTTCGCTCGGCGCAACAACAAGGTAGGCGGGCATATATGCCGTGGCAATAGCCTGAATCGGTGCCCCCTTCTTAATAGCTGCAAACACCGTCGGGGCGTTCGCAACACCGAAGTCTGATTCACCGCGGGCTACTGCCTGCACAGAGTCTTCGCCGCCCTGATGGAAGGTTTCCTCCATCGAAGTAATGCCAACATCAGCAAGATTGTCGAGTGCCATGTGAATCGGCACCTTCTCTAACTGCTGAACTGAGGCAGAGTACGAGAAGGTCAACGATGTCTGCTCAAGACCAGAGTCATCTCCTTCCGGAGCAGTAGTACCTGGCGTGTCGGAGGCACCGCACCCTGTCAATAGCAGAGCGGCGGCCGCAAGCACGGATATACCCGCGGTGCGAAACCTCTTGGTGGTCTTCACTTCATTCACTCCTTTGTGGTGGCCCTGAGAGCGCTGGGTGGGGGACGACTAAACGACGGCCTCAGCAAGAACATCGGTCTTGATGAGACCCCATAGGTGTTCAACAATTTCGGTGAACTCAGCCGTGCGCTTAATGTCGAGTTCGCGCGGTCGTGGCAGGTTGATAGGTACCACTTCGCCGACGCGACCTGGGTGCGGCAACAGCACGACAACGCGGTCAGCGAGATAGACGGCTTCATCAAGCTGATGCGTAACAAAAACGACCGTCTTTTTTTCTTGCGCCCATATTCGCAGTAGTTCTGTTTGCAGCACCTCGCGTGTTTGAGCGTCGAGGGCTGCAAAGGGTTCGTCCATGAGAAGAACATCGGGGCTGACTGCGAGTGCGCGGGCAATGTTCACTCGCTGGCGCATGCCGCCAGAAAGCTGCGAGGGAAACTTGTTTGCGGTGTGCCCCAGGCCGATGCGGTCGAGCATTTCTTGCGCCCGGGCACGCGCGGCGTCTTTGGGTTCCTTGGCCAACTGCAAGGGGAATGCGACGTTGTCGATGATGCGTCGCCATGGCAGCAGACAGTCGCTTTGAAAGACGAATCCGCGACGACGCGAGGGACGAGTAATTTGCGACCCATCCATCGAGACGATGCCGGCGTCGGGCGGCAGCAGACCGTGGATCAATCGGAGTAGGGTTGTCTTTCCGCATCCGGAAGGACCGATCACAGCGATAAACTCGCCGGGCTCGATCTGCAGTGTTAGGCCGTCAATGACGGGATCTTCTTGGCCGGGAAAGGTGTAGCGAATGTCGTCGAGGTTGATCCCCGCGCCTCCGCTAGGCACGGGTGTCTCACGGCGGCGAACGTTTTCCATCGGGAATTCCTTCGATTGGGCCGGGAAATCAATGCGTGGCGTCACCATTGACTACCGACGGGATTTTGGATTTTGTATATTGGATACACTTTCACACGGTTGTGTGAGTGTCAAGGGTTTTCTTCAGTGCCGTAGTCCAGCCAAAAACGCAGCTGTGTGGGCCATAAATACTTCCGGATGCTCACGGTAAACGTAGTGCCCCGAGCGATTGACCTGCACCGCGGTCACGTCTTTCGATGAGCCGGTGAGAAGAGTCATCAGGCTCTCACCCAACTGGTGTGGCGCCGAGACATCATTGCGCCCCCAGAACGTCAGCACAGGAACCTTGAGCCCCTGCGACACGAGTTTCTCCAGCACAAGCTCACGACCACGCTGCAGAGAATCAGCAACGCTGGGGTACAGCAGCATCCGGTGTTCGCGATCGTTCCACCACCCGCTTTCCATTGCGGCATCGTGACGCGCCCGCAGAATGTCGTTATCGACGTGCGAAGCGTCATAAGAATTCATGACGAGCTCGCGGCGCACATACTCCTCGGTCAGAGCGTGCGGAGGGTCTGCATATGCGCGTAGATAGAAATCGGTCGGGGTGAGCGGCGAAGGCGGCGCGAGAGTATTGCTCGACACCAGCACGACCCCATTCACCAGGTGTGGTGAACGCAGCGCAACGTCAGCGACAGGTAAAGCACCGCGCGAATGACCCATAAGAGTCACCGGATGCCCCACCCCGGCCACCAACTCTTCGAGATGAGCGGTCAAGGCCGATAGGCTCACGGCGCTTCCGCTCATTCCAGGCTGATAGCTGCGCCCCTGGCCCGGCTTGTCGTACGCGATGAGACGAGCACCGATCGTGTCTGGGTGCCAGATTGTAGACCAGTCTGCTGCATCGGAGAGCGAGCGCACATCGCCGCCATGCACCATAACGAGCGTCGCATTGCTGCTGCGAGAACTACGCGGCCCGGTGTCATACACAGCGGTGCGCACACCGCGAACATCACGCATCACAAGAGACTGTTCCATAGCCACTCACTCCCCCGCTTCGCCGGTTAGTACATCAACAAGAACGGTTTCTCCTCGAAGCGTGGCAGCCACAGCATCGGTCAACACAGCATCGAGGTCGTCGGGGTTTGAGACGGTGAAGGTCGTAGCAATACCGAACGACCGCGCCAACGCAGCAAAGTCAACAGGGGGGTCGTCAATGACGGTACCGATACCAATGTTTTCCACGCTTCGCGATCGCGCTTCGGCGATCTTCTGCGCGTGCACATAAGAGTTACCCCACTGGCGGTTGTTCTCCATGACAACGAGCAGTGGCACTCGATGCTTGGCAGCGGTCCACAGCGCCTGTGGCGACATAAGGGCATCGCCATCAGACTGGATATCGATCACGAGCCGGCCCGTTCCGCGGTGCGCAAGCCCCACGCCAACAGACGCACCGAGACCATAACCGAGTCCTGCGCCTCCGGAGGATCCGAGATAGCGGTCGCTCCGATCGATGTGCCAGAGTCGGTGCACCCAGTTGTGCAGTGATCCATTCGCTAAAACGCGGTCATGATCACGCGTGGCGTGATCGAGCCGGTCGGCGAGAAACGCCGGGGTGATCACGGCGGATGCACGCTGCGCTGTCGCTCTCCACTCCGCTCGATGAGACTGCACGAGATCCGTGAGAGCACGGCTCCAGGACGAAGGCTCACGTTGCGATGGCTGCCGAGTGATGATCTCGCGGCGCAGCTGCGCGAGAGCGCTCGACACTTCTGCGTGTACGAGCACCTCGGTCGGTTGAATCCGCTGTAGGTCAGCGGCCCACGCCTTGACCCCGAACGCTGCTGTCGTTACCTGCACCACGGATGCACGGTTGGCCCCTGGGATGACCGCGACGTCACGAACTTCGAGCGCCACCACGAGGTCGGGCTGTTCGGGCAGGGGAACACCGGTTAGGTTGAGCTCGTGCTGAGTGGGAAAACACAGCTCGGTGCGGTTGTAGTCGCGCTGCACTTCGATGACCGGAATGCGCAGGTGTTCGGCGATCGCCACGAGGTCATCAACAGCCTGCTGGTTTCGGCCGACAGATTCGACGGCGATCACCGGGCGCTCAGCAGCCAGCATTCGGTCGACCATCTCGGTGATCGCATCGGCCGGTGCCGCAACGGCTGCCGCCTGAGAATACAGCGAGGGATCGAACGCGGGGCGAGAAGTGTCGACGCCGTCTTCTTGAATCTCTGTGTCGATCGTGATGTATACCGGGCCCTGCGGCGCCGATTGAGCAAGCCGAACTCCGCGAGTGATCGACTCTTCGGCAGCCGAAAGAGAGCCAGGTTGGTCATCCCATTTCGTGTAGTCACGCACCTGGGTGGCCTGAATGTTTGCCGTATGAATCCAGTCAATCCACGGTCGACGCTTTGCCGCATCGGCGGGGCCAGAGCCACCGAGAAGAAGCAGGGGCACCCGATCGCACCACGCGTTATAGATGGCCATCGACGCATGCTGGAGCCCCACGATGTCGTGGATGGCAACGGCGGCAGCTTTACCCGTGGCCTTCGCATACCCGTGGGCGACCGCGACAGAAATCTCTTCGTGAAGACACTCAATGATTTCGGGCGCGTGAGGGCGACGATGAATAAGAGAGTCATGAATGCCGCGGAAGGTGGCTCCCGGGGCAAAGGGAATCAGGTCGATTCCAAGATCGTCGAGCAGATCGACAATGGCGTCTGAACCGTAACGTTCTGCATTCATCGCAGCACCACATTAATCGCGCGCGTCTGTGTGTAGCTCAGGAGCTCTTCGAGCGATTCCTCTCGCCCGATTCCCGAAAGTTTCACGCCGCCGAAAGGCACTCCAGGAAAATGCGTCGAGGTGTCGTTGATCCAGACATAACCGGCCTCGAGCGCACGGGCGGTACGAAAAGCACGGTCAATGTCTTGCGTCCAAACGCTACCCGTGAGGCCATAGTCGACAGAGTTCGCGATGGTAATCGCTTCTTCTTCACTGTCAAAGGGCATGATGCTCAGCACGGGGCCAAACACTTCTTCTTGTGCGATCTCAGCATCCGGCGTCATCCCGGTCAGTACTGTCGGCTCGACATACCATCCCGAAGAGAGCTCTGTCGGATGCGAACCCCCCACGAGCAGCTCAGCGCCGGCCTCCCGCGCCCGCTCAATAAAACCGAGGGCTCGTTCTTGCTGACGCTGGGAAATCATCGGGCCAATCTGCACGCCCTCTTCCCAGGGCAGACCCTGCCGCACCCGCGCAACTGCCTCAGCAACGCGGTCTCGCACCTCGGTGAAAATCGACCGCTGCACGAGCAGACGCGAGGTCGAGCCGCAGGATTGACCAGCAAAGGCAAAGTTCATTCCCTTGACGGCCGACGCAATCAGTCCATCGATGTCGGCATCGTCATAGGCAATCAGGGCATTTTTTCCGCCGAGTTCGAGCGAAACACTCTTGACTCCCACTTCGGCGCCCGCCTGTTGAATGCTACGGCCGACGCCGTGGCTCCCGGTAAAGGCAATGCGATGCACCCGCTTATCGCGCACGAGCTGGTCGCCCACGTCGGGGCCACCATGAACCACCGAAAGCACCCCCGAAGGCAGTACTTCTGCTGCTACCTCTCCCAGCAGGAGGGCAGAAAGCGGTGTCAGTTCGCTCGGCTTAAGCACAACCGTGTTACCGGCAACCAGAGGCGCTGCAATCTTAGAGGCAGCGAACATGAAGGGGTGATTAAACGGAATGATACGGGCAACGACACCGAAGGGCTCGGGTGTCGTTACGTGGAGTCCCTGCGGACTACCAGGCAGTGATTGGCCGGTGAGGGCGTGCGCCATATCGGCAAACATCCGCATACGGGCAATGCCAGTGACAATGTCGATGCGCATCATCCACAGGGGCAGACCTGCGTCGATCGTGTCAAGCCAAGCGAAATCCTCGGCACGCTTCTCGAGTGCGTCGGCCAATTCACGCACAATGGCAGCGCGAGCGTAAGGGCCACGAGCGGCCCATGCTGCCGCAGCATCCGAAGCCTCATTGACCACCGCCGTGACGTCGTCGCGGGTAGCCCACGCAATGGTCGTAAGCACGTCTTTTGTACTGGGATTAATGATCGGTGCGGCTTCTCCCCGCCCTTCACGCAGCTCACTGCCGTGCAGCTGTTGCCAGTGGTAATTGTTGATCGCCGAAATCACTTCTTCGGGTGTTGCGGGGTGCTCTGCCAATGACATCTTCGTCTCCGTCTTTCGTGGGGCCTTCAGGGGAAACAAAAGTGGCGGGTCAGCCACACCACTGACCCGCCACCGTGTTATTACTTCATCTTCGGCAAGACTTCTTTACCGAGAAGTTCGATCTGCTCAAAGAACCGGTCGAACTTGAAACGGAAGTCGAACACGAGGTGTTCTACGCCCAGTGCCTCGAACTTCTTCAGTTCTTCGACAGCCTGATCGGGGTTACCCACGATCAACTGACCCTCAAGGTCTTCGACTGTCTCGAACTTGCCCGACGGCGGCTTGACGGCAAACTTGGCCTTGTTAGCCCAGGTGAGAAGACCCGGCACGTTAACGTGCTTGAGTGCTTCTTCGCGGGTCTCTTCAATCGAGGTCGGCGGAATAACGGCGACCGTCGGCATCGGGCGTCCGTTTTCGTCGGTGATGTCGCGCATCGTCTTGATGCGCTTCTCCATCGTTGCAAGCCCGGTACGGCCAGGCATCCAGCCATCGCAAAACTCTGCGGCCAGGCGTGCCGAGCGCGGCGTAGCACCGCAGTACCAGAACGGAATCTCGCCACCGATGGGCTTCGGTTCGATTGTGACATCTTCGAAGCTGAAAATACCGTCGTCATAGGTGACGTCGTTTTCTGTGAACACGCGGCGCAGAATCTCTGCGTTCGAGCGCACCATTTCGACTCGGTCGAGGTCGCCCCAACCGATCGCTTCAAACTCGTGGTCGAAGGTTCCGGCACCAAATCCGAGGATAAGGCGCGGGCCGAGCAGCTGCGTCATGGTGCCGGCCATGAGGGCCGTTACCAGCGGGTGGCGGAATGGAATGAGTGAACCCGTGCCGAGCTCAATCTTCTCGGTCACTGCACCAATCGCCGTCAGCGTGGTCAGTGCGTCATAGAAGGTGCGGTTGGGTTTTTCCATTTCACCGTGCGGTTCAAAAACCAGGTGGTCGCGCACCCATACCGAGTCAAAGCCATAGCTTTCTGCAAGCTTCGAACCCTCCAGCAGCTTTTCACGGCTGGCTTGTTCACCGAAGTGGGGCAGCAGCAATCCGAATTTCATGAGTTACTTCCCTTCCTTGGCAGCCAGCGCTGCCCTGTCCTGCGCCGGAGCGGCGAGTTTTCCGTGCTTGGGGTCGCCAACAACTTCTCCGTCGGCATATACGTCAACACCGCGTACGATTGTGCGATCAATGTGTGCGGTAATGGTGCGTCCGTCATAGGGCGTCCATCCGGTCTTCGACAGCACGCCGTCGTTCGTGATGGTCCACTCGTGATTCATGTCGGCAATCACGATGTCGGCGTCGGCTCCGATCGTGATCGAACCCTTCAGGCCTGCCAGACCGAACTTGTCGGCGGGTACGTGAGCAACCATGTCGATGGCGCGCTCCAGGGTCAGCTGACCCTTGTTGACGGCGTCGAGCATGAGCTCGTAGTAGTACTGAATACCGGGGGTACCCGTGTGGGCACTCCACATTTCGGTCCAGCCGATTTCTTTTTCTTCCCGCGTGTGCGGTGCGTGGTCTGACGAAGCAACATCGATGGTTCCGTCGCGCATGCCCTCCCATACGGCGGCACGGTTGTCGTCGGGAACCCAGTAGCTCAGGGCGTAAGGGCCCAGGGTTTCGACATCGTTCCAGGTCGACAGGAACGGCGCCCAGTGGTTGACCTCACACGTCACATCGACGCCGGCTTCTTTTGCCCGGCGCACGGCTTCAATCGAACGACGCGTTTGAATGTGAGCGATGTGCACGGGGCATCCGGATGCCTCTGCCAAGCGCAGCACAACATCAATCGCGGTGTCCCAAATAACACCCTCGCGTGCCGCGTATGCCGAGGCATAACCCTGTGGTGTGTTCTCACCGCGGGCAAGGTACTGGCCCTCGATGTAGTCCATGAGTGCCTGGTCGTGCGGGTGAATGATGAACCGTTTACCCGTTTTGGCGATGTGGTCCATCATCTCGAGCAGGTGACCGTGATCGTGGATTCCCGTGCCGGCGGGGTGCGGGTAGGTGCGCCCCGTATCAACCACCATGTAGATCTTGTAGGCACAGATGCCCATCTCGCTCATACCGGCGATGTCGTCGAGCTTGGTGGGGGCAGGGTTGTGGTTCCAGTCGACCATCGATGTTTCTTCATAACGCTGGAACACGTCGGTCAGAGTGGCAACATCGGTCGTGGGCGGCTCAAGGTTGGGCATGCCAAAGATGGTTGTCACACCGCCGGCAGCAGCCTGCTGGCCGGTCGTGAGGACGTCGTCTTTGTGCTCGTAGCCGGGCTCACGCGTGTGCACGTGCACGTCGACCATGCCGGGCAAAACAAGCTTTCCGGTGGCGTCAACGGTGCGGTCGGCCTCCATGGGGGTGCCGGGGGCGACAAGACCGGCGATCTTGCCGTCATTGACGAGCAGATCAGCTTCGACCGGACCCGACGGGGTGACTACGGTGCCACCGGTGATTTTCAATTGCATGCTCAAGACTGAACCTCCTGTGCGGTGATGGCCTCGCCAATGGCGGGCGAAGGGGTGTCCCGATGAACGAGGTGAGCCGGCCGCACGTAACGGTCGAACCAGTCAACGATCATGGGTGTGGTTTGCTCCCAGTACGCGTCGTAGGCGGCGTAATGGGTGGTGTGCCGCTGCATGATGAGGTGCTTGGGGCCTTGCGCAGCCTCATAAAGTGCTTCGGCGTGGTCGGTGGGTGTTGTGGCGTCGCCCTCCACACCGATCACAAGGAGGGGTGTGGTGAGGCGTGACGCTGCATCGATTGGGCGATAGGCGATGATTCCCTCCGCGCATGCGAGGGGCACGGCGGTGGGAATGCGGTCGTCAACATCGGCCTTAACCTTGGTTGCGCGGCGTTCGGCCGTGGGGATCATGATTTCTTCGCGCGGGTGCACAATGCGCCCCTTGCCGGTAACGACGCGCTCTTTGCGGTCTTCGTCGATGGCCTTCAGGTAGTCGAGCCACTCGTATTCCGAGCGCATCCGGTGCAGCCAGTCTTCGCCGTCGGCAACCGGCACCTGGCTTACTGCCGCTTTAATACGCGGGTCGGCTTCGGCCAGAAGCACGGCGTTTCCGCCTCCTGTGCCGCCTGTTCCGAAGACGCCGATGGCGTCGGCGATCACGTCGTCACGGGTCGTGAGGTAGGTGACGGCGTTTTTAAGGTCTTCGAGCTGCCATGCGGGTGACAGGTAACCGCGGTCACCCTCGGAGTCACCGAAGCCGCGGTAGTCGATCACCAAAACAGCGAATCCGGCGTTAACAAGGGCCTCGTGGTATCGCACATAGAGTTTGGCGTCTTTCAGCCCCAGCCAGCCGGGGCCTTGCACGAGTGCACGGTAGGGCCCGGGTGTTTCGGGTGTGCGCCAGAGCGCGGCGATTCGCTGCCCTTCGCTAAAAAACTCGACGGGTGTGGTCTGCATGTCGTCCTCTCGGATGGGGCGCTTCGTCGCGCTCGACGTCCCGCGTCACCGCGGCTACTCTCCATCATGTCGTATCCTGGATCCAAAATCCAGTATTGTGTTGTGTGGGTCATCGAGCATAGGATGACCAACATCGTCGGCCCGATTGGCCGGTCACGGTAGTCCGGAGTTGGACTGCGTCATTTCGCAACCACCATCCCTACTCCTTACGGAGGAACCATGACCAGTCCTGCCCGCCTGCCCCGCATCGCCACGCTTGCCTCAGCCACTGCGCTGTGCGCACTTCTTCTTGCCGGATGCACCGCACAGGCCCAAACCCCTACCGAGTCAGCCGAGCCCGAAGCATCCGGCGCCGAATCTGCCAGCGAATCAGCCGCATTCTCGCCCGTGACCGTCGACAACTGCGGCACCGAAATCACGGTCGACACCCCACCCGAGCGCATTGTCACCGTAAAATCGACGACGCTGGAGCTTGCTCTTGCCCTCGGGCTCGCCGACCGCATCGTCGGTAGCTCTTATGGCGACGGGCCGCTTCCTGACAACCTGGCGGCAGCGGGCGAAAAAATCCCCGAAATCTCGCCCAAGCTGCCCTCGCAAGAAGCCGTGCTCACGGTAGACCCCGACTTCATTTTCGGCGGCTGGGAGTCAAACTTCTCGGTCGACGGAGTCGGCGAGCGCGACACCCTGCACACACTCGGCATCACCACCTATGTGGCACCGTCAGCGTGCAAGGCCCCCGAATATATGCCGCATCCGCTCACTTTTGACACCGTATTTGATGACTTCATTGAGGCGGGCCGTATTTTTGGTGTTGAAGACGCCGCCGAGCAGCTCGTTGACGAACAGCGTGCACAGCTTGAGGCTTTGGTTCCAGATGCTGCGGGCCACACCGCCCTCTGGTATTCATCCGGTCGCGACGAACCCTATGTGGGAGCCGGTATCGGTGCACCGGCCATGCTGATGGAAGCCGCAGGGCTCACCAACGTCTTCGCCAACGAAGAGAACACCTGGATCTCGGCCTCGTGGGAGAAGGTTGCCGACCTCAACCCCGATGTGATCGTGCTTATCAACTCTCCCGGCAACACCATCGACGACAAGATCGAGCTGCTCACCACCAATCCGGTCACGTCGACCATGGATGCCGTCATCAACAAACGCTTCGTGACACTGGAGTTCGCCGAGGCCGAAGCAGGGGTGCGCAACGTTGGTAGCGTCGCCCAGCTGATCGAGCAGTTGCAGACACTATGACCACCGCACGCATTCGCAGTAACGCCGTCGCTGTTGTCGGGGAGGCCGTACGCACGGCCCCTCGGCGCAGCGTCACCCGCACGCTTGTTGTGAGTGTGACGCTGACCGCACTGCTATCGGTATCGATTCTCGTCGCCGTGGGTATCGGCCCCGCCCCCATCGCGCCGGGCGACGTGGCGGCAACCCTGTGGGCGCACCTGACCGGGCAGCATCCGGTACTACCCGCCACCCAAGACGCGATTGTGTGGCAGCTGCGCTTGCCGCGAGTGTTGACAGCAGCGGTGGTCGGTGGCGGACTTGCCCTGTGCGGTGCCGTCATGCAGGCACTCACCCGCAACCCCCTCGCCGACCCCTATCTGCTGGGTTTGTCGTCGGGTGCATCGACGGGCGCTGTTGTTGTGCTTGTGCTCAGTGTCTCGTTTGCTCTTCCAGCCGCAGCTTTTCTCGGTGCCATGCTGGCGCTACTTCTTACCCTCACGATCGGGCGGGCCGGCGGCTCACGGTCGGCCACCTCAATAATTTTGGCGGGCCTTGCTGTCTCGGCCATACTGTCGGCACTGACGAGCCTCGTTATTTTCTGGAGTGCCACGAACGACAGCTACCGCGAAATTCTTAGCTGGCTACTCGGGTCTATTTCGGGCGCCCAGTGGTCTGACGTGGCGCTCGTCGCTATCGCAGCGGCCGTGTGCGCGGTTCCGCTGCTGGGTTCAGCCCGGATTCTCGATGGCCTAGCCCTGGGTGACTCGGCCGCATCGGCCCTGGGAGTATCGGTCGAAAAAGTGCGATTTGGGCTCTTTGCCTGCTGCGCACTGCTCACCGGCGCTCTCGTGGCAGTGAGCGGGTCCATCGGTTTTGTCGGACTCATCTTGCCGCACGCAACGCGCGCTGTCGTGGGGGTTCGCCACCGTGCACTATTGCCCACCTCTTTCCTCGTCGGGGCACTGTTCTTACTGTGGGCCGACACCATCGCCCGCACCGTATTCGACCCGCGCGAACTGCCCGTCGGAATAGTGACCGCGCTCATTGGCGGGCCCGTATTTGTGATTCTGCTTTCACGCCTGCACAGGAGGCGGCGGTGAGTGGTCTCCATGCGCAGCGCGTGCACTTCACCCTGGGCGGTCGCTTGATCGCCGACGGCGTCGACATCACGGCACCGGCCGGAGCAGTCACCGCCATTCTCGGGCCGAACGGTGCCGGAAAAAGCACGCTCCTGCGCCTCATCGCGGGAATACTCACACCCCAGCAGGGCGATATCCGCTTCGCAGACGATAACCTGCACCGCCTCTCGCGACGCGAACGAGCACGCCGCCTCGCCTTTATCGAACAGGAGTGGAACGAAACCGACGGCCTGCGCGTGCGAGAACTTGTCGAGCTCGGCCGCATGCCGCATCAGGGCCTACTAGCGCCCACATCGGTCGCCGACGACACGATTGTCGACGACGCTCTCGACCGCGCACAGGCCACAGAACTCGCCGATCGCAATGCGGCAACGCTCTCCGGCGGCGAACGACAGCGCGTCAACCTCGCCCGCGCTCTCGCTCAACAGCCACAACTTTTGCTGTGCGACGAGCCCACCAACCACCTCGACGTCCACGCCCAACTGTCGTCCCTCGCCCTGCTGCGCGACCTCGCCACCGACGGCATGACCGTTATCGCCGCGCTCCACGACCTCAACCATGCAACCCAGTTCGCCGATCACGTCGTCGTGCTCTCCGACGGCGTTGTGCGCACAGCCGGCCACCCGCGCAACGTGCTCACCGCCGAATGCCTCCGCGCCATCTGGGGCGTCGAAGCCGACATCATTGAGCACAACGGGCGACCGGTTATTGTGTTCGGCGCACCGGTACGAGTGCCCGACAGCCTGTAGCATCCGGCACAACCGCTTCGCACCTGGCACAACTGTTTCAGTATCCACAAAGAAGAAGGGCTCCGGATGCGGCTGTAGCATCCGGAGCCCTGTGCGCCAGCGTTTCGCTGCCCTGCCGTTACTACTTGCGCAGGCGGGGGGCGATGTCGCGCTCGAACAGTTCGAGGAAGCGGCGCTGGTCGTGTCCCGGAGCATGGAACACGAGGTGGTTGAAGCCCCAGTCGATGTACTGCTGAATCTCGGCAGCGACCGCGTCGGGGTCGTTACCAACAATCCAGCGCTTAGCGATTGTTTCGAGCGGCAGCGCGTCGGCCGCGGCTTCCATTTCGACCGGGTCGGTAATTTCGACCTTCTGCTCTTTTGTCAGCGACAGCGGCGACCAGAAGCGGGTGTTTTCTAGTGCAGCCTCATGAGTCTCTTCATACGAGAGCTTGATTTCGATCATGCGGTCGTAGGTGTCAAACTCGCGCTCCGACTGCTGCAAACCCTCTTTCACAGCAGGGATGAGCTTGTCAACGTACAGCTCCTGGCCCTTGCCCGAGGTGCAAATGAAACCATCACCAGCGCGACCCGCATAGCGAGCAACCAGAGGACCACCGGCAGCAACATAGATCGGAATGCCACCCTCGGGGCGATCGTAAATCGATGCATCGTGGGTCGAATAGTAGTCGCCATCGAAGTTTACGCGATCACCATTCCACAGTTCGCGCATCAGACGCACCGACTCGCGCAGGCGAGCGTAACGCTCTTTAAACTCGGGCCAGGTCTGCTCTCCCGCACCCTGGTATCCGGTTGCGATTTCGTTGAGCGCCTCGCCCGTACCGATCCCGAGAATAATGCGCCCCGGGTACAGGCAACCCATGCTGGCAAACGCCTGCGCAATAACAGCCGGGTTGTAACGGAAAGTCGGCGTCATCACCGAGGTGCCAATAGTGATGTTCGATGTGCGCTCACCGACGGCAGCCATCCACGTCAGCGAGAACGGCGCATGGCCGCCCTTGTGACGCCACGGCTGAAAGTGGTCGCTCACAAACACCGACTCCATGCCGTGCTGCTCGGCAGCAACCGAAATCTCTACCAGTTCACGCGGATCAAACTGTTCTGCGCTGGCCTTGTAACCAAGCTTCAATGCCATCGTCACGTCTCACTTTCGTTTCTTGCGGAGCCTCCGTCGGCACCGCTGTGGTCGATATCGGCTGCGGGCACACCTGCATCGCCCGCGACACGATTCTGTTGCGCAGCTTCATATCCTGCGCGATACCCTTCCGCGTGCGCCTCATCGGCGCCCATGCGGAACATGTCGTCTTCGGTGCCGCGAACAATGCTCGCCGCACCGGCAAGGTCAAGCGACCCCACAAGATCGCCGCGGCCGCGAACAACCGCCACCGGCATTCCGCTAGCCTTGCCCTTCACCAGGTCGGCAGCCCCCGCAAGCTCATCGCCCACACACGGCAGCGTCACAAAAAGCGGCTTACCGTCGTGATCCACCGTGCCCCGCAGGTCGTCAATCACCCGCACTCCCCCGGCACCAATGGCCACGTCGGTTTGGCCTGTACGCCACGGCCTGCCCAGAGTGTCGCTGAGAATAACGCCCACCGCGCAGCCCGTTGCTTCGCGCAGGCGTGCCGCGATCGCCCGGGCCGAAGCATCCGGGTCGACGGGCAGCAAAAGTATCCACCCTTCGGGCGTATTGCTCGCGTCGACCCCGGCCGCAGCCGCCACCATACCCAGACGGTTTTCGACAATACGCATGGTGTGCCCGTTGCGGGTGCGAGAAGCCACGAGGCGCACGGTTTCTGCCGTGATGGCATCTTCGCGGTCGTCGGCTTTGACGTACCTGTTTTCGGCCTTCGACACAATTTTTGAAGTCACAACAAGAATGTCGCCGTCATGCAGGGCCACACCTGTCGACAAAATTAGCTCGGCGATGTCATCACCCGGACGCACCTCGCCAATACCGCTGAGTGCAAAAATACTGAGGCCGCTCATGCCACCACCTTCGGAAGAACGTCGCGGCCAAAAACCTCAAGCCACTCCTGCTGGTCGGCTGCAACATTGTGCAGATAGATACGGTCAAATCCGAGGTCGACATAACGCTGAATCTCGGCCCTGTGTCGGTCAGGGTCGGCCGAAACAACCATGCCGGATGCCACGTGTTCCGGCGTCACGGTGCGCACAAGCTGGTCCATATCAAACGGTGAACGTACGTCGCCGCGCCGTGCCCGCAGCCCGGCCAGGGGCCACTCGTTCATGGCCGCTGCCATAGCCTGTTCTTCTGTTGGTGCCCATGCCAGCTGCAGTTGCACGATGCGCGGCATCCGGCTGCCATCGCGCCCTGAGTCGCGAGCACCCTCGAAGAATCGTTCAATGAGCGGCGCGAGGCGTTCGCTCGTGCCACCCGTGGTGATGAGTCCGTCGGCAACCCGACCGGCACGGCGTGCGGTAACAGGACCCGCCGTCGCGACATAGATGGGCGGCGCCGTGGGCGGCATGGTCCACAGGCGCGTGCTCTCCATGCGAAAGTGTTCACCGCGGTGCCGCACGTCGCGACCGGCCAGTGAAGCGTTAAAAAGTTTGCGCACAATATCGATCGCTTCGAACATGCGGTCGATGCGTTCAGGAGGCTCGGGCCAGTACTGCCCCGTGATGTGCTCGTTAATAGCCTCGCCCGAACCGACACCCAGCCATGCGCGCTCGGGATACAGCGCGGCAAGCGTGGCGGCGGCCTGAGCAACAACTGCCGGATGCATGCGAAAAGACGGCGTCGTGACACCGGGGCCGAGATCGTAATTGGTGTGAGCACCCAACGCGCCGAGCACCGTCCACACATGTGACGAGGCCCGGTGACGCGAAAGCCACGGCTGAAAATGATCGCTGGCCATAACGCCGCGAAAGCCGTGCCTTTCTGCCGCCGCGGCGGCCGCGATCGCCGTTTGCGGGTCAAACTGCTCTAGCATGGCTGCGTAGCCGATCTGCATGGCATACCCCCTCTGGCGCTCAGCGTATCTCCTCCACTCCATTATTCTGGATTCTGGATCCAAAATGCAAGCGGGGTGGGTTTACGGGCGCGGTTCGTTGCCGAAAACAGGAAGATTGCCGAATCGCGCATGATTGCGCGCATATCGTCCGGCGCCCGGCAATTATGCAGTTTTCGGCAAACCCAGCAGCACCGTGATTCACGGCAGGACGCCTGGCAGCAGCATCCGGCACCCCTCAGGCACATCACCCGGACACAAACCCTCGACCGGGACCGACTCCCTAGCTCGCGTTGTCGAGCTCTGCCCGCAACAGGTCGAGCACTCCTTCGCGCACGTGCTCCAGGTGGTGTTCGAGCACGGACGCCGCATGATCAGCGTCGCCCTTGGCGATAACGTCGACCAGCTGTTCGTGTGTGTGATGGTGGCCATTGCTGTGCACCATGCGCCAGCCCAGCACATACCGGCCGAGCTTCAGACGCAATTGCTCAAGCATCTCCCACATAACCGGGCGCTCGGAGGCTCCATAGAGGGCCGCATAGAAATTGGTACGTGCTTCGACGAAGTCGCTGCCCTCTTCGGTGGCGTCGGCGTGCCGTGCAAGCTCACGTAGGCTAGCGAGCTTCTCGTCGGTCATTTCTTGCATCGAGAGGCGCAGTGCTTCGCGTTCAAGCAGTATGCGCAGGAGATACACCTCGTTAGCCTCGTCAATCGATAGTGCCCGCACAACGGCACCGCGTCGTGCGTGGAACTCGACGAGCCCGTCGGATTCGAGTTGAATGAGCGCCGATCGAATCGGTAGGCGCGAAATGCCAATCGATTCGGCGAGCGTTTCTTGGCGAAGTTTTGTACCGGGTGGCAGTGCGCCTTCAAGAATTGCATCACGCAACACTTCATAGGCCATGTCGCCGACAGAGCGGTATCCTCCTCGATGCCGCTCGGCGAACTGGTCAAGCCCCCCCGTACGTTCCCCGCTGCGCCGATCGGCGCCGGTTGACGTTGCTTCCTTCATAATGTTCGAGAGTATCCCATTGGATCCAATTTCACGGACTGTGTGTGCATAACTGACAAAACCTGTCACAAAAGAATGCCCTCGGTTTCGCAAAACCGAGGGCATTCTCTCAACAGCAGAATTACTTGGCCGCAACCACCTGAAGGGTGATAACAGCAACAACGTCTTCGTGAAGACGCACGGTCGCCTCGTGCTCACCTGTTGCCTTGATGGGGCTGGTGATGTGCACCTTGCGCTTGTCGATCGAACCAAGACCAGCCGCGGCAACAGCCTCGGCAACGTCGGCGGGTTTGACCGAACCGAACAGACGGCCACCCTGGCCGGCCTTACCGGTCAGACGCACCTTGGTCGCTTCGAGCGAGTCTTTCAGTGCAACGGCCTCGTCACGGTCGTGAATGGCGCGTGCTTCGCGGGCTGCGCGAATCTGCTCAACCTGCTTTGCACCACCACGGGTCCATGCAACGGCATAGCCCTGAGGGATGAGGTAGTTGCGGGCGTACCCGTCTTTTACCTCAACCACGTCACCGGCGCCACCCAGGCCGACGACCTCGTTTGTGAGAATCAGCTTCGACATGAGTGCTCCTTAGCGGCCTGCGCCGGCATAGGGCAGGAGCGCCATTTCGCGCGCGTTCTTAATCGCCTTGGCGATCAGACGCTGTTCCTGCACCGAAACTCCGGTGATGCGACGGGCGCGGATCTTGCCGCGCTCCGAGATGAACTTGCGGAGGGTTGCGACGTCTTTGTAGTCAATAACGCCAACCCGGATCGATTTTGCGGGGGCAGCGGTCTTCGCGCCCTTCCGCGGCTTGCGGCGGTCGCCGCTCGACTTTCCAGCCATGAAAATTCCTTCGAAATGCGGATGCTGCGAAGCATCCGGAATCTATTAAAAGGGCGTGTCGTCGCCGAAGCTGCCTGGATTGCTCCACGCATCAGCACCGGTCTGCGAGCCGGGCGTTGACCACGGCTCTTGCGAAACCTGCTGCTGTTGCTGACGCGGCGCTCCACCAGGGCCACCCGACTGTGCACGCGTGACCTGTGCGGTTGCGTAGCGCAACGAAGGGCCGATCTCGTCGATCTCCAATTCGATCGACGTGCGCTTCTCGCCCTCGCGTGTCTCGTAGGAACGCTGACGCAGACGGCCTTGCGCAATGACGCGCATGCCCTTGGTCAGTGATCCGGCAACGTGCTCGGCAAACTCGCGCCACACAGATGCACGCAAAAACAGCGCTTCGCCGTCTTTCCATTCACCCGATGCACGATCGAAGTTGCGCGGTGTCGATGCGATGGTGAAATTCGCCACCGGCAGGCCGTTCTGCGTGTAACGCAGTTCGGGGTCGGCGGTGAGGTTGCCCACCACGGTGATGACGGTTTCGCCGGCCATGTCGCTACGCCTTCGCGGCCTGGGCCTGGCTCTTGCGGGCGGCCTTTGCCTCGGCGCGCTGTGCTTCGGCAGCAACCTGTGCGATTGCTTCTTCGGCACGCAGCACCTTGGTGCGGAAAACGAGTTCGCTCAGCTTGAGCTGGCGGTCGAGTTCGTGCGCGGTCTGGCTCGTTGCGGTGAAGTTGACGACGGCGTAGATGCCCTCGTTCTTCTTGTTGATTTCGTAGGCGAAACGGCGTTTACCCCAGATGTCGACCTTGTCAATCGAGCCACCATCGTTAGTGATGACCTTCAAGAACTTGTCGAGATTGGGGGCAACCTGGCGCTCATCAAGCTCGGGGGTCAGAATGACCATGAGCTCGTACTGGTGCGTCACTTACCCACCTCCTTCGGACTAGAACGGCACCCGAGACTCTCTCGAATGCAGGAGGGTGTGTTGCACGTGTCAGCCATGGACCTCGACGAGGTGCAGTGCAGACAACCACAACAGTCTACCGGATGCTGGCACTACGCAATACCCACATTTTCATTCACACCCGCGCCCGTCTGAGCGTGCGATACAAGCGTCTCGGTTACGGTGGAACAGTCATGCCCAGCAGTGCCGACTACGTCAGGAGGGCTCGTGAACCCCACGCCGCAGCCGCTGTTTAATCCTCAAGCTCTCACTGCTAACCCCACGCCCGCCGAACTCAAGGCGTTCCGTGAGCACGTTCGTGCATCGAGTCTTTCTCTCAGTCTCCCGCAGCGTTCGGCAGTCATTGGCATTATTATCGCTGCGGTTATTGGTGCCCCGGTGTTCATTTTTGGGTTGGCCGCGGTCTTTTTTTCGGTGTCTACCGCGTCGCGATCTGGCTCCGCTGCGCGCCTCTTGGCTGCGCTGTTGCCTTTCTTGCTGGTTGGGGTCATCGTCGGCGGCGTTATTTGGCTGGTTATTGCCATGGTGCGCAAGAGCCGCAGAGACCACTACCGGTTTTTTCGTTTCGCGCAAGACAACAACATGACGTACATCAACTCGCTCCACGATGTTCCGTTGCCCGGCATGATTTTTTCTCAGGGTTATGCGCGCCGGTCGGACGCAATTGTGCGCGGGTTGCAGCCGCGTTTTGTGGAGTTCGCGAATTACCAGTACACAACGGGCGGTGGAAAGAACTCCACCACCCACCGCTGGGGTTATGTGGCGGTCAAGCTTGATGTGCCACTTCCGCATATTGTTCTTGACGCGGCAAGCAATAACCATTTTTTTGGCTCGAATCTGCCGGTGCACTTTCCGGGCGATCAGCACTTGAGCCTGGAAGGTGATTTCGATAACTACTTTCGCCTCTACTGCCCGGAAGGCTATGAGCGCGATGCTCTCTACCTTTTTACTCCCGATATTCTCGTGAGACTGATGGATAACGTCGCGACGCTCGATGTCGAGATCGTTGACGACTGGCTGTTTCTTTACCGCAACGGTACGGCGGTCACGCTCGACCCCTATGTGTGGCACCAGTTGTTTACTGCTGTGGCTTCTTTACTTGAAAAGATTTACCAGTGGTCGCGGTGGCGTGACGACCGCCTGCAGCAGGAGTGGCATTTCGCAGCGGCACCTGTGGGTGCTGCTGCTCCCCCACCACCTGCGGCTGTTGGTGTCGCCGGGCCTGTGACGCCTCCTCCCGCGCCGGGCGTGCTGACTCCTCCGCCACCCGGTGTTGCACAGCCCGGCCGGCGTCTGCGTCAGGGCGTTCGGTGGAAGACAGTGCTCATCATCCTCGGTATCGCGGCCGCCTTCTTCTTACTACCGATGGCGGGGATGTTTATCAGCATCATGATGGGGCTGAGGTAGTCGAGCGTGACTGCCAAATTTTTCTTTTCACTCCTCGTTCGATCTAAGGAATAGTGTGTCTTCACCGTCGTCGTTTTCACCGTCGTCGAGTCAGCCCCCGCCCATTAATACGCATCCGCTCACCGCGGAGGTGAGCCGTTCCGCCGTGCGGCAGTGGCACAAAGACACCTATCCGCGAAAGTTCTCGATCAAGAGCGTCCTGTTCTATCTCGTGTACGCGTTTATCGGGTTTATGGTGCTGTCGCAGTTCATCATGCTCGGCACTCGGGTGATCAGCCGGCCTTCCATACCGCTCATCATGGCGCTGGTCGTGATGGCGGTCGTTTTCGTGCTGTTCACCGTGGGGCGTCTCGGCCGCTCCAATTCGGCATACCGGCTGCATCATTTCGCAGAGGCGAACAATCTGCACTACAAGCCGAGCCTGGGGAGCCGCGACTTTCCGGGAATGATTTTTCACATTGGGCACTCTCGCGGCAGCAGCGATGTTCTTCAGGGTCGCCGGGTGCGCCCGGTAGAGATCGCGAACTATACGTACTCAACGGGTTCGGGCAAGAACGAAACAACCCACCATTGGGGATACGTTGCGATCAAGCTCAACACCCCGCTGCCGAATATTGTTCTTGACGCTGTGGGCAACAACAGCCTTTTCGGCAGTAATTTGCCGGCACGATTTGCTCGCGGGCAGCGGCTGTCGCTCGAGGGCGATTTTAATAAGTACTTTCAGCTGTACTGTCCTGAAGGTTACGAGCGTGACGCCCTGTATCTTTTCACGCCCGACATCATGGCTCGTTTCATTGATCACGCGTCGCAGCTTGATGCCGAGATTATTGACGACTGGTTGTTTCTTTACTCGTCGCGCAAGATCGTCACGACCGACCCCGGCCACTGGGAGTGGCTCTTGGGCACGGTCGACGCTCTGACAGAAAAGTTTGCGCAGTGGGAACGCTGGCGTGACGAGCGGCTAACCGCACAGGGCCCTTCTATGGTTTCTGCAAGCCCCGCCGATACCGCGCACGCTCAGCCACAGGCATTCGCCGCACCAACGCTGCAGGCACCGCCTCCCGGTGTCGCAAAAGAGGGGCGGCGCCTGCAGCGCAGCCGCACATGGATTACGCCCGTTGTCGTGATGCTTGTGGCGTATGCCGTGTTTCAGTTCTTAACGCGCTAGCACAACGCTGGATAGCGGCATCCGGATGCTACTGAGCAGCCTTGCGCACGGCTTGCCAGCGTGCGCGTCGCTCGGCCTGTTCTATCGGATCAGGTACGGGCAGCGCAGCCAGTAGTTCTTGCGTGTAGGTGTTGCGCGGGGCGTTGAGCACCTGGGCTGTTGTTCCCTGCTCACGAATCTCACCCTTTTGCAGCACAATGATGCGATCAGACACGGCGTCGATAACGGCAAGGTCGTGGCTGATAAATAGTGAAGCAAAGCCGAGGTCGGCCTGCAGCTGCACGAAGAGCTCGAGCACTTTTGCCTGCACCGATACGTCGAGGGCGCTGGTTGGCTCGTCGGCGATCAGCAGCTTCGGGTCGAGCGCGAGAGCACGTGCGAGCGATGCCCGCTGGCGCTGTCCGCCCGAGAGTTCGTGCGGGTAGCGATCGCCAAAGTTCGACGGCAGACGCACAGCATCGAGCAATTCGTTGACCTTTGTGCGGGCCGACGACATACCCGAGGCTCTCCCGTGCACAATCAGCGGCTCGGCGATGCACTCGGCGATCGTGAGCAGGGGGTTGAAGCTTGTGGCAGGGTCTTGAAAGACGAACCCGATTTGTGGGCGTAGGGGGGTGAGCACCCGCGAGCCGGGTGCTTTGCCGCCACGGCCGGCCAACATCTCCTGGCCGAGCACCTTCATCGAGCCACCCAGCACCGAGGTGAGGCCTACAACGGCGCGGCCGATCGTGGTTTTACCCGATCCCGATTCGCCCACGAGGCCAACGACTTCGCGTGGGGCGACATGAAAGTCCACACCTTTTACGGCGACCACGGCACCGCGTCCGAAGCGCCCTGGATAGCCGATCTGCGCCTTGCGGGCAACGATCAAACTGCCCTCGGGTGCCTCGGTGTCTGCTCCGGCAGAGTGCCCTTCGTCGGCGCTGCTTCCGGGTTCGATCACTTCAGCAGCAGTGCGTGACTTGCCCTGACCAACGTGCGGTACGGCACCAAGCAGCTCGCGCGTGTACTGCTCGCGCGGGTTGGCAAAGAGTTCTCGTACGGGTGCTTCTTCGACAATGTCGCCGCGGTACATTACAACGACTCGGTCGGCCAGGTCGGCAACGACGCCCATGTTGTGAGTGATGAGCACGATGGTCGCGCCGAACTCGTCACGGCATGCGCGCAGCAGTTCGAGAATTTCGGCCTGGACTGTAACGTCGAGCGCGGTTGTGGGCTCGTCGGCGATGATGAGGCCGGCGTTAAGCACGAGCGCCATGGCAATGACGATGCGCTGCTTTTGCCCGCCCGAGAACTGGTGCGGGTAGTCGTCGATGCGTGTTTCGGGGTCGGGAATACCCACGCGGTGAAGAATCTCGATCGCCTGTTGGCGGGCTTCTTTTTTCGCGATGTGTCCGTGAGCCCGCAAACCCTCAATGATTTGCCAGCCCACGGTATAGACGGGGTTGAGAGCTGTTGATGGTTCTTGGAAGACCATGGCAGCATCGCGTCCGCGCATTGACCGTAGTTGCGCTGCTGAGGCATGTACGACGTCGGTTTCGTCTCCGGCAGAGGACCGAACAATAACTGCACCGGATGCTGTTGCTGTTTCGGGCAGTAGTCCGAGAAGTGAGTTCGCCGTTACGGTTTTACCCGAACCCGACTCACCCACAATCGCGAGTACTTCGCCGGCGTTCGCGCTGATAGAGATGCCTTTGACGGCTTCTACGGCTCCGTCGTCTGTGGCAAACGTGACTTTGAGGTCACGGATGTCGGCAATCGCGGTCATTTTGCACCTCCGGCACGACGGCGCGTGCGAAGTCGAGGGTCAGCAAGGTCGTTGAGGCTTTCACCGACGAGTGTGACGCCGAGAACGACGAGCACGATGGCGACGCCGGGGAACACGCTTGTCCACCAGATGCCACTGGTGACATCGGCTACTGATCGGTTGAGGTCGTAACCCCATTCGGCGGCGGCCGTTGCTTCAATACCAAAGCCCAAGAAGCCCAAGCCTGCAAGGGTGAGGAGTGCCTCCGAGGCGTTCAGCGTGATGACCACGGGCAGTGATCGTGTTGAGTTACGCAGCACGTGGCGAAGAAGGATGCGACCGGTGGGTACGCCAATTACTTTTGCCGAGTCGACGAAAGGTTCGGCACGCACACGCACCACTTCTGATCGGATGACGCGGAAGTACTGCGGAATAAACACCACCGTGATCGAGATGGCTGTGGCCATGATTCCACCGGCAAGTGTTGATTGACCGCGACTGATCACGATCGACATAACGATGGCGAGCAGCAGTGCGGGGAAGGCATAAATAGCGTCGGCGACGACAACGAGCAGACGATCAACCCAGCCACCGAAGTAGCCCGACACCAGGCCCAACGCGATGCCGAGGAATATCGAGCAGGCGATAGCGGCCATGATTACCAGCAGTGCGGTCTGTGCGCCCCAGATAACGCGCGAAAGCACATCAAAGCCCGACACCGTGGTGCCCAACAGGTTGCGTGCGTTCGGCGGCTGCTGAGTGCCAAAAGACATGCCGTCAGCTGCCTGCTGTGCCCACGAGTACGGGGCAATGACGGGCGCAAATATGGCGATGATGATAAAGAAGATGGTGATCACCAGACCGGTGATCAGCATGCCCCGCTGCAGTCCAACGCTCTGGCGCAGATGCGAGATGACGGGCAGGCGTTCGGTCCACCGCTTTTTCTGCGGCGTCTGCACAGCCATGGCCTCGGTGGTGGGAGGAAGCCCCTTGAGAGGTTCGGTAACGGGCATGTTAGTACCTCACTCTCGGGTCGATCATCGCGGCAATTATGTCGACGAGAAAGTTGGTGACGGCCACGATAACGGCGATCATGACAACGATTCCCTGAACGGCGACAAAGTCTCGCGCCTTCAAGTATTCGGCGAGCATAAAGCCCAGACCCTTCCATTCGAAGGTTGTCTCGGTCAGCACGGCTCCTGCAAGCAGCAGTGCCATCTGCATTCCCATCACGGTAATGATCGGAATAAGCGCGGGGCGGAAGGCGTGCTTGGTAACAAGACGGTATTCCCTGACACCGCGGGATCGCCCGGATGTCACGTATTGCTGCCCGAGCGTGCCAATAACGTTGGTGCGCACGAGACGCAAGAACACCCCCGCGGTGAGCATTCCTAGCGCGACGGCAGGAAGTGCCGCGTGCTGCAAAACGTCGATGATGGCGGCGCTGTTGCCGAGCCGGATGGCATCGAGCAGATAGAGGCCTGTGGGGGTGTCGATTCCGGCCATGAGCAGTTCGGTGCGGGTGTTACCGCGCCCCGATACCGGGAACCATTTGAGCCAGACCGAGAAAACAAGTTTGAGCAGCAGGCCGACGAAGAAGATCGGTGTTGCGTAGGCGAGAATCGCCATGATGCGCAGCGATGCATCTTGCCAGCGGTCGCGGCGGTACGCGGCCAGAAGGCCGAGGGGAATGCTCACGATGAAGGCAACAACGAGCGCAAAGAGTGCAAGCTCCAGTGTTGCCGAACCATAGCGAGCGAGAATGCTCACCACGGGACGGTTATCGGTGATAGTAGTGCCGAAGTCGCCCTGAAGAATTCCGAGCAGGTACTCCATGTACTGCACAATCAGCGGGCGATCAAAGCCGGCTTCGTGCACACGCTGCGCGAGTTGTTCGGGGGGAAGACGCCCACCCAACGCAGCAGTAATGGGGTCTCCGGTCAAACGCATGAGGAAGAACACCATGGTGACCAGGATGAGAACCGTGGGAATAATCAGAAGAAGTCGCACAACAATGTAGCGCCACAGTCCTCCGCCTTTGGAGGAACTGCGCGACTCGACTTCTTGCGCGAGGGCATCGACGGCCATGGAAAAACCTTACTTGGGGGATTACAGGCGGAGAGGGGCGCCGCGCTGCATGAGCAGGCGGCGCCCCCGCGCTATCGCTGTTACTTCTTCAGCGGGCCGTAGCGGAACTTGAACGAAGCGTCGAGGGTAACGCCCTCAACGTCTGCGCCTGCTACTGCAACCTGCTTACCCTGCAGGATGGGCAGGGTCGAGAGGTCTTCAGCAACAAGGTTCTGGATCTGCTCGAGCATTTCCATACGCTTGTCGTGGTCACCCTCGGTCTGCGACTGAACAATCAGGTCGTTGACCTGCGGGTTGTCGTAGTGGTTGACAAGGAAGTTGTCCTTCAGGAAGAAGGGCGACAGGTAGTTGTCCGAGTCAGAGTAGTCGGGGAACCAACCCAGCTGGTGGGCAGGGTATACGTCGGCCGTGCGGTCCTTCGAGTACTGCACCCACTCGGTCTGCTGCAGGTCAACCGTGAACAGGCCACCCTCTTCGAGCTGTGCCTTGTATGCGGCGTACTCGTCACCCGAGGAAGGACCATAGTGGTCACCGTTGTACTGCAGGTTCAGCTGTACAGGGGTCTCGACACCGGCGGCGTCAAGAATTTCCTGTGCCTTCTCTACCGAAGGTCCGCCGTTGCCGTCGCCGTAGAGGTCTTTCAGCGGCGTGATCGCACCGGGCATACCCTCGGCTACAAACGAGTAGAGGGGGCTAAAGGTGTCTTTGTAGACGTCTTTCGCGACAGCTTCGCGGTCGATCAGCGAGGCAGCTGCCTGGCGAACGGCCTTGGCCTTGTCGGCGTCTGCCTCTGCGGTGGTTGCACCGTAGGGCATGGTGTTGAAGTTGAAGACGATGTAGCGGATCTCTCCACCCGGGCCATCAACAACCTTGACCTTGTCGTTGGTTGAGAGGTCTTCAACGTCGGTAGCCGAGAGGCTACGGAACGCTACGTCGATGTCGCCGTTACCAATCGCGAGCTTCAGGTTTGAAGCATCGGCGTAGTACTTAGCGGTAATGCCATCGTTTTCAGGAGCCCCAAGAATACCGGCGTATTCAGGGTTGGGCTTGTACGAGATGAGCTCGTTGATGTTGTACGCGCTGATGGTGTACTGACCAGCGAATGCTTCACCCGAGACAATCTCGTCGTCGCTCGTGAGGGAGTCGGCCGAGAAGACCTCTTCGTCAACGATGGGCGCCGCCGGGCTCGAGAGAATCTGAGGCCAGATCTGGTCGTTGCCGTTGACAAGGTGGAATACAACGGTGGTGTCGTCGACGGCCTCGACCTTGTCGAGGTTACCCAGCAGTGAAGCCGGGCCGTTGGCATCGTTGATCGCAACTACGCGGTCGAACGAGAACTTGACGTCGCTGGAGGTCAGGTCGTTGCCATTAGCGAACTTCAGGCCAGGCTTCAGCTTGACAGTAAATTCGGTCGGTGCTGTGAACTCTGCCGACTCAGCAATGTCGGGCTCGACCTCAGCCGTGCCGTACTTGCTGTTCATAAGGAACGGATAAATCTGGTTCATCACCAGGAACGAACCGTTGTCGTACGAACCGGCCGGGTCGAGCGAAGTGATCTTGTCGGTGGTGCCGACAATCAGTTCGCCGCCCTCGGCGGGTGCGCCGTCATCGGTCTTACCGGTGTCGCCCGTGCTGGTTGCACAACCAGCGAGGACGAGTGTGGTCGCGGTGAGCGCGCCGATAGCAAGGCCGAGGCGGCCCCGCGTTTTATGCTGTGACATGTCTTACAACCCCTGTGTATGCGTGACTGGGTGCGACGGCCGTGCCGGGTGTGCACGGCCCTGGGCGCTATCTTCGTCGCATTAGGCGGTACCCCCAAGTCCACCCGCCGCATCGTGACGAGACTGAGATACGCGCGTCGCTGTGCGTATCTCTTCACGGTCCCCATTACGTGGCCTGATTCCGTGGACTTGCACCCAGGGAAGCAGTTGAACAGTAACCGACGGGGGAGGTCGGTCATCGCAACTCTAAAGTAATATTCCACTGATCGCCAGGCAGAAAAATTGATTACCGGCGAAAAGTTGATCGGTTCTCGCTGCTGACCTGGCATTTAGTGCCAAATCTATCGGTCTGGTATCGGATCGTTTTCAGCGAGTTCTCAGATTAACGTTTCGCTTTTACCGATTCAGTGCCATGCTACTGGAGGGAATCTGTTGCACACCGCGCGCAGAAGCCCACCACCCGGCCGATTATTTCGGCACACAGCATAAGAACAGAGAAGGAGACACCTTGGCACTCTCACCAGGGCATAGCTCCCGCTGGCACCGGAGCCGCAAAGCTGCGGCCGTGGCATTGGCCACAGGGGCCATCGCGGGAATGGTGCTGACGGGCACCACGACGGCTGTCGCTGAAGACGGCCCTGCCGTCGACCCATCCGTCCTCGACCCCATTGACCCGCAGAACTGGGTCAACATGGACGACATGACCTGGGATGACTACGTTGACATCCCCGGTACCAACTGGGCCGAAAACACCGTGGGCTCGAAGCGCGAGTTCCACGGCGCAATCGTGCTCCTCGACTTCGAGAACCAGCCCTTCCTTGTTTCTCAGGAAGAAGGTTCGCACGTATTCGGCAACCCCAGCGGACTGGCCAACTCCATTCCGCGTGAGGATGTTCCGGACTTCTATCTGAACCTCCTCAACACCCCCAACGAGCTCAACAACGGCCGCACCATCAATGAATACTGGATGGAGCAGACCGGTGGTCGCTTGAGCGTGCAGATGGAGGCCTTTGGTCCTTTCAAGATGCCCGGGAACATCGAGGAATACGGTCTGAACGACTCGTTCAACAAGACCGGTGGCTCGAATGCCACACTTTGCCCGCAGGGTCTCACCTGTAACAAGGACATCCGCCGCGATGCGACAGCTCTCTGGGCTGAAGACATGGGCGTAGAAGACCCGCTGACGCAGTTCGACCAGGTGTTCTGGATGACCGCTGGTCACGACGAGTCGGGTACGTGGGAAGAGTTCGGTCAGATGCTCTTCGCTTCGCCTGAAGACGTCACCGACGACTTTGGTCCTCCCCGTGACGAAGACGGCAAGGCCTACGACCAGAACGGCAACGAAATGGCCAACTGGGCCAAGACGCGCTACGTTCCGTGGACCAGCTGGGCAGCAGCTATCAACCACTGGCCCAACGCCAACTTCCCTCGCAAGGATGCCGACGGCAACGTGATCCGTGCCGGTAACTCCACTCAGGCGGAGTCGAGCGGTATGGGTGTATTTGCCCACGAGTTCGCTCACATCCTCGAGATTGCCGACAACTACGGCAACCCGTACGGTACCGACGCTGACGACGGCGGCCCTCTGCGCGACACCTCCGGTCCCTTCGATGTGCTTGCCCGTGGTTCGTTCAACGGCCCCGGTGGTACGCACACGCGCTGGAACGTACCGGCAGTCAACGGTGCAGCCCAGCCTGCTGGTCTGGCTCTGCGCAACCGCCTGAAGCTCGACATGATTGATGAGTCAAGCGTTGTCAACATGACGCGTAGTGAACTCGATGCAGCCGGCTCGATTGCTGTTCCGCTGCAGTCGCGTGCTCTGCAGGAAGATGGCGTTCTTCTCGGTATCAACCTGCAGCTCGACGGCGGCGACCTGTCGACCGGCGAGTGCACCCGTCGTGCACAGTGGGACTGTGACGGCGGTGGCTTCGACAACTACACGCTCGAAGTGATCGACCGCATGGGCACCGACTCATTCCAGCCCGACGCTGGTGTCATGATCGCGAAGACGAAGAACGCTGACCGCAACCCCTTCATCTGGACGATTGACGCTAACCCGCAAGACATCGACACCCTCGACTACATCCGTGCAGACGGTGTTCCGGTGCCGATCACGCGTGGTGACCAGCGCCAGCTCAACGACGCTCTGTTCCACGCCGGTATTAACTCCGGTTCGGAATACGAGTACGTCGACGAGTCGAACGGCCTGCACTTCTACATCGCTGACCGCGAGTACGACGAACGCGGCATCCTGCAGTACGACGTGGCGGTTCGTTCGCTGAACAACGCCGGCCCGCAGGTTCGTGGCGTTGAGATCGGTGAGACCATGCAAGACGGCGTTGTCGCCGACGGCCTGGTTGCACTGGATGTTCCCGTGACCAACACGGGTTCGGCAGTGAACAACCCGATCGCAAACAGCGACATCTACCGTGTAACCACCAGCGTTGTTGGTGGCGACGGTAACTGGTCGGTACAGACCCCGAGCGAAATCGTTACGGCCGGCACGGGCGAGCAGATCTCTGTTCCCGTCTACGCCTTCCACAACGATGCAGCTGCTGAGGGCTTCTCGGCCCAGTCGGTTCCGGCTGTTCCTGCTGACGTCACGGTGACCATCACTGTGACCAGTGAGAACGACCCTTCGGCCACGCAGACGGTCAGCTACGACCTGGCTGCTGCCGAAGAGCCCGGTGACGACAACGGCAACGGTGACGACAACGGCAACGGTGACGACAACGGCAACGGTGACGACAACGGCAACGGCGATGACAACGGCAACGGCGATGACAACGGCAACGGCGATGACAACGGTAACGGCAACGGTAACGGTGGCAGCGACGGTGACGACAACGGCTCCGGTAACGGTGACGACAACGGCAACGGCGACGACCTGGCAGTAACTGGTTTCGACGCCGCCGGTAGCCTCTGGCTGCTGGGCGCCGCGGGTGTTGCTCTGGTCGCGGGCACCACGCTCGTGCTGGTGCGCCGCCGTCGGATGACACAGGAGTAATCACTCGCTGATTTCTCTGGTAAATCCGTAAGGATGGGAGCGGCGTCTCGCTAGTCGAGGCGCCGCTCTCCTGCCGTCACTCTCCTACCGTCTTACGATTTCTACAGTCATGAATTCATTTACTTTGCTCTGTTCTCGCGCACGGCGCTCCCGAGTCGCCCTCACGATCGCGGCTGTCACCGTGGCTGCGGCCACGCTGGCCGGATGTTCGGCAACGACTGGNAATTCATTTACTTTGCTCTGTTCTCGCGCACGGCGCTCCCGAGTCGCCCTCACGATCGCGGCTGTCACCGTGGCTGCGGCCACGCTGGCCGGATGTTCGGCAACGACTGGCGAACAGCATCCGGATGGCCTTCTCGTTGCGCGCGACGGAGCACTGCGCTCTCTCGACACCGACTGCTCGGGTGCCGGCACCCTGCTTTTTATGCATGCTGGTGCGACTGTGCAGGCGCTCGATGACTCGGGCGAGGTTGTGCTCAGCGAGAAGCTTCCGCCAGGCACCCCCGTGCGCACAGATAGCAAAGATTACGGCGACGCGCCTCGTGTGCCTACGCTGTGCTCATTCACCTTTAACGCCTCAGCCCTCGAAGACGGCGTCACGTATTCTTTCCTGGTCGACGACAAATCGATCGGCGACTACGTTTTTCAGCGCGACGACAATGGTGTCGGCGCTGTCGAATATCCGCGGTTGGGTGACCCCTCCAGCCTGATCAACAGTGAAGGTGACCAATGACCCCTCGGCCCTGGCTGCGCGGTGGCGCGGCGTTAGCCCTGACAGCGTGCATTTTTCTTACCGGATGCTCCACAGCACAGCTCGGCGGTGCCGACGCACTTCCGGGACCGGTGCCCGATGGCGTGAATTTCGTTACAGCCGAAGACACCGTGCCTGCCCCTGCGGTAAGCGGTTCGCTAACAGACGGCACAACGGTTGCCTGGCAAGACCTGTGGACCGAGCGACCCCTTGTTGTTGAATTTACGGCCACCTGGTGCACACAGTGCGCCGATCGCGAGCAGGGTCTACGCGATGTCGCGGATGCCAACGATGATGCCGTGACCATGCTGCGCGTTTTTGCCGATGACGAGGCAGCAACCATCACCGATTACCTGAAGAAGAATAAGGTTTCAGGGCCCGCGATGGTTGACCGCGACGGTTCGCTGTGGGGGCGCTATGCAGTAACAGAAGCACCCGTTACAGCGCTCATCGACACCTCGGGCGGCATTGTGCGCATGTGGCCGGGAGGCGCTTCAACCGACGCCCTGCAAAGCAGCATCGACGCCCTCATCGAACATTAATGCTGTAGCGCGCACACCCCAGCGGTGAGACGCTGGCTATGCCGCGAGCCAGTGGGCGCGATTGACGCGCAGAGTATCGACCTCTCGCGTGCCGTTGTAGTCGACCTCGGTAATATCGACAACTGCGAACAGCCCGCGTTCACTGACCCTTCGCGCCACACTGCGTCGCGAAATAACAGGGCCGACAATGCGTACGCGCTCTGCCTGGTGTTCTATACGTTCGGTCCAGCGGTCAACAGTTTCTACGCGCACACGTGCTCCCGCACGTTCGAGGCTGCGGTGCAGGCCGGGGCTGAGGGGGCGACCCATGCTGAGATCAACATTGCGCCCTGCCGCCAGCGCTGCCAAAACAACGCGCAGTACATCGCCAAGATGGGAACCATCGGTTGCTTTGATGTACAGGCTCTCGGTGACGCTGGGTGATCGGTCTGCCGACTGCAGTGCTTTGATGTCATGGCGCGACGCCTGCTCAAGGCGATGATGAGTTGCGCTATCGAGCTGCGCACGGGCAGCGGTCAAAAGGTCAACAGTTTTTTCGCGGATTTCGGTGAGGGGGCTGGTCACTGACATCTGCTCTCCTTCGGGTAGATAGACGCAGTTACCGCAGCAACGCGTCATTGAGAGGCCATGCAAACAGTATGGCGGCAGCAACACTTCATGATAAGTACGAGTTTGTGTTGTATTCAGTGCAGTTCTGGTTCACTATTGGTGTCATGCTCGAAATGCGCCGGCTTCGCCTCCTGCGAGAATTCCAACTCCGCGGCACCCTTGCCGAGGTGGCTCGCGCTCTCTCCTATTCGCCGTCGCTGATTTCGCAGCAAATGGCGATCCTCGAAAGAGAGGCCGGTGTGCGTCTGCTTCGCCGATCCGGCCGAAGGGTTCAGTTGACGGCAGCCGGTGAGCTTTTGGCGACAAGGGCGGGGGAACTGCTCGACAGCCTCGAGCGAACAGAGGCAGAACTGTCAGCGTTCTCTGCCGAGATCGCTGGCACCGTGCGCATAGCCGTATTTCAGTCGATCGCCCACACGGTCATGCCCCGCGCTATTCGAAGGCTCCGTTCGCAGCATCCGGCACTGCGCCTCGAAATGGTTGAGCAAGAACCCGACGAGGGTCTTTTCGAAACAACGACCCGCGACTTCGACCTTGTTGTTGCCGAACAGTATCCGGGAGTCCGCCGGCCCCACCGCATCGGCCTTGATCACCAGGTGCTCGGTAACGACCCGCTCATGCTCGTCACACCCACCCAGGGCCCATTTGCCACCCGGATGCTGGCCGATCTGGCCGAGGCACCCTGGGTTGCCGAGCCGCGCACAACAGCCTCCCGCATCTGGGTCGCTCAGAAGGCACGCGAGGCAGGCTTCGAACCGGATGTGCGGTTTGAAACGGCCGATCTATTGACGCAGTTGCGACTCATAGAAGCGGGTGAAGCGGTGGGCATATTGCCGCAGCTGTTCTTAGTGGGAACACCAGCAAACGTGCGCGTGGTTCCGCTGCCGCATCCGGCGCGGCGCGAAGTGTTTTCGTCAACGCGACTGTCAGTGACCGATGCTCCATCGATCACTGCTGTGCGGGCGGCACTGTCGTCGTCGTACGCCGAAATTTTGGCCGAAGGCTTCTAGTCGTCGAGTGTGAGTGATGTTCCCGGCGTGACAGCGGGGGTCTCGGGGTACAGATCGTGCAGGTGCCCCACAATGTGGCTGTGCACAAGTTCGGCCACGCCATCGGCATCGCCATCGAGCAAGAGGTCAAGAATAAGGTGGTGTTCCGATGCTGTTCGGCGCAACTGCGGTGTTCCCAATAGCGCAGCAAGACCCGTCATCCGTGTTTCCTGACGCAGGTTTGTCACGGTCTCGATCAGACGCTGGTTGTCAAGAATAGTGAGAATATGTGAGTGAAAGTCTGCATCAGCCTGCAGGTAGCCGGTGAGGTCGCCCTCGTCGACCGCCATCACGATGTCGTCGGCCATCTGACGAAACTCACGAATCCGGTCGTGCGGAAAAATGTGCGCAACCTCACGCATCGCCGGCACTTCAAGCCAGGCCCGCAGCACAGTGACCTCATATATATCGCGATCGCTCACCGCGGTGACTCGAAACCCGCGGTTTCTTACGGGTTCAACAAAGCCACGCTTTTGAAGGTTCACCATAGCTTCGCGCACTGGCGTGGCCGACACCGAATATTGCGCGGCCAACGACGGCACAGAAACGAGTGTTCCGGGTGCAAGTTCGCCAGACACAATGGCAGCACCTACGAGAGACTCCACCTCTTCTCGTAAGTTGACACCCGTAGCCTCGCGCTCAATGCGCGCGGCAGCGGACTCACTCATGTTCCTCCCTCAGGCCGCAGTGCCCCCCATAACGTCTACCATGAAAGGCCGCTGTGGGGCCGAGAGCACTACCGGTACCGAGGAATATTGTGCGCTAATTGCCTGTGGATTCGGTAGCCGATGCGTCATCATGACGCTGCTGCCACCACTCCCGCAATCTACGCTCGGCTTCTTCTTCGCCCAGTACTCCTTCATCGAGCCGGATGTCGAGCAAGAATTTGTATGCGGCTCCTACATCCCGGCCGGGCGGGATATTCAAGATTTTTTGAATCTGGTTGCCGTCGAGATCGGGGCGTATCGCGTCGAGTTCTTCCTGCTCGCGCAGCACAGCAATGCGTGACTCAATGTCGTCATATGCTCGTGCCAGCCGGGCCGCTTTGCGTTTATTGCGCGTTGTTACGTCGGCGCGCGTAAGAATATGCAGGCGCTCCAGTTGGCCTCCCGCGTCGCGTACATACCTGCGTACCGCCGAGTCTGACCACGCGCCCTCCGCGTAGCCAAAAAACCGCAGGTGCTGCTCAACAAGCTGCGACACCGCGTCGATTGTCTCTTTATCGAACCGCAACGCTTGTAGGCGCTTGCGGGCCATACGTGCTCCCACAACATCGTGGTGGTGAAAGCTCACTCCCCCACCTTCTTCGAGTTTGCGGGTGCGGGGTTTACCAATGTCGTGCAGCAGCACAGCCAAACGCAAAACAGCATCACCGGGCTCACCGGGGTGCCGCTGCTTCTCGAGCTGCATGGCCTGTTCAAGCGCCGTGAGCGTGTGTTCATACACGTCTTTGTGATGGTGGTGCTCGTCGACTTCAAGTCGCAGGGCCGACACCTCGGGCAAAAACTGTTCGATCAGTTCGGTTTCAACAAGCAACCGGATGCCGCGCACAGGGTCATCGGTTTGCATAAGCCGCACCAGCTCGCCCTGCACCCGTTCGGGGCTCACGATCGACAGCGTGGCTTTAAGGTCGGCAACTGCCTGGCGTGTGGGCTCGTCGACAGTGAAGCCCAGCTGGGCGGCGAAGCGTGCTGCCCGCAGCATCCGGAGTGGATCATCGCCGAAGCTCTGTGCTGGGTTAGAGGGGGTACGCAATATGCCGGCGATGAGGTCTTCGACGCCACCGGTCGGGTCGACCAGTTTGACGCTGGGAACCATGAGGGCCATGGCGTTGACAGTAAAATCGCGGCGGCTGAGGTCGCCGTTAATGCTGTCACCGAATTGCACACTGGGTTTGCGCGTGGCGCCGTCATAGGCGTCGGACCGGTAGGTGGTGATTTCGACCTGTTCACCAGCGATTCGTGCGCCGATCGTGCCAAACTCTCGACCGATGTCCCACTGTGCTGTTGACACGGGGGTAACGATGCGCAGAATGTCGTCGGGTCGGGCGTTGGTGGTGAAGTCAAGATCGTGCGTGTCGCGGCCCAGCAGTGCGTCGCGTACGGGGCCGCCCACAACGGCCAGTTCGTAGCCTGCGTCGGCGAAAGCACGCGCCAGGGTAGCGACGACCGGGTTATCGGCCAGTGCGCCGAGACGAGCCAAACCTTCGGCCATATTGAGCATGGATTCCAGATTACCGGGCCGGTACGCCACCCATGACACCCGGTGGCATTAGCGTGGTTGTCATGAGCGATTCCGCGACAGTAGAAGCATTCTGGAACCAGTGCCGACAGCATCTTCCGAGCCTGCCGAGCAAGGCTCCCGAGGCATGGGCATTCGGTGCCACCCCCGAACATGCCGATGAACTGCTCGACCTGGTGATGCAGGGAATCAAGGTCGCCACCGCGTCGTCACTGTGGGACTACGAGGCCGAGAGCGAGCCACTCCCTCGCCCCGGCGACCTCAGCGTTATTCTCGATGGTTCGGGCCAACCACGTGGCGTTATTGAGACCACGGCTGTCACGGTCGTGCCGTTTGTTGAGGTCACAGCCGAGCACGCTTTTGCCGAGGGCGAGGGCGACCGTTCGCTGGCGCACTGGCGGCGTGTGCACGAACAGTTTTGGCGTACTCACGCCGTGAGCCCGCGGGGGTTCGCACCCGATATGCCGGTGGTGTGCGAAACATTCCGTCTACTGTTTCCCACGGATGCCCCGCCGCGGGCCGCCGCTATGACGCTATGAGAACTGCTGGAACCCTTCTGCCCACTCCGGGTGCGGTGTTCCTGGACCGTTGTAGGGTTCATCGCCATAGTGTTTTTGCAGCCGCGCAAGCTCGCCGCGCAGGTCAGCAAGAATCTGCGTGTAGGCCGGGTCGTCAATAACGTTGTGCAGTTCGGCCGGGTCTTTTTCGAGGTCGAATAGTTCCCATTCCATGGGGTAGTGCGTCGATGATGCACCGGGCACGCCGAGGCCATCGTTGTAATAGCAAATGAGCTTGTGGGTGAGCGTGCGCACACCATAGTGGGCCGACACGTGATGGTTGGGGTCGTCGTGTTCCCAGTATCGGTAATACATCGATGTCGCCCACTCGTGCACTTCTTCTCCGCGTAGGAGCGGGGCAAAACTTGTGCCTTGAGAAGACGGCAGTGCCGTCTCGACGTCGATACCGCACAGTTCGAGCAGTGTGTCGGCAAAGTCGATATTGGTCACGATGTTTTCTACCGCAGTACCGGGCCGGATGCTGCGCGGATACCGGAACAGTGTCGGCATTTGCAGTGACTGTTCAAACATGAGCCGCTTGTCGAACCAGCCGTGATCACCCAAGAAAAAACCCTGATCGGAGCAGTACACGACGATGGTGTCTTCGGCAATACCTGCGTCGTCGAGCCCGTCGAGAACGCGTTTGACGTTGTCGTCGATCGACTGGATGCACTGGAGATAGTTGCGCATGTAGCGCTGGTACTTCCAGCTGGCTCGTTCACGGCGTTTGTCGTCACCGAGGAGTTCCTGCGGAACCTCGTCGGGGATGTAGTCCTTGGTGAGGTCGTCGGCAATCGACATGGTGGTGCGTGACACCCATGTGCCCAGCGAAGCATGGTCGTCGTGCAGGGTTTCGGGTTCGGGAATGCTGCCCACCGGGTAAAGGTGTGAATGCTTCGGGTCGGGAACCCAGGGGCTATGCGGTGCTTTGTGGTGCACAAAGAGGGCAAAGGGTTGCTCGTTATTGCGGCGCTCCAACCAGTCCAACGCGAGATCCGTGACGATATCGGTGGCGTATCCGGCCATGCGCTGTTCGCCGTTGGGCCCGATCATGAGGGGGTCGTTGTAATCACCCTGGCCAGGAAAAACGAGCCATTCATCGAAGTTGCGGGGCTGGGCCGATTGTGATTCGCCCAGGTGCCACTTGCCAAACAGCGCCGTAGCGTACCCCTGCTCATGCAACACATCGACGAACGTGGGCACACGGTAGTCCATCTCGGAAAAGATGCTCGGAACACCATTGACGTGGCTATAGGTGCCGGTGAGAATCGATGCCCGCGACGGCGTGCAAATCGAGTTGGTGCAAAACATGGCGTCAAGGCGAGCGCCCTCATGAGCAAGGCGGTCGATGTTCGGCGTGGAGTTCACCACGCTGCCGTACGCCGAGATCGCGTGGGGCGCGTGGTCGTCAACAAGAATAAAAACAATATTGGGGCGGTTCATAGCTCTCACGGTTGCGGTTCGTTTCTTCCTGACGAGGGGTTATTCGGATGCTGCTGCAGCACGAGCGCGGGCTTCACGCGCCACGATCGTTTGCAGTTCGGCGCGCAGGGTTTCCAGCCATCCGATATACAGCGAGGTTGACTGCCAACCACGACTGTGGGTGATAAGACTGAGGTGTTCGAGCCACTCAGAATCAATCTCAGGTATCGGTTCTAACGCGGCCGGCTGATGCGGGCCCCCTTCGGCAGCGCGCTGACGCACGCGATAGTCGAGTTCGGTTTCAACAATGCGGAGCGCATACGGTGCGCCCAATTGGCCTGCGAAGTTGAGCCGCACCATGAAGTCGGGCGACATGGGGCGCGGTGCCGGTTCGTACGGACTCTCTGCCCACTCGATGAGAGCATGCCGGCCGGCTGCGGTAAGTCGATAAATTTTGGCATCCGGGGCCGACTCACGCGCGACCGTTGTGGCCTCGACCCATCCGCGGTCGGCAAAGTTAGCCAGCGCCCGATAAATGGGGGTCATGCTGGGTTTGCGGCCCAGAAACTGCCCATCGGATTCCAGCCACTTAGCCAGGCTGTAACCGCTTTGGGGTGCACGGGCCAAAACGCCCAGGAGCGGATAGTCGGGTTTCATGCGGCACTTTCTGTTTTCGAGACAGACAGCACTATACCCGTTGAGCAATAGCAGTATCTTCTTTAACCGCAAGAGCACGGTAATAGTTAAGGAGGTTGCCAAATATTACTATTACCACTTAGCATTAACACCGAGCCTTCTACCGTCGGTTCTTTGTCGTTCCCCCCTCCTCTGGAGTCGTCATGCGTGAGCTTTCGTTGTCTTCTTCTGCATCGGCAGAGCACGACGTTGTCGTGGCCCTCGACATCGGAGGCACATCGATCAAGGGTGCGCTCATGACAGCATCCGGCACCCTTCTTCATCACTGCAGCGCACCTACACCCAGCGATGACGTCATCTCGACGGTGCGAGGCGTGCTGTCGCAATTAACCGATAGTGCGCGCGGCCATGGCCTTTCTGTCGTTGCAGCGGGCGTAGTTTCGCCCGGTGTTATCGATGAAGAGCGGGGCGTTGTGGAGTACTCAACGAACCTGGGTTGGCGCGATATGCCGCTGCGTCAGCATGTGTCAGAGCACCTTTCGCTTCCGGTGACGATCGGTCACGATGTGCGGGCGGCTGGTTTAGCCGAATACCGTTTGGGTGCCGCGCGCGGTGCCCGCGATTTTGTGCTCGTCGCCTTGGGCACGGGTATTGCGGGCGCGATTTTTACGGACGGCCGGGCGCTGCGCGGCGGCACGAGTGCCTCGGGCGAGATCGGCCACATGCCCGTTTTTCCGAATAACGACCTGTGCGTGTGTGGACAGTATGGCTGCCTCGAGATCTATTCGTCGGCGGCCGGTATAGCGCGCCGATACACGGCACGTACCGGGCAGGCGCGCACCGCCAAAGAGATCGGCGAACGCTACGCAATTGATGCCGACGCCCGCGCCATTTGGGACGACGCAATCGACGCCCTCGGCTACACACTCACCTCACTGACGCTGGTGCTTGATTCAACACTGTTTGTTTTGGCTGGCGGACTCTCCCTCGCGGGCGACTCGCTCTACTCTGCCGTCCACACGGCAATTCAAGAAAAGCTTACGTGGCGTTCCGCACCACAAGTGATCGGTTCGGCCCTGCAGGCCGACGGCGGCATTCTTGGTGCAGGTTTACTTGGCTGGGACGCCATACCAACCACATTCACCACGCCGGATGCTGCGACCCAGGGTCGCTCCGCTAGCGCCTAGCGTCACGCTGTCTCACATATAGCTCGCCTACCATGGGAGTGTGGGCAAGCGAGAGAAGAAGCGTCGCCTGTGGCACGCAACACCTTGGGATGGTCAGCCAGGTTTTTGGGCTGCATGGAACCGGTTTTTCTCCCAGTTTGAGGGTCCTCCTCAGTTGGGCGATCCGAATGAAACCCCCTATGTGCCACCGGCTGACCCTCAGTGTCCGCTGTGTCGCACGTCGATGAAGCAGCACGTGATTCATCGCGGTGGCCCAAGCAAGTCAACGCGCATCGTCTGCCCGGCGTAGGGCACGCGGCTGAACAGGGAGTGCAACGCCTCGATATCAGCCGTTAGTTGCAGTACTCGGCGCCGATGCTACTCCTCGTCTCTGATGCGACGGGTGTGGCGTCGCGCTGACCCGAATGTGCCCAGGCCTGAAACTGCACGATGCCGCGAGCATGAAAGCGATTCGCAGTGAGCAGGCTCTGAACTTGCCCAAGAACTTCACTGCCCTCCGCACTCGACAAGACCCGATTCACGAACAGGTCACACGGCGTAGCCCTCGACCGGACCCTCGGTGTTCGGCTTCCAACCGAGGGCAGGGGCAACATGCTTCGCGAACGACTCGAGCACCTGCAGGTTGTATTCTGGCCCCAACTGGTTAGGGATTGTGAGCATCAAAGTGTCAGCCGCCATCACGGCTTCATCGCGGCGAAGCTCATCGATTAGAGCATCCGGTTCTGCCGCATAAGTGCGCCCAAATGTCGACCGAAGGCCATCAATTATGCCGATCTGGTCGTGGCTCTGTTCAGAACGCAAACCAAAATAGGCACGATCCTGGTCTGATACGAGCGGAAAAACACTTCGGCTCACAGAAACACGAGGCACTCGCGTGTGCCCGGCCTCGCGATAAGCCTCGCGGAATGAATCGATCTGCTCGCGCTGCAACACGTGAAACGGCTGCCCTGTTGCCTCGGTCACCAGTGTTGAACTCATCATGTTCAAACCCAACGTGCCTGTCTCGACCGCTGAGGCACGAGAACCCGAACCCCACCAGATACGATCACGCAGCCCCGGCGACTGTGGCTCGATCGCCAAATAGCGGCCCTCGCCTACAGCACGCGGGTCACCCGGCGCGATCCGTTCACCATCAATGGCCCGCAAAAATTCGGCGAATTTCTCGCGCGCCATAACACCGCCACGCTCGGTATCTTCAGCATCCGAATACCCGAATGCTTCATAACCGCGCAGTGCTGTCTCGGGCGAACCACGACTCACACCCAGCGCAATACGGCCATCAGCGATCAGATCGAGCGCCGCTGCTTCTTCAGCAAAATACAGCGGATTCTCGTAACGCATGTCAATAACGCCCGTACCAACCTCAATATGCTTCGTACGAGCCGCCATGGCCGTCAATAAAGGCATGGGTGAAGCCGCCTGTCGCGCCCAGTGATGCACTCGCACATAGGCGCCGTTCACACCGAGCTCATCTGCACCCTCGGCCAACTCGATCGTTTGCCGCAGCATGTCGCCCGCCGTGCGCGTCGCCGAACCGGGCACATCAGCGTAGTGACCGAACGAGAGAAATCCGAAAGCCTTCATGCCCACCCCAACCGTTCACAACACGCGGCTATTCCGCAGTGACCACAAAACCGTTCACAAAAAGCTCCCGCAGCTGTGGTTCAACCTCGTCCCACAGTTCGTGCGCATCAACCTCTAACAGTTGCGCAACCGCCGCCACAATCTGACTCACCGTTAATTCGCCGTCGCACGCACCCACGATGCCGGCGAGAGCCGGGTCAACCTGCACTGTGCGACAAAAACCGCCGCCCTGCCGCAGTTCAATCACGCGCGGCGCATCATGGCCAGGCATATGGTGGCGAGCCTCGGTCACATCGGCAGCGACCACAAGCCTTTCGGGTAGGCCGTCGGCTAAGGCATCCCACGCAATCAAACCGTTTTCGAGCGCTCTGCCGGGGTTGGCTAACGGCTGCTCCACTCGTTCATAGCGGGCTAGAGGCGCACGATCACCAGCATCCGGTCGTCGCAGCAGCACATAACCAAAGCCAATCGACGACACATTGCGGGCAGCAAAGTCGTCGAGCCACGCGTGCAGAAGCTGCTCAAACCGGGTGTCGAGAGTGGTGATTCCGCCGTCACGAACCCACATTTCAGCGTACGCAAGGGGCGTTAACTGTTCGCGTTCCACGACCCACGCATCCGTGCCGTCTGGCACCCATGAACGCAGACGATCAATGCCGTCATGCTCGGTGTTCGACTCCCAGTTACCCAAGAACTGCGCCACACCACCGGGCGTCAAAAACTGAGGCGCTTCGTGCACGAGCTGTTCAATCAGCCTGTCGCCGGCCAAACCACCGTCACGATATTCATACGTCGGTACCGCATCATTCCGCGGCGTGATCACAAACGGCGGATTCGAAACAACCAGGTCAAAGCTCTCGCCTGCCACGGGTTCAAACATGCTGCCGTGTCGAAATTCAATATTCCGGATGCCGGCCAGCAGCGCATTGATCTCGGCATAGGCCAGCGCGCGCTGCGAGACATCAGTGGCCACCACGTACTCGGCGCGACGTGAAAGTAAAAGTGCCTGAATACCGCATCCGGTGCCCACATCAAGTGCACGAGCGACCGGCGTTGGCACAACAACCTCGGCAAGAGTCGTCGAGGCGCCACCCACACCCAGCACATGATCCGCGGCGATCGCGCCGCCGAGGGCAACCTCATCGAGATCGCTCGCGATCCACCACTCCCCCACACCGTCGCCGTCCAGAAAAGACTGCGGGCGAACAAGCGCAGCCGGCACAACGACATCGTCGTCCTCGGCAGCAAGCCCCACGGCGCGCAAACCCTCTAGTGTCGTGCGCGGCAGCGCCGCCGCAACATCGTCGCGCGGCTGAGGCATACCCACAACAAACAAACGGGCCAGCGTGGCAAGTGCATCTGTTCGTCCCTGCAGAGCACGAACAATAGGGCTCCGGATGCCGCGGACCAAAGCATCATCGGCCTCTGCACCCCACGCTGTACGCAGCGGCTCAGAACGAAAATTGGCGGCGTCAAAGTCGGCAGCTAACGCCGCGCATACAGCGGCATCCGGGCGTGGGTTGAGATGAATGCTCACGCGCGTAACTTTACGCGGCATTACCGACAGGTGAATCTGCAGGCAACACGAGGCCACGCCGCCTAGAATCACAGAGCAGACTCTTCTCACCGAAACGGTCGGCAACGAGCACACAAAAACAATGACAGCCCCTCTTTCTCTGCGCCCTCGAGGCAAACGGATCCGCCGCTTTGTGCGCGCTTCCGCCGTGGCGCTGTCCCTACTCTTGGGTGTTGGCGCAGCTGCCGGTGGTGCCCTGCCCGCGATGGCTGACGAACCAACACCGTCGCCCACCGCCACAGTCGAGCCCGAACCGGCGATCACGCTGATTCCCGAAGCGCAGGGGCGTTACCGCAGCGGTTCACCATTTTCTGCCACTGTCGCAATCACTAATCCGGGCACGGTAGCGCTTTCTGCCAGTCGTGTGACGCTAGAAATTTCACACACAGCCCTTAACGACCGCGAAGAGGTGCTCACCTGGCTGCATGGCGACGCGTCTCCTGGCAACTTCACTCTGCTCGGCACCACGGCAACCCCCGCGATCGACCCCGACACCCAGGGATACGCCACGACGGTCGTGCCCTCGCCCGACCTCGACGCGCTCAAGCCCGGTGTCTACCCCATCCAGGCGACCCTCATGGTCACCGCCGATGACGACTCTGCATCGACGCTCACTATGGCTCGCAGCGTTGTTATCGTGCAGGCCGGTGACCTCTCACCCGTCACTACTCTCGTACCCATCACAGCAACACCCGATGACTACATTTTGAGCGTGAATGAGCTCACCGATCTCACCTCGGCCGACGGGGCCCTCACCCAACAACTGAACGCTGTTGACGGCACCCGTGCTGTATTGGCTATCGACCCGGCCATCGTCGCCGCTATTCGCCTGCATGGCGACAACGCGCCAGCCAGTTCTCAGGAGTGGCTAGCCCGGCTCGAAGCATTACCGAATGAGCGATTCGCACTGCAGTTTGCCGACGCCGACACTGCCGCCCAGGCTGCGGCAGGCCTCGATAAGCCCCTGTCCATACAGTCACTCGATGCTTTTCGTGGCACTCTGCCCACAGAAACAGATGCGCTAGCGACCCCCGACTCCGACGACTCAGATTCTGTCAACGACGAGCCCGCGCTCGACGATCTTCTCGCTGTACCTCAGGCCCGCGGCGCCGTCGTATGGCCACGCGGAGCCCTGTCTGCCAACACGGTGCAAAAAATGAATACCTTCATGGCCGAGGCCGACGAGCCCGCCACAGAGGGTGCTCTGCCGCCAGCTGCGGGAGCAACCACCCCGGTAACGATCGTGCCCTCCAGCGCGCTTGCCACCCAGGTTCCTCCGCCGGGCCCGCGTGCACGCGTACAGAACAGTGCGCTTTTGGTTACCGACAGCGAAGTCTCTGCCGCCGTGAGCATGGCAGCACAAGAGCCGGATGCCGTGCAGCGAGGTGCGCACCTGACCGAAGCCACCGCTCTGCTGTCGTTCTCCAATCCGCAACAAACAACTCTGGTGGGGTTAGACCGTAACGAGTCACGCACCGAAGACGCCCTTCGCACCGCCATCGTGGCGCTAGGTGGTGGCGCAGCGCAGAGCCTGCAACAACTGGTCGATGCGCAACCGGTGTCGGTGAGCGTACGCGACAACGACGACACAGAACGCGCCGAAGCGGTAAACAGCCTGCTCGCCGATGAACAGAAGCTGCGCCTCTTCTCCAGCATTCTCGATAACCCTGCCCAGCTGAACGACCGCGAAAGAATTGCGATTCTTCGTCTCCTCACCGTGGGCCCTCGAATTGTCACAACACCGTTCTCTGAAGCCCTCGCTCAACATCGCCAACACACGACCGACATCCTCGACGCTGTCGGTATCCAACCGTCGAACCCGATTTTGATCAGCGCCGCCGTTGATGTTCCCGTATGGGTGCGTAACGATCTGCCCTACCCCATCACGGTCATCTTGACGGCGCAGCCGCAAGACCCCCGCCTCGATGTGCAGCGCACAACAAAGATTCATGCCGAAGGCAACACCACCGAACGCGCAAAGGTGCCTGTTGAAGCACGAATTGCCAGTGGCGAGGTAGACCTCGTCATGACACTGGCGAGTACGACTGGCGTTGCCATTGGGTCGACACAGATCGCGCACCTTACCGTGCGGGCAGAGTGGGAGACCATTGGTCTCGTGGTGCTCGCGGGTGCCGCAACTCTGCTCATTGCCGCCGGAATTTGGCGGACTATTCGCCGCCGCCGCACGCAGAACACCGACCCGGATGGGTCGTCGGCCTCACCAGGAGTCTCATGAGCAGTCTCGGACGCGCGAGTGCGCTCCTTGCCGCAGGAACAATGATCTCGCGCATCACCGGGGTGCTGCGCAGTATCGTCTTAGTCGCCGTTGTTGGCGCGGTTGCTTCAAGCTCTGCGGATGCTTTTGCCGTGGCCAATCAGCTGCCCAACGATGTGTTTCAGCTCATCTCGGTGGGTGTTCTCACCGCGGTTATTGTTCCGCAAATCGTGAAAGCCGCCACCGCACGCGACGGCGGCAACGCGTTTATTTCTAAGCTTTTTACACTCGGCACCGTTCTGTTGCTCATCACAACAGGTATTGCCACACTCGCCGCACCGTGGCTTGTTTCGCTCGCCGCCGATGGCACCGCAGCTCAACAGGCTTTAGCCACCGCTTTTGCGTACTGGTGTCTGCCACAAATTTTCTTCTACGGCGTGTACGCACTCGTCGGTGAAACACTCAACGCGCGGCGCATATTCGGCCCGTTCACGTGGGCCCCCATCGCCAACAACATCATTTCGATTATCGGTTTTCTTGCGATCATCGTGGTTTTTGGCACCGACCTCAGCGAGGTCGACCAGTGGACGCCCGGCATGATCGCCGCTCTCGGCGGCACCGCAACAGCCGGAATCGCTGTGCAGGCCGCCATACTTCTCTTCTTCTGGAAGCACACCGGCATCCGGTTACGCCCCGATTTCCACTGGCGCGGCGTCGGTCTCGGCGAAATTGGCCGCCTCGCCGGCTGGACCTTTCTTATGGCCCTGGTGAGTGTGATCGCAGGTTTTGTGCAGACCCGGATTGCCTACTGGGCTTCGGATGCTGGTTCTTCTGTCGCCGTGATGATGAATGCGTGGCTCGTGTTCATGCTCCCCTATTCGGTGATCGTGCACTCGATTGGCACCCCGTACTTTACGCAGCTGAGTGAGCATGCTGTGGCCGGACGCCACGAAGACGTGCGCCGCGATATTAGCCGCAGCATCCGGACTCTCGGCTTTTTTCTTATGGGTGCGCTGGCTGCTGTTGTGGCAGCGTGTGTGCCGGCGTCACGCGTATTCACCCGGTCATCCGGCGACGCGGTCGAGGCGGCTGTCGTACTGCTGTGTTATCTGGCAGGTCTGGTCTCGTTGGCCGTGCTGTTTATTGTGCAGCGCACATTTTATGCCTATGGCGACACCCGCACGCCGTTCTGGTTCACACTTTTTCAGTGCGTTGTGATCGCTGCCACCGCGCTGGGTGCAGGCGCCCTCGTAAAGGCCGAAGTTTTACCACTGCAGTTCTTGGCGGCGGGCATTGCGCTGGGTCAATCGATCGCCGGAACGCTACAAACGATTGTCGCCACGTGGCTGCTGCACCGCCGCCTCGGCACGATCGGCACGGTCACGTGGATGAAGGCACTCGGCCGATTTGCTGTTGCCGCCGCGCCCGCCGCTCTTGCCGGATGGACCGTGTTCTTGCTCATGGGTGGTGTCTCGGGCTGGACTGCGTCAAGCCAGTTGATGGGTGCCGTGGGTGCCGCAACCATTGGTCTTGTGGCAGTCGCGGTGTATGTGGCGGTGTTGGCGGTGCTGCGTGCACCCGAACTTTCTGTTGCCAGCGGTCTCGTCAAGAGACTGCTGCCCACACGACGCTGACCGGTTCGGTCGCTCGCCTGACGGTTGGGTAGCCTCGAAGGGTGACCACCGACCGCGAATATCCTGCCACCATCGCTCGGGCGCTCGAATACGAGATGGTGATTAAAAAGTCTCGGTTTATCACTCATCTTTCGCCCGTCACGTCAATCGACGAGGCAGAGTCGATCATCGCCGCCATCAAGAAAAAGGCGTGGGATGCCACACACAACTGTTCAGCGATGGTGACTGGGCTGCTTGCCGACCAGGCACGTTCGTCTGACGACGGCGAGCCCTCGGGTACCGCAGGGATCCCCATGCTTGAGGTTCTTCGCCGACGCACACTCACCGACATCGTGGCCGTCGTCACCCGCTACTACGGTGGTGTAAAACTGGGTGCGGGTGGCCTGGTACGCGCCTATTCTTCTGCTGTTTCCGAGGCCCTCGACACAGCATCGTTTGTTGAGCGCCGGATGCTGCGCCAATTTACGGTCGCTGTCCCCCATGCCGACGCCGGTCGTATCGAGAACCTTGTCCGCGACTGGGTCGAGTCTCATGAGGCGTCGCTGAGCGATACGGAATATGGTGCACAGGCCGTGCTCTCCGTGTGGATTCCGCCGTCACAAGCATCCGGTTTTCATGACCTCATTGCCGCGGCCTCGGCTGGGAGCCTTATGGCACTCAGCGGCGATGAGCGAATCATCGATATTCCCGCTGCTCTGTAACCCGCGGCACATGTTTCACGTGAAACATGTGCAGGCTTCTGGAATATCACGCGACTACCATGTGTTGAAGCACGCGAACGCGAGGAGAGAGATGCACCAGCTCATCATCATTGGTTCTGGCCCGGCAGGCTTTACTGCTGCCATCTATGCAGCACGGGCAGGCCTGGAGCCGCAGCTAGTTGCCAGTTCGGTACAGGTGGGCGGTGAGCTCATGAATACCACGGATGTCGAAAACTTCCCCGGGTTCCCCGAGGGTATTCAAGGACCCGACCTCATGACCAAAATGCAGGAACAGGCCGAAAGGTTCGGCACCACCGTCATCTACGACGACGTCACCGAGCTTGAGCTTTCGGGACCAGTCAAGCGTGCCACCCTGAGTGACGGCACGGTGCTCGAAGCCCAGGCACTCATTTATGCCACCGGCTCTGCCTATCGCAAGCTCGACGTGCCCGGCGAAGAAAAGCTGACAGGGCACGGTGTTTCGTGGTGTGCCACCTGCGACGGATTCTTCTTCCGTGAGCGAGCGATCGCCGTTGTGGGCGGGGGCGACTCGGCCATGGAAGAAGCCACCTTCCTTACTCGCTTTGCTGACAAGGTCTACGTTATTCACCGCCGCGATTCGCTTCGCGCTTCAAAGATCATGCAAGATCGAGCTTTTGCTAACGACAAGATCGAGTTCATTTGGAACGCCGAGGTCACCGAGATTCTTGGCGATGCAGAGGTTTCCGGCGTGCGTTTGCTCGACACCGTCGATGGTTCAGAGCGTGACCTGAGCGTCGAGGGCGTGTTTATCGCTATCGGTAACGACCCACGCACGCACCTCGTTCACGGCCAGCTTGATCTGACCGATGAAGGCACCATTTGGGTTGATGGCCGTTCATCGCGCACCTCTATTGAAGGTGTTTTCGCCGCTGGTGATGTGATCGATCCGCACTATCGTCAAGCAGTAACCGCGGCAGGTTCCGGAACAGCCGCGGCCCTCGATGCCGAGCATTTCTTAGCTGCCGCGGCCGACGCGCCAGCACTGGCCACCGCCGCCGATTAATTCACCCGGGAACACAATCATCGTATGGGGCGTTGAAAACTAAGAACGCCACTCCCCTCCCCAGTAGCTTTTCAAGGAGAATTTATGACTGCTCAAGCAACAACTCAGGCCACATGGGATGCCGATGTTCTTCAAGCATCCGGCCCCGTGCTTGTCGACTTCTGGGCTGCCTGGTGTGGCCCGTGCCGACAGGTGGCGCCCATCCTCGACGAAATTCAGACCGAGCACGGAGACAAGATCACCGTACTCAAGCTGAACGTTGACGAAAACCCTGACCTCGCTATGAAGTACCAGATCACCTCGATTCCTGCCATGAAGGTGTTTGAAGGCGGCGAAGTGAAGCAGACGATCATTGGCGCTAAGGGTAAGGCGGCGCTCGAAAGCGATCTGGCTGCATACCTGAAATAGGCTTTCCTTTCGCACAGGCCCGCTTCTCACCGAGAGGCGGGCCTGTGTGTTTCACGTGAAACATTGGGGGTCGTACTGTGCCCTTCTCTCGGGTTGCGCGAGCGCACTGCTCTCCCTCCACTCCCCCACACCCAAGATCGGGACTTCTCTTCACTGAATTGCAGCGCCGGGTAGAGGATCACGGTGGGTCGTAGAGGATCACGGTGGGTCGTAGAGGATCACGGTGGGTCGTAGAGGATCGCACAGGCTCGTAATGAATCGCGTTAGCTCGCACCACGGTGCAGGGCAGCACGCAGCGCCTACGATCCAGGGTCGCCTCTGCGATGCAGCGCTTCCTCGTATGATTCAGGTTCTTGTTTTTCCATAGGCGCCTCCTGGGTATTGGTAACGAGCATGACGGGTTCTCGTCTCACGCGAGTAGGTATTTCGCACCAGTATCGAGCGTCACGAGCACCCATCCTGCATACGGAACACTTCTTTGTCTGATCGGATCGCGGTCGATGCCTAACGACCGCAACATCAAAGCCAGCAGCACCAGATTCCGGACCGATACCGGCACGCGATTAGACAGGATGCCCCTGCTCATCTAGTGGCGATACTCCGAAAGGGGCAGCGTCGCCTCTCGACCGAATCGTTCATGTCGCGCCCGCCACACCGCGCAGGCAATCTCCTCGTGTTTCACGTGAAACATCGTGCTGTGCTCCGACGCCTGCACTAGCGGCGACTTGGTTAGCAACGGTCGTTCGCTGCTCTGTCCAGCATCTCACGGTGATTTTTTCATCACTGTTCACGATCACTCCTGGCCTGGTTCACAGCAGCGATCTTCGCGCGGCGCCCCTCAGCGACGACGTGCATCGAGCATGAGCGGTGGCAAACTCCTCTCCGAAAGCGAATAGCCACGGCCGATCGAGAGAAATTCGTTTGCAGCGATCAGCCGCCTGTTAACCACCACTCCACCGTGTGTGGTCTCGGTCGATGCGCACTACCGAATCACGAGGTCCAGCACAAAACCATTTACTCTCAGTGACACTCAGCTACTCGGTGACAGCCGGGGCAAGGCGCAACCACGTGGCTAAATCCCGGTGCAAGAGTCGCGGCCACAGTCACCGCTTCGTGGCGTTCGATGCACTGCATCGTTCGCAGAATGTTTCACGTGAAACTCCCGCGACCACTGTAAACGTCGATCTCCGCATCTCGTGGGTGCCCACAGCATTCGATCCGGCGAGCGGGCGCCTCATCTTATAGTCAGCTCAACACTCTCGAATTTGCCTCGAACAACGCTGCGAACGGACGGTACTTTGCTGAATCCATACCCATCATCCACAGTGGCACCAGCACGCAAAGGAACGGATCACCGTCGCAAGACGATCGCCCAGCAGCTCATTACACGGATGTTATTCACAGAGTTATCCACAGGCCACTCGTCTTCTAAATTGATCCAACTTCCGCTCCACGCAAGGGATCCGATGCGATTTCGGGCACCCGCTGCCCCAGCACTTGTACACAACTCCACAACTTCTGCACAGTCTAAAATTTCTGCACAGTCTTGCGCGCCGCAACTAGCGACGGTCTACTTCTGATTATCACCGCGACGCCTCTGATCTCCACAGCACATAGGCTAGATAAGTGCGCGAAGAACATCACCCCCGAGCAAGCTTAGAAGTCCTGCGCGCCGAAGCCGAAGACGAGCGTGACGTACTTATTCTCGAACGTCTTCGTGGCGGAGAAGACCCGTGGGAGTTCATGGATGACTTACCGAGTATCGATGAACTGGTTGTACTCCTTCTCCGTGCCGATCACCTCGCAGAGTATCCGCAAACATTATCGACGAGGGATGCAGAGTTCACCCTCCTTCGTGGAATTGCACTGAGTTACCCTGAGCTGACTCCCGCCGTGTGGCGCTTGCTCGGCTCCGACGAGGCCTATCGTTCGTGGTCGCTGACATCGCGTGAGGAATAACGATTAAGGGTCGGGATGTTTCACGTGAAACATCCCGACCCTTACTGGCGCAGATGAAAGCTAACCGCCAAAGCCTTCCGCGCCGATATCATCCAGGATGCGGTTGAGGTCTTGAATAGACGCGAAGTCGATACTGATCTGCCCCTTACGAGCACCTAACGAAATACGCACGCGGGTATTCAGTCGATCGCCCAGCTTTGCTGCGACATCGTCGAGGTACGCGCGTCGCGCGCCGGCCTGTGGCTTCACACTCTTTGATGCGGAATCGACTCCGCTCTTGGCCGCTTCTTCAGCAGCCCGCACCGACAGCTCCTCGTTGACAATCTTGTTCGACAGCTGCTCCATGGCATCAGCAGTGTCGAGCGAAAGAATGGCGCGTGCGTGGCCTGCTGAAAGCACACCCGCAGCAACCTTTTGCTGCACGGGCACCGGGAGCTTCAGCAACCGAATAGTGTTGCTGATCTGTGGACGGGACCGACCAATGCGTGTAGCCAACTGTTCTTGAGTGATGCCGAAATCATCCAAAAGCTGCTGGTACGCCGATGCTTCTTCGAGCGGATTGAGCTCGGACCGGTGGAGGTTTTCCAGAAGCGCATCTCGAAGCAGATCTTCGTCCGCTGTTTCGCGCAGAATGGCAGGCATCGTCGAAAGACCAGCCTCACGCGCCGCGCGAGTGCGACGCTCTCCCATGATCAACTCATAGTTGCCGTCGGCGTTTCGACGAACCACAATCGGCTGCAAAACACCAAACTCACGCACGCTGTGCACGAGTTCTGCAAGGTCGTCTTCATCAAAGTGCGTTCGTGGCTGACGTGGGTTAGGCACTACCTGCTGCGGATCAACCTCAATCAGCCGTGCCCCAGGAACAGAAACGAGATCTTCTGAGGCTGCCGACGTCGCCTCTGCCTCACTGGCCGATGCTTCACCAATCTTTGCACCGGGAAAAAACACGTCAACCGGTCGAGCCGCCGCAGGCTGCCCATCTGATGTAGGAATGAGAGCACCTATCCCCCGACCCAACCCCGTACGTTTAGCCATTAGTTGCTCACTTTCTGTTCTGAAGAGTCGTCGCCCGCCATAGCTCGCTGCGCAATCTCTACCGCAGCTTCGCGATAAGCCACTGCACCAGCCGACTGCCCGTCGTAAGAGATCACCGTTTGCCCAAAGCTCGGTGCTTCAGAAACACGCACAGAACGTGGGATCACGGTGTCTAGCACAGCATCCGGAAAGTGACTGCGAACTTCGTCGGCAACTTGCTGTGCCAACCGGGTTCGTCCGTCGAACATTGTCAGCAGAATTGTAGAGAGGTGAAGTTGTGGGTTGAGGTGCTTTTGAATGAGCCGGATGCTACCCAGGAGTTGGCTTAGCCCCTCCAGCGCGTAGTACTCGCACTGGATAGGAATGAAGACCTCGGTTGCCGCCGTCAACGCGTTAATTGTGAGAAGGCCCAGCGACGGTGGGCAGTCAATAATGACAATATCTACGTCGTTGTCGTTCAGGTAAATATCAAGAGCAGTGCGGAGTCGATGTTCCCGAGCAACCTGTGACACTAATTCAATCTCGGCTCCGGCCAAGTGAATGGTGCTCGGTGCACAGAGCAGCTGAGGCGACTCTGGGCTTACCTGAATCACCGACTCCAGTGATTCCTCGTTGATCAAGACGTCATAGACACTCGCCACATCAGCGGAGTGAGGCACTCCTAGAGCCGTCGACGCGTTGCCCTGCGGATCCAGATCAATCACGAGAACGCGAGCACCCAGATGTGCCATCGCCGAAGCAATGTTCACGGTGGTAGTTGTTTTGCCGACCCCGCCTTTTTGGTTAGAAATTGTAAAGACCCTCGTTGGTCCTGAAAAAGACACACGAGCAGTATCAAGCGCGCGGCGGCGAGCACTGAGGTCCGCCAACTCATGGGCCAGAGGCGTGTCATCAAAACTCGGCGAGGCTGCAGTCCCCTGCGTTTGTTTCACGTGAAACACTCACTCCTTCCCACCATGAATCCCATCCCACTCTAATCGGATGATCTGACATCTCACAGAGCTACTCACAGAAAGTTTCACGTGAAACATTCTTGAATTTCCCGACTCATGGCCGCGTGATCACCACGGAGGGAGTCACAGCGATCAAACTGTTGAGTAATCCGACTACCAGGACTTCATGAGCAGAGCACCGTGAGCTCACGAGCAGCAGGAAAACTAGCGAACCGTTGCACGCACGACACGCGTCGTTTCTGAAAGCGTCTCTTCTCCGAGAACCTCAACACGAACACTGCTCAGTTTGAACTTCTTGATCTGTTTCTGAGCGGCGTCTATTTCATTGGCAGCGTTCATGCCCTTGAGTAGCGCAAGTTCGCCACCGTCGCGCACCAACGGCGAGACTACCGGTATCAGCGTTCGCAGGGCACTGACTGCACGCGCAGTTACAACATCGAACTCAGCCAGAGGTCGAACGTCTTCTGCTCGCGAACGAAGCACGGTAACGTTCGTCAGCGCTAACTCATTGACCTGCTCGTTCAGCCAAGTAATACGACGTTCCATCGGCTCGATAAGGGTCCACTCTACGTCGGGGCGCGCGATAGCGAGCACCAACCCCGGCAACCCCGCGCCTGAACCAACATCAGCCGAGCGGCCGTGAAACAGCGGTGCCGCAATTGCGCTGTTGAGAATGTGCCGTGTCCACAGACGTGGCATCTCGAGAGGACCAATGAGCCCTCGTTCCTCACCCTGGTCGGCCAGGGCCGCGGTAAATGCCCGCGCCTGGTCGATGCGTTCACCGAACAGCGTTTGAGCCGCGGCGGGTTCTTCTTCTACTTCGTGAATCTCAGACATGTTTCACGTGAAACATCAGCGGCGACGAATGACAGTGTGGCGCTCAACGCCATCACCATACGACTCAGAGACAAGACCTTTTTCGGCCACAATGTCATGTACAAGCTTGCGTTCATAGCTCGACATTGCGGGCAGTGAAGCCTGCGATGCCCCATCGTCCAGTTTTTCTACTGCGTGGTCTACCAGCTTTTCAAGCTGACGACGACGAGTGTCGCGCGAACCTGCCACATCGAGAATGAGTCGCGAGAACTGGCCCGTCTGGTTCTGTACCGCGATACGTGTCAGTTCTTGAAGCGCCTGAACCGTCTCGGGAGCAGATAAGACACGAAGAGAGTCTGACTCGTCTTCTACCGACACATATGCGCGCCCATGTTTGACGTCGAGAGTCAGATCGCCATCGAGGTCAGCAATATCCAGCAGACCCTCGATGTAATCAGCGGCAATATCACCCTCACGCTCAAGAAGCTCCTGCGTGGGCTCCTCGATCACAGTGTCGTTCGTCATGACGTGGTGTCACCCTTCTTCTTCGCACGCTTTTTACCCATGGGCTGTTGACGTTTAGGCGTGGAAGCACGTGCACGTTCGGCCTCTTCTAGCATCCGGCGCTGTTCTTCTTCGTACACCGCTATAGGCACAACCTTGCCCTCTGCGTTAATGGCTTTGCCCTTACGAGCAAGGCGCTCTTCTCGCGCCTTCGCAGCATCCGATCCCGGTGTGGGCATCTCGCGAAGCACAAGGAACTGCTGCGCCATGGTCCACAAGTTGCTGATGAACCAGTAAATAACAACACCCAGCGGGAAGAAAACACCGGAGAAGATAAAGCCGAGCGGAAGAACATACAGCATGATCTTCTGCATCTGATAGGCCTGGCCGACCTTTGCTTCCGGCGCGAGGTTCTTCGAAATAATCTGCAGCTGCGTAATGAACTGCGACGAGATCATCAGGATCACGAGAATCACGAGAATAGTCACCGTGATGTGCCAGCCGTCAGGCTTCGTCTTTACCGCGTCAATCAAACTCGTGTGCAGCGGAGCAATACCGAAAAGCTTCGCTTCATAGAACTGCTGAGTCAGCTCGGCACTGAGCATCCCCACGCCACCGCGACCCGACTGCGCATGTTTGCGGATATCGCTGAGCGTATAGAACATACCCAGCAAGAACGGCATCTGAACGAGAAGCGGTAGACAGCTCGAAAGCGGTGTTGTGCCGTGCTTCTTGTACAGGCTCATCGTCTCGCGACTCATTGCCTCACGCGAGAGCTGGTCACGCTTGCCCTTGTACTTCTCCTGAACTTTTCGCAGTTCAGGAGCAATTTCCATCATCTTTCGCTGGCTCTTGATCTGTTTAACAAACAGCGGGAACACCGCTGCTCGCACGACGATCACGAGACCGACAATAGAAAGTACCCAGGTGAGTCCTGCAGCATCCGGCAAACCAATGGTTGTCAACAACCAGTGCCAGGAAACAAGGATCACCTCGATGACGAACTTGAACGGCCACATAATGATGCCGAAGAAGCCGCCCGAGTCATCCGGGGCGGCAGAATTCGCTAGAAGGAGGTCGAGACCCACCGATCAATCCTTTCGAGAGGGGACGACGAACCCTCGGGGCGTGAGGGAATAACGAAAGTCTGCGCGCATGGTGACATCATCGACACCACCCTTGCTCCACGGATTGCACCGCAGAACTCTCCACACAGTCAAGGCAGTCCCCTTTATGGCGCCGTGCTGTTGCACGGCGGTTACAGCGTAGGCCGAGCATGACGGAAAATACCGACATACGTCACCGTACAGCGGTGAGATCGCCCAACGGTAAAGCGTAAGAAAACCAATAACGCCGTTACGAGGGAGCAACGAGATGCCACGCGCTAAATCACGGGCGTGCACACGAGCTTCACCCACCGCATACGACGGTAAAACACTCATGACAAACCTCGCGTAATGCCTCGATTAACCTCGTGGCGTAGCTCCGCGAACGATGCCTCGGCTGCCCGAGGAAGAGCGCGTATAACAACGTCGGTTCCCGCAGGGACTGTGTCAGATATATCGAAACAGATCGCTTTCAGTCGGCGACGGACGGTATTGCGGACAACCGCCGTACCGACCTGTTTACTCACGATAAATCCAAACCTAGGTGCGCGGACGCTACCGCTGGCCATCACCGACGTCACAACAAAAGCGCCGCCGCTCCGCTTACCGCGGCGAACAACTAGTCGATAGTCGCTCCCCTGGGTTAAACGAAGCGGTCGGGCAAGCACGACGCTTAGGCCGAAAGGCGCGAGCGGCCCTTCGCGCGACGAGTCGCCAGAATGCTGCGACCTGCGCGCGTGCGCATACGAGCGCGGAAGCCGTGCTTCTTGGCGCGACGACGGTTATTAGGTTGGAAAGTGCGCTTGCTCATAGGTATCTCCGGAGTTGCTGTCTCCGAGATAGCTGCGACCGGAGACAAACGGGATCAGGTGCCATAAAGGCATAAGTCAACCGATTTAGGGTACGTCTTCCCGACGCACATGGCAAACTCGACCCGGTCCGTGGCACTATTATCCACAGGTTTCACAGCTGTCATCACTGCGACACGCATAGCTATGCTTCCGCGTCATGACGGGGAGAGGTTGCTCTCCTGCGTGTACCTGGCTAGCGTGGCACGAGCAGTTATCCACAGGTGAAGCACTCTGATTCTTCACCGTTCCGAGCATCCGGAGCACCATGACGACACCGCCATCCCCTGAAGTTCCTATCTGGAGCAAGCTCTTGGAGACCCTTCAGGAGGATGAGCGAGTCACCCCACCACTTCACGGGTTCTTGAGTCTCGCGGTACCGGCCGGCGTCATGAGTTCGACTCTGTATCTTGATGTACCGAATGATCTGACGGCCGCTCAGATCAACAAGCGACTTCGGATGCCCATCATGGAAGCCCTTGCCGCTATTGGCGACGAAGTCACGTCATACCGAGTTGTGGTGAACCATGAGCTTGCTGAACAGGCAGAAGAGCCAATGACTCTGCCTGATTTCACGGCTCCTGTGGAGAACCGACCCGAGTCGCCCTTCGAGACCGCGTCTCCTGTTCGCCACGATTCGCGACTCAACCCCAAATACACTTTCGACAATTTTGTGATCGGCCAGTCCAACCGTTTCGCTCATGCTGCTGCTGTAGCGGTGGCCGAAGCACCGGCGAAGGCATACAACCCTCTTTTCATCTATGGTGACTCCGGTCTCGGCAAAACTCACCTGTTACACGCGATTGGTGACTACGCGCAGTCGCTCTATACCGGTGTGCGCGTGCGCTATGTCTCCAGCGAAGAGTTCACGAATGACTTCATCAACTCCATCGCAAACAACCGCGGCAATGCGTTCCAGGCACGGTACCGTGACGTCGACATTCTTCTGATCGACGATATTCAGTTCTTACAGGGTCGAGCAGAAACTCAAGAGGCGTTCTTCCACACGTTTAATACGCTGCACGACCACAACAAGCAGGTCGTTATCACCAGTGATGTTGCGCCGAAGTTTCTGACCGGGTTTGAAGACCGCATGCGCAGCCGCTTTGAGTGGGGTCTCATCACGGATGTGCAGGCACCTGATCTAGAAACTCGCATCGCCATCTTGCGGAAGAAGGCTCAAAGCGAGACGCTGCACATTCCCGACGAAGTACTCGAGTACATCGCCACGGTTGTTTCTTCGAACATCCGTGAACTCGAAGGGGCACTCATCCGGGTATCGGCATTTGCCAGCCTCAATCGGTCAACGCTTGACATGAGCCTGGCTCAGACGGTTTTGCGTGACATTGTTGACCAGGCCGAAGACAACATTGTGTCTCCCACCGACATCATCACGGCCACGGCTGCGTACTTTAAGCTCACCGTCGATGACCTCTACGGATCAAGTCGGTCGCAGCAGATAGCAACAGCCCGCCAGATTGCGATGTATCTCTGCCGTGAGCGCACAAGCTTGTCACTGCCGAAGATCGGCCAGCTCTTTGGTAACCGTGACCACACGACTGTCATGTACGCGTACAAGAAGATCAGCGACCTTATGAAAGAACGTCGTTCGATCTACAACCAGGTCACAGAAATCACCACGCAGCTCGGCCGTGGTGGTCGCTAGCAGCATCCGACACGCAGAAAAATGTCTCTTCCCGCACACTGTGGGGAGAGATTTTTTCTTGTTATTGCTTGTGGATAACCTGTGGATAGCGAGCACGAGTTAAGGGGAGAACTTCATGCAACCAGACCATGTCTGTGGATAACTCGCCAAACTACAAACATGTAGTTTCGTCTCTGTCCCCAATGATTCCGCAGGATTTCCACATGTCACAACCGTGTAGTTCCCAACAGCCGCAAGCAATCCCCAGGGTTATCCACAGTTTCCACAGGTGTTAACACTGTTAAGAGAATTACAAAGTTAAGGGCTTCCGATGACCTTGACTGTGGACAACAGCACGCAGCATCCGGGATGACACAAAAAATCACCGCACCCGACTGGCATAACGCCAGTCACGCGTTAGCATGGGATCCCACGACCCTTCAGAAACGGCGAAGGGTTGGCACTTTCGGCGGCAAGAGGAGTACCCGTGAGGTTTCAGGTCAATCGCGACGTGTTCAGCGAAGCCGTATCTTTTGTGGTCAAGCTTCTTCCCCAGAGAAACCCGCAGCCGATTCTTGCCGGTGTTTTGATCGAAGCTTCGGATGCTGGTCTCACTCTTTCGGCATTTGACTACGAAGCCTCGGCTCGCACGACGATCGAGGCCACGGTAGATGAACCTGGCACGATCCTTGTGCACGGACGACTGCTCTCAGACATCGCAAACCGACTCCCCCACGCGCCCATCGAAGTAACTCACGATGACGACGGTGGCATTGTTGTGCGTTGTGGTTCAGCGCAGTTCACTCTCGCGTCTATGCCGGTAGAGGAATACCCAACACTCCCCGAAGTAACCGGAGCATCCGGTGTTGTTCCGGCCGAAGAATTTAGTACAGCTATTGCGCAGGTTGCCTTTGCTGCGTCTCGTGACGACGTCACCCCGGTGCTGACCGGTGTGCAACTGGAGGTACGAGAAAACTCTTTGAGCCTTGTCGCTACCGACCGCTACCGGGTTTCGCTGCGTGATGTTGCCTGGGATGGCGATGCACATGAGCAGGCCGCACTGGTACCTGCTCGTACCCTGCAAGAGGTCGGCAAGACGTTTGGTAGCGCTGGCAACATCGAAATTTCGTTTTCGGGCGCAGGTGACCGCGAGATCATCGCGTTTACCGCCGGCAACAAAACAGTCACTTCTTTGTTGATTAAAGGAAACTTTCCGCCTGTTCGCCGGCTTTTTCCTGAGCAGGTTGACCATTACGCAGTCGTCAATACGGGTGACTTTATTGAAGCCGTGCGCCGTGTGGCGCTCGTGCTCGACCGTTCGGCGCCGCTGCGCTTCACTTTCTCGGATGGCGATGTCACCATGGACGCATCCGGCAGTGAACAAGCCCGGGCATCCGAATCGGTTGAGGCCCATGTGCAGGGCGACGAGGTTGTTTTGGGGCTCAACCCGCAGTACCTCAGCGAAGCGCTGAGCGCAGTGAAGAGCGAATTTGTGCGTGTGACGTTTACGTCGAGCGATAACGCCAACAAGCTGAGCCCGGTACTCATTACCGCGCAAACATCGGTCGACGATGCCGGCAACGATTCGTTTAAGTACCTGCTGCAACCCAACCTGTTGCTTCGCTGATTCCGAATGCTGCGCACTCAGCGCCTATGTCGTAGCTCGAAGGTAGGCTCACAGACGTGATTGTGGAGCATATAAGCCTGGCCGATTTCCGCAATTATGCGTCGGCCGAGCTCGCTCTGCACCGGGGCCCTAATGTGCTGGTGGGCAGTAACGGCCAGGGAAAAACAAACCTTGCCGAGGCGATTGTGTTTCTCGCCACACTCGGATCTCATCGCGTCGCGACCGATGCGCCACTGGTCCGTGATGGTTGTGAAGCGGCTTTTGTGCGGGCTCGGCTCGCGCACGGGGAGCGTCGTGTACTGGTAGAAGTGCAAATTAACCGGCAGGGCACGAATAAGGCACGAATCAACGGCACCCCCGTTCGGCCAGCTGAATTGCCACGCTATGCGCACGTGGTTCTCTTTGCCCCAGAAGATCTGCAGATTGTTCGGGGCGATCCTTCGGCGCGGCGCCGGTTTGCTGATCAGCTTCTTGTGCAGCGATCGCCGCGTCTGGCCGGTGTTATTGCCGACTATGAGCGCGTGCTTCGTCAGCGTAACGCACTGTTGAAATCGGCGAGAGCTCGCGGAATACGTGCCGACGCACTGACAACCCTTGACGTGTGGGACGAAAAGCTCGTCTCCTTAGGCTCCGAGATTATTGATGTTCGTGCGCGACTGGCCGACGACCTACAAGTTCCGCTTGCGCAGGCATATGAGTCGATTGTTGGTGATGATCACGGCCCGCGTCTGCACTGGGCTCAATCGATTCGCGGCGGTGACCCGGAAGACGGAGTCGGCACAGACGCAGTGATTGGCGACGACGGCACAACCGAACTTTTTCGTCGAGCGTTGGCCGAAAAACGCTCGGTCGAAATTGAGCGCGGTGTCACAATGGTTGGGCCACATCGTGACGATCTTGTGCTGTATCTTCGTGAGCTTCCGGTGAAGGGCTATGCTTCGCACGGTGAATCCTGGTCGATGGCCTTGGCGCTACGGCTGGCATCGGCTGAGCTTCTTCGAACGGAGTCTCCTGCAGGAGACCCCGTATTGATTTTGGACGACGTTTTTGCCGAGCTTGACGCCCAACGCCGGCGACGCCTTGCAGACATCACTGCTGGTTACGAACAGGTGTTGGTGACCGCTGCGGTAGAGGCAGATATTCCTGATGTCTTGCATTCGCATGTTGTACATATCCATGCTGGGACTGTGATCGATGAGCGTGATCATGAGTAACGACAGCGTGCCAGAAACTGTCGCGACCTACTTGCGTTTGCGCGGCTTGCAACCCAGTTCGCGCCATTGGAAGCGCAAGAAGCGGATTGTTGACGACGAGAATCAGCCTTTTACGCCGGGTCGAGACCCGGGTGTTTTGGGTTCGGTTCTTCACCGCCTGGCGAAAGATTCTGGGTGGGAAATTACACTGAGTCGTGAAGACCTGGTTCGCCAGTGGTCTGCTGTGGCGGGCGAAGAGACAGCAAAACACTCAGAACCGGTGTCTTTAGAGGCCGGAACACTCACGGTGCGATGTGACTCCACGGCCTGGGCGAAGCAGCTGCAATACATGCGTTCCGTGCTGCTCACCCAGATTCAACAGCAGTATCCGGATGCCGGTGTTGACGAGCTTCGATTTATTGGACCGGACGTTCCCTCATGGAAATGGGGCCCTAGAGCGGTTCCAGGGCGTGGCCCGCGCGATACCTATGGCTAACCCACATCCCATCCCATCGGAGACCGTTTCAGGCGCGTAGAACGGCGTTTAGCCGACAAGCTCGACATATTCGCGGTATCATGGAGTACCCAGATTTTGATGTGGAGCTCACTTTCAGATGACGCAAGAGAACCCCTCTGACGAGAACAAGACAACCCAGTCCGCCGGGGGTTCTGACTCACCCCAAACACAGTCGCACTATGGTGCCGAAGACATTCAGATCCTTGAGGGTCTCGAGGCGGTTCGTAAGAGACCGGGAATGTACATCGGTTCCACAGGCCCTCGTGGTCTGCACCACTTGGTGTACGAGATCGTTGATAACTCGGTTGACGAGGCCCTCGCCGGCTACTGCGACACGATCGCGGTGACGATCCTTGAAGATGGCGGAATCCGTGTGGTGGATAACGGGCGCGGTATTCCCGTTGATCCGCACTCCTCCGACCCTTCGAAGTCGACGGTTGAAGTGGTGCTCACGATTTTGCACGCCGGCGGAAAGTTCGGCGGCGGCGGCTACGCCGTATCGGGTGGCCTTCACGGCGTCGGATCGTCTGTTGTTAATGCGTTATCGACGCGATTTGATGTAGAAATTAAGCGTCAGGGCTACTACTGGAATCATCGCTTTGCCGAGGGTGGCCACCCCCAACAAAAGTTGGAAAAGGGCGCTGCAACAGAAGAGACCGGCACAACGATTACTTTCTGGCCAGATCCAGAAATCTTTACCGACGGCGTTGACTTTGATTACGAAACGCTGCGCACACGCTTTCAGCAGATGGCCTTCCTCAACAAGGGCCTTCGTATTGAACTTCATGATCTGCGGCCAGATTCGGCATACGACCATGAAGTTGAGGGAACGGTTGTTACCAAGCAGCCCAGTGACGTGTTCCTTTATGAGCGCGGTCTTGTTGACTATGTCGAGTACCTTAACCGCGTTAAGCGGGCTGAGTCGGTCAACGATGACGTCATCTCTTTTGAAGCAGAAGACACTGATCGTAAAATTTCGCTCGAAGTGGCTATGCAATGGACGACCGGTTACACCGAAAACGTCTTTACCTATGCCAACACAATTAACACTCATGAGGGTGGAACACACGAAGAAGGTTTCCGCGCAGCCCTCACTACGCTCGTAAACCGCTATGCACGTGCCAACAATCTGCTGAAAGAAAAAGACGAGAACCTTTCGGGCGATGACGTGCGCGAAGGTCTCACGGCAGTCGTTTCCATCAAACTGGGTGAACCACAGTTCGAGGGTCAGACAAAGACCAAGCTGGGTAACACTGAGGCAAAAGCTTTTGTGCAAAAGGTTGTTGGCGACCAGTTGGGTGACTGGTTTGAACGCAATCCTGCCCAGGCCAAGAACGTCATCCGTAAAGCAATTGATGCTGCGATGGCACGATTGGCCGCTCGTAAGGCACGAGAAACCGCTCGACGTAAGAGCGTGTTTGAGTCGGCTGCGATGCCCGACAAGCTGAAAGATTGCACGAGCAAAGACCCATCGATCAGCGAAATCTTTCTTGTGGAGGGAGACTCGGCAGGTGGTTCTGCCGTGCAGGGTCGTGATCCCTTTACGCAGGCCATTCTTGCTCTTCGCGGAAAGATCTTGAATGTCGAGCGTGCTCGCCTCGACAGGGCACTGGGCAACAAAGAAGTTCAGGCGATGATTCAGGCATTCGGCACCGGAATTGGCGAAGAGTTTGACATCGAAAAAGCCCGCTACCACAAGATTGTTTTGATGGCGGATGCCGATGTTGATGGTCAACACATTACGACACTGCTTCTGACCCTTCTTTTCCGCTACATGAGAGGTCTTGTTGAGGCAGGCTTTGTGTATCTGGCAATGCCGCCGCTGTATCGCCTGAAATGGTCCAATTCTCCCCACGAATATGTGTTTAGTGACGAGGAGCGCGACGCGCTGTTGGAATACGGCCTTGCCAACGGTAAGCGGATTCCTAAAGATGCAGGAATACAGCGATACAAGGGTCTCGGTGAGATGAACCCGAAGGAGTTGTGGGAAACAACGATGAACGTTGAAACCCGCACTCTTAAGCAGGTCACGATCGACGACGCCGTTGCCGCCGACGAGATTTTTAGTGTGTTGATGGGAGAAGACGTCGAGTCTCGACGTAGCTTCATCCAACGCAATGCAAAAGACGTTCGTTTCCTTGATATCTAAGGGTTTTCCCTCGGTGTCGGAAGCAACAGAGACAGAAGAGATTAATCAATGACTGACGAAGAACGTCCTGAACCTATTCACGATCACGGCAAGATCGACCAGGTTGATCTGCAATCAGAGATGCAGCGTAGCTATCTCGACTACGCCATGGCGGTTATTGTCGGGCGTGCTCTTCCGGATGTACGCGATGGTCTGAAGCCCGTGCACCGACGCGTTATTTACGGGATGTACGACGGCGGTTTCCGCCCCGACAAGTCGTTCTCTAAGTGCGCGCGTGTCGTCGGTGAGGTCATGGGTCAGTATCACCCGCACGGTGATGCACCTATTTACGACGCACTTGTTCGTCTTGTGCAGCCCTGGTCGCTGCGGTATCCGCTGGCACTGGGTCAGGGCAACTTTGGTTCTCCCGGCAATATGGGTGCTGCTGCCCCTCGATATACCGAGACCAAGATGGCTCCGCTCGCGCTGGAAATGGTGCGAGATATTGAAGAAGAGACCGTCGATTTTCAAGACAACTACGACGGTCAAACGCAAGAGCCCACGGTTCTTCCTGCGCGCTTCCCTAACCTTTTGGTTAATGGTTCCGTTGGTATTGCCGTGGGTATGGCAACCAACATTCCGCCTCACAACCTGCGTGAGGTTTCTGAGGCAGCCCTGTGGGCGCTGGATCATCCGGATGCTACGCGAGAAGAACTACTTGAGGGTCTGATCGCCCGCATCCCCGGCCCCGACTTCCCCACGGGCGGGCAAATTCTTGGCGTTAAGGGTATTCATGAGGCGTATCGCACGGGTCGTGGTTCGATCACGATGCGCGCTGTTGTCGAGATCGAAGAGATTCAGGGCCGCACGTGCCTCGTAATCACCGAGCTGCCCTATCAGGTGAACCCCGATAATCTCGCGGTTAAAATTGGTGACCTGGCTCGCGAAGGCCGCATCACAGGCATTGCCGATATTCGAGACGAAACTAGTGATCGCACGGGTCTGCGTCTGGTTGTTGTTCTGAAGCGAGACGCCGTCGCGAAGGTTGTACTCAACAACCTGTACAAGCACACGTCGTTGCAAGAGAACTTTGGCGCGAACATGCTCGCCATCGTTGACGGGGTGCCGCGCACGCTCGCTATCGACGGGTTCATCACTCACTGGTTGCAGCACCAGATTGAAGTGATTGTTCGACGCACAACGTATCGTTTGCGCGAAGCTGAAGCACGCATGCACATTTTGCGTGCCTATTTGAAGGCGCTTGACGCACTGGATGAGGTTATTGCTCTTATCCGCCGCTCCCCCACGGTCGACGAAGCACGCGAAGGCCTCAAGCAACTGCTTGACATCGACAACGACCAGGCCGATGCAATTCTGCAGATGCAGTTGCGCCGCCTGGCTGCTCTCGAACGCCAAAAGATCATCGATCAGGCGACCGAACTCGAAGCACGCATTGCTGACTTTAAAGACATTCTCGCTCGCGACGAGCGTCAGCGCGGGATTGTGCACGATGAGCTGCAGGGCATTCTCGACCGTTTTGGCGATGAGCGACGCACGCATATTCTTCCGGGCTTTGACGGCGACATGTCGATGGAAGATCTCATCCCTCAGGAAGAGATGGTCGTTACTGTTACGCGCGAAGGATATGTAAAAAGAACGCGCAGCGACAACTATCGCTCACAGCATCGCGGTGGCAAGGGTGTGAAGGGCGCTCAGCTGCGCGCGGATGACATCGTTGAGCACTTCTTTGTTACCACCACGCACCACTGGTTGTTGTTCTTTACCGACAAGGGTCGCGTCTACCGTACGAAGACCTATGAGGTTCCCGAGGCCGGCCGTGACGCGAAGGGTTTGCACGTTGCCAACCTCTTGGCGTTGCAGCCCGATGAAAAGATCGCACAGATCTTGGCACTCCGCGACTACGAAAGTGCTGACTATCTGGTGCTGGCTACTCGTGGCGGGCTCGTTAAGAAATCGCGACTTGTCGACTATGACACCAACCGCCAGGGCGGCGTCATCGCGATCCGATTGCGCGAAGATGATGAGGTGGTCAGCGCAATGATCGTTGACGCCGATGATGACATCATTCTCATCAGCCACAACGGAATGTCACTGCGTTTTAATGCCACGGATGAAGCGCTTCGACCGATGGGACGCGCGACCGAGGGAGTCAAGGGCATGAGCTTCCGAGGGGATGACAACCTGCTGTCTGCCTCTGTTGTCACAGAAGATGGCTATGTGTTTGTCGTGACCGAAGGCGGCTTCGCTAAGCGCACGCACGTAGCGGAATATCGCGTTCAGGGTCGCGGCGGGCTGGGCATCAAGGTTGCCAAGTTGAACGATGATCGTGGCGGTCTGGCCGGTGGCCTTATTGTCGGCGAAGAAGACGAAGTCTTAGTGGTTCTTGCCAGCGGCAAGGTGTTACGCTCTGCCGTGGCTGAGGTACCAGCAAAGGGACGCGACACAATGGGCGTTGTATTTGCTCGACCGGATGAAAAAGACCGGATCTTGGCTATCGCCCGAAACGGCGAACACGGACTCGAAAAAGAACTCGATGAGTCTGACCCCGAAACCCCCAACGAAAGCACAAGCGAATGAGCACGGTAGCTGACAAGCTCGCTAAAAAGTCGACCCACCGTTCGGGTGGAAAACAGGTACGTCTGCGCCTGGTCTATGTTGACTTCTGGTCGGCAGTGAAGCTCTCCTTTCTAGGCGCAGTATCACTGGCAATCGTCACCATGGTGAGCTTCTTCCTGATCTACATGGTCATCCAAGCCACAGGCCTTCTCACCAAGGGCGACGAGTTCGTCATGAGTGTTACCGATAACCAGGTGTCACTTGAGAAAATCTTCGGCCTGTCGCAGGTGATGGCGTTCGGTGCCGTTGTGTCGATTCTCAACCTCATCGTTTTCACCGTCTTGGGCGCTGTCATCGCGGGACTCTATAACCTCGCAGTGAAGATCACCGGCGGTCTCCTCATCGGTTTTACATCGAACTAAGTCACATAGTGGAGCGGGCGGATGCATACCAGCATCCGCCCGCTCTGCTTTTTACTGCGCACGCGCAGTGGTCAGCGTGTACGCGCACGCCGATTATGGGTTTCCAGAAAGAAGGTCTCGGGTGGACACGGTGTTGCCAACCATCCCCGGCCCGTAGCTTAGAAGTATGGTCACACAGCATCCGCAAGCGTACGACGCGCCTGCTCCTCCCCTCAGGTTTTGGTTGACGTTTCTACACCTCGCTGCCCTGGGAACTGTCGGCGCTGTCGTTATTGGTCTCATCATCGCGGCGATCGGTGTGGGAATCGGTTTTCTCTTTGTTCTGGGACTCGGAGTCTTTGTCTTCGTCGGTGTTATATATGCGCTCTACGGAATAGCATGGTTCGAGTTTGCGCGGATCGATGCGCTGTATGGCCTGGGCGTGCCGACGCTCGAACGGCGTCAGGCATCCGGTAGCGGCGTTGGTGCCTATGTACGGATGCTAGGACGACAGGCGATCGACGGAAGAATGTGGCGTGCTGTCGCTAACTTTACTGTCGCGACTGTGCTGGGTGGTTTTGTTGTGGTCGCCCTGCGGGAAATCGGCTGGTGGCTGGTCACAGGCGCGGCACGATTCGTTCATTCCGATAGCGTTATAACTCGGTGGGGCGCGCACGTTCCATCGCGATGGATATTTGTCGCCGCGCTTCTCGGTATCGCCGCAGCCGTCGGGCTCATCATCCTGGCAGTCTTTCTGCACCGCACAATTAGTCGCGCAATTATTGCTCGCCCCGACCGCGTGGCTGAGCTGCAAGCACAGGTACAGGCAACGTCGACGCAGAGGGAAGGTGCCGTGCGCGCGGCAAATGTCGAGCGTACGAGGATTGAGCGCGATCTGCATGATGGCGTGCAGCCGCGTCTCGTGTCAATTGCGATGACGCTGGGTATGGCTCAGCAAAAGGTTGATAGTGATCTGGCTGCTGTAAAAGAACTGTTGAACGAGGCACATACGTCGACCAAGTCGGCCATCACCGAACTACGCCAGCTCGCGCGCGGCATACATGCGTCAGTGCTCGATGATCGCGGTCTCGACGCAGCACTGTCCGCTCTGGCGGGCCGCTCTCCTGTGCCGGTGAGTCTGGATGTACGAATGCAACCGCGCGGAGAAGGCGCTGTCACACAGCAACGGCGCGATGCGGAAGCCGCCGTGTACTTTGCGATTGCTGAGTCACTGACGAATGCCGCCAAGCACTCGCGCGCAGCACTGAGCCGGGTATCGGTGCGTGAACGACCCGATGGAACACTGTGGGCTCGCATAGAAGACGACGGAGTAGGTGGTGCGCACGTGCAGCCAGGAGGTGGGCTCGATGGGATCATCAACCGGGTTACGGCTGCCGGAGGCACCGCTCGGCTAGATAGCCCCGTGGGTGGCCCAACAAGCTTGGAGGTGACGGTGCCGTGCGCATTCTGATTTGTGAAGACTCGGTTCTCTTGCGCGAAGGACTCGTGCGTTTGTTGACCGATGCAGGGCACGAAGTGGTAGCGGCTTTGCCGGATGCCTCGGAGCTCGTGGAGAGCGTAGAGCAGCGGCATCCGGAACTTTGCATATTAGATGTGCGACTGCCACCAACATATGTTGATGAAGGAATACGGGCCGCTTTGCAGCTGCGGGAGAGTCACCCTCGACTACCTCTGCTCGTGCTCTCGCAGTATGTCGAAGAACGCTATGCAAGCGACCTTATTGCAACGCAGCCCGATTCTTTGGGATACCTGCTGAAAGACCGGGTTGCGGATGTGGCAGAGTTCGTCGACACAGTGGAACGCATCGCCGACGGCGCGACCGTGCTCGACCCCGAAGTGGTGTCGCAGCTGTTGGGGCGCCGCCGCCAGGACCAGCGCATGCAGAGCCTGACAGAGCGCGAGCGAACCGTGTTGGCGCTGCTGGCAGAAGGCCGTTCCAACCAGTCGATTGCTGATGCACTGTTTTTGTCGGCGGCAAGTGTAGAAAAGCACATCACCGCAATTTTTATGAAACTTGGGCTCGACGCCGATGAGCACGGCAATCGACGAGTGCTCGCCGCGATCGCGCACATAGAGAACACCAACGGGAGTGGGTTCGCACCGTATCCCTCAGGAGGACAAAAGTGAACGAGAATCCCTCAACCCACCAAGCGCCGGCTCGGGCCGGACGCGCGTGGATCACGGCAACGCTCGCTGCGGTGGGTGCCGCGATGCTGATTATGGTGATGGGCGGCTCGGCCTTCGCCGCGTCAGTGAACCTTTCACCATCTGTCGTTTCATCGTCGACGCAGATCGATACCGATACGGTTACCGACCTCGTTGTTGATGCCAGCTACGCAACGGTGACCATTGAGTTCGCGGATGTTGAGCAGGCAACCCTCGATGTGAAGGGCCCAGGATTGACGAACTGGACCATGCGAGAAGAAGCAGGCACGCTTGTTGTCGCCTCGACATCGACATTTTTTGGATGGACGTGGGGCGACGATAACGGATTTTCGTTTCCGGGACTCCACCGAGCAACCGCTGGAACCGCCATCATCACATTGCCGAAGAGTCTGGAGCGGCGGGGCCTCGATGCCTCGCTCGACCTCGCCGGCGGCGACGTGCGAGTGAATGGCGAATACCGTTCCCTCGACATAGAAATGGGTGCCGGACGTTTGACTGTTGATGCCGAAGCTCGTGAACTAACACTCACTCTTGCGGCAGGAAGCGCCGACGTGAGAGCGCGGGGTGTGCGTGACGCAGACTTCGAAATGTCGGCCGGGCGCATGACAGCAGAATTGACCGGAAAGGCTCCTCGTCGCGTTTCTGTTGACGTGGCAGCGGGAACACTCGACCTCACACTCCCCCGTGCCGCATACCGCGTAGACGTTGATAACGCGGTGGGTGGCGTGCGTAATCGACTGACGACTTCACCGCGGTCGAACAACGTCATCGAGGGTGATGTTGCGGTGGGAACCCTCACATTGAATGAGGCGCGATAACTGCAGAGATAGCGGGGGAGCACCGGATGCGACACACCCGGCACTCCCCCGCATCAGGTCGATTCGAAGATTTACCAAAAATCCGGTAAAGTCGTCTCGGTTGCGGGGCTATAGCTCAGGCGGTTAGAGCGCTTCACTGATAATGAAGAGGTCCCTGGTTCAAGTCCAGGTAGCCCCACGAAAAATTGAATAACAAAAAACACGTACAATAAATACGTACGGGGCCTTAGCTCAGTTGGTAGAGCGCTTGCTTTGCAAGCAAGATGTCAGGAGTTCGAATCTCCTAGGCTCCACCCAAAGTGTCTTACGGGAACACGCGACATCGGTAGAGGTGGCGTGTTCCCGTTTGGCTTCCTTGCCTTCGTCGCCGGTGTCGTGGGCTTCGCGGAAGATCGTCGCGAACGGCTCCGCGAGGTGTGGCCGGAGTTGTTCGTCGTCGGTGATGTCCAAGCGTGTGTAGAACGCCTGATTCGCGAGCCGCCGGCCGGCGTCGCCAGAGTGGGCGTAGGCGCGGTGCGCGTCGGTGAGGAGCCGCAGGCTGTCGTGGAGGAACGCGCGCCCGCCGGTGTGATGTTCGCTGTGCTCGGCGAGGCGACGGTTGATGTCGGCGAGGCCGGTGCGGATGCGGTCTTGATGCCGCTTGAGGGTGTCGAGGTCGATGGCGTCGGCGAAATGCGCGGCGAGGAGTTTGTCGGACTCTGCCTCCAGGCGTGCCCGGTTCGCGGTCAAGTCAGCAACTTCCTGATCCTGGCCCGCGTTGCGCTTATCGAACGCCGCATCCACGTCAGCCGCGAGCCGTTGATAGGTGGCGTCGCCGATCGTGATCGAGGCGTACGAGTCCGCCACGAGGCGTTCGGCGACTGCGACGGGGACAGCGCGTCTGGTGCAAGTGGTCTTCTTGGCGGCGCGGCCGGAGCAGATGAAGTAGGCGTAGGTGGTGCCGCGTGGATTGGTGGCGAAGTCGAGCAGCATGCGGGACCCGCAGGTGCCGCAGTGCAACAGTCCTTTGAGGTGGTGGGCGTGCTGAACGTGCCGGGTCATCTTCGCCGTCCGCGCCCGGAGTAGCGATTGCACTTTGTCGAACAGTTCCGGTTCCACGATCGGGTCGTGCGCGCCGGGGTGCAGTGCGCCCTTGTAGCGGATCACGCCCGCGTAGTACGGGTTCGTCAGCAGCTTGTAGAGCGTGTTCTTCCCGAGCGGCTTCGAGGGGCGCTTCGGTGTCGGCACCGTCAGCAGCCCCCGTGCTGTCAGCTCCCGCAGGAGACCGGTGACGGAGGTTTCCCCGGTCGCGTAGTGCTCGAATGCCCAGGTGATAAGCGGGGCGCGTTCGGGATCGACCTCGACGGTGCGTATCTCGCGGCCGTTGTCGTCGATGCGGCGCACGTTGAGGTAGCCGATGGGTGCGCGCATGGGCGTGCCGCCCTGGGCGACCTTCTGCGTCAATCCCTTGGTGACTTCGGTGGCGAGGTTACGGCTATAGAACTCGGCGATGGAGGACATGATGCCGTGCACGAGCATCCCCGACGGCGTCTGATCGATCGACTCCGTCGCGGATATGAGCGTGACACCAGCAGCGATGAGTGCTTGGTGGATGGCGACGTCGTCGGCGCGGTTGCGGGCGAGGCGGTCGAGCTTGTGCACGATGCAGAACTGCACCCGTGTCGCGGCGATGAATGCGAGCATCTCCTGCAACCCGTCGCGGTCGGCGGAGCGTGCAGACTCGCCCGCGTCCACGAACTCGCGGACGATCCGCGCACTGAGTTCGTCGGCCTTGCGGTGATTAGCCTCGCGTTGGGCGGGGATGGAGAACCCTTCCTCGGTGCCGCCGCGCTCGGCCTGCTCACGGGTCGAGACGCGCAGGTAGGACACAGCCAGCAGCACCGGCCGGTCACCCACTCCGAGGACGACGGCACCAAGCGGCGTGAGCGTAGGAACGATGTTCGGGGTCATGCGGTGCTCCTTCGTTGGCGCAGTTCGGGTTCTCGTTCTTCCTCTACTCTGCCCCGCGCATCTGACATCAGGCTCAGATTCTGAGGAGCCGGGAGGCCGTAGGGGTCGGGCTGTCCGTTGCGGTAGGCGTCGTAGCGGGCCTGGGTGATGTTCAGCACCCACTCGACCAGCTTCCCCACGTCCGGTTCCGAGCGGCGGATCGTGCGGAGGCGGAGCTGCCTCGGATCACTCCCCGACCCCGACCCCGACGAGTGCGCACCCCAGCCCCGCGCCGCGCGGGAACGGCGCTCACGGGTCGGGGTTGGGGTCAGAACACTCACCTCAATCTCATGCGATAGCAGGTACGCCATATCAAGGTAACACACTCTTGGCGTAATGGCCATTATTTGAGATGAATCAGAGGTTCCACTACCCTGGAGGCATGAGTCAAGACGTGGAGGATGTTCCGCTGCTGGTCCCCGAAGACCTGCCAGCGGGCTGGGTGATGCCCGATCCGCCCGTGATCGCCTCTGCTGCCGAATCGGTGGCCATCGACGCGGCGCTCAGGTACGACAGGCGGGTCTACCCGACGCCGGGGCCGGATGGGGACCTGACCGGGTATAACGATGGTCGTGATGGGCGCTGGTTCCTCATCCAGCACGTCCAGTCCTCCACGCGCGTGCTGCTGCGGTTGCAGCGCCAGTACGTCCTGCTCCAGGAGCCGATGGGTGAGGTGCGGATCACCGGGATCGTGTACCTGCCCGAACAGGCCGGTGATCCGGTGGCAAGCCCGATGCTCCGGAACCTGCCCACGTCGCGGATCGAGGCGGCGATCAACCGCCGCCAGTTCGCCGTCACCGGTACGACCCGGTTCGAGGGTGGCACACTCACGATGCCCTCCGGCCGCATACTCCGCTCAACCGAGGTCATGAAACCGTTGGGGAACCCGAAGCGCACCCCGGACTTCTACGAAGTCGTCGCCCTGCAACACACCCTCCTCGTCGACGACGGGGAACCCAACCCGACTGCGCGCATGGCTGAGATCAGCCGGGTGCCGCTCTCGACCGCGCAGGGGTGGGTCGCCCGCGCCCGCTCCAAGGGTCTGCTGCCGCCCGGCAGGCGTGGGCGCGCGGGCTGAGGGTGAATCTGCATCATGGAGACTGCGCTTCGCGATGACTCATCCGCTGCGAGAATCAGCGTTATGAGTTCTGGCCGGTATGGTTCCGATGCCTGGCCCCTCTGGGGATGTGCTCGGTGGGCCGTGACGTCGGTAGTTGCTTGGGCTTGTGCCCATGTATCGGCGGAAGATCGTTGATGCTTGCCCGTCTTGGGGTGCCCAGCCGACGCGCGTGGAGATGGTGGCGATGGGCTCGTTCGTCTCGCGGATAAGACGTGCCATCTCCTGCGCACGCAGGATCGAGAGGTACGTCATCGGTGACACTCCGAAGGAGTCCTTGAACACTCGTCTTAGCTGGCTGGATGACAAGCAGGCATGCGCAGCGAGGTCTTTGACCCGCCATCGTTCCGCAAGTCTGTGGTGCAGGAGTTCCGCTACTTGCGCGGCCTCTTGGCGGACGGGCCGGAATGCTCGCCATCGCGGAGAGGCGACGTGGGTAGCGCGTTCGCGTGCTGTCAGCAGGGGCATCTCGATTGGAGCGTGTCGAAGGTGCGGGACGATCACCTCGAGCGTCGTCAGGAGCAGCGCATGGGTGCGGAAGTAGACCGCTGCATCTTGGTGTGTTTCTGTCAGGGTGCCGAGTTCATCGAGGGTCGGCGCGAGCCGTTCGATACCTTGTTCTCCGAGACGGACAAGCTGTATGGGGTCGGGGTAGAGCTTGACGGCGAGTTCTCGGGCGGCGTCACGGTCGGGGATCAGGTCGAGGTAACGCCAGAACAAGTGCTCGATGAGATAGTCCGTGTCGATCAGGAGCGTGGTGGTCATGACCGCAGCCTCTGCGCGGTATCCGAATGGCGCACCGGCCGCGACCAGCACCGTGTCGCCGGGGGTAGCGAACGCGGGTCTGGCGCGGCCGGTGTCAAGGATCAGCGTGCCGTCACGGACGAACACGAGTCTCACGCAGTCGAAAGGAACCCGTGGTTCACTATGACCGCTTGTGAATGTCCGAACGGCGCTGGATACCATTGTTCTCTCGCACGTTCAGCATCAGCGAATTGCGGAGCCGTAAGCCGCTACTTGTCGGCAGAGAGGAACTACTGGCAAATAGAGCGGCATCATCGTGGGGTCGGCTCGGCGTCGTAGGTCACCCAAGCGGTTCGAGTGGCGAGGGTGTTGTAGAGCGCCTGTGCCTGGTGGTTGTCCTCTGCGGTCATCCACTGCACCCCGGCGCGGCCCTCGGCTGCGGCCATGTCGGTCAAGCGTCCGATGAGTGAACGTCCGACGCCGCGCCCGCGAGCTGCGGGTGTCGTGAACAGGTCGTCGAGGAAGATGTGCGAGGTGCCGGTGTAGGGCGAGGAGAACCGGCGGTGGTGGGCGAAGCCCAGAATCTCGCCGTCTGCCTCAGCGACGAGGGCCTTGCACTCGTGGGTGGGATCCATGAACCAGCCCCAGGCGCGCGAGACGACTTCCTCGGATTCTTCGAGCTTGTAGAACTCCCGGTAGGCGCGGAAGAGGGCGCGCCACTCGTTTTCGTCGGTAGGGGCCAGGAAGCGGATGGTCGGGGCGATCTTGGTAGTCATTGATGTGTCCTTGCGTCTTGAAATGAAAGCAACGCATTGATGCGCTGCGGGGCGAACTTGCGGGTTACGCCGCCCCTCAGTGGGAGCGGCAGGAGCGGTGTCACGCGGTCACGTCGGCCTCCTGCCTCGTCTTGGCGCGGCCAGACGCTTCCCGTGCCGGGGTGAGCACGAGGTAGACTGCGGCCCCCGCGATCAGTCCCCAGAATGCGGAGCCGACGCTGAGGATGACGACGCCTGACATGGTGACGGCGAGGGTGGTGATCGCGGCGAGGCCGGTGCGGGTGTTGCCGCTCATCGCGCCGGTGAGCGCCGTGAGCGCCGCGCCCAGGAGCGCGACGGCAGCGACGACGGAAACGGTCTCTGTGGGGATCGCTTGGAACCCGGCAACGAGTACGCCGCCGAAGGAACCGACCAGCAGATAGGCGAGGCCACCCGAGAGACCAGAGATGTACCGCTTGGTGCGGTCGGGGTGGCACTCCGGGCCGATGGCGACTGCGGCGGTAATCGCGCCCAGATTGATGCCGTGCGCGCCGAAGGGGGCCAGCATCGCCGAGACGGTCGAGATGGTGCCGACCAAGAGCCGGTCATTGGGCTGGTAGCCCTGCGAGTGCAGGAGTGCCAGGCCGGGCGCGTTCTGCGATGCCATCGTGACGATAAACAAGGGCAGGGCGACGCTGATGAGCGCGGCGGGCGTGAACACGGGCATCGTGAACACCGGGCCACCCAGCGTGAGCGAGGGCGCGACCTCCTGGAACGATCCCGTAGCCCAGGTCGCGATGAGGCCCGCGGCGAGTGCGGCGAGGACCGCGAAGCGGTCGAAGAAGCGTTTGCCGAGGAAGAAGGTGACCACGATGCATCCGGCGATCACCGGGGCGCTGGCGAACGCTCCCGCTGCGGTGACGACGAAGGGCAGCAGGATGCCCGCGAGCAGCGCCTGGAGCATGGGGCCGGGGACTTTGGAGAGCAGCCACCCGAACCAGCCGGTGTAGCCTGCGACGGCCGCGGCGACCGATGCGACAAGGAACGCCCCGACCGCCTCCGCGAACGAGAAGCCACCCAGGGAAGCGATCAGCAGGGCGGCTCCCGGCGTCGACCAGGCCACGATGACCGGGATACGAGTGAACAGGCTCAGCACGATGCTGCACACCCCATTGCCGATGGACAGCGCCCACACCCAGGAGGCAGTCTGCGCTTCATCGAGGCCAGCAGCTCGGGTAGCTTCGAGAACGATCAGGAACGGCCCTGCGAAGTTGATCAGCGCCGAGAGGAACCCCGCGACGATCGCGGTGACCGACACATCCCGCAGCACAGCGGTAACCCGACTCATGCCCGCACCGCCAGAGCCTGAGCAAATCTGCCAGCGAGACCCGGCGAATGCCGGGGTAACGGACTTGCCAAATCATGAGTAACGTTATCTACTGGGTTCATGTCCAATGATAACAGAGCGTCAGTGATTGCGGCACGCCTGCGCGAGCGAGTGAGAGCTGCGCCCGCCGGGGAGAAGCTGCCGGGAGTGCGGGAACTGTCAAAAGAGTTCCAAGCGAGTGCCGCCACCGTCTCTGCCGCACTGTCAGAACTCACCGCCCTAGGCCTGGTGCGGGCCGAACCTGGCCGGGGTACATTCATCGCCGAGCGGGAGCAACTCTCGGAACCGGATTTCGCGTGGCAGTCGCAGGCGCTCGGCCCCGCCCGCGTGGACACTGAGCGGGCGTCGCGCCTGGGTGGGTACGGCACCCCCGAGCACATTCCGCTGTCCTGGGGATACCTCGCCCCCGAGCTGCTGCCCAATGACGAGATGCATCGCATCGGCTCCCGAGCCGCGAAAAGCAACCGGTCGTGGATGATGACCCCACCGGCAGGTTCCCCCGAGCTTCGCCGGGTGTTCGCGACCGAATACCGGGCCGATCCCGGTGACGTGCTCGTGGTCTCCGGCGGGCAACAGGGCCTGGTCTTCACCATGCGCACCCTCGCCGAACCGGGGGCGACCGTAATCACCGAAAGCCCCAGCTACCCCGGCGCGATCCTCGCCGCCCAAAGCGCGGGCCTGACCATCGCGTCCGTGCCCGCCGACAAAGACGGGATCATCGTCGAACGGCTGGCCGATGAGCTGGAACGTACCCGCGCGCGGGTGATCTACCTCCAACCCAGCTACGCCAACCCGACCGGCACCGTGCTCAGTCGAGAACGACGTACGCAGGTGCTCGACCTCGCCGCCCAACACGGCGCGTTCATCATCGAAGACGACTGGGCCAGACACCTCGGCATCGACGGGCGCACCCCGCCGCCGCTGATCACCGAAGACCCGAACGGGCACGTCGTCACCATCACCACGCTCTCCAAACCCGCCTCGCCCGGACTCCGGATCGGGGCAGTGATCGCACGCGGCCCCGCCGGTGACCGGCTCCGCGCCTCCCGCACCGGCGACGACCTCTGCGTCGCACCGATGGTCCAAGAAATCGCCCTAACCCTGCTCACCTCGAACGTGTGGGCGCGACACCTCAAACGCCTCCGCATCGAACTCGCCGAACGCCGCGACACCCTCACCGCAGCCATCAGGCAGACCCTGCCCGGCGTCCGCATTCAAGGCGTCCCGGGTGGGGGCATCCACCTCTGGGCGAAACTGCCTCACGGAGCAGACACCCACCAGATCAGCAGCGACGCCTATGCTGCCGGGGTGCTCGTCGGAGACGGGCGACACTTCTTCGTCAACGAACCCCCCGCCCCCTTCCTGCGCTTCTCCTACGGCGCAGCCACCCCCGCCCAGATCGCCCAGGGCATCCGAAAACTCGCCCCCATCATCACCTAACGCCTCGCTTCAGAATCACTCCCATCGCCTGAGCGCATCCTGAGTTCTCCCGTCACCCTCTTGACCATTCAAACCAGAATGAACGTATCCTAAGTGCCGTAGTTGCTGATACGCTAGTTGAGCGAAGCGGCGGATTGAAGGTGGTCGAGATGCATGGCGGCGTGATCCTGTTCCGGGGCACCGGGGCCGATGCACTGCGCTATGTCGAGGCCGATCGCTCCCGCGCTGACGACTACTACCTGGGCGCGGAAGCGACCGTCGCGCAGTTCGTGGCGCTCGACGGATCGGGCGCGGTGACCGCTGAGCTTGCCCTTGACCCCGAAGCGTATGCAGGGTGGGTGGACTGGACGAACCCGCTCACGGGCGAGTCGATGGGCAAGCCACGCCGGGCGGGGTCTGATCGGCAGGGCTCGCCCCGGTTCATGGAAATGGTCATCAACACGCCCAAGTCGCTGTCGATCGCCGCTGCGCTGCACCCGGAGGTCTCTGATGCGCTCGATGCCGCCCAGCAAGATGCCCTGGCGGAGATTCGGCGGTGGCTCGCCCAGCACTCGGTGACTCGTGTGGGGTCATTGGGGGCGCAGGAGGTCGTACCTGTCGAGCAGATGCATGTCGTCGGGATCACTCACCGGACGAGTCGGGCGGGTGATCCGCACCGGCACATTCACATGCAGATCGGCTCACGCGTGTTCGCGGCAGGGAAATGGCGTGGCCTGTTCACCGCCGCACTGTTCAAGCAGCAGGGCACGATCCGCGCTCTCGGCACGGCCGTGATCGCTGCCAGCCCCGGCCTCGCGGATACGTTGGAGCGGCACGGCCTGACTCTCGACCCCGCCACCGGCGAGGTCACCGAGTTGCAGCCGTTCAACGCGCTGATGAGCAAGCGCGGCAAGCAAGTAGGCACGAACCTCGAACGCCTCGAAGCCGAATGGGATCACGCGCACCCAGGCGAGAGCATGGGGCCGGTCGTCGCCACCCGTCTCCGAGCGGAGGCGTGGGCGCATGAACGCCCCGCGAAGAAGCCCACCACCCTGACCGAGGAAACCGGATGGGTGAGGGAACTGCGCGAGGCCGGATACGACCCCGCAACGCTGCAACGGCCAGCACCGCGCGCATCGGTGCGATTGGATGACCTGAGCGTGCAGGACGTTGCATCTCGCACGCTCGACCGTTGCGCCGCATCCAGTTCCGCATGGACGGCTCACACGGTGACCGAGCACGCAACCCGAATCATGACCGAATACGGCGTCCGTGCTACCCCTACCGAGATACGCGACTTCATCACGGCCGCATCGCGGTTGGCGTTGGAGGACTGCTTCTCGATCCTCCCACCGGATGCGCCCCGGCTGGAGCATGTGGCGCATTTGACGAGCGTGCGCGTCATGCAGGCTGAAACGGAACTGCGCGACCTCCTCGCCGCCCGCATACCCAAGATCGAGCCGGCAGTGCCGGACGTGCGCCAGTTGGCGCAGGCCGCCGGCCTCGACGCCGGGCAGACCGCAGCGGCCGTAGCCCTTGCCTCGACTGATCCGCTGGTGATCGTGGAAGGGGCAGCCGGTAGCGGGAAGACGACCATGCTCGCCACCGCCATCACCGCCGCCGAGCGGGAAGGACGTTCGGTACGGGTGGTTGCGCCGACGAAGAAGGCCGCCGACGTCGCACACCAGACCCTCGGCATCCCGGCGGACTCGGTGGCCGCGCTCATCCACGCCCACGGCTACAGGTGGAACACCGACGGGGTATGGACGCGCCTCGCACCCGGCGACCTCGACCCCGAGACGGGCCGTACCTACATCGGCCCACCCGAGACGGCACGGCTCCGCGAAGGTGAGCGGATTGTGGTGGATGAGGCGGGGATGCTCGACCAGGAAAGCGCCCTGGCGTTGTTCACCGTTGCCGCCGAAGCGGGCGCGATCCTCGCGCTCGTCGGTGACCGGGCGCAGCTCCCCGCAGTCGGTCGCGGGGGCGTGCTCGATATGGCCGCGCAGATTCGGGGTCGCACCATAGACATGAACGAGGTGCATCGCTTCACCGATGCCGCCTACGCGCACCTGTCGGTGCGGTTGCGTGACCGTGACGACCCTGGCGCGATCTTCGACCAACTCAACGTGCTCGGGCTGATCCGCCTGCACGCCGACACCGAGCACTTGCACGAGTACATCGCGCAGCAGCGGAGCGACGGGGCGGCGGTCACGGTCGCCACGAACGACGAGGCTGCGCGGCTGAACGTGCGCATCCGTGACGAGCGTCTACGCGCCGGGGCCGTTGACGATCAGGCGACCGCGATCGGCAGCGATGGCCTCCCCATCGGGCGGGGCGATGTGATCCAGACACGGAAGAACGACACCGGCCTGGGGGTGGCGAACCGTCAACTGTGGGTCGTGCAGCACGTCGCCGACGACGGGGTGCTGTGGGCGATCGAGGTGGGCGGCGACCGGAAGCGCGAGCGCACCGTGCGGCTGCCCGCCGCCTACGTTGCCGAGCACGCGCACCTTGCCTATGCCTCGACCGCCTACGGGGTGCAGGGCATCACCGTGCCGAAGTCGCACACGATCCTCACCGATGCCATGAGCGGAGCTGCGGTCTATGTCGGCATGACCAGAGGCACCGGCGGAAACCAGTTGCACATCATCGCCGACAGCACGGCTGAGGCGCGGGAGCAGCTCATCGACGCTCTCGAACGCGACCGCGCAGACCGAGGACTCACCGACGCCACACAGCAAGCAGCAGAAGCCGTGCGAGGTCTCGTCGACGACGGCCCAGCGAAACTCGTCACCACTGAGATAGCGGCGCTCATCCGGCGCGCCGAGCAGGCCGAGACGCGAGCGGCACGCTGGCAGCAAGCATCCGACGCCCTGGACGACTTGTACGTGCGGCAGCGCACCGAACACGACCAGGCAGCCCAGACGAACGACGAAGCGAAGCGACACGTCGAACTCGTACGCTCTGAGGTTGCTGAACCGCTGACCGCACAAGCTGCGGAAGCGCTCACCGATTGGCAGGCCGCCGATACCGCCGAGAAGAAGGCACTCGACAAGGTGCGCGCTGCGGGGATGTTCAAGAAGCGCCGCGCGATCGCCGAACACGACACCGCTCAAGGCACAGCCCGCAGCGCGAAGCGGAAGCTCACGAAGGCTTGGGGCGAACCGCCCCGATGGAACGAGAACCAAGCTGCATGGGTCGAGCGCGTCACCCGGCCCCGGATCGAGGCCGACCCGCGCGTGATCGAAGCCGAGCAGCAGCGGGCTACGGCTGCGCACGCGTTGCATGCCGCGCTGGAGCCGAACCCCTGGCCCAGTATCGCCGTCTATGCACGCATCTTTGGGGAAGACGCGGTGAGGAAGAATCCCGGTGTCTACGTCAACGCCCGACCTGCCAGACAGGTCGAGGATGCGACCCGCACTGCACGGCACGCCTGCGCCGAGGCCGAGGTGCTGCGCGAGCTCACTCCCGCCGAGGCGGTCGAGCGGATCAAGCAGACTCGCGCATCCGAGGAAACCAAGCGTGAGACCGCCCGCATGCTTGCCGAGCGTGCACGTCAGCTCGGCGCTTCCCGTCAGAGCCGAACCAGTCCGAGCCACGACGGGCCAACTCTGGGCCGGTAAGCCGAAGGAGCCGCCACTATCGCGGGTAGCCTGCGTCCATTCAGAAGTCAGCAGAGCGATCTTAGAATCGCACTGTGCGACACGGAAGGTTCGCGTAAGTCGGTGACGGCTTCTGAGCCGCGAGTGAACACTGCGTGAATGCAGCGCGGCGAGTAGCGCCAGTCCCGGATGGTGCCCCATTCTGAGTAAGAAATGTTATCCGCAGAAAGTGGCCGTCGAACCGACTTTGGCGCGCCATTGCTGGTCCTTCTGGTGTTCTTGAGGTTAGGGTGCACGTCGTTCGGTGGCCCGGTCGCTCATCTTGGATATTTTCGAGCAGAGTTCGTCGAGCGACGCAGATGGCTGGGTGATCGCGCGTATGCGGATCTTGTCGCATTGTGCCAGTTTCTTCCCGGCCCGGCATCAAGCCAGGTCGGCATGGCGATCGGTTTGCAGAGAGCTGGAATACTCGGTCTTGTCGCGGCATGGCTCGGGTTCACACTGCCATCTGCGGTATTGCTGTTCGGGTTCGCGCTCGGCGTATCGACCCTTGGCGACGTATCGCAGGCTGGATGGGTGCTGGGCCTGAAGGCTGCGGCGGTCGCGGTCGTGGGTCATGCTGTGCTCGGGATGGCAAAGTCACTCACGCCTGATGCGCGACGAGCGACGATTGCTGTCGGGGTGCTCACTGTCGTGCTGCTCGTACCCGGCCCGCTGACGATGTTCGGCGCGATGGCCTTGGCCGGGATCGCGGGGTTCTTCGTCTGTCGATCCCCGAGCACGACCGAGAACGATGAACCGCGTTTCCGGGTGCGCCTGCGGCCCGCAGTCGGATGGTTGAGCCTGGCTGTGTTCGTCATGCTGCTCGCAGGGTTGCCGATTTTTGCTGTGTTCACCGGCAACGCCACGGTAGGCCTGATTGACACCTTCTATCGTGCGGGGTCGTTCGTGTTCGGCGGCGGGCATGTCGTGCTCCCGCTTTTGCAGGCTGAGACAGTGCAGACTGGACTGGTGGAGCCGGGTGCGTTCCTCGCGGGGTATGGTGCCGCGCAGGCGGTGCCAGGGCCGCTGTTCACCTTCGCCGCGTTTCTCGGAGCGGTCACCACGGGCGGCCCGAGTGGGCTGCTCGGCGCATCCATTGCGCTGCTCGCGATCTTTCTGCCGTCTGCGCTGCTCGTGATGGGGGTGCTGCCCTTCTGGGAGCGGTTGCGTGGTGCGCCGAGAGTGCAGCGTGTGCTGACGGGCGTGAACTCCGGAGTCGTCGGGCTGCTCGCCGCCGCGCTGTACGACCCCGTATTCACCGCGGGTGTCACGAACGCCGCATCACTCGTCGTCGCGGCACTCGCGTTTGTCGCACTCACGTCCTGGAAAACACCGGCATGGGCGGTAGTGCTCGGGGCCGCAGGAGCCGGGGCATTGCTGCTCTGAACGCGCTACGCGGATACTCAGGCGAGGCTGGCCTGCAATGCGAGAAGCGTGCCCGCCTGGGAGGATTGAAGCATGAGCCGTTTTTCATCTCTGGTCAGGGCATATCCACTCGTGATCGCAACACTGTTGGTGGCTATGATCGGGTTGGTTCTTTTAGCGACTCCGGCCATTGAGTCGGCCAGCTGGATTGTGGGTGCGTATGCGCTCGTGATTGCCGGGTGGGAGGCGGTCGGGATGATCCGGCAGCTCATCCGAGGGCACGCCGGGCTCGACATTCTTGCGGTGACGGCAATCACCGCTGCAGTGCTCGTTGGGGAGCCGTGGGCGGCGCTCGTGGTGGTGCTGATGCTCACCGGCGGGGCGGCCCTCGAAGATTACGCTGAGAACCGTTCGAAGCGGGAACTGACCGCGCTGCTGCGTAAGGCACCCCAGCAGGCCACGCGCATCCTCGCCCCAAGCGCACCCGGCGCGGACATGCACGGGCATACTGCCGAGGTCACGACCGAGGACATACCGGTCGAAGAAGTCGAGGTGGGTGATCTGTTGTTGGTGCGGCCGGGTGCACTCGTGCCTGTGGACTCGATCCTCGTCTCCGAGCACGCCGTGTTCGATGAGTCGTCATTGACCGGTGAAAGTCTGCCCGTTGAGCGTGACGCGGGAGAGAAAGTGTCGAGCGGTGCGGTGAATGGACAGGCCGCAGTCACCATGCGGGCTGCGGCTCCGGCCGCCGAGAGCGAGTATCAGCAGATTGTTCGGCTCGTCGAACAAGCCGCGGGGAGCAAAGCCAAAGTCGTGCGGCTCGCAGATCGGTACGCGGTGCCGTTCACAGTGCTCGCGCTCGTGATCGCCGGGATCGCGTGGGCGGTCAGTGGAGAGGCTGTCCGGTTTGCCGAGGTGCTGGTGGTGGCGACCCCATGCCCGCTGCTGATCGCCGCGCCGGTCGCGTTTCTCGGTGGCATGAGCCGTGCCGCGAGGTTCGGGCTGATCGTCAAGGGCGGCGGCACCCTCGAACAGCTTTCACGAGCCCGCTCGGCGGCATTCGATAAGACCGGCACCATCACTACCGGCAAGCCAGTGCTCGAACGCCTTCTGCCCGCCGACCGCGCCAGCGAAGACGAGCTGCTGCGTTTCGCAGCCTCAGCGGAGGTGTACTCCTCTCACGTGCTTGCGGACTCCGTCATGCAGGCCGCGAAACAGCACGGCTTGTCGCTCGTCGAAGCCGAACATGCCGAGGAGATCGCGACAAACGGAGTCGCGGCTGTGTTCCGCACTCCTGACGCACCTGAGGCAGTGACGGTTCGTGTCGGCAAGCCCTCCTGGGTGCGCCACTCCGCGCCGGACCTCGTGCTGGCAGACCTTGCTCCAGGGGAACTCGCAATCTACGTCTCAGTCGATGGCCGTTTCGCCGGAGCCATCGTCATGCGCGACCAAGTGCGCGAAGAAGCAGCCCAGGCTCTCCGTCAGCTGAGCGCACTCGGTATCGAGCGTACGCTCATGGTCACCGGAGACGTTGCAGCCACCGCCGAACCCATCGCGCGGCGCCTTGGAATCAGCGAGGTGCACGCGGAGTGCCGCCCCGGCGACAAAGTTCGCATTGTCAGTAGCGTGCAGCCCCGCCCGCTCATCATGGTCGGTGACGGCCTCAACGATGCCCCGGTGCTCGCTGCTGCGGATATTGGCTTCGCAATGGGGGCGCGCGGTGCAACCGCAGCATCGGAGTCTGCGGACATCGTGAACCGCTACGACACGCTCTCGGCCCTGCCGCGCGCGGTGAGCATCGGCAAGGACACCGTGCGGATCGCACTGCAAAGCATCTGGCTCGGCATCATCATCAGCGTCGGCCTCATGCTCATCGCCGCCTTCGGGTTCCTCCCAGCACTCCTCGGCGCGTGGCTGCAAGAAGTCGTTGACCTGGTGGCCATCCTCGGCGCACTCCGTGCAGTCGGCCCACGATCTGAGCGAATCACACGATCATCACCAGTCGCATCGACGGAACAACTTCACTTCAGCACGACCCAAGACAGGAAATGAACAATATGGCATCCGACTCAAGCACCACGCCGCATCCCGGCGAAGCCCACCTGCAGAACGTGGGCCAACGTTTGAACTGGCTACGTGCAGGGGTGCTCGGCGCAAACGACGGCATCGTCTCTACCGCGGGTGTCGTCGTCGGTGTCGCTGCCGCTACACCAAACAACGTACTGGCAATCGCGACGGCCGGTATCGCCGCCGTAGTTGCCGGGGCGTTCTCAATGGCTGGCGGAGAGTATGTTTCGGTGAGCACCCAACGCGACACAGAGAAAGCGCTCATCGCAAAAGAACGGTGGGAGCTCGAAACCATGCCCGAGGAGGAGCTTGAAGAACTCACCGAGCTCTATCGACAGCGGGGCCTCTCAGATGACCTCGCACATCAGGTCGCGGTGCAGCTTACCGAGACGGACGCTCTCGCCGCTCACGCAGAGGTCGAACTCGGAATCGACCATGAAGAGTTCACAAGCCCGTGGGCAGCCGCCGTGTCATCGTTCATTGCGTTCGCCGTTGGAGCGCTGATCCCACTCATCATGATCTTGCTCCCCGTCGGCGGACACCGAGTTTGGATCGCAGCCATCGCAGTTGTGATCGGCCTCTTCCTCACCGGTTGGATCAGCGCTGCGCTCGGTGGCGCGCCGCGCGGTCGCGCAATTCTCCGGAACGTGGTCATGGGCTCAGCGACCATGATCGCCACATACGCCATTGGGGCACTCTTTGGCGTGGCCATCGGATAGGCCGCTTCTCGTGATCCGGCCCGCTTTCATGTGCTAACTCATGTGCTACCGACGCTGCTAGGTTGTGAATCGCGGTGCAGTTATCCACAGGTGGGCCTCGCAGAAACCGCGGAATCATGCGGCAGAACGCCGATTCACGATTTCGTGTGCGAGGGGGAACGGATCAGTTCAACTCCCACGCCGCTATCGAGTCTTCGCCCACACCGTGCCCCGGTGAATCCCGAACTGCTTCGCGATGGCCTTCACGCTTACGCCAAGGTCGCGCGCTGTTCGCATACCGTCCACTTCGTTGTCCGTGAGCCGTGTTCGAGGTCGTTTACTTGGTTCCACTGACGCCGCGATCCGCTCATCATCAACCTCACCCGCGTCGTCGGCATCCTCGCGAATCCCTTGATTCCACGCGGAGACGAGCTTCTGAATCCGTGGTCGCCTGTTCCCACAGCGCCCAATTGCGTCCACAATAAGAATGTCGGCACATTACGCTCGTCGGCGCAGCATCGAATACATTGACCTCGCGGTCTCACGCGTCACAACGCGGTAGCAGCTGCGACAACGTCGTCCACAGCACGCAAAGACTCAATACCGGCGCGCGCGGTCGAGGCATACATGTCATCGAGCTCCGCAGCCACGATCTGCACGTGCCTACCGACCAGCGGCAAGGCCCGATCACGCACCGTTACCGCGACCGCATCAACAAAACCCGGCAACGCGCGCGGCACCTCACCGCTCAACACCACGAGCGCCGGATCAATGACATGACACGTATTCACCAGCATCCGACCCAAAACCTCGGCCGCACGATCCACAATGCCCACGGCAGATGCCTCGGCTGATCGCACTCGATCACAAAACTCTTGCCACGAGCTCGGTGCACCGGCCGCCGTGGCATCGTCACGCAACATCGCCGGAATCGACACATATTGCATCAGGCAACCGGCGTTACCGCACGTGCACAAAGGACCATTCCAGTCGTACACGGTATGGCCGAGCTCGCCCGAACCACCCCGAGCTCCCGACTGCAAAATGCCGTCGAGAACATGACCCGATGTCACGCCGTAACTCACATCGACATACAAAACGTTGTCGTGTCCGTGCCCGCGACCCCACAAATACTCAGCTAGACCCTCGAGTCGAGCTGTGTTTTGGGTGTACACCGGAACACCAAAACGCTCCGACAAATACGCCTTGGGGTTCACCCCGTACCAGCGACTGGAAGCCCGTTGCGCATACACATCACCCGAACGGGAATCCATCTGTGTATCGACAGCAAGGTGCAGCGCGAGCACAGCATCCGGATGCAACCCCACCTCGCCGACCAGCCGCTCAACCAGGTCGGCACCGGCCGCAATACGCTCCGCAGCAACCGTGGCGACCTGACCCGAGACTGTCAATTCTTTTAACACCCGGCCGTCGAGAGTTGCAATCGTCACCGAACAGGTATCGACCAGAAACATGAGTGAGGCAAGGACGCCCAACTGTGGTGTTGTACCCAGCAGGTTCTTGAGCACACCTGGTTCAGCGTCGACCTCTTCTACCCAACCGTCAGCACTAAGACGGTTGACGAGATTCGTCACGGTTGCGCGCGAAACATCGAGGGAACGCGCTAAATCAGCCCGATACCCCGGCCCATGCACAATGAGCTCGCGCAGCAGTCGCTGGGCGTTGGGGGTAAGCGTGCTCACGTCGTCACTCAATTCCGGGTATTCAGCAAATGAACTTTTTGAGCGAATCTCGCCCGATGAAGTTTCACGTGAAGAAGGATTCTGTTTACTCACTTGACACTATCGCATTCTTTAGGCATTCTGTAGAACGGCTCACAACACCTCAACGCCGAGAACCTGCATACCGCTCCGTACGGCAGTGAGCTCATGGGGCGCGATTCCATCGGAGGGATCATGAAGTTTCGTAAAGTCCTTATGGGCGCCACGGTCGGTATCACGGCCCTGGCCCTGGCAGGGTGCAGCTCGACCGAACCCGGCACCAGCACGGGCGGCGGCGACGACGCAGCATCCGGAACAGTACGACTGTGGGTCATGGAGGGGTCGCTCTCTGAAGACTCGCAAAACTACCTGATCGACGAATTCGCCGAACAAAACCCCGGCAGCGAACTCAAGATCGAAGTTCAGCAGTGGGACGGCATCGTTTCGAAGCTGCAAACATCGCTCGCATCGAAGAACGAAAGCCCCGACCTCGTCGAAATCGGAAACACGCAGACCACCACCTTCACCACGGTGGGCGCATTCGCTGACGTGACCGACATGAAAGAAACCCTCGGCGGCGACACGCTCATTCCGTCGTTCGTCGATGCTTCGACAGTCGACGGCAAGATCTACGCCTACCCCTTCTATGCGGGTGCTCGCGGAGTGTTCTACCGCACCGACCTGTTCGAGGCAGCAGGCATCGAAGTGCCGCAAACCATCGAAGAGTTCGACTCGGCCGTTGCTGAGCTTCAAAAATCGAACCCCGAAGGCGTAGAAGACTTCGCCGGTATGTACCTCGCTGCCGTCGACACCCACGGAGTCGGCTCGTACTTGTTCGCCCACGGTTTTGAGTATGCCAAGAAAGACGGCGACACCTGGGTTGGCCAGGCCTCATCGCCGGAGTCGATCGCTGCACTCGAAACACTGCAGAAGACATTTAACGACGGCACCACCTTTGCCCTTGACTCGCAAGCGGGCCAGAAGTCGTTCGAACGTTACTTCAACGAGGGCATGACCGGCGTGCTGATCGGTACCGGCAACATCGGCACCAAGATCGATCAGGAACTGTGGGATGCCGACAAGGTCGGCGTTATCGCGCTGCCCTCCAGCACTCCTGGTGTTCCCGGTGCAACGTTCGCGGGTGGATCAAACATCGGTCTGGCCGCTAACTCGCAGAACCCCGAACTGGCGAAAAAGGCGCTCGAAGTGATCTTCGGCGAAGGCTTCCAAACGCGCCTGGCAGAAGAGGGTTGGGTTTCGGGCAACACCGCGTACAGCGACGCAGTAACCGGGCCCTTCGGCGAAATTGCCGGAGACGTCATCACCAACTCCAAGCTCACGCCCAACAGCCCCGAGTGGGGTGTTTCGTTCGGTGCTACACAGCTCAACGAGTTCTTTACGCGCGTAGCCAAGGGCGAAGACGTCAAGGCACTCGCGAAAGACTTCGACGAGCAGCTTGACGCAGCACTGAACAAGTGAACTAAGGCACGAACACAGCAATGACACATACGACAGCCCGGCCCACCGTGGCGCCCCCGCGGCGTTCACAGTGGAACCGACCGATGAGCAAAACGGTCAGCAACAAGCGGCGCAAACTTGCACCGTGGATGCTGCTGGCACCCGCGAGCATCATGGTCTTGGTCGCACTCGGTTACCCCCTTGTGCGCCAGTTGATCATGTCGTTCCAGCACTTCGGTCTGGCTCAACAATTCGGCCAACCAGCCGAATGGGCCGGGCTGTCGAACTATCAGTCGATCGTCACCGACCCCTACTTCTGGAGCGTATTCATTAAGTCGGTGTTGTTCTGCGCGTGGACCGCAGGCATCACCATGGTTTTCGGCGTCGGTTTTGCCGTGCTCATGCTGCGGCTGAACGCTCTCGTACGAGGAATCCTCACCACAACGCTCATCGTCGTATGGGCCATGCCGGCCCTGGCCTCGCTCACCGTGTGGCAGTGGCTGGTAGACCCCCGCTCGGGCCTGCTCAACTACGTGCTCACTTCGATCGGGCTCGACGGATTCAAAAACTTCCACTGGTTGGGTGAGAACTTTTGGACGTTCTATCTCGTAGCATCCGGCGTCATTATTTGGGCCTCACTCCCCCTCGTGGCCATCACCATCTATGCAGCCCTCGCGCAGGTACCCGGCGATGTTCTCGAAGCTGCCGAGATCGACGGGGCTTCTAACTTTCAGCAGATCCGCCGCATCATGTTGCCCATGATCGGCCCCGTGATCTCGCTCATCGGTGTGCTGCAGGTGATTTGGGACCTGCGCGTCTTCACCCAGATTTACGTGCTGCAACAGGCCGGCGGGATCGCCAGTGAAACAAACCTGCTGGGCACCTACGTGTACGAAACTGGAATCGCCAAGGGTGACTACGGCGTGGCGTCTGCGCTGGCCATGGTCATCCTCATTCTGACCCTGGTTCTCACCGGCAAATACCTGCAAATGCTTTACCGCCAGGGAGGAATCGACTGATGGCTACCGCAACCACCAGCTCGTCTGTTACCAGCTCGCCCAGCGTGGTCTCGGAACAGAGCGCTGCCGCTGCGGCCCGCGCCGCCCGCCGCAAAGCATTTTTTGCTAACCCCGGCTCGAACTTTTTTGGTGTGCTGTTGGCGCTGGTGTGGCTCATCCCCGTGTACTGGATGATCAACTCGGCCTTTCAATCGGAATCCGAGCTCATGGCATGGCCACCACACCTGCTCCCCCAAGACTTCACGTGGAATAACTTCATTACCGCGTTTACCAACAAAAACTTTTGGCCCGCTCTGGGTGCATCGCTCACCGCGGGTGCACTCACGGTAATTTTTGCATCCGGTGGCGCACTGCTGGCCTCGTTTGCGCTGTCGCGGTTCCGTTTTCGCGGTCGCACCATGATGATCATCGCCATCCTGGTGGTGCAGATGATTCCGGCCGAGGCACTGTTTATCTCGCAATACCGGATGCTGGATGGCTGGGGTTTGCTCAACTCTGTCATCGGGTTGTCGGTGCTCTACATCGGTACGATTGTGCCGTTTATCGCCTGGATGATGCGCGGCTTTGTCGACGGCGTTCCTGTCGAACTAGAAGAAGCCGCCATGGTTGACGGATGCTCGCGAGTGGGCGCTTTTTGCCGCGTTACCCTGCCGCTACTGGTTCCGGGCATTATCTCGACTTCAGTGTTTGGCTTTCTCTTTGCGTGGAACGAATACACTCTCGCTTTGATCGTGCTGTCGAAAGATTCCGCGGTGACGCTGCCGATTTGGTTGCAGTCGTTCCAGCAGGGCTTGAAGGCCACCGACTGGGGTGCTGTTATGGCCGGTGCCACCCTTATCGCCATCCCCGTCATCATCATCTTCGTGCTCGTACAGAACAAGATTTCTAAGGGCATGGTGGCGGGAGCAGTGAAGGGCTGATGGCCAATGTTCTTCCCGCGGTTGCCGTGGGCCCTACTCGTGGTCGGCAATCGCGCTTCTTATGGCGCGGGCTCATGATCGACTCGGCGCGCACTCGGCACTCGGTAGCGACGATCAAGAGAGTGATTGAACTGGCTAGCCGCTACGGATTCAACCGTTTACAGTGGCATCTCACCGATGATCAGGGATGGCGCTTTCATGTGCCGGAATACCCCAACCTCACCGCAGAGGCAGCCTTCTTGCCACGCGATACGTTCGATGATTACCATGCGTTGCGCGGCGATACGCGGGCACGGGCATCACAAGAGCAAGACGACAAGTGGCATAACGGCTTTTATACCGACGCAGATATTGCTGAGGTCGTTGCCCATGCTCAGCGACATGGCGTGATGATTGTGCCCGAGGTTGATCTTCCCGGGCACATGATGGCGGCCATTATGGCCTACCCCGAGTTGGGTCGGCCTACCGGGCTCCCGCTGCCGGAGGGATCGATGCGCGAGCACATGTGGTGGCCTGCTCGCAACGACCTGTTGTGGCCAACAGATGAAGCGCAAAACTTTATCGTTGCTGTCATGCGGCGGGTTATCGAACTGTTTCCCGCGCCATACGTTCACATCGGTGGTGACGAGTGTGCTCACCAGCAGTGGGCGTCGGATCCTGACATCGATGCGTGGATGACGCTGCGCGGCGTGGAACGCCCCGACCAACTGCAGGGCTGGTTTATGCAGCAGGCGGCCGACGTACTGCGCGCACACGGCAGGCAGGTCGCCGTGTGGGACGACGCATGCCAGCTCTGGAATGATGATGAAGCGCTTGTCATCGCCTGGGATGAAGACCGCGGCATGGAGCGCATAAAGAACGCGAACCAGCAGTTTGTTTTTGCCGATGCCCGCTACCTCTACCTCAACCGCGTTGACCCTCATGCGCAGCATCCGCAAAAAGGTATGTTGCCCGCTATTTCGGTGAACGACATTCTCACGGCTACGTGGCCGGAGTCAAACCACGAGCGGTGCGTTGGCCTGCAAGCCTGCGTGTGGTCGGAGTTTGTGCTCGACGGTAACGATCTGCTTGCCATGCTCTTCCCACGCCTGTTGGCTGTGGCCGAGCGTATGTGGAACCCCTCTCCGGATGCTGCTGAAGCAGCCGTCCGTATCGCGCAGGAATACGCTGCGCTTCAATCTGCGGGGGTCCTTGACCTCCGCACCTCAGCAACGGTGGTGACGGTGAATGCAACAACGTAAATCAAAGACCGTGTGGGCGGGAGTAGCTGCATGGGCCATGGTGGTCGCAGCGGTGGTCTTTTCTCCTGCCAGCGCCGCGGCAGCGCAAACCCCGGATGCCGCACAGCAAGCTCCGCGCATTGTGTTCGATGATGACTTCTCGTCGAACGACGGTTCGGGGTGGGCAGCCACAAAAGCGAACGACGCTACGACCATCAGTTTCTCGGGTGGCATGGCAACGATCACCGGTGGCGGGCCCGAAAACCGCATCGTCTCGGCGGAAGACGTACTCGCGCAGAACTTTACGCTCACCAGTGACCTGTTTATTAACGCCGGTAACACCAACGCGGCGGTAAAGATCGGCTTCTTTTCGAATGCTTCTGCCGCTGACCGCCACCAGGTGACGTGGGACGGCCCGCACAAGCTTCTCAAGCTTGAGCGCGTAGTCAATGGCACAACGACCACGCTAGAGACAGCATCCGGTGTGGATCTTCCGGTGAATACCGGGGGAGAGGCACATGAGGTTGCCATTAATGTCGACGGTGATCGGGTAACCGTGGCGGTTAACGGGCAGCAGCACCTGGATGTGGCCGATGCCGGAACCGCTGCGGCACGGCAGGGTCGCCTGGTGTTTGCCGGGCAATTCCCCGCGCAAGACTTTAGCGTCGACCGCGTGACGGTGACGACCACAGAAGAAGAGGTTGTCGGCGAATACACCGTCGATGTCGAGACCATGACCAACGGTGTGCTCGACACCGACCCGGCCACGGCCGGTGGCACGCTTCGCGCCAACCGCACCTCGGGCAACGAGGGCGATGTCGTTACTCTCAGCTACAGCGTCGAGCCGGGCTTTGTGTTTGACGGTTACGAGTCGCTACGCAAAGACACCGGCACGAGTACCGATGGCCTTCTGACCATTACCGACGACCAGTTTGCCTTTAATGACAAGACAGGCAGTGTCGTCATCATCGCGAAGTTCATCGACGAACCTGAAGACCCGAATGTGGTGTTCGCCGACTACTTCCGTGACGAACTCAACAGCCATGGTCTGTATACGTTCTCGAACGAGAATGTGTTTGCCGTGGTTGACGGTGCTCTGCACATTGCTCCGGATGCTGGTGCCGCGCACGCTTTCGTCGATAGCACCACGTGGAACGAGGCGACGAACTATCGCATTGCGTTCGACGCATATAAGGTCAACGCTACTGCCGGAACCGCGCAGATTGCTTTTCGTGGGGACAGCTTCGACGACCGTTACGTGCTCGCGCTGAATGGGTCGAAGGCACTCCTGCGTCGTATGGACTCCAACGGCAGCAATGTCGAACTCGCTAGCGCCCTCTACACCTTCAACCAGACATCACGAAACATCGTCATCGATGTCTCGGACGACACCGTTTCGGTATCGTCCGATGGTGTGCCGGTGCTGTCGTATGACAATCGTGATGATGGTGATCGTGATACCGCGAACTGGTCGGGTCTCACAGCAGGACTCGGCCTCATCAACATGACGCCGGGTGCTCCGGTCGCCTTCGATAACGTGATTGTTACTCGCATTCCCGAGTACTTCGACGCCAACGTGACAATCACTGCCGATGGCGAGGCAGACGAAGAGCGTGCAAGCGGTGCCGTGGTGTTGGCTCAGCACCGCGTTGCGGCGGGGGAGCAGCTGGGCTGGACCACGTACCCCAAGGGTGGTTACGAATTTGACGGCATGTATTTTGAGGGCACTCGCATCGATGGCCCGGCGTTCACGGTGCCGGAATCAATCGACGGGCCCATAACCCTCGTCGCCAACTTTGTCGCAACTCCCACATCGGCCACGAGCTACTACATCGACTCGAACGATGGTGACGACGCCAATAGCGGTACGAGCCGTGATCAGGCGTGGGCTACGCTGACCAATCTTGATCGCACATTCGAACCGGGAGACAAGATTCTGCTCAAGCGCGGCAGCGTGTTTGAAGGTGCAGCAGCCGCATTGCGCTTCCAGGGTTCGGGATCAACCGGAGCGCCCATTACGGTTGCGGCATATGGTGAGGGAGCACGCCCGCAGCTGAACGGCGCAGGCGAGGTCGACAACGTCATCAGTTTGTTCAACCAAGAACACATTACGATTTCGGATCTGGAAATCACCAACCTGCACCCGTCGTTCAACGACTCGTTTGAACTAAACGCCAGCTCTAACCGAGAGAAAGACCTGCGTGCGGTGAACGTTTCGGCACGTGATTTTGGCGTCGTGCGCGGCATCCGGATTAGCGACCTTTACATTCACGACGTGAACGGCAACCTCGCGGTCAAGTGGAACGGTGGAATCTTCTTTGATGTGCAGGGGAGCGTCGTCGAGGGCGAGATCCGTGGCGTACCGACCAAGTACGACGACGTCGTGATCGAGGGCAATGTTCTCGAGCGAGTTGACCGTTCGGGTATCAAGCTCGTCAGCTCTGCCTGGGCTAACCAGTCGCTGCAGAACAATCCTGGGCAGCCCTTGCACTGGTACCCCTCAACGAATGTTGTGGTGCGCGACAACCAGTTCCGTTACATGGGTGGCGACGCCATTACCGTGCGCGACACCGACGGCGCACTGATCGAATACAACCTGGCGCGGCACTCGCGCTACCAGAACACGGGGTACAACGCCGGAATCTGGCCGTTCCAAGCAACCAACACCGTTATTCAGTACAACGAGGTGTCACACACCCATGGCGTACAAGACGGTCAAGGGCTCGACACCGATCACGTTTCGGCATACAGCGTCATGCAGTACAACTACTCGCATAACAACGAGGGCGGGTTCATGTTGATCATGAACGGTTTCCCGCACACTGCACCAACGATTCGGTACAACATCAGTCAAAATGATGCCGACAAGACCTTCGAGTTTGCTCGCGGAACCGCGGCAGGAACGATGATCTACAACAACACCATTTCGTCGGACATGCTGTTGCAAGGACCGCGCGGTGGTGTGCTCGACCTGGCCAACTCTGCCGCTGGCACGGGAAACCGCGAGATTTTCATCTTCAACAACGTGTTCAACTACCCCGAAGGACAACGGTTCTACGTGGGCGAGGCCGACACGATGAAGACGAAGGCGAAGCTGTTTAACAACGCCTATACCGGTGGCATTGCCGTGCCAGACGAAGAAGAGCAAGCTATCACCGGCGATACTGTTTTGCCTGGCCTGGGCACGGCACCCGATAACGCTGAAGCTACGCAACCGCTGGCAGGGATCCACGCTGGCAACGCCTTTGACGGATACATTCCCGAAGAAGAATCTATTCTGCGCAATGTGGGTGTCAGCGTGGCTGAGGTAGTCGAGCACTTTGGCGGCACGCTCACCGATCGTCGTCACATGACTCCGACCGAGATACATGCTTTGGCGCTCGAAGGAGAAAGTATCGACTTCGCCGCTGGTGGTTACCTGCCCGCTGTCGATGGTGTGCTCTACAACCTCGACTTCTTGGGCAACCCTCTACCGGGGTCGCCGGATGCCGCAGAAGACACCGCCGCGCTTGTCGGAATCACCGATACCGACGAGGGCCTCACCATCGGCGCTGTGCAATACACGGAGGCCGAGCCGGAGCCGGAGCCCTCGCCCGAGCCGGAGCCGACCGATGAACCGACGCCGACGCCAACCGATGAGCCGAAGCCCTCGCCCGAGCCCACCGACGAACCGACTGTTGCGCCCACTCCGGCGCCTTCGCCGGACGGTAATGACGACGGCTCAGACGCGGGGGATGCCCCCGACGGTGAACTGCCGATGACGGGCTCGACGTGGCCGACGACACTGGCAGGCCTGGCTCTGCTGCTTATTGGCGCCGGTTGGTGGTTGCGTCGTCGCACGCGGAGCGCTGTGTGACACGCTCTTCACGCACGGCCGTGATCCCGCGCATGCTTTGCCGTGCCGGGATCACGGCCGTGCTCACGGTGAGTATCGTTACCACTGCCGCAGCTTGCACGCCTGCCACCGTGCAACACGAAGTTGCGGCGGTCTATGAACAGGCCGAAGGCGTCGTGCTCGACGCGAAAGAGTCGGCCATGGAGCGCGATATTGCGATCATTGATTGGGCTATCGAGGCCGGCATTATCGAGCGCTTCGAGACGGCAGAATTCGCGGACGATAGCGCAGTACCGACCAACGACACACAGTTCGGTGCCCAAACGATGACAACGTGGCAGCGCTATCGCGACTACGTTGAACAACTGGCACAGGGTCTGCGCGACAAGCTTCGTGATGAACTCACGATTGACGACGTGCGCGAGTTTTATCAGCAGCATCCGGAGGCTTTTACTCGCGTCGATGACGTGGTGATCGAGGTGACTGAATGGCACGACGGGCGTGCTGTGGAAACCTTTTCGGTCGAGATCGACGAAACCACGGTGCGCGAGCTGCAAGAGCGCGACGATGCCGTGATCGCTGCGGCACTCGACCTGGCCGAAGGCGCAACTGTCACGGTCGACCGTGGCGACGGCCGCTATGCTCTTGTGCGCTGCGTTTCGCGTCACGACGGTGGCGTTATGCCCTTCGACGACGTAGTGCAGGCTGCCGCCATGCAACGAGCCGACGAACTCTTTCGTCAGGCGCTCGAGGCCAGGCTCGCTGGCTGAACTATGACTTCGACGCTGTGATTGCCAAACGTTGAAGGTCGCGCCCAACGATTACCTGACCGCCGAAACCAGCGGTCGCACGTGCGCCAGGAATCATCGCTGATTTCATCGTCCCCTCCAGGCACGACTTCACCTGGCGTGAGCGCGCTCAAGACTCGTGAACCGAAAAGAGGCGTGGCTATCTGCGATCACATAGGTCTGGGCGGTCGACGGGTTTGCCGAAAATAGGAAATTTGCCGAGATCATGAAGATTTCTGCAGAATTAGCATGATCTCGGCAAATTTCCTGTTCTCGGCCCAAGCCCACGCGAGTAGCCGCGCGAGGACACCCGCACAAGCAGCCCCGGATGCTACGGAGCCACCCCGGATGCCACGGGCGAGAGGTGTTCGCGCTGCAGAGGCGAGCCGTCGGGCGCCTGCAGGGTATCGAGGCGTTCGTAGAAAGCGTCGAACACGGGCGGGAGGTCTGTGACGATGTCGGTGACCTGTAGTTCGACTTCATGCACGAGCGTCGCAGTGTCGGCGGTGTGGTGGTACCACTGGAATTTTTCGAGCACGCCTTCTTGCCGCACTTGTTCGATGACGAGTCCGATCGACCCTTCTTCGGGTCGCTGGGGGGAGTGCGGTGTGTTGCCGGGCAGTAGGTACATTTCGCCTTCGCGAACGTGCACGGTGCGGGGTCCTTCGGGCGTGATCACATTAATGTGCATGTTGCCCTTGATTTGGTAGAAGAGTTCTTCGTACGGGTCGACGTGGTAGTCCTGGCGTGAGTTGGGTCCGCCAACGACCATGACGATGAGGTCTTTCCCTTCGGGGAACATTGCTTTGTTGCCCACCGGTGGCTTGAGCAGGTGAGCGTTGTCTACCAGCCATCCTTGAAAATTGGTTGATGTCCAGTCGGCCATGACCGTCTCCTTACTGTGTGTGCGTTGTTGCTGTCGTTGGCAGCGTCGCGATGGCTTGTATTTCGATGAGCAATTGTGGGTGGGGCAGTTGGTGCACCGCGACGGTTGTGCGGGCAGGCCCGGTATCGCCCTGAAAATAGCGGGCGTATACCTCGTTGTATCCGGCGAAGTCATCCATCGACACCAGGTAGGTGGTGAGGGTAACGAGGTCGTCGAGTGAGGCCCCGGCGTGGCGAAGAATGGTGCCAATGTTGTCGATAACGGCGGCGGTTTGTTCGCGAATGTCGAGCGTGAATGTGCCATCCGGATGCTGCGTGGCCCCGGCGATGGTGTTGTCGGCCCTGCGGCTACTCGTTCCCGAAACATAAATCGTGCCGTTGGCGATATGTGCGTGCGGGTATCCGCCGAGCGGCTGGGCGTTTCCGGGGAGATAAACGGTGCGGCGCGGGTTCATTATGCCTCCTCAGACATGTGGAGGGTGACTGATCCTAATTGGGAGATGGTGGCTCGCACGGAGGTTCCCGGATGCCACGGGTGGGCGGCCGTAGCTGCTCCGGCAAGTATCACGTCTTTCGCGCGGAGCGGGATGCCGTGTTCGCGAGCATGGATGACGGCCGCATGGAGGGCGCGCCACGGGTTGTCGAGTATGGCTGCGGTGCTTCCGGTGTCGATGTCGACGCCGTCGATCTGCAGGATGACTCCGAGGTTGCTCAGACTGTGTTCGAGGGCGGGTGTTGGCGTGATCCACGGGCCGATCGCGTATGCCGATGCGGAGGCATTGTCGGCGACGACGTCGCTGAGCGTGAAGCGAAAGTCACGATAACGGCTGTCGATCACTTCGATGCCGACCGCAATGCCGTCTATGGCGTTGCTGATGGCGGCAAGGTTTTCGTCGGGTGCGATGTCACGTGCGAGACGAAAACAGAGCTCGGGCTCAACGCGGGGGTGAATGAACTGTGCCGGGCTGACGGTGGCACCATCGGCGTGGGCCATGCCGGTTGTAATGCGCCCCGCGATGATGTGATTCACTCCCATTTGGCGCATTTTGGCGGGGTTGGTGAACCCGAGCTTGAGGCCGGTGGCCTGTTCACCTTCGGCCAGTCGCAGCTCAATGAGCTGCTGTTGCACACGGTAAGCGGCAGCGAGATCGAGCGTGTCGTCGTGAGTAAAAGCGTCGACCTCGGTGGTTCCGCGCTGGGCGTCGTGCAGTATGCGAGCGTGGTTGGTCACTGTGCACCTACCAGGTCGAGAGCGACGTCGACGATCATGTCTTCTTGGCCGCCAATCATGCCGCGTCGGCCTAACTCCATGAGAAGTTCGCGCACGTCACAGCCGTACTGTTGCGCTGCGCGTTCGGCGTGCAGTAAAAAGCTGCTGTATACCCCTGCGTATCCGAGGGTAAGTGTTTCGCGATCGACGCGCACGGGTCGTTGTTGCAGCGGCCGCACGAGGTCGTCGGCGGCGTCCATGAGGGCAAACGTGTTGCCGTTATGACGAAAACCCATGAGGTCGGCGACGGCGCTAAACGCTTCTAGTTGTGCGTTGCCGGCGCCGGCACCGAGGCCGGTGAGTGAAGCATCAACACGGTATACGCCGTGTTCGACCGCCGTGACCGAGTTGCCGATAGCCAGCGACAGGTTGTCGTGCGCGTGAATCCCGATCTGGGTTTCGGGTTCGAGAACGTCGCGGTAGGCGGTGATGCGGGCGGCGACATCGTTCATGGTGAGGCGACCGCCCGAGTCGGTGACATACACGCATCCGGCGCCGTAAGACTCCATGAGTTTGGCTTGGCGCGCGAGCTCTTTGGGCGAGTTGAGGTGGCTCATCATGAGAAACCCCGAAACATCCATGCCGTTCTCTCGTGCCCAGGCGATGTGTTGTGCCGAGACGTCGGCTTCGGTGCAGTGGGTGGCCACCCGCACGCTGGTTACGCCGAGTGATTGTGCGCGGCGTAGGTCGTCGATTGTGCCGATACCGGGCAGTAAGAGTGTTGTTACTCGGGCGCGCGAGACCGAATCGACAACGGCTGTGATCCATGCGTCGTCGGTGTGCGCGCCAAAACCATAGGTGAGGCTGGAGCCGCTGAGACCATCGCCGTGAGCGATCTCGATGGCGTCTACCCCGGCCTCATCGAGTGCTCGTGCAATGGTGCGCACCTGGTCGATGCTGAAGCCGTGGCGAACGGCGTGCATACCGTCGCGTAGCGTGACGTCTTGCAGGTAGACGGCGGGCGGTTGTGCTGTTGTCGTCATGACTGCTCCGTGCGGGTCGCGGTGGTGGTAGAGCTACGGCGGATGCTGTTTTCTGCGCGCAACTGCATGAGCTTTTCGGCTGTCGCTAGAGCGGCCGAGGTCATGATGTCGAGGTTTCCGGCGTAGTCGGGCAGGTAGTGGCCGGCGCCTGAGACCTCAAGGAAGACGGTGACCTGTTTACCGGTAAAGGGGCCATCGAGTGCTGGCACATAGTCGGCGCTGATCGCCGCAACCTGGGGCGGGTGTTTGAGCCGGTAGCCGGGAACATAGCGGGCGACCTCGGCAACCATGGCCGTAATCGAGCCCACGACGGCATCGGCATCAATGTCGTCGCACAGTGCCGTGACGGTGTCGCGCATGAGTAGGGGAGGCTCAGCGGGGTTGAGGATGATGATGGCTTTGCCTTTGTCGGCGCCGCCTACCTCAGCTATTGCACGCGAGGTGGTTTCGGTGAACTCATCAATGTTGGCGCGCGTGCCGGGGCCGGCTGAGCGAGACGCGATGGAGGCGACGATTTCGGCGTACCGCACGGGCGCGACGGCGCTGATGGCTGCCACGATGGGAATGGTGGCCTGCCCGCCGCACGTGACCATGCTGATGTCGGGTTGGTCGAGGTGGTCGCCGAGGTTTACCGGCGGCACGACGAAGGGGCCCATAGCTGCGGGCGTGAGGTCGATGGATACCGCGCCCAGTTCGGCTGCGACTTTTTGGTTGTGTGCATGGGCTGACGCCGAGGTGGCATCGAAGACGATGTCGACCCCGGTTGGGCCAACCAGCTCCGCGAGGGCGTCGATTCCTTCGGCTGTGGTGGGGATGCCGAGCCGGCGAGCACGGGCGAGCCCGTCGGAGTCGGGGTCAACGCCCACCATGGCTACGAGCTTCAGCGTCTGCGAGATGCGCAGGATCTTGATCATTAGATCGCTGCCGATATTGCCGGATCCGATGATGGCAACAGGTATACGGGAATCGTGCGTTGTCATGATGATGATTTCTGCTCGTTGTGGGCGGCGGTAAATTCCACGCGAACACTGCCTAAGCCCTCGATGCGTGCTTCGTATGCTCCCGCGCTTGTCACCGAAGCCATAGGGCCCAGCGCTCCCGACATGATGAGGTCGCCAGCCCGTAGGGGGTTGCCACGGCGTGCCAGTTCTTGCGCGAGCCATGTAACGGCCACGAGGGGGTGGCCGAGGCATGCGGCTCCGGCTCCGACCGATACCGCTTGCGTTCCGCGTTCCATGACCATGCCGACATCGCGCAGATCGAGGTCGAGGGAGGCAAAGCTGCGGGCTTGCCCGATAACGCTGGCGGCTCCGGATGCATTGTCAGCAACGGTGTCGATGAGGGTGATGTCCCAGTCGATGATGCGTGAGTCAACAATTTCGATGGCCGGTGCGACCAGACCGATCGCGGCCTGCACATCGGCGGCGGAGGGGTGGGTCATATCGAGGTCGCGATCTAGCACGAATGCGATCTCTGCTTCTACGCGTGGTGCGATAAAGCAAGCCAGGTCGACGCGATGCCCAGACATGAAGATTTCGTCGGCGTAGAGGGCGCCGAAGTCGGGGCGGTCAACGCCGAGTTGCTGTTGTACAGCGGTTGAGGTGAGGCCGATTTTGCGGCCACCAATGCGTCGGCCGCTGTCAATTTCGGCGCCCACAATATGGCTTTGTACGGCGTAGGCGTCGTCGAGCGTTGTAATGATGTCTCGCACCGGCGCACAGGGTGTTGCTGTGCGTGCGGCGGTGCGCAGTCGTTCGACCGCTTCCGTTATGGCCGGGTCGTGCGTTTTCATAGGGCTATCACCACGTTCGTGGAGTCGGTGTAGAAGTCGAGGGAGTGCTTTCCGCCTTCGCGGCCGATACCTGAGAGCCCGCGCCCGCCGAAGGGGGTGCGCAGGTCGCGCAGGTACCAGGTGTTGACCCACGAGATTCCCACATCCATGGCGGCAGCCACCCGGTGAGCGCGGCGCAGGTCGTCTGTCCAGGTGGCTGCGGCGAGCCCGTAGCGGGTGTCGTTGGCTAGCGCGATGGCTTCTTCTTCTGTGTCGAACGGGATGATGCCGCAGAAGGGTCCAAAGATTTCTTCGCGCATAACGGCAGAGTCGTGGGCGAGGTCGGTAGCGATGGTTGGTTCTATCCAGGAGCCGCCGACCAGGTCGTCGGGCATATCGGGGATACCGCCGCCGGTGATGATGGTGCCTTCGGCGCGCGCCCTGTCAAAGTAGTGCGTGACCTTGTTGCGGTGTTCGTGTGAGATGAGGGGGCCGAGCGTTGTGGCTGCAGCATCCGGATGCCCGAGGCGGTGGTTGCGGGCTTGCACCGCCAACGCATCGACAAACCGCTCATATATGCTGCGTTCGACATACACGCGTTCCGTGGCCAGACATACCTGGCCGGTGTTGAGGAACGATGACCGCGCGATTCCGGCGACGGCACGGTCGAAGTCGGCATCGGCGAAGACGATACCGGCGTTCTTTCCTCCCAATTCAAACGAAACGGGTTTTACTCCGGATGCTACGGCCGACATGATCGTTGCTCCGGTCGATGACTCACCCGTAAACGTCACGCCATCAATATCAGGGTGCGTGGTGAGGTATTCACCTGCAGAGTTCGGACCAAATCCGTGCACGATGTTAATAACGCCTGGAGGAATGCCCGCTTCGACTGCGATTTCGCCGAGTACGGTTGCCGACCACGGTGTGAGTTCGCTGGGTTTGATCACCACCGTGTTGCCGCACGCCAGAGCTGGTCCGAGTTTCCAGGTCAGTAGCAGCAGTGGCAGGTTCCACGGCACAATAACGGCCACAACGCCCAGAGGCTTACGTACCGTGTAGTTGAGGGCGCGGCTGCCGTCGGCTAGTTCGGTGATGTATGACTCGGTGTCTACCTGGGTGAGCAGATCGGCGAAAGCGTCAATGTTGACTGCCGCACGGGGAACATCCAGTGAGCGCGCGAGCGCTGCGGGTTTGCCGGTGTCGGCAATTTCGACTGCCGCCAGGTCGTCGAATCGATTCCGGATGCCGTCGGCAAAACGCCGTAGGGCTGCAACGCGGTCGGGCACACTCAACGATCGCCACGGGCCATGCAGGGCGCGTCGAGCTGCCCCGACGGCCGCATCGACAACACTGCGGTCGGCTTCGTGCACCTCGGCGATGGTTGCTCCGGTCACCGGTGATACGTCGGCAAACGTCTGGCCGGAGTCGACCCATTCGTTGTCGATGAGGTTTCTTAGCTGTGGCGTGCTCATGATGCCCCCTGTTGTGTGTCACCGAGCTCGTCGAGCACCGATCCCAGTGCCCGCGCTGCCCGCCAACAGTCGTGGAAGGAGTTATAAAGTGGCACGGGCGCCAGACGAATGACATCGGGCATACGGGCGTCACCAATAACACCGTGCTCCCAGCGCAGTTTGTTCGTGACATCGGCCGCGTCTGCCCCTAAACGCACCGACACCTGTGATCCGTGACGTTCTTGCTCGCGGGGGGTAATAATGTGCGAAGCGCGCCCCTGCAGTACGGTGTCGAGCTGATCCATGAGATATTCCGAAAGGCGAAGGCTCCGCTCGCGCAGCGCCGTGATACCGACGCTGTCGAACATGCGCAGCGACGCCAAGACCGGCGCCATGGCCAGAATGGGCGGGTTAGAAAGTTGCCAGGCATCGGCACTGGCCACCGGATCGACCGTCGGACCCATTTGAAAACGGGTCTCGACATTACTGCTCCACCAGCCCTCAAAACGAGGAATAGTGCGGTCTGCCACATGACGCTCATGCACAAAGCATCCGGCTACTGCCCCTGGCCCGGCGTTCATGTACTTGTACGTGCACCACGCGGCCCAGTCCACACCCCACTCATGCAACTGCAGGGGGATGTTCCCGGCGGCGTGAGCGAGGTCCCAGCCGACGATGGCACCCGCGGCATGGCCGGCCGCCGTCACGCGCGCAATGTCGACCACTTCACCGGTGTAATAGTTCACGCCTCCCAGCATCATGACTGCTACACGGTGTCCTTCATCGCGAAGAAACTGTTCGATGTCTTCTGTGCGCAAAACGTCTTCGCCGTCGCGGGGGCGAAGACGAATAACCGCAGCATCCGGATCAAGCCCGTGCAAAGCTGCCTGACTGCGTGCCGCATAGCTGTCCGAAGGGAAAGCAGAGTCTTCTATGACGATCGCCGTGCGATCGCCAGCTGGCCGATAAAAGCTCACAAGCATGAGGTGCAGATTGACCGTCAGCGAGTTCATGACGACAACCTCGTGTGGCAAAGCACCCACGAGTCGGGCCGAGGCCTCGCGCAGATGCTCGTGGTAGCGCACCCACGGGCGCGGTGCATCGCTGTGGCCCTCCACACCCCACCGCGACCATGCCGACAGCTCTTCATCGATGATGGCGCGCACGTCAACCGACAGCAGACCCAGCGAGTTGCCCGCCAGATACGCGCTCTCGTCGTTATCGCCGCCGTCGGCCGGCGGAATAGCAAACCGTGTGCGCAGCGACGATAGTGGGTCGGCAGCGTCGCGGTCGCGCGCGTCGCGTTCGGTGTCGGTGCTGGTAATAGTCATCTTTTCCTCGTCTTCGAGTGCTGATGCGGTGGCGGTGAGCGACCTAGACGGCTCCGGCCGCGGCAGATATCCCCTGCAGCGCGGAGGCCGATCGGGCCCCCAAAAAGAGTTCGGCGTTACGGCCAAGAATGCGGTCGTGCACCGAGCTATCGAGTCCGGCTGTGCGCACGAGCTCGCCAATGTTCTGTTCGCCGAGCGGGTACGGGTAGTCGCTGCCGAGCATCACGCGATCGGCACCCATAGTGTCGATGAGCATGCGAAGGGGAGCGTGGTCAAAAACCAGGGTGTCGACACTGAAGCGGTCGAGATACCCCGACGGCGGCAGTGCCGATGTGCCAATAATGTCGTTGCGGTGCTGCCATGCGTTGTCCATGCGGCCAATCCAGAATGGAAAAGAGCCACCGCCGTGCGCAAAACACAGGCGAAGCTCGGGCCCGACACGATCAAAAACGCCGCCCAAGATCAGCGCAAGAATCGACAGGTGTGTTTCTGACGGCATGCCCACGAGCCACTGCGCCATCCATCGGTCAAGACGCGGACCGTTGGGCATATCCCACGGGTGAATAAACACGGGCACGTCGCGGTCGGCGCAGTGCTGCAAAAAGGTGACGATTCCCGCGTCGTCCAGGTCGCGGTCGCCCACATGGTTACCGATCTCTACACCCACGTGCCCGGCGTCTAGGCAGCGGTCGAGTTCTGCGCAGGCGGCGTCGGTGTCTTGCAGCGGCACCTGGCAAAAAGGCAGAAGGCGGCCCTCGCCCTGCGCAGCGATGTCGAGCGCAAGGTCATTAAAAATAGAAGCCACCTGGGTGGCGGCATCCGGATGCTGCTCATAGCTGAAAAACACGGGTGTTGGCGACATCACCTGCAGGTCAATACCGTGCGTGTCCATGTCTTCGAGGCGCTTATCGGCGTTCCACGATGCATCATCGATGCGCCGGAACTCCTGTGAGCCGAGCATAATTGTCGCGTCGCGCGGGCCGTCTACTCGCAGTGTGGGCCGCGGTGGGGTTCCCGCCAATGCGGGCCACTGCTGTGGCACGTAATGGGCGTGAATGTCGATGACCGTCATCGGAGCACCTCCTGCTCACGATCTTGAAGGCGTTCACCGATGAAAGCTAATACCAAGCGCCCCTGCCGGTATGCAGAGATTGCTATACCGCGGTGTTATACCGTGTCGGCAAGCGCATTGCGCCGCCGCTGATGGTCGCTCGAGCGAGCCTCGTCAAACCGCCTGCGAACCGATGCCCCTTCGCGGCGCAGGGCTGCCAGTAACCTTTGCACAGCCGGTGCCGACCAGCGGTCGGCCACCGTCGTGAAGCCCACGGGCCACTGCAGAGTGTCAGGCGCACCGCCCACGGGAACGATCGCCGGATCGTTGTCGATCACGAGCCGCGGCAGCACACCAATGGCTCCGCCGCGAACAATGAGCTCTTTTGTGATGGGAAGAAGCGTGCAGTCCACACGCTGCTGGGGGAGGGGCAGGCCGTGTGCCGCAAAAAGGTCTTCGACCTGTGTGCGCAAAACGGTCTGCTGCACTGGCAATACCCATGGAAACTCGCGCAGCTGCGCAAGAGAAGGGGTGGGCATGGTGGTGGCAGGATGATCGGCTGCCGCGACGATAAGAATCGGCTCGCGGTAGAGCGGTTCGGTCGCTAAGCGCTGATCGGGTTCGGTGGGGTGAATGCGCCCTACTACGACGTCGAGTTCACCCGAGAGCAGTTCAGTGCGCAACGTGTCGGGAGTGGCCTCACGCACAACAATCGTCACCTCGGGTGCTTGTTTACGCACCGCCAAAATGGCGCCCGGTAAAAGATGGCTCGAGGCGGCCAAGTGGGTACCCACGCGCACGGTTCCGCTGCGCGCCATAAGCAGGTCGTCGATGTCTTGGCCGGCACGATTGAGCTGACCGAGCACCGCCTGCGCATGTTCAATAAATGCGTGGCCAATTTCGGTGGGGGTTACTCCGCGCGGGCCGCGGTCAAACATGCGCGCGCCCACAATTTCTTCTGCTTCACGGAGCGAACGAGTAAGCGCGGGCTGGGCAATGTGCAGGTGCTCGGCGGCAGCAACAAGGCTGCCGTGTTCGGCCAGTGCGCACACCAACTGCAGATGCCGCAGCTTGAGGCGGCCGTTCAAAAGTCGCCCGGCGGGAGAACCCGCAGCGGGCAGTGTGGCGTCACTCATACCTCCATTGTGGCGTTTGGATCCAGTTTTTACTACAACGCCCCGTGATGCACCTATGCTCGGGCCATGTGTTTCCCCAATGACAGCCGGCCTCCCCAGTTTCCTGGGCCCCGCACCGCGATAACCCGCACCAACCGCACGGTCGTGGCGCATGACGGCACCGTTATGGATGCCGTCGAGGCGCGCCCGAGCACTGCAGCACCGACCGTAGGAGTCGTGGTGATTCATGATGGGCGCGGGTTGCATCCGTACTACGGCGCCCTGGCCGAAGAGCTCGCTGCGAGCGGCTTTCACTGCCTGGCTATTGACCTTTATGCGCGCACGGCAGGCAGGTTGCCCCGCGGTGACGACTTTGTTTCGGGCGAGCATTCGGCGCAGCTGCAGTGGCGCACCGTACAGCACGATCTTGAAGCAGCCACTGCCCTGCTGCGCGCTGATAACCCCAATCTGCCGATCGCCGTGATCGGCTTCTGTCTGGGTGGTCGGCTTGCCCTGCTCGCCAGCACCATGGCGCAGCTTCGCCTGCAGGGCGCAGTCGCTTTTTATGCCCAAACCAGGGGAGCGGCGCGCAGTGATCTTCCTGCACCCGATCAACACATTGACGCCATCACGTGCCCCACGCTGTCTATTTTTGGTGGCTCCGACGAGTTGATTCCGGCCGAGGAGATCGCAGCCTGGCAGGCGGCGGTGGCGCAGGCGCAGCATCCGGCACACGTCGTGGTCTACCCCGGTTTGGGCCATAGCTTTTTTTGATCGCACCAATACCAGAACAGTTCTTGGCCAGGCAGAAGGCTGCGCGGATGCGGCTCGAAAAACCGCGGATTTTCTAGGGAAAATGCGGCATTAGGGCGATCAGCCTGCACGAAGCTTGAAAGCCCGAGCCGCAGGCGTAACCATTGCCAGACGCTCTGAACTGTGCTTGTCTCATGCCACTTGACTTCACAACGTGGATACAGAATCCAGTACAGTTTAGGAGCCCGTCATGGAAGACGTCGCAGCCCGCAACAAGCAGATCGCCCTCGAAGTATGGGGCAACGACCTGGCATCACACAAAGCGCACCCCGATACACCCGGATTCCGCGAACACTTCGACAAGTACTACACGCAGGACTACTGGAACCACGCCTCAGAACCCGGCAAAGACCGCGGCTTCGAAAACGCCTACATGGTGCGCAAAGCATTCCTCGAACTCTTCACCGACCCCAACTTCGTTATCGACAAAGTCGCCGCCGATGGCGACCTTGTCTTTCTTGAAGGCCGCTTCTCTGCCAAACACACCGGACTCACCCTGTACGGCATTCCCGCCACCGGCGTTGAAGTGAGCCAACAGCAGGTACACATTCTGCGCTTCCGCGACTTCAAAATCTCGGAACACTTCGTCGTGCGCGACGACTACGAAATGTATCGCCAAATGGTGCCCGTCGAACAAGACGGCGGAATCCTGCGCCAGGTCGACACCGAAAAATACGACAACGAACGGCAGGCCGCTCACACCGAGACAGCCGCCACGGAGTAACACCCATGAGCAATTCAACGCCCTTCCTCATTGAAGACAAGGTCATCGAACGAGAACAAGACCCCAGCCGCTTCGCCCTCGAACTCGAACCCAGCGGCCGCATGGTTACCGTCGTCGTCGACGGCATCACGGTGGCCAAAAGCATCAACGTGCACCTGCTGCACGAGTCGAAGCACATGCCGGTCTACTACTTTCCTCAAGAAGATGTGCGTATGGACCTGCTCACCCCCTCCGGGCGCACAAAAACCTTCGACTCCCGCGGTCCCGTGCACTACCTGAACCTCGACACAGGAAAACGCACGATAACCGATGCCGCGTGGATCCACGACGCGCCGCCGTCTGCGGCATCCGGGCTTCAGGGTCTTGTCGGTTTCTACTGGGCCAAAATGGACCACTGGTTTGAAGAAGACGACGAGGTATACAAGCACCCGCGCGACCCCTACCACCGGGTCGATGTGCTCAACAGCTCGCGTCACGTTGAAGTGCAGGTTCTCGGCGAAGTGGTCGCCGAGAGCATGCGCCCGCGACTGCTGTTTGAAACGAGCCTGCCCACGCGGTACTACATTCCCTGGGCCGATGTACGACAAGAACTGTTCGTACCGTCGTCAACACGCTCGATCTGCCCATACAAAGGCGAAGCCGAGTACTACTCCATTCAGATCGGCGATCAGCTGGTCAAAGACATCGCATGGGTGTACCGACGCCCTGTTCCTGAATGCCCCAAGATCGAAAACCTTGTGTGCTTCTACGACGAACAGGTCGACGCGATCATCGTCGACGGCCAAACCCAAGCCCGCCCGCAAACCGCATGGTCAAAAGCACCGACCATTCGCACGGTAACCGCAACCGAAAGCTGAGAAGTGCCATGACCATAACAGCCGCCGGTGGCCGCCTCGTCGTCGACAGTCTGCAAAAACACTACGAACTCGATGGCACCGAGGTTCCCGTCGTCAAAAACGTCACGTTCACGATCGAACCGGGCACCTTCTATTCGCTGTTAGGGCCATCCGGATGCGGCAAAACCACCACCCTGCGCTGTGTAGCCGGCCTAGAAACCAGTAACGGTGGAGAAATTTCACTCGACGGCACAACCCTGTCGACAGCAACCACCCATATTCCGCCCAATAAGCGCGACATCGGCATGGTGTTTCAGAACTATGCCATCTGGCCGCACATGAGCGTCTTTGCCAACGCCGTTTTTCCGCTGCAAGTATCGGGCGGAAAACTTCCCAAAAATGAGGCACGACTGCGTGCCATGGAGGCACTCGAGCTCGTGCAACTCGACCACCTCGCGCAGCGACCGGCAACCGCCCTCTCGGGCGGACAACAACAGCGCCTCGCCCTCGCCCGCGCCCTCGCACACCGACCACGGCTGCTGCTGCTTGACGAACCGCTCAGCAACCTCGACGCAAAACTGCGCGACACCATGCGCAACGAACTGCGCAGCCTGCAACAAGAACTCGGCATTAGCGCACTGTATGTGACCCACGATCAGTCTGAAGCGCTATCGATGTCTGATCGCGTAGCAGTCATGAACCAGGGCCGAATCGTGCAAGAAGCCGCACCCCGCGACCTCTACAACCAGCCCGCCGACCGATTCGTGGCCGACTTTGTCGGACGCGTCAACATGATCGAGGCCACCCTCCACGACCGTGACAGCGCGGGCGACGCAATCGTCGAAGCCTTCGGCACGCGCATGACCACCCCCTGCCCCGGCGAAATACGCCGAGGCGAACAGGTGACCGTCACATACCGACCCGAAAGTGTGCGCTGGCACGAAGCAGCCGTTGACCGGCCGAACGTACTACCGGCACGCGTCATCCGGGTCGAATTTCTCGGCGAAATCGTGGAATACGAAGCCGAAGTTCTCAACGGAGATCAGAGTGTCGGCACTCTGGTCGCCCGTGGCGCGCCCTTGGCGACGCCCCCGGAGGGCGAAGTGATCTATCTCGAACTCACTCCGCAAGCGTGCCGCGTCATAGCGGCCTAGCCGACACCTACCCGTAACCCGGATCCACGTCAGAGAGGACACACGGATCATGAGAAAACACTGGAGCGTCATCACCCTGGCCGCTGCCGGCGCACTAATTCTGAGTTCGTGCAGCTCGGGTGGCGGCGAAGCCGCACCTGCCGCTGTCGAACCCGACGACACTGTCGCCAGCAACGAAATCACGTGCGACGCCGTACAGCTGGGTGCGTTTACCCGCTGCGAAAACTTTTACGACGACTATTGGCCTGAAATTGATCGGCAGCTCGACGCGCTCTACGAACAGGCCAAAGAAACCGACGGTGGCCGCGTTGTTATTTGGGACTGGTATGAGCTGAGCCCCGACATTATCCAGCTGTTTACCGAGCGGTATCCGGGCCTCACTATTGAAACCCGCGGGCTCACCTACAACATTTCTTCTGCCATTATCTCGGCCAAGGCCACCGGTAGCCGAAACACCGACATTGTCTCTGGCTCACTCGTATCGATGATGGCGATGTACGACGAAGGATTCTGGGAAGACGTCGACTGGACCACATTCGGTGTGCCAGAAGAGTTCTTTGAAATCGGTGCCCCCGAACTGATGCCCGACAGCATCAACGGAACGCTCATGCAGTACAACAGCGACAAAATCGACGTACCCGAAACCCTCGAAGGCCTGCTCGATGAGAAATACAAGGGCAAAGTTTCGGTAACCGGATGGAACCCGATCGTGTTCGCCGGCTACGGCATGGCCAACGGCGAAGAAGCCATGGTCGACCTCATCACCGACCTGAAGTCGTCGGGTAACCTCACCCTGCTAGAAGACCAGAACGCTCCGCTGTCAAGCGGTGATGTACCTGTTGCCCTCAACCAGACGCTGTTCAACCCGAACCCCTCGCTCAAAGTTGCGCCCTTCGAACACTCGGGTGTTTTTGCGCAGTATTCGGGTGTGAACGTTGACGCGAAGAACAAGCCCGGCGCCATGCTCTGGACACTGTGGAACGCTTTCGACCCCGACTGGCTCAACCTGCGGATGACCGATGAGCGTTTTGCTACGACACAGGTGCCGTATGCCGGTCTACCCACGTCGCTGTTCGACTCGGCGGAGGGTCTCATGAAGATCAACGCTGACGCTCTGCTGCTGGGTATCACGGACGGCGCAGAAACAGAGACACAAGAGACGCGTGATCAATGGAACGACATGATCAACGCGGCCGACGAGGCACTGAACGGATAACCATGTTTCAGCGAGGACGGACCACGAAAGCGATGCGGTCGCGACCCACCACGATGACCGTGGTGATGATCATCGCCGGCGGAATCATATTTCTGCTGCTGGCATTGCCACTGATCATTCAGGTCATCACAGCATTTCGTGGTCCGTTCCTACCATTCGGAGTCTCTTCGGCCCAGTGGGGTGTAGAAAACTTCGTCACCCTGTGGGGTTTGCGTGACGACTTCTGGTCGGTCATCGGGTCAACCGCGGCCTTTGTTGGGGGAGCAACAACGCTGGGGCTACTGATGGCGTTCGGGTTGGCATGGGTGACGGTACGAACCGACGCACCCATGCGGGCCGTGATCTCAGCGCTCGTGATTGTGCCGTATATCATCCCGCCCATTGTGAAGGCCCAGGCATTTTTGCTCATGCTTTCGCCAGAAACCGGCGTACTCAATCAGCTGTTGCGACTGCTGCCATTCACTGGCGATGTGCCCATCAACCCCTACGCTTTTCCGACGCTCATTGTTATTCAGTCGCTCACTAGCGTGACGTTTCCGTACCTGATGATTGTGCCGATCCTCACCAATATGGATGGCTCGCTCGAAGAATCAGCGCGTGTCTCGGGGGCTTCTTGGCCAGAAACTCTGCGTCGAGTCACGCTACCCATGCTGTGGCCGGGCCTGCTGGGTGTGGCCGTGCTCACTTTCATTTTGGGGCTGGGGAGCCTCGAAGTGCCGCTGCTGTTCGGCCAGGAGTCGGGCAAGTCGATCTTTGCCCTCAAACTCTGGGTGCTCATTAGTGCCCGCTCGGGCGAACTACCGCAGTACGGCCTGGCCGCAGCCTGGGGTCTCATCTTCTTAATCATCACCACGATCGCCTTCTTCATCTACCTGCGGGCCACACGCGATGCCGAACGCCGCGCCTCAGTCTCGGGTAAGGGTTTCCGCCCCACCACGATGCAGTTGGGTGTGTGGAAAGTTCCGGTCATGATCGCTGTGGGCGCATTCGTGCTGCTGACGGCAGTTCTACCCCTGTTTGCCCTATTTTGGTCGGCAATTACGCCGTACCCGATCGGCTTTTCACTCGATGCCGTGCTCAATCACACGCGGTTTTCAGCCTTCGGTGCCGTATTCGCCGACGGTGAGTTTTGGGCATCCCTCGGCCGCACCGTGCTGATCGCCGGTGGTTCGGCAACCCTCGCCTGCGTAGCCGCGACCGTTCTCGCCTACGGTATTGCACGCAGTAAACCATCGTTCTGGACGAAAGCGATGGACCTCTTCGCGTCATCCTCCGTGGCGATTCCCGCAACCATCGCCGGTTTTGCGATGTTCTTGCTGTTCATGGTGATCAACCCGATCATCCCGCTAGCGGGCACCATCCTGGCTCTCATCATCGCCTACTCGTACCGGGTATCGATCGCCTACCGGGCCTCATATAGCGCGACGCTACAGATTCGAAAAGAACTCGAAGAAGCCGCGGTCGCCAGCGGGGCGAGCAGGCTCGAAGCCTTCCGTCGCATCATCGCGCCGCTACTGGCACCGACAGTCTTTGCCGTGTGGATCCAACTGTTTATTCTGGGCACCAATGAGTTCACGCTGCCGGCGTTCTTGGCCACCCCCGAATCCCGACCGCTGTCGATGTACATCTACGCCATGATCAACCCACGTTCCGCACAGCTCTATTCACCCGACCAGGGTGCAGCGATGGCGTTGATATTCACCCTGATGGTGTTCATCATCGGTTACGGACTGCAGGCAGTTCTCTCGCGGCGCTCCTTCACCGCGGCCGCAAAACGGCACGGCCCTGTGCTCCCAGGAGCCGACCCGCTCGGTGGTGACGACCCGGCCGACCCCTCGGCAACCGTCACGATCGCGCTCGGACGCCATACGGCCGGCAAAAAGCGGGGCCGGTAACTCGACTGCGGGGCGCGAGGATGGTGGCTAACCCTCGCGCCCCGCCTTACTTCTTTGCATCCTCCGCGTCGGCGCTCTTCTTGCGCCTACTTCTTGCGCGTGCCCTCCCGCGCTCACTCATTCGCCGGTTACTTCTTGCGCGACCGGTCACGACATGCCGTGTGTTTGCGTGTGGTGCGGCGTGTTGTGTCCTGTGGTGGGGTTTGTGTCGGGTTCTTTTGCGCGACCGGTCACGACACGCCGTGTGTTTGCGTGTGGTGCGGCGTGTTGTGCCCTGTGGCGACCCGCCGCGATCCAGGTAGGTGCCACGGCCTCAAGCATCCGGATGCTGTGCCCCGGGCGACTACTGTAAACCTATGGATATTCGCGTTGCCGCCTACGCAATCATCACCGACGACAACAATCGGGTGCTCCTTGCTCACTGGCGTCACGATAGGGGCGCCGCGTGGACTCTGCCGGGCGGGGGGCTCGAGCCGGGGGAGGACCCGGCTGATGCTGCACGCCGTGAAGTGTGGGAAGAAACCGGGTACGAGGTTGTGCTTGATGAGCTTCTGGGTGTTGATTCGCGGGTTATTCCCTTGGAACAGCGGCTGAGCGAGGGCAAGAAGGTTCCGCTGCACACGCTGCGCATTATTTATCGGGCCCATATTGTTGGCGGGGAACTGCGGTTTGAAACCGGTGGCTCAACCGACAAAGCCGCCTGGTTTCCACTCGATGAGGTCGCAGATCTGCAGCAAGTGAATCTGGTCTGGACCGGTCTCGCGCTTGCAGGGCTTAGCAGCGTTTAAGCGCGCTCTTCGGGCTCAGAAATATCGGCGACCGTAGCGTTATATGCGGCGATGAGGTCGTCGGCGTCGACGAACAGACTGTAGCCGCGGGTTCCGGCACCCATCGCGATGCGTCGGCCGATGATGGATGAACCGGCGAACACGGGCCAGTCGTGCGTGCTGCCGATGGGAACGATCGCGCCGCGCTCATAGCCTGTGGCCTCGAGGGCAAGCTCAGGCTCCGGCATCCGGAGTTTATTGACGCCGACAACCGTGCGCAGCCGTGCCCACGAAATGCGGCGACCACCGGGCACGAGCGCAAAAAGATAGGCAGGAGGTGCCCCCTGCGGAGTATGCCGTTTGACGACAATGGTTTTGACGATGTCGTGCTCGGCGATACCTAAGCCTGCAGCGGCTTCGGCCAGGGATGATGCGGCGGGCCGGGAGCGAATTTCAATCGCAAGATCACGCGCTTGCGCCGCGGCAGTAACGCGAGTGTGGTCGGGACCCGAGTGACGAGTGCCTGTGCGGTCAGCAGGCGGAGCCTGCGAAGACACACGAGTGAGCGGATCGTCATCCGACCCGCTCACCGGTGAAGAAGTCACGCTTCGGGGTTACCGAGCGGGTCGTCAGCAACCCACAGTTCGTCGTCGGTGCGCAGCGCCTGCCATGCGGCATACAGCACGCCGACACCGGCGGCAACACCCAGCACGATTGCGATGACCGAACCGAGACCGCGTTTCTTCGGCTCAGGTTCGGGAACGAAACGTGCCGGAACAAACCGCGAACCTTGCGCCATGGCGCGACGCTTCTGGTTTGCGACATCCCACGCTGACATGGCCGTGCCCATCAGAGTGCCAACGGCAGGCACGACCCGGTTGTCGACAACGTTGCGAGTAACCTTGCGGCTGCGCTCGACAACGGGTGCAACCCGGTGATCATAAACATCTTGTACCGCCGGAACGACCTGCTCACGACCAAAGTTGCCCAGCTGGCGACTCGCTGCACGGGCCACGTTTGCGGCGTCGTTCACGAGAACCTGCTGCGACTCCCATAGTCGGTTAGCGTCGTTCTGCAGTCGACGGAGTTCCTTCTTGCGTTTGCGGCTGAGGCCCACGGTGCCCTCCCGATCGAGTTGCGGTTCGGAATCTTCCATCTTGCCAGACGTAAGCCCGGTTCACCCGAATACTGGCTGAACTCGAAGAAACCTGGTACTGAAAAGCTCTGCGAGAATAGATGTCATGGCTAACCCCACACATGTTGCGACTCTGCACACGAACCACGGCGACATTGTCGTCAACCTTTTTGGCGACCACGCTCCGCGCACGGTAGCGAACTTCGTTGGTCTCTCTGATGGCACCGGAAAGTGGACAAACCCCACCACCGGCCAGCCGGGTGAGGGCCCCCTCTATAAAGACGTCATTTTTCACCGCATCATCCCCGGTTTCATGATTCAGGGCGGCGACCCGCTCGGTCAGGGTATCGGCGGGCCCGGATACACATTTAATGATGAGATCCACGGTGAACTGACGTTCGACGCCCCCTACAAGCTGGCCATGGCCAACGCTGGTCTCCGCCAGAACGCCATCACCGGCGCGGCCGAGGGAACCAACGGGTCACAGTTCTTCATCACCACCGAACCAACCCAGTGGCTGCACGGCAAGCACACCATTTTTGGTGAGGTCGCCGACGATGATTCGCGTGCCGTTGTTGACGCTATTTCGGCTGTCAAGACCGGCCCGGCCGACCGCCCCGTCGACGACGTCATTTTGCACTCGGTCGATATTGCCGCAGTGTAACGAGCCACGAACAACACGATGACCGACGCTTCTTCGCGCGACAACTTTTGCTACCGGCATCCGTCGCGTCAAAGTTTTGTGCTGTGTCAGCGATGCACGCGCACGGTGTGCAGTGAGTGCCAAACTCCTGCACCCGTGGGCGTCATCTGCCCCGAGTGTATGAAACAGCAGCGCCGCGAACAGTCTCCTGCTCAGCGCAAAGCGCAGCGTCATTCGGGCCAGGGCCGCGTTGCTGCACTTGTCGGTGGCCGGATGCCGGTAACAAACATCATTCTCATGGTGACCGTGGCCGTGAGCTTGCTGGGCATGATCCCCGGCACGGTAGGTAACACGGTGAAATCGTCGCTGCTGTTTTATGCCCCGTACCTGTATCCGCAGCTTTTCGTTAATGCCTCTTTTGAGCCGTGGCGGATGCTCACCGCGCTCCTTGTACACTCTGGCTTTCTGCACCTGGCGCTCAACATGCTGGGCCTGTGGATGCTGGGCCGCATTCTCGAGCCGATAGTGGGCAAGTGGCGTTTTCTTGCGCTCTATATTTTGAGCGGTCTGGGCGGGTCTGTTGCGGTCGCGCTCATTTCTCCGGGATCAGCGGTCATCGGGGCATCCGGTGCAGTATTTGGTTTGATGGGTGCGCTGTTCTCGATTGGCCGTCACATGGGCGCCGATGTCGGCGGCATTGTGATCATCTTGGGTATCAACCTGGTGATTGGTTTTCTGCCCGGCAACAATATTTCATGGCAGGCGCACGTGGGTGGCCTGGTGGTGGGCGCCATTATTGGTTTTATTTATGCCCGCACGGCCCGACACAAAAGCGCCACGATGCGCGTTCTGTTGCTGGCAGCGCTCACGGCCGTGCTGCTGATTGTGGTGGCTGTTGTGCCGCCCGTACTGCTGACACAGTAAGAGACGGCGGTAGCCCACTCATTCACAACGCTGTCCACAGGTTATCCACATGCCTGTGGACAGCGTCTTTTTTGCGTTAACCGCATAGTTATCCACAATATTCATCCACAGCTGGGGAGAATTACATGCATGTTATTCACATGTGCACAGCCTGTGGATAACTTTTCTGTGGATAGTCACGAGGGCAAAGAAAAGGCGCTCTCGAACAGTACCGAGAGCGCCGGGCGGAACGGGACAATTATCTCCAACGAGTGGTCATAAGAAAACCGATCATGGCGATGCCGAGACCGATGAGTAGGTTCCATGCCCCAATCGAAGGAATCGGGAACTGTGAACCACTGATGTAAAACACCAGAATCCACACGAGACCAAGGAGCATGAAGCCCACCATGACGGGCTTGAACCAAACAGCATTCGGAGCATCACCATCGGGGTGCTCAACAACGGGTTCTTCGGACTTACCGGATCGTGCCATGCGCACAGTCTACCCATCAGAAAGCATTCACCTAGAGTCGATAGGCTCACCGCTATGACGAGCGCGACCGCAAGCCATCCTTCACGCCGCTCATTACGGCGTGCCCGGCGGCCACGAGCCACGTTTGGCAGCGTTTTGGGTGAGCTTTTGCTCACAGCGGGTGCTGTTGTTTTGCTGTTTGTAGCCTGGCAAATGTGGATCGGCGACATCATTATTGGTGCCGAGAACAATGCGCGCGGTAACGAGCTGTCATCATCGTGGTCGAATGGGCCTGCCCCCGAGCCGCCGCCGCTGCTGGAGAACCCTGACGACCCGGATGCTGCGCCGCAGTGGGAGGCTCCCCGTATGGAGCATCCGGGTGAGGGTGAGGTTGTTGGCGTCATGCGGGTGCCCCGTTTTGGCGACGACTACGCGACCGAGCTGGCCGGTGGTGTGACGCGACCGATCACACTCGATAACGGCTGGATCGGTGTTTATGATCAGTCGGTTATGCCCGGTCAAGAGGGCAACTTTTCTGTTGCAGGGCACCGCACAACCTGGGGCGCGCCGTTGCGCCACATCGACTCGCTGCGGTTGAACGACCCGATCATTATCGAGACCGAGGAGGGCTGGTACACGTACCGTTTTCGTACGCTCGAGTATGTGACGCCTGATCGCGTCGATGTGCTGCTGCCTGTTCCTCAGGTGCCTGCCGCGAACACGGGCGAAAAGTATCTGACGCTCACGGCCTGCTCGCCGCTGTATTCGCTGGCTGAGCGTATTGTTGCCTACGGTGTATTTGAGGGTTTCCAGCCGCGCGCCGAGGGCGAACCCGATTCACTGCACGAGGAGGGACTCTGATGTATGGAGCACTGTGGCGGCTCTTGCCGGGCCCGTGGGTGATCAAGCTCATTCTGCTTCTTGCGTTGATCGCAGCGGTTCTTTATGGTCTCTTCTGGTATGTCTTCCCGTGGTTGAGTCCCATTATTCTGCCGGGTGACATCGTTATCGAAGAATAATTATTGCCGGATGCTGCGCACGGGCCCCATGCTGCGGGCGCAGCCCTACTCTCGGCACGCTTATTTGCCCGCGCGCCTATTCTCCTGCGCAGTAATTCAGCTCGACGGTTGACCGGATCGTGACGTCTCCGGGAGCGACGGACATGGAGGCGACCGTGTACGGGTCGGTGGCGGCACAGTCGTCGATGGCGACGGTTGTGGCGGTGAGTCCGAGTTTTTCTAGCGCGGCAACTGCGGCAGACAGCTCCCAGCCTTTGACGTCGTCGACAGAGACGACACCGCTGGCGACGGTCAGGTCGATCACCGAGCCGGGGACCACTTCTGAGTCGGGTACGGCGTCGACGCCGTCAATAACGGCTCGGATAACAGTGCCCTTGGCCAGTTCGGGGTCGTTGCGCTGTAAGACAACGCCCACGACGAGCCCGGCCTTTTCTATTTGTTCGCGCGCCGTGGCTTCGTCGAGCCCTTCAAGTGACGGCACGGTCACCATCTCTGCTCCCGACGACACGTAAACCGTGACGCTCTGGCCGGGTTCGAGATGTGTTCCGGCACCGGGCTCCGAACCAATAACGTTGCCCTTTGCTACCTCGCCGTTGGTTTGGTCAATGCGCACGGCAACGAGATCAACGGCCAACAGATCGGCTTCTGCACGTTCCCACGTGGAGCCTTCAAGAACGGGCACGGTGCGTGCGGTGGTGGGAATTTGTGGCACCGATCGGATGCTCAGCACCCAGAACAGCACCGACACGAGCAGAATCGCCAGAATCGCTATGCCGGTCCAAATCCAGGCGACGGGCGGGCCGGTTTGTGTGCGGGTAACGGTTGTGTCAGAGCTCAGCTGGCGCAGGGTTCGCGCGGTCTCCGCGGCCTGTCGAGGGTCGGCACCATACAACTCGTTCGACAAAGCGCCCAGCTTGCGTTTGGAGGGCGCCTTGCCGGTGGCTGCTTCGTCGAGGGCGCGCCGAAAACTCGCTGCGTCTTGGTAGCGTTGGAAGGGGTCTTTGGCCAGGGCCGTGAGAACAACGGGGTCGAGTGCACCAGGAACTTCAGTGTTTTCTTCTGTCGGAGGAACGGGCGCCTCACTCACGTGCTGATAGGCCACGGCAACCGGTGTTTCACCCCGGAAAGGAGTGCGCCCGGTGAGTAGCTCGTACAGCACAATTCCGGCTGAATACAGGTCGGTGCGGGCATCGACCTGTTCGCCCTTTGCCTGCTCGGGAGAAAAGTAGGAGGCCGTGCCAATGATCTGCGTGGTCTCGGCCACGGTCGATGATGAGTCAGAGACGGCACGGGCAATACCAAAATCCATCACCTTAATGGTGTCTGATTCGGTGACCATCACGTTGCCGGGTTTAATGTCGCGGTGCACAATACCGGCCCGGTGCGAGTATTCGAGGGCTTCGAGAATCCCGTCGACGTACCGCAGCGCATCGGCAACAGGAATAGGCCCCTCAGCGATCACATCTTTGAGCTGCTTGCCGTGAACCAGTTCCATGACGATAAACGGCACCGGGTCTTCGCCCTCGGTCGACGAGTCTTCGCCGGCATCGAACACTCGCACGATCGACGGGTGCGACATGCGTGAAGCGGCCTGCGCTTCGAGGCGAAAGCGGGTACGAAAAGCGCGGTCGTGAGCGAGCTTGGGATCGAGTATCTTGACGGCAACTTCGCGATCGAGGCGCATGTCATAGCCGCGGTAGACGCGAGCCATTCCACCCTGGCCGATCATCTCGTCGACGCGGTAACGCCCAGAAAGCACGCGCTTGCCGCTGGCCACCAATCGCCCCCCTTACTGACTTACTGAAGTAACTGTCTTAGAGTAACTGTTTATTCGCTCTCGTCTTGTTCAGGGTCGTCGGGGGCAGGAGAAGCAATCGGTTCGCTCATCTGGGGCGAGTCGCCCGAGGTGCGGATGTCGCCGCCCGAACCACCCGAGCAGGTGGCCGAGTAGGTAGCTGTGACGACACCACCGGGTGCGTTGGCGACGATGATGGGTGAGTTCAGCTGCTGGGGCGAGAACGTTCGCTGTACGTCACCGTTATCGAACGTGGCGCCCGTGAGCGTCACCTTGTATCCGCTGACGTTGCCCGTGCCGCTGGGGCAGGTGAAGGAGTCCCACTGCAGCGTGACTGTCTCGCCGGCAAGGGCTTCGCCGTCGAGCCACGGGGCCGACTCGGGCGCACCGACAGGAACACGGTCACCGTAGATCGTGAGCGTGATGAGCGAACCCTTATCGACGGAGCCGCCGCTGGGATCAGTCTTGTAGACCAAACCAATCTGGTCGTCGCTGGGCGCGGCGTCTCCCGTCACACAGGTGGCGTCAAGCCCTGCGTCTTCGGCCGTGGCCACACCCTGATCACACGATTGTCCTATGAGGTCGAGTGATGCCAGCGACACCCGATTGCTTTCGGTCGGGGTCGGTGTAGGCGTTGTGGTGGGTGTGGGCGTGCTTGTCGCAGTTGCCGTTGGGCTGCTTGGGTCGGGCTCAGGCTGCGAGTCACCGTTGAGCAGAGCGAACAGTGATCCGCCGAGTACGAGCACCAGCAGTGCGATGAGCGCGATGAGCGGCCACGTCCAGGGGCTGCGCTTCTTCTTTTGCGCACCTTCTTCGTCGGCTGCATCGTCGGTGGGCAGCGGCGTTGTTGCTGGCAGCATCATGGTGGCGTCTTCGCCGCCAACACCTGCAAACAGCTGGGTAGTAGCATCCGGGCTCTCTTCGCCATTAATGGCAGGAACCGCGATGGTTGCCGACTGCAAGTCACCACGGCGCAGAGCCTGAGCTGCGCGGGCAACGGATGCCGCAGACGAGGGTCGATCGGCAGGTTTCTTAGCGATCATCGCCATGACCAGGTTTTGCACCGGGCCGGGCACGGTGGCCGGAAGAGGCGGCGGTTGTTCGTTAATTTGCGCCATCGCGATTGCCACCTGCGATTCGCCCGTGAACGGGCGCTTCCCGGCAAGGCATTCGTAGGCAACAATACCGAGCGAATAGGTGTCGGTAGCGGGGGAGGCGGGGTGGCCGGATGCCTGTTCGGGAGACAGATACTGCACCGTACCCATGACCTGGCCCGTCGCCGTCAGCGGCACCTGGTCGGCAATGCGCGCAATACCGAAGTCGGTGATCTTGACGCGGCCGTCGGGGGTGATGAGAAGGTTACCCGGCTTAATATCGCGGTGCACAAGACCTGCGGCGTGCGCGGCCTGCAAGGCAGCGGCGGTTTGCGCAACGATGTCGAGCGTCTTATCGGCGCTAATGGCACCGTCGCGCTCCAGGATGGTTGACAGTGCCTCGCCGGGCACCAGCTCCATCACCAGATAGGCGCTGCCGTTTTCTTCGCCGTAGTCAAAGACACTGGCGATGCCCTCGTGGTTGACGAGTGCTGCGTGCCGGGCTTCGGCGCGGAAGCGCTCGAGAAAACCGGGATCACCCATGTACTCGTCTTTGAGGATCTTGATGGCGACGGTTCGACCGATGACGTGGTCAGTTGCTTCCCACACCTCGCCCATACCGCCAATAGCAATTCGAGAGAGCAGCTCGTACCGCCCACCGAACGACACACCCTGCGTCGGCCTCATTTGCCCAGCACCGCCTCTATGACCTTCTTAGCAATCGGGGATGCAATGCCATCCCCGGATCCGGACTGATCCATGCCCCCGCCGTCTTCGACGACAACCGCCACTGCGATTTTCGGATTGTCGGCAGGCGCAAATCCGGTAAACCACAGTGTGTAAGGGTTGGTGTCGCCGTTTTCGGCCGTGCCCGTCTTTCCGGCCACGTCGACTCCGTCTATTCTTGCACCCTGAGCAGCACCACTATCGACACTTGCGACAAGTGCAGAAGTAATAGCCGCAGATTGTTCGGGCTCGAGAGCACGCCCAAACTCGGAACTTTCAAATTCTTTCAATACCGATAGGTTGTCGCTGATGACACGGTCGACCAGTCGAGGGTTCATAACAACGCCCTCGTTGGCTACGCCAGCGGCCACCATCACCATTTGCAGGGGTGTGGCGCGCACATCGCCCTGCCCGAATCCGGTGAGTGCCACTTTGTCGGCAGAGAGGCCTCGCGGGTAGGTCGAGGCTGCGGCTTCGAGGGGGGTTTCAAAATCGCTGTTAAAACCGAAGCGTTCGGCCGTCTCTAAAATTCCCTTGGCGCCAACCGCGACAGCAAGCTCGGCCATGGGAATGTTGCAGCTCATGCTGAGGGCATCCCGGATGCTGACTGTTTTACCCGAGCCGCAGGTGCCACCCCATGCGTTGCGCACGGGCGTTGTTGTGCCCGGCAGGGTATAGGTGGCGGGATTGGGCAGTGTGGAGTCCATGGTGAACTTGCCCGAACTGAGCGCTGCTGCCACCGTGACGATCTTGAACGTTGACCCCGGCGGGTTCATGTCGCCGCCGAGCGCGCGGTTGTAGAGCGGGTTTTCCGGGTCGTTGTCGAGTGCGCTGTAGGTGTCTTCGACAACATCGGCGTCGTGCACCGCAAGTTCATTGGTGTCGAAACCGGGCGTCGAGACCATGGCAAGAATGCGTCCGGTCGATGGCTCCATCGCGATGACGGCGCCCTGGTAGCCCTCGAGTGCGTCGAAGGCTGCCTGCTGTGCCACCGGGTCAAGACTGAGCTGCACATTCGAGCCTTTTTGCGGTTGTCCCGAAATAATGCGTTCGATGGTGGAGAAAAACTGAGTGCTCGAGGTGCCGGTCAGGTAGCTGTTGAGTGCACGTTCGATACCCGTCGCGCTACCCAGTACGGGGTTGTAGAAACCGGTGACAGCACCCCACATGAGCGGATCATCGTAAACCCGCTGATACGTGTAGACGTCGTCGGAGCGCGTTGACGTTGCGATCGGGGTGCCGCTGGCAATAATCGAACCACGCTGCACCTGGTAGCTGTCGAGAAGCGCCCGCTTGTTGAGGTCGTTCTGGGCCAGTGTTTCTGCCTGCGCCACCTGAATCCAGCTGATGGCCGCAAATAGCGAGAAGAACATCAGCAGCATAAGCAGGCTCAGCCGCCGTAACTCTTTCGTCATCCGATCACCACCCTGGGTTGCCGTCGTACGCCATCAGATATGCGTAGGAGAAGGGCAACGATAAGCCAGTTTGCTACAAGTGATGACCCACCGGCTGCCAGGAAAGGAGTCGTGAGACCCGTGAGAGGAATCACGCGGGTGACACCGCCGACCATGATGAAAACCTGCAGACCGATCGTGAAGGAGAGCCCCGTGGCCAAAAGTTTGCCAAAATCGTCTTGCCCCGCAAGACCGATACGCAGGCCGCGGCTAACAAAAACCATGTAGAGGCACAGGATGGCGAACAGCCCGATGAGCCCGAGTTCTTCGCCGAGGCTCGGGATAATGTAGTCGCTTTCGGCGAGCGGCGTCAGGTGCGGGCGGCCCTGACCCCAACCGGTGCCCAAGAGACCACCGTGGGCAAGCCCGAAGATACCGCTGACCAGTTGATAGCTGCCGCCGGTTGCCTCATACACTTCGGGGTTGAAAGCGAACAACCAGTTTTCGAACCGGCCATACACATACGAGATAAACCGGGTAGCAAGCACGGCTCCGATGCCGACGAGTGCGAGCCCGATGATGACCCAGCTTGTTTTTCCGGTGGCCACATAGATCATGGCGATGAACATGCCAAAGATCAGCAGCCCGGTACCGAGGTCGTGCTGATAGATGATGATGCCGAGTGAGATCAGCCAGACCACGATCACGGGGCCCAGTTCCCGCATCCGGGGCCATGTGATGCCGAGCACGCGGTGCCCTACCGACGACAGGCTTTCGCGGGTGCGCACCAGATAGCCGGCGAAGAAAATGGCGAGACAAATTTTTGCCAGTTCACCCGGTTGGAAGGCAAAGAGTCCGCCCACGCTCACCCACACGTCGGCGTTGGCTTCATCAATACGCAGGCCCGGAATAAGCGGCAGAAGCAGCAGCACAATACCGACGAGACCAATGATGTAGGTGTAGCGAAACAGCACACGATAGTTGCGCAGCACCACGACAACAACAATGGCGCCGGCCAGCGAAATAGCTGTCCACGCGAGCTGTTTGTTCGAGAACGCTGCCCATCCGGTGGCGTCATCGGCAAGGTCGAGTCGGTAGATCATGGCGATACCCAGGCCGGTAAACACCGTGGCGATCGGCAGCACGAAAGGGTCGGCATTGGCTGCTACAAAACGCAGCACAATGTGCAGAGCAAAGGCGAGCAGTGCCAGGCCGCCACCGATGAACAAGATCATCGGGTCGATCGTGTCGAGGGCACCCAGTTGTACGAGTGTGATGGCAGCGCCACTGACAACGCTGGCAAAAATGAGCAGCCATAGTTCGCGGTTGCGCTGGGTTTGTGGGCCCCGGATGCGTCGTAGCGCACGGATGACGCTGGTATCGGCGTGAACGTCGTTACTCATGTTCATCCTCTCGCTGATTGTCGGAGCCGTTCGATGATGGCTTCTGCATCGTCGAGCGAGCTGGCGGTAATGGTTTGCTGCACCTGTGCGCGCACAAACAGTGGAAGCTCATCGACCGTAATATCGGTCTCTGAGTACACATTCGACAGCGAAATAGGGCCTATATTCTGCTGGATTCCTTGAAAAATCACGACCGTGTCGTCTTGTGCACCCACAAAATATCGGGTCTGCGTCCAGTTGTAGGCACCGAATAGTGCGGCAGCGAACAGCGTAATAACAACAACCAGGCCACCAAACCAGGCCCAGCGGCGGCGTTTGGCTCGGCGCCGGTCTTCTTCTATCAGCTCTTCAAGGTATTCCGCTGCCGGTTCAAAGTGCGAGGGCTCGTTGGCGGCCTGACGCCCCGGATGCAACCAGCTGGGCAGCAACGGCCGGGCAGCCGGTACGACCACACCCTGCGGGTTCGACGCGGCACCCACAATGGTGGGGGTGCCAGAAGTCACCGGATGCTGCCCGCCTACGTCAACGATGACCATCGTGACGTTATCGGGTGCTCCGCCGTCAAGCGCCAGCTTGAGCAGATGGTCGGCCGTGCGGCCCGGCGGAAGGCTGTACCGCAAAACTTTGAGCATGTGTGGGTCGTCAACAACGCCCGAAAGGCCGTCGGAGCACAGCAGCCAACGGTCGCCCGGCTGCGTGGGCATGACGAACATGTCGAGCTCAGGATCAATATCCATATCGCTCAACACCCGCATGAGCACCGACCGGCGAGGGTGATATCGGGCTTCTTCGGGCGTGATGCGCCCGGTATCGACCAGCCGCTGCACAAAAGTGTGATCGGCAGTGATTTGGGTGAGTTCGTCGTCGCGATACAGGTAAATGCGCGAGTCGCCAATGTGGCCGATCACCGCATAGTCGTCGACCATGATGATCGCGCTCAGCGTGGTGCCCAAGCCCGAGAGCTCGGGTCGCTCTTTCGCCGCGATCTTGAGGTCTTCCGCCGCCGTGGTCGCCGCGGCCTGCAGGGCAGCCTGTGCCTCATCGGTTGTTGTGTACGGCTGGTCGAGGCGCTCCATGCGCTGCACAGCAATGGTCGAGGCCACATCGCCGCCGGCATGACCACCCATGCCGTCGGCGACAACAAACAGGTTCGCTCCGGCATAGCCGGAGTCCTGGTTGTTGGCGCGAACCCGCCCGGTATGCGAGATCGTGGCGCTGGAGCCTTCAAAAACCATGGTGTTGCTTACGCCCGCAGCTCGAATGTTGTCGCGCCCACTTTGATGGAGCTACCCAAAGACACCTGCACAGGCGAAGTCACACGGTTACCGTCAAGGAACGTGCCGTTCGTGGAATCAAGATCTTGCAGCATCCACTTCTGCTCCCACGGCATAAGCCGAGCATGATGGCTCGACGTATAGTCGTCACGAATCACCAAACCCGACTCGCTCGAGCGCCCGATCGTTAAAGGATCAGCACCCAACGGCAACTCCAAGCCCGCTTTTGGTCCCGACGTAATGACCAGACGCTTGGCCGAGGTGAGCGTGGCCGGTTCGCCACGACGAGGCGCCGACACGGGCGGACTTGCAGCGGCGACCGGTGCAGCACCGCCACCGCCGCCCGAAGCTTCGGCCGTCTGCGGCATCCGGCGCACTTTAACCCCAAACAGGTCGGCGCGCAGTGAATAGACGACGGCGAAAACGAAAAACCACATCAGTACGAGGAAACCGATGCGCAGTAACAGCAGTGTTAGTTCGCTCACGGCATCCCTCCAAAGGAAGAGTGTGGGCCATCGGATGCAGCCCGAGTGCGGTCAGATACAGGAACAATACGGAAAGCGAGTTCTGTGCGACCAATCGTAAAGACAGTGTCGCTGGGAAGAGCAGCCTCTCGAATGCGCTGACCATCCATGCGAGTGCCGTTGGTTGATCCTAAATCACGCAGCATCGCTCGCTCGCCATCCCACAGCACTTCGGCGTGCTTTCGACTCGAACCCGGGTCAGAAATAGCCACATCGGCTTCGCTACCGCGACCAATAATCGTGCGAGCCGCAGTAATCACATGCCGACGACCATTCTCTTCCAGCACCGCCTGCCACGTGACCCGGCCGCCACCACGCGCCGTATCGGAGGTGTCGACCTCGACAGTGCCCGTAGCGACATCCGAATCCGCCTGCAATGAGATAGCAAGACGGCCCGTAAGGCTATAACCCTGATCACGCACGTGACGAGAAATGAGCGTATGCATCTCATCATTCAACGCAGAACCCAGCCGCTCCATCGACGCCGCGTCTTCAGGGCTCAAACGAACCGTGTACGCACTGGGAGCAATAATGCGGTCACGGCTTACCACCGCCGCATTCGTATCGACAGCCCGACGCAAAGCAGAAGCAATCTCGACCGGTTGGATACCGCTGCGAAAGGTCTTAGCAAAGGCGCTATTTACGGCGCGCTCAAGACCTTTCTCAAAGCTATCTAGTATTCCCACACGGCTCCCAAAATTGACGACTGTAGGGCCATCGTAGCCAGGTGACCTGGATAGCAGGGTAGTGTCACCCACGAATGGGCAAAACTACCGTGCCGACCGTGCTATCCTCGTGAAGTTGGTTCGCACGCGAGCCACACTGCGCGAGTGGCGGAATTGGTAGACGCGCTGGCTTCAGGTGCCAGTGCCCGCAAGGGCGTGGGGGTTCAAGTCCCCCCTCGCGCACGCGAATGAAATGGCCCCTGACCTGGGATTTAGTTCTCCGGGTTGGGGGTCATTTGCATCGGAAGTGCTAGAAAAAGTGCTAAGCGTTCCCGAGATGGGCGGCGAAGCGGGTCACGGCCGACCTCTGCATAGTCGGGGTGACGTGGGAGTAGATGTTCATCGTCGTGGTGATCGTTGAGTGCCCTAAACGCTCTTGCACGACCTTAGGGTGCTCCCCGAGTTCGAGCAGCAGCGTCGCGTGCGTGTGACGCAGCCCCTTGATCGTGACGCGGTGCAGGCTGTCGAACTTCGCGGTCGCCCACTTCAAGCGGCGATCCCATCGGCTCGTCATGGCGTCGGGTGAGCGCAGCTTCCCGTCGTCGTCTCCGAACACATAGGCGTCGGCTTTCGCCAGCTCGAACGAGACCTCAGCACGGGCGACCTTGTAGCTCGCGAGCACTTTGAGGGTTTCGGCGTCCACGTCGATGACGCGGGCCTGCCCGGTCTTGGGCGGCTTCGTCTTCGTCCAGTCGTCGGTATCGACCGCGCGGCGGATGCTCACCCGCATTGCCTTGCCATTGATATCGCTCCACTTGAGCGCCAGCGCTTCACTGCGTCTCATGCCGGTGTAGGCGATGAGACGCCATAGCGGGAACAGCTCGTCTTCCAGCTCGTCGCGGTTCCAGGTGAGGAACAGAGCGAGCTGCTCGGCTGTCCAGGTCGCGATCTCGGGCTTTTGCGCCCGTACCTCGCTCGTGGTCGGGGCTTTCACGGTGCGCTTCTTCTTCGCCGGATTCAGCGTCAGGTGCCCGTCGTCTATCGCGGCATCGAGGATCGCGCCCAGCACGACATGCACCTTGTGAACCGAGTTTGCCGAGAGCGGCTTGCCCTTACCGTATTCGTCCTTGCGGCCGTGGTCTTCGAGGTCTCGGTAGTGGCGGGCGATCCTGGTGGCGGTGAGCTTGTCGAGCCGGATCGTGCCGAGCTGGGGCTTGATGTGATTGCGGATGATTTTCTTGTATCCCTTGATCGTGGATGCCGCGAGCTTCAAGCCCGCCGCCCACTCATCCGCATACGCGCCAACGGTGGGTACCTTGTTTCCGAACTTCTCGTTCTGTTTCCGCTGTTTCAACGCCTCCTGCAAGGCGTCGTTGGCTTCATCGGTGCTGGTGAACCCGGAGCGGGTGAGACGCCGCATTCCCATCTCGGGGTACTCGGGGTCTTTCAGGACGTAGATTTGGAACCGCCACCGCTTGCCCTTGTCGGTGTCGTAACCCTGGATCGAGCCGGGCTGCCGAGAGCGGGAGCGTCGCGCCGGTTTCACCTCCTCGCCTGCGGGGTCTGCGCCGGGGTCGTGCCTGGCGGCTGTGGCCCTTCGTGCCATTGCCTCATCCTTTCTGCTGGGTGAGCGGTCGCGCTGGGGTGCGCGAGGACTACTCGGTGCCGCCTGGCGCGAGGCGGTCGAGGAAGTCGGGGCCGCTGAATACGCGCCCGCTCGGGTCGATCTGTTCGCCTCGCACCCGGATGAACCTGGCGCGTTCCCGCTGCTCCGCGAGACGCTGCATGTAGGTCTCGGTGCTGGGGAGCTGGTCGCTGCCGGGGATGTTGAGGGAAGACTCGTAATACTGGATGCGGTTCTGGCAGGCGAACCATTCCTGCTGCCAATAGGTCAACAGCCCCTCCGGGGTGAGCGTGAGCCAGCCCTGCATCCACTTCTCGATCTCTTCCGTCAGATACTCGCCAGGCACCCCCGTCACGCCGCTTGCTGCGTCGGGCGGGGTGAGGAGCGCGGCCGGGGTTGTGCGTAGCAGGTAGGCGATCACGGTGAGGTCGTCCACGTCCACGCGGCGATCCCCGGCTTCGAGCTTGCTGATCCCCGACGGGGAGAGTTTTCGACCCGCGTCGGTCAGCAGCTTCGACATGGTGCGCAAGTCCATGCCGATCGCTTGGCGGGCCGCACGGATGTTCCCTGCGACGTACTGGTTGGTGTCTCCTGGCGGGTTACCCCGCACCCTCTCCGTTTCCATGCTAAGAACATACATGGTTGTACTTGACACAGCAAGGCTTGGCTTCTACCGTGGTAGGCACCCCTCAATCTCCCTGTATCGGATCGGACGGTGACCTCATGCGGCAGAGCACCCTGGACATGGACGACCTCCGCAAGCGGCGCAGCCTGGTCATCACCCGCAAAGAAGCCGCCGAAGCACTCGGGGTTGATCCGCGCACGATCACCACGAGCATCAACGAGGGAACGATCCCGCATGTGAAGCTCGGGCGGCGCATCGTGATCCCGCGCGAGAAGTTCCTTGCCCTCTTCGCCGACGCCACCCCCGACGAGTCGTAGGCGGCGCGCTATGGCGGTGCCGATTCGGCACCCCCGCGCCGAGTTCCCCGAGGAATGTCGGCGGCACGGCGTAGACTGAACCCGTAACGCCGACCACAAGGAGGCACCCCGCATGGCTACGAAGACACGCGTATCCGAGGCGCACGTTCAGCGCGTCATTGCGGAAGTGCAGGCCGGGCAGCAGACGGCAGGCGAGGAAATGACTCCCGAGGGTCTGGAGTTGCTGGCTCGCCAGGTGCGCGGCGAAATCACTGTAGACGAAGCCGTCGAAGTGATCGCCGCTCGCACCCGCGCACGCCTCGCCGCCCGCACCGTCTGAACCGTATTGCGTCGCGATGCCTGATCGGTACACCTATCCGGGCAGCGATGTTCTCGTCAACAAGTTCGGCGTTACCGACTACGACGACTGGAAAGACGCCGAGGCGGACTTCATCGGTGCCCGCATGGGTGCGCTGCGTGAGCATCCAATCCTCGGCGGATACGACCTTGCGCACCTGCAAGCGATCCACGCCTATCTGACGCAGGACATGTACTCGTGGGGCGGCGAGATACGCGACACCGACACCCACCCCGGCGGAACCGGAATCGCGCACTGTCGCCCGCGGTTCATCGTGCCCGAGACCGAGCGCGTCTTCGGCATCCTCAATGAGTGCGACTACCTGCGCCGCTTGGATGCGGACGAGTTCTCTGAGGGGCTGGCCTGGGTGTGGGGTGAGACGACAGCGATCCACCCGTTCCGCGACGTGAACACGAGAACCCAGCATGTCTTCTTCAATCAGCTCGCCCGCGATGCTGGATGGGTCATCGACTGGTCGCAGATTCCCGGCGACGTGTTCGCGCACGCTCGCGCCCTCGCCATCGTTCAAGACCCCTCAGGCCTGGACGCGCTGATCCGCCCGAACCTCGTCACCGTCGAGGACGCCGCACGGCACGACCGGCTGATAGGGCTGTTGAACGACCACACTCAGGGCTTCACGACACGCAAGGCCGTCCGCGACCCTGCCGTGCTCGACCGGGAGTTGGACGCCGCACGCGAACGCCGCCGTGCCCTGCCTCCGCTGGATGCGTTCGGATACGACGCCCCGCCTGGCGGCGACCGGGGCAGCCCGCGTCTCGGCCTGTAGCCGGGGGCAAGGGCGCGACGCGCCCGCGGCAGCTCTTGTCTATCGTTCGACGAGTGGCAGTCGCCCGTTTGGTCGAGCATGGACGGTCGGCTGTGCGGGGTCGTCATTGTCGATGATGAGGTCTGCGCTAGCCTCGGGCGAGGCCTCCTGCTCGTACATCTCGTAGGCGGGCTGGTAGCGCTCGGCATACATGCGCTGGGTTTGTTCCGGGCCGCCCATATGGGCGCTATCTCGGTCGATCCCGCGTTGCAGGCACACGGCAGGGCTGGTGCGCACATAGATCGCGGCATCCCAGTGCGCTGCCAGCTCGGGGCGCTGCAAGAACGTGCCGTCCACGATCAGCACCGCGTCCGCATCTGCTCGCCAAGGTTCGGCGTCGATGGGCTGGTCTGCATCGAGGTCGAACGACTCTGTGCGGATCATCCGGTTACCGCCAGGGGCGAGGGGTGCGAGCAGCAACGACACCACGGCATCAAGGTCGCGGGCATCAAGGTAATACCCCTCGGCCGACATGCGCCCCCGCCGATACCGCTCGACCTTCGGACGGTGGAATCCGTCGATCTGGGCGCGGATCACCGAGCGGCCGGTCTGCTGGATGCCTGCGGCGAGTTCGTCGGCGAACGTGGTCTTGCCCGATGCGGTGCGCCCATCGACCGCCACCCGCATCGGAGCGGTACGGGGAAGCGCCACAATGCGGTGGACGACCTCGCGGATCATCTCGGCCCGTCGATCACCCATCAGCCACCTCGCTTCGTCGCGCTTCTATCGTCATCTGTCATCCTATGGATCGGTTCTCCGCGAGAACCTGAAAGCAGAGACAGGGCTACCGGCTCAGACCAAACCCGTCACGCTCTGGCGGGCTGCGATCTTCCTGGGGGAAGTTGTATGGCCTGGCGCGTTCCTGCTCCATCCGCTGGGCCTCGCTCGCGGCCTGTGCTGCGCGGGTCTGCTCGATCCGTGCCACGGCTTCGGCGGGGGTGAGCGTGCGTAGCAGCGCGGCTTCCTCCCGCGCCTGCTTTGCGGTCTTCGTGGCTCGCGCGGCCTGTTGCGCGGGGTTGGTGGTGAGGTACGCCTGCTGATTGCGGATCACGGTCTCCGCGCCGAACACTCGCGCGAACGCGACGAGTCGTTCGGTCTGTGCCCGCTCTGGCCGGTGCAGCAGCGCGTCGCGTGCCGCCCGGTGCTCCTGCTCGGCGTCGATCACGCGCGGGTCGCTGTCGATTCGGGGCCGGGTGACTCGCTCCACCCACGCATCGGCGCGTTCGTTCGACCTCGGCGGCTCGCCCCACTCGCTCGGCACCTGCTGGCGCGCTTCGGCGGTGCGCGCTTGTGCGTTCTCGTGCTCGTCGCGGGCGCGGCGCTTCCCGAACCACGACGACGCCCGCACCTGCTCGCCTGCCGTGTGCTCGGTGGCCTCGGCCTGTTTCCACTCGGTGAGTGCCCCTCTCGCGGCGGAGACGATGGGGGCGGCGACCTCGGCGCGCACCTGCTCGGCACGCTTACGGGCGGTCTGCTCGGCGGCTCGCGCCCTCTCCCGTACTTCGACCTCACGGTCGCTGAGGCTAGCGAGGGCGGCGCTGACCTGTTGCCAGCGTGCGGCCTGCGCCTCAGCCGTTGCCGCACGCTTGTCGAGCGCCGCCATCTCGTCGTTCACGAACCGCACGGGGCCGTTCTCGGTGAGCCCGGCCACTTCCTCGACGGCGCGGCGGGTGGCGTCGGCAAGTCCGCGGTCGGCGCGGTCGCGCCCCATCGCCTCGATGAACTGCGCCCTGGCGTCGGACTGGCTCTCGGCGACGATGTGCAGCACGTTCGACTCTTGGCCTCGGGTCATGCCGACGTACACGCCTGCGGCGCTGGTCGCGTCGGTGAGGATCGTGCGCGACCCCGCCACGGTCGCGCCCTGCACTCCGTAGGCGGTCGCCGCATACGACAGGTGGGCGTGCTCGGCCACGTAGTCGGCGGGGAGGCGCAGGGTGCGCTGTCGCTTCCGCCCGTTCCCGGCCTCACGCACGGAGAGCGCGCCGTCGTCCTCGACGTGCTGCACGACCCATTGCTGCCGATTCGCCACGCCCACATCAGTGTTGTTCTTCCGCGTCTGAATCACATCCCCGGCCCCGATGGGCAGGCCGTCGCTCCCGTACACGGTCGTCGTGTCGTCGACGACACCGTTCGAGACTCGTTCCTCGCGGATGCGGGCGTTGACGGTGCGGGCTTCATCGCTCGTGCTGACGGTGATCGCTTCGCCGTCCTGCCGCGCCTGGGCGATATGCTCGCGCGCCTCGTCGCCGCTGTCGTGCAGACGGATGAGACCGAGGCTGGTGAGCTGGTCGAACACTTCGTCGGGGTTTCTGCCGTCGCGTATCCGCAACGTGACCTCGGCGTAGGCGGGGTCGGTGAAGCGGTGCACCTCGGCCATATCGAACGTGTGACCCCGGAATTGCGCGGCCATATCGAGCACACCGCCACGACCGACGGCGGCGAGCTGTGCGCGATCCCCAACCAGTGCGACCGTCGCGCCCGCCTCGGCGGTGACGGTCAGGAGTGCGATTGCGGTGTCCTGGTCGAGCATCCCGGCCTCGTCCACGATCACCCGCTCACCCCGCGCGAGCCGCGCGTCCTCGGACGGGCCGTGATAGGTGCGGCCCGTCTCGGGGTCGGTGTTGCCGGGTGCGAGGCGCGTCCACACGCCGTCGCTGTTCCAGCGCCACCCGTGCGCGTGCACGAGCGCCGCAACACTGGTCGCGGGCACGTCGAGTTCGTCGTGTGCGACCTGCGCGGCGCGCAACGTCGGCGCAACCACCCGCGACACCCGGCCATGCTGCGTCGTGACCTCGATTGCGACACCGAGCATCTTGGTCTTGCCCGCACCCGCTGCACCCTTTACGACGACGAGCGGATCGCGCGATGCGACCGCGGCAGCGGCGCGCTCCTGCCCTGCGTCCAGGCCCCGCGCCTTTGCCGCGTCGCGCACGTCGGGGTGCTTCGGCTTCCGCTTCGGCACTCGTGCGGTCAGGAGGTCGCGCAGTTCCGTCTCGGCTTGCATCACGCGCAGGTTCGTGAGGTGCGCCACATGCTCTGGGGCTGGTGCGCCGGGCGAGAGGATGGAGAAGCAATCCTCCATCGCCAACGCCGTTGCAATGCGCACGAACTCGCGCACCTCGGCGGGTGCGGCCTGCACGCCGTACTCGGTCATGATCCGGGTCGCGTGCTCCTGCACCGTGTGCTGCGTCCACGCCGACCCGCCTGCGGCGCACCGATCCAGTGCCCGGTTCGCAACGGTCTGCACGGAGAGGTCATCCAGCGACACCCGCGCACGGCGCACGGGCCAGCGCAACGTCTCGGGGTCGTAGCCGGCCTCTCGCAACTCCGTCGCCCACGCATGTTCTTCGCGCAGCGTGGTGGGCTTCTTCGCAGGCCGCTCATGCGCCCACGCTTTCGCCGCGAGCCGGGCCGAGACGACTGGCCCCATAGTCTCGCCGGGATGCGCCGCCTCCCACTCGGCCTCGAAGCGTTCCAAGTGCTTGCGCACCTGCTCGCCGCGCTTGCTCATCACACCGTTGAACTGCTCGAGCTCGACCACCTCGCCCGATACCGGATCAAGGGTCAAGCCGTGCCGATCCAGCACATCCGCAAGCTCAGGATGCGCGGCGATCACGGCGGTACCGAGCGCGCGGATCGCGCCCTGCTGCCGGAACAACGCCGCCGTATCCAGCGCCCGCCACTTCCCAGCCGCCCACACGCGGGTACCGACCTGAAAGTGGATATGCCGGTGCGGATCACCCGCCCGGCTGGTGCGGTGCGACACCGCCACCGTCTGCAACTGCTGGACGGGCACCACCTCCTGCTTGCCGCGCGGCCCGACACGGGTCACGGAGTGCTCAGCGAGCCAAGCCTGAATCTCCGCCACCGCGTCCTGCTGCGCCCGGTCGAGAACATCGGAGACCTCCGGGTGGAGCGCTGCGGCAATCGAGAGCGACTTCGGGGCATTCACCACCATCTCCGCGAACCGCGGCGACCCCTGTTTCCCGACACCCGGTAGACGGGGCGTGCCCATCGACTCGCCCGTGACCGGGTTCACCCAATCCACCCACGCCGCATACGCCTCCGGATCAAGCCCGAGCGCAGCAGTCACGTTCCCGGCGCTATCGAGCGCGGTGAACGCCGCCACAGACGCATCCGCGCCGAGGTAATAGTCATCGGCACGGGAGCGATCGGCCTCGACATAACGGCGCGCGTCGGCTCCGGTTCCCCGGAACAGGATCACGCCGCCATGCATGAGGATCACCATCTGACGTTTCTTCTACAGAAACTCACGTATCTACCACGGTAGCATACGTTCATTCGGGAGATAGCACAATGGGAGAATGTAGAAACGGGCGAAGAATCATGGCGAAGTGAATCAGAAGACGAGTCAGCGCTTGATCGGCAACGGTCGTAGAGTTGCGGTGTTCAGCACAGAAGACGCAGTAGCTTTGTCTGCATCGAGTATGGCGTGTCGTGCGCGATGCATGCGCCTGTCACGAAGTCGGGGCCGCTGCACCGCTGGGGAACGCGTTAGTCCTTTCATGGGGACCTTGGTTTCTCGGGAAACTCTGCTGGTAGAACTGCTGCATTCATGTCACGCGTTGATTTGCGTTGATTCTGACCCCAACGTGCCCAAACTCGTTGCCACAGGGACTGGAGGTGGGGCTTATCTTGTGACTCAGCCGTGGTCGCCGGCTTCCTGTGAGTCTTGCCAGTTCCTTCTTTTGCACTCAGATGGAGCGTATGGTGGGGAACATGTGGACAGTTCTTCTCATCTTGCTTGTGGTATGGGCGGTGCTGTCGATCGTGGGATTCGTGTTCGAGGGTCTGCTCTGGTTGGCCATCATCGGAATCGTGCTCTTCGTCGGCACCCTGATCTTCGGGCTGCTCCGGCAACGCGCGAAGCGCTCGAAAGCATAACCCGCCTCTCCCTCACATGGTTCAGCGGGGATGCTCTTCTGCGGCATGGCGTGCGTACCGCACACCCCGGCATTGCTTGCAGGCGCTCAGTCAGTTCGCCGGGCGACCCGGACTTGCAATGCACCGGGTCTGATGCCGACATTGACGCGGGTCACGTGGCCGAAGCTGTCTCCGTCGAGTTCGATCAGGTGCGGGGTGTCGAACCGTGCCTCGAACTGTCTCCCCCGGACGTAGGCGAGCGCGTGAATATCGGGCGCTCGTTCGAGCATGCGCCGGCTGAGCTGAGAGCGCCGTGCGATGCCCTGCAGCGTGAGGCGCGTGCCGATCCGAGCCCACCCGAACCGTCCTTTCGGGCGCATCATGACCACGTCGAGGAATCCGTCATCGATGACCGCGCCGGGGATCAGGAGCATGTTTCCGGTGAGCGTGCCGCAGTTGCCCACGATGACCGTGTGGGCCCGGGTGGACCTGACTCTGCTCTGGTCCACGCGGTAGTCGAGATGGAAGAGCCGGTTGACGATGACCGATCTGGCGATGGGCGTGACGTACGCGAGCCAGCCGAGGTGCTTCTTCGCGATCGAGCTCGTGTGCTCCGCCATCTCCGCATCCAGGCCGATACCCGCCATGACGACGAAAGCATGCCGTCGTGAGGCGCCGTCAGCATCGTCGAACTCGGCGACCCCGACATCCACGGCTTGCGTCGCGCCCGTGAACGCGGCCTCGATGTTGCCCTCGATATCGCCGAGCGAGATACCCAGGTCGCGTGCCAGCAGGTTCCCGGTGCCGGTGGGGATCAGCGCGATGGGGATCCCTGAGCCGTGGACGACGTCTGCGACGGCTCGGACGGTGCCGTCGCCGCCGGCCACGATGATCACCGCGGGCTCACTGGCCAGGGCTTGCTCCGCCGCCGCGCGTCCGGAATCCTGTGCGTCGGTCTCGTACCAGCTTGATGGCTCCCACTGCAACGCTCGCTCCTGCACCTCCATGGCAGTGCGGGCACGCTCCAGTGGGATCTTCACCGGGTGATAGACCACGGCGGCATGCGGTCGCCTCGGCGTCCCGTCTCTGCGAGGAAACCTCACGGTGCCGCTGGGATCGTGAGGTGATTGCGCTGCTCGATGAGCGGGCAGGTGAACACGTCGCGTTCCCCGAGCCCTACTCGGTTGATGTAGCGCACGACGATGGCGTACGAAGCGAACAGGCCCGTCTGCAGATAGGGGACGTCATGGGTTCGACAGTACTCAGCGACGATCGGCGCTGCCCTGCGCAGATGCGGGCGAGGCATCGAAGGAAACAGATGGTGCTCGATCTGATAGTTCAGGCCACCCATCGCGGTATCGAGAATACGGGTACCGCGAATGTTGCGGCTCATCATCACTTGACGCCGCAGGAAATCGAGGCTCGCATCTCTCGGCACGACAGGCATCCCTTTATGGTTCGGCGCGAACGAGGCTCCCATATAGAATCCGAACACACCGAGCTGCACGGTGAGGAACACGAACGCGATTCCCGGCGAGAGCACGATGAACACGAGCACCGGAAACCCGACAAGCCGGATCAGTAGAAACACGATCTCTGCCCAACGCCGCTTCAACTCGCCTCTCGCGAGCACTCGGTGCACCCCGGATGCGTGCAGCGAGACCCCTTCCAGAAGCAGAATCGGAAAGAAGAACACCCCCTGATGCGCCCGCAGCCATTTCAGCATCCGGCTCTTCGGAGGTGCTCGATCCGGAGTGACGATAATCACAGGGAGTTCGATGTCAGGATCGGCGCCCAGTTTGTTCGGGTTTGCATGGTGGCGCGTGTGCTTGTGCTGCCACCACCCGTAGCTCATGCCGACCAGCAAATCACCGAGAACGATGCTCACCCAGTCGTTCCACGTTCCCGACACGAATATCTGGCGGTGTGCGGAGTCGTGGCCGAGGAACGCGATCTGGGTGAAGAGGATCGCAAGGAGCGCCGCGGTAAACAGTTGCCACCAGCTATCACCGATCCAGACGAACGCGAACAAGCCGCTGGCGAGGATCAGGGGCAAACCGATCAGCTTCGTCCAGTAGTACCCATACCGGCGACGCAGCAGCCCCTGTTCACGGATCGTCTTCGCCAATGTCGTGAACTCGCTCGCACCCCTACCCTTGGCTGACAAGCCCGCCCGAGGAGGTCGGGTCGAACGATACTCGTTCATGATGCACCTGAGATCCTGCGGTCTTGGGCGTCAGGAACGTCCGTGACCGCCCTCATCGGTCCAGTCGTCGATCTGGGCGCGATCCGACCGGACGCGGTTCGCCTCCGCTCGCGCCGAATCCTGACCAGTTGGGGATGGGGTGAAAGCGACGGATTCCGCGAGTGCGGTGACCGCGGCGGTACGCGCGTTCTCACTCACAGCTGCATTCTGGAACACGACCGCGGCTGCCTCCTGCCGAGCTTTCACCCTCGTGCTGATCTCCGCCAGGCGATCTGCTAGGGCACTTGCGAGTCCGTCGCGCAACTCCTCGAGGTTCGTGTTCGCGATCTCCAGGCGGCGATCCGACACCGTCACCTCCACGGTCGGGTAGCCAGCCTGCGCGAGAAAGTCTCGGGTCTCGCTCCCCAAAATCTCGATCACTTCGTCCCGTTCGGGCCGTCGCGTGAACACGGCCTCCACCGTGTATCGATCCGGAGCCTCATCGGTCATCAGGGCAGCAGGCAACGAACCCACCAGCACCGATCCCAGGCCCAGCGTCGCGGCGTCCACGCCGCTCATTCGTGTCTGTGTATCCATGATCTGACGATACGCCCCGTACATGTACGCCTCACAGCTTCGGCAACCCTGTCAGGGGGGCGGGGAGGCCACGCTCAAGACTATTCATCTAGGTCCATGTGCCTTGCGGCGCTCGAGTTCAGCGCGACCGCACGAGCACAGTGCGGCGGCTATCACAGCGTCGTGGTCGTCTCTTCGCAGTCCGCCAAAGCTGAACGCCTCGCATGCGGGCGAGCTACGGTGACAATATGAATGCAAATGAGAACGCCCCCGAGAAGGAACCGGATCATCGAAGAATCGCGCGGAAGCGAGCGGCACGATGGGAACGCGCGATACAGGACTCCGGGCACGCATACGCGCCCACCGAAGAGACCACGCGCCGCCGGAACTCCGAGATCATCCGCGATCAACAGGAGAACGACCGCACCGAGGAACTGAGGCAAGAGGGAGGAGGCGACTCCATTGACACTACTCGTCGGTAGCGCTGACTCTTGCGGTGAACGCAGGAAAGGTTTCGCTGCCCCGCTTATCTCACCCGCCTCCGCGCGGGCTACGATGTGAGTCCGGCGCTGCGCGAGGTGCCACCGACAGCCTCGACGAGCGCCTCAGCAGGCTCAGCGCAGGCGCGTCATGATGGGGCTTGCTGCGGAGTGCGTTGATTCGCGCGGGGCGGTGCGGCGGCTTCAGTCTTGAGGCGAGATTTCAGTCGGCATCACCAGGCTCGCCGTCGACGTTCGTCGGGACGCGAGGTCTCCGGGGCCATCGTCGATGTGGACGACAGTGAGGCGGATCTCCACAGGGGTACAGCCGCGATCGGTACACAGCGCGGCAATCGCTGCGTGTACTCGGCGACTGGTTTCAGCGGCTCCCGCGGCGGCGAGCACGCCTATCGCGGCCTCTGCTCGCGGGCCGTCCGGCGTATGCTCCCAACGGATAAGCGGTGCTTCGTTCTGCTGAGCTCCGAGGAGCTGAGCGCCAGCATCGACCACTTTTGAGATGATGCCGCCTGTCCGGAAGATCGTAGTCACTCCGGGAACGGCCCGGACCGCGGTCTCGATGTCCGCGGCCATTGCCTGACCCGTCGGCTCGGTCATCGGTTTCCTTCCGTCAGGTTCCGAAGCTGCTGGATATCGTGCACGGTGATGTCGATGCCGGTCACGTTCAGAGTGGTGTGTGTCATCACACGTGCACTGATCTCAGTGCGGAGCCGATCCGCAAGATCCGGGATCGGTTCGCCGTAGGGCACGCTGACATCGACTCGGATTCGCACGGGTTCGCCCGGCACCGTGACATCTCCGTCGAATCGGCATTTGCCGATAACGACGCCGGGCACGGTATGCTCCGCCGCGCGGATCACACCCCGGACAGCGCCCTCGGTGATGCCCAAGTCGGCTTCGAGCGCGGGCGCAGGCAGCGGGATGCGCCGTCCGGCGCGCGCGTCCAGGGTGATGCCGGCGAGGATGCTCTGCACCCAGGTGTCGTCGGGCTCCGGTTCCGCCGAAGTGTCGGCTGCAAGGAGCTCGGGGGTGAGCTCACGAAGACGGGTCAGGGCATCCAGTGCGATGCGGCAACCGGGCGAGCCTTCGATCGAAGCATCCACAGGGGTGCGCCCGGCATCGAGGTAGTCGGAGAGCTCTTCAATGGTGTGCCCACCGAGGTCCTCGAACTCGGTCACGTGGGTCTGCGGATCAGGGAGATCGTGTTGGTTCATCGCCACTGCTCCATTCGTACAATGATGTCTTTTCGTGCACGAGCAAGCAAACCCCGAACCGTCGACACCCGGACGTCCAGCTCTTCGGCGATCTCCTCATAGCTGTAGTCACCCAGCTCTCGCAGCACCCAGCATTCACGCTGAGCATCGGGGAGCTGGCTGATTGCGTCGCTTAACGCAGCGATCCCTGCTCGTGCTTCCGCGCGTCGCGGCGGGGCCATCCGCTCCGGCGCTGGTAGCTCCGTCTCGCTCAAATCCGAATAGGGTCGAATGGATCGGATGCGGTCGATCGCTTTGCGGCTGGTGATCCGCATGAGCCAGCTCTTCACCCGTCCGGGGTCATTCAGCTTCGGCAGTTGATCCCACGCGGTGATGAATGCGTCTTGGACGACGTCGTCGACATCCGCGCTGCCCGGAAGGATTCGACGCGCATACGCACGCATCATCGGGGCGTACCTGCGAACGAGCACGGCGAATGCAGCCGTGTCTCCGTCTGCGGCGCGCCCGGCGATGATCCGGTCGTCCGCTGACTCCAATGGGTTGCGATACGGCTCACTGCTCATCCTTCATTCCCCTGATACCAAGGGCACCTCTCCGGTGAGGGCCGACGGGCGGTGCGACACCCACCCGTCTCCCTCATCCTTACCCGTACCAGTCAGTTCGTCCATGGTCTGGGAGACTGGGTCACTTCTTCGCGCGGCGACCGGCGATCAGACCGTAGATGAGCAACACCAGGATCGAGCCGCCGATCGCGAGCAGCCAGGTCGAGAGGTTGAAGAATCCTTGCAGGTTGACGTTGAAGATGAGGCCGCCGAGCCAGCCGCCGAGCATCGCACCGACAACACCGAGCAGCAGTGTGACGAACCAGCCACCGCCCTGCTTGCCGGGAAGGATGAGCTTGGCGATCGCGCCGGCGATCAACCCGAGAATGAGAAAGCTGAAGAAGCCCATGAGAGCAGTCCTTTCGAATGAGAGAAACGGGGTGACCGGGGCGGGCGAGCCCGCCCCGGTGGCGTGGTTACTTCTTGAACATCTCCTTGACGTCCTCGACCTTGTCCCTGATGACTCCCTTCGCCTGGTCTGCCTTGCCTTCGGCGACGAGCTTGTCATTGTCGGTCGTCTTGCCGACGGTCTCCTTCACCTGACCGGTGACCTTGTCAGCTGCGGCCTTCATCTTGTCTTCAGCACTCATCGTGTGATTTCCCTTCTTACCTGTACCGCTCCCTGGATTCGAGAGCGGGACTCTCGGGCAGGCGTCTTGCTGCCCGTCTGTCCTAGCTGCCGAGAAAGTTCTTGCGCGCTTTCTCGAGCGACTTCTTGGCGTTCTTCGCCATCCGTTTGCGTGACTTCTTCGCCTCCGGGTTTGTCCAGAGCCGTTCGAGCTGGTGCCGCAAGTCCTCGTAGTTCTTCCCGCGCGCCTTTGCCGACTCCACGCCGACCAGATAGGCGGCGACCGCGATCACCGCAAGTATCAGGATGTTCTTACGCATCGCGTTCTTCCTTTCGTTAAGCCCCGCAATGCGAGGGTCAGTTCACTCGGGATTGGTCAGCCGCGAGCCGCGAGCGAATCCCGGAATGGATCGTAACGAGCGTCGAGATCTCCCGACCCAGTAGGGTCGCAAGGCGATCGACGAGTCCCGTCACCGTCTCGGAGACATCGACAGGTGACACGTTTTGCCTCGGCGTCACGCTCACATGGAGGACGTCAGCGCCCCACAGTCTGCGAGCGTTCACTTTCGAGGCGAGGATCTCTTCATGCGACGCGAGCGATTGGGTGATCGCGTCGGCCGCGAAGCCGCCCCGAATAGTGAACGATCCCTGCACCTCGCCTTCCGCCTCCTCACGGATCACCACGCTGCTTCGCCCACCACCCAGCCGGGCGATAACGAGCACCGTGATGACCACGAGCAGCACCAGCAGGGTGAGGAACGCCAGAGTGAACCAGCTCACCGTAGTCGCCTCCGAAATACGAGACGCGTTATCTGCGCTGACCATCCAGTCCACACCGGTCGATAGCCAGCTCTTCCAGAGGTCGCCGGCAACGGGCCACAGTATGGGCATCACCGTGGCGCTGCCGACGCAGATCAGAAGGATGCCAGCGATCAAGAGGATCACTCGGTTCACGCCTCGGTTCGTGGCATTCATGACTTCACCTCCCCATCTGCAGCGCGCAGGACTCTTGCCCTCACCCTTACACGGGGCGACAACTGATAGCCGACCAGTTCCGACTCGGCGACAGCGCGTGCATGACGCCTATCGACGGCTTGTCCGGGCTCTGGCCTGACGGTGATATCCGCACTGCGGTGACCGACACCTACGACGACAGCGCCTTTGGCGAGGTCCAGTTCACGCCGCACCCGCTCCGCGACTGACGACGCGATCACGCCGTTGTCCACGATCACCGCATACGACGAGGATCCAAGCTCGTGCTTCGGTCTCCGGCCAGGGCCGAGGGCGAGCCAGACGAGAACCACCCCGGCAACCAGCGCGATGAGTCCTCCTGCAACGACCAGGCCCTGAGGCTGGTCTGGCAGATCCTGCAGCCAGGTCAGCGCTGTCCCTGGTGCGACCAGCAACGGGCCGATGCCGAGGAGACGTAAGACGATCTCGATTCCCACGTAGATCGCTGACAAGGCGACGAGAACAAGGAGAATCACGGTGGCGACGGTGCGTGGAGAGTGCGTCTCTCGGCGCACGACACGTTTTAGCACGGTATTCGTCATCTACCTCACCCGCTTTCGCTTCGGGATGATCGCTCCCGTAACAGTGAACGACACACGGCGGATGTCCCGTCCTGTCAAACGCGCGAACTCTTCAGCGAGTTCGGCCTGAAGCGCACGAACCCGTTCGAGGACCGGAACCGCAGCCTCAATCGCCTCGAGATCGCTGAGATCCGGGACGGGAAGCTTCGCCGCGATTCGCACAGCAAGACCTCCACCCCATTCAGCCGCCTCGACGCTCACGTCGTCTCGAGACACACCGATCGCGACCGCTGACGCTTCCCGAACAACCTTGTCGATGACGCGCTCATCCACCCGAACGCTCCCAGGCGCCGGCGAAACAACATCAGGTGTGCTCGCAATGCTAATGCTCGGGGATGCAACGGTCAGCACGCTCATGACGAGGTCCGCCTCCCCGTGAATGCGCTAGCGAGCGCGCGAAGGTCCAGCTGACCCGACAACACTCGCCCGGTCAGAGCACCGATCACCATGAGCAGCACGACCAGCAGGAATCCCCAGAACCCGAAGATCAGCGCAGCGAAGGCCAGCACTGCGCCGACCAGCGCCCCGGTCAGCGTCGCACTCATGAGACGCGCGACTCGGTGTCGTCGTCGGCATCGTCGATCGGCAGGTGCACATCATTCACGTCGATATTAACCTCGACGACCTGCAAACCGACCAGACGAGTGATTGCCGCGGTCACCGCGCTGCGCACGTTATCGGCGACTTCCTGGATCGGCGCCGGATAGTCGACCACGATCGTGATATCCGCGGCAGCCTGGGTCTCACCCACCTCGACCTTTACGCCCTGCGTGAGATCCGTCGCGTTCACCGCGTCACGGATCGCACCGAATGCACGCGCCCCTCCGCCGCCAAGCGCATGCACCCCCGAAACCTCACGGGCAGCGATGCCCGCGACCTTCGCGACCACGCCCTCGGCGATCGTCGTCCGTCCCGCCGAAGCACCCTCCTCCATCGGAAGACGCGGTACCGCAGGCGCACGATCCACTCGCGACGAGCCCGCAGCCCCTACGCTTCGCGGCACCGATGCGCCGCCCTCAGAAGCAACAGTCTTGTTCATCTCATCCGTAGCCATCAGAACTACCTCCACAATCCAGCAGCACGACCGCTGGCCGCACCATCCAACGAGCGAAGAACAACGCTCTACACATAAGACGGCACCCGACCGCCGAACGTCACAAAATCTTTGTGACGGGCAGGAAACTTGTCGACAGCGAGCCCGATGATTCGAGAACCCATTCTGTGGCTGATGATGGCCGAACGTCCCATCTGCTTCTCCCCCGCCGGGTCAGATGGAGAATCTTCACACCTTCGTTTGTTTGTTCGCGCGCGAAGGATCATCGGCATCGCGGTTCAGATCCGACACATTCACCGCCTCGATACGGTCGCTCACTTGCAGCGCCATCTTGCTGTTCTTGATCTCGTGCGAGCTCAGCTTGTCGACGGACAACGGTGGCTGGAGACGGGGCGTATGCGTGTCCAGACTCGCGTACTTCGCGCTCCCACCGCTCGATCCACTCGCCACGGGTTAGATAGTCACACTCGGCGATACCGGGCATTGATGGGACACTCGAACGGATCACGAGCCGAGAGACCGACACGGTTCAGGTAGTCAACGACAATCGCGTAAGAACGACCCAGCGATGTCTCCGTGTATGGGACGCCCAGTTCCCGGCAGTGTTCGCGGACGATACGTCGCGCGCGCGAAAGAAACGGTCGGGACATGCTTGGGAACAGGTGGTGCTCGACCTGGTAGTTGAGGCCGCCCATGAGCGAAGTCGCCCACCACCCACCCCGAATGTTCCGCGAGGTACGCACCTGTTTCGTGAAAAAGTCGAGCTTCGCGTCGTGAGCGATCACCGGCATCCCTTTGTGATTGGGGGCGAAAGAGGCTCCCATATACACGCCGAAGACCGCGACTTGAATCCCCAGGAACGCGAAAGCCATACCTATAGGAAGCAAGAGGAAGAGCGGGATGATCAGGAGGGCGAACCGCGCGGCGATGATGGCAAGCTCGATCCAGCGCCCTTTCACCGGTTCCCTGCTCAGAAGGTGGCGGAGGCTGTGGAAGTGGAGGTTCAGCCCCTCTAGTGTGAGCAAAGGGAAGAAGAACCAGCCTTGTCGCTTCGTGATAGCGCGCCGCAATCCTCTCGCCTGGGCCGCGTCTTCTTCGAGGAACGAGATGGTATCGACCTGGATATCGGGGTCCTTGCCCACTCGGTTCGGGTTTGAGTGGTGGCGGCTGTGCTTGGAGTCCCACCAGGAGTAGCTCATTCCGATGGCACCGGCGAGGACGCGCGCAAGACGATCATTTGCCGGACCGAGGGAGAGGATCTGCCGGTGCGCCGCTTCGTGGGCGAGAAACGCGATCTGCGTGAAGACGATCCCCAGGGCTCCCGCGATGAGGAGCTGGAACCAGCTCTCTCCTAGCAGAACGAATCCGGCTATCGTGCCGCCGAGAGCGACCACAAGAACCAGTCCGACCAGGACGTAGAACCAGGGCGCCCGACGCAGGAGACCCGCATCCCTCACCTGCTGCGAGACCCGCGTATAAGCCTTCGCTATCGGCGGAAAGTCACCGGCACGGGCGCGAGTCGCGCGTACGGGGCCGAGACCGTTGAGTTCTTGTATGTTGGTTACCGACATGGGCGGTACCTGCTTCCATCACGGGCACTTCTGAGGCGGGGCCCTTGTGGAGCTACGGCATTTGCCGATCGCTACCCTGACGATAGTTCGCCAACCCGGTGTTCCCCTGTACGCCGCCGCGAATCACGCTGTCGAAGTCCGTTCCTGCCATAGGTGAAGGCATGCGCCGGGATCGTCGCCGAGGGCTGGGTGGAGAACACGTTGGACTATTGCCAGACGCACAGACCTTGACCGAGATGGTTGTCTTCCGTGTTCAGCCACAACCGTTACTGGCCGGTGCGGGTCTCGTCTCAGCCTCCGAACTGGACCAGGCTCGATATCCTGTGAGCTGCGAAAAGTGCTAACGAAAGTGCTAAGCACTCTGTAGTTCGGAGTATCACCGTGGAGTTATCCACATGCCACACGTCGTAGATCGTTGATTTCATGCAGCAGAACGGCCTACCGAGATTCGCGACGCGAGGAGGTCGAGGTCAGTTCAAGTCCCCCCTCGCGCACCCAATGAGCGATGTTGTAACCCGGGCCTGAAGAAACAGGTTCTGGGTTACAACATCGCTTTTTTCGTTGCTAGCGGTGTGCTGGTCTGCCCAGGCGATGGCTTGCTGTTTGGTCGTCTCGTCGAGGATCGTCTCGAACGGCGCCGCCGTGTCGGCGGTTAGTCGCGAGTTCTTGTTTAGATGGGGGTGAAGAACGTCGGGTTTGCGAGGCCTTTGTTGCGACCCAGGCAGATGAAGTGCGGGTAGATGTTGCCGTGCCGGTTGTTGGCGTGGATGATCGTCATTCGCTGCCTGCATCTGCCGCAGCATAGGGCGTCCTTCAGATAGTGGTCGTGTTTTTGGGTGCGGACCCCGGATTGGGCGCACCGGTCGAGGAAGTCCCCGGCGCGCAACCATAAATCGTGAACATGGCCCTTGCGTGTTCTGCCGACACGGGCGGTGATGCGGCATGAGCTGCCTGTGTCTCGCAAACAGTGGCGGCCCTGGACCGCCCGATAGAAGTTGAACGACTCGTCAGATCACTGTGTAAAGTCGTTCGCAAAAGTCGGGAGCCCGACCTGCGCCGTTGGCCGAGCGAGTGTTATTGGATCGAAATAGTCTCCATTGCGATTGGCTGATCATATGTCGAGATACGAGTGGTGAACTCGACCTGCCACTCACCGCGGACAGGGAGAGTAAGTAACGATTCATATTCTCCAGTAGCGGTGTCGAGTGTGGTAGCCGCAGTAATGGGTCCGAGCTGTTGTGCGGGTAGCCGCGCAGATACCAGAACGTCCTCCGTGGTGACGGGCTCCCCGTCGTAGGAGAGGCTGAAGACCAGGGCGTTTGGGCCGGGTGTGCCGGGACTCAGTGTGCCGACCACAACTAATCCTTGCGATTCGATTCGCACTGATCTTTCCTGCGGTTTCGTCGTTTGAACCGCGACTCCGGCATGGTGGTGATCGTGACTCGGGCTACTGTTCCCGAGGTATCCCGTGATCGCAATAACCGTGATGATGAGGGCCGCCTCGTAACTGAGGATGCGTTTGAGAGTGGCCCATCTCAGAGCGACGAGTGGGTCGGAAAGGATGTGTGGGAGAAGCCGAGTGCGGTTCCACGCAGCCAGGGCGATGACCGTGAGAACTGTGCTGAGCTTGAGGAGTAAGGTCAGGCCGTAACCGGTGCTGACGAGCTGCTCGGGTGCGTCGAGGATCAGAACGGTCATGACTGTGCCACTGAGGGCGAGCAGCAGAACACTATACAGAGCGAACCGCGAGAATCTCGCTGTCGCCTGGGCGGCTTGTTCAACATCTGTAGAAACCCCGCCACGTCGCGGACTGGCAGACGCTATGAACAGGAGAAGCCCGATTACGCCGCCTGTCCAGAATGCTGCGACGACAAGATGCGAAATATCTGCCGCGATCATGAGCCATCCGGGCTCCCTGGTTCGGGAGTGCCCGACTAGGACTGGCGCCGAGGTCGCCGTGGCAGCCAGCAGCGCAGATGAGACTCGGGCCGCCACGGAACGGACGCGTGCGCCGAGGAAGTAGGCAGCAGAACCAGTGACCACCGCGATGGCCGCAACGAGTATCGGAGGCCACTGCATTCCCGGGAGCCAGCTGTCCGGATTGAGGATCGACCCCAAGCCTTTACCGGTAATGCGCAGCGCGGAGGCAGGTAGCAGAAGCACCGACGCGGCAGCCCCGCCCCAGAGGGCAGCTTTGGTGAGACGGCGCGCTCCCGGAGGGAGCGCCTGGTGATGACGCATAACGACGTTATGGAAAAACAGTAATCCTGCGAAGACGAGCAGCCCGAGGTATTGAATGACGGTCAAGACGGTGACTGTCGAGTCTGCGGAGGCCGATGTCACGGTCTCGGCGTCCGGAGTCAGAGCTGATGAGGAAGCTTCGCCGATATGGAAGGTAATCGCGCCCCCGACGGGGTGTCCGTCGGCAGACACGATCCGGTAGCTCAGAGCATACGTGCCGTCGGCGAGCCGGTCAGGGAGGAAGATTACGACGGCGTGGTCGCGTGTGTGCGCGTCAAGGGTGACCGAGTCACCGTCGCTAGGAAAGAGGCGGATCGCGCCCTCGATGAGCTGCACAGGTTCGTTGAACTGCAGTTCGGCGGTTTCTGGAGCTTGCTCAAGGGCCTCACCATCGCCCGGCGTAGTCTCTAGCAGAACCGCGTGCGCATTCGCCGGTGGGACGCCAGTAATTAACGCCAGCACACCCCCGATGAGGATGGCCAGCAGTAACCGCATGACCACCCCCTCTAGGAGCTGTCTCTTTCCCGCGACGGTCAGACTCATGCCTGCTTGCGTCCCCGAACCAGTGCGACGATGCCAGCAAGGAGCCCCAGGGCTCCGACGACCAGTGCGGTGATCACCAGCGGTGTCTGTACGCTCGAAGTCTCATCCTGAGCCGCGGCTTCCGAAGCTTCGGCGGTGTGATCGCCGTGATCGTGACCGCTATTCGCGCTCGCCTCAACAATCGCGATCTCCGGAGCGGGAAGATCGAGTTCGTGCGGATCTTGACCTTCGGCCGCTATCTGCACCCACGCCGACTCTCCCTGCTCGCAGGTTTGCACCGTGGGGAAATACAGTGTCGATCCTGCCGCATCCTCGGGCAGCTGCAACGACAATTCAAACGCGTCCCGCTGATCATCGGGCAGTGGAGTTTGTGCCGTGTAAACAACCTCCGCAATTCGTTCAGTCACTTCGTTACCGTGACTATCGGTGATCGGTTTTTCAAGGGTCTCGGCGATCGTTTCGACCGTGTAGAGCGGGTTGCGCGTAGCGGTAACTGAAGTTATTTCTTCGGGGATCTGGATCGACACAGACGTTGTCGCTGACCCGTCGCACCCATGGGGAACGCTGAACGTAAGTAGCGCGTAAGCACCGGCTTCTGCTGTGTCTGAGCTCACTGTGACGTGCGCGTTCGCTGCTATGGCGCCCCCGAATGTCAGCGCGATCGCACCCAGCACGGCCGCGCCACCCATCAGCCTTGGACGCTTCGCCCAAGACAGCGTCTGCTGTTGTGTAGATTCTTGCATTGATTTCTCCTTACTTTGTGCCGCCCTGGACAGGGCAGCCTCAACCAACAAGCATTGGCAGGCACATCGCTGCCATCCCGAGGCACATCAGTGCTCCCGCTCCGACATCTCCGGTGTGACCTACCCACATTCGTTTTCCGCCCCGCACACAACCGACGAATTCCACGACGAA
>NZ_JBNTKE010000003.1:0-409682 GCF_050408645.1 Microbacterium luticellae
GAGTGAATAGTTCGCTCGGGCACCGCGCTCGTGTGCGTTATCGCAACAGCTACTCGGTGGCGGTGTCGCCCTCTTCGAGCAGCAGAAGCTTCTCGATCGCTTCTACAAGGCGCTTGTCGGCAGCGGCGAACTTGGTGAGGTCACCGGCCTTCAAAGCGGCGTCACGCTCGGCCATCGCCTCGCGAGCCGTCTCCAACAGCATCTGGGCCGTGGGGTCTACCGCAGGGGGTGCCGGCGTGTCACCGCCATCCGGGGTATCTTCCGCATCATCCGGCTGCACTTCGTCTTCATCCCCTGTTGGGGCTCCGGAGTCTCCGCCGAAGAGTGTGTCGAGGGCTTCAGAAAGCGTGTTTTCGAAGGCAAGTTGGTCACCAAAAGCCACCAGTACCTTGCGCAGCAGCGGATATGAGGTTCCGCCCGTCGACTGCACGTACACCGGCTGCACATAGAGCAGACCGCCACCCACGGGTAGCGTCAGCAGGTTGCCGAGCTTCACATCCGATGCACCGATACGCAGAACGTTCATTTCTTGCGCGATCTGTGTGTCGGAGTTAAAGGAGTTCTGCACCTGACCGGGCCCGGGCACTGTCGTGTCGGCCGAGATTTCTAGCAGACGCATCTTGCCGTAGTCGTCGCTCACCTTGCCTTTTTCTGTACCGGCATCGGAGTCGACCGACAGGTACCCCATCAGCACGTTACGAGAACCACTGTCGGGAATAAAGGTGGTGAACATTGAGAATGTGGCCTCGTCTTGGCCCGGCATCTGCATCGACAGGTAGTACGGCGACTGCAGCATCTGATCGTTCGTCGGGTCATTCGGCGTTGCCCAACCGTTGTCACGGTTGTAGAACGTACGCGCTTTATCAACGTGGTAGGTGCCGAGCACTGCACGCTGCACCTTGAACAGGTCGGTGGGGTACCGTACGTGGCTCATGAGTTCTCCCGACATCTCACTGACGGGCTTGAGCGACGTGGGGTATACGTTCTGCCAGGCCTGCAGCAGCGGGTCTTCGTCATCCCACGCATACAGTGTGACCGAGCCATCGTAGGCGTCGACGGTTGCCTTGACCGAGTTGCGAATGTAGTTGATGTCATCCGCGGGGAAGGTTGGTGCTGTCGAACCACCCGAGCTGATCGCACGGGGGAAGTTGACGGCCGTCGAATACGGGAAGGTAGCGCTCGTGGTGTAGCCGTCAATGATCCACACAATGCGGCCATCGACAATGCTCGGGTACGGGTCGCTATCCAGCGTCAGATACGGCGCCGCCTTCTGCACGCGCACGAGCGGGTGGCGATCGTACAAAATCTGCGACTCGGGGTTGAGGTCGTCGGAGAACAGAATCTGTTCCGACTGGAACTTCAGTGCGAAAAGCACGCGGTTAAAGAAGCTACCGACGCTCGGGCCACCGTCACCATCAAACGTGGTGCTGGTGAGGTTCTCGCCCTCCTGGCCTCGCGGATAGTCCAACTCCATGGGTGTTGCACCCTCAGGGGCTCCCACAATCGAGAACTGTGGCGACTTTTCACCAAAGTAAATACGAGGCTCGTAACCGCCCTCCGTAAAGACACCAGCCGTCGGCATCTCACTCTCGATAAAGACCGGTTCGCCCTCAACCGTGCGTTCGTTACCCTTGGCAACGACCATGCCGTAACCGTGCGTGTACACGAGGGTGTTGTTCACCCAGGTGCGAGCACTCGGGTCGAGGTCTTCCAGGCTCAGTTCGCGAACCGCGACCACGGCGTCTTGAATCTTGCCGTCGATCTCGTAGCGGTCCACGTCGAGGGGTTCTTGGAAGTCGTAGTAGCCACGGTACTGCTGCAGCTGCTGCACAGTGGGCGAGATAATCGCCGGGTCCATGAGGCGGATCGAGGCCGTCGTATCCGCATCGCCCCGCAGCTGACCGGCCTCGGCCTCGGTGCGTGCTTCAAACGGAACCTTTTCGACTTCAGCGATGCCGTACGCCGAGCGGGTGAGGTCAACGTTGCGCTGAATGTATTCCATTTCGAGCGCCTGCTCGTTGGGCTTGACCTGGAACGTGTTGATCGCCCACGGGTATCCCACACCGATCACGAGCGATGCCACAATCAGCAGCCCGGTTGCCACCAGCGGGTAACGCCAGCGACCGATAATCGCCGTGATAAAGAACAGCACGGCAACAGCGGCGGCAATAACAGCCAAAATCGTGTGACCGGGAATAACTGCATTGACGGCGGTGTATCCGGCACCGGTCATGCGACCATTGGGCGCAAACAGTGTGGCGTAGCGGTCGAGCCACAGGCTTCCGGCCTGCACGAGCAGGTAGAGTCCTGCGATCACAGCCAGTTGAATGCGTGCGGCCTTCGAGATACGCAGTTCGCCCTGTCCAACGCGAACCGAACCGTACAGGTACGACACCACGGCCGTCACGATCAGGCACAGCAGCAGAACAGCCGAAACGAAAGCGAAAAGCCCCGAGTAGAACGGCATATCGAACAGGTAGAAACCCACGTCGAGCCCGAACTGCGGATCGGTCTCGCCTGCCGGAACAGAGTTGAACCACAACCACACCGTCTGCCACGACCCAGCGGAGGCAAACCCGGCGAACAGTCCAAAGAAGATCGGCATACCCCACATGCCGAGACGGCGCAGCGGTTCGACTACCTCTTGGTAGCGATCCAGCTGTGAACTCAGCCGCACATAGACGGGTCGCATCCGGTACGAAAGCTGCAGTGAAACGAACAGGGGTACTGCCATTGCCACAAAGCCCACGAGGAACATCACCGCGGTGGCGAGCCAGCGCGTGGTCAACACTTCGGTGAACGACAGTTGGTCGTACCAGAGGTAGTCGGTGTACAGCGAAGCGAAAATGAAGAACGCGGCAATAACCGCTGCGATCACCACCAGGGTAATGGTGAGGATGCGGCGGGATGTGCTGGGCGTGGCCTGGGTCGGCTCGGGGGTCGTGGTCACCCCTCTATCCTAGGCACGGCTCATTGTTGCTGGCTGGGGAATTCGTAACGATCTGCGCGTTTTTACTCACATGCGGGTAGCGCGGCGATGTCTCCACCCTCGGCAATAACGGTGAGCGCGTCGATCGACTGCTGCAGAGTTTCTGTGCGCACAACCTGCAGTCCGCTGGGCACATGCCCCACGACCTCGTTGCAGTTGGCTGCGGGGGCGAGAAAGAAATCGGCCCCGGCATCGCGCGCACCGTAAAGTTTTTGCCGGATGCCGCCGATTGGCCCGACGGTGCCGGCGGCATCGATCGTTCCCGTACCGGCGATGTGGCGGCCGCCGGTGAGTTCTTCCGGCGTCAATACGTCGATAATGCCGAGGGCAAACATCATGCCTGCGCTGGGCCCACCAACGTTGTCGAGTTGCAGTGTGACGTCGACCGGAAAAGAGTAGTCGGTTGTGAGGGTAACGCCAATCACCCAGTTGCCCTGCGCTTTTTCGGGAACGATCTCGACATCACTGGTTTGTCCGTCGCGGGTGCGAGTGATTGTTACCGCGCTGCCGCCACCGTCGTTGATGACCGCGCGCAGTGTTTCCACATCGCCGATCGGCGTGCCATTGGCCGCGACTATGGTGTCGCCTGCATCGAGGCTTCCGGATGCCGGTGAGCCTTCAACAAGTTGGTGCACGGTGATGCGTGCTTGCACGTCGTACCCCAAAAATGTCAGTGCTGCAGCTGTTGCTTCGTGCTGCGAGTCGATCATGAGTGCGGCGTTGCGTTCGTCGCGCTGTTGGGTTGTGAGCCCCTGCGGAAAAACAAGATCGACAGGAATGACGGCCTTGGCGGGGCTGAGCCACGCGGCGAATGCCTCCGGCCATGAGGCGTTGTGGTCGCGGTTGCCCCGCACCTGCACGGTGGTGAGGTCGAGTGCCCCCGCTGTGGGATAAGACTCTTCGTCGTCGACCGCGATGAGTGAAATCTCGTCGCCGTCTTTGTTCTGTGCGCTCCCGAGGGTGTTGTAGACCGGCCCTGGCTGTTGGATCACAAATCCGCTGGGCAAGAAAGTGATCACCAGCAGCGCAAGCAACGCCGCGACGAGGGCACCCAGTCCCACACGCAGCCGACGTGCTTCTTTGTCGAGCGGGGTTGCTGCCACGGGTCCTCCGGTGCGGGTGTGGGGATTGTTCACGACACGGATGCGTCGGCCTCGTTCGCGACCGGCGTACACAAAGGCATCCGGAATCAAGCATGCACCAGGATGCTGCAACTAGCGTAGAACCCACGGCTAGCGAAGTGCTGAGAGGGCCACCATGACGCATGACGATTCACATTCCGATGATTTCCAGGAGTTCCTGCGCCGCATGCTCGGCGGAGGCGACCTACCCGAGGGTATGAACATTCAGGGGTTTGACCTGAGTGGGCTCATGGGTGCCGACGGTATGCAGCCGGATCCGGCTCAGCTGGCAGCCATCATGAAACAGATGCAGGCAGCATTCGGGATGGGTGGCGACCCGTGGCAGAGCACGCTACAACAGGCGTTGCACGTCGCAAATCGAGACGGTCAGGGCATAACTGCTGGTGACCGCACCAGCTTGTCTGAAGTGTTTGCGCTGGCTTCGCTCTGGCTGGGCGAGGCTACGAACCTGGGTGAACTGTCCCAGCCGCCGGTAACGATGACGCGAGGCGAATGGGTAGAAAAATCGCTGCCGGTGTGGCGCGAAGTGGCAGAACCCGTCTCCACGAGTATTGCCGAAGCTCTCACCGAAGCACTCGGTTCGCATGTGCCCGACGAGATGCAGACGGTTGTGAACGATGCCGCATCACTGATGCGGGGCCTGGGGGCTTCGGTCTTTGCTATGCAGTTTGGCCGTGTTTTGGGTGAGCTTTCTCTCGAGGTTGTCTCAGGCGGAGACGTGGGTATTCCCGTGCTGCCTGCGGGTACGGCAGCGGTCATTCCACAGAACCTCGGCGGTTTTGCGGAGGGCCTGGAAATACCCGACGATCAGCTGCAGTTGTACCTCGCGACGCGCGAAATGGCGTACGCCCGGCTGTACCGGCATGCCCGCTGGCTGCATCTGCATGTGATGTCGAAGATCACTGATTTTGCGCGCGGTGTGGAGGTCGATATCGAGGCGCTCGATGCTGTGGCCGACCGTATCGATCCCACGAATCTCGAAGAACTCAAGTCGGCGATGGATGAGGGCGCGCTGTTGCCGACGCTGTCGGACGCGCAGCGTGCCGCGCTCGAAAAACTGGAGCACCTTATTGCCACCATTGATGGCTGGGTCGATGTTGTTACCGGCACGGCTACCGCGCGGCTTCCGGATGCCGCACGGATCGGTGAGGCCGCGCGTCGCCGCCGCGCCGAAGGTGGTCCTGCAGAAGACGCCCTCGGTGCGCTGGTGGGGCTGCGTATTCGGCCTCGCCGCCTGCGCGAGGCTGCCGCGATGTGGCAGGCGATCGGTGATGCGGTCGGTATTAGCGCGCGGGATGCTCTGTGGGACTACCCCGACCTCATGCCGCAGCCGTCCGATATCGACGACCCGACGCAGCTCATTGCGCGACTGGAAGCCCGCGAGCGCGGTGAAGAGCCGCAGCAAGACGAGATGGATGAGGCGTTGACTCGTTTATTGCAGGGCGACGACTTTAGTGGCGACAGCGACAGCGACAGCGACAGTAACGGTGACGCTGGTGAGGATGCTGACGGCGACGAGCCGTCGTCGCCGGAGACTCCCGTCTAAGCACGGCTGCCGCGTTTCCTCCCCACAGTGGTGCGGGCCTGTTTTGTCCACTGTTGGCACGAGCCGGATGCTGCGTGCCACGTAATCACGCAACAATCAGGGCATGCACTCCCCCAGCTCTGTTCTTCGATTAGATCCGGCTTATCCTCTGCTGTGGCAAGACGAGAGCACGGTCCAGTTCGGTGCCGATGCGCTCGTGACGGTGGCGCTTGATGAGGAGTGGGTAGAAAAGCTATTGATGGCGCTGCGCAGCGGCATCCGGCCTGCGTCTTTTGCTGTCGTGTGCTTTGACCTGGGGGCTCCTGAAGCAGCCGCCCGTGCACTGTTACAAACGCTCGGGCCGGTCTTGCACAAAGAGCGTATGCAGTATCCGGCGATAGAACTGGTGATGCCTGAGCCGTTCCCGGTGCGGGCCGAAGCGCTCGTCACCGAGGTGTTTCGTGATGCCGAGGTTGCGGTTGGCCCGGCTGCTTCTGCCGACCGAGACGACACCGTGGCGCTGATGCTGCTGTACGGAGTGGCTCCGGCAGCACTCTGCACACCGTTTATGGCCGATGACCGCGCGCACTTGCCCGTATCGTTTGATGAGGCAGGCGTAAGTGTGGGGCCGCTTGTTCGCCCGGGAGAAACCCCGTGCCTGACGTGTCGCGATGAACACGACCGCGCGCGCAGCCCGCACTGGGCACGCATTCACGCACAGTTGCTCGGACGCGGCCCTGTGGCGATTCCCGTTCACCGGGCGGTTGCGGCGGCCCGCGCGGCACTACAACTACTGGTCGGGCAGCCAGGACGAGCCGTTCGCATTACCGATGACGGCGTGCACGTGTGGCGGACGGTGCAGTTTCACGCAGAGTGCCTGTGCCAATCTCCGTCAGAAAGCGTGAGGCCCGCCGGTCGCGTGCTCCAGCTTGTTCCGCCCATGACAGCTTCAGAGTCCGTTCAGATCGCGTAATTCCCACATATACGAGCCTTCGTTCTTCGTCAACGGCACGCATGCTCGTGGCATAAGAGATGGGCATGAGCCCCTCGGAGCATCCGATTATATAAACATGCGGCCATTCGAGACCTTTTGCGGCGTGCAGGGTCGAGAGCGTGACCGTATCAAGTGTGGGTTCATGCTGAGATTTTGCGCGCGCCATCAGTTCGTCGCTGAATTCTCGAAGGGTTGTTGTGGGAGGAGCCTCCTCGGCCAGTTGCAGCAGGGCACGACGTGCTTCCCACACTTCGCGCACGGCACCTGAAGCCTCGGGCGGGTCTTCTCGAAAACCGAGGCTGTGCAGAACATCACGCACGTCAACAATAAATTCGCGCCCACTGGGCGCAACAGCGGCGCCTCGGAGCGCCACGATTGCCTGACGAACCTCGGGAATATCAAAAAATTTGCGGCCACCCAACACTGTGGCAGAAACACCGTGCTGGGCCAGTGCTGATATCACCGCGGCCGACTGGGCGTGCGAACGGTACAGCACCGCAATATCTGACGCGGGTACGCCCGCTGCCAGCCTCGTGGCAATATCGCGTGCGACCCCAGAAGACTCTTCTTCATCGGTGCGATAGCGAGTGAGGGTGGGAACATCGGCGGTCGGTGTTGCTCGCGCAGCACTGAGCTGCAGGGCTCCGTGCTGGGTTTTCATCAGGCTGTTAGCAACAGCTAACACCTGTTCGGTCGAGCGATAATTGGTTTCCAGCCGCACTGTTGTGGCGTCGGTATACCGGTGCGTAAATTCGAGCAGGTACCGCTGGTCGGCACCGGTAAATGAATAGATGGTCTGCGCCGGGTCACCGACCACGCACAGGTCTCTGCGGTTTCCGAGCCACAGTTCGAGCAAACGGTTTTGCAGCGGCGAGACGTCTTGATATTCGTCGACGGTGAAGTGTCGGTACTGTTCGTGGACGGCTGCGGCGACGCGGGGTTCGGCTTCGAGCATGCCCGCGCACGCCAAGAGTACGTCTTCAAAGTCGAGGCGGCGACGCTCATCTTTCAACGCTTCATAGGCTCGCAGGGCGTCAGCCAACTGTGTCTTATCAACGTTAGTTACTCCCGGATGCCGCTCGACAGCGTCATCGATCGAGAGCATCGAGACTTTGCGCCATTCAATCACCGATGCCACATCACGCAGTGTTGCGGTGTCCCACCGCAGGCCGCGGTCGTGTACGGCGTGTGCGAGCAGTCGCACTTTATTGTCGATGAGTCCCGGTGCGGAAGACCCCGCGACCGTCGGCCAAAAATAGTTCAGTTGAGACAGCGCCGCCGAGTGAAAGGTGCGTGCAGCGACACCGTCAACACCGAGTTGCCGAAGACGGCCACGCATTTCTCCAGCAGCTTTGGCGGTAAAGGTGACGGCCATGACGCGCGAGGGCGTATACGCCCCCACCTCCACGCCGTGAGCAATGCGGTGCGTGATCACCCGAGTTTTTCCGGTTCCGGCACCGGCGAGAACCACCACTGGGCCTCGCAGCGTTGATGCTGCCTCACGCTGTTGGTCATCGAGAGCGTCGAGCGCGCTCACGCTACCTCCCCTTGATTTTCGCCTCCGCCACGGTGATACCAGTCTTCGATCAGAGTCCGTGCGATCGAGGCGGGCCCCGGCAAACCCACGGGGCCGTCGCCGCGCAGCGCTGACCCGATTTCGGCGCGTGTCAGCCAGCGCACGGCGATAATTTCGTCGCCATCACCGTGGGCAGCCGAGTCGTCGATCGCGACAGCGTGAAAGCCGACCATGAGCGAGTGCGGAAAAGGCCATGGCTGCGACGACAAATAGGCGACGTCAGAAAGCCGCACGCCGGCTTCTTCGGCAATTTCACGGTGCACCGTGGTTTCTAATGATTCCCCGGCCTCCACAAAACCGGCAAAGCATGAATACATTTCGCCCCGCCAGGCCGCGTTGGCGCCTAACAGCAGCTTGTCGCCGTCAGAGCTGCGGACGGCAACAATAACAGCCGGGTCGGTGCGCGGAAAAAACTCTCGGCGACAGTGGTCGCATCGTCGTGACCAACCGCTCTGTTGTGTTTCCAGTTGGCGGCCGCAGCTGCTGCAGTAGGTGTTGCGCACGAGCCAGGCCGCCAGTGAGACAGCGGTGACAAGAAGTTCGGCGTGTTCTGCCGACAGGTTCGCGCTATCACGCACGCCACCCCACTCATCGTCACCGAGATCGTGCTCACTGCTCAGCATGTGCTCTTCTGCGAGAGCCGCTAACAGCACGGGGGTTTTCGACGAGAGGTGTCCTAAAAACGCCCACTGTACGTCCTCGGCGGGTGTGCTGTCGGCAGAGCCTGTGTCACCCAGAATTCGGCGTGCTTCTTGCGCGGTAAAGAGCACCGGGCCATCACGCCACGGTGTTTTTCCGGCACGCACAATAATGACGCGGGCTTCCGGATGCTGCAGGCTGCGGGCGACCAGCTCGGTGTCGTCGCGTTCTCCAGCAACTCGATCAAAAGCCCACGGTTGCGTGCTCATCGGCATCCTCTCTTTCCTGCGCCATCAGGATTCACTCTGAGCGACCGTGTCGTAGTTCTCAGCGTGGCGATCGGCGAGCATCTGCTCCAACCGACCTACGCTGGGTGCATGGCTCGATCACCCTTCACTCTAGCCGCGGCCGTGACAGCAGCTGTGCCCGGCACCGAGGTTACTGGTGCCCGCGCTCTCACATCGCACAGCGATGGGCGTTTTGATTCTGCCGTGGTCACCCTGGCCGATGGTAGCGAGGCAGTAATCAGGGTTGCAACAGACGATGAGACGGCGGCAGAGCTGGCCAGTGAGTCTTTGGCGCTGCGCGCGCTCACAGCGGGAGCACGGTCGATGCTGCCGCTGCAAATTCCGGAGTTTCTTGGTGAAGCTCTTGTCGGTACCGACCGCTGCATTGTTGTCAGTCTCATTGATGGTTTTCAGGTTGACGCTGCCGATATTCCTCCGGGTCGTGGTGCTGCCGAGTCGGCTGGTGCTGCTTTAGCGGCCGTGCATACGCTTCCACCGTCGGTGGTTCGCAGTGCAGGTTTGCCCGAGCGTAACCCTTCCGAGGTGCGCAAGGCGGTCGCCGATCTTATTGATCGCGCAGCTGCCACCGGTCATGTTTCTGCGCGACTGATTGTGCGGTGGCGTGAAGCTGTTGAGCGCGATGACCTGTGGCAGTTTGAATCCACTGTGACACTGGGCGGTGCGCAGGCGCACACCTTCGTGTACCGTGACGACGCCGAGGCCGGCCCACAGGTGCAGGGTTTGGTCGGGTGGCATGGCCTGTCGATCGGCGATCCAGCAGTCGACCTCGCCTGGTTGTCGACGGCTCCTGAAGCCGCAGACGATGTGCACGCCGCCTATGCTGCGGCTGCGCTGCGTACTCCGGATGCCGCCCTGGCAACCCGTGCTCGTCTCGCAGCCGAACTCGATTTTGCCCGCTGGCTTATTCACGGTGTCGAGACGCGCAAGCAGGAGGTTATCGACGACGCCGCGCAGCTTCTTGATTCGCTCGCCGACGGTGTGCGTGATGATGAGTTGATTCCGCGCGCCGTGCGGTCGTCGAGTGTTGATGATGCACTGGATGCCCTTGACCGTGTGCCTGCCACACCGACACCGATGGTAGATACTTCGATGCAGACCGATGCCTATGATCCGGGTGATCTTATGCTCACGCCGTCAACGCACACGCAGCCGCTCGACGACAGCGATACCGCTGCTGTCCCACACTCCCCCAGCGACACCGGCCCTGTTGCCGAGCAGTCGGATGCCGACGAGTCTGAGGAATCCGCTGCCGACGCGGATACGCATACCGGTGCCGACAACATAGGCGCCGACGATGCAGATAATCCGGATGCTGCGGAGGCTCAGCGTGCCGCCCGCGCGGCGATCCAGCGCTGGACTAACTCGTCCTCTGAATAGTCGCGGTCGGCACGCACCGTAATGTCGTCGCCGACGTAGTACAGCACAACGTCGATGTCGTCCATAGGGATGCCGTAGCGGCGGTGGTAGGCGAGCCGGTACAGGGCTAGCTGCAGCATCCGGTCGTCTTTTTCTTCTTGTGAGCGTGGTGGCTGACCTGTCTTCCAGTCCACGATTTCGATGCGGCCGTTTCGACGGTAGACCGCGTCGAGTTTGCAAATGACAATGTGCGACTCGGTGCCGGTATGCAGCGCGAAGTTGATTTCTTCTTCGACCGAGATCGGTTGCAGGTGCGCCCACGGTGACTGTTCAAAAGTGTTCTGCAGTTGCTGAAGCTGTTCGGCGTCAGCCGCGGTGAGTGCTCCTCCGTCGGCGGTGTCGTCGTCGTGTTCCCACAGTGCATCGTCGAGCGTGGTGCTGGCACCGGTCATGCCTGAGCGATGCTCAACCCATGCGTGGAACAGGGTTCCTAGCCGGGTTTGTCGGTACGGTTTTTCGGGCATTGGTCGATAGATCGATTCGACGGTTGCGGCGTAATCGGTCACATAGTCTTTGAACCGTGATGCGGGAACACGGGTGGGTGCCGATGCCGCAGGTCGGGCACGACGCGAGTCGCGTTCGGCCAGCAATCGCCGCAGGGCCGGTGTGGGCTCGTACGATTTCTGTGGCTGCTCACTCTCTAACTGCTGGGCCTGGTATACCTGGTGTGCTGCGTCTTCTACGCTGCGTCGGCGCTGGCCCAGAGCATCAATCGGCCAGTTCAGGGTTTCGGCCGAGTGCGAGTACGGGTTGTCGGTGTTTTCGGGGCTCGCCGTGCTCTCTGGGCTCGCGGGATGATCGCTGGGCAGCCCGACAGCTACCGCTATTTCGTGGCTGTAGCTGCTGGGCGTGCGAGGTTTGCTCTGGCCTGCCCACCACGAACCGCTGAGCAGCAAATTGCTACGCGCACGGGTGATAGCCACATAGGCGAGCCGGCGTTCTTCTTCCAGGAGGTATGTTTTCATCGCCGTCTTGTACTGAGTGAGGCGGCCGCGCAAATCTTTGACTGTTGTGCTCGTATCGATGTGCAAATCAATATCCGGCAACGCCCGGTAATCGCCACGAAAACGGTGCGGTAGTCGGCCCAGACTTAGCCAACCCATGGTTGATTGAGGTTTCTGGGGGATCTCATCTTTTACCATGCGGGGTACGGCCACGGCGTCCCACTCCAAACCTTTCGAGCCGTGGACCGTGAGCAGTTGCACGACCCCGGGCTCGGGTGGTTCTGGCCGCGGAATAAGTTCATCAGCCTGTTCGGCGCGATCAAGCCACGCCAAAAGTGCGTTGAGGTTGCCGCGCGGGGATACGTCGAGGAATCCACGGACTTCATCGGCAAACGCCCTCACATGCACCAGTGCGTTCCGCGGATGACCGCGTGTTTCGTTGGCCATCAGCTCGATATCCAGCCGCAGCTCGGCTTCGACAGAGCGCAGCAACTCGGGAATACTCACCTGCATGGCAGTGCGACGAAGACGAGCAAACATTTCGCTTGCCTCGATGAGCCTCGTGTGCCCGTCTGGAGAGAAGTTCTTCAGCAGTTGATAGTGCGCAGGCAGTGACCGAAGAACATCGAGCGCGTCGATAATCGATCCCTGCTCATCGGTGCCCGCCGATGCCCGCAGTCGTGCGGCAAGGTCTTCGCCGAGTGGCTGGAGTGATTCGTCGCGCCGGGCCAGATGGCGGGCAAGGCTTTCCAGTGCGGCAAGGTCGGCAACCCCCATGGCAAAGCGGGGGCCGGCGAGTATCCGCAGGAGCGATGAGCCTTGCGTGGGGTCGTCGATGACGCGCAGAACAGCCACGATGTCGGTGACCTCCGGAGTGTGAATAAGGCCACCTAATCCCAATACTCTGTGCGGTACACCGTGTCTTTCGAGGGCTTCAGCAAAGACGGCCATGTGTTTTTTGGCTCGAAAAAGTATGGCCCCGGTGTGGGGTTTGCTGGTGCCGGATGCCGCATGTTCGGCCCGCTGTTGCTGAAACCATGCTGCTACCTCATCTGCCTCATTGTCGACGGTTTCGCTATAGACCCAGTCGATGCGGCCGCGGTCAGCGCCGGGGCGTGGTTGGAGGGGTTCGACGGTGAGGGAGCTGTGGGTTCCGGCCGGGGCGAGGAGCGCGTTTGCCGCGGTGAGAATAGCGCGATCGTTGCGCCAGCTGACGGTGAGGTCGTGGCGTGCGGCGGGTGTTTCGCGGCTAAAGGCTTCAGCAAAGGTGGCCAGGTTGTCGGCGCTGGCTCCTCGCCAGCCGTAGATGGACTGATGGGGGTCGCCCACGGCCATGACGGCGGTATCGGAGAAGAGCGTTGACAGTAGCTCTGTCTGCAGCACGGAGGTGTCTTGATATTCGTCGAGCAGCACAATGCGGTACTGGTCGCGGTACTCCGCCATGATCGATGGCCGCGCGTGGATAGCCTGTAGTGCTCCCGAGACCTGGTCGGCAAAATCAAGCACTGACAGTGCCTGCTTTGTCGCGCCATAGGTGCGCGCGAGCCGCGCAAGAAGAGCGAGCGCTTCCACTGCTGTGTGTGCACGTTCAATGTCGCCGGGCGACTGCAGGGCAGGATTGGTAAATTCTTGCAGTTGCTCAGCGGTTGTTGCCGCGAACTTTTCAATTGTTGCCAGGTCGGTGTGGTGGTCGAGCGCCTCGGAAGCGAGCGTGATTACTGCGTCGACCAGGCTCGAGAGTGCATAGTCTTTTTCTGCCAGCAATGTTTCATCGGAGTCGATCACGATTTCACGTGCGATCAGCCACGATGCAGCGCCGCTGAGCATCCCTGCTTCAGGGTCACGACCTATATAGGCTGCATTGTCGCGCACGAGAGCATCGGCAAAGGCGTTGTAGGTCGATACATGGGGGCGCACGAGCAGCGCGTCAGCAGCGACCGTCGTGGCCTTGTCGGATGTGCTGTAGCGGCGCGCGATTGCCGTGAGCTGCTGCATCCGGATACCGGTGTCATGGTGGTCGATGCTGTCGAGCTCTCCGCTGCGGGCGAGTTCAGGAAGGTGGGCGAGAAGCCCGCGCTGCGCATATTCATCGATGCGCGCCAGGCGGCGTTCGATTCTCTCTGCCAGCTCTCCCGCGGCTTTGCGGGTAAACGTGAGGCCCAGCACCTGGTCTCGACGCACGTGTCCGTTTGCGACGAGCCACACGACGCGCCCCGCCATGGTTTCGGTTTTTCCGCTACCCGCGCCGGCAACAACCAGCGTGGGTACCGGGGGCGCTTCGATCACCGCCTCCTGCTGCTGTGTGGGCTGTGGAAGGCCAAGAGCAATAGCAACATCGCTGGCGCTCAGCCCTCCGTTTCCCGACCATGCCGGGGTTGGAGTGGGCGTATTCGTCATGATGAGCTCACCGCTTTAATCGTGTGAATGGTGCAGACCGCATAGCGGTCACTCGTACAGTGCTGGTCGATATTGGCTGCGAAAATACTGCTGGCCATACCGTGTGCCACACGGGCGATGCGCTGCAGAAATTCTTCTTCGCCGCTGTCAGACATGGGCTGCTGGTGCGCAATCCGGTAGTTTGAGCCCTTCAGCGTTTTCGACAGCACAACCAGGCGTGCGCCGGCAAGTTCGGTGTCGTCGGAGGCCAGGTGCTCACCGAGCCCAGCCCGGTACGCCAGCTGGTAGGCGGCAAGTTGAGCGTGTTCAGCGATCGTGTCGGCGCCGAAACTGTTTTCGCTCCGCCCGGTTTTCAGGTCGATGACGACGGCTCGGCGCGACCCCGACCCTGCAGGGAGGTCTTCGCCATTGTGCGGACCGTAGAGTTCAACACGATCCATCGAGCCCGAGATGGTGGCGCGGGCTCGTGGTCGGCTCTCACCGTGAGTGTCATCCGTCGATGTTTCGTTCGCGCCGGGTGCGAGAGAAAGCCATGTTCCCTCGGGTGTGAGCACGCGAGATCCGCGCACTCGGGGCTTGTCTCCTTCAAGATCGACGTCGATCCGGAATCGAATCTCATGGCCCGCCACATGTACGTTTTCTCGATGTGCACGGTCAAGGTAAAAGTGCAGGCGCTGCACAAGAAGTTCGGCCCAACGTCTCTGGGACTGTTCTTGCCAGCGCGCTTCGAACTCAAGTTCTCCCCAGCGCTCGTCAAGAACCTCGGTGAGTTCTTGCAGATTGCCGGCGGGAGCCTTTTCCATGGCCGCGTGCACAATGGTTCCGATTCCGGCTGCTGACGACGACACTTCGCCACCGAGAGACCGGATCGCCCAGTCGAGTGCGCACCTTTCAAATCGTTCCAGTTGCGACGGCGATACCCTGACGCTGTCTTCGCCAAGGTCGTGCAGAGGCGTGTGCGTCGTTGTCGGCGCAAGGCCATACCACTCCGACGGGTCTGCGCCCGGCACGAGCTCACGCGCGAGCACGGCGAGCTGTTCGGCAGCATGACGGCGCTGCTGTGGATCGTTCGAGGTGGTGAGGGTGCGCCGGTGAAGCGAAACGAGACCGCGAAGTGTCAACGGATGCCCGTCGGTGCCCGAAAACTCGGCTGTCGACGGCAACGGGTCGGGTAAGAAACGAAAAAATACGCTCGCGGCGTGGTCGTCATCACTTGTGGCGGTGACGAGCAGATAGCGCCTCGCACGTGAGACGGCACGCACAAAGAGTCGCAGCTCGTCGTACATAGCAAGTCGGCGTCGGTCAACGACGTCGCTGGCGATATCGGGTTGGCTGCTGCGTGCCGCGTGTATGGCGTCGGCCAGACGCCATGATTGCAACAGCTCGCTACGCAGGCGCACGTTCGGCCACACACCATCGTTCACTCCCGCCACGACCACCGCGTCGTACTCTGTTCCGAGTGCTGTCGCTGGTGTCATCAGGGCAACGGAGCCGCCGCGTAGCGGTGCCGCAAGCGTGTCTTCGGGTACCTCGCTATCAAGAATCTGGTGGATAAATGGTTGCGGCCCCTCGTCGGGATAGCGCTCGGTAAACCTCTTGGCCGCGCCAAATAGGGCAACAAGAGCGTCCAGCGCGTGAGCTGTTTCTCGTCCCGCGGGCTGAGCGGCTTCGCGATGCCAGGTCTGCGCCAGCGATTGACCGTGCATTGTTCGGGCTTTGTTCCACACCAGCCACAGCAGCTCATGGATGGTTTCACCGTCGCGCACAGCACTGCGCAGATCGGCGAGGAGGCGGGCAAACCTTTCTGCTGCGCGCGCCTCCGGAGCATCGATCAGTGTGAGCTGTGCAGGGGCGGCCATCGCCTGTATGAGCAGTACACGCGCCGATGAACTGCCGTTGTCGCGCAGTTCGGCTTGGCGCAGCCGGGCACGCAAGCGTCGGAGCCCGACGCCATCAAGCCCGCCGAAGGGGGAACGCAGTGCTGCCTGCAGGTCGTCGACATCACGATCATTGGGTTCGGTCAGTGCTAGACGTATAACACCCAGGATGTCTTGCACAATGGGCTCACTGCCTATGGGGCTCTGCACTCCCTCGGCTCGTGTGGGCACTTCCCGCGCGGCTAGCTCGCGTTCGAGCTGAATAATTTGACGCGTATCGTGCGCTACCACCGCCATGGCATCCCAGGGAATGCCGCTGTCGAGGTGCCAGCGGCGCAGCTGCCCAGCAATCGCATCGATCTCGTCATGTGGCGAGTCGGCAATGAGCGTTGCGATACTGCCGTTCTCCGACCTTTCTGTCGGCTCATGCTCGGGCGGGCGACGATGATCAATGCGACCTGCCGCGCCAATGGTCGATGTCACTTGCCGGGTCAGAGCCATCAGCTGCGGTGTTTGCCGATGGGCATTTTCCAACACATAGGTCTCGCGAAGAATATCGGCCAGTTCAGCGAAAAGCTCAGCCGAAACACCACGAAACGCCCCGGAAGAAATATCGGGGTCTCCGAATGCCATGACAGCCACGTTTTTCTGCATCAGCGCCTCGACGACCGCGACGCCGCCGCGGGTCAGTTCTTGCGCGTCATCAACCAGCACCACCCTGATGTGGTCGAAAGGCCCGGCCGCGCCCGAGCGAAGCACGGTCGCAGCCTCCGTGAGGAGTTCGGCAGCATCGCGGTGAGCGCTGCGCAGTCGGTCAAGAACCGCGCGGTAGTCATGAGTGAAGTCAGCAACGGCACGCCATGCGTCGTTCCCTGCTGCCCGCAACTCGGTGTCGCTAACCGATAGTTCTGCGCACTGCGCCATAAATGCACGGAGCTCGGAACGAAAGTCGCGCGAGTCGCGCACGACCTTCCCCAGGTTTTCTGGCCAGCGCAGCTGACCGCGCTGCTCGTCTTCGGCGTCGCCCGCAAGCAGCTCGGCAATAATTCTGTCTTGATCTGCCCCCGTCAGAAGAGCGGGCGGTTCTTCTCCTCGGCGCGCCGCCTCAGCACGCACCACAGCAAAAGCAAAAGAGCCGAGTGACCGCGCTAACGGGCCCGGTGTGGCCGCTGCGATGCGGCTGCCGATCCGGTCGCGCAATGCCGTTGCCGCGTGCCGACTTGTGGTCAAGACAAGAACTTCGTCAACCCCCACTTCACCGGAGTCAATCAATCGCACGACACGTTCAACCAGTGCATGGGTCTTCCCCGTGCCGGGAGCACCAATCACCACCGCCGAGGCCGTGGAGGCAGCGTCAATAACGTCGCGCTGACGAGCATCTGCTTGCATAACATCAACGGTAGTGCGCAGGTCTGACATCCCGAACACCACCGCGGATCCTCCCTGCTCGCGACAGGTAGAGTTGTGGCGTATCGCCAACAAAAGGAGAGCACGCGTGGAGATCCGCATCGGCATCATCAACTCTGGCCGCGAACTGAACTTCGAAACGAGCCAGACAGCAGCAGATGTTCAAGCAAATGTTGCTGAGGCGCTAGAAAGAGGCGCGCCGCACATCACGCTGACCGACACCAAGGGTGCTACTTACATTGTGCCGACAGCACACATTGGCTTTGTCGAACTCGGCAGCGAAGAGTCGCGTCGCGTCGGCTTTGTCGCATAACCGCTGAGCCGTTATGTACATTCTGCTGGCCATCATTGCAGCGTGCTCTCTCGGCGTCGCCCTGCATTTTCTTTTGCCGGGGCGTCTGCTTCGTGGCAGGGCTGTTGCCCCGGCGCTGGCAACAGCCCTGGCTGCAGCCACGTACACCATCATGCAGTGGCTCGGGGTTGCAGAGAGCAGCGTGTGGTTGTGGCTGGCGTCGGTGGGCGGAAGCCTAGCTGTCACCGCCGGGGCCACCCTGCTTCTTACGACAGTTCGACGCCGCAGTGACGCCCAGCAGCGCCAAGCGATGGGGCTTTAGGCCGCCAGCCCCATTGCGTCCATGCGGCGTGCATGAGCAGCCATTAACTCGGTAAACACGGGTTCGACGCGCTCCTGGTCGGGCCCCGCTAATGCCGGGGTTCGTAGCGCCGTGCGCGCCACCAAAATAGTGTCGCCTACCAGACGCCGCGCCCACATAGACAGCAGGGAGCGCCACTGTTCGTCGCTGGCAATTGTGCGCTGGATAATGCTGATTATGCCCTGGCGGTCATCTGCAGCGCTGAGTATTTCGGCTACCTGCTCGCCGACCTTGCCGTAGCTTGCGGCTAGTGCAAGATAAAAGTCGTCCAGCATCCCGGCTGTTATATATACAGACAGCAGTGTCTCTTGCTGTCGCACACCGATGGTTTTTTGTCGAAAAGCATCGAGCTGCTCACGAAAGGGCAGCATGACCTCTGTTGGTTCTTCGCCCTGCTCGCGAATGAGATCAACAATGCCCCGGTGCTTGGTGTAGGCGGCGGCCGCGGCTTCTGACAGCACATCTTTTTCGTGGAGGTCAGGGGTAGCCCGGATGCCACGTGTCAGCGTTTCAAAGTATCCGAGTTGCAGGTACGCGGCCTGGCCGAGAAACGTCGACAGGTCGGGTGCCAGTTCGGCGAAGTCAACGCGGGTGGCGCCTCCGGTGTCGCCCCGGGTGCGCAACACAAGGTGTCGACGGGGCGAACGGCGCTTCTTGAACCAGGAAACCACGCGATTAGCCTACCCGTCTGTATTGTTTTCGTGCGGAGCTGCGTCGTTATTGTGCGGAGCGGCACCAGGATGCACGCATATGCCTCCGGTACGCTAGAACCGCTCCGGCGTCGGATCGGAGCCCCGCGCCTGTGTATCGAAGAGGGCGTGGATTCCATTTTCGAGGCGGCTGGCCGCCGCCGGACAGGCAGTTTTATTGTGACAACTTTCGCCGATCTGGGCATTGACCATGACATTGTGGAGGCGCTTTCTGCGCGCGGCATTGTCGATGCTTTCCCTATTCAAGAGCAGACGATTCCGCTGGGTCTTCCTGGCCAAGACATTATTGGGCAGGCAAAAACAGGTACCGGCAAAACCTTCGGTTTCGGTATTCCTGTCGTGCAGCGTCTCGGAGCAAATCCTTCTCCCGGTGTTAAAGCGCTCATCGTGGTGCCCACTCGCGAGCTTGCCGTTCAGGTGTATGAAGACATTGACATGCTCACCTCGGGTCGATCGACGAGCGTTGTTGCCATCTACGGCGGCAAAGCTTATGAGGGACAAATTGAGCAGTTGAAGGCTGGTGCCCAGATTGTGGTGGGCACACCGGGTCGACTCATTGACCTCGCCGGGCAGCGTCTGCTTGATCTGTCGCAGGCAACTGAGGTTGTTCTCGATGAGGCCGACAAAATGCTTGACCTCGGCTTCCTGGCTGATATTGAGAAGATTTTCCAGAAGGTTCCGGCTCAACGACACACACAACTTTTTTCGGCGACGATGCCGGGGCCAATTATTGCGCTCGCGCGTCGCTTCATGAATAACCCCATCCATATTCGTGCGAATGATCCTGATGAGGGATTGACACAGGCGAACATTCGACACCTGGTGTACCGGGCCCACTCGCTCGATAAAGATGAGGTTATTGCAAGAATTCTGCAGGCGCAGGACCGCGAGAAGACGGTGATCTTCACCCGAACCAAACGCGCGGCGCAGAAGCTTCTTGACGAGCTCAACGATCGTGGTTTCAACGCGGCGGCTGTGCATGGCGACATGGGGCAAGACCAGCGTGAGCGGTCGATGGCAGCGTTTAAAGCCGGTAAAAAAGACGTGCTGATCGCTACGGATGTCGCAGCGCGCGGTATCGACGTCGACGATGTCACACACGTGATCAACCACACGATTCCTGATGAAGAAAAGACGTATCTGCACCGTGCCGGACGCACCGGCCGTGCCGGACGCACCGGCATTGCGGTGACGTTTGTTGACTGGGAAGACCTCCACAAGTGGGCGCTGATTAATCGGGCTCTCGATTTTGGACAGCCCGAGCCGATCGAAACGTATTCGTCGAGCCCTCACCTGTTCTCGGATCTCAATATCCCCGAGGGAACCAAAGGCCGACTCACGACTGCACCCAAGGCAGAGCGTCCTGCGCGTCGCACTCGCCGACCTGAAAGCGCGGCAAAGGTCGCCGAGCAGCGGGAAGCAACCGGTGACACGACCAAGCGCCGCCGCCGCCGTCGTCGTGCCTCTGAAGAACGTAGTGTGGGTGCCACTTTCACGCAGCCAGAAGATTCGCACGAGTCGGCTCCTGCGTCGGCTTCAGCGCCAGCACGTCAGACATCTGCGGAGGGCGCTGGTACCCATGATGGTGGCGGCAGCGAACACAGCGATGGCACTCCCCCGCCGCAGCGCCGTCGTCGCCGCCGCCGTTCCACGGCATCGGAGACCGGCGCCTAGCCTGAGGAACCGTCTGGGTAGACCACGGAGGACCCTGTCGCGCGATCAATAATGCGCTGCACCATGGGGTTACTCGTCAGGTTCTCGCCCGGACGGTTCGGTTTTCCTGAACCGTGATAGTCGCTCGACCCGGTGACGATCAAATCGTGTTCGGCGGCGAGCGCTCGCAGCAGCTTTTTGCCCTCCGCGGTGTTTTCACGATGATCAATCTCGACACCTGCGAGGCCAGCCTCTATGAGTTGCTCGTAGTACTCAAGAGGCATCATCCGGTCGCGCCCAGCGGTCACCGGGTGTGCGATGATCGCTACACCTCCAGCATCCGAAATCAGTTGGACAGCCCTCAGTGGGTCGGGAGCATAGTGCGGTTCGTAGTATCCCTGTCGCGGATGCAGAATGCCATCGAATGCCTCGCCGCGGTTCTGCACAATTCGTCGGGCGATGAGGGCGTCAGCAATATGGGGTCGGCCAATCGTGGCGCCATCGCGCGCCTGTGCCACAACGTCATCCCAGCTGAGATCGTAGTCGTGCGAAATTCTGCCAACAATTCTCTCGGCACGACCCCAGCGGTCATCACGTATCTTGTGGCACTCCGTCGCCAGCGCGGGATCATCGGGGTCAAACAGATAGGCCAGCACGTGCACACTGCGCCATCCGTGCGCCGCCGACAGTTCCATTCCCGGAATAAATGTCATTCCCAGCTGTGACGCTTGCTCGGCAGCTTCGCGCCACCCACTCGTACGGTCGTGATCGGTCAGAGCCATCGTGCGCACGCCATAGCTATGCATCTGCTGCACAACCCGCGCCGGCGACTCGGTGCCGTCAGAGTGGTTCGAGTGCGCATGAAGGTCTGCCGGCCCTGAAAAACGCCCCACGAGATCAGTTGCCATATCGGTAGCGTATCGAGTGGGGCACGGAAACAGAGCAGGCTGCTCCCAGCCGCTTCGCCTAGGCTCGTTGTCGATGTTTCGGCTCCTCGGCGTTCTGATCTCGGTACTCTTTGCCATCGGTACCGCTGTTGTCACCTGGCCTGCGTTCTTTCGCGTCGAGCAAGTATTTCCGTTCACACAGCTGGTGGCCTCACGAGGTCTGCTCGTCGTGGTTTTTGCCGTCGTTGCTATCTTCTTTTTACTTCTCAGTGCCGCAAAACCTGTTCGCGGGTTTGCCGCATCGGTTGTCATTATTGCTCTCATTGGTGCGGGGGCCTCAGCGTTCATCATGGTCAACCGCGGTCTCGGTGCCGATGAACTCCCCGACAAAGTGGAGGGTAGCGTTCGCGTACTAGCGTGGAATACCGCGGGCGAGGCGGTTTCTGCCGACACCATCGCGCAGGTGATCGTTGACGAAGAGGTTGATATTGTCGCGCTTCCCGAAACGATTGCCGAGGTCGGCGAAGAAATCGCGGTGATGCTGCGCGAGCAGGGTCACCCCATGTGGGTGCACCATGTGCAGTTCAACCCCGATATCGATAATGGGCCGCAGTCGTGGCAGACGACGCTGCTTATTTCGCCCGATCTGGGTGACTACTCGGTCATCGAATCATCGTCGGATGGCTCGAGCAACACGCTGTCGGTACCGAGCGCCGTGGCTATGCCGGTCGATGGCAACGGCCCGACCGTTGTTGCGGTCCATACGGTGGCACCACGTATGGCTGAGATGACCCAGTGGCAGCATGATCTTGCATGGGTGGCCGACCAGTGCCCGGCGGAAACCAGTGTGATTCTTGCAGGAGATTTCAACGCCACCCTCGACCACATGCGTGGTCTGGGCATAGCGGGGGCAGACCTGGGCTACTGCACCGATGCTGCCGCTCGCACCGGTAACGGCTCGGTCGGAACCTGGCACACCGATTTTCCGGCACTGCTGGGGGCTCCGATTGATCACGTCATGACCAGCTCTCACTGGGAACCCGTGGGTTCGGTTGTCATCGACCCCGCGGCCTCGCACAGCGACCATCGCGGCATTGTCGTGCAGCTGAATCCGCACACCGACTAGTGCTATAAGTGGCATCCGGATGCCACTGTTGAGCCCATACTCGGCAGTAACATGTCACACTGGATGGTATGAATACGGGAGAGCGCGACACGATCGCCGAGGCCGATCGGGCTACATCAAACACCAATCGCAGGCAGCCTTTTCCTCAGGGCTTCCTCGACACCATTTCGCAGGGTTGGGCAGAACGCCCCGAGTCACTTCCGGATGCCCGTGCCCAAGCACCGTTTGCTGCCGCGCGGCGTGAACGGCTCTCGGCCCAGTTCCCCGGCGAACGGCTCGTTATTCCGGCGGGTTCGCTCAAGCAGCGCAGCAACGACACCGACTACCCGTTCCGGCCCCACTCTGCGTTCGCACACCTCACCGGGTGGGAAGCATACGCCGAGCCCGACTCGGTTCTCGTGTTTGAACCCACTGCCGAGGGGCATGACGTCACCCTGTACTTTCGCGAGCGTGCCGACCGCACCACGACGGAGTTTTATGGCGACGCGTCTGTCGGTGAGTTCTGGATCGGGCCGCGCCCATCGCTCGATGTCGTTGCCGCCGACCTCGCGGTGACAACCGCTCACCTGACCGACTTTTCTTCGCAGCCTGGCGAGCGCGTCGTCGACAGCGACGCCGAACTGACCCGAGCAGTGTCCGAGCTGCGCCTGGTCAAAGATGACTTTGAGGTCGAACAGATGCGACTGGCCGTCGAGGTCACAGCACGCGGCTTTGATGACATCATTCGTGAAATGCCGCGCGCCATCGCGCATCCTCGCGGCGAACGCATCGTAGAAACCGTGTTTCATCAGCGTGCCCGCAGCGACGGCAACTGGGAGGGTTACGACACCATCGCGGCATCCGGTCCTCGTGCCTGCTACCTTCACTGGACCCGTAACGATGGTGCCGTTGTACCCGGCGATCTTATTTTGATCGACGCCGGTGTAGAACTCGATTCGCTCTACACTGCAGACATCACCCGCACGTTGCCCGTAAACGGAAAGTTCACTGACGTGCAGCGCCGTGTTTACCAAGCGGTGCTCGATGCGGCCGACGCGGCATTTGCTGCCGCGCGCGTGGGTGTGCCGTTCCGCACCGTGCATGAGGCAGCGATGGAGGTCATCGCTGATCGTGTGGCACAGTGGGGGCTGCTTCCGGTTTCGGCGGAGGACGCCCTGAACGCTGACAGCGGCGGTCAGCACCGCCGCTACATGGTGCACGGCACAAGCCACCATCTCGGTATCGACGTGCACGACTGTGCGCAGGCTCGCCGTGAAATGTATTACGACGGCATTATCGAAGCCGGCATGGTCTTCACGATTGAACCGGGGCTCTACTTTCAGATCGATGATCTGACGGTTCCCCAGGAACTGCGCGGTATCGGCGTGCGTATTGAAGACGACATTCTGATGACCGATGACGGACCGATCAACCTTTCGGCCGACATCGCACGAACGGCCGATGACGTAGAAGCGTGGATGGCACGACTGTTGCCGCGTGACTAAGTAACCGGATAACCCAGCACCCGATTGCGGCGAGGGCGGAGAGCTACGGCTTTTCGCCCTCGCCGCTTTCTGCGTCCTGCGATGCCTCAGAGCCAGGCTCTACTCCTGTGGGCTCGGCTCCTACGGGCTCTGCGCCTGCGGGCGTCGTAGAGCTAGGCTCGACGGGTGGTGTCGCGGGATGTGTGGGAGGAGGCTGCGGAAAGGTCTGGTCACTGGCAGGCTGGTGCTGCGGAAGTCGTTCGCCGTACTGCGGAGGCTCATTCCAGTTGACCGGGGTCGGTGCGGGGCGTGCAGCCGCTGCCGCCGCACCCAGAGCCTGACGAGCAGAAGTCAGCGATGATGGCAAGACTTTGACCTCGTAGTGGTCGGCTGCCAACTGCGTCACACTGGCATAGTCGCGACGACGGCGAACAATGGCGTACGAAATAAGGCTGAGAATCATGCCCATGGCGATGCCGACAAACAGCACTCCGACGAACACCTGCATCTGGGCGTCGGGATTACCCAAGACAAAAATCGCGGCGAGCAAGAGACCGATGAGAATACCGTTGATAGCACCCGAGCGCGCGGCTGTAGCGTAGCCAAGCTTGCCTGTTACTCGTTCAATCGTGCGCACGCCAATACCAACGATGGTGATTTCTCGAGCAGGAACCTCATGCTCAATGAGTTGCGACACGATCTTTTGAGCAGCCTCGTACTCGCGCACCTCGGCGACGGTCTGGCCTACTTCGCCGATGCTGCCCATTCGGTTCTGCATACTCATGCTTCTATTGTCCCATGCTGGTTTGTCGATAAGGCAAAGATTCACCGCGATCACCCAGGCACAGACGCCCCAGAGTTCACACTTCTCGCGGTCGGTCGGCGCCGCGGCGATACGCTGGGTATATCGACCTGTCACGCGCTCGACGGCACACCCGCCACGCCGCGCACACTCGTCGTAGGAGGTCTGACCCATGCATGCATCCACTACACCCGGCGCAGCAGCCGTACGCACAGCAGTCGGTTCTGTCATGGATCCAGAACTGCGTCGCCCTATCGGAGAACTCGACATGGTGCATCGGGCCGATGTGTACGGCACCACGGCCCAGGTCACCGTAGCCCTGACAATTGTGGGGTGTCCGGCAGCACGCCATATTGAAGATGAGGTTCGTGCCGCGGCATCCGGAGTCATCGGTGTTACCGACGTCGAGCTAGAAATGACCGTGATGACGCCGGAACAGAGGCAGGCCCTGACCGAAAAGCTTCGCGCCGGCCGCCCCGCACGTACTCCCGCGTTCGGCCCCGACACCCTCACCCGAATTATTGCTGTGACCAGCGGAAAGGGCGGCGTCGGAAAGTCGTCGATCACGGCGAACCTGGCTGTCGCGCTGGCTGCCCGTGGTCGCCGCGTCGGGCTGATTGACGCCGATGTGCATGGCTTTTCGATACCGGCACTTCTCGGGCTGGTGGATGAGAACGGTCATGCACCGAACCCCACCCGCATTGATGACCTCATGCTTCCTCCTGTCGGATACGACGTAAAAACAATTTCCATCGGCATGTTTCTTCGCGAGGGAGACAACGTTGTCGCCTGGCGCGGCCCGATGCTGCACCGCACCCTGCAGCAGTTTCTCACCGATGTTCACTTTGGTGACCTCGATGTACTCCTGATCGATATGCCGCCGGGCACGGGAGACATTGCCATATCCATGGGTCAGCTTGTGCCCCATGCCGAGGTGCTGGTTGTCACCACTCCGCAGACGGCGGCATCCGACGTCGCCATTCGTAGCGGGCTCGTGGCCCGCCAGACAGGCCAGCGTATTCTCGGCGTCGTCGAAAACATGTCGGCCATGGTGCTGCCCGACGGCACGACCCTCGACCTCTTTGGCGAGGGAGGAGGTCACGTCGTTGCCGAACAGTTGAGCACTCCCGACAATCCCGTACCCCTCATGGCCTCGATTCCGCTCGACCCCGCGCTGCGCCAGGGTGGCGACACAGGCGTACCGCTGGTGCGTTCACACCCCGATAACCCGACAGCGGCCGCCATCATCGCCCTGGCCGCTCAGCTCGACTCGCAGGGACGCAACCTCGTTCAGCGCCATCTGCCGATTGCCGTCCATAACGGTCGCGCCGGCTAAACGCTGCTGCATGGCCCGAGCGTGATACAGCCGGCGTCAGGTCGCTTCGCTGTCGAAGGGTGGCGGCTCTTCGGCCGAAAAAATCATTGGTTCGGATGCTGCTGCCGGCGGCGCACCCAGAGTAGCGAGCCCAGCAACCCCCGCGGCACCGGCAGCACCGAGTGCCGGGGCCGATAGCCCCCCAGCCGGTGGGTTTGTTGGGCGCCGAGGTGGTGAGTCGTCGAGTAGTGCATCGCGAATGATGCGGCGCGGGTCATACTGGCGCGGATCAAGCTTGCGCCAGTCTTCTTGGTTCAGCTCAGAACCAAACTCTTCTTTCATGCGGTCTTTCGCACCACGCATGTAGTCAGCCGCACTTTTTACGAAGCGTGCAAACTTCTCTGCCACCGCGGGAAGGCGCTCAGGACCCACGATGACAGCCGCGATCACACCGATGACCAGAAGCTTTTCGAACGTGAGACCAAAGAACATGTCTCCAGGCTACCGCCGCGCCTGCCATCTGCACACATTGGGGGGCTTTACGCTAGAAGAAAGTGTCGTAACCGGCCCCGCTAGCGGAGGAGTCTCGTTGTGAGCGAGCATGATGCGAACGCACGCTATGTGCGTGAAGCGACGGTAGAGCCCGTAGCGTTTGCGCGGGCGCGCGCCCACGCAGTAGAACTGGGTGCCGCCCCCATTAGTGCGGAATTAGGGGCACACTGCTCTATTTTGGCTGCTGCCATGGATGCCCGCTCCATCGTCGAAATCGGCACAGGAGCAGGTGTCTCTGGCCTGTGGCTGTTACGGGGGGCTCCCCGAGCGATCCTGACATCAATGGATAAAGAACCCGAGCACCTTGCGGCAGCCCGCGCGGCCTTCGTCGACGCCAAGGTGGCTCCCACGCGCACGCGCTTGATTACCGGGCGCGCGACCGAAGTTTTGCCGCGCATGAACGATGCGGCGTACGACATCGTTTTCGTCGACGCCGACGCCGAGAACGTTATTGACTACGTTGGTCACGGGCTCCGGCTCGTTCGGCCCGGCGGACTCGTGCTCATCCCCCGCATACTCGCCAACGGGCGAACGGCAGACCCCGTACAGCGCGACGAAACGACCCGCGCCTATCGCTCTCTTGTGCATGAGACTCAGCAGTCTGCGGCTGTGCTCGCTTCTGTTGTTCCTGTAGGCGAAGGGCTGCTGCAGCTCATCAGCCGCACACCCACCGATTAGACGACTCTGCGGGGCCATAGAAGCCGAAAGGGCGGATGCATCAGCATCCGCCCTTCTCATAATTCGCAGTTTCTGCTACGGGAACTCAGGCTGCGTCGACGACGGCTCCGAGCACGTCGTGAAGCTCCTTCGCCTCGGCATCGTTGACGGATACGACCAGTCGGCCGCCGCCTTCAAGGGGAACCCGAACGATAATCAGTCGCCCCTCCTTCACGGCCTCCATCGGCCCGTCTCCGGTTCTCGGCTTCATCGCTGCCATCGCGGCGCTCCTTTTCCTCGGTGGTCCTGAGTCAAGTTTACCGGTACTCCAGCGATTGTGCCGCGAGCCTGCCACACAATGACATGCACTCACAGCCAGAGGCCCTTAAAAACCCCCGCGCGCGGGCGAGCAGTCGCGTCGCATTTACCTCGTATTAAGGGACTCGCCAGAAGGTGTTGCCCAGTGCATACATGTTCCAGATCCACAGCCACTGTGCGGCCACCACGATCACGAGCATCGTGATTCGCCACGTGCGTGAACGATCAACGACGACTGCGCCCCACAACGGCGTCAGAGGAAAAAGCAAGCGAAGCGTACTGGACTGTGGGTAGAACACCGCAAAAATATACAGCGCATAACTCGCACTCCACAGCCGCGTCTCCACGCCGAGAGCACGCACGCGGCGTGGAAGAAACAACAGCGCGGCCGTGCCTATGAACAGCCCTATAACAACTACCGCGCCCAGCCACGGCGGTAGCCCCCACAGGCTCAACCAGAACCGTGCAGCCATGAACCAGCCCTCAAAGGGAAAGAACGCCTGCGGCTCGGTATGGCTCCAGTTGCGTCGCCACGACAGCTCCGTGAGCAGATAAGCATCCGGGGTTCCTGTCACAACCCCGGCGATCACAGGCCAGGCAAAACCCAGCACCGTTGCCAACCCTGCCGCTGCAACCAGGTGAACGATAGTCGACCGTAAAAGTGGATCTTTGTGACGCTGAAACCAGCGCACAACGCCATACAGCCCAAGAAACAGTGCAAAAGCCAAGATCCCGGGCCGAGTAAAAGCCAGCACCGGAATAACGAGATAGAGCCACCACCATCGACGCCGCTGCACAGCCCACAGCCCCACCAGCAACAACAACAGCCCCAGAGACTCGGCATAGCCCACCTGGAACAGAGCAGCCAGTGGCCCGCTACTGACCAGCACGACCGTCCATAGCGCAGCACGAGAGCCAATCGTGGGCAGCATGAGACGGTACAGCATGAGCATCGCCGCATACCCGGCAGCAAAAGAAATCAGGAAAGCACCGGCACCCCAGCTACCAACGACCGCGCCCAGCATCTTGGCCAGCCACGCAAAGACGGGCAAAAATGCCCAGGCGTTTTCTGTCACGCGCCCATTGGGCAGAGTGGGCAGTTCCGTCGGATATCCATTCACGGCCACCCACCAGTACCACTGCGCATCCCATCCGACAATAAAGTCGGCAAGCGATGCATCCGGTCCGAAACGGGTGCCCTCGACCGCAAACACCGTCGCCGCGACCATCATCAGGGTGGTGACGATACGGGCCAACACATACACCAGACCGATACGCACAGCGATCGGCCAGTGGCCCAGCTTTGTGCTCAACGGTTAGCGCGCAGGAAACTGTCGCTCAGCGGGCCCCGTGTAGAGCTGCTGCGGACGGCCAATCTTCGTCTGCGGGTCAAGTTGCAGTTCGCGCCACTGCGCCAGCCATCCGGGAAGACGACCGATGGCAAACAAGACCGTAAACATCCGCGTGGGAAAACCCATCGCCTTGTAAATAACCCCGGTATAAAAGTCAACGTTGGGGTACAGGCGCCGCTCTTGGAAATACTCGTCGGCAAGAGCAATTTCTTCAAGCTCCTTCGCGAGATCAAGGAGCGGATCGCTCACGCCGAGAGAGGCAAGCACCTCATCGGCTGCTTCTTTCACGAGCTTGGCACGCGGGTCGTAGTTCTTATAAACCCGGTGACCAAAGCCCATCAGCTTCACGCCGTCTTCTTTGTTCTTCACGCGTTCGACAAACCGCGAAACGCTCTGCCCCGACTCACGAATCTGGCCGAGCATGGTGAGCACGGCCTCATTCGCACCGCCATGCAGGGGGCCGGACAGCGCATGAATACCCGCCGAAATCGAAGCAAACTGGTTGGCTCCTGTCGAGCCCACCAGACGTACGGTCGACGTCGACGCGTTCTGCTCATGGTCTTCGTGCAGAATAAGCAGCAGTTCCAAGGCCCGAGACATCACGGGGTTCACCTCGTACGGCTCACTTAAAACACCAAAGTTCAGCTTGAGAAAGTTATCAACAAAGCTCAGTGAGTTGTCGGGGTACAAAAATGCTTGCCCGATGCTCTTCTTGTGAGCGTAGGCGGCGATTACCGGCAGTTTGGCCAGCATGCGAATGGTATTAAGTTCTACATGCTCAGGGTTGTGCGGGTCGGACTGCTTTTCGTAGTACGTCGACAGTGCCGCAACCGCCGATGACAGCACCGACATCGGGTGAGCCGTGTGTGGCAGAGCCGAGAAGAAGTGTTTGAGGTCTTCGTGCAGCAGAGTATGACGGCGGATGCGCTCGTCAAATTCGCCCAGTTCGTCGGCGGTAGGCAGCTCACCGTAAATGAGCAACCATGCGACCTCGAGGTAACTGCAGTTCTTCGCGATCTGGTCGATGGGATAACCGCGATATCGCAAAATACCTTCGTCGCCGTCAATGAAGGTGATGTCTGACCGCGTCGATGCAGTGTTGACAAAGCCGTAGTCGAGGGCTGTGTGACCGGTCTGTCGGGTGAGCGTCGAGAAATCGATGCTGCTGCGTCCGTCAGTGCTCTCTAGCACCGGGAATTCCGCTGTCGTGTCACCGATCGTCAAGCTCGCCGTCGTGGGGCGATCTCCCGCTGCGCTCACGCATTCCTCCTGGTTGTGCTCTTGCGAGGGTATTCGTCTGTGGCGATCCGCGGCGCGGTCCCGGCCCGGGGCGGCCGAATCGCCCTTACAGCCTAGTCAACGCCACAGCCCACTGTGGAACCAGCTAAGGATAAGCGCATTTCTTTGACGAATCGCACTGATCTTGCCCGTTGTCCTCGCTGCTGCGCATTCGGCAAAAATGTCAACTGTCTCCCTGCGGAGGAAGTGCCTTGACGACATCGTGGTCCTGGTGAATAACACCGACCTTGGCCGCTCCACCAGGCGAACCGATCTCATCAAAGAACTCAACATTGGCGCGATAGTAGTCCTGCCACTCGTCGGGCAGATCATCTTCGTAATAGATCGCCTCCACCGGGCACACCGGTTCGCACGCGCCACAGTCCACACACTCATCGGGGTGGATATACAGCATCCGGTCGCCTTCATAAATGCAGTCCACCGGACACTCGTCGACGCAGGCGCGATCTTTCACATCAACGCAGGGCAAAGCGATCACGTATGTCACGCCTTCAGTCTACGCCCGGTTCGAGGTGTCGTCCTTCGTGTTCAGTCGCGACAGGTCGGGCCACGCCGCAATTGTCACAACAACCGCGGCCACAACAACCCCCCACGCGCGCCCCCACAGGGTGTCGGCGACCAGGATTGAGCCACCTGGACCTTTGCCCGAGAGCAGCACAACGGCAACAAAAATGCCCAGACCTGCCGCAACACACGCCCAGCGATCAGCCACCAGCATGCGAACAGCGAGCATAAGACCGGCCAGCGCTATTGTTCCGAGTACCATTCCGACCGGAAAAAATCCCCACAAGATACCGTGCGCCACCGTGCTGGCAACACCAAAAAACGCGCCGATAGCGGCAACAATCAGCCATGCCACCGCACGAAGCCACCATGAATCTTGCACGGTCACAGCCTACGCTGCCCACCCGGCAAGGCGCAGGACAGCAGCGATAACGGCCGCGGCAACAACAACCACGAGGAACGACTGCCGCATCCACAGCAGCACCGCGGCTACCAGCACGGCCGGCACGCGTGCATCGATGACGACCGCTTCACCCACGGCGAGTGTTTGTACCGCGACGAGTGCCGACAGCAGAGCGACCGTCAGCAAATCGGATATGCGTGCCGGGCGCGGCGCCTCCAGCACGCGCGGTGGCACAAGATAGCCCAGCCCCTTGAGAGCAAAACAAATAATGCCCGCCAGCAGCACACCGTTCCACAGCGTCATAGCTCCTGCTCCTGCTCCTGCTCCTGCATCTGCACCGCGCGCGGTGAAAACCAGTTCATCCAGCCGACGACGACCGCAACGAGCGCTGCAACGAGCACCGGCATCCCCGGCATGAGTGCCGGTGTGAGTGCAGCCGCGACCACGGCGGCCGCCACACCAACCACAATCGCTTGACGCTGACGCAGCCGTGGCCACAACAGCGCGAGAAATGCTGACGCAGCCGCCGCATCAAGGCCATAGGCCTTGGGGTCTCCCAACAGGTCACCCAGCATTGCACCGGCAAACGTCGTTATATTCCACCCCACGAATATTCCGATACCGGTGAGCCAAAATCCGATGAGCTGCGCCCGACGCTCGCGCTGGGCCAGGGCCACGGCGGTCGATTCGTCAATCGTGAAATGCGCCGCCGCAAGCCGCCGTAGCGCACCCGGACCAATCAGTGCCGACAGACGCATGCCATATGCGGCATTACGCACGCCGAGGAGAGCCGACGACGCAATCGCCGCAGGAATTGCCGCGAGCCCACCCGCACCGAGCACCCCAATAAAAGCAAATTGTGAGCCGCCCGTGAACATCAGCAGACTCAGCACGCATGCCTGCCACACATCGAGACCGGATGCCACGGCGAGCGCTCCGAACGATATTCCATAGGCGCTCGTGGCAATCACCACGGCGAGCGCCTCTTTTCGCGCTACGCGACGCTGCGCGAGGGAGTCGTCGTGCATTCCGCCGTCCTTTGACGAAACTGTGCCGGATGCTGGCGTATGACCGCCGCTGATCTGTTCAGATTAGGCGTTGGCGTCTTGCCGCTTCAAGCGAGCAGTTTCGCGTGCACGCACCGTGTGATCGAGAATTACCTTACGGATACGAATGATCTCGGGTGTAACTTCGACACATTCGTCTTCGCGTGCCCACTCCAGGCTCTCTTCGAGCGAAAGTTGGCGGGGCGGAGTCAGCTTCTCGAGTTCGTCGGCGTTGGCCGAACGCATGTTGGTGAGCTTCTTCTCTTTTGTAATGTTGACGTCCATGTCGTCGGCGCGCGAGTTTTCGCCCACGACCATGCCCTCGTAAACCTCTTCTGTCGGGTTGACAAAGAAGGTCATGCGTTCCTGCAGGGCCAGCATGGCAAAGGGGGTGACAACACCGGCGCGATCAGCAACGATTGAGCCCGATGAGCGGGCAACAATGTGCCCGGCCCAGTCGTCGTATCCGGCAGAGATTGCGTTAGCGACCCCTGTTCCGCGCGTGACTGACATGAACTCGGTGCGGAAACCGATGAGCCCGCGTGAGGGCACGACAAACTCCATGCGCACCCAGCCCGTGCCATGGTTTGTCATGGCTTCCATGCGACCTTTTCGCGCGGCCAGCAGCTGCGTAATCGACCCCAAGTATTCCTCGGGCGCGTCAATCGTGAGCTGTTCGAACGGTTCCTGCACTTTTCCGTCGTCGCTGCGGCGCGTCACCACCTGGGGTTTGCCCACGGTAAGTTCGAAGCCTTCTCGGCGCATGTTTTCGACGAGGATGGCAAGGGCTAGTTCGCCACGGCCCTGCACTTCCCATGCATCCGGGCGCCCGATATCGAGCACCTTGAGCGAGACGTTACCGATCAGTTCGCGGTCGAGGCGATCTTTCACCATGCGCGCGGTCAATTTGTGGCCCTTGACCTTACCCGCCAAGGGTGACGTGTTGGTCCCGACCGTCATCGAGATTGCGGGGTCATCCACCCGGATGGCGGGCAGCGGACGGATGTCTTCAGGGTCGGCGATAGTTTCACCAATCGTAATCTGATCAATACCGGCGATAGCAACAATGTCGCCGGGGCCCGCCGATTCTGCCGGCACGCGGTCGAGTGCCTGGGTGACGAGCAGTTCAGAAATACGGGCGTTGGCATGCGAACCATCGTGGCGCACCCACGCTACGGTCTGTCCCTTACGCAGGGTGCCGTTAAAGATACGCAGCAGCGCTAGGCGGCCCAGAAAAGGAGATGAGTCGAGGTTGGTCACCCACGCCTGCAGCGGTGCTTCATCGTCGTAGCTCGGGGCCGGCACGTGCTCAAGAATCGCGGCAAACAGCGGCTCGAGATCGGGGTTGTCGGGTAGCTGCCCGTTTTCTGGGCGATTACGCGAGGCAGCCCCATTGCGGCCCGAAGCATAGACGACGGGTACATCCAGCAGCGCATCAACATCGAGATCAGGAATGTCGGCCACAAGGTCGGAGGCGAGCCCGAGCAGCAGATCTTGTGCTTCTGATTCCACGTGCGCAATACGGGCATCCGGACGATCAGTCTTGTTGACCAGCAGAATGACCGGCAGCTTTGCCTCGAGCGCTTTGCGCAGCACGAAACGAGTCTGCGGCAACGGTCCCTCGCTGGAGTCCACCAGCAGCACAACACCGTCGACCATCGACAGCGCGCGCTCAACCTCACCACCGAAGTCGGCGTGCCCCGGAGTGTCGACGACGTTGATCGTCACCGGACCATCGCTGTGCTCACCGTTATAGGTGATGGCGGTGTTTTTCGCCAGGATGGTGATGCCCTTTTCACGTTCCAGGTCACCCGAGTCCATCGCACGGTCTTCGACGTGAGCATGCTCACCAAAAGACCCGGTCTGACGAAGCATCGCGTCAACGAGCGTAGTTTTGCCGTGATCAACGTGAGCGATGATGGCAACGTTACGAAGATCAGGACGAAGGGCGTGCGCCATAGAGGTTTCCTCATGAAGTGGGTGTAAACGCCGGGAAGCCGACATTTCAGAATAACGCACAGCATCCGGATGCTAGCTGGTAGCCGCGCAACACTACGCTGACACTATGCCCCATCAGTCTGTTTCGCCCGCCCGCACCATGTCGCGCACACGGATCGCGGCCGAAATCACGATTGTTCTGGCGCTGGGCCTGGGGCAGTCGGCAGTGTACGCGGTTGTGCAGCTGGCCTATCGAATAACGGCCGAAACGCCGCTCGGCGATCAAACAGCAGTGCTTAATCCTTCACGCAGTGATCGCGAAGTCTTCGACCTGATCTATCAGCTGCTCGGTATCGGGTTTTCTCTCGTTCCCGTAGCACTGGTGTGCTTCTTGGTGTGGAACACGGCGCGCCCGCGCCTGCAAGCGCTGGGGCTTGATGGTCGTCGCTATGGCCGTGACAGCGTGGTCGGAATCGGGCTCGTTGCTGCCATCGGTATTCCCGGGCTCGGACTGTATGTGCTGGGCCGACTGGGAGGCCTCTTTGTTGCTGTTGATCCGGGGGCAGCATCGCAACACTGGTGGAGCATTCCTGTTCTGTTGCTCTCTGCCCTGCGCGCATCGCTGCAAGAAGAGGTGGTGGTGCTCGGTTACCTGTTTTATCGTCTGCGCCAGTGCGGTTGGTCGCCCGCCCTCATCGTCATTGCCACGAGCATTCTGCGGGCCAGCTACCACCTGTACCAGGGTCCGGGTGCCTTCGTGGGAAATCTGGCGATGGGGCTACTCTTTGGCATTATCTATGCGCGCACGGGTCGGCTCATGCCGTTCTTGGTTGCTCACTTTGTGATCGATGCGATCGCTTTTGTGGGCTACCCGTGGGCAGCGCATCAGTGGCCGGCACTCTTTGGTCTTCCTGGTTAGCGGGGCCTCCGGGCGAGCTACATCGTGAGCAGTATGGCGATGCCTGCCCACACGGCGATGCCGCCGATGATCCCGAGTGCGCGGGTATCCCATCCCCGGCGCACAGGAGCATCTGCGTCGGGGCCCGACGCGTCTTCCCACAGCGCACGAATCTCACTGAATTCACGCAGTCCTGCCGGTAACGAGGGCTCTTTTGCATCTTTTGACGCGCGGGGCTGGTTCATGCGTGCCCGCATGGGCCCACCCATACACGCCACTCGCGTGTCGTCAAGAAAAACAACCTCGAGCTGCCAGTGCATGTCTAGTTCGTCGACCTGGTTCCACCCCGCAGTGGTGTACCGCAAAAAGTTGCGCACATAGATTCCCGAACGGTTAGCGCGCACGATCGATGCCGTCGTGAGTTCATAAATAATCCACAGAGCTAAGAGAACCCATGGTGCGAGCAGCAGCATGGTGCCCCAGCTATCGCGCACGACCGCATCACCGAGCAAAAAAATGGCGAGGAGCCCGGCACCAATCATGGTGACGATGCCCGAAGTGGCACGGTAGGTCACAGCTTTATCAGCAGTGGATTCATCGGCCACGGCGGCACACCTTTCACTGGGCACTTTTTACTCGATACGGGCGACGATCAGCGTAGCTGCCACGCGCGCAGACCGGATGCCCCGCAGCACACACAGTACAGCGGGGCATCCGGTTGTTTCATTATGCCAATAGCCTACGAGGCAAACGCATCGATGGGTGGGCACGCGCACATGAGGTTGCGGTCGCCGTATGCCTGGTCGATGCGGCGCACAGGGGGCCAGTATTTTGTGGCCACGAGAGAGTCGACCGGGTAGACGGCTTCTTCTCGGCTGTACGGGTGTTCCCATGTGGTGGCTGTGGCACTGGCCGCCGTGTGGGGTGCGTTGACGAGCGGGTTGTCGTCGGCAGGATATGTTCCGGATGCCACGGCCTCGGCCTCGCGCCGAATGCCGACCATTGCCTCGATAAAGCGGTCGATTTCGGCGAGGTCTTCTGACTCCGTCGGTTCTACCATGAGTGTTCCCGGTACCGGGAATGACATGGTGGGCGCATGGAAGCCGTAGTCGATAAGACGCTTGGCGACGTCATCGACCGTGATTCCTGTTTCTTCGCGCAGCGGACGCAGGTCGAGGATGCACTCGTGAGCGACCCGACCCTGCTCCCCCGTGTACAGCACGGGATAGTGTTCGCGCAGTCGCTCGGCAATATAGTTCGCCGAGAGCACGGCAGCGGCTGTCGACTGCCGCAAGCCATCTAGCCCCATCATCCGCACGTACGCCCACGAAATCGGCAGCACTCCGGCCGAGCCATACGGCGCAGCAGATACTGCTCCGCCACGGAACACGTATCCGCCTGCATGTTCAGCGCTCTGTGCTCCCGGGTGGCCGGGCAAGAACTCTGCCAGGTGCGCTTTTGCGGCTACCGGGCCCACGCCGGGGCCGCCGCCGCCGTGAGGAATCGCGAATGTTTTGTGCAGGTTGAGGTGCGAAACATCGCCACCCAACTCGCCAAATCGGGCAAAACCCATGAGCGCGTTGAGGTTTGCTCCGTCAACATACACCTGACCGCCGGCGTCGTGCACGGCCGCGGTAATTTCTACTACCTGCTCTTCGTAGACTCCGTGCGTCGACGGGTAAGTGATCATGAGCGCCGACAGTGTTTCGGCATGCTGCTCAATCTTTGCTCGCAGGTCGTCAACATCAACATTGCCCTGGTCATCACAGGCAACAACAACCACTTTCATGCCGGCCAGTACTGCTGAGGCGGCATTGGTTCCGTGTGCCGAAGACGGAATAAGACACACGGTGCGCTGCTGGTCACCGCGCGAAAGGTGGTAGCCGCGAATAGCCAGTAGCCCGGCAAGTTCTCCCTGCGAACCAGCATTGGGCTGCAGCGACACGGCGTCGTAACCGGTGATATCTGCGAGCCACGATTCCAGCTGTTTGATGAGTTCCAGTGAACCCGCCACGTCGTCGGCGGGAGCAAAAGGATGCAGCTGCGCGAACTCCGGCCAGGTGATCGCAGCCATCTCGGTGGCAGCGTTGAGTTTCATGGTGCATGAACCCAGCGGAATCATTCCACGATCGAGCGCATAGTCACGATCCGCGAGCTGCTTGAGATAGCGCATCATGGCTGTCTCGGAGTGGTAAGAGTGAAATACCGGATGCGTCAAATAGTCATCGGTACGCTCGAGCGGCTTTGGGATCGCCCGTTCGGCCCCCGCAACAAAAGCAAAAGCGTGCGCGTCGCGGTCGGTAAACAGAGCGCTCACGCTGTTGAGCTCACCGATCGTGGTGGTCTCATCGACCGAGATACCCACCGTGTCGGCGTCGACGTAGCGCAGCAGAATACCGAACTGCTCTCGCGCCTGAGCGACAATTTTTTCTGCGGCATCCGGCACTCGCACCTGCACGGTGTCAAAGTAACGATCGTGCACAACGTCTACCCCGTCGGCCCGCAGCCAGCCAGCAAAAAGCGCGGCTTTTCGCGCGATACTGTCGGCAATGTGTCGGAGCCCTTCGGGCCCGTGATAAACGGCGTACATTGCCGCCATGACGGCCAACAGCACCTGTGCCGTGCAAATATTCGACGTCGCTTTTTCGCGCCGAATATGCTGTTCGCGTGTTTGCAGTGCCAGTCGGTATGCGGGGCGGCCTTCGGCGTCAACCGAAACACCCACGAGGCGTCCCGGCAGCTGACGTTCGAGCCCCTTACGCACGGCCATGTATCCGGCGTGGGGGCCACCAAAGCCCATCGGCACACCAAAGCGCTGCGTTGTGCCAACAGCAACATCGGCGCCGAGAGAGCCGGGTGAGCGAAGCAGTGTCAGCGCCAGCAGGTCAGCGGCAACGATGGCCAGCCCGCCCATGGCATGAACCGCCTCGATAGCGGCACTCGGGTCAGTAATGCGGCCCGAGGCTCCCGGGTACTGAATAAATGCGCCAAAGGCTTCTTCGGGTAGCTCTTCTCCCCCACCCAGATCGCATTCGACAAGCTCGATATCGAGCGCGGCGGCGCGCGTGGCGAGAACAGCCTTCGTCTGGGGCAAAGCATCGCTATCTACCACGAACACGTTCGATTTCACCCGAACTGCGCGCCGGGCCAGGAGCATTGCCTCCGCCACGGCGGTGGACTCATCCAGCATCGACGCATTCGCTGTCGTGAGGCCAGTGAGGTCACTCACCATAGTCTGAAAGTTGATGAGTGCTTCGAGGCGACCCTGCGAAATTTCTGGCTGATACGGCGTGTAGGCCGTGTACCACGAGGGGTTTTCGAGCACATTGCGTTGAATCACACTCGGTGTCACGGTGCCGTAATATCCAAGCCCGATCATGGAGCGATGCACAATGTTGGCGGATGCCAGGGCACGCAGTTCATCCAGCGCTTCAGCTTCGGTGGCTGCGGCTGGAATTCTGCTTTCGGATGCGGCCTGTTCAGCATCGGTGTAGATCGAGGCGGGTACCGCCTGCCGCATGAGGGTCTCTCGCGCGTCAGCAGTCTCGGGGTCGATGCCAAGGGCCTCGAGCATGGTGCTCTGGGTTGCTGGCGTAGTGCCGATGTGGCGATCAGCGAAAGAGGAACGTGTCTGTGTCACGAACGTCACGCCTCCGTGATCGCAACGTAGGCGGCACGGTCGAGAAGTCCTTCTGTGGCCCCTGCTGCCACGCTGACCTTCATGAGCCATCCGCTCTCGAAGGGTTCTGCATTCACAAGCGAAGGGTCATCGACCACGGCATCGTTAATCTCAATGATCGTGCCGTGGACCGGAGCGTAGAGCTCGGCGACAGATTTGGTGGATTCGATTTCGCCAATAACCGTGTTCGCCGCGATTTCTGTACCCACTTCGGGCAGTTCGACAAAGACGACATCGCCGAGTTTTTCTGCAGCAAAGTCGGTGATGCCGATGGTTGCCGTGGTGCCGGCGTCATCGAGCGCGATCCATTCGTGCTCATCGCTGTAGAGGAGCGTGGTGAGGTCGGTCATTTTTTCCTCCGATAAAAGGGAAGGGTGGTGATGGTTGCGGGAATTGCTTTACCGCGGATGTCAATAAATAGCGCTGTGTCTGGTGCGGCGTGGGCCGGATCGACCATCGCCATCGCGATGGGATAACCGAGGGTGGGGCTCAGGACGCCACTGGTGATTTCACCGACGGTTGTGCCTTCGGCGTCGAGAATTGCGTAACCGGCGCGGCCGGCACGACGACCTTCTGCTGTAAGACCGACAAGTACGCGGGCTCCAGCATCCGGTGTCACCGCGTCTTTGCCAATAAACAAGTCTTTATCGGCGGCAACGGTGCGTTCAAGCCGAGCCTGCGCGGGACGAATTGTACGAGAAAGTTCGTGTCCGTACAGTGGCATACCGGCTTCAAGACGCAGAGTGTCACGTGCGGCGAGCCCGGATGCAACAAGCCCGAGCGGTGCACCCGTAGCAAGCAGTTCGCGCCAGAGAGCACGAGCACCGGCGGTGGGGATGAGCAGCTCGAAACCGTCTTCGCCGGTGTAGCCCGTGCGCGCGATGATGACATCGTGTCCCTGGAACGTGCCGCTCGACCACGCGTAGTATCGCTGTTCATTCCACGGTGTGCTGAGGTCACCTATCGACTCGGTGGCACGCATGATTTCTTCGGCGCGGGGCCCCTGAATAGCGATGAGGGCATAAGCGTCGGAGTGATCGGTGACGGTGACGTCGAAGTTCTCGGCGCGAGCGGGTAGTGCTTGTGCGACGGCGTCGTGGTTCCCGGCGTTAGAAATAATGAGGTAGCTGTTTTCGGCCATACGGTAGGCGATCACGTCGTCGATAACGCCGCCGTCTTCGGCGAGGAGGAGTGAGTATTTGGCGCGGCCGACACTCATTGTCGACAGGCGTCCGCCGAGCGCATAGTCGAGGTACTCGGATGCCTGTGGCCCTTCGACCGTGAACTCTGCCATGTGTGAGATGTCGAAGAGTCCTGCTGCTTCGCGCACCGCGTGGTGTTCGGCGAGATCGGAGGTGTAGCGCACGGGCATGAGCCAGCCACCGAAGTCGGTAAAGCTTGCTCCCAGCTCTTCATGCTCGGGATAGAGCACTGTTGTGCGTAGTTCGGTCATCGAGTTCTCCGTGTTTATCAAACGAATAACCGCGGGGTGCGGTTGTTGAGAACTCCCCCTCTGTCATGAGCCTGAGAGTTTCGCCCAGAGGGGCTTTCACCGTCGGCGGACCCGCGCGTGATGCCGTGAATGCGAAGGGTCACTTTTCAGAGTGGCCCGACCTGTACGGTGCGCTGTACCTGAGAGATTGGCGGGGAGGCTTGCTCCTTCGGTGCCCGGTTGTACCGGGGCTCTCCCGCACAGGTGTGAGGGCCCTTTGTGAACTTGTGTGCCTCAGTCTAACTGTTTGCGCAGAAAAAGGTTCCGCCCGCGCACCTCAGGGCTGGTACGCGGGCGGGGTCTGGTGCCGGATGCTACGCTCCAGCGAGTTCGTGACGCACCTGGTCGCGCAGCTGCCCCATGTTTTCTGGTTCGGGTGCTGCCTCGAGCAGGGTCTTGGTGTAGTCGTGTTGTGGGTTGAGGATCACTTCGTCGGAGGGCCCGCGCTCGACAACGTCTCCGTGATAGAGCACCATGATTTCGTCGCTGAAGTGTCGTGCGGTTGCCAGGTCGTGCGTGATGTAGAGCACGCCCAGGTTGTCTTCGCGTTGCAGGTCAGCCAACAGGTTGAGCACGCCCAGTCGGATCGATACGTCGAGCATCGATACGGGCTCGTCGGCAACGATAAAGCGGGCTCCGGGTGCGAGTGCGCGTGCAATAGCGACGCGCTGTCGCTGGCCGCCGGAAAGCTCGTGCGGGCGCCTATCGGCGAAGTTCTCGGCGGGTGTCAGCCTCACGCGCTCGAGAAGTTCCAGTGCGCGCTGGCGGACCTGTGCTTTATTGAGTTCCGGATGGTGGATGCGCAGGGGCCGTTCGAGGTGATGAAAAATGGTGTGGAACGGGTTGAGTGAGGCAAAGGGGTCTTGGAAGACCATCTGCACTTCGGAACGGTAATCGGCGAGCGCTTTCCCGCGTGTACCACTGAGGGCGCCATTGATGTGGATTTCGCCCGAAGTGGGAGTCTCCAGCTTCATGAGCATGCGCGCGATGGTGGATTTACCCGAGCCGGATTCGCCGACGAGCGCGATGGTTTTTCCGGCTTCGATCGTGAAAGAGACATCTTTCACGGCCTGCAGGGTGCTGGTTTTGAGGCCCGACCGCAGAGTGAAGTTTTTAACAAGGTTGCGTGCTTCCAGCGTGGGCACGGCAGGTGCTGTTTCGGTCATCGCACGACCTCCTGGCTCGTCTGGTTACCCACGCGAACAAAGTCGCCGCGTTCGCCTCGTAGGCTCGGGAAGCTTGACAGTAGTTTTTGTGTGTACTCGTGTTGCGGGTTGCGATAGATCTCTTCGGAGGTGCCTTCTTCGACGATGCGGCCCTGCAGCATCACGGCAATGCGGTCAGAGATTTCTATCAGCATGGGGAGGTCGTGCGTGATAAAAATCACAGCGAATCCGAGCTTTTCACGCAGTCGCATGATTTCGCGGATGATCCCGCGCTGCACGACAACATCAAGTGCCGTTGTGGGTTCGTCCATGATCATGACTTGGGGGTCAAGCGCAAGCGCCATCGCGATCATCATTCGCTGGCGCATGCCGCCGGAAAGCTCGTGAGGAAAGCTGGTGAGCCGGTTCGGGTCAACGCCGACCAGACGCAACAGGTCTTCTGCACGCTCTCGCTTTTCAACCCGGCTCATACCGGGACGGTGTGTGTCGAAGATGTCGTATATTTGTGATTTGACGCTGATAACAGGGTTAAGCGAGTTCATCGCGCCCTGGAACACCATCGAGATTTTGTCCCAGCGGAAAGCACGGAGCGATTCGTCGCTGAGCTCAACAACGTTGATGTCGGTGCCGTTGCGGTCGTGGAAGACCACTTCGCCCGAGGTCATGAGTGCCGGGGCTTTGAGCAGACGGTTGAGGCCGTATGCCAGCGTCGTTTTTCCGCATCCGGATTCTCCGGCGAGGCCCAGAATTTCGCCGCGGTTGAGCGTGAGCGTCACGTCGCGAACGGCACGAACGGGCGGATCTACCTGGTATTCGATGGAGACATTGCGTGCAGAAAGTACGGGTTCGGGTGTTGTCGCGCTCACGCCTCGACTCCCTTCGTCTTGGCAGCCTGACGTACGCGGCGTGCGGCTTCAGGAGCATTGCGCAGTTTGGGGTTAATAATCTCGTCGATGGCGAAGTTGATCAGCGCCAAACCGCAGCCGAGCATGGCGATCATGATGCCGGGGGGAACAAACCACCACCAGGCGCCGGTACCGAGTGCCTGGCCCGACTGAGCGTCGTTGAGGATCGTGCCCCAGGTGATGCCGTCTGTTGGTCCGAGACCCAGGTACGACAGGCCTGCCTCGCCGAGGATGGCGAAGATCAACGCGAAAAGGAACTGTGCTGTCAACAGTGGCAGCAGGTTAGGCATGATTTCGACGAGGATGATGCGGAAAGATTTTTCGCCAGCCACCCGCGATGCATAGACGTAGTCCCGCGTGCGAAGAGAGCGTGTTTGCAGCCGCAAAACGTATGCGGCTCCGGCCCACGAGGTAATACCTAGCACCATTGCAACAAGCAGTGCGCTTCGTGTCGACGCAAATGCCGCGATGACCATGACGAGCGGCAGTCCGGGAATCACGATCATGATGTTGGTCACAAGGGCAAGGATGTCTTCGCGGACACCGCCGAGGTAGCCGGCGAGCACACCAAAAATCAACGACAAAACAATCGCGATTCCGCCAGCGACTAGTCCCACCATGAGCGAGCCTCGCGCACCTGTCGCCAGCTGCGCGAGCACGTCGTAGCCCAGTTTGGTAGTGCCGAGGATGTGGTCGCTGCTGGGCGGGAGGAGGGGTGCGTTACCCGAGAAGCGCGGGTTCTGAGTAAAGAACGGTGCGATGATCGCGAACAGTACGGTGGCACCGACGAGGATGAGACCGACAAGAAACTTGCCGTTCAACGTTGGCAGTAGGGCGCGGATTCCGCCTCGAGACTTCGCTTTCGACGTCGCCAACACTGTGGTGTTGGGCGCTTCGGCCGAGGGCGCATCTTTGGCAATGAGGTTTGTGGCAGTCGTGGTGGGCTGACTCACGTCAGCCGCTTCACGCGGGGTACTTTCGACGTTCTCTGTCGACGGTTCGGTGATGTTCTCGGTATTAGACATTCTGACGCGCCCTCGGGTCGACGAATCCATAGATCAGGTCCATGAAGAAGTTAGCGGCAAGCACGGCGAGTGTAATCACGAGGAAGACGCCCTGCATCAGTGCGTAGTCATTGCTCAGCACTGCTTGATACATCAGTTTGCCGAGCCCCGGATAGGTGAATACCTGTTCCATCACAATCGAGCCGGCAACCACAAAACCTAGTGTGATCGAGAAGCCCGCTATCGAAGGAATTGCAGCGTTACGGGCAGCATAGGTGGTCGCGATTCGGCGGGGGCGCAGACCCTTAGCCTCGGCCGTGAGGATGTAGTCCTCAGCCAGAGTCGAGACCATCATGTTGCGCATGCCGAATAGCCAGCCACCGACCGAGCTCAAGACAATTGTGATTGCCGGCAGGATGGCGTGCCGAATCGCATCGGAAACGAACTTCCAGCTGGGTTCTGGCCCTCGCGGGAAGTCAAAGACGTTGTAGCCGCCGAAGATGGGGAACCATCCAAAACCGACCGCGAAGATGGCAACAAGAATGAGAGCGAGCCAGAAGTAGGGAATGGACTGGAGAACGGTCGTGGCCGGGATGATGTGGTCAACCCACGTACCACGCTTCCAGCCGGCCCATGCTCCAAGAACAACACCGAGAATAAACGAGATCACGGTTGCCGTTCCCACAAGAATGATGGTCCACGGCATAGCTGCGCCGATGAGATCGGCAACCGGGGTGGGGAACTTGGTAACGGAGACGCCCAGGTCACCCTGGAACATGCGCCCCCAGTATCCGAAGTACTGCTCCCAGAGAGGAGCATCATCGTCACCAAGAAGTAGCTTGATGTTGCGGATGGTGGTTTCTGATACTTCACCGCCCGCACGCTGCATCTTGGCAATCATGATGTCAGCCGGATTCCCCGGCATAAGCCGGGGAAGCAGGAAGTTAAGAGAGATCGTCGCCCATAGCGTGACCGCGTAGAACGTGATCCTTCGTAGATAAAACTTCATGTCAACGAATCCTGATCTTCCTGCTTCCCCGACTGGATATGGTTATGCGATTAGTTCGCAGGCTTCAGCTGAGTAAGGATGTAACCTGCCGAACCCGAACCCCATGACGGCGGGAAGGCGTACAGGTCATCCTCGGTCGGCCAGCCCGTGAAGTCCTTCGCATTGTAGAACGTCTGGGTTGCGTTGATCACCAGCGGGATGTACGGAAGGTCACGAACGATTTCGCTCTGGATGGTGCCGTAGAGCTCTTTCTTGGTTGCTTCGTCGTCTGTTGCCGAAGCAGCCAGGATCGCATCGTCAACAACGGGGTTGCTGTAACGGCTGAAGTTCCAGCGACCTGCGGGAACCTCTTCGCCCACCTTGGCGGTCGACTGAACCTTTTCGCCACCGATCCAGTCACGGTAGATCTGGAAGGGGTCAGCAACCGAAGTACCGACAACGCCGCCCATGATGAGTTCGTACTCACCGGTCTGGCGGCCGTCAGAGAACTCGTTCCACTGAACGGTCGAAGCGTTGACCTTGATACCGGCCTCCGCGGCCTGCTCAGCGATCAGCTTGCCGGCGTCGTTGTAGTCGGTCCAACCATCGACCGAAACCATGTCGAGCTCAAGCGTCTTGCCGTCTTTCGCGTAGAAGCCGTCGCTGCCCTTGGCATAGCCTGCTTCTTCAAGAATCTTGCCAGCGGCAGCTGCATCAGCTGACTGCGGGCTGATCTTGTTTGCTTCGTCGGCAACCCAGCGCTCGTCACGAGGAATCAGCGCAAATGTCGGCGAGATTTCACCGGTCAGGCCAACGAATGCCTTCTCGTTGATCGTGGCGCGGTCAATCGCAACGTTCAGTGCCTGGCGCACAGCAACATCGGTCTGTGCACCAACACAGCCGAGGTCTGCGTTCGAGCAGGTGTAAAGAACGGTCGGGTCTTGCGGCGTGTTCAACCACTCGATCTTGCCGTTACCGGTCACTGACTCGGGGTTCGGAATGAACATACCGGCCCAGTCGAGTTCACCGGCTGCCAGCAGGTCTTGCGCGGTCTGGTTGTTGTCGACAGCAATGTACTGAACGGTCTTAACACCGAGCGAGTCAGCATCGCGGAAGTTTTCGTTGGCGACCAGTGTGTACGACTCGCTCGTAACGTTATCGACGACGTACGCACCCGAGCCGACAGGTTCTTCGTTGGCGATCTCGGTGAAGTTGTCGATGTCTTTCCAGACGTGCTCGGGAAGAACCCACGTGGCACCCAAACGCTGGAAGGCGTTGGTGAACTGCGGGGTTTCGTAGGTGAGCACAACGGTCGTGTCGTCGGTAGCCTCAGCCGAAACAAGACCCTGACCCTCGGGGTTGTTGCCCTCGTACTGGAAGGTAAAGGCAACGTCGGCCGCGGTGAGTGGCTCGCCGTCCGACCACTTCTGGTCACCCTTGATCTTCACGGTGATGACGGTGCCGTCTTCGTTGAACTCGTAGGAGTCGCCGACGAGGCCGACGGGATCGGTGTCTGCCGTCTTGTTGAAGACGAACAGCGTCTCGTAGATGGGCCCGAGCGCACCGTGAAGAACGGTGGGTGCGTAGGGGTTGAAGTTGGCGGTGATCGGTGTCTGGCTACCGGCCCACACGCGCAGTGCACGTGAGTCGTCGCCACCCTTGTCGTCGCCAGAAGGCGAGTTATCGCCCGTTGCACAACCGGTCAGGCCCAGAGCGAGGATGCTCGCTCCAGCTGCTGCGGTCAGCGCGATGCGCTTGACGTTACGCGTCATTTCTTGGTTTTCCTCTCGGTGCTGCATTGCAGGAGGGGGAATCTCCCCGTTGAGGCAGACCCCGGATGGGGTTTGTTAGGACAGCAACCTAACAAACTCCTAGGCCGCGAACAAGTCGCACACAGTAACGGTGGATAACAATTCGGAATCGGTGCGGAAACACGCGGAATATTCGCTCCACAACCGCTCACTGTCAACAGTAAGTCACCACGTTTCAACTCACCGAAACACCCCGATGTGCACATCGGGTAGAGATGACACTAAGATCGACTCGGGAGGTTAAAGTCATGCAGACACAAACTGAGAATGCCGACGATATTCGCGTTGCTGTCTCGACCGTCATTCTGACGGTGCAACGCACGACTTCCTCCTCCGCGCCCGTTTTGTCACTACCCCTCGTGCGCCGCACACGCGAACCTTTTTACGACCAGTGGGCGCTCCCCGGTGGGTGGCTGAACGCACATGAAAACCTCGAAGATGCGGCTGCTCGTACACTACGAGAAACCACGGGCCTTGCCCCCAGCTATCTCGAACAGCTCTATGCCTTCGGAGCAGTACGCCGCTCCCCCACGCGCGTCATTTCCGTCGTGTACTGGGCACTCGTGCAGGCCGACGCCGTTGCCGAAACGACGGCTACGCTCCATCATCAGCACGATCAAGAAAACGTCGCGTGGTTTTCCGCCGCACAGCTACCAGCACTTGCGTTCGACCACGCCGACATCATCGACTACGCGCTATGGCGCCTACGCAACAAGGTCGGGTATAGTCGCGTGGCTCACGGCTTTTTGCCGCCAGAATTTACGCTCGCCGACCTGCGTGAAACCTATGAATCGATTTTGGGTAAACACCTGGATCCTGCCAATTTTCGACGCCAGGTAGAGGCATCCGGCTCACTCATTCCCACCGATAAGTTTCGCACCGGCGCCCACCGTCCCGCCCGCCTGTACCGCCATAACTCGACCGTTGAACTCGCCGATAAAGGCCCGCTCACCCCCGAGGAGACAAAAACCCCATGACCGCGCACAAACTTGCCGATCCTGTTGTTCGTGAAGCCTCTGTTGACCGCATTATTCAAGCGATCCAGCAGGGTGCAGAAGGCTCGACCTGCGACTCAGATCTAGCGGAATCACCCTGGAATTTTGATTCCACACCGGGTTACGGACCCGGAGCATCCATCGGCGATGTTATTCCCACGGGCGCACCGCGCCAGGGAGAACTGCCCCGCGAATACCGCGACGCCTCAGAAGAAGAGCTGCACGAGCGCATCACGGCAGCACGCAGCACGCTGGGTGACCGTCTGGTGATTCTTGGGCACTTTTATCAGCGCGACGAGGTCGTGCGTCACGCCGACTATGTGGGCGATTCGTTTCAGCTTGCTCAGGCTGCCAAGCAGCATCCGGATGCCGAAGCCATTGTTTTTTGTGGTGTGCACTTTATGGCAGAAACCGCCGACCTGCTTTCGCAGCCCGAACAAAAAGTAATTCTGCCGAACCTGGCTGCCGGCTGTTCGATGGCCGATATGGCATCGATTGATCAGGTCGAAGAGTGTTGGGAACAGCTAGAAGAAATCTATGGCGATCTGAGCGCCCCGGATGCCGCCGGAAAAGTGCCTGTTGTGCCTGTGACGTATATGAACTCCTCAGCAGCCATTAAGGGATTCGTCGGTCGCCACGGAGGCATCGTGTGCACCTCGTCGAACGCTCACACCGTGCTGGAATGGGCGCTGGAACGCGGGCACCGCGTGCTATTTTTTCCTGATCAACACCTGGGCCGCAACACTGCCAAGGCCATGGGCATCAGCGTCGATCACATGCCGCTGTGGAACCCCATGCTGCCGCTGGGAGGAACAACGGCCGAAGCACTCGAGACTGCGCGCGTGATTCTGTGGCACGGTTTCTGCTCGGTACACCGCCGCTTCAGTGTGAAACAGATTGAGCAGGCACGGGCTGAACACGACAACGTGCGTGTCATTGTGCATCCGGAATGTCCCGCCGATGTTGTTGACGCCGCCGACGAATCAGGGTCGACCTCCTATATCCGTCGTGCAATCGAAGAAGCCACCGAGCCGACAACCTTTGCTATCGGAACCGAAATTAACCTCGTGCGCCGCCTCGCCGCACACAACCCGCAGCACACAATTTTTTGCCTCGACCCCGTGGTGTGCCCGTGCTCGACGATGTATCGCATTCACCCCGGCTATCTGGCATGGGTGCTCGAAGAGCTTATTGCTGGCCGCACCGTCAACCGCATTGAGGTACCGGATGCTGTTGCAGACCCCGCCCGCCTCGCGCTCGAGCGCATGCTTGCTGCACGCCCGACAGTCTGATGCTCACCGCTCGCACCGTGCAGCGCGTTGTTGCTGCAGCTCTCGAAGAAGACGCCCCGTGGGGCGACCTCACCAGCACCGCGTTTCTCCCCCAAGAAACACAGGGTACGGCACAGTTGATTGCTCGCGAAGCCGGGACCCTGGCAGGCACCGACATTGTTGATGCGGCATTTTTACAAACGGATGGCCGTATTCGCGTGCAGTGGCATGCGCATGACGGCGACCGTTTTACGGTGCAGCAGACTCTTGCGACCATCAGTGGGCCAGCCCGCGGCATTGTCACGGCCGAAAGGGTGGCGCTGAACTTTTTACAAAGAATGAGCGGCGTTGCCACCCTGACCTCAGCGTTCGTGGATGCCGTGGCGGGAACAGGCGTGCGCATTGCCGACAGCCGCAAAACAACACCGGGGCTGCGAGCGCTCGATCGCCACGCCGTGCGATGCGGGGGCGGCCATAACCACCGCTACTCGCTTTCAGATGCAGTGATGGTAAAAGACAATCATCTGGCTCTCGCCATGAGGGCGGGCCTCAGTGTCTCGGCTGCGCTGCGAGCGGCGCGCGAAAGGCTACCGCATACGACGCACGTGGTGGTCGAGGTTGATCGTATCGATCAGATCGACGAGGTTCTTGCCGGCGGCGCCGACACTATCTTGCTCGATAACTTTTCGCCCGAGCAGCTGCGTGAGGCCGTGGCTGCTATTAACGGGCGGGCCGTGTGTGAGGCATCCGGTGGTGTAACGCTCGATACCGTGGCCGATATTTCTCGTACGGGAGTCTCGGTGATCTCGGTCGGGGCGCTGACACATTCGGCGCGTGCTCTCGACATTGGCCTTGATGTGGTCGTGGAATAGTGCTGTATCTCGATCACGCTGCGACGTCTCCTGTTCGACCCGAGGTTCTCGAAGCTATGACCCCGTATTTGGCCGGGGGTTTTCGTGGCGTGTTCGGCAATCCTTCGAGTCATCACACGGTGGGTGAAGCAGCAGCGCGTGCTCTCGACGATGCCCGCGCGCGCGTGGCGGCTATCGTGGGCATGCGCACGAACGATGTCGTGTTTACTTCGGGTGGTACCGAGGCCAATAACCTCGCGGTCAAGGGCGTGACACTAGCTGCCCTCGCACAGGGCCGCAATCATGTTGTTATTAGTCAGGTTGAACACGAATCGATTCACGAGGCTGCCGCGTATCTCGAGCGATTTCATGGCACACAGGTCACCCGCGTGGGCGTTGACGAGCAGGGTCGAGTGTGCCCGGATGCTGTTGCCCAGGCGTGCACTTCAGAGACGGCGCTGGTGTCGTTAGCGCACGCAAATAATGAGATCGGCACAGTGCAGCCGGTCGCCGATATTGTGCGGCTGGTGCGCGAACACCGTATTCCGGGGGACAGTAACATTCCGGGGCACAGTGACATTCCTGTGCACATCGACGCTGTGCAGTCGGCCGGATGGCTGCCGCTGGCCGGGCTCGGCGCCGATGCGGTGTCTCTGGCCGGGCACAAACTGGGTGCGCCAAAGGGTATCGGGGTGCTGGCAGTACGCGGGCGCATTCCTCTCGAACCGTTGCTCCATGGCGGCGGGCAGGAGCGTGGTAAACGTTCGGGAACAGAGAATGTTGCGGCTGCCGTGGGTTTTGCCACCGCGCTCGAGTGTGCCGAGGCGGAGCGTGCCGAGGTGGTACGACAGTCGACAGAAGCGACAGCAGCATTTATTCGCGCCGTGCTCGACCGAGTTCCGTGTGCTGCACTCACGGGGTCGGCGGCGATGGACGACCCCCAGCAGCGGTTGCCGTCGATCGCGAGTTTCACGTTTTCGGAAGTCAGTGGCGAGGCGGTGCTTCTCGAACTTGAGCGCCGCGGAATTGTCACCTCGAGCGGTTCGGCGTGCGCGGCGGGCAGTGATGACCCATCTCCAGTTTTGTTGGCGTGCGGTATCGAGCCGCGAACTGCACAAACGTCGGTACGTTTTGCGTTTGGGCGTACTCCCCTGCCCCCGGATGCCGCAGAGCAGCTTGCGCTCGTGGTGGCAGAGTCGGTCGCTGCCGTAACGCACCCCTAACGCTGCGAGACGCCTGCGATGCGACGGCCAAGCGCTGCGACGTTAGCGTTCGTGCGGTGTTGCGGCATCCGGAATATGTGAGGCAGCCAACTGTTCGGCAGCCAGTGTCGAATACAGGCCTCCGGCAGCGAGGAGTTCGCTGTGTGTGCCCGACTCCACGATGCGGCCGGCCTCGACGACGTGAATCACATCGGCACCGACCACGGTCGATAGCCGGTGCGCAATCGACAGCGTTGTGCGTCCGCGTGCAGCGGTATCGAGGGCGTCTTGCACGGTGCGCTCCGACACGGTGTCGAGCGCCGAGGTTGCTTCGTCGAGCAGCAGAACGGGCGGGTTTTTTAACAGCACGCGCGCGATCGCGATCCGCTGCTTCTCACCACCCGAGAGGCGATACCCGCGTTCACCGACGATCGTGTCGTATCCGTGCTCGAAGCTTTCGATCACGTGATGGATGTTGGCCGAACGACATGCCTGCTCAATCGCTGCGTCGTCGGCATCGGGGCGTGCATAGCGCAGATTCTCGCGAATCGTGGCGTGAAACAAATAGGTCTCTTGCGACACAATTCCTACCTGATCGATGATCGACGTGTGTTGCAGCGTGCGCACATCGGCCCCGTCGAACAGCACTTCGCCGCCCGTTGCATCGTAGAGGCGCGGCACGAGCGAGAGAATCGTCGATTTGCCCGACCCGGAAGGGCCGACAAACGCGGCGTGATGCCCCGGTTCGACCGTGAACGATACGTGATCCAGCGTCGGCGGAGTTTCGGGCGCGGCATCCGGGTAGCGAAACGTCACGTCACGAAAAGCGATACTGCCTCGTGGCCCAGGAGCTTCGTCGACCGTTGTTGCCTGCGCTGAGTCGCTAATGGCCGGAACAAGATCGAGATACTCAAAAATACGGGCGAACACTGCGCGTGACGTCTGGACGTCAAGCGCCACCCGCATGAGCCCCATCAGTGGCTGCAAAAGCCGTGCCTGCACCGTCGTAAAGGCCACGATGGCTCCCGCCGTGATGTCGCCCGTGCCCGAAGAAATAAACATCCCGGCGACCAGGTAGATCACTGCCGGCACACTCGACATAATCACGTGAACAACAGCGAAGAACCCCTGCCCGCTCATCGCCTGCCGCACCTGCAAGCGCACCTGACGCTTATTAGCATCTTGATACCGAAGTGACTCCGACGCCTGGCGGTTAAAAGCCTTCGCCAGGTGCACCCCCGACACACTCAGTGTCTCTTGTGTGATGGCCGTGAGTTCTGACAGCGACTCTTGCGTTTGGCCAGCGATGCGCGCTCGCACCTGCCCCACTCTGCGCTGCACGATCACCAGCACCGGCATAATGACAACCGCGATGAGCGTCAGCCGCACATCGATAAGAATCATTGCCACCAAAGAAGCAATGACCGTGACCGTATTACCCAGAATGCTCGTGACCGTATTGGTGAGTACCCCCGCCACCGCTCCGACATCGTTTTGCAGACGCGACTGAATAACACCGGTTTTTGTCCGCGTAAAAAAGCCCAGATCCATGGCTTGCAGATGATCAAACAGGCGCACACGCAGGTCTCCGGTCACACTGTTACCCACCGTCGACGTCAGCCAGGTCTGCACAACCCCCAAGCCGGCCGACAACAAAAATAGGCCCAGCATGACCATTACCAGCGTCACAAGCAGCGACATGTTCGGCGGCCCGCCAGGAAAAAGTGCGTCGTCAAAAACTTTCTCGACCAGCAGGGGAGGAATAACCGCCACCGCGGCCCCGACGACGACCAGCAGTGCGGTGAAAAGAATGCGCGCCTTATACGGCATAAAAAGGCTAACGATCCGGCCGCCCAACCGCTCAATCGTTGGTGCCTGCGCGTTGATTTCGCGCTGTGCTTGCGCATCGACCCCGCGAAAACCGCCCCGGCCACCGCCGCCGCCATGCATACTCATATTCGACAGCGTAAAGCAGACCGGTGACACCCGAGCCATCGGCATCCGGATGCTACGGCCAGCGCAGCACGCGCTAGACTGTAATGCTTATCGCTCTCAACGCCTTTCTGCCCGCGTTTCTTCTGCGATATCTCTTTCTTTTCTTCCGGAGGACCCGTGTCTGCTCTTAACACCGGCTCAACACCCACTGTGCACCCGGCCGGTGCAGGCGAGGCCACACCCGTTGTGACCATGCCTGCATCAGACATGCGTGTTATTTGGGTGCTGCTCGTTGCCGCATTTGTGGCGATTTTGAACGAGACAACCATGAGCATGGCTATCCCCCACCTCATGGATGACCTGGCGATCACAGCGCTGGGTGCGCAGTGGATCACGAGCGCGTTTATGCTCACGATGGCCGTGGTTATTCCCACCACCGGTTTCTTGCTGAAGCGACTCACAACGCGCCAGGTTTTTCTCACGGCGCTCACGCTGTTTTCTTCAGGCACTCTTCTTGCTGCCGTGGCACCCGGATTCACTGTGCTTTTAGGTGCGCGCGTTATTCAGGCATCCGGCACAGCCATGATGATGCCTCTGCTCATGACAACCATGATGAACCTTGTGCCGCCGCCGCTGCGGGGCCGCATGATGGGCCGGGTCAGCATCGTCATGTCGCTCGCCCCCGCTATCGGCCCCACCATGTCGGGTTTTCTGCTCGATCACTTTAGTTGGCGCGCGATTTTTGTTGTCGTCTTACCGATCGCTTTATCGGCACTGTTTATTGGCTGGCGCTGGCTCGAAAACGTGGGCGAACAAGTGTACGCAGCCATCGATGTACTCTCGGTTGTGCTTTCGGCCGTTGGGTTTGGCGGCGTGGTCTTTGGTCTCAGCCAGGTGGGTTCGCTCACTGAAGGCGCTGTCTCGCCCGTGCCGATGGTGATTTCACTCGTTCTCGGGAGCATCGCCGTAGCGCTCTTTCTGTGGCGCCAGCGTGTACTGCAGCGCACCGATGAAGCACTGCTAGACCTGCGCGTCTTTAGTTCACTGGGCTTTACCCTGTCTATGCTGCAAATGTTTCTGCTGTCACTGGCATTCTTTGGCAGCATCACGGTGCTACCGCTGTATCTGCAGCACGGGCTCGGACTTGCCGCACCCGAGGCGGGGCTCGTTATGCTTCCGGGCGCGCTGATCATGGGTATTCTCGGCCCACCCATTGGGCGGGTGTACGACCGCTGGGGTACCCGAATCCTGCTTGTGCCGGGAGCCATTCTCGCAGCAACCGTGCTGTGGCTTTATACCGGCGTGAGCACGCAGACGCCGGTGTGGTTCATTATTGGCGCACAGATTCTATTGTCGACCGGTTTAGCGCTGTCATTCACGCCCCTGTTTACTGCGTCTCTGGCATCGCTCAAAAAAGAGCACTACTCCTACGGCTCGGCCGTTATCGGCACGGTGCAGCAGGTGGCCGGTGCCACGGGCATCGCCGTCATGATGGCTATTTACACTGTTGTGGCAACGGGGCTTGGCGACCCGGATGCTCCTCACAGTGTGGCATCCGGCGCCCATACAGCGTTCCTCATCGGTGCCATCATCGCCACCGGAACAATTCCGGTCGCGTTTTTTATTCGCAAACCGGCCGACTAGTTACTCGCTAGGAACCGTGCATGCGCCGTCGACGCACACGCCTGCTTCTTCGGCGTCACTGAGTAGCCCTTCTGCGACGGGCGGCACAAGCAGTGTGCCCATCGCGGACGAAGCGGGTACGGGCGCGTAGGCAGCGGAAGAATCGGCTGTCGCTGTCTCGTCGGTGGCGGCACTGTCTTGCGGTGTTGATGCTGGGGCCATGTCATCCATGCTAAGTCTCTGCGCACAAGTCGGCATTCTTTTATACACAGGCAGCTGCACATGGGTGCCTGTGCCGGTGGTGCCTGTGCCGGTGGTGCCTGTACCGATGGAGCGCACACCCTATCGGCGTGACCCTCGTGAGCATGGGAATGCGCTTAGAGTCATGGCAAGGGGGTTGATCCCGGCGGCGAGGTGCGGAAACGTGGCCCGCACATCGCCCTGGCCGGGGCGTGTCCGCAACCGCAAAAAGGAGAGTGTCATGCTCACCCTCACCGACAATGCACGCGTAGTTGTCAGCGATCTCGTCACCAACCAGAGCGCGCAGCCCGACGCGGGTCTGCGTATTCACCTGGCGGATCCTACGGCCGAAACACCCCGTTTTGCCGTGACTATCGTCGACGCCCCCGAAGCGGAAGACGATGTGATTGATGCCTCGGGCGCACGCGTGTTTCTCGAGCAGAACGCCGCAGTAGCGCTCACCGACAAGGTGCTCGACGCGGGCGTGAACGAAGAGGGCGCTGTGTCGTTCTCGGTTCTTCCGCAGGCCGTGTAGTTACACCCTTCGCGGCCTCTGCCGGTGCGCCCGCCACGCATCTACCGTGACGCGGCGCACCATGGCAGCGCCCACGATCAGCCACACGGCAGCAGCAATAACGACGACCACACCGCCAATTGCCTCGAGCGAGGGAATATCGTCAGCTCGCGCGACCGAGAGCGAGGCCACCCCAAACATTCCCATGGGGAACACCATCGACCACAGTCCGGGTTCATATTCCCACCGGATGCGGCGCACCACATGGCGCCACACTCCCGCAGCAAGCAGCAGCGGTATCAGCCAGGCGCACAGTGTCCATACGATCACCACTGTTCCGGCGATCAAGCTACGTGCCGCGTCGATCACCGGATCCGCGGGCATTTCGACAATGTTCGCTCCCGCCACAACGGCTATCGCGAGTGCTCCCATCGCCACCCAGTACGGTGGCGTGAACTGCGCCGGCGTAATGCCGTGCACAATAATGCGTAGCAGCACCAGCAGAGCGACCGCAGCATAAAGCGCCATACCCACCGACCACGACAGCACGGTGAGCAAGCTCAACCAGCGTCCGCCAACATTCGCATACGGCTGCACGTGCGCAAGACCCACTGCTAACGACTGGCTCGCCACCGCCCACACAAACCACGTGCCGTCGGCCCGCGCCAGAATCGGCTGGCCGTCGCGCTGCATGAGAACCTGCCAGGGCAGCAGGTAGCCAAAAATAAACCACAGCCCCGCCGTGACAGCGATGAGCACCGAGGCGACAGCAATCAGGTTGACGCTGGCAAACCCCACGCCAACAACACCCGTGCCCGCAACCACGGTGAAGTAAGCGAACGCTGTTTGAGGGTCGCGCAGATCGCGCAGCGTAGCATCCGGGTATTTCACCGCCCGCACACCATACAGAACCCACAGCGCCACATAGGCAAACGTGGCGAGCCCTAAAAGCACGGTTGATGCAACCGGCAGGCCAATCTCGCGAAGCCCAATGGACACAATGCCGGTGGCCATCACACAAGCAAAATACCCGGGCGACAAGTGACGCAGTGATGCGGCACGGTGTGGCGTCGACGACGGTGTGGGTGGCGTGGCATCCGGATGCTGCGGGTCAGTGTCGGTCGTGGGCACGTATCTAGGGTACGTCTCTGACCTGCCCGCCATGCCGCGAAACGTATGGGGCGTCGTCTAGCGTAGAGGGATGCTTCGTCGCTTTCTCGCACGCATTTTTTGGACTCTGAGCCGCTGGAAGTTGGCGACGCACCCCGCGCCCGACCGCCCCACCGTTTTGATAGGTGCGCCGCACACCTCGAATTGGGATTTTGTGCTCATGCTCGCTATCGCATGGCGTCTGGGTATTGACGTGCGGTGGCTGGGCAAGAAGAGTCTCTTTGCGGGGTGGCGTGGGCCGATCATGCGGTCGCTCGGCGGTATTGCGGTCGACCGCGAAAACCCGGGCCGTGTTGTTGACGACGTGGTTGCCCGGGTCGCTGCAGGAGAAGTGTTTGGCCTTGTTGTCACACCCGATGGCACACGCCGCGGCCATCAGCATTGGAAATCGGGGTTTTATCGCATTGCCCGCGAAACCGGTATGCCGGTAACGCTCGGATACGTTGACCGCACCACCATGACTACCGGCCTCGGCCCCACCATGCAGCTGAGCGGAAACGTTGCTGCCGACATGGACGAAATTCGTGCCTTCTATGCCGACAAGGCCGGGTTTCACCCGCAACGCCGTGTGGAACCTCGCCTGCGCGAAGAACCCTCACACTAGATACCAAGCCGTCGCACTAAACGTTGCGTGTGGCGTGTGGCGTGACCGTTAATCCCAGTCGAGGTATTCCTCAATAATGACGGCTGTTTCTACCGGATGCGTGACGGGAAAGAAGTGGTCGGCATCGTCGACCGTTTTAATGCTCACTCTTTCGGGCGCCAGTGCTTGCAAGGCCTCAGCGTTGGCGCGGGGCGTCACGGTATCGTCGGACGCTTGAATAATAAGCACCGGAACAAGCGGAACCAGCGGAACCTCTTCTGGCTCAACGCCCAGAAGTGCCACTCCATTCACGCGGTCGGCGTGAGCTGCAGCAAAAGCACGCGCCACCGTGCCACCGGCACCATAACCGCCCACCCACGTGCGCTCGATCCCCAGGTGATCCATGAGGTCACGGGCGTCGGCGACACGCTCATCACGCGTCGCACCCGCCGCACGCTCACCGATGCGCACGATACGGAAACCGGCCTCTTCGTCGAGGTAATGCGACACCACACCGAGCCCATCTTTCTCGGGCGAGCCCGCCGAGATCAGAACCAGCACGATCGGCCCTTCGCCCTCTTCGATATACGGGACTGCACGACCTTCTGGCTCAAAAATGCTCTGCTGCGTCACGGTTGTTTTTCCTCCATAGTGAACGGACCGTCACAAGCCTAACCCGCGCGCACCAACCGCGGCGAGCACGCGGCTCGGTAACGGCAGCGGCCGTGCGCCACCGTTACACCGCATCATGCGTTGCGGAACAGCGAAAGGAACGCACCGAGCAGCCGCAGAATCTGCACGACCACAGAGAGTGCTTCGAAAACTGCGGCGGTTGTTTGCAGGGTGGTGCCCAGTGCGCGCAGGTTTTGGGCCGTTGCATCGACGGTGCCAAGGTATTCGAACTCGCGTTCCCACTCGCGTTCGCAACGAAAAAGCACGGCGTAGGGCAAGAGGCGTTCGATCAACACATACTGGTCAAGCCCTGCCTGCGCCAGCGCATGGGGTGCCGTGGGTTGCGGTTGAAGGCCCAGCGCTTGTCCCCCGGGTGTTAGTGCGCCCGCCGGGGTTCGTAGCGCCCCCTGCGGTGACTGCAAGAACTGTAGGCGGTCTTGTTCGGCCAGCCGCACATAGTCGCGCAATCCCGACAGGTGTCGGCGCAGTTCTTTACCCTGATCGGTGAATAAAAGTATGGGTGGTGGGGCGATGGTGAGCGCAAAAAACACTCCCACCATCGTCAGTACCGTAACGCCAACACCGAGCCAGTCGCCGTTCATAGCCGCACCAATAATAAAAATCAGGCCAAAAAGCGCGAGTGTAAGAAACAGCAGCGACAACACGTACAGGTGAACACTCACCGCATATTTTCGCGTGAGGCCGTCTTTTTTCATCTGCTCCCGCGCCGACTCAAAGTAGGCCGACAGCGCACGGCGCTGATATCCGCGAAAAGCTCCCTTGCCCTTCAGAAAATAAACGTCGGGTGCTTCTTCGGGGCGCTGCACATGAATGCCGATATCGGCGAGCGCACGAACATACTTTTCTTGTTTTCTTCGTGAACGCAACGAAGGTCGAAACGACTGAAGAAAAGAGTGTTCTTGATTGGTGAGCATCGCTCCGGCAATAACAACCATGGCTACCGGGCCGCGTTTACCCTGCGGTGCAAGTACCTGAATCTTTTTGTGTACGGCCAGTTGAACAATCGTTGCTGCTAACACTCGCCGGTTGGCGCGAAGAGCAAACCCGTGCTGTGTGATGTCACCGGGCGGCGGCACATAGTGGGCAACGAGCGAACGAGGAAGCCGACGCGTAAACGGGTAGGTGAGCGCGGCAATGAGCAGCGCTACACCAACGATCACTACCCCGAGACCAATAATCCCGACAACATAGTGGAGATCCACTGAACCGGATGCCACTATCGCCCTCCGGTTGCTGTGCTCATACGTAGCATCCGGAATTCACCCTGCAAAGTGCGGATACGTGTTCGTGTCGGCCGCGGTAATCGGCCGCGCGACCGTACAGGGAACACCCACCGCCACAACGTTGGCAGGAATATCTTTGGTGACAACGCTCCCTGCACCAATGACCGTGTTGTCTCCGATGGTGACGCCGGCCAATACGACGACCCCCGCGCCGATCCACACGTTGTTGCCGACGGTGATGGGCTTGGCAACCTCGATACCGGCCTTGCGCATCTCGGGATCGATAGCGTGTTCTGCGGTGGTAAAACAGCAGTTCGGAGCCACAAAAACGTTGTCACCAAAAGTAACGTGCGCCCCATCGGTGATCACCAGATTGTGGTTGGAATAAAAGTAGTCACCGACGGTGATGTTGTAGCCGTAGTCGCACCAAAACGGCGGCGTGATGGTTGTCTCTTGCCCCATAGATCCGAGCAGATTTTTCAGTATGCGGCGTTGAGATTCGACATCGTTTGGGTTGAGTTTGTTGTACTCAAAACACTGGTCTTTACCGCGGCGGATTTCTTCTTCAAAGACCGGGTTGTAACACCCCTGAAAAAAGGTGTTGATCGGCACCTCTGGCTTGTCCATTTTCACCTTGACGTTGTTCGCATAACAGTGTTGTGGCGAGTGCTCCGCGGAAGAAACATCCGGCCGAGTACTCTTTGGCAATCCCACGAACGTAACACGCAGACCTGCTGATGCTCGCCTATTCGGTCGACGTCATCGTTACTATGGCTGCGGCGATATTTGCCCGACGCTACCGGGTATCCGTTACGAAGACTGGCCCATCGGTGACCCGGCCCTCGCCTCAGCCGAGGGTATTGCCGCCATTCGCGCTGACATCGAAAATCGTGTCCGTTCTCTGCTCGAAACCACCACACCTTAAGAAAGCACGCCATGACCACTGCTCAGCCCTCTGTGCTGTTCGTTTGTGTCCATAACGCCGGCCGCTCCCAAATGGCGGCCGGATATCTACGCCATTTTGCCGGTGACCGCGTAAAGGTTCGCTCTGCCGGGTCGATGCCTGCAGAACACATCAACCCGGTGGCTGTTGAGGTGATGCTCGAAGAGGGAATCGATATCACCAGGCAGCAGCCGCAGGTACTCACGCCTGACGCTGTTGAAGCATCCGATGTCATCATCACTATGGGCTGCGGCGATGCCTGCCCTATTTTTCCGGGTAAACGATACGAAGACTGGGTGCTTGACGACCCGGCCGGAGAAGGCATCGATACGGTGCGGCGCATCCGCGACGACATACGCACGCGGATCAACAAACTCGTGAACGAACTACTGGGCTTGTGATTCCATGACCGCGCGCCGGCCGGTCACTATACGAGAATGGAATCATGTCGATTGATCGTTCCATCATCCGGGTGAAGGCCATGCTCATCACTACTAGCGACGATGGTTCACACCATCTGGTTAGCGTCAACGACCCCACGGACGAGAACCCATCGGGTTTTCATCGGCTCATCGGAGGCAGTGTCGAACTCGGAGCAACGCACAAGGATGCGATTATTCGCGAGGTACGCGAGGAACTCGGTGCGCAGATTATCGATCTCCAGCATCTTGGCATTATCGAAAACATCTTTCGCTTTAACGGCGAAGTCGGGCACGAAATCGTAGCCCTCTACACGGGCACCCTCAACCCGGCACCCGTCGAAGACGGCGGAACACTCACCGAATCAGACGGCACCGTCGTCCCGGTTGTGTGGCGCCCCATCGAAAACGCCGACCCGGCCGTGCCGCTGTACCCCGCCGGAATCGACGACTGGGTACGCTCACTGCGCGCTTAGAAGGCTTCCCCAGGCCAGGCTGTGTCTTGCAAACCACACCGCGCGAGCGGGTGACGGCACACACGGGGCGCCTACTGAATCGCGGCGAGGGCCTCGAGTTCATCAAACATCGCCGTCGTTTCTGCCTCGTGTCGAGGCTCGGGAGTAAAAACACCGTCACTCCAGTGCGTAAAAGCATTAAAGTTCAGCTCGGCACGTGCCATAAACATCGAAAAGTTCGCGAGAATCTGCCGCCACTGCTCCACCGCCCGCACACCACCAACAGAACCATGCGCGACGAAAGCCGCCGCTTTCTTCTTCCACTCCGGGCCGAGCAGATCGACCGCATTTTTCATGCCGCCAGGCACGCCGTGGTTGTATTCCGGCGTCACAAAAATGAACCCGTCCAACGCATCAATCGTGTCTGACCAGCGCTGCACCCGCTCATCGTCATACTGTTTGCCCCGCAGCATCGGATGCACCGGGTCGGTGAGCAGAGGAAGATCATAGTCGCGCACATCAATGAGGGAATACTCGACCGAGCCTGCTCGAGCCTCGGCCGCCGCATACACATACTGAGCGACAGCTTCTGTTGCACGCTGCTGACGAATCGAACCGACAATGATTCCGATCTTCACTGAATTTCTCCTCACGGTTTTTGATGCACTCCTTCTCTCATGCTAACGACGCACCACTGTGCTCTCCTTGACGTGAGCGAAGTCACTAGCATGGAGCCATGCCATCCGCCCCGCGCTACACGATCGACCTCGAATGGGTGTGGGGACCAGAAAACCGCCACCTCGAGGGCATCGCAACAGTGCGTGCGACAGTCTCCGACCCGGCTGCAGGGCTCGCCGCCCAAAAGACCCGAACATGGCTCAAGAGACTACGCCGAGACGACGAAACCTCGTGGATCAGCGGCGGCTGGGCGGCAAGCATCCGGCAACAAGACGCCGTAAGCATCGTGCTCGATCTCACAAGCGGAGGGCAAGATGTTGCCGAGTCACTCAGCGATGCCGTCGAACAGTTACAAGACGCAGTGCTCACGGGTGCCACAACGATACGGTGGGAGCCGCAACCGATCCGCCTGTAACTAAATTCGGTCTGCCTCGTCCCGAAGGAGAGCAATCTCTGCCGCAATGTCTGCGCGCAGGCCGTCGTGAGATGCACTCAATGCGTAACTCGGATCAGACCAGTTCTCCGGCGGATACAGCCAGACAGGTTTCTTCAGCAGAGCCTCTGGTTCCCAATCATAGCGCGGCCAGACATGGGCATGCAGGAATGCGTCGGTATTCCCAAGGATTTCCACGTTCACGCGACGGAAAGCGCTATCGCGACGACGGCAGACTTCTTCAACAGCCGAAGCAAGAAGGTCGACATCGGTCAGGTATCCGACTCTCCGCGCTCGCGGCAGATCGGAGAGCCGATCAACCCCTGGAACCTTCGTGAGCGCGAGTGAGTAACCCGGCAACCACTGCACGTCGCCGATAACGGCGAACGAATAGTCCAATTCCGCGAGCCCCTAACACAAGCAAGCGAGAAACACACTAAAACTGTATTATTTTCGCCCTCACAAACCGCATGAAAACGTTCCGTGCCTTCCTTGACAAATCCAGCGCCCCGAGCAACAGCGCCGGATGCAGGATTGTTCAACCGGTGCCCAAGTTCACGTCGTTCAGGTCCACAAACCGTCGACCCCCAATCCGCGACGGCCGCCGCCGCACGAGACCTCACCCCGACCCGCCATGTCTGCGTTTGATGCGAAAGCGGCGTGTACCGCGTCGGCATCCGTCTTACGCAGGCGACGCAGCGATGGGTCGATGCTCACGCGGCCTTCAGCGGAGTGATCGCAGCGACCTTGTCGCACAGCGCCCGCCGCTGTAACCGCAACTCGTAGTTCGACTGCAGGTTCATCCAGAACTCCTCAGATGTTCCGAAGTAACGCGCCAAACGAATCGCCGTATCCGCGGTGATCCCCCGCTTACGGTGCACGATCTCGTTGATCCGACGCGGGGGCACCCCGATCGACACGGCGAGCCTGTTCTGTGTGATCTCGAAGCCTTCGATGAAGTCCTCCATCAGGATCTCCCCCGGGTGGATAGGTTCGATCAGCTCCGGCTCAGTTGTAGTCGACGAGTTCGACATGTTCTGCACCTCCATCTCTCCAGACGAAGCAGAGACGCCACTGCGCATTCACCCGGATGCTGTGCTGACCACTGCGGTCGCCGACGAGCCGCTCCAGCCTGTTCGCCTGCGGGATCCGGAGGTCTTCGACCTCCTTCGCCGCGTGGACCAACTCGAGCTTCCGCAGGGTTGCCCGCTGCACCGTCCGTTCAACGCACTTGACGTACTGCTCATACCAGATGCGTTCGGTGTCCGTGCCCCCAAACGATCTGATCACAAGGCAAGCACATAACGGAACCCGTCAATATCGCTAGACGTTAAACCGGGACTCCACCACGTTCCAGCACCGACAGCTATCACGGCGCTCGTCTGCGTTGCGGCACGCTCATAGTGGGAGAGCCGAACACATCATGGTCGCTGGTAGAAGCGAAGCGCAGTCGACGAAGATACGCAACGCTCCGTCGAGAATACCCATCCGCTGTGCGCTTCCAGCCCAGTCGCGCATACTCGCCCAACTCAGAAAACTGCCGAGCGGACGATCTCTGTGATGCGCTGCTCTGTGGTCTCGTCGATGCTGTCGAAGTACCATGCAGCGGGCATCAGCGCCCCATCGGAACCGCCTGCGGGTCGGAGCGTAACCTTCTCGGTGAGGGCAAGGTTGACACGCTCGTCGTTGCGCAGTGTTACCAGTGCCGGTGTGCTCGCGGACTGCGCATAGGCTGGCATGCCATACCAGATTCTCGGCTTCAAAGAAGGTACAGCGATCAGGATGACCTCATGCACTCTCTGCATTAGCGATCGCTCCGGTTCGTCCATCTTCGCAATCTTGTCGATCACCTGGGCGAGGTTCTTCTCATCCTTCGATGCCATTACATGTCCTGTCGTCGACCGATGTCTCGCATCGGTGGTTGAAGTCGGCGCAGATACGCGCCATACCCCATCCGGACATGTCCCGAGCGAGTCGGTTCTCTCCGCAATGATTCAGGCGATGGATGCCTGGAAGTGCAGTCGGCAGCATTCGCTCCCATGGTCAGGCTACTACACGCTCAACCGATAGTGCGAGCGGAAGCAGAGCAGGGGACCCGTCATTCACACGTTGCGGTCACACGTTGAACCGGAACTCCACGACGTCGCCGTCTTGCATGACGTAGTCTTTGCCTTCGAGTCGTGCGCGTCCGCGTGCTCGAGCTTCTGCTACCGAACCGGCATCAACGAGGTCGTCGAATGAGATCACTTCGGCTTTAATAAAGCCTTTTTCGAAGTCGGTGTGAATAACGCCAGCGGCCTGGGGCGCCTTCCATCCCTTGCCGATTGTCCACGCTCGCGCCTCCTTGGGCCCGGCCGTGAGGTAGGTCTGTAGCCCGAGTGTGTCGAAACCGATGCGCGCCAACTGGTCGAGTCCCGACTCTTCTTGCCCTGTAGCGGCCAGCAGCTCTGCAGCGTCTTCGGCGTCAAGATCGATGAGTTCTGACTCAATTTTGGCGTCAAGAAAAATGGCTTGAGCAGGTGCCACCAAGGTGGCGAGTTCTGCCTTGCGTGCAGCATCCGTCAACACTTGTTCGTCGACGTTGAACACAAAAATCACTGGCTTCGCCGTTAGCAAACCCAGTTCGCGTACGGGTGCCAAATCAATATCGGTGGTCGACAGCAACTGCCCACGGTCGAGCGCCTCCTGCGCAGCGCGTGCTGTTTCCAGCACTGCAGGGTCAAGTTTGCGCCCGCGCACCTCTTTTTCGTATCGTGTGATCGCTTTTTCGAGTGTCTGCAGGTCGGCCAGCATGAGCTCGGCATTAATTGTTTCCATATCGGATGCTGGATTCACAGCACCATCGACATGCACAACGTCGCTGTCAGAAAACCCGCGCACCACCTGCGCGATCGCGTCGGCTTCACGAATGTTTGCCAGAAACTGGTTTCCGAGCCCTTCGCCCTCACTGGCTCCGCGCACAATACCGGCGATGTCAACAAAGCTGACCGTTGCGGGCAAAATTCGTTCGCTGCCGAAAATATCGGCCAGCACTCGCAAGCGAGGGTCGGGCAGGTTCACCACGCCAATGTTCGGCTCGATCGTGGCAAACGGATAGTTTGCCGCGAGCACGTTGTTCTTGGTCAGTGCGTTAAATAGGGTGGACTTGCCGACATTGGGCAGGCCGACGATTCCAATAGTGAGAGCCACGAAAGACGAGTCTACCCGCCCCAATGTCAGAGGCCCGTGTCAAGCTTCTTCTATGCCCGATGTTCTCTTTATTTTTCTTGCCCTCGCCGTAGGTGTCGCGCTCGGTGCTGTCGTCGGTGTGCTGTTTGCACGCACCCGGTCCGCCAGGCTCCATTCGGATGCTGCTCAGCAGATCACGCGCCTCGAGACTCAGATCGACAGCATGACGCGCAGCGCCCAAGAGCGCGAGCAGTATCTCGAGAGCACACACCGCGACAGTCTTGCGCGCACGCAAAAGGAGTATGAGAACCGTCTGGCCGATCAAGAAAAGGCTTTCACCGAGCGTGAAGACCTCATTCGCACCAACCATGAAGAAACACAGCAACGTATCAAGGCCGACCATGCGGCCCTGCGTGAACAGTTTGAAGCGCTGGCGTCCGAGGCACTCGACAAGAACAGTAAACGTTTCCTCGATGTGGCCAATGAGCGCCTCAAGCGCAGCCACAAAGAATCGGCTGCCGAACTAGAGAAACGTGAACAGCTATTCCGTAGCCTCGTCGAGCCCATGAAAGAAACGCTCAACAAGGTCGAAAACCAGACGGTTGAGGCCGAAAAGCTACGCGTACAAACGCAGGAGGCACTCACGCAGCAGATTCACCAGATGATGCAAAAGTCAGACGAACTCGGCAAGACAACAGAATCACTGCGGTCGGCACTCCGCCGCCCCGAAATTCGAGGCCGCTGGGGCGAACTCCACCTCCGCCGCGTTGTCGAAGTAGCAGGGCTCGTTAACGGAGTCGACTTCGTCGAACAGAGTTCCGACACCACAGACGAAGGCCACCGCCTACGCCCCGATATGATCGTCACGCTCTCGGGCGGCCGCAAAATTATTGTCGACGCCAAAGCACCCCTCGACGCCATACTCGACATCGATACCGATCCCGAAAACGCCGAACAGCATGCCCGCCGCCACGTCAAAAACGTGCGCGAACGGGTCAAAGAACTCAACTCCAAGCCATACCGGCAACAGTTCGGCTCCACCATCGACTTCTCCGTACTGTTCCTCCCCGCCGAGTCATTCCTCCAAGTCGCCACAGAGCAAGACCCACAACTACTCACCGACGCCTACGAATCCGGTGTCATCATCGCAACACCCACCGTGCTCGTCGCGATGCTCCGCACCGTCGCGCAAACCTGGAAAGCCGAAGCACTCGCCCAAAACGCGCAAGACGTACTCGACACCGGAAAAGAACTCTACAAACGGCTCTCCACCATGGGCGGGCATATCGCCGCCCTCGGCAAAGCCATCGACAGAGCAACCGACGCCTACAACCGCACCGTAGGCTCACTCGAACGCCAGGTACTCCCGCAGGCCCGACGATTCGCCGACCTGCAACAGATCGACAACGAACTCGACATCGCTGTCGCCGAAAAGACCGCGCGAGACATAACGGCACCCGAACTTACCGTGTCGCTCGACACAACAACGCTCGAACTGGAGTGAGAGAGTAGTCAGATGCCCGTGGACTTCACTGCCATCGACTTCGAAACCGCCAACTCTCACCCCGCCTCGGCGTGCTCCGTCGGCCTCGTGCGCGTTCGCAACGGTGTCGTCGTCGCCCACGACACGTGGCTCATCCAGCCACCCCACGAACACAGCATCTTCAACGAATGGAACATCCGCATCCACGGGATTCACCCCGAACACGTCACCGACGCACCCCAATGGCACAACCAGTTAGAACGACTCTGCGACTTCACCGGTAACGACATCCTTGTTGCCCACAACACCCGATTCGACATCGGGGTCCTCTACGGGGCCAGCGAAGCCACAGGCACACAGTGCCCACCATTCCGGTCACTCTGCAGCCTGCACATTGCCCGCCGCACCTACCAGCTCGACTCGTACCGGCTGCCCGTCGCTGCGGCTGCAGCAGGATACGGTGAATTTGACCACCACAACGCAGCAGCCGACGCCGCAGCATGCGCCCACATCATCATCGATGCAGCACAACGCGCACAAGCAGCCAGCGTAGAAGAACTAGCGACGCTCTCCGGCGTCGCCATCGTCAACAGCGATCAGAAATCACGCGCCGCCAGGAGCAAAGCTCAATAGCCAAACAACAGCGCTCGAAAAAGCCACAAAAGCGCCAACCATCCACCAGGCGCTCACCTCATGACCCTCTTCCCGTCGAACACGGAAAAGAACATCGGTGCGTCGAGCAGGGTCAAAATCGAGAACCTTCACGGTTCCCGTCTCCGTAACCGTCGTGTGCACCTTTTCGGTGGCCATCAGACTCGCCCTTCCTGAAATGACAAACCATTACGCGGGTTCGTCAAACGCTAGGAGTGTCTTCATTGTGCCAGGCCAAGATCGAAAAATGCTCCTATCCACCACCAAAACAGCACAGGGTAGGTAACAAAAGCATCACAACCACAGGGTTACGCAATTACAGCCACTTCGAAACCAGATGCTCCGAAGCAACCCTCCGCAACGTACCCGAAGCACTCCGCAACACCACGCTCTCGGTATAGACGTACCCACCCTCACGACTCACACCCCGCACCAACTGGCCATCCGTCACACCGGTGGCAACAAACAGCGTGTTGTTTCCGCGCACCAAATCATCGGCCTCATAGACATGATCCATATCCAGCCCGGCATCACTACCACGCTGACGCTCCTCGTCATCACGCGGCCACAAACGTCCCTGAATATGGCCACCCAGAGCCTTAATTGCGCATGCCGTGACAATGCCCTCCGGGCTTCCGCCCACGCCCACACACATGTCGGTGAGCGCACCAGGCCGTGCAGCGTTAATCCCACCCGCCACATCACCGTCCGACATAAGCCGCGTTCCCGCGCCCGCCTCACGAATCTCACGAATCAGAGCCTCATGCCGGGGCCGGTTCAACACCGAAACAACCATCTCATCAACAGGCTTACCCAGCGCCTTCGCAAGAAGACGAATGTTCTCGCCCACGGGCAAGCGAATATCGACAACGCCCACCCCTGCAGGTCCTGTCACGAGCTTGTCCATATAGAAAACACTCGACGCATCGAGCATCGTTCCACGATCCGACACGGCAATCACCGACAGCGCGTTCTGTCGCCCCGCCGCCGTCAACGACGTGCCATCGATCGGATCCACCGCGATGTCACACTCGGGGCCACGACCTGTTCCCACCTTTTCGCCATTGAAAAGCATGGGTGCTTCATCTTTTTCACCCTCGCCAATCACGACGCGGCCGGCGAAATCAACGGTTCCTAAAAACGCACGCATGGCATCGACCGCCGCGCCGTCCGCTGCGTTCTTATCGCCTCGCCCAATAAACGGAACGGCACGGATCGCCGCAGCTTCCGTGGCCCTCACCAACTCAAGAGCAAGATTTCGATCAGGACGCAGAGGGCTTAAATCAGCCGTAAGACTCACCATGCCCTCATGCTAATGAAGCAACCGAGTATTTTTCGCTAGTTTTCGCAGCATCCGGAGTTTAAAAACATCACTTCTTTCATCACTGGTAATTCGATGCAAATGCGAACCACCCTGCCTGCTACGACCCCTCCGTGACAGCCCGATAGAGTTGCTGGTGAAACCCCCACGCGAACTACAGGAGTCTCCATGCCCGTTGCCACCCCGGATCAATACGCCGAGATGATCGACCGCGCCAAGGCCGGCGGCTTTGCCTATCCCGCATTCAACGTCTCGAGCTCCCAAACCATTCACGCTGTCTTGCAGGGACTGACCGAGGCCGGTTCCGACGGCATTATTCAGGTCACCACCGGTGGCGCCGACTACTTCGCCGGGCACACCGTCAAAGCACGCGCTACCGGCGCTCTCGCCTTTGCTAAATACGCTACGGAAGTTGCCAAGTCGTACCCCGTCACGGTAGCGCTGCACACCGACCACTGCCCGAAAGAAGCACTGGACGACTTCGTGCTGCCCCTCATCGCCGCATCCGAAGAAGAAGTGCGCGCTGGCGGCAACCCCATCTTCCAGTCACACATGTGGGATGGCTCTGCGGTTCCCCTCGAAGAGAACGTGCGCATTGCCAGCGAACTGCTCCCCCGCATGAAGAACATCAACTCAATTCTCGAGATCGAAATCGGTGTCGTCGGCGGAGAAGAAGACGGTGTCAAGCACGAGGGCTCCAACGACGCCCTCTACACGACCTTCGGCGATGTCGATCAGGCTGTGCAGGCACTCGGCCTGGGCGAGCAGGGTCGCTACATCTCGGCACTCACCTTCGGTAACGTGCACGGCGTCTACAAGCCCGGCAACGTCAAACTGCGCCCCGAACTACTCGGAGAAATCCAGCAGCAGGTGGCAGCAAAATACAACACGGGTGCCAATCCCCTCGACCTCGTCTTCCACGGCGGTTCGGGCTCGAGCGACGAAGAGATCGCTACCGCTGTGGCCAACGGCGTGATCAAGATGAACATCGACACCGACACTCAGTACGCCTACACGCGTGCGATTGCCGACTACATGTTCAAGAACTACGACGGCATTCTCAAAGTCGATGGCGAGGTCGGTGTCAAGAAACTCTACGACCCGCGTGCCTGGGGCAAGGTCGCCGAAACAGCCATGGCCGCCCGTGTTGTTGAGGCAACACGCCAGCTGGGCTCCTTCGGTCACTCCCAAAGCTAATAGCCGCGTCAACGCAACAGGGGCAGAATCACACACCGTGGTTCTGCCCCTGTGCTGTACGTATCAACCTGCTGCGGCCGCCGAGAGGCCTGCCAGGTGAGCCTGAAACGACGGGTCACCCATAATGGCAACGGCCAACGCCAGCGAAGCAAGAATCGTTGTGACAACCGCGCCCACAAGTGGCACCCACCAGGCGTGCTTGGGAATACGCAACCGGCGCACAGAAAGATACGCCGTCAGCGTCCAACCCACAATGAGCACGGCGCTTGCCACTGTTGACCAGAGTCGCCCCTGCCCATAGTTCGTAAACGACCCCTCAACACCCAGCATTCGCCAGGCGTCATTCATCACGGCCGAAAAGTCGCGATACGCCAGCACCGTCATGATGACGTTCACCAGGCCGTACGCCAATAATCCGAGGGTGACCAGACGATCCACCGGCGAGACCGCAGCAGGCGAGGCACCACCTGTGGAGGCGGCCGCCTTATTGGGACCAGCGGGGGTAACCCCACGGCGCTCGTACGGTGCACGCTCGTAGGGTGTGGGCTCAGGCAGCGCGGGTTGCGCCGGCTGGATAGTGGCATCCGGATGCTGCACACCACTGCCCCGCCGTCGCTGCTGTTCTTCGACGCTGGCGTATTCGCCAAACTGCGGGCGCGCCGGTGTGGCGTCGCTCATTGGCTGCTGCGGCCGCCCCGAGCCCCGTCACCGCGAAGCTCTTTGGGGAGGGAGAAAATAAGGTCTTCTTCGGCGGTGCGGATCTCTTCAACGTCGCTGTAGCCGGCATCGTCGAGCACATCGAGCACCTGGCGCACCAGAACCTCGGGCACGGATGCCCCGCTGGTCACGCCGACGGTTGCGACGCCGTCGAACCATTCTTGCTGTAGTTCGTCGGCATAGTCGATACGGTAAGCAGCTTTTGCGCCGTTTTCGAGAGCAACCTCAACCAGACGAACACTGTTTGATGAGTTGGCAGAGCCAACAACAATCACAAGTTCGGCTTCGGCCGCCACCTTCTTAATCGCTACCTGACGGTTCTGGGTGGCGTAGCAGATGTCGTCGGACGGCGGGCTCTGCAGCTGCGGGAAACGCTTGCGAAGACGGTTGACTGTCTCCATCGTTTCGTCGACCGAGAGCGTTGTCTGTGACAGCCATACGACCTTCGACGGGTCGCGCACCTCAACCGTGTCGGCCTCGTCGGGCGAATTCACAATCGTCACGTGGTCGGGCGCTTCACCAGCGGTGCCTTCCACTTCTTCATGACCTTCGTGGCCGATGAGCAAAATTTCGTAATCGTCACGAGCAAAGCGCACAGCCTCGCGGTGAACCTTCGTCACGAGCGGGCACGTGGCATCAATGGCGTGGAGCCCGCGATCATCGGCGGCCTGTACAACGGCAGGAGAAACGCCGTGTGCACTGAAGACCACGTTGGCGCCCTCGGGCACCTCGTCGACCTCTTCAACAAAAACCGCGCCCTTTTCTTCGAGCTCGGTCACGACATGAATGTTGTGCACAATCTGTTTGCGCACATAAACAGGGGCACCGTAGCGTTCAAGCGCTTTTTCGACGGCAACTACGGCGCGGTCGACGCCAGCGCAGTAGCCACGGGGAGCAGCAAGGAGTACCCGCTTGGCTCCCGCGACCGGACGATTTTCAATAAGTCCGCGTGCGGGGGCATCCAATCGACGGGGAATCCGGGGAAGAGGAAGAGGCACGGATACAGAGGTCACGCCTTCGAGTGTAGCCGCGAGAACTGGGGTGAGGCTGGGTATCGCAGCATCCGGTAGTCAACAGCCCCGACTGCTCTGTCAGAGGCGCGGGCTATCCTGGTGATATTCCTTCCGGATGCACCGAGACATCCCCACACACGTGCCACTGCGTAATTCTTTTTGAGGACTCTATGACGCTCTTTCACGCCGCCGCAGGAGACACACCACCCCCTGCCGACGCCGTGGCTCCGCGCGACTCCACCGCAGAAGCACCCACCTCGGTTGCGCGCCTGAACTCGACGATTCGCGACGCCGTCTCTCGGTGGGGCACGGTGTGGGTCGAGGGCGAGGTGACCTCGTGGAATGTTCGTGCAGGGCACGTTTTTGCGCGACTCAAAGACGCAGCATCCGAAGCACAAATTTCTATCCGCGTATGGGCGAGCGTGCGGTCACGCATTCCTGGCGATATCGGTATTGGTGACCACGTGGTTGCGGCTGTCAAAGCCGACTATTTCGTCAAGGGAGGAGACCTGAGTTTTACGGTCTCGGCGATGAAGCACGTGGGCCTCGGCGATCAGTTAGAGCGCCTGGAACGGTTGCGCGCCCAGTTACGCAAAGAGGGGCTATTTGCCCCGGAACGCAAAAAGCCTCTGCCATTCTTGCCCGGACTCATTGGGCTCATTACGGGCGAGAATTCGGATGCCGAAAAAGACGTGCTCCGTAATGCTCAGCTGCGCTGGCCACACGTGCGCTTTCGCACTATTCACACCGCTGTGCAGGGTGAGCGCTGTGTGCCAGAAACTCTCGCCGCGCTCGCGCAGCTTGAGGCCGACCCCGAGGTCGATGTCATCATCATCGCGCGCGGGGGCGGCGACCCGCAGACTCTGCTTGGCTACAGCGACGAGCAGATCGTCCGAGCGGTCGCGGCTGCCCACACCCCCGTGGTGAGTGCGATCGGACACGAAAACGATCACCCGATTCTCGACGACGTCGCCGACCTGCGCGCCTCAACCCCGACCGACGCCGCGAAGCGGGTAGTGCCCGACGTCGGTGAACAGCACACCCTCATTTCGCAGTTGCGTGCGCGCGCCCTGCAAAGACTCACGCAGCGGCTCAGCCACGACGTCACACAGCTTGAACAGTTACGGTCGCGCCCCGTGCTGCGCAACCCGGAACCCATCGTGACTCAGCGCGCACAAGAGCTGTTCTTGTTGACGGCGCGCAGCAGTGATCTCATCAACCGCATGATCGACCAGGCCCACCGCCACACCGCCCAACTGCGGGCACAGCTGCGCGCACTATCACCGGCCTCGACGCTTGCCCGCGGCTATGCGATTGTGCACGACTCAACAGGTTCTGTCGTGCGAACAAGTAGCCGTGTGACCCGCGATGAACACCTGCTGATCACACTCGAAGAAGGCCAGCTGCACGCAATCGCGGCCGGAGATGCCTCCAATCCCAGCCCTACCCCCGCGGCGTCGGGCACCAGCCCGCACGCCGATAAGATAAAGGAGTGACCGTGGCGAGTGAACACAACGCAACGGACGAAACCGTAACTGCAACGGCAACGCCCGTGTCTGAGCTCTCCTTTGAACAGGCACGCGATGAACTTGTTCGTGTCGTCTCAGAACTTGAGCAGGGTGCCCCCACTCTCGAACATTCGCTCGAGCTGTGGGAACGAGGAGAAGCTCTCGCGGCCCGTTGCGAAGAGTGGTTGCGCGGAGCCCAGCAGCGCCTCGATGCGGCACGCGAACAAGCAGCATCCGGAGAATCATCATGACCGACTCACGACAGCGCGTTGTCGCCGAATTGGGCCGCCCAGAGACACCCGAAGAAACCGCCGCGCGCAAAGCCGAGTCATCGCGCATATACCGCTCCAGCCAAACTATGCGCAACCTGATCACGGCGCTGGGCGTAACTCTCGCCGTCGTTGCCATCATTATCTTCGCGGTTCCGCGCGGCGAGCCTCTCGAGCCTCAACCCATCGACATCGAAACCGTCGCGCACGACGCGCAAGTGTCACTTGACCGCCCGCTCGTTGTGCCCGAGGCGCCGGATGCTTGGCGCATAACGCAGGCGCATGTTGCCGGTGGTCCGGTGAAAACGTGGAACATGACGCTGGCGCCCATGGGCAAAGAAGACCGCGGATTCTTGCGTGTTACCCAGGCTGTCGAAGCAGATCGTCTGTGGGCAGCCACCCCTCTGCGCGGCACCCAGGCCGTCGGCACAACCTCGATCGCCGGAATCGAGTGGGACGAATATCGCCCCGCCAACCCCGAAGCTGTCGGCAATATTTCTTATGCCCTCGGCACACAAATCGGCGATGACTATCTGCTCGTCTATGGCGCATTATCGGCCGACAAAACAGCCGATTTCGTCACGACGCTGGCCCCCGCCATCAATCAAATACTGGAGAGCGAATGAACACTGAACCGCTGCCGACCCCCGACGAAGCCTGGCGCCAAATGCGCGAAGGCAACCGACGTTTTGTCGAGGGCAGTCCGCAGCACCCGCACCAGGATGTCGATACCCGCCATAGCCTCGCTGAAGGCCAGCGGCCCGTCGCCACCCTCTTCGGATGCTCCGATTCACGGCTAGCCGCCGAGATTATCTTCGACAAGGGGCTCGGCGACCTGTTCGTCATCCGAAATGCGGGGCACATGGTTTCAGCCTCGGCCGTGGGCAGTATCGAATATGCGGTCGAGATCTTAAACGTACCGCTCATTATTGTGCTCGCCCACGACACTTGCGGTGCCGTACGTGCCGCCATCGACGGCACCGCCATCGACGCGGCCCCGCTCCCCCCTCAAATTTGGAAGCTCATCGCCCCCATCGTTCCCGCAGCACGGAAGGTGCTTGCCTCCAATGGCGGCAAGTCGGCCGCAGAAATCGATGCAGAACAGGTCGGCCGCGAACATCTGAGAAACACCGTGGCAGAGCTACTGTCGTCGTCTGAAATTATCAGTGACGCCGTCGCCGAGGGTCGCCTCGGCATTGTCGGCGCCAACTACCGCCTCTCCCAAGGAGAGGTCATCCCCATCGTTTCCGTCGGGCTCTCAGAAGATGTGGGCCTGGCGAACGATACCCATCCGGCATCTGTGAAGGAGCAGCTGTGACCGATATCGAGTACCGCATCGAACACGACACCATGGGTGAGGTGCGCGTGCCCGCCAACGCCCTCTACAGTGCGCAGACCCAGCGCGCTGTAGAAAACTTCCCCATCTCGGGAAGCGGGCTAGAACCCACCCAAATCGCCGCCCTCGCGCGCATCAAAAAAGCAGCAGCGCTGGCTAACAAAGAGCTGGGCACTCTTGACGGCGCCATCGCCGACGCTATTGCCCAGGCCGCCGACGAAGTAGCTAGCGGCGCACACGACGACCAGTTCCCTGTCGACACCTACCAGACAGGTTCGGGTACGTCGTCGAACATGAACATGAACGAGGTTCTGTCGACCCTCGCTTCGCGCATTCTCGGTTCGACTGTGCACCCCAACGACCACGTCAACGCCTCGCAGTCATCAAACGATGTGTTCCCCACATCGGTACACATTGCCGTAACACAGGCACTCATCGACACGCTCGTGCCCTCCCTCGACCACCTTGCCCAGTCGCTCGAAGCGAAAGCTGAGCTCTGGAAAGACGCCGTCAAGGCCGGTCGCACACACCTCATGGATGCCACGCCCGTCACGCTCGGTCAAGAGTTCGGCGGCTACGCCCGCCAGATTCGACTCGGAATTGAGCGTGTTGAAGCGGCCCTGCCGCGCGTTGCCGAAGTTCCTCTCGGCGGCACCGCGGTCGGCACCGGGATCAACACTCCCCTGGGCTTCCCGCAAAAGGTCATCGCCATTCTGGCCGCAGAAACGGGCCTTCCCGTGACCGAAGCGAAAGACCACTTCGAAGCACAGGCTAACCGTGACGGGCTCGTCGAAGCATCCGGTGCGCTGCGCACGATTGCGGTGTCACTCACCAAAATCAACAACGACCTGCGCTGGATGGGCTCTGGCCCCAACACGGGCCTCGGTGAAATTCACATCCCCGATCTCCAGCCCGGCTCGTCCATCATGCCCGGCAAGGTGAACCCTGTTGTTCCCGAAGCCGTACTCATGGTGTGTGCGCGCGTCATCGGTAACGACGCAACAGTGGCCTGGGCCGGGGCATCCGGTTCTTTCGAACTGAACGTTGCCATCCCCGTCATGGGCACGGCACTGCTCGAATCGATCCGTCTGCTGTCGAACGCTTCACGTGTACTCGCTGACAAGACCATCGATGGGCTCGAAGCCAACCTCGAACGCGCCGCAGCCTTTGCCGGTATGTCGCCGTCGATCGTGACGCCACTCAACAAGGTGATCGGTTACGAGGCAGCAGCAGCAATCGCCAAACACGCCGTCGCAGAGGGCATCACCGTTCGCGACGCCGTTATTGCACTCGGCTACGTGGAACGCGGCGAAATTACCCTCGAAGTTCTCGACGAGAAGCTCGACCTGCTGTCAATGACTCACGCAGGCTAATAGTTCCTCACACACCAGAGGGCGTCGTTCACACTCGCTGTGCGAACGGCGCCCTCTGTCGTCCAACCTGTCGTGCGACAACCCAGCCGGATGCCGCCTATACGCCCGGCTCTAACAGTTCAGTCACCAACGCAGCAATCGCCGACCGCTCCGATCGGGTCAACGTCACATGACCAAAGAGCGCGTTGCCGCGCAAACTCTCAATCACGCTGGCAATGCCGTCATGTCGGCCCACGCGCAGGTTGTCGCGCTGGGCAACATCGTGGGTGAGCACGACGCGCGAATTCTGGCCGATACGACTGAGCACAGTCAACAAAACATTGCGTTCCAACGACTGCGCCTCATCAACGATCACGAACGAATCGTGCAGGGAACGCCCGCGGATATGCGTGAGCGGCAGCACCTCGATCAGACCACGTTCCACAACCTCGTTGATGACGTTCTCAGAAACAACAGAGCCGAGCGTGTCAAAAACGGCCTGTCCCCACGGAGACATTTTGTCGCCCTGATCACCGGGCAAATATCCCAGTTCTTGCCCGCCCACCGCATAGAGCGGGCGGAACACAATAATGCGTCGGTGCTGCCGCCTTTCCAACACCGCCTCCAGGCCCGCGCACAGCGCGAGAGCCGATTTTCCCGTACCGGCACGGCCGCCCAGCGAAACGATACCCACGGCGGGGTCGAGCAGCAGGTCAATTGCTAACCGTTGTTCTGCCGACCGGCCGTGCACTCCAAACACTTCCCGGTCACCGCGCACAAGCGCATATTCGCCGTCGCCGGTCACACGGGCAAGCGCCGAACCACGCTCGGAGTGAATGATGAGTCCGGTGTTGATCGGCAGGCCACGAGCAGCATCCGATGATCCCACTTCTGACTCATACAGGTCGACGATCTCGTCGCCCGAGACGTCGAGTGTACTCACGCCCGTCCATCCAGCATCCGGAGCCTGCTCGGCCCGGTACTCTTCGGCATCGAGCCCGGCAGCCGACGCCTTCACGCGGAGCGGTAGATCTTGCGATACGACCGTCACTGATTCACTATCACGCTGCAGATGCGCTGCGACCGCCAGAATCCGTGCGTCGTTGGTGCCGGCCCGAAGACCAGACGGAAGAACACTGACGTCAACGTTGTCGAGTTCTACCCGAATCGAGCCAGTACCACTCCCCCACATAATCGCGGTGTCGAGTCGTCCGATGCGCATGCGCAGGTCGTCGAGATGGCGCAGGGCCTGCCGCGCAAAATAGCCAAGCTCGGGATCGTGACGTTTTGCTTCAAGCTCGGTAATCACGACAACGGGAATGACGACTGCATGCTCGGCGAAGCGAAACAGCGCCTGCGGGTCGGACAACAATACCGACGTGTCGAGCACGTACGTTCGTGTCGTTTGCCGCTGCGCTGCGGTTTCGGAAGTCGTCGTGCGCTGTGCTGTACGTGTACTCACGGCCTGCTCCCACCCCGGGAAACCCGGTTATGTGTCAAGCCGACCGTGGTCACGAGTCGTGGATGTGGCCGACTCGATCAGACGAGGTGTCCGATACTGCGACCGTACGCCCACACCCTCGCCGCTCCTGCGGTCGACACGCGTATAGTTCGTGACTCCCTCACGAACATGCGGTAAATAGTTACCGGCCGAAGCGACGGTCCCGCGTGGTGTAGTCCCGGATAGCGCGTAAAAAGTCGACCTGACGCAGGTCGGGCCCTAATGCCTCAACAAAATAAAACTCACTGTGAGCGCTCTGCCACAGCAGAAAGTCGCTCAGACGCTGTTCACCGCTCGTACGAATGACGAGGTCGGGGTCGGGTTGCCCGACCGTATAGAGATGCTCACCGATCATCTCGGGTGTCAAGGATGCGGCAAGCTGGTCGAGTGTGCCACCGGATGCCTCGTGCCGGGCAATAATGCTGCGCACGGCGTCGACGATCTCGTTGCGCCCCCCGTAGCCGACCGCTAGGTTGACGTGCAGTCCGGTGTTTCCCCGCGTGCGTTCTTCTGCTTCGGCAAGAACGCTAGCCAGATCGCTGGGAAGCACATCGCGGCGACCCACGTGTTTGACCCGCCATGATTGGGCGTGCGACAGGGCGTCAGCCAGTTCGGCGATGATTTCAATCAGGTCATGAATCTCGCGCTTATCGCGTTTGAGCAGGTTGTCGCTGGAAAGCAGGTAGAGCGAAACGACCGGAATACTCAGTTCATCGCACCAGCCGAGAAATTCTCGCATTTTCGCGGCACCGGCGCGGTGCCCTTCCGCGGCTGTTTCGTACCCCAGGGCTCGCGCCCAACGTCTGTTGCCGTCAATCATCATGGCGACGTGGTGCGGAAGTGCCTCGGCGTTAAGTTGTCGGCGAAGACGACGACCGTACAGGCGATACAGCGGCCCCAGAGCGGCATCCGTGCGAGCGTTCACGAGTCCACGCTACCGCGTTGAGCCGATTTATCCTGTGTATGTGCCGCTGTGGGCATGCGGGCGGGAATACAATGACGGAGGTGAGCCAAGCACCCCGTGACGTACCCGAAACGTCGAGCGATGTTCCCCAATTGCCGCTTCTCGAAGCCGCTACCGTGGCGGAAGAAATCAAGCCCTCGTGGCGTGGTTGGATTCATGCTGCAACCTTTCCGGCAGCAATCGCAACCGGGATCATACTGATCGTTGTGGCTCAGGGCGGCGCCGCTAAGGCCGCGGCGGCCGTGTTTATGGCTACATCGATGCTGCTGTTTGGCAACTCCGCGCTCTATCACCGTTTTCACTGGGGCACTCGCACCAAAGTGATTCTCAAGCGTATTGATCACGCGAATATTTTGCTGCTGATTGCCGGCACCTATACTCCGCTGGCCACTCTGGCTCTGCCACCGCGCAAGGGCGCCCTGCTGCTGGTTCTTGTGTGGTCGGGTGCTGCGCTGGGCATTCTCTTTCGCGTGCTCTGGATCAATGCTCCGCGCTGGTTGTATGTTGCGCTGTATATCGCTTTGGGCTGGGCCGCCGTCATGTATATCGTCGATCTTTTGCATGCCAACGTAGCCATGATGGTGTTGGTGTGCGTGGGCGGCATCCTCTACACACTGGGCGCGGTTGTTTATGCGTTCAAGCGCCCCAATCCGTGGCCAGGTCACTTTGGTTTTCATGAGATTTTCCACGTGTGCACGGTGCTGGCTTTTCTTTGTCACTGGACGGCCTGTTTGCTCATCACTCTGCAGCCCTTGAGCCCGTCGCTAGGTGCCTAACGGCTGCACGAGCGCTGTCTGGTCTACAGACAACAAACGGGGCGATCGCATGCTGTTGTGATCGCCCCATTTGCTGTGCGGTTAGCCCTTGACGGCCCCCGAGACGAGACCGCTCGTCATACGGCCCTGAACGATCACAAAGAAGACGATCACGGGGATCGCGACGATGGTCGACGCCGCCATAACCTGACTCCAGTCGATGGCCTGCGTGTTGCTCTGCTGCACAAAAGTGCGCAGCCACAGCGGCAGAGTCTTGTTGTTCTCCATAATGACAAGTGCAACCGTGAACTCGTTCCAGCACTGCAAAAAGGCGAAGACCCCGGATGCCACGAGCCCGGGTGCGAGCAGCGGGAATGTGATGCGTACAAAGGCCTGCGTGCGGCTGAGTCCGTCGATCATGGCCGCTTCTTCAAGTTCAGCGGGAACACCTGCGACGAATCCGCGGAGCATCCAGATCGTGAACGGCACGACGGCGGCAACGTACAGGATGCTGAGGCCGAGAGCATTGCTGAGCAGACCGAGGCTGGCCATCATCTTGTATTGCGCGATGAACAGGCCCTCGGCGGGAAGCATTTGAATCAGCAGAATGGTGACGATAAAGCTCACCCGGCCTCGGAACTTAAACCGCGAAATGGCAATCGAGGCAAGAAAGGCGAAGGTCAAACAGACCGCGACCGACAGCAGCGTGACCGTAACGCTCAGGCCCAGTGCCGAGTAAAACGCTGGGTTGAGTACGCGCTCGTAGGCTCGGAGGCTTCCGCCGATGGGAAAGAACGTGGGTGTGCGCGACTCGAGCGTTGCCGACGACAGCAGCGACGAGTTCATCATCCAGTACACGGGGAAGGCCCACGCAATGGCCAGGAAGAGGCAGAGGGTGCTCAAGAGCCCCTTGCTGACGTTGATCCTGGCGCGCCGCACAGGCACAATGCTGCCGTCGTGGCTGCGAACCTCGGTGCGTCGCTTTGTGGGGCGCTGCGCTGTAGCAGTAGCCATGACTTAGGCCTCCTCTTTCACCAGGTTGCGCACATAGAACCAGCTGATGGCGATGGTCAACGCGAGCACGAAAATAGACATTGCTGCGGCAGAACCGAACTGGCCGCCACCAACACCGATCTTGTAGATGTACGTGCCCAGCAGGTCGTAGGCAGTTGATTTTGACCCGGCGTCTTGCAGCAGAGTGATTTGGGCGAAAACGCGGAGGTCCCAGATGAGGTTCAACAGCAGCACAATCGCGATCACAGGCTTCAGCACGGGGAACATAATGTAGCGGAAGCGTTGGAAACCATTGGCTCCGTCGAGCGAGCTTGCCTCGAGCACTTCGCCGCTGACCTGTGTGAGACCGGCGTATGCCGAGAAGGCGACGAAGGGCACCGACATCCAGATGATGATGATGCTGGCGACGCCGAAGAAGAGCGCGGGGCTGGAGCCGATCCAGTTAAAGTTGCCGATATCGACGCCGGGGATGCTGTTGATGAGGTAGTTGACAACACCGCGACGGCGGTCAAACAGCCAGATCCACACGGTCATCGCTGCAATAACGGGCATAGCCCACGCAACCAGCAGTGCGATCTGAAAGATCAAGCGGATCGTGTTGTGCACCTTGGTCATGAGCAGCGCCAAAAGCACGCCAACAATGATCGTGATGAACGCGGTGATGACACAGAACAGTACCGACCGCGCGGCAACTGCCCAGAATGTTGGGTCAGTGGCGATAGTTATGTAGTTTTCTAACCACACGAAGTCGGGTGCAGCTCCAAACTGCTGCTGCATGCCGTATTTCTGGAACGATGTGACGATCTGCCAGTAAACGGGGTAACCCATTCCTAGAAGCAGAACGAAAACCGATCCCGCAATCAGCAAATAAGGTACGAGTTTTACTCGCCACGGTTGTTCTTTGCGTGTTACTGCCCGGCGATGATCTCGCCGAGAAGTGGGCGCAGTGGTGGATGTCATGTATGCCCAGACCCTGTTCGTTATGCGTAAAGAGAGTGGGGGTCGGGTCCCAGCGACCCGACCCCCACGTTTTGTGATCAACCGTTGATGATTGCGTCGATCTTTGCGTCGTACTCCTCCGCAAGACTCGACACGTCTCCGCCAGCGGCGACCTTGCCGAAGAACTCTTCGAGGATCTTCTGGCCCTCAACAGCGGCCCAGCCGGGAGCTGCGGGGGTCAGCTTCGAACCGAGCGCAGAGTCACGCAGCGCGACAGCAAACTGGTCGTCGCCCAGCGAGTCCACGTACTCGGTGTTAGCCGGGCCCAGTCCGTTGGTGCCCAGAAGCTCTTGGTATTCCTGCGAGAAGATGATGCGCAGCAGTTCTTTCGCACCTTCCTGGTTCTCGCTGGCCTTCGAAATGGCAATGTTCGAGCCACCAGCGAAGACCGGGGCGACGGTGCCGGCTTCAACACCGGGCAGCGGGAAGACGCCGAAGACGTCATCATTCCAGGTGCGCTGCTCTACGCCTTCGTCGTTGACGCCGTCGTAGTCACCAATCGACCAGTGCGCCCATCCGGGAGCAATGATGGTTGCAGCGGTGGGTGCGGCACCGTTTTTGTCATTGTTGATGTTGATCCACGGCGTCGAGTCGTCTTCTGTCGCCGGCGCGTTGGATGCGTTCGTGAAGATGTCTTGGAACTGTGTCAGCCCCTCGATGCTCTTCTCAGCAGAAAGCGTGGAAACCCACTTGTCGCCATCTTTTTCAGCAAGTTCTCCGCCGTTAGCAAAGATCCACGAAACACCGTTGCGCCAGTCTTCGCCACCAATGTAGAAACCGGCCTGGTCAGCGGTCTTGAGCTGCTTGACCGACTCATTGAACTCGGCAAGAGTCGTCGGTTCGTCAAGACCCGCGGCCTGCCAAATGTCCTTGCGGTACGTGATGTAACGCGAGCCGAAATAGTACGGCAGTGCGTACTGCTGGCCATCAACACTGCCGACGTCAACGAAGGACTGCAGCAGGTTCTCTCCGCCGAGCTCATCGTAAATCGCGCTGAGGTTGGTGAAAGCACCGGCACCCGTAAAGGTCGGTGACCAGGTGTTACCGATCTCCGTGACATCCGGGGTGTTTTTCGAGTCGGGCAGCTGGTTGGTGAGCTTGGTCAGGGCGTCTGACCAGTCTTGCTGCTCGATCGTGAGTGTGCCGCCAGTGGCGTCTTTGTATTCGTCGACAAGGAACTGGCGCGCTTCTTCAGGCGTGTCGCCACCCATGACCCAGAACGTGATGTTCTGGCCCTGGGCGCCGTCGGGGTCGAAACCGCTGGCGTCGCCGCCAGCATTTCCGTTGTCACCGGTCGAGCAGCCCGCGATCGCTACTGCAGCGACGCTGAGGAGCGCGATGGCTCCGAGCTTCTTCTTCATTGAGTGATTCCTGTCTCTCGGTGGGGACATGCCGACGTTCATCGTCGGCATCGGGGGTTGGGCTTTAACTCAGCGTCAGGGCACGCTCATGCATCTCTGACGTCGGGTGCATTTGTTAGTACACCTGCCGAACTATGTAAACGCAAGCTCTAAGTCGCGCTGTTACACGATGTTTATCAAACCGTTACATCGAGAGCATGTTTCTCAGCGGTGCAGTAGCCTGCCGAGCTAGGCGCGAGGCTCGTCATCCGAGGGCGGTTCAGAAGCATCCGGATGCCCCTCGCCCTCGGTGTCTTCTCCAGGCTCAGCCGCCTGCTGCCGCTGCTGCATTTCGCGCTCTTCTGCATCAAGCTGCTCACGCACTTCGTCGCGATACCGCACACGACGCACGCGGCGGAGCATGTCAAAGATGATGAGTGTCACCATGACGACAAGCACAACCATGACAATGAAACCCACCGGGCCCGGTGAAACCAGCTCGGGATCGATAGTGGGGGTGGGAATGGGGGTTGGTGTGTCGTCAGCCAACCGCACCAGCGTGTCGATCATGAGTCTGCCTTCTGCTCAGAGAGCGCCTAGTCTGGAAGGGTCGATACCTCCAGCCTAACGATCGGAACCTGTGTTCTATGACCACGCCAGAGCAACTAGATGAGCGCTATGGCCGCACGGGCGGACGCCGCACCAAACTGGTCATCATTGTGAGTGCAGCCATCGCCCTCATCGCTGCCCTGGCCTGGATCATTATTCGCTCGACGGGTAGTTCTGTTGCGGCCACGGATCTCGGCTATGAGGTTGTTGATCAGCACAGCGTTACCGTCAAATTTCAGGTCACAGCACCGCGCGATCGCGCACTGCTGTGCGCGCTCGAAGCACTCGACGAAGAGTTCGGCATTGTCGGCTGGCGCATCGTTGAGTATCCGGCGACCTCGACACATGCTCGCGCCTTCTCAGAAACCATTCCGACGGTGTCTTTGGCGACGACCGGTTTGGTGAACACCTGCTGGGTCGAATAAACTCAAGGTGTAAATCGACGCCCCGGCACGGTGCCGGGGCGTTTTGCCATATACCGCGACGATGATCGCGGCCCATCCCGACGGAGGATTCAACGTGTCGGACAACGAACAGGTTCCCTTCCTCACGCAAGAGGCTTACGACAGGCTTGCCGCTGAGCTTGAGCATCTTTCAACCGTCGGGCGTGAAGAGATCGCCAAGCGTATCGAGGCCGCCCGCGAAGAGGGCGACCTGAAAGAAAACGGCGGCTATCACGCCGCCAAAGATGAACAGGGCAAGCAAGAGGCACGCATTCGCACTCTGGAGCACCTGCTTAAGACAGCAAAGGTTGGCGAAGCGCCCGAGAGCCGCGGCGTTGTTGAACCGGGTACGGTCGTGACGGCCGTTGTCGCTGGCGGCGAAGAAGTATTCTTGCTTGGCAGTCGCGAGATCGCCGGCGATACCGACCTGGATGTTTACAGCGAGGCGAGCCCTCTAGGCACTGCCATTCTGGGGCTTAAAGCCGGTGAAAAGACATCGTATGAAGCACCCAACGGTCGCAAAATTGCCGTGGAGATCGTTAAGATCGACACCTTCTCTGGCTGAACCTCTGGCTGAGCGCCCAGCGCTCTCGCGCCCGTGCAGTTTAGTCTTGCACCACGATGGGCGAGAAGCCCGCATGGCGGAGTACCCCGAGCGTGAGCTCTGAGTGCTCCGCCCCTCGTGTTTCTACACTGAGTTCAAGGATCACTTCGCTAATCTGCAGCCCGTGACCGTGGCGTGTATGCATGGCCTCAATCACATTGGCACCGGCCTGGGCGATCAGTTCCGAAACCCGAGCGAGTTGTCCGGGGCGATCGGGCAGCGGAATACGGATCGTCAGGTGCCGGCCCGAAGCGGCGAGGCCGTGGGCAACAACGCGCTGCAAAAGCAACGGGTCAATGTTGCCGCCCGAAATAACAGCGACCGTCGTGCCGAGCGCAGCTACGTTGCCTGCCAGTATTGCTGCGGCAGGCACAGCCCCGGCGGGCTCGGCAACCACTTTCGCGTTTTCCATCAGCACGAGAATGGCCCGCGCAATGTCGTCGTCGGTGACGGTTACGACTTCGTCGACCAGGTCGTCAATGATCGCAAACGGCACGTTGCCGGGTCGCGCGACAAGAATTCCGTCGGCAATCGTCGGCTGGGTTGTGATTTCAACCGGATGTCCCGCGGCCAGCGACGGCGGCATGGCCGCGGCGTTCTCGGCCTGCACACCAATAATGCGCACGTCACGGCCGCGCGCGGCTGCGGCCTGTTTGGCAGCGGCTGCGAGTCCAGCGATGAGCCCTCCACCGCCAATTGCTGCAATTATTGTGTCGACGTCGGGAACATCGTCGATAAGCTCGAGCCCCAGTGTTCCCTGCCCTACCACGACATCGCGGTGGTCAAAGGGGTGGATAAGAACGGCTCCCGTGCGCTCAGCGTATTCTGCTGCCAGCCGCAGTGAGGTAGCGACAGTATCGCCCTCGAGCACCACTTCGGCACCGTAGCCGCGCGTGGCCAACAGTTTGGGCACGGGCACACCGTTGGGCATGAAGATCGTTGCGGGGATACCCAGTGACTGCGCGGCGAGCGCAACGCCCTGGGCATGGTTGCCTGCCGAAGCCGCAACAACACCGCGACCGCGCTCTGCCGGGGTCAATTGCTGCAGTCGATGGGTCGCTCCGCGGATTTTAAAAGAGCCTGTGCGCTGCAGGTTCTCCATCTTCAGTAGTACGGGCGATCCGAGTGCTTCTGTCAGTGTGCGTGACGGCAGCGCCGGTGTGTGCGAAATAACACCGACGAGACCGTCTGCTGCCGCCTGGAATTCTTCCAGAGTCGGCAGCCCCTCTGTCATGCCGACCGTGCCGTCTTGGGTTTGCGTGGGTTGTGGGGCACGGTACTCCAAATGAGGTCTCCTTCTGGATCAGCCCCGGTGCGCCACGCACCTGAGCTCACGGTGACGACGGCAACGTTCACGAACGCTGCCAGGGGAACAGCAAACAGAGCGCCGGGAATACCGGCGATCATGGCACCGCCGGCAACGACGAGCACCACGGCCAGGGGGTGTACTTTCACTGCTGCTCCCATGAGCAGCGGCTGCAGTACGTGACCTTCCACCTGCTGCACTGTCAACACTACCGCCAGCATCGCCACAGCAAACCATAGTCCGTTGTAGACGAGGGCGAGGAAGACCGCCAGTGCACCGGTGAGCACGGCACCGACGATGGGGATGAACGAGCCCAGGAACACCAGCACTGCGATGGGGATGGCGAGTGGTACGCCGAGGAAGAACGCCCCCAGACCGATTCCGATGGCGTCAATGCTGGCGACAAGAAGCTGTGTGCGAGCGTAGTTGACTACGGTTTCCCAACCGTTGCGTGCGGCAGCGTTGACTGCCTGACGTGCTTGGCGGGGGAAGAGTCGCAGCGTCCACCGCCAGATGCCTTCGCCATCGGCCAGGAAGCACAGCAGAATAAACAGGGCCAGCACCGCACCGGTCACCACATGGCCGACGGTAGTGCCGATAACGAGAGCACCGGAGAGCAAGAAGTTTTTCTGCTCTTGCACGAAGGTCGTTGTCTGTTTTAGCAGGTCGGCGATCTGCTCTTCAGAAAGCTGAAGGGGGCCCGTTGTCAAAAAATGTTGGAATTCGGTGAGCGCTTCGCCAGTTCTGGCTCGCACGTCAGGCCACTGCTGGGCTACCTGCCATCCGACCAGCCAAAACAGGCCGGTCACGATCGCGACTGTGCCTACGAGCGCGACGACAATAGCCAACCATCGTGGCACGTGCTTCTTTAGCATCCAGCCAAAGAATGGCCACAGAAGTGCTGTGACAAGAATCGCCACCAGAATAGGAACAACGAGAAGTTTCAGCTGAATCACCAGCCACACCAGCAGCGCGATAGCGCCCGCCAGCACAAGAAATCTCCACGCATAGGCCGCGGCTATTCGCAAGCCCGCTGGCACAGTTGTGGTGGGTTCGATGCTCACCGTTCGATCACGCATGAGCTGTTGCAAGCGCGTCTTTTTCTCTGCCATTTGTTTAGTCTAGGTTGACGCGCCCCACATCTGCTGAAAGACGGCCCATCCCGTGCGGTGTGCCTATGCTGAGAAAATGACTGCTGTCCGCCGCCCTCGCAAAGTTCTGTTGGTGCTCGCAGTGTCACTCATTGTTATGGGTGTGGTCGCTATTACGCTGCTGTGGCTTTTCCGTTCGCCGCAGGCTACTGCCCGCACCACGGTTGACGAGGTTTTCCACGGGCTGGCTACGGGCGACAGCGATGCTATCTCGGCAGCAGGCATCCGCGTGCCGGATGCTGCGGCCCAGGCGTTTGCCGCAGCCGAGGCCTACCTCTCTGAGCCCACGATCACACAGCTGGTCAAACACGATAATTCGGCGACGGCCGACGTCACTTTTCAGCTCGACGGCGCAACGCACACCACGACGGTTCAACTGACACATGCTGACGGTGCCTGGTCGATAACAGAGGGGCTGTGGGGCACGCTCACGGCTACTTCTACGCAGGGCACGCACGTCGCGGTGGGCGATGCGCTGATGACGCTGGATGAGCAGCATCCGGTGCTGCCTGCTGTCTATACCGTTGTTGCGGCTCCCAGCAGCTTCTTGGGTGGTTCGGCGACGGCCACAGTGCTTCCGGATGCTGGTGGTGAGGCTGCTGTGACGGCTCAGTTGCATGAGAGCGGTCGCGCATTCGTGCAAGAAGCGATCGAGGACTATGCGCGCGACTGTGCGGCGGTAACAACTGCCCTTGCTGAACGTTGCGGTCTGACTGTGCCGTGGGCCGCCGACTTGGCCACGCTCGAATCGGTCAGTGTGGATATTGAGCGGATGCCGCGGGTGGAACTGGCCGAGATGAAACCGGGGGCAGACACCGCCGATTTCTCTGCGGCCGACGGTGTGGTCATTGTTACGGTGTCGGGAAAAACAACTGCGGGAAGCGACGAAGAATTTTCGTATCGCTCCCCGCAGTGGATGCTGACGGGCACGTACTCGTTCGAAGGCGACGAGCTTATAGTGCGTGTGCGCTGACTAGAACTGCACCCGCGGCGGTTCGGCGACGGCAGCTGCGTCGGCCACCTCGAAGAACTCGCGCGATGTGAAGCCAAGGTTGCGGGCGAAAAGGTTGTTGGGAAAGACTTTGATCTTCGTGTTCAGCTCACGAACGCCGCCGTTGTAAAAGCGACGCGAAGCCTGAACCTTGTCTTCTGTATCGACAAGAGCCTGCTGCAACTGCAAAAAGTTATGGCTTGCCTGCAACTGTGGGTAGCCCTCCGCAACCGCGAAGATGCTCTTGAGCGCCTGCTGCATGTGGCCTTCTGCCACTGCTGCATCGGCTGGGCCCTGCGCCGCCAGAGTTTCTGCGCGCGCACGGGTGACGTTTTCAAACACCGCTTTTTCGTGAGCAGCGTAACCACGCACGGTTTCGATAAGGTTCGGGATGAGATCGGCTCTTCGTTTGAGCTGAACAGTGATGTCACTCCATGCTTCGTCAACACGAACGTTCAATTGAACGAGCCCGTTATACGTCGACCAAAGATAAATTCCGAGTATGACCAGCAGGGCGAGAAATACCCCGATGACAATCAGGAATGCAGCGAACGCCGACATGGGCCCCTCCTTCGACAGTTTTCTTCATACTAATCATGCATCCTGCGCATCATCTGGATATTGGTCGCAGGCTGTGGAAACTCCAGCGCCACCGCACTAAGCGCCCAGCACTCGTTTCAGGTGTGTGTTGGCAAAAATACGGTCGGGATCGCACTGTTCCCGCAGCTCAAGAAAATCATCAAACTTCGGGTGTACTTCGCGCAGTTGCTGCGCCCCCAGCGTGTGCAGTTTGCCCCAGTGTGGGCGGCCCCCATGGGCGAGCATGATGCGTTCGATCGCACCAAAATATTCGGTCGGGTCAATGCGCCAATACCGGTGCACGGCGATGTAGACCGTATCGCGGCCATAGGCTGTCGACAGCCACCGGTCATCGGCGGCAGCCACACGCACTTCGATGGGGAACTCGATCTGCCAGCCCCTGTCAACGATCAGTTTTTGCACTGCTGTGAAGGCCGAAAGGAACTGTTCCCTCGGCAGCGCATATTCCATTTCGCGAAACCGCACTGTTCTGCTCTGGGTAAAGACGCGGTGCGAGAGATCGGTGTATTCGCGGTCGCCTGTGAGCTGCACAGCAAGCCGGTTAAACGGGCCTCGCACCGCGGGAACCAGGGTCGAGGTTGAGCATACGACGCGATAAACACCGTTCGACAACAGCGACTCATCGACCCACCTACCCACGGCCGGCAGGGGGTCACGCACAGCGGACTCTGCGAGTCGCGTTTGCCGCTTGGTGAGCGCGCGGTCGGTGTGCGGAAACCAATAAAACTCAAAGTGATCGTTGCCGTCGGCGTAGCGGTCAAACGATCCGAGCACGTCATTGAGCGGCGCAGGCTCGTCAATAGCGTGCACAACAAAGGCCGGAACACACTGAATCGTCACCTCGACCATGACACCCAGTGCACCGAGCCCAATCACAACCGCCGGTAAAAGGTCGGGCTCGTGTGTGTCATCAATACGACGAAACTCGCCCTCGGCCGTGATCATAGTGATGCCCACCACCTGTGCCGCAAGACCGGCAAACTGGGCCCCCGTGCCGTGCGTACCGGTAGATATCGCGCCCGAGAGCGACTGCCGGTCAATATCGCCAAGGTTTTCCATCGCAAGGCCATAGGGCGCCAACAGCGCTGGAATACGGTGCAGGCGTGTTCCAGCCAAAAACGTTACCCGCCCCAGCTCGTGGTCAACGGCAACGATTCCCTGCAGGTCGCTGAGATCGAGCAGCACTCCGGGCGCGACAGCAATTCCGGTAAAACTGTGCCCCGCGCCCACCGCTTTCACGGGTAGCTGCTGGGTCCGTGCCGCATGAACAGCGCGTTGCACAGCCTCGGGGCTGCGAGGGCGCTCAACTCGCGCCGGTTGTACCGCTGCGCTGCGGCCCCAGTTCGTCCAGCGGCCTCCCCATCGCGTCACAAGAATGTCCTTCCCTCACCCCGGTACGTGGGCAGTTCGCCCACTACCTCGTTGCCCTGTACGAGACAGTACTGGTCAATATGTTCGGCGGGTTCGCCGCTTTTCGCGTGCCGGAACCATACGCGGTCACCAATCGAGAGGTTGGTGGCGGCGGGGCCACGCAGGGGCGTCTGTACTTCTCCGGATGCCTCACGCGGCAGCATCCGGAGCCCTTCTGGCCATACGGGTAGCGGCTGTCGCGACGCCACGGACGGGCCGGATGCAATCCACCCGCCGCCGAGCACTGTCGCGATATCGGCTGCGGGTTTACGCACAACATCAAACGCAAACGCTGCCGCGGGCGCGAGTGAAAATGAGCGATAGCCATCGAAAAGGTGCCCGGCCAGTAGCCCACTACCCGCGGTCACCTCGGTCATCACAGGGTCGGCACCCGTGTATTCCAGTGATCCAGTTCCTCCGCCTGTCACAAACTCCAGCGGTGTGAACGCCGTAATTGCCGCGACAATCCGTGCGCGGCGCTCGCTCAGCTCGGCACGAGACAGAGCCTGCACCGCACGGATCACCCCCACATCGGCACCCACGTTATCGGGCTGGCCGGCAATCTGCGCCTCATACATTTGCACGCCCACCAGCCGAAAACCGGGGCGTTCAACAACCGAGCGGGCAAAAGCAGCAGTCTGTTCGGGGCTGAACCAGGGCGAACGGCGAACCCCAATGTGACCCAGGCTGCGTGTGCGCAGCGAAGCATCAACATCGATCGCCACGCGCACGCGACTGCGCTGGGAAGGCGCTACCACTGCATCAATAATGTCAAGATGAGCGTGGTCATCAACCATGAGGGTTATGCGGCGACACGCCTCTTCGTCACGCACAAGACGGGCAATACTGTCCCGATCCACAGTCGGGTATGCCACGACAATGTCGTCATGATCGCGCGCCAACCATAGGGCTTCAGCAAGAGTAAAAGCCAATATTCCACGGTATCCGGGCAGCTGCAAAACAGCGTCGAGAACTCCACGCACCCGCACCGATTTAGATGCCACCCTGATCGGCAGCCCACCAGAACGCACGAGCATATCGAGGGCATTATGCCGCAGAGCAGCCACATCGATGATGCCGAGCGGCGCGGCACGGCCAGCGGTAGCCGCAGTCAGTCGCGGCCACCAGTGTTCGCTATGCTGCCAGGGCTCAGCGCCCGACAGCGCAGGATCAGTGTCGGCAGCAGGAATGCTGTGCTGTTCAGCGGTGAGATCAAGCACTCCCCCAGCCTATGACAGACCCACCTTTTTCACCCGCTATCGGCCCCGTCGCCGAGGTGTTTACTTCCCAACCCCGCTAAGCTGTTGTCGTTACGCCCCCGTAGCCCAATGGCAGAGGCAGGCGACTTAAAATCGCTTCAGTGCGGGTTCGACTCCCGTCGGGGGTACCACTGCGTACGAGCACTCGCCGATGCGCACGTGCCCGCCTGTTTTACAGCATCCGGATGCTTCGTATTTACAGCAATCGGCAACGCGAAGGCCCCGCCCTCGACTGTGATCGAAGAGCGGGGCCGTAAGCGTTAGCGCACTGGAGTACTACTTGGCTGCCGCCTTTTCGGGCTTCTTAGCGTCTGCCGTGGACTCAGCTTTTGCTGCGGCCTCGTTCTTTTCGGCCGGGGCCGGAGCAGGTGCCGCCTCGGCTGCCGGGCGCGGACGCGAGGCAAACTCTTCGAATACGGCGCGGGGCTGCTGAACGGTTTCGAGGTGCACAATGTCACGACCCAGCCACAGGTTGTTCCACCAGCCCCACAGCACCCGCCACTTGCGTTCCCATGTGGGCATTGCAAGGCCGTGGTAACCGCGGTGGGCGAGCCAGGCGACAAAGCCCTTGAGGGCGAGGTTGCCCGACTGGAACACACCGTTGTTCAGGCCGAGACCGGCAACAGCACCGGCGTTTTTGTGGATGTAGTCTTTCGGGTCTTCGCCGCGAAGCACCGCGACAAGGTTCTTGGCAAGACGCTTCGCCTGGCGCACGGCGTGCTGTGCGTTGGGCACGCACATGCCGCCTACACCGCCGCCCGAGAGGTCGGGCACGGCCGATACGTCTCCGGCGGCCCAGGCACCCTCAACGAATTCTTCTTCTGTGCCCACGCGCAGATCGGCGCGGGTGCGAATGCGGCCACGCTCTTCAACCGGCAGATCGCCGCCGCGTACAACAGTGGGGTTGGCCATAACACCGGCGGTCCACACGATGAGGTCGGTGGGAATAACCTCACCGGTCGACAGCTCAACGTTTCCATCGACAGCACCGGTGACCTGCGTGTCGAGGTGCACATGAGCACCACGCTTCGCGAGGTCTTTGAGTACCCATTCGCTGGTCTTCAGCGAAACCTCGGGCATGATGCGGCCCATAGCTTCAATGAGGTGGAAGTGGGTGTCGTCGAACGTGAGTTCGGGATACTTCGATAGCAGCGACGAGGCGAGTGAACGCAGCTCGGCAAACACCTCAATACCAGCAAAGCCACCACCGACGACGACAACCGACAGCAAACGATCGCGCTCAGGGCCTGCCGGCAGGCTCGCGGCACGGTCGAAGTTCGACAGCAAACGGTCGCGCACAGCAACGGCCTCTTCGACCGTCTTCAGGCCGATGGCGTTGTCGGCGATACCGGGAATCGGGAATGTGCGCGAAACAGCTCCGGCCGTGACGACAATGTGGTCGTACGCGAACTCGTACGGTTCGCCCACCGAGGGAGTGATCGTTGCGACCTTGTCGGCGTGGTTAATGCCGGTGACTTTTGCCGTAATAATGTTGGTGCGCTTGAGGTGACGGCGGTGCGCAACCACCGTGTGCCGCGGTTCGATCGAACCGGCGGCCACCTCGGGCAGGAACGGCTGGTAGGTCATATAGGGCAGTGGATCGACGACTGTTACGTCGGCCTCGCCCTTGCGGAGGTGCTTTTCGAGCTTCCACGCTGTGTAGAAGCCCGCGTAGCCACCACCGACGATCAGAATCTTAGGCACGGTGCTGTTATTGGGCACGGAGGGACATCTCCTCGTGGTCATGGGGAAGGCGTGCGTCGATCGCGCGCCGAAAGGATTCGCCGGGCAGCTGCGGTGACGCCAAGCCCGACCAGAATACCAGGCACCGACACCGCAATGAGCGGAAGGGTACCGTAACGGAGTGTATCAAGGCTGGGCAGCAGTGCCGAACCGGTCTCGGCGGGGGCATCGGCGGGTGGTAACGGCGGGATCTCTACCGGCCCCGATGTTGGCTCCGGCTGGGGCTGCGATGGTGCGCGCCGATACAGGCGCACCCATTCGCGCAGGTCTCCCATGGGGTTGGCGTCGACCAGCGGAACATCGGCGTTCACTGCTGCCCCGGCATCAAGAAGACCGTAGCCATACAAGGGGTCGGGCAGTGTCTCGACGCCGTCGACGCTGCGCGCCGTACTGATGAGTCGTTGAATAACGTTCGCGGCGTCGAGATCGGGGTGCGCTGACCGCACAAGTGCTGCAGCACCGGCAACGATGGGGGCTGCACCGCTTGTTCCGAACCATTTATACAGCGAGCCGTCGGGCGTCACGCTCAACAGGTTCTCGCTGGGCGCCGCGACCCCGATCGTGATGCCCTGGGTTGAAGCAGCTTCACTGGCCTGCCCGTGCTGGTCGATTCCGGCAACCGTCAAGACACCGGGGATCGTGGCGGGGGCACCCACCATGGTGGTGCCCGACAGGCGATTTCCTGCCGCAACAACCACAACGACATCGTGGTCATAGGCGTAGAGAAACGCGTTGTCCCACAGCGGGTCCCACGTGAGCGAGTTCGTGGTGAGCGACATATTGATGATGTCTGCACCGTTATCGACGGCCCACACTATGGCATCGGCGATCTGTTCCACAAAGGGTACGGTCGCTGACGAACCAAACCCCACCGATATCGACAGCAGATTGGCCTCGGGGGCCACACCAATCAGCCCCGTCCCATCGGATGCACCACGCCCTGCCGCCAGCGAGGCAACACGCGTGCCGTGATCACTGTCGATCGGGCCCAGCGGCGTGCGCCCATCCGGTGATCCAATGCCCGAAACGTCGGTTCCACCGACCACGGCACCGTCAAACGCGGCTGGGCCACGCGCCACCCCCGTATCGATGATCGCGATTGTCACGCCTTCACCCCGCGTCACCATCCATGCGTCGCGCACATTGGCGCCGTCGAGCCAGTATTCCTGCGCACGAATCGGGTCGGTGGGTCGGTCGGGAATCGGCAGAGTCGGCGTGGGGTCTGGTGTGGGCGTGGGCGGCGGCGTGGGAGTGGGCGTGGCAGCAACAAGCAGGCTCACTGCCGCGACCGTCATGATCGCGGCAGTGAGCCTGCCGAGCTGCCGAAGAATCATCCGGTTGTCCGTGAGGTTTTTCGGATGCCGCTCACACGGCGGCTCCAGGGCTTTCGCAGCGGCACTCGTCGGGGCTCCAGCTCGAGCGCCGCAGGGTTTCATCCCCGAGGGGGTTGACGCCTGGCCCCGCGGCAAGGGCGTGGCCGGCCAGGGCGTGGAGGCATTTTACCCGTGTGGGCATTCCTCCGGCAGAGATACCCTCGATCTCTTCGACCGTGCCGTAGTGCGCGCGATCAGCCAGGTAGGCCTCGTGTGCGGATTGGTATTTCTCGGCGATCTGCGGGTCGTCGAGCAAGAGTTCTGCCAGTTCTGGCATGAGCTGATTGGCTTCGAGCGTTGACATAGCTGCCGTGGCTACCGGATGCGTCAGGTAGTAGAAAGTGGGAAACGGCGTGCCGTCTTCGAGGCGCGGTTGCGTCGCCACGACCGTGGGGTTGCCGCATGTGCAGCGCGCGGCAATACCGACGACGCCGCGGGCCGGCCGACCGAGTTGCGCCGAGATGACGGCGATTTCTTTCTCGGTGGGCGCAGAAAAAGGGGGTGTTGTCACGTAGTACAGAATATTCGAGCGCGGCTGTATGGGTGCGGTGAGGTGGTGCTGGTTATCGCTTTGTTAGCGGGCAGCTTTTTCTGGCACAACGGTTTGTGCGAGCCCTGCACCGATGAGGTTTCTCAGTAGCTGCGGCATCCAGTCGGAGGTTTGCTCTTCGACTTCGTCGCTGACTGCAGCGGGCTCCTGTGGCAGTGCCGCGGGGTCGAGGTCGTCGTCAATGAGGTACACGATCTCACCGGGTTTGACGTAGTACAGCCGTTCGCGCGCCTGCGTTGTGATGTATGCCGGGTCGTTGAGTCGTTCACGCTCGGTTTCGAGTTGCGCGATGCGTTCTTCATTCACGGCGACGGCCTGTTCGAGGCTCGCGATCTGCTGCCGCTGCTGAATAAACGTGCCCATGGTGGGCACGAGCACCCATACGGCCAACACCACGAGCGACAGCATAATGACAGCGAAGGTCGAGAGCCGGATGCCGCTGATCCACGCGCGCACATCGAGTCTTTCGGTGTCGCCCGACTGTGTTTCGTTTTTCACGGTGCGTGCCGACGACGGAGGGGGAGCCGGTCGTGACGACATGACTCCCCCTCTCGTGCTGAGCGTATGGTGTGCGCTGAGGCCTTATGCCTGGAAGCGCGGGTAGGCTGCGGCCCCTGCAAAGGCCGCGGCTTCGCCCAGGTCTTCTTCGATGCGCAGAAGCTGATTGTACTTGGCGACGCGTTCGCTACGCGCAGGCGCACCCGTCTTGATCTGGCCTGCGTTGGTGGCAACGGCGAGGTCGGCGATCGTGGTGTCTTCGGTTTCTCCCGAGCGGTGCGACAGCATCGCTGTGTAGCCCGAGCGCTGTGCGAGGCTGACGGCGTCGAATGTTTCGGTGAGTGTACCGATCTGGTTGACCTTGACCAGGAGCGAGTTGGCAACACCGCGACGGATGCCGTCGCCCAGGCGCTCGGGGTTGGTAACAAACAGGTCGTCGCCGACGAGCTGTACCTTGCTGCCGAGTGCGTCGGTCAGTGCTTTCCAGTTGTCCCAGTCGTCTTCGGCGAGTGCGTCTTCGATCGTCACAATCGGGTAGTCGGCAACCAGGCCAACGTAATACTCGATCATGTCGGAGGCCGACCAGTCTTTGTTTTCGAAGCGGTAGGTGCCGTCGTTGAAGAATTCGGTTGCGGCTACGTCGAGGCCCAGCGCGATGTCTTTACCGGGGGTAAAGCCTGCTTTTTCAATGGCCTTGAGCAAGAAGTCAAGGCCTTCGCGGTTGCTCGGCAGATCGGGAGCGAACCCACCCTCGTCACCGAGGCCCGTGGCGTAGCCTGCGGCCTGGAGTTCAGCGCGCAGCACGTGGTAGGTCTCCACGCCCCAGCGCAGTGATTCGCTGTAGGTTTCTGCGCCAATGGGTGCGAGGAAGAACTCTTGCATGTCGATGCCGTTGTCGGCGTGTTCGCCACCGTTGATCACATTGAACAGCGGTACGGGCAGCACGTGGGCGTTCGGGCCGCCCAGGTAGCGGTACAGCGGCAGGTCGGCGGAGTCTGCGGCGGCTTTGGCCACGGCGAGGCTGACACCGAGGATGGCGTTGGCGCCGGTGCGCTGTTTGTTGGCTGTGCCGTCGGCGTCGATCAGAATTTCGTCGACGATGCGCTGTTCGCTGGCGTCGACGCCTTCCAGTGCGGGGCCAAGCTCGTCGATGACGGCGTCAACGGCTTTGAGAACACCTTTGCCCCCGTAGCGGCTTTTGTCTCCGTCGCGAAGTTCGTAGGCTTCGAAGGCACCGGTGGAAGCACCGGAGGGAACAGCGGCGCGCTGCACGATGCCGTCGTCGAGCAACACCTCCACTTCTACGGTGGGGTTACCGCGTGAGTCAATAATTTCGCGAGCGGTTACAGCATCGATCAGGGCCACAGATGTACTCCTTTGAAAGGGAGGCAAAAAAGGTGAGGAGCGACGTCGATCCGCGCTCAGTCTAGACGACCCGCTATTCGAGAGCCATTAGTGCCGACCGTGTATCGGTGACGATGGAGTCGGCGAGACCGGAAAGAAGCACTGCCCTCACGGCTTTTTCTTTGCCTGCGCCCCCACCGATGGCCATGCGTGCGGGTATGGCCCGCAGCTGCCGCTCTGAGATTCCGATAAATCGTCCTTCGAGTCCGTCAACGACGGTGCCTTCTGCATCGAGCAAGCAAGTGCCGAGTTCGCCTACCACTCCCCTGCGTTCAAAGGCTTCGCGTTCGCCTTTGTCGGCCAGTATGTGGGCGAGAAGCGACGCCTCGGGCCAGCCGCCAATTGTCAGAAAGGCTCGGGTGATGTGGTCGAACCGCCGCAGGGTGTGTTGGATTGCCGGATGCCCCAAAATAATGCTCTCTTCGGGTTCGAGCAGCATGGGAGCATAGAGGGGGTGTGTGGCGCCGCGCGCTGCGCGCCCTATGTTTGAGATCACTTCGACACCGTCTTCGAGGCGCGTCCACCCAACGCCTGTGAGCTGCACGACATCGGCCCAGGGAAGCTCTGTGATTCCGCGCGAGGCGACAACGAGCGTTCGCCCGGGAGTGAACCCGAGAACATCGTCTTCTTGCACGCTTTCGATGATGATTCGTGAGGTGACTTCGGCAATGGCTTCGCGTGCGAGCACTTCGTTGTCGGATTGCGTGGCAACAACGACGGCAGAGCGAAGCCCGTATCGCTGCGCCAGTCGTGTCGACAGGTCAACGTCGACCGGGTCCTCTACCGTGGCGCGCACCTCAACAAGCCCTAATTCACGGGCTCTTTTTACCATGCGTGCGGTGGCAAAACGCGACCGCCCGATCTCTTCGGCAATTTCTTTGACGGGCCTGCCGTGTTTGAGGTTTTGTAGCGCCACATAGACATACAGGACTTGCTGATCAATAGGAACTCGCCCGCTCATACGTGCATCTTATACGGACTTATGAGCGATGTCATTAGGCTGTCGATACTGACCGAATGGAGTTTTCATGAGCAACACCTCGCGCCCAGAACTGCTGTCTGATGCCAGTGGATCCGCTCTCGAGGACCGTCATTCCGAGCTTGCTGAAGCACTACGCAGCGGAGCAGAGATCGAACTGGCCGGAATGCTGTTCGATATGGACGGCACGCTGGTTGATTCCATTGCTGCAGTGGAATCTGCGTGGCGGGAATGGTCACAGGAAATCGGCGTTCCGATGCCCGATATGGCTCTGCACGGGCGCACTCCGCGCGCCGTCGTGGAGGCAAGCGGAGTGGCATCCGAACACATAGAAACAGCCATGGCCCGTCTGTGCGAGATTGAATCGGCACCCGCCGTACCCTCTCGCGTGCTTTCGGGTGTGCTCGACTTTCTTGCGGTGCTGCCCGAAGACTCGTGGGGGGTTGTTACCTCTGCCGCGGGCGCTGTGTTCCAGTCACGTATCGAGTCTGCAGGGCTACCCGCCCCCACCTTTCGCATCACGGCCGACGATGTGACGCGAGGCAAACCGCACCCCGAACCGTTTGCTCGCGGCATCGCTGAGCTTCGTGATCGAGGGCGCAGCGGAACGATCGTGGCATTCGAAGACTCCATCGCCGGTCTCACTTCGGCTCGTGACGCAGGATGCCTTGCTATTGGCATCCACGGAGCCGATCCTTCTGTCAACCTCAGCGACTATGCGCACGCAGTCATTCCTTCATTTACCGCTTTGTCCGTCACCACACAGGAGTCAACACTGCGTATGCGCATGATCGTGCCATAACCAAGAAAGGGCACACCCTGTGTTGTCCGAACTATATTCAGAAACAACGCTCACCGAGATCGCATTACTCAGCCTGGCTTTTGTGCTGTCATCGATCATCGGAGTCGAGCGTCAGCGGCGCCTGAAAAGCGCAGGGCTGCGTACTCACGCTCTCGTGGGATTAGGCTCGGCCGTTTTCACCCTTGTTTCGGCCTACGGCTTCGGTAACGTCATCGGCTCGGAAGTCATTCTCGACCCGTCGCGGATCGCCGCACAAATTGTCTCGGGGATTGGTTTTCTCGGGGCCGGTGTCATTTTTGTGCGCAAGGGCGCGGTAAGCGGGCTCACCACAGCCGCCACCATCTGGGTAACAGCAGCCATAGGAATGGCGTGTGGCGCAGGAATGCCCGTGCTGGCCATCGCCACAACGGCCTTTCACCTGTTGACCGTTGGGTTACTCACCGTGATTGGTCGCGCCATTCAGCCTGATCTTTCTGAGCCCGTGATCACTCTGCGCTATCGCCTCGGTCACAATGTTCTGCGCCAGGTGCTGGCACAGACTTCGCAGTTGGGTTACCACTCGGCCTTAGAAGAGGCCAACACCGATGAAGAGTCGCGCGTGCGCGAGCTGACACTGCGGCTCACGGGTGATGAACACGGCATTTCTGCCCTTGTCGGGCAGCTATCAGAGATCAAGGGCGTGGAATCGGTCTCCAGCAGTACTGATGACGACGATTAGGCAGCCGTAGCACCCGTAAAAGACACGGCACACGCGATTGACATGACGCGGACATAACGAAAGCGGCGAGGCGGATCACCACCTCGCCGCTTTCGTTGCGACCTTAGATTTGCTTCAGCCAGTCAAAGGCCAGCGCCGGATCATCGGCGGTCACGCCATCGATCCCCATCGCTACAGCGCGCGCCAACTCTTCGCTGGTCTTTAATGGCCAGGCGTGAATCGTCAAGCCACGGTCGTGTACCTCATCGACGATCTCCTGCGTGAGCCCGTCGAATCCACAGGCAAATCGACTGGATTTCGTGTACTCCAGCAGTGCACGCCAACCGCCATCGAACTCTTCAGCCTTGGCCATGTTCGCGGTAATAATGCACCGGTCGATTGTCGGCATGAGCTCGGCGGCCTGGGCCAAGGCATCCGGATGAAAACTTGTCAGGATTGTGCGTTCGGCGTCGCGGGGCCGCTCAGCAAAAAACTCTGCCAGGTAGGGCACGGTTGCCGGGTCTTTGATTTCCAGCTGGATCGGCGTTTCTGTGGCGTCATACATTTCTTGGAGTGTGACTACGCCTCGCCCGGAGTCAAGAACGACCGACTGCAGGGTTGCCAGGTCAAGCTCTGCTGCCGGCCCCCTGTTGCGCGCCGAGTCGTCTCCTGCCGTGCGATCCAGCGTGGCATCGTGCAGCAGAAAGAGCTGGTTGTCGGCGCTGAGTCGAACATCCAGTTCGATCTCATCGACACCCACTTCTTCGGCGAGCGCATACGATGCGAGGCTGTTCTCGGGCTCGTGCGCCATTGCTCCGCGATGGCCGACGATCATGATCGTCATAGTTAGTTACCCACCTTTGCTTCGTATTTGGCGCGGATCTTGTCGATGGCCGGTTCAAGGTTCTTCTCGAGTGTGGCCAATGTCTGCTCGGCGTCGTCACCGCTGGAGTAAACGGCCTGCAGTGCCTGCTGCGCTTCACGGATGGTTTCGGGCACGTAGCGACGAACTGTGTCGGGGCCCTGCGCAATGTCGAGCTGATCGATAGCGACTTGGAAGTTAGGAACCTCGGATGCTTTTGCCTTCACCTTCTCTGATTCCATGGCCGATTTCGTCACCGGCATATACCCGGTGCCCAGCGTCCAGTCGACGGCGGCATCGCCGGACGAGAGGAACTTCAGTACCTCCCACGCGGCCTGTTTGCGTTCCTCGGAGGCGTTGCGGAATATTGCCAGGCCCGAACCGCCCGTGGGCACCCCTGTTGTCTGCTGCTTCGGCATGAAGCCGCAGCCCACTTCAAATGGTGCTGCTTCTGTGATGCTGGTTAGGGCGCCCGTCGATTCAAGGATCGTGGCTGTTACACCGGCAACAAAGTCGCCGCTAATGTCGGTGCCAAAGTAACCGACCTTGTCGTCGTGAATGAAGCCGCGCTCGTATTCGAGTGCGGCAATGGTGCCTTCCGAAGTGAAGGTCGTCTCAAGACCATTCGAGAATCCGCCGCCAAAGGCCCACGCGGCACCCGAGAAGTACCAGTCGTCGCTGCCCTTGAATGCGCGGATTCGTACGTCGTTACCGTTGTTCTTGTATCCCAAGAACTCTTTACCCCACTCGCGATATTCATCGTAGGTTTCGGGTGCACGGTCGGGCAGGCCCACGGCGGCGAAAGCGTCGCGGTTGAAATAGAACAGGGGTGTTGAGCGGGCAAAGGGCACCCACCAGACATCGTTTTTGACGGTGCCTTCTTCTAAGAACACGTCGTGGAAGGAGTCTGTGCCAAATGACGAGTCGAAGTAGCCGGTGAGCGGCTCGATGACGTCGTTCAGGTAGAACCGGTTCCAGAAGACGTCGCTCATAACCGAAATATCGGGCACCTGGCGTGACTGCAGGCTTGCGGCAATCTTTGATTCGAGCTGATCGTAGCCTTCAAAAACCTGAACCTCACAGAAGATTTCGTTCTGTGATTCGTTGAATGCGTCGATGTTCTTCTGCATGATTTCGCCGTTGTGCGCGGTGAAGCTGCTCCACAGCACCACCCGCAGGCGGTCGTGATACTGCTTGGGTATATCGCCACTGGGCTGGTCGTATACGGCATCGCTGCCGCCCCCGCCGAAGCATCCGGCAAAAAGAGGAAGAGAGGCAAGCATCAGCCCTCCGGCAAGCACCTGCCGACGAGAAACGTTCAGATCACCCAGTCGTGCCAGGGGCTGATGGGGTCGATGGGGAGTCATTGTTTTTCCTTCCGGGTTTGTGCATGGGATAAAACGCTTATTTGCCGCTGCCGGCTGCAGCGCCGGTCAGGCCCGAGACGATGTACCGCTGAGCAAACAGGAACACGAGCAGCATGGGAATCACGACGATGAGGGTTCCCGACATCAGCACGCCCCACGAGGTCATGCCGTCGTTCGCCTTCAAATACATGAGACCGATCGGCAAGGTGCGCATGTTGACCGAGTTGGTAATAATGAGCGGCCACACAAAGTTGTTCCACTCATCGATCACGGCAATGAGGGCCACTGTTGCCACAGCCGGAATCGACATGGGCAGCGTGAACGAGAACAGTTTGCGAAAGTGACCGGCCCCATCGACTTCGGCTGCTTCAAACACTTCTGTCGGCAAAGACAAGAAATGTTGACGCAGCAAGAACGTGCCGAACGCCGAGGCCACGCCGGGCAAAATGATTCCGGCGTAGGTGTTAATGAGCCCCATCTGACCGATCGTGAGGTAATTGACCAGCAGCGTGACGTGGCCAGGAACCATGAGCGCACCGAGCATAAGAATAAAGAGGAACCGCTTGCCCGGAAACGGCAGAAAAGCGAAAGCGTAGGCGGCAAAAACGGCGAGGGTGACCTTAGCGACAGCCCCAATCACGGTCACAATAACCGAGTTGACGATAAAGGCGTCAAAGGGCGCGATCTCCCATGCTCGTGCCAGGTTGTCCCACGTGAATTCAGTCGGTAACCACTGAAACGGCCAGGTGTAAATCTCGCTGTTCGTCTTAAATGCTGTGGTCACCAGCACGTATAGGGGCACCAGAAACGCGAGTCCGGCAGCGATGAGAAGCAGCAGCGCCCACCAGTTGCGGGCGACATAGCGTGCGCGCCCCCGCATGCCGCGCCGCGGTGCTCCACTATCAGCACCCGAGGGGTGCTGGGGCGATTCTTCTGTGCTGGATGAGGGTGCAAGAAGAACAGACATCAGTAATGCACCTTCTTTTCGATAAAGGCGAACTGGAGAGAGGTGATGATCATGAGAATCACGAACATGACGGTGCCACCCGCTGCCGAGTACCCGACGTTCGAGCGCTGGAAGGCCTGCTCGTATATAAACCAGCTGAGCGTGGTCGTTGAGCCTGCGGGGCCACCACCCGTCATCACGGCGATGATGTCGAACGCTTGAAACGCCGCAATCGTCTGGGTAATAACAAGGAAGAACGTTGTCGGTGACAGCAGGGGCAGAATCACCTTCGAGAACGTTTGCCACCGGCCAGCGCCGTCCAGGCGCGCTGCTTCGAGTACGTCGCTGGGCAGGCCCTGCATGGCTGCCAGGTACACGATCGAGACAAAGCCAACACCCTTCCAGATCGACACGATCAACAGGGCCGGCAGGGCCCAGTTGGTATCGGCCACCCAGGAGGGCGACGACGCACCGACGGCATCAAAGGCCATGCGTGCCAGGCCATAGTTGGGGTCAAAAATGAACAGCCATACGGCTGCGATCGCCGCACCTGAAATCACGTGCGGCGCAAAAATAATGCCGGTCACGGCGGTTGTCCCCGGCAGCTTCATCGAGAACAACGAGGCTAAAGCCACACCAGCAATGAGACTTATGCCCACCACCACAACGACCCATACCACCGTCACCCACAGCACATGGCGAAACGACGCCGAAGCAAACAGGTTGGTGTAGTTCGATAGTCCAATAAAAAACGGCTCGGGAGAAATGAAATCCCAGCTGGTAAAGCTGAGGTAAAAGTTCTGAATAATCGGCCAGTAAGCAAATACCAGAATGAGAAAAAGGTTGGGGAAAGCGAACAGCGCAAAGAGTCCGTAACCGCGCAGTCGGCGGCGGCGAGAGTTGCCTGCCCGCGTGGATGCTACTGGGGTGTCTCCGACAACCAGTGCCTGGGTAGCTGTCATGACGATGTCACCGCCTCGTTGGGGTAGATGATGGCTTTCATGGAGTCGCTGACGGTGCGGGAAAGCGTGAGAGCTTTCTCGGTGTCGTCGAGCGAAAAACGGTGCGTGATGATCGATTCCACATCCACCCGACCATCGGCCACATAGGCGATGGCGGTGGGCCAGGTGTGTGCGTATCGGTTCACGAGAAAAATCGAGAGTTCCCGCACGTTCAATCGCGATAGCGCGAGGCTCACATCGTTTTTGGGCATGCCGACCATTGCTGCACGGCCGCCATTGCGCAGCCGCCAGAGACCCTGGGACAGAGCCTGGGGTGCACCCGAGCACTCCAGCAAGACATCGGCGGTGGGCGCCGAGTGTTCCGGATCGACCTCGTTAGCGTTCTCGGTTCGGAACCCGAGTTTTTGTGCCGCCTGCAACCGGAACTCTGAGATGTCGGATACCACAACGTCTCGTGCGCCCTCGGCTCGGGCGACCTGCGCAGCGAGCAATCCCACGGGGCCCGCGCCAGAAACATGCACGCTGTCACCGGGCTGCAACTGTGCTCGCCGACAGGCCCAGATGCCTACCGACAGCGGCTCGCACATGGCGGCGGCCTCGATCGACATAGAGTCAGGAATTGCAAACAGGTTGCGTTCGTCGAGGGCGAGGCGCTGCACAAGCGCACCGTCATAGGGTGGCGTGGCAAGAAATGCCAGATCAGCGCACAGGTGGTAGTTACCGCTCATGCAATCGTGGCAGTCGCGGCAGGGACTACCCGGTTCGATAGCCACGCGATCGCCCACCCGCACGCGCGTGACCTCGGCTCCCACGGCAAGCACAGTTCCGGCGGCCTCGTGCCCAAGAATGATGGGGGCTTCGACGCGCCAGTCTCCTATGTAACCCACCTCGTAATAGGCGGTATCAGAACCGCACACGCCCACGGCGTCAATGCGAACAACAGCTTCACGTGGCCCGACTTCGGGCTCTGCAACCGATCGAACTTCAATGCGTCCGAGATCTGGCATTACGGCTGCACGGTTGGCCATCGCGGTACTCTCCTCTGAATACGAAATCAGGGATAAGCACGGTTTTTGTGCCCATCGAGCACCACGCTAACCGGCGCAGAGCACGCGTATTCCGCACCGCTCTTATGAGCACTTAGCCAGCAAAGAAGAGCGCTTTTGTTTATGAGTTATTTACTTGTGGGCGAGAACCACGTCACGTTTTATCGTTATAAATAGCCTATCGACGCGGCGCACCCAGCGCGGGCTGCTTCTTCATCTGACCACTCAGCGCCAGCACAATAACGACGGCACCGCCCACAATCCAGCCAGAAACGCCCAGCACCGAAACCCATGCTGCGTCGGGTTGAGTACCCGCAGCGAAGAACCACAGGTAGAGCGCGGCGGCCGCGTTGAGCGCACCGTGGGCGAACACGGCCGGCCATACCGATGCGGTGCGCAAACGCAGCCAGCCCAGAAGAATGCCCCACACGGTGCATCCGGCAACCATCAACAGCACCCCGGATGCATCGGTGCGATTAAAGTTGTATCCCAGCAGAATGACGGGCGTGTGCCACAGGCCCCAAATAATGCCGCTCACAATGAGGGCCGGCCACGTTCCGTATGGGCGCAGGGCAGGCAGCAAGAACCCACGCCAGCCGAGTTCTTCACCAAAGGCGAGCACGGCGTTGATGGTGGCTGCGGCAATGGGAATAGAGATCAACTGTGAAGCCACAACAATCCAGGCCGGTGGTACGGGTACACCCTCGGGCGTTTGCTGCTGCAACAGTTCGGTGAAGCCAGAAAGATGAACAAGATCAACCGTCAGCCAGCCGGATGCTGCGGCCACAGCCGTCGAAAGAATAATGATGACCACCGGCGCAATAAGGGCGATGGCGCTCATGCCCACCACGCGTCGAACCGGGCGCAGCGGCCACATCCCCAGTGTGCTCAAACGTGTGCCACGGGGTAGGGGCTTGAGCACCCAGAGAGTAATGACGACTGCGAGCGCTGGAGTTGCCATGATCGCCGGAATAATGAGCCCAGCCAACGGATGCGCCAGACCCTCGCCGAGCCACAGCGGCAGGGCAAAAAGCCAGGCGAGTCCACAGGCCAGCACAACAAAGGTCACGGTGGCGGCAAGAGGAATGCGGTGCGTAGGGGCCGGCGTCGCCGCGGCTGCGGGTTTCGGTGCTGTGGTCACAATGTCATCCTGCCGTGTGCGTTGTTGTTGTTTAAGAAATTGTTCCGGATGTCGACGCCTGCCGTAACCCCTCAAGTGTCGCCGCGGCCTCGCCTGCGTGTTCGAGGGTGACAACGAACACCGTACCGTTGCGGCGGGTCACCTGTAGGGCGTCGCCGCCCCGAAGCACAACTCCGCGGCGGCCATCGGCACCGATCCGCCACCCCCAGCCACCAAATTCAGCGAAGGGCTGCACGGTAGTCACGGTGACGACTGTGATGTCGTCGAGCGGAATGCGGGTGTCGGGCCATCCCAGAAATGAACGCACCCGCAGGCCCGCAGAACCAATGCTCACGCGAAAAACAAGCCCGCAGCTGATCGCCAGCAAACACAGCACGGTCGACGCGATAAGAATACTGGCGCCCGTCCATGTTCCGTCGATCGGTGCCCGCACAATCGCGACAACCGTCAACGCCAGCAGCAGCACAATAACGGCGATGATCGTGATCACTCCGGCGCGGGAGATCGAGACTGACCCGAACCACGCTGCGCGCTCGGTTGCTGCCAGGGGTGTGGCATCCGGATGCTGCGCCGGCGGTGCCGCGAACTCTACGCGTGGTTGTGCAAACCAACCGATAAGACTCGCGATCACCTGCCCGGCCAAGCCCACGGCCACCCACGCAGAAATATCGGGGGTGAGTGTAGCGTCGTCGAGACCACGCTGAATCGCCGTCGACGACACGGCCATAACGGTCAGCAGCACGGCGAGACCAAGGTTCACGGCACCCAACAGTCGTGCCGTGACCGACCATGCCGGGGTGGCGGCATCGGGCCGCGCGCGCCCCGACCGTGGAATACGGTGCGCAAACCACGCCAACATTGCCAGCAGCCCCACAATGGCCAGCCCAATAAGGGGGTTGAGCACCGCCATCCAGCGAGGCCCAAAACCGTCGACTCCCCCGGTGCCCCAGTGGGTGGCAATCGGGTCAGGCAGGGCCGGCAGCCACAGCACGATAATCATCGTGGCCGCACCGAGCAGCAGGATCGGCAGTGCAACACCTACCACGAGAAATGCGCGGCGGGCGTGGGCAATATCGGTGTTCATACGGTGCCGTTCTGTAGGGGGGAATGGTCAGCGGAGTGTCGAGCAACCTCATCGACGAGCGCCGACAACGCCGACGGAGGAATATCGAGGCTGGCAGCCCGAGCAACCAGGTGAACAATGTCGTCACGCAATTGCACGAGCGGCGCAGCACCGCTGGCAATAACCGCACCGCGCCCGCGCCGAAGATCCACCAGCCCCTCTTCTCGCAGTTGCTGGTAGGCACGCAGCACGGTGTGCGTGTTGATGTCGAGCGCTTCACCCAGCTCCCGCGCCGCGGGCAGGCGGTCACCCACGCTCAGACTGCCTGCCGCCACCCGTGCCCGCACAGCACCCGCCACCTGTTCAAACAGGGGCCGGTCGCTGCCGACGTCGATGCGGATAAGCATGCAGTTATTCTACTACAACTAGAACAATTGTATGTTTACTCCTGAGCATTCGCGAGATAGCTCACGGCACCGACAATAGAACTATGCGCATGACACCACGCCTGCTCGCGACCGGTATGAGCCTGTGGATTCCCAACCTCTTCAGCGGCATCCGGGTACGACAATTCAGCGCCGACTGGACCCACGCGACCGTAACGCTGCACGTAAATATTTTTACCCGCAACTACGTCAAAACAGCGTTTGGCGGCTCGATGCAGGCCATGACCGACCCGTACTTTTTTATGCTCGTGATGCATCAGCTGGGCCGCGACTATGTGGTGTGGGACACCCGCGCCGAAATTGAGTTCGTCAAGCCCGGCCGCGGCATGCTCACCGCCGAATTCTCGGTGCCGAAGGCAACCGTCAACGATATTCGTGAGCGTGCCCGCGGCGGCCGTAAAGTGCTGCACTGGTTTGACACCACCATCACCGACCGCACGGGCGATGTCGTGGCCCGCGTACGCCGTGAAGTGTATGTGCGCGAGAAAAAACGTGTCACCGAGCAGCAATCTGCGCCGTAGCAGTCAGCGGTGGCGTCGCTCAGCTGCGAGCGGCCTGCAGGGGCTTCACTTCGGCGAGCCCCGGTGCGTCTCCGGCATGAACGGCAACAAAGCCCGTGAAACCATCGCCCTGCGCTCTCTCGAGCAGGCCCTTCAGGTTCTTGGTACGTTTTTCTAGCCGCACCCGAGCACCCGTGCGCATGAGGTGTGCTTTGTGTACCAAGAGCTCGGCCACGGGTACGTCGGCATCGTGCACGATAACGATGGCCGACTCACGCGCGTCATCGTTCGCGGCAACCAGGTCGACAATGCGTTCAAAACCGATCGAAAAACCGACCGCCGGCACCTGCTGGCCCAAGAACCGGCCAATCATGCCGTCGTAGCGGCCACCACCACCCAGGGAATAGTTCACGCTGGGGTGCGCGAGCTCAAAAATAGTGCCCGTGTAGTAGCCCATGCCGCGCACGAGAAACGGGTCAAATACGAGTGGCACGGTCGTGTCGCTATCGGATGCCGCATCGGTACCGGATGCTGCTGCCGAGCGTGCCGCTGCCACTGCGTCGCCAATGCTCACAACGTGATCAATGAGTTCTTCCGGTGCGCCTTCGGGGAGGGCACGCAGCACGTGTTCGCGTCCATAGGCGAGAACCTGTGTGGTTTGCGGCCGGGTGAGGAACGCCCGGAAAGCGTCGATAGCGCCCGTTGCCGCACCACGCTCGGCCAGTTCTTGAGCAACCCCATCGACACCAATTTTGTCGAGTTTGTCGATGGTGATGAGCACACCCGGGCGTTCGTCTTCGGTGAAACCGAACGATTCCAGCATCCAGTCCAGAATGCGGCGGTCGTTAATGCGCACCGAACCGCCTTCGAGCCCGAGAGCATCAATCGCATCGAGCGATGCGGTAATCAGTTCGGCTTCGGCGCGCACGGTGGCATCGCCAATAATGTCGATATCGCACTGCACAAACTGGCGATAGCGGCCCTTTTGCGGCCGCTCTGCGCGCCATACGGGGCCAATGTGAATGGCACGGAACACCGGCGGCAACTGTGCCCGGTTGCTGGCATAAAAACGGGCCAGCGGCACGGTGAGGTCGTAGCGCAGCCCCAGGTCAGACAGCGCTGCCGTATCGTCGGCTGCACCACGTACAGCCTCGGCATCAAGCCCGCGACGCAGAATCTTAAACGATAGTTTTTCGTTGTCGCCCCCCATGCCGGCGTGCAGGCGATCATATTCTTCAACAACGGGCGCTTCGATCTCGTCGAACCCATGGGCGCGGTACCGCTGACGAATAACCGACAAAATACGCTCGCGACGAGCCTTATCGGCCGGAAGAAAGTCGCGCATTCCACGTGGGGGGTTCACTGTCGCCATGGCCTCTATCTTTCCATGAGTGAAGGGTCGGCTTCGGCGCGGCGAACCTCGGCCTCCAGCATCCGGAGCCTCTCCCGCAGCGCCCGTTCGGCGTCGACGCCGGCAGCACGCGCCTGTGCGACCAGTTGCAGCAGCGCCTCACCAAATTCTTCTTCGCTGGTAGGTACGCGGGTGGGTTCACTCGCTGTCGCCGCAGGTGCCTCTGGTTGCACCCCTACCCTGTGTGCTCGCGGCAGTAGCTTGTGGGCTCGCGCGAGCGCGGGCATGCTGCGCGGCACACCATCGACAACACTGCTGCGCGCGGTTTTTTCTGCCGCTTTCGCCGCGTTCCAGTACACAAGCACTTCTTCGGGTGTGCGCGCCGTCTCGCCACCAAAAACGTGCGGATGTCGACGCATCATTTTTTCTGTGATGGTGCGCGCCACGTCATCAATATCAAAAGCGGCACCCTCGCTCTCGGCAGCAACAGCCGCATGAAAAAGCACCTGCCACAGCAGGTCGCCGAGTTCTTCGCGCCGGTCGTCGGCGCTGCCGGTTTCTACCGCGTCTATCAGCTCATAGGCTTCTTCGATCAAATACGGCACAAGGTCACGGTGCGTCATCTGCTGCGACCACACGCATTCGCTGCGCACCCGCCGCATGACTTCGGCGGCTTCACGCAGCGGATCCGGGCGCGGATCGATCGGGCTCGTGCTCATGCGATGGTTTCTTCCGATGCATCCGAAATCTTTACTGCCGGATGCTGCTTGCCCGGCGCGCGCCTGCGGTAGTAGCGCGCGCGCCCCGACACCAGCGCAATCGACAGCACGAGGGCTATGAGCGAACCGACAAGAACGCCCAGGATCGCCTGGTCACTCGTTGCCGGGTCGGCGGCAAAAGCGAGGTTGGCCAGCAGCAGCGACACGGTAAAGCCGATGCCGCCCAGGGCTCCCGCCGCAACCACGTCGAGAATCGCGAGGGTGGGCGGCGTGCCGCGCGGACGCACCTGCAGTGATAGCCAACCAAACGCCGTGATCCCGATGATCTTGCCGACCGGCAGAGCCAACACAACGGCCCAAAATGCGGGGGAAAGCTCCGACGGGGCAACACGGGGAATCACAACGAAAGCGGCAGCGAAAGCAAAGATCGGCAGTATGAGGGCGTTGACCCACGGTTCTAGCGCGTGACGTGCGTGATCGGCGGGGCGGGGCGCCATAACAAGCCCGAGAGCGACCCCGGCGATGGTCGCGTGAATACCCGACTGCAGCACCAGTAGCCACACCGCTACCGCGATAGCGACCATGACGATCGCGACCAGGACACCGCCGCGACCCCGCAAGAAATAGCTGAGCGCGCCGAAAGCTATCACCCCAATGATGGCGAGCCCCAGCAGCGCGAAATTAACGTCGGTGGCAAAGAGTACAGCGATAAAAATAATGCCGACGATGTCATCAAGAATGGCCAGTGCCAGCAGGAATGCGCGCACGGCCGTCGGCAGCCCGCGGCCAAACATCGCGAGCACCCCCAGCGCAAAAGCAATATCGGTGGCAGTGGGAATCGGCCAGCCACTGACGGTGTCGCTACCCTGCGCTACCGCCAGATATACCAGCACAGGAACGAGGATTCCGCCCGTCGCTGCGATCGCGGGCTGCACAGCCTTACCTATGCTGTTAAGATCGCCGCGCGTCACTTCGTAGCGCAGTTCGAGCGCCACGACAAAGAAGAAGATGACCAAAATGCCGTCGGAGATCCACTCGGTGACGGGCAAAGAAATACTTGTCCCCGGCAGGGACAGCAGCGAGTGCAACACCCCCGCTACCGGGTCATGTGCCGGAGTGTTGGCGATAAGAAGGCCCACCAGGGCAGCGCCCAGAAGCAGTATCGCGGGAAACTGCTGAGAACGAAGAAGTGAGCGATTCTTAGACATGCCCTCCAGCCTATGCAAGAGCACCGACAAAATTTTCACGGCAAAAAATACCGCCTGTCATCGGCCCGATTCTCACTAGAAGCACTCAGGCTACTACCCTCGAAACCGTGAGCCCCGAACCTACGAACACAGAAGCCATTGCTCTTATCGGCCGTTTCGAAGCCGGTCGAGGTATTCCCGAAGCCATGCGTGCCGATGTGCGCATGCTGGGATCGCTCCTCGGTCAGGTGCTGCGTGAATGCGGCAGCCTGGGGCTGTATGAAGACGTCGAACGCCTGCGGATCGCAACGATTCAGGCGTACTCCGACCCCGAGTCCGACGCATTCGAGCGTGCCGTAGCCATTGCCGATGGCTTCAGTGTTGAACGCGCCGACGAAGTCGCACGCGCATTCACCTGCTACTTCCACCTCGTCAACCTGGCAGAAGAACACCAGCGCGTGCGTGTCTTACGCGAACGAGCAGGCCAGCCTGGCCGCGAAGCCACCTATGACACCGTCGCCAACGCCTTCGACAAACTCCGCGAAGAGGTCGGCGAAGATGAGGCCTACCGTCGCCTGCAATCACTGCGCTTTCACCCGGTCTTTACCGCGCACCCCACCGAAGCTCGCCGACGGGCAGTGTCGACCAGCATCCGGCGGCTTGCAGGGCTTCTTGCCGAGCACGATGTAGCAACCCCGGGTGGTTCTGAACAGCACCGCGCAGAGCGTCGGATGCTCGAAGAAATCGACACACTCTGGCGCACCGCGCCCCTGCGCGCCGAAAAACCCACCCCGACCGACGAAGTACGCACGGTCATGGCGGTATTCGACGAGACACTGTTCACCACCATCCCGCACGTATACCGCCGCATCGACGACAACCTGCGCGGACACCAGTCAGGCCTGACCGAACCGGTCGTACCTGCGTTTATGCGCATCGGATCGTGGGTGGGTGGCGACCGCGACGGCAACCCGTTTGTGACCGCCGATCTCACACGTGAAGCCGCCGAGATTGCCTCCGACCATGTGCTGCGCGGGCTCGAAAACGCGCTCGCCCGCATCGGCCGCACCCTCACGCTCGACGCCGAAGACACCCCCGCCAGCCTTGATCTCGACGCCCTGTGGCTACGCCTGCGCGACACCGATCACGAAGCCGCAGCAGAAATCGCCAAACGCTCCCCCAACGAACCTCACCGCCGCGTCATGCTCATGATGTCGCGTCAGGTGGCAGCAACCCGTAGCGGCGCCGGTTACACCAGCGCCGAAGAGCTACTCACCGACCTCTACACGGTACAGAACTCGCTGTTGGCCGCCGGTTCGCGCCGCCACGCCTACGGTGGCGTGCAGCACCTCATCTGGCAGGTACAAACCTATGGTTTCCACCTCACCGAACTCGAGGTGCGTCAGCACTCTGAAGTGCACGCGCGTGCCCTGGCCGAACTTGATGCGGGTGACCAGCTGAGCAAACAAACCGAAGAGGTGCTCGACGTTTTTCGGGCCGTTGCCGATATTCAGCGGCGTTTCGGCCGCCGCGCGGCAGGTCGCTATGTGGTCTCGTTCACCCGCTCGGCCGAAGACCTCGCCAATGTGCACCGCCTCGCGCACTATGCGTTCCCCAACGGTAACGGCCCCGTGCTCGACGTCGTACCGCTTTTTGAAACCTTCGCCGATCTGCAGGCAGCGCCAGGAATCTTGGCCGAGACCGTGCAGCATCCGGAAGTCGCTGCACGCCTGAAAGAAACAGGTAATCGCCTCGAAGTGATGCTCGGCTACTCCGACTCGTCGAAGGATGTTGGCCCGGTCGCCGCCACCCTCGCGCTCTACGATGCCCAGGCAGCGCTGGGCGCATGGGCAAAAGAGTCGGGCATCGAACTCACTCTGTTCCACGGCCGCGGAGGCGCCCTGGGCCGCGGCGGTGGGCCCGCAAACTCCGCGATTCTTGCCCAACCGCCCTACTCGGTCGATGGCCGCTTCAAACTCACCGAACAGGGTGAAGTGATTTTTGCGCGCTACGGCGAACCCGTCATCGCCATGCGGCACATCGACCAGGTAGCGGCCGCAACACTGCTGGCATCATCACCCTCGGTCGAAGAGCGCACCAGTGCCGCTGCAGCCCGCTTTGCCGATATTGCCGCCACCATGGACGCCGCATCGCGCGAAAGGTTCTTCTCGCTCGTGCATGCTGAAGGTTTCGCGCCGTGGTTTGCCACGGTCACCCCGCTCGAAGAAATCGGCATGCTCGCGCTCGGCTCGCGCCCTGCTCGCCGTGGACTCTCGGTCGAATCGCTCGAAGATCTTCGCGCTATTCCCTGGGTTTTTGCGTGGACGCAGTCGCGCATCAACCTCGCCGGCTGGTTTGGTCTCGGCACAGCACTGGCAGCCGTCGGTGACGAAAAACTCTTGCAACAGGCCTATCGAGAATGGCCTTTGCTGCACACCATGATCGACAACGTGGCCATGAGCCTGGCAAAAACCGACGCGCGCCTTGCTCGCCAATACCTCGAACTGGGTGACCGCCCCGACCTCTCGCAGATTGTGCTCGACGAGCTCGAACTCACCCGCGATTGGGTTGTGCGGGTCACCGGTGGCAACGAACTACTCGAATCGAAACCGATTCTGCAGCGTGCCGTCAAACTGCGCAGCCCCTACGTTGACGCGCTCTCGCTGCTGCAGCTGCGTGCCCTGCAGGGTCTGCGGAACAGTGCCACGGAACAGCCGGTCGACGACCCCGAACTCCAGCGGCTTCTGCTGCTTTCTGTGAGCGGTGTTGCGGCGGGCCTGCAGAACACTGGATAATCAAACAAGGCAGCACTGTCTTTCGTACTCGCCTCACCGTCGCGGCATCGGCATTCCGCTGAGCGCGCTACAGTGTATGCTCTGCCGCAACCCGGCATCTGGCGCATGACACGATCCAGCGCGAAATATACATACCCTATGTTGTGAGAAAGCTTCCCCCCGCGTGACCGAGACAAATACTCTGAATCCGACCACCTCGGAATTCCATCCCCTTGCACCGTCCGTCCAGTCGGTTTTCGATACCGTCACCGCTCGCGACCCTCATGAACCGGAATTTCACCAGGCCGTGCACGAGGTTTTGCACTCCATCGCGCCGGTGCTCGAGAAGCATCCGGAGTTTGTGGAAGCCGGTGTTCTCGAACGCCTTGTCGAACCCGAACGCCAGGTCATGTTCCGCGTGCCGTGGATTGACGATGCCGGCCGCCTCCACGTCAATCGTGGCTACCGTATTCAGTTCTCGTCTGCGCTGGGTCCGTACAAAGGTGGGCTGCGTTTTCACCCCTCAGTGAACCTGTCGATCATCAAATTTTTGGGCTTTGAGCAGATTTTTAAGAACGCACTCACCGGTCAGGGAATCGGCGGAGGCAAAGGCGGTGCCGACTTTGATCCGCATGGCAAATCGGATGCCGAAGTTATGCGATTTTGCCAATCGTTTATGAACGAACTGTTCCGCCACATTGGCGAGCAGACCGATGTTCCCGCCGGAGACATTGGGGTGGGAAGCCGCGAGATCGGCTACATGTTTGGCATGTACCGCAAGATCACCAACCGGCACGAGACGGGTGTGCTCACCGGTAAAGGTATCGGTTGGGGTGGCGCGCAGGTACGCACCGAGGCCACCGGATACGGTGCCGTGTTCTTTGCGCAAGAAATGCTTGCCGTGCACGGTGAATCACTCGAAGGCAAAAGAGTGGCCGTTTCGGGCTCGGGCAACGTTGCGATCTACGCGATTGAAAAGGCAACCCAGCTGGGCGCTCGCGCCGTCACTGCGTCCGACTCCTCGGGTTACGTCGTTGACGAATCGGGCATCGACCTGGCGCTCCTGCGCCAAATCAAAGAGGTCGAACGTGGCCGGATCGTCGAGTATGCGCGCCGTCGCCCCGGCGCCCGTTTTATCGAGGGCGGCAGCGTGTGGGAAACCCCCGTCGATGTTGCGATTCCCGCAGCGACCCAGAACGAACTTGACTTCGACTCGGCCGAAACACTTGTCGGTAACGGCGTGCGTGTCGTTGTTGAAGGCGCCAACATGCCCACAACGCCCGAAGCTGTCGAGATCTTCCAGCGAGCCGGAGTGCTGTTTGCACCCGGTAAAGCCGCGAACGCCGGTGGTGTTGCTACCTCTGCGCTCGAAATGAGCCAGAACGCCTCACGTCAGCGCTGGGGCTTCGCCGAAAGCGAGCAGCGCCTGCGCGACATCATGGCCGACGTACACCATGCGTCGTTCTACGCCGCCGAACGCTTCGATGCCCCCGGTGACTATGTCGTGGGGGCAAACTGCGCTGCTTTCGAACGCGTTGCTTCTGCCATGCTGGCGCAGGGTGTAATTTAGTTCGTCGTTACCGGGGCGGGTGCAGCGTCATGATTGCTCGTTACGCTTGCTCGTCCCGGAACACTTCACGGTCGTCGGCGTGCCGCGCCAGCGACGAAGCATAACGCTCGGTCAGCTGCACCATCAGATCGGGGGTGTCGCGATCGACACCAAAAACAAAACCCGGAAAATCTAGCTCAGGCTGTGCCGCACCGATCTCTGCCGCATTTTCTGCCGGATGCAACTGCACAGGGTCGCCCACGGCAACCCAGCCGATCGGCACAACGGTGTTTTCGGGCAGTACTGCTTTACGGTGCACAATCGCATGCACACGAATCTCACTTCGTGCCCCAACCCGCGCGCCGTTAAACACCCGTGCGCCCGAAGCAAGAAAAGATTCTTCGGCAATATCGGCGCCCGCAACGCTCGAGAGAGTACCCAGCAGAGTATGTCGACCGATGCGCACAGAGTCGGCCGCTGTGGCACGAATCAGAGCGTTTTCCATCACGATCACGTGCTCTCCCAGCACGATCGGTCCGCCTTCGGCCGTAATGACGGCACCGTGCAATATCTGGCAGTGCGGGCCAATCTCAACATCGCCCGACACAACAGCACTGGGCGCAATAACAGCGGTCTCATGAATGCGGGGCCGAGCCCCCAGGTGCTCGTAGATCATGGCCCGAGCGTAGCCCGCCAGGCCCGCGCTGCACAGAGGCGCGCAGCATCCGGATGCTACTGGCTGGTCTCAGGGAAAAGCGCCGTGAACAGTTGCTCAACCCACGCCAACAGTTCGGGTGCTGATGGTGGCTCGAGCCCGACCCCCACCGACGCCTGCTGCATCGGCATGGGCACAACGAGCGCCTCGCCGCCCGAGACAAACTTGGCTTTCGGGTACAGTCTCGCCACGCGCACCTTCATCGAATCGGCGAGCTTGGCCGGGGCAATCCGCAGGTTTGTGCCCATGGCGACCACGTCGCTCAGCCCCGCGCGTGCAGCCCGGCGCCGCAGCCGCGCAACGGCAACAAGACCCGCAACTTCTTCGGGCATTTCACCGTAGCGGTCGGTGAGTTCTTCGACCACCAGGTCGATCGCTTCGTCAGGGGCAGTAGCGGTGGCTGCCGACGAAAGCTTCTGGTAGGCCTCCAGGCGCAACCGTTCACTGTCGATATAGGCGTCGGGAATGCGCGCATCGACCGGCAGCTCGAGCCGAAGTTCAGCGCCCGTCTCGGTCTCTTCTCCACGGAACGTCGCGACAGCCTCGCCAATCATCCGCAAATAGAGGTCGAAGCCCACGCCGGCAATATGGCCAGCCTGCTCGGCCCCCAAAAGGTTTCCGGCACCGCGCAACTCGAGGTCTTTCATCGCCACCTGCATGCCGGAACCCAGGTCGTTATTGACCGCGATGGTTTGCAGCCGGTCGGCAGCGGTCTCTGACAGCGGCTTCATTTCGTCGTATAAGAAGTAGGCATACGCGCGCTCTCGTCCGCGCCCAACACGGCCGCGCAACTGGTGCAGCTGAGACAGACCATAGCGATCGGCGCGGTCAATAATGATCGTGTTGGCATTCGAAATATCGAGGCCTGTTTCGATAATCGTGGTCGAAACGAGAACATCGTACTTGCGTTCCCAAAAGTCGTCGACGACCTGCTCCAGCTGGTGTTCGCCCATCTTGCCGTGCGCCACCGCAATGCGTGCTTCGGGCACGAGTTCAGCCAGTTGCGCGGCAACCTTCTGAATCGACTGCACCCGGTTGTGCACATAAAACACCTGGCCTTCGCGCAAAATTTCGCGCCGGATGGCCGCTGCTACCTGTTTATCGCTGCGCGGGCCGACAAATGACAGAATCGGATGCCTGTCTTCGGGCGGTGTCTGCAGGGTAGACATTTCACGGATTCCCGTGACGGCCATCTCGAGCGTTCGCGGAATAGGCGTGGCGCTCATAGCAAGAATGTCAACGTTCGTCTTCAACTTCTTCAGCGCGTCTTTATGCTCAACCCCGAATCGCTGCTCTTCGTCAACGATCACGAGCCCCAGGTCTTTAAACTTCACCTGTTCGGTCAGCACCCGGTGCGTACCGATAACCATGTCGACGCTTCCGTCGAGCAGCCCGTCGACCACCTGCCGCGCCTCTTTGTCGGTCTGAAACCGTGACAGCGACTTCACGTGCACCGGGAAGCCAGCAAAACGCTCGTGAAAAGTCTCGAGATGCTGTTTTACCAGCAGGGTTGTTGGTACCAGCATCGCCACCTGTTTGCCATCTTGAATAGCTTTAAAAGCGGCGCGCACGGCAACCTCGGTCTTACCAAAACCCACGTCGCCCGAAAGCAACCGGTCCATGGGAATCGGCCGCTCCATGTCGGCTTTGATTTCGTCGATCGTTTGCAGCTGATCGGGCGTTTCCGCAAAGGGAAACGCTTCTTCTAGTTCACGCTGCCACGGGGTATCTGCACCAAACGCATAACCTTTGGCGGCCATTCGCGCCGAATACAGCTTGACCAGCTCTACGGCGATATCGCGCACAGCCTTGCGGGCTTTACCCTTGGCTGCGGCCCAGTCACTGCCACCCATCTTCGACAGCGTGGGCGATTCGCCACCCACATACTTCGACAGCAGATCGAGCTGGTCAGTGGGCACATAGAGTTTGTCGCCCGGGTATCCGCGCTTTGACGGCGCATATTCGAGCACAAGATAATCGCGCAGCGTGCGCGTGGCGTTGCGCCCGCCGGTAGAAACCTCGCGCTGGGTCATCTCAACAAAACGGCCAATACCGTGCGTGTGGTGCACAACGTGATCGCCAGGTTTCAGCTGCAGCGGGTCGACCACATTGCGTCGACGGCTGGCGAGCTTACGCACGATACGCTGGTCGCCACCGATCGTGCGCCCATAAAATTCGTCTTCTGTTAGCACGGCGAGGCGCGCTTCGGGCACCTGAAACCCGGCCTCCAGCTGCGCGGTAACAAGCGTGGCGATACCCGGTTCGGGCTTGCTACTCAGCTGATCGACGCTGCGAGCACCCACGCCCCTATCTGAGAGCACGTCACGTGCGCGGTCGATGAGTCCTGTTCCGGATGCAGCAAGCACAACGCTCCACCCCTGACCAATACGGTCGGCGACAAAATCAATCGCACCATCAACATTGCCCTGAAAAGACGGAATGGCTGCGGCCGCGAGTCCTTCACTCGTATCGGATACCTGGGCGTCTTCCGTGCCGGGGTCGAAAGGGCTCAGCCGCCACCACACACCCCCGTGCTGGTGCGTTGCCTCACGAAGCTCGGCGAGCGTTAAGAAGTCTCCGGCGCTGAGGCCAGTATGAATATTTGCGCCCACATCGATGGGTGCGTCGGCACCGGATGTCGCAGCGCTCCACGCCGCATCAAGAAATTCACGGTTCGTCTCAATAAGCCCCGCAGCACGCGCGCTACTGCGCTCGGGGTCAACGATCGCAACAGCGCTAGCTCGTGGAAGCTCATGAAGCAGCGTGTGCAGTGGACCTGCCACGAGCGGCAACAGCGACTCCATCCCCTCAACGGGAATACCCTCCGCCATTTTCTCCAGCATTCCAGCAATACCCGGAAAGCGGGAGATGTTTTCTGCAGCCCGCTGACGCACCTCATCGGTCAGCAGCAGTTCTCTGCTGGGGGGTAGTTCAACAGCGGCAACATCGCCGGGAAGCGAACGCTGATCGGCAACAGAAAAGGCCCGAACACCGTCGACCTCGTCGCCAAAAAACTCGATGCGGTACGGGTGATCGGCAGTGGGCGGAAAAACATCGAGAATCCCGCCACGAACCGCAAACTCTCCCCGGCGCGACACCATATCAACACGTGAATAGGCGTGTTCAACAAGCTTCGCCACAACATCGTCGAGCTCATGACCGCGGGTGCCCAGCGCCAACGTGAGTGGTTTTTTGCTACCAAGCCCGGGAGCCAGTGGCTGCAGTGCCGCGCGCACCGAGGCGACGACGATCAGCGGATCAGAGCCCTCCCACGTTGCGATAGCACGCAGCGCTGCCAGCCGCTGCCCCACCGTATCGGGGCTCGGGCTCAGGCGCTCATGGGGCAGGGTCTCCCATGCAGGAAAATTAACGACCTGCGCTCGCGGGATAAGCGATAGCACCGCCGCAGCAAGCGACTCGGCACGCCTACTCGTTGGTGCGACAATAAGAGCGGCAGCAGGAAGACCGGCCGTAGCACGTTGAGCCACAAGTCCGGCGATCATGGGTGCATCGATCCCTGCCGATGCAACAAGATCGGCATCGGTCTGTGCCCAGCTCAGAGCGTCGCTAAATGACTCAGCATCCTGTAACGATTGAATGATTCCCTGCACAGTCACCAAACGAGTCTACGGTGCCTCAGCCTGTTCGTTACCCTGGCCCGCTCATTATCCTGACCGTTCGTTACACTGGCCCGCATGACGAACCCCGGCACACCGTATCCGCCCGCGCCGTCGGCCCCGCCAGCACCCCGCTCCCCCGCGCTCGGCCGCTGGGCGATGGGGCTCGGCATTACCGCACTCGCACTCGGCCTGTTCACCGCCGTCGGAATCGTGCTGTCGACATTCGACCTGTGGAGAGGCCCTACCGGCGCGCCTCTGCTGCTGGGAACACTGTGCGGACTGCCCGCATTCGTGCTCGGCATCATCGCCGCCGTCAGCCGCCGCGGCCGAAAACAAGCACTCACCGGCATCTGGACAGCCGTCGGTGGCGCCGCCGCCGTGCTGCTCACCATCACCCTGCTCATGGTCATCTTCACCCTCGGATTGACCGCTCTCCTCGTCGACCACACGCCGTAAACCACGCCCGCACACTCGCACCCACCCCACACGCACTCACTCACACCCCACAAATGACAGACGTAGCGTTTAGGATGAGGGCGTGAGCGATCAGCAGCAACCCCCGTACCCACCGCCCGCACCCGTGCCTCCGGCACCGCACAGCGCAGTGCCTCCGGCACCGCACGGCGCGCCTTCATCTGCGGCATCCGGTGGCGGTTATGCCCCGCCACCAGCGCCGGCTCCCTATGGACAGCAAGCTCAGCAGCAGCCACCGCAACCTTTTGGGCAGCCGCAGCCCGCGCCGCCGCAATCTCAGCCGCAGTCGCCTCCACAACCGTACGGCCAGCAGCCCACGCAGCCGTATGGCCAGCCGCCCTATGCTCCGCCGAGCGGGCCTACCCCTCCAACTTTTGGGCAGACGGGCTCGCCTTACCCGGGTGCCTCGCTACCACAACAGGTACCCGCGGCTCCTGCGCGCAAATCGAAGGTGACCGGTGTCATCGCGTTCGTCATGGGTGTGGTTGCCGGTGTGATTGCACCGATCCTGGCGTTTTCGCCGTCATACAAAATTGGCCAGGCGCTCATGTCGCCGGGCGCCACCCAATATCTCGAAAACGACGACCTCACTCCCCTCATTCCTGTGCGAGGCGACGTCTTGTTTGTCGAGCTGTTGTTCTGGGGCGGAACGCTGCTCGGTATTGCGGCAATAGTGATGGGAATCATCGCTATCGCTAAGAAGAAGGGCCGTGGCTTCGGTATTTTTGCGATAATTCTGGCGCTGCTGGGTGCCGTAGCGTTCTGGCTTATCGTGGTACTTGCGATGGGTACCAGTGCCGTCGACATCGTAACGAGCTGACACCCGCGCCTTACGTGGCCGAATGAAAACGCTGTTGCGTTGCAATCAGGCCGTCATTGACAAGCTGTTCGACAGCGTCGGCCGCATCAGAAACAAGATTTCCGAGGGTCTTGTGTTCTTCGTTGTTGAAGGGTGATAGTACCCAGTCCGACACATCGCGGTGACCGGGCGGGCGACCTATGCCTACTCGTACACGCAAAAAGTCGGGTGTGGTGAGCGCACGCGCAATGTCGCGAACTCCGTTGTGGCCGCCGTGCCCGCCACCAATTTTTACCTTGATGGTGTCGTAGGGAATATCGAGTTCGTCATGAATGACGATGATGTTTTCGGTGGGCACGGAATAAAACTTGGCGAGCGCCGCTGTTGGTGCCCCCGAAACATTCATGAAGCAGTTCAGTTTCGCCACGATCATGCGCGGGCCACCCGGACGCAAACGAGTTTCGGCAACCCTGGCTCCGGCTTTGTGCTGCCGGAAACGCTCATTTCGCCGATCGGTGAGCTCATCACTCACCAACTGTCCAATGTTGTGACGCGTGGTCTCGTATCGTGGCCCAGGGTTTCCGAGGCCGATAACGAGCCAGGGGTCAGTCATGATCTTTCACTTTCTTTGTGCTCCGCCGATGTGAATACGGCTGCCAACAAAAATCACGCGGGGTACGGCCTCGAGACCGCACCCCGCGTGATGAATATTGCTCCGCAGGAGCGTCGGCCGCTTACTCTGCAGCCGGCGCGTCTTCTGTAGCCTCTTCCGATGCCTCGTCTGTGTCTTCGGGTTCTTCGGCCACAACCGGCACGGTCACCGACACCAGCAGCAGGTCATCTTCGTCAGCCAGGGTCGCGCCCTTCGGCAGAGCGACATCGCCAGCAGTGATGTGTGTCGGTGCCTCACGGCCTTCAACATCAACCTCAACGTGCTCCGGAATGTTGGTGGCTGCAACCTCAAGACGGATCGTAGCGACGTCAACGGTAACGATGGTGCCCGAGAACGACTCGCCGGTCACTACAACAGGAACCTCAACGATAACCTTCTCGCCCTTCTTAACCACGAGAAGGTCGATGTGCTCAATGACCTGGCGCACCGGGTCGCGCTGCACATCTTTCACCAGCGCCAGTTGCTCTTTACCGTCGATTTCGAGGTCGAGCAGTGCGTTGGCGCGGCGAACGATCAGTGAAACCTGGTGGCCGGGCAGCGACAGGTGCACGGGGTCGGTACCGTGGCCGTAAAGGACCGAGGGAATGCGGCCAGCTGCGCGGAGGCGGCGGGCAAAACCCTTACCGAAGTTTTCGCGGACTTCTGCAATGACCTTAGAGTCGTCAGACATATGTTCTCCTTCAAAGCACGCGGCGATGCCACGCGGTGGTCTGGGTGCTCATCGGAGATATCAACAGGAAAGCACAGCCACCGGGGCCAACTTCGCCGCGTCGATAACGGGCACAACCACCTGAACGGGTCATACCCCTCGCCGAGGAACCTCTCTATCGTAGCGGAAGACACTGTAAGCTAGAGCCACACTTGTCTTGCCGCACTCGATTCGGCTTGAGTCACCCTCGAACAGGAGTATTTCTATGCTCGACGCAGTCTTTCTCTCGCACGCGATCAACTGGCTGATCGGGGTCATGACCGTTGTGGGCGGAGTTTTGTGCATCGGCGCGCTGCTCTCGATGGGCCGCACTCCTTCACGCAAGAACTAGGCTTTTATCGCGTAAAAACGACGCTTTCTCTTTTATGAGGTCGCCGCACTGCGGCGGCCTCTTTTTTTGTGCCTGAGTTTCACCCCTCCACGCGTTGATCCTCTCCGCCCTGTCGTCTCCGCCGCCGGGCACGGGTGTCTTCTCCGCCACCGGACACGGGTGCCTTCTCCGCCACCGGACGCAACACGCCGCCTCCACACCACACCACACGGCATGTCGTGACCGGTCGCACAAAAGAGACAACGCCACCCCACCGCCACCGGACGCAACACGCCGCACCCACACCACACCACACGGCATGTCGTGACCGGTCGCGCAGAAGAGTGCGGGCGAAAGGGAGAGCACGCCCGGTGAAAGGGAGAGCACGCCCGGTGAAACGGAGAACGCGCGCAGCGAAAGGGAGAACACACCCGGCGAAACGGAGAACGCGCCCGGTGAAACGGAGAACGCGCGCAGCGAAACGGAGAACGCGCGCAGCGAAACGGAGAACGCGCGCAGCTAAAGGGAGAACACGCCCGACGGAAAAGGGAGCCGAGTCAGAGGGCGACGACGACCTTTCCGGATGCAGCGGAGTCTTTCGCCGCGGCAAAGGCGGCGACGGTGTCGTCCAGTGAGAATTCGTGGGTGATGACCTGTTCGATCGCGGGATTGTCGGCGAGCAGCTGGACGGCCTCGTCGATTTCGTCGCGGAAGCGGAAGGTGCCGCGCACGGTGAGTTCTTTTGCGATTGCGGGTGCGAGGTTGATGGGGCGTGGTTCGTCGGGCACCATACCGACCTGGATGACAGTGCCTGCGGGTCGGGCTGCAATGAATGCGGTCGAGATGGCGGGCGCGACGCCCGAGCATTCGAAGACGACGTCGTAACTGTTGGGTGCGATGTCGTCGGTCATCACGTTGTAGACGGTGTCGGCACCGACTGCGCGGGCGCGTTCGAGGGGTTCGGCAAGAACGTCGGTGGCGGCGACGGATGCTGCACCGTAGGCGTGTACGGCGGCGACCATGAGCAGCCCGATGGGGCCTGATCCGCTGACGAGTACGCGCTGGCCGGCGATGTCACCGCTCACTTCGATGGCCCGGTGCAGTGCGTGGAGGACGACGGCGAGGGGTTCGGCGAGTACGGCCCGGCGTACGGGCAGTGTTTCGGGCAGTACGCGCACCATCGAGCGTTCGACGATGATCATTTCGGCCATTCCGCCCTGTGTGTGCGGCCAGGTTGATGCGCTGCCAAGGTACGAACCTCCGGCCCACAGGTGCGGGTAGTCGTCGAGCTTTTCGGCGGGGGTACCAAAACGTGCCGGGTGGATGGTGACGGGTGTGCCTGTGGGCCATTCTCCGCGGGGGTCGTGGTCGATGCGGCCCGAGACTTCGTGGCCCGGTATGAGAGGTTCGCGTACGACGAAAGCGCCGTTGGCTCCCTCGTAGTAGTAGTGCAGGTCGGAGCCGCAGATGCCGACGTAGTCGATGCGAATGCGTACCTGGTCGGCACCAGCATCCGGGGTGTCGACGGTGCGAATCTGCAGGTCTTCTTTGGCGGTGATGTATGCGGCGCGCATGGTTTCTCCCGGGTGTGACGGTGGTGGATGGCGGGTTGTTAGACGACCGCGGTCATGCCGCCGTCGACGAACAGGTTTTGTCCGGAAACAAAACTGGAGGCGTCGGAGGCAAGGAACAGGAGGGCTCCGGCGAGTTCGTCGAGCGATCCCCACCGGCCGGCTGGGGTGCGCTGGGCAACCCAGGCGCTAAATTCGGGGTCGTCAACGAGTGCGGTGTTCATTTCGGTGGCGAAGTAGCCGGGCGACAGTGCGTTCACCTGCACTCCGTGTCGGGCGAGGTCGGCGGCCATGCCTTTTGTTAGCTGTGCGACTCCGCCTTTTGTTGCCGAATAGGGTGCGATGGTTTGGCGTGCCAGGTGTGACTGCACCGAGGCGATGTTAATGATTTTTCCGGATCCGCGTTCGACCATGCCAGGAAGCAGTGGGCGCGATACGTAGAAGGCGCTCGACAGGTTCGAGGCCACGATGAGGTCCCAGTCGTCGGCGGCGAAGTCTTGAATGGGTGCGCGGCGCTGCAGCCCCGCATTGTTGACGAGAATGTCGGGCACGCCGTGCTCGGCAACAGTGTCGCCGAGCACGCGTGCCGTCTGGGTTGCGTCGGTCACATCACAGCGAATAACAGCTACCGGATGCTGGCTGACAGCCTGAATCTGCTCCTGAGCCACCTGCAGGGCCTGCTGGTCGCGGCCGTGCAGAATCACGCGTGCTCCGGCTTCGGCTAAGACGCGGGCAAAGGTTTGACCGATTCCGCGTGAGGAGCCGGTGACCAGTGCGAGCCTGCCGGTGATGTCGAAGAGGCTGTTCATGAGGTACTCCTTGGATGTGAGCGATTGCTGTGATGTGACCGAGCGCTACCGAAATGCCTCCTCGCGGTTAGAGGAGTGCTCCGATGCCGTAGACGACGAGCACGAGCGCGAAGGCCAGCAGTGATTCGATGGTCTGCTGTATGGTCCACGTTTTGAGTGTGGTTTTTACGTCCATGCCCATGAGTCGGCCGACCAGCCAGAAGCCCGAGTCGTTGACGTGGCCGGCAAAGACCGATCCGGCCGCGGTTGCGAGGGTGATTGCTGCTACCTGCAGTACCGAGAAGTCGCCGGCCATGACGGCGGGGGCAACCAGGCCTGCGGCGGTGACGAGTGCGACGGTTGCCGATCCCTGTGCCAGGCGCAGGATGACGGCGATGAGGTAGGCGGCAACGATCACGGGCATGCCGAGGTCAGACAGGGTGTCGGCGAGGGCGTCGCCGATTCCGGATGCTCGAAGCACAGCACCGAACATGCCGCCGGCTCCGGTGATGAGTACGACCGAGGCGATGGGGCCGAGGGCCGAGTCGATGACCTTTTCGAGTGCGGTGCCGTTTTCGCCGCGGCGCCAGCCGAGCACGATGGTGGCGACGATGACGGTGATGAGGAGGGCGATGGGTGAGTTCCCGAGCAGGATGAGCACCTGCGCCCACGTTTGTGTGACGTCGATCGTGCCCATGGAGCCGAGTGTGGAGAGCCCGGTGTTGAGGAAGATGAGCACCATGGGCAGGAGCAGCAGCAGGATGACGGTCGAGACCTTGGGCGGGTTGCTGGGCTGGTCTTCGTCAATGTCGCCGAAGAGTGCCGGTACGACGAGCGAGTGTCGGGCGGCAACGAATTTACCCCACAGGTAACCCGAGACGTACCAAACCGGGAACACGATGATGAGGCCCACGAGCATAACGACACCGATGTTGGCGTTGAATGCTTCGATGGCGGTGACGGGGCCGGGGTGCGGGGGTAGGAATACGTGCATGACCGAGAAGGCGGCTGCTGCGGGGATACCGAACAGCAGCACGTTGTTCTTCGAGACGCGGCGGGCGATCGCGAAGATGATGGGCAGCATCATGATGAGCCCGGCGTCGAAGAACATCGGGAAGCCGAGGATGAGCGAGGCGATACCCAGGGCAAATGGTGCACGTTTTTCGCCAAAGGCTTCGACGAAGCGTTCGGCGAGGATGCGGGCGCCACCGGAGTATTCGACGATGCGCCCGAGCATGGCTCCGAGTGCTACGAGGAGGGCGACGGAGCCGAGGGTTCCGCCGAAGCCACCGACCATTTCTCCTGCGATGGCGGAGGTGGGTATTCCAGCGACGAACGCTGTGAGTAGTGACACCAGCACCAGGGTGATGAAGGCGTGCACTTTAAATTTGATGATGAGCAGCAGAATGAGGGCGATTGCGCCGGCTGCGATCAGCAGCAGGGGTACCGCTCCCAGGGTCTGGGTCCAGTCGTCCATGTCGGATCTCCATTGATTCGTGGGTATCGGCCGATAGGCCGGTATCTCACGAGGATAAGATTCAGGGAGTCTGCCGTGTGGGTAACATCGGCAATTCCACAAAAGTAACACCTTTTGGTGTTATTGATAGTACTTTAGCGAGGTTTTGCGTGCAGGTCTCTCACGGCTCCGTTCTTGACGAGCTCGGATCCGATATCGCCAACGGCCATATCGGAGAGGGCACCGTGCTGACCCTCGCCGCCCTCGAAACCCGCTTTGGTGTTTCGCGCACCATGATCCGCGAGGCCGTGCGCGTTATAGAAGCCCTCGGCATGGTGGCTTCGCGCCGCCGCGTGGGCGTTACCGTTCAGCCCGAAAGCGAATGGAGTTCGCTCGACTCGCGTCTCATCCAGTGGCGCCTGGCGGGCAATCGTCGTCATCAGCAGATCGCAGCGCTGACAGAACTACGCCTGGCGATAGAACCGATTGCCGCGCGCCTGGCTGCCCAGCGCGCCACTCATTCGCAGCGCCAGCACTTTTCTGATCTGGCCAGCACGCTCGAGCACCTCGGCGCGCAGGGCAAGGGCGACTCAGAAGAGTACCTCGCCGCCGATATTGCCTTTCACGACCTACTGCTCGATGCCAGCGGCAACCTCATGCTGTCTTCGGTAAAAGCACCCATTGCCGATGTTATTCGTGGCCGGCATCAGCTGGGGCTTACCCCCGGCGACCCCAAAGACGAAGCGCTGCACAATCACGTCGAAACTGCCGCCGCTATTCTGCGCGGCGACGCCGATGCCGCCGAGCACCATACCCGCGGATACGTGCTGGCCGTGCTCGAAGAGGTGCAGGTGCCCGAAGGCGCAGCATCCGGCAACTAGCTGACGGCGGCAATAAGGTTATCGACGGCTGCGCGCGCTGTGCGGTCCACCGCCTCGGCCGTGTGTGAGCCGGCATGCGGTGTCGATACGGCGTGCGGGTGTGCCACCAGTGGCGAGTCAACCGGCGGCTCGATCTCGTAGGCGTCGAGCCCCACGCCCCACAGGTGCCCGGTTTCGAGGGCTGCCAGCGCGGCGCCTTCATCGAGCAGTCCCCCGCGGGCGGTGTTGATAATGATGGCGTCGCGGGGCATCGCAGCGATGCGGCGGGCGTCGACCAGGTGCCGTGTGTCTTCGGTGAGCGGAACGTGCAGGGTCAGTACGTCGCTGACGGCAAAAATATCGTCGAGTGCTCGCGGTTCCATTCCCGCCTCACGCATGGTTTCGGCATCGACAAAGGGGTCATAACCGTACACGGTCATTCCCATGCCGGATGCTGCGCGGGCCACCCGCTGCCCAATGGCTCCTGCCCCCACCACGCCCAACCGGCGCCCCGATAGTTCGATGCCTGTGATGCGCGGCCAGCCACCCTCACGCACCTGCTCGTGCAGGGTGGGTATGCGCCGCGCGACAGAGAACATGAGGCCGAGAGCAAGTTCGGCGACCCCTTCGGCGTTGGCGCCGGGCGTGCGGGTAACAGCAATACCGTGGCGCTGTGCGGCATCGAGATCGATGCGGTCGGTGCCCACGCCGTAGCGCGAGATCACGCGCAGACGGTCGGCGGCGGCGAGCGCTTCGGCCGTGTAGTCGTCGACACCGGCCAGCACTGCGTCAACGCCCGGGAGCCACTGTTGTAGTTCGGGCCCGGTGAGGGGTCGGCCCTGGTCGTTAAAGACCACGTCACCGAGTTCGCGCAGGCGCTGAAGTTGCGGATGCTGCTGGTGGCGGCACAGCGAGGTGGCCGTGACGAGAATTGTCATTGCGTTACCACTGCTCTTCACAGCACCACCTCTGCTCCCGGTGTCGTGCGCATATAGGCGTCGATGTAGCGGTCGAATTCTTCGCGGTAGGCGGTGGCTCGCGCAGCATCCGGGGTAAGAATGCGGGGTTCGTCGCTGCGGAGTCCGGGCTGGTCGGCGTCGTAGCCGAGGTGGGTGAGAGCGAGACGCGCGGCGCCCATGATCGAGCTGTGTTGCAGCGACGATGTTTGCATTTCGATTTGAAAAACGTCGACCGTAAACTGCGTCCAAAACGGTGACGACAGCACGCCCCCCGAGAGCAGTGCACGGTGCGGGGGTCCGTTGAGGGCTGCGAGTTCTTTGTAGCAGTGGTAGAGCGAGAAGACGATGCCTTGCAGTACGCTCTGGTACATTTCGGCGCGGCCGTGTTCGGGTTGCACTTCGAGGAATCCGCCGCGGCGCTGGTCGTTCCAGCCGGGGCTGCGTTCGCCGAACAAAAACGGCATAAACAGTGGGAGTCCGCGGCGGTTGGGGTTGAGCATCGGCTCGATTTCGGCAAAAGAGGTCTGTGAGCCAAAAAATAGTGCTTTGGCCCAGTCGACGCAGTTTCCGCAGCCGCTTGTGGCGGCGCCGCTGAGCCATCCGGCCGGTGAACGGTAGGCCCATGTGCCCATGGTGGGAGAGAGCGCGGGTAGCGGTGTCGAGTAGCGCAGTGCACCGCTGGTACCCATCGAGAAGGTCATGTCGCCACTGCCGTGCGCGTTGTCGCCCACCTGGCTGAGGCCGCCGTCGGGGCCGGGAACCATCACGGGAATACCGGGGCGCACCCCCAAAAGGGTTGCTGCTTCGGCGGTGAGGGGCGCGCTGGTATCGCTGTCGACCAGGCGAGGTAACCGGATGCTGCTGATACCCAGTCGCTCCATAACCTCGGTGTCCCACTCGTCGGAGTGGGTGGCAAGCAGCCCGGTGCCCGAGGCGAGCGAGCGGCTCGTCCAGGTTTCCCCTGTCATGCGGGCAAAGATGAGGCTGCCCTGGTCGAGCACGAGGGCGTTGTCGATGTCGACGCCACTGCGGGCAAAGTGGGCGATCTTAAATGCGGGGTAGATGGCGTTGACGGGGCATCCGGTGCGCTCATAGAACCACGTGGTGAACTCTTCGTCCGTGCGGTACTGGGCGGTGAGTTCTGCGGCACCCGTGTAGGGCCATTCATACACGGGGGTGAGGGCCGAAAGGTCGGGGCGCCGTAGTGTGAGCCCGTGCCAGGTGCTCGACAGTGCGATGATGTCGACCGTGACGCCCGCGGTGGCTTCGCGCCCGAAAGCCATCAGCTGCGTAAAAATGCTGTCGCCGTCGCGCACCACACCTTCGCCGTCAAAACGGCGCGCCCGCACCTGAACCTGCTGCGTCTCGGTGTCAAAGAGCATGGTCTTGGCCGAGGTTGTGCTCGCCTCCAGCGCGAGAATGATCATCGTCTTCTCCTTATTTTGTGCCGGGCGAAGCCCACCGTCCCACCCCGCAATAATATGATCATTACATGAGAGTGGCTCCGCACCCGCATACGTGGGCGAGCATACGGCTAGTCTGAGAGCACAGCACACTCACGCACCACACACGAACAAGGAGCAGGATGAGCGACAACGCCAGCGCCAATATCGGGGTCATCGGCCTCGCCGTCATGGGGTCGAACCTCGCCCGCAACCTCGCCAGCCGCGAGGGCAACACGGTGGCGGTCTACAACCGCAGTCACGAAAAGACCCAGGCGCTGGTCGATGCGCACCCCGAAGCCGGGTTTATTCCCGCCGCCTCGTATGAAGAGTTTGCGGCGAGCCTGCAAAAACCACGCACGGCCATCATTATGGTCAAGGCCGGCTGGGCGACCGACGCAGTGATCGACGAGCTTGTGAAGGTCTTTGAGCCGGGCGACATTATTGTCGACGGGGGCAATGCCTACTTCCCCGACACCATCCGCCGCGAAAAAGCGGTGCGTGAGACGGGCATCAACTTTGTGGGTGCCGGTATTTCGGGGGGTGAAGAGGGCGCCCTTCTTGGCCCGAGCATTATGCCCGGTGGCTCTGATGAGTCGTGGGTAACTCTCGGCCCGATCCTCAAGTCGATTGCGGCGGTTGCCGAGGGCGAGCCGTGCGTCACGCACGTGGGTCACGACGGCGCCGGCCACTTTGTCAAGATGGTGCACAACGGCATCGAGTATGCCGATATGCAGCTGATCGCCGAAGCCTACGATCTTATTCGCCGCGGAACAGGCAAGAGCCCCGCCGAAATCGCCGAGATCTTTGCCGAGTGGAATAAGGGCGAACTCGAGTCGTACCTCATCGAAATTACGGCGGAGGTTCTGCGCCAGTTCGATGCCGACACCGGCAAGCCTCTCGTCGACGTTATTCTCGACCAGGCAGGCGCCAAGGGAACCGGCGCATGGACCGTGCAGACGGCGCTGTCGCTGGGTGTTCCGGTATCGGGTATTGCCGAGGCTACTTTCGCTCGTTCGCTGTCGTCACGCCCCGATCAGCGTGCGGTTGCAGCAAACCTCCCCGGCCCCGACGAAGAGTTCACGGTGGCCGACGAAGCCGCCTTCATCGAAGACGTTCGTCTTGCCCTGTATGCGTCGAAGATTGTCGCCTACTCGCAGGGCTTCGACGAGATTCGCGACGGAGCAGCTGAATACGACTGGAAGATCGACCTCGGTGCGATCGCCAAGATTTGGCGCGGGGGCTGCATTATTCGTGCGCAGTTCCTCAACCGCATCGCCGACGCCTATGCCGAAAACGCACAGCTACCGCTGCTCATGGCTGCCCCATACTTTGCCGAGGCACTCACGCGCGGGCAGGCTGCCTGGCGCAGGGTTGTTATCGCCGCGGCACAGTCGGGTATTCCTGCACCGGCGTTCTCCTCGTCGCTGGCGTACTACGACGGCATCCGCGCCGACCGTCTGCCGGCAGCACTCGTGCAGGGGCAGCGTGACTTCTTTGGTGCGCACACTTACAAGCGCGTCGATAAAGAGGGCACCTTCCACACGCTGTGGTCGGGCGACCGCACCGAAGTAGAAGCAGAAGACACGCACTAAGCGTCACAGCTTTACCCGTTCACGATCGGGGTGAGGTGGCCGACGGGCTGCCCCACCCCGATCGTTGTTAACCGGCCACCCGCAGGGGTTACACGGGTTACACGGACTGCTCGGCCCGCACTGCATCCACGAAGGCCCGCGCGCGTTCGCGCAGCGCCTGCTGGTCGCCACCGGGGCGGGCGGCATCGGCGACGAGCGGTCCCCCAACACCACACGCCCAAGCACCGGCAGCAAGCCATTCACTCACGCTGTCAACGTTCACGCCACCGACCGGAACAATCCTCGCCTGCGGTAGGGGGTCACGCACGGCGCGAACAAAACCCGGCCCCACCGTAGCCGCCGGAAAAAGCTTGGCGGCGGCAGCACCGGCATCCATCATCCGATGAATCTCGGTGGGCGTATACACCCCCGCCAGCACACCAATATCGTGGCGCAGTGCATGATCGACGGATGCACTCAGGGTGGGGGTCACAATAAAACGCGCTCCAGCCGCAATTGCTGCATCCGCGTCGTGCTCGGTGAGCACGGTGCCCGCCCCCACGACAACACCCGAGGGGGCAGCGGCGTTCACCCGTGTGATGGCCTCGAGTGCGCCATCGAGGGTCAGGGTAATTTCTAGCATCCGGATGCCGCTGTCTATCAGCGTTTGTGCGGTCTGCACTGTCGCGTCGATATCGGTGCCGCGAATAATGGCGACGATTTTTTCTTGCGCCAACTGTTCACTGAGTTGGCTGTTCGTGATCGCATTCATCGTTGCGCCTTTCGTGTGTGTTGTTACCACTCGGCGAATGAGCCGTCGTCGTGTCGCCATACGGGGTTGTGCCATGATTCCCAGCGGGCTGCAGCCTGGCGTACGGCGGTCTCATCGATGGTGATGCCGAGCCCGGGAGCGGTGAGTGCGGTAAAGCTGCCCTCGCTAAATGCGAGCGGTGCGGTGTCGACCACGTAGTCGAGTACTTCGGCGCCCCGGTTGTAGTGAATACCGATCGACTGTTCTTGAATCAGATAGTTGGGGGTTGCAAACCCTACCTGCAAGCAGGCGGCCAGCGCGAGGGGGCCGAGCGGGCAGTGCGGCGCAAGCACGGCGTCAAAGGTTTCGGCGAGCGCGGCAATGCGACGCACCTCAGTGATTCCTCCCGCGTGCGAGAGGTCGGGCTGGGCGATGGCGATGCCCTGTTGCAGCACGGGCAAAAATTCTTGACGGCTGTAGAGCCGCTCACCCGTGGCGATAGGAATCGTGGTGGCGTCGACGAGCTTTTCGATGGTGTGCGAGTTTTCGGGCACGACCGGTTCTTCTAAGAAGAACGGATGCAGCGGCTCGAGCAGTGGCGCGAGGCGTCGGGCGGTGGCGAGGGTAAACCTCCCGTGCAGGTCGACGGCCACATCGCGGTGCGGACCGAGTACTTCGCGGGCGCTGGCCACGCGCTGCACAACGCCGTCGAGCTCGGCCACGCTGCCGTTACGGCCCATCCGCCCCGAAGCATTCATTTTTACTGCGGTGAGTCCCACCTCGATTTGCGCGGCAATGTGGTCGGCGACTTCGGCGGGGTCATCGCCACCCACCCAGCCATACGCCCGGATGCTGTCGCGCACCCGGCCACCCAAGAGTTCATACACCGGCACGCCTAGGCTTTTACCTTTGATGTCCCACAGCGCCTGGTCAATACCGGCCACGGCGCTGGCGAGCACTGCTCCCCCGCGATAAAAGCCGCCCTTGGTGAGCACCTGCCAGTGGTCTTCTATGCGGGCGGGGTCTTTGCCGAGCAGATAGGTGCCGAACTGGTCGACTGCTGCGCGCACCACATCGGCGAAGCCTTCGAGCGACGCTTCGCCCCAGCCGATAATGCCGTCGCTGGTTTCGACGCGCACGAATAGCCACCGTGGTGCGACGGGAAAGGTTTCGACGCGGGTGATCGTAGTCAACGGGCTTCCTCCACCAGTGCGATAAGTAATATTTATCATCTATTATGACTCATGAACACTATGAACCAGTTATCTTCTTCTGCACGCAGTGCCCACCTGGGTGCCAGTTTGCACAGCCAGGTGGTCGACACCGTTGGCCAAAAAATTGTGGCGGGCGATCTTGCTCCCGACACCGTGATTAACGCGCAGCAACTGTGCAGCCAGCTAGGTGTCTCGCGCAGTGTTGTGCGCGAGGCGCTGCGCACCCTCGCCTCGCTCGGCCTGGTTCAGGCCCGCCAGCAGGTCGGCACCCGGGTGCTCGGCCACAACAGCTGGGACCTTTTACACCCGCTCGTTGTGCGATGGCGCGCGCTGGGGCCCGATCCGGTTCGTCAACTCCACGAGCTCTTGCAGTTGCGGCTCGGACTTGACCATGTTGCTGCGGCCCTTGCTGCCCAGCACGCCGATGACCACGAGCGCACAGCCCTCACCGATGCCGCCGCCACCATGCGTCGTGCTTTTCAGAGTGACGATCCCGTAGCGTTTTATACCGCCGACGCCACTTTTCACCGGATGCTTCTCACCGCCACAGCCAACCCGCTCATCCAGCAGTTGGCGGGCACGATCGCGGCCGCCCTGTCGTTACGCGGCAGTGATCAGCGCCGCGGTATGCATGAGATCACCGACCAGGCCGTCACGCTGCACGAACACCTCGCAGCAGCGATCGCTGTCGGCGCGGCCGACGACGCGGCACAGGCAGCGCAGCGGTTGATAGAACTCAGCCAGAAAGAAATAACGGCAGCAACAACAGCATCCGAAAAAACATAGGAAACACACAGCATCGCAGTGAGAATAGAAAGCATGACCGATGCTGACCGCCCCGATCTGCGCCGCCCCGACGGCTCGCCCTTACGAATTCTTGCCGTCGATGACGAGCCCATGCTCACCGATCTGCTGAGCATGGCGCTGCGTATGGAGGGCTGGGAGGTACGTACGGCCTCGTCGGGCTATGAAGCGCTGCAGGTGGCAAAAGAGTTTTCACCCGATGCACTCGTGCTCGACATTATGATGCCCGACCTCGATGGCATGGCCGTGCTCAGTCGCCTCCGTGAATCAGACAACCTTGTGCCCGTCCTCTTTCTCACCGCCAAAGATGCTGTCTCTGACCGCATTGCCGGACTCACCGCCGGTGGCGACGACTATGTGACCAAGCCATTCAGTCTCGAAGAGGTGGTTGCGCGGCTACGTGCGGTTATTCGGCGCTCGGGGCGCGGCAATGACGACATCGGCGAATCGATTTTGCACGTTGGTGATCTGCGGCTGAACGAAGACAGTCACGAAGTTTTTCGCGGCGACACCGAGATTGAACTCACTGCTACAGAGTTTGAGCTCTTGCGTTTTCTTATGCGCAACGAACGGCGGGTGCTTTCGAAAACCCAGATTCTCGACCGCGTATGGAGCTATGAGTTCGGCGGAAAATCAAGCGTTGTCGAACTGTATATCTCGTATCTGCGTAAAAAAATTGACGCCGACCGCACACCTCTCATTCACACGGTTCGTGGCGTGGGATACATGATCAAGGCTCCTCAGTGACCCGACTGGGGTTGATGACCGCTCCTGCCGGCAAACGGCCACTGCGTTTACAGACGAGGCTGATGGCCGCGGTCATCGGTTTTGTCTCGCTCATTCTGGTGTTTGTTTCGATTGTCATCAGCCTGTTTTTGGGCGGTGCAATGGAGCGCCAACTCGACGACCGACTGGCCGCTTCTCTGCGCATAACCCTGCAGTGGACGCTGGCGAGCCCTCTTGGCGCTCCGGCCGAAGCGATTCTCGACGGCAAAGACGTCAACCCCGGGCTGCTACTCATCGTCGCCGATGGCGAAACACCGGCAACAGGGGCGATCGTCAAAGACGCCGGCGGCGGCACCGGAGAAATTCTTAGCCTCAGTAACGCACAGTTACAGTCGGTCTCTGAGGCCCTGCTGCGCGAACAGGTTATTTCGATGACCATCCCCGGGCACGGTTCGTATCGCATTGAAGCAGCCCATGCCGACGGCACAACCATTGTGGTGGGACTGCCGCGTCGCGATATTCAACGCACCATGACCGAACTGTTCACCATCATTGCGCTGGCTACGGTCGGCGGCCTGCTCATGCTTGCGCTCACCACCGCCATCACCATTCAGGTGGCGCTGCGCCCTCTTCGAGCCGTTGCGGCCACCGCCACCCGAGTGTCGTCGCAACCTCTTGACCGGGGTGATGTCACGATCACCGAGCGGGTTCCCGAGTCGGAGGCCGACCCGTCGACAGAAACGGGGCTTGTGGGTGCGGCGCTGAACGTACTACTTGATCACGTTGACTCTTCGCTGGCTGCCCGCCAGCGCAATGAAGAACGCATGCGGCAATTCATCGCCGACGCCAGCCACGAGCTCCGCACACCCCTCACATCGATCCGGGGCTACTCAGAACTCTCTTTGCGTTCCACCGACCTCAGCGATAACACGCGGATGTCGCTCGAGCGCATCCAAGCCCAATCGCTGCGCATGACCGGCCTCGTCGAAGACCTGCTGCTGCTTGCCCGTCTCGATGAGGGCCGCGAGCTCGCTGAGTCTCCTGTCGACCTGTGCCGCCTCGCGGTGGAAGCCGTCGACGACGCGCGCCCCACCGGCACCGACCACGAATGGCGCCTGGAAGTACCGAGCGAACCGGTTGAGGTTACCGGCGACAGCGCGCGCCTCGCCCAGGTTGTCACCAACCTTGTCGCCAACGCCCGCACGCATACGCCCGCGGGAACAACCATCGTCGTCGAAGTGGGCACAGAACCCGCAGCCGACGAACACGCCTCACCTCACGCATTTTTGCGCGTGACCGATAACGGCCCCGGTATTGCGCCTGAGGTGCGTGACACCCTGTTTTCTCGTTTTGCGCGTGCCGACCGTTCGCGCGCACGTCACACGGGCGGCACGGGGCTAGGCCTCGCGATTTCGCAGGCCATTGTAACGGGGCATGGAGGAACAATCGAGGTCGAAAGTGCCCCGGGCAAGACGATGTTTACGGTGCGTCTACCGCTGCGATAAACGCTGCGTACTTAAGCGTCGCCACCAAACATGCTCGTGACCGAGCCGTCTTCAAACACCTGACCGATAGCGCGAGCCAGGAGCGGCGCAATCGACAGCACGGTGAGGCCCGGGAAGCAGCGTTCCGCATCGAGGGGCACCGTGTCGGTGACAACAACCTCGTCGATCGCTTCGTCTTGCAGGCGTCGACAGGCCGGGTCACTAAAAATGGCATGGGTTGCCGCAACAATCACTTTGCGTGCCCCATTGGCTTTCAGCGCGCGTGCTGCCTTCACGATCGTGCCGCCGGTGTCGATCATGTCGTCGACCAGCAGGCAGGTACGGCCATCGACGGCCCCAACGATCTCGTGCACGGTCACTTCGTTGGCAACCTTCGGGTCGCGACGCTTGTGAATAATGGCCAGGGGCGCGCCTAGGCTGTCGGACCACGTGTCGGCAACACGTACACGACCCATATCGGGTGAGACAACCGTGAGTGTTTCGCGGTCTTCCGGCGTGAGCGTGTTTTCGAAGTGTTCGAGCAATACGGGTTTAGCGAAGAGGTGGTCGACGGGTCCGTCGAAGAAACCCTGCACCTGGGCTGCGTGCAGGTCAACACTCATGATGCGATCGGCACCGGCAACTTTCAGCAGGTCGGCCACAAGCCGTGCGCTAATGGGTTCGCGTCCGCGACCCTTTTTGTCTTGCCGCGAATACGGGTAATACGGGGCAACGACGGTGATGCGTTTGGCAGAGGCACGCTTAGCGGCGTCGAGCATGATGAGTGTCTCCATGAGCCACTCATTGACCGGTTCACCGAACGATTGCACGATAAATAGGTCGCATCCGCGAATCGATACTTCGAAGCGCGAGTAGATCTCGCCCGAAGCAAAAGTGCGGTGCTCTGTTGGTGCAACAACAGTGCCGAGCGCTGCTGCAACAGCCGAGGTGAGTTCGGGGTGCGAACGACCGCCTGTCACCACCAGTCGCTTCTTGGTTTTCTTGACCAGACTGGGGGCTACCCCATTGTCGCGATCAAGTTCTACCGTGTGTTTTTTGCGCCCCATCGGTCCGCCTATTCCGCCGATCGTGCACGAGAGGCCGCTTGCGCAGCACCCGTGCCTGCCCTGTTCTTTTCGACCCACCCATCGATGTTTCGCTGGGGGGAAACGCTTAGTGCCAGGGCGCCTGCGGGGACATCCTTTCGGATGACCGCACCCGCTCCGGTCTTTGCTCCATCACCGATACTAACGGGCGCAACCAGCACCGTATGCGAGCCCGTGTGGGCCTCATCGCCCACGCTCGTGCGGTGCTTGTGCACGTCGTCATAGTTCGCAGTAATGGTTCCGGCACCCAGGTTGACGTTCTTGCCAATGGTTGCATCACCGACGTATGACAGGTGCGGCACCTTCGAACCCTCACCGATCTCGGCGTTCTTTGTTTCGACGTAGGCACCAATTTTTCCATCGGCCCCGAGAATGGTGCCCGGCCGCAGATAGGTGAAGGGGCCCACCGTGGCACGCGCACCAATAACAGCAAGGTTCGCGTCGGTGCGGCGTACGGTGGCGTCTTCGCCGACTTCGCAGTCAACAAGCGTCGTGTCGGGGCCGATGGTTGCGCCGGGGCCGACCACGCTCGCACGCAAAATTTGAGTGTTGGGCAAAATAGTGGCATCCGGAGCCAGCACTGCCGTGTCGTCGATCCAGGTGGTGGCGGGGTCGACCACGGTCACACCTTCGCGCTGCCACCGCTGCACGATGCGCTGGTTCAAAATGCGGCCGGCTTCGGCCAGTTGCACGCGGTCGTTAACACCGAACGCTGCTACTTCGTCGTCGGCAACCTCGGCGGCGACGGGTTCGTTCGCCCGACGCAGAAGTTCGATAACGCTGGTGAGATACACCTCGCCCTGCGCGTTGTTTTGGTCGACCCGTGCGAGGTGGTGACGCAACTGCGCCGCCCGGAACACGTAGACTCCGGCGTTGATCTCGTTGACTGCGGCTTCTTCTGCCGAGGCATCTTTCTGTTCAACAATGCGTGCCACGCCGCCGGATGCATCACGAATAATGCGGCCGTACCCGGTGGGGTCGTTGAGTTTGGCCGACAAGATGGTGGCGGCGGCCTGTGCACGCCGGTGTTCGTCGATGAGGCGCTGCAGAGTTTGCGCTTCGAGCAGGGGAACATCGCCCGAAAGCACCAGCACGTCGCCGTCGAAGTCGGCCGGTAATGCTTCGATAGCAACCTGCACGGCCCGGCCTGTGCCAGGAATGTCGTCTTGGTCGACAATGATGGCTTCCGGATGCTCGTGTGTGAGCGCCGCTACGACGGTGTCGCGTTCGTGCCGCACAACCACTTCGATGTGTTCAGCACCCAGGTTTTGTGCGGTGCGAAGCACGTGGCCGACGAGCGGGCGACCACCGATGGGATGCAAGACTTTGGGTAGCCGTGATTTCATTCGCGTGCCTTGGCCTGCTGCAAGGACGACGATTGCAAGGCTTTTCCCTGTCATGCTCCGCCGCCAGGATTCGAACCTAGACTTCACAGCTCCAAAGGCTGTCGTGCTGCCATTACACCACGGCGGACCGTTGCTCCCTCTCGCACGAAAGGGGCCACCCCTATAGTCTGCCATGCCTTGATGGGTGCTCTGTGCCGAACCGGGCGATAATGGTGAAGTGACTGCTACCGACGAAGTGGATCGTATCGTCGGCGCGTGGCGAACTCAGCGCCCTGATCTTGATTTTTCTCCGCTGGAGGTTCTTTCTCGCGTCGACCGTCTCTCGCGCCATCTTGACCGGGCGCGTCGAGATGTTTTTCACCGCAGTGATCTTGAGTCGTGGGAGTGGGATGTTTTGTCGGCGCTGCGTCGCGCCGGTGACCCTTTTCAGCTCTCCCCCAAGCAGCTTTTGCAGCAGACGATGGTGTCGAGTGGCACGATGACGAATCGTATTGATCGCCTGGTGGGTCGCCGTTTTGTGCGGCGCGAGGCTGACCCTCAAGATGGCCGTAGCGTGCTGGTGACTCTGACTGAAGATGGTAAGACGCGGGTGGATGCCGCGATTACTCGGCTGGTGGATGTGGAGTCTGATTTGCTGGAGGGGCTTCCGGATGCTGATCGTGACCGTTTGGCGGGGCTTTTGCGCACGTTGAGTCTCACGTTTGGTGAATAGCGGGCACTGATCACGATGGCGATGCTTTCCCCTCTTCCTGTGCGCGATGGCGTGGGTGCTACCCGGCTGCGTATTCCGCGTGAGGGTCCGTGGGTGACGGTGGCCGACTATATGGTGGAGCGTTTCGGCCATCTTGATCCCGAGCGTTTGCTGGCGCGGTTTGATCGCGGCGAGATTGTGGGTATCGGTGCGGTGGTGCTGCACCGCGATACGCCGCTCGGTGCGCACGAGTTCGTTTGGTATTACCGTGAGCCGCCGGTAGAAAACGAGATCCCTTTCGAGATCGATGTGCTGTATGCCGACGATGATCTTGTTGTGGCCGATAAACCCCATTTTTTGCCGACCACACCGGGTGGCAAATATCTGCAAAATTCTGCGCTGGTGCGGTTGCGGCGAGCACTAGGCAACGATGATCTCACTCCCATTCACCGGCTTGATCGTGCGACGGCCGGGGTGCTGATGTTTTCTGCACGCCGCGAGACTCGCGGTGCATACCAGCTGCTGTTTGAAAATCGGCGGGTAACGAAGGTGTATGAGGCGGTGTCGAGTTTGCCTGCCGAGTGGCATCCGGATGCCCCACTGCTGGGCGGTATGCCGTTTCCGTTGACCTATCGCAATCACATTGTGAAGCAGCCCGGCAGTGTGTGTGTGCAGGTTGATGAGACGGCAGAACCTAACTCTGAAACGCGTATCGAACTGCTGGGTTTTACTGCCGAGGCGCTGCACACGCGGCTCTTGCCGCATACGGGCCGCATGCACCAGTTGCGTGTGCAGTTGGCTGCTCTCGGGGCGGGCATTCGCAATGATGGTTTTTACCCTGTGCTGCTGCCCGATGGCCCGGATGATTTTTCGCGGCCGCTGCAACTGCTCGCCAAGCAGCTCCGTTTTGTTGACCCGCTGTCGGGCGAAGATCGCACGTTTACGAGTCGGCGCGTGCTGGCAGAAGCACCGGATGCCACTTTGTCAACCTGATTGCATACTCAGGCGAATTTCGTAGCCTGGCTAGATGTCTTCGCAACGTACTCCCCTATTTTTGTCTCTGGCCGCAGTTGTCGCTCTCGCGGTTCCGCTGTCGGGATGCACCGGCGGACCTGCGTCACCGGGTGACTCGACGCCTGACCCGGCATTGCCGACGATGACGGCACAGCCGGATGCTTCGGAAGGTGGTGAGAGCGGCGATGACGCACCCGGCGATGCTCCGCAGCGCGGCGCTGACCTTGCCACAACGAATTTTGCAGTGTCGTGGGAGCAGGCGGTCGAGACGGCACGTGCTGCTTTTGACGGCGAGCTGACCGAGGTGGAGTTGGATTGGAGTCGCGACCGTTATGCCTACACGGTCGAACTGGTCAATAACGAGACCGAGTATGAGGCCGTTATTGACGCCACAACGGGTGAGATTGTTCGTGAAGAAACCGACAGTCTGAGTAGCGATGATGCGGCGAAGAAGCTGGCCAAGGCGATCACTGTGAGCGAGTTGATTTCTTTGCAGGATGCGCTCGATGCCGCTCTTGCCGCGCAGCCGGGCGAGGTTGAGGAGTGGTCGCTGGAGGGCGAGCGCTCGGGCCCTGTTTTTGAGTTTGATATTGACGACGGCAATGACGACTACGAGGTAACGATCGATGCCCGCACCGGTAAGGTCATCGAGATTGATGACTAGGAGTATCGGTATTCGCGTGCCGGGGGTTTAGCGTCTCATAATGTGGCGAGCGAAGCGGTCGCCGAGCCACTGCACGGCCTGTACAAAGATGACGATGAGCACGATAGCGGCCCACATGACGACGGGTTCAAACTGGCGGAAGCCATAAATTTGGGCGAAGGCCCCGAGCCCGCCGCCACCGAGTAGTCCGGCCATGGCCGTCATGTCAATGATGGCGACAACGATAAATGTGTAGCCGAGGATGAGCCCGCCGAGTGCTTCGGGAATCGCTACCGTGCAGAGGATTCGCCAGGGTCCAGCTCCCATCGATCGGGCTGCTTCGATGACTCCGGGGCTGACCGCAACGAGGTGCTGTTCAACGATGCGGCCGATGGCGAAGGCGGCTGCGAGACCAATCATGAATGCGCCGGCGGTTGTGCCGATGCCAATGCCCACCACGAGGCGGGCGAGGGGTTGGGCGACAGCAATAAAGATGACGAACGGTATGGGCCGAAAAAAGTTGACGATAAAGTTGGCGACACCGGCGACAGCACGGTTGGCCATGAGCCCGCTCGGTCGGGAAACATACAGAATAACGCCGATGAGTAGCCCGAGTATCCCGCCCATGAGTAGGGCGAACCCGGCCATGTAGAGCGTCTCGATGGCTGCGTTCCAGAATTCGGGCCATAGCTCGTTAAGGCGGGTCATGCCTGCCCTCCTTCGGTCGGCAGCTCAGTCACTTCGGTGCGGGTGCGAATGACGTCGAGGGTCTGGTCGATCACGGCATCCGTACCGCGAATTGCCAGCGTGAGGTGGCCAAATGCCCGACCCCGAATGTCATTAATACCGCCGTAAACGACTTCGAAGCCGAGGCCTGCTTCGGCGAGGTCGAGCAGCACTTGTGCCTGTGATGAATCGCCGTCGCGGAACGAGAAGGTGACGAGTCGGCCCTCATGACGCTCACGCAGTGACGCGATTTCGGTGGGTGTCGGGATGCCTTTGATAACAGTCGAGACGAAGCGCTGCGAGGCGGGGTTTTGTGGTCGTGAAAAAACTTCGAACACGTCTCCCTGTTCGATCACTTGCCCGTTTTCCATCACGGCCACTTTGGTGGCGATCGTTTGAATGACGTCCATCTCGTGCGTGATGAGAATAATGGTCACGCCCTGCTCTTCGTTTACTCGTTTGAGTAGTGCGAGCACTTCGTGGGTTGTTTGTGGGTCAAGGGCACTGGTTGCCTCATCGGCGAGAAGAATGGCGGGGCGTGTGGCGAGGGCCCGCGCGATACCGACCCGCTGTTTTTGCCCGCCCGACAGCTGTTCGGGGTAGGCGCGCGCACGATCAGCAAGCCCGACGAATGCTAAGAGTTCGGCGACGCGCTCCTGAATTTCGGCTTTCGGCCATCCGGCGAGTTTGAGCGGATAGGCCACGTTGGCTGCGACAGTTTTTGATGAGAACAGGTTGAACTGTTGAAAGATCATGCCGATCCCGCTGCGCACGCGACGCAGCTGGGTCTCGGAGAGTGTGGTGATATCGGTGCCGTCGACCACGATGGAACCGGAGGTAGCGGGTTCCAATGCGTTGATGAGGCGTACGAGAGTCGATTTACCGGCACCGGAGTATCCGATGATGCCAAAAATATCGCCGGGGTCGACGGTGAGAGTAACGTCGTCGACGGCCGTCACGTCGGGTGCATGGCGGTCGCGCGCCGGGTACGTTTTTGCCACATCAGTGAGGCTCACAATGGCCATTGGTTCTCCAGGCATCCGGATGCAGGTGTGCATTCACGAGGAATCGGGCGATGCATGCGCATCGCCCGATTCTCTCGCATTTTTGTTGCTCGGCGTCTTAGCCTTTTTGTGCCTTGGTGTCGGCTTCGACCTTCTGCAGGGATGCAACGAGGTCTTCGGCCGGAACCTGGAGGGCAACGCCGGTGTATCCCGACGACTCTGCGAGGCCTTCTTGCACCTTTTCGTCGGTCTGGAAGATCTCGACCAGCTTCAGGTAGAGCGGGTTGTCGACGTCGTCGGCACGTGACGCAAAAATGTTCACGTACGGCAGGGCGTTCGGGTCGCTGGGATCATCTTGAGCGATCGCGTCGTCAAAGGTAAGACCCGCGTCGGTCACAAAGTCGTTGTTGATGATGGCTGCAGCGACATCCGGCAGCGAGGTGGGCAGGAGTGCTGCTTCGAGCGCGATAACTTTCACCTTCGACTTGGCAGTGTCGACATCGGCGAGGTCAGAGAAAATAGAACCGCCGCTCTTCAGCGTGATGAGACCGGCCGACTGCAGTACGAGCAGGGCACGTGCCTGGTTAGAGGCATCGTCGGGAACAGCAACACTCTCGCCGTCACCGATGCTGTCGACGTCGTCGTACTTGGTGGAGTACAGGCCGAGCGGGTAGATCGCGGTCGACCCGATGGGCTGCAGGTCTTTGCCCGAGGCTACGTTGTAGCCGGCAAGGTAAACGATGTGCTGAAACTGGTTGAGGTCGAGCTCACCCTCGGTCAGGGCCGGGTTGGGCTGCTCGTACGAACCGAAGTCGACCAGTTCGACTTCAATGCCCTCGGCCGCTGCGGCCTCAACAAATGCGGGCCACTGCGGGTCGCCTTTGCCGACGACTCCGATACGAACGTGTTCGGTGGCAGCGTTGTCTTCTGTGGGTGCTGCTGCGGGTGTTTCACTCTGGCCGGCGCAGGCGGCAAGGCTGAGCGCCAGGGGAATAGCCGCGAGGGCGGCAATAAGTTTTGTGGTGCGGCGTGACATGGTGGTGCTGTTTCCTCTCGTGGGGACTCAGCCAAGATACGCGGATCTCTTTCAACTCATAAAATCGCGTGTCACACAGCGCAATGCACAGCTGTGTCCGCCACCGGAACACCGATGGCGGACACACTGTTTACGACGATTTATGCCTGACGGCTGCGGCCCGTAATAAGACCGTAGATGAGTAGCACAATCAGCGAGCCACCAATAGCTAGCAGCCAGGTTGAGATGGAGAAGAAGCCCTGCAGATCAACACCAAAGATCATGCCGCCGAGCCAACCGCCCAGCATTGCGCCCACTACTCCGAGCAGCAACGTGGCTATCCATCCTCCGGCCTGTTTGCCGGGAAGAATGGCTTTTGCGATGGCTCCTGCAATAAGGCCAAGGAGAAGAAAAGCTAAGAAACCCATAATGATCCTTTCCCGATTTTTCGGTACACGTGCGGGTGACGAACTTAGTTTCTGTTAGTCCTTAAACGCGTCTTTGACGTTCTCGGCCGCATCCCGCAGGTGGCCCTTCGCCTGATCGGCTTTACCTTCGGCCTGCAGTTTTTCATCATCCGTAGCCTTACCGGCGGTTTCTTTCGCCTTACCGGTGACCTTGTCTGCAGCAGCCTTAATCTTGTCTTCTGCACTCATGGCGTCTTCCTTTCTGTTGGGTGTCTGCAGGGCCACAACCCTGCAGAGGTCAACACCATGCAACTGACGATACGCCTGCCCCCTACCGAAGCACTACCCCCTTGACGCCTGGGATTTTGGTTGCAAAGGTTCGCGCTCAATGGTCAGAACACTTCGCCGAGGCCGTCGCCCTAGTCGAGCTGGGCAGAAAGCTCGAGCCACTGCTCTTCGAGAACGGCAACGTCGTCTTCGAGGGCGGTGATCTTTGCCATCTCAACGTTCAACAGCTGGTAATCGCTCTGATCGAGCGTGGCGAGCCCTACACGAGCCTTCGCTATGTCGCCCGTGATGCGTTCGATTTTGCGTTCGACAGCGGCGATCTCTTTTTCGACGGCGCGCAACTGCGCACCAGACAAACCAGCGGTTGCCGGCTGGGCAGCAGCATCCGGTGCGGGCGTGGCAGAACCCGCCGACTGTTGCACGGAACGCAACCGCAAATATTCATCAATACCGCCCGGCAGGTGCCGCAACCGGCCGTCAAGAATGGCGTACTGTTTATCGGTCACGCGCTCAAGAAAATAACGGTCGTGCGAAACAACAATGAGAGTGCCCGGCCACGAATCGAGCAGGTCTTCGATAGCCGCGAGCATATCGGTATCCATGTCGTTCGTGGGTTCGTCAAGAATGAGCACGTTCGGCTGGTCAAGAAGCACCAGCAGCAGTTGCAGTCGGCGCTGCTGACCACCAGAAAGATCTTTCACCGGCGTCGACAACTGAGCCGAAGTGAAACCCATCCGTTCCAGTAGCTGCCCGGGCGTGAGCTCTTGCGCCTTTGACCCTGAACCGATCGTGTACGAGGTGCGCAGTCGGCTAATGACGACCCGCACCGGGTCATTCCACACCTCAGTGAGGTCATCGAGACGCTGCGTCAGAGTACGCACCCGCACCGTCTTGCCCTGCTTCACACGGCCACTGGTGGCTTCTACATCACCCGAAATAAGCCCCAGCAGTGTTGATTTTCCGGCACCGTTAACACCCAGAATGCCGGTGCGTTCCCCCGGCGCGATTCGCCACTCCACATCGCGCAAAACTTCGCGGTCACCAAACTGCACGCCCACATCAAGCAGGTCCACAACGTCTTTACCCAGCCGGGCAACAGCCAATGACTGCAGCCCGATACTGTCGCGAATCTCGGGCACGTCAGCGATAAGAGCGTTCGCGGCTTCGATACGAAACTTCGGTTTCGCGGTGCGCGCCGGAGCGCCCCGCCGCAGCCATGCGAGTTCTTTACGCGCCAAGTTTTGACGTTTCGCTTCGCTCGCCGCCGCCATGCGGTCGCGTTCCACCCGCTGCAACACATAGGCCGCATAGCCGCCCTCAAAAGGCTCAACAATGCGGTCGTGGACCTCCCACGTTGCCGTAGCTACCTCGTCAAGAAACCAGCGGTCGTGCGTCACCGTCAACAGCGCACCCTGTTTGCGGCCCCACCGCTGCTTCACGTGCTGCGCCAGCCACGCAATCGCCTCAACATCGAGATGGTTGGTGGGCTCATCGAGCATGAGCACATCCCACTCCCCCGCCAACAACTGCGCAAGGCTCACGCGACGCCGCTGACCACCCGATAACGAGCCCACCTGCGCCTGCCACGGCACATCGGCCAGCAAACCATCAATAACATCCCGGATGCGGGCATCCCCCGCCCACTCATGCTCCAGCGCGTCACCCACAACAGCCTGCGCAACCGTGACCGAGTCGTCGAGAGTGTCGGCTTGGTCGAGCACGCCGATGCGGGTGCCACCGCGCACCGTCACCCTTCCAGCATCCGGCTCTAAACGACCCGCAAGCATAGCCAGCAGACTCGACTTGCCGTCGCCGTTGCGGCCAACAATTCCGATGCGGTCGCCTTCTTCTACGCCGAGCGTGACCGAGTCAAAAACGATGCGGGTAGGAAACTCAAGATGAAGCCCTTCGGCCCCCAAAAGATGTGCCATCGCCATCCAGCGTAGCGGTGGCTACGCTTCGATCACCTGAGCACCAGCAACCGGTCCGTGTGCACGCATCACCTGACGACCTGCATCACTCAGCGTGCGGGCCACACGGTCGGCGTCGGCACGATCACGGCACAGCAGTGCCACGGTCGGGCCCGAGCCCGACACGATTCCGGCCAGTGCCCCCTCATCACAGCCGTCAGCGATCGTTTGCGCCAGCGCGGGCTGTTCGGCAATAGCGGGCGACTCCAGGTCGTTATACATATGCTCGGCCAGTGCCGCGACATCACCCGAAGCAAGTGCCTGTAGCACATCGCGGGGCACCTCTAACGGTGAATCAGGCTCATCGGCCGTTACCCGCTGTTCGGCCATCGCCTCATCGAAACGAGCGTAAATATGCGGCGCCGACAGCCCTTCTTCACCATGTACAAGCACCCACTCATAGGTGCCGCGCGCCAAAACGGGCGTCAGCCGGTCACCGCGCCCTGTACCCATCGCAGTACCGCCCACAAGAGCAAAGGGCACGTCGGAACCCAGCTGCGCAGCCAACGGATGCAGCCCGGCAATTCCCAAACCCGTACCCCACAGCTCATCGCATGCGACCAGCGCGGCAGCCGCATCAGCCGAACCGCCACCCATACCACCAGCGACAGGAACACGCTTAATGATTTGCAGATGCACACCCTGGGTGCATCCGGTTTCTCGAGCTAAGAGCTGCGCGGCTTTTACCGCAAGATTGCGTTCATCCAACGGCACCTGCTCGGGCTGCACACCCCGCACCGACACCGTAATAGTGTCGCTGGGCGTGGCATAAACATCTTCATACAGCGACACGGCCTGAAAGATCGTGGCCAGCGGATGATAACCGTCATCTTGCACGGCACCCGCGGCTAAAAAAATGTTGATCTTGCCTGGCGCACGCACATGCACGCTGCGAGAGGGTGCAGACCCCGCCACAGCGGAGCCTGCACCCGAACGCGAGTCGTCGCTCACAGGTCCGACGACTTTGCCCACAGATTGACATCGAGCGCACCCGAGAGCTCGTCGATGCGCGCCAACTGGTCGCTACTAAACTCGGGGCCATCCACGGCGGCAGCGTTTTCTTCCAGCTGCTCAACCCGCGAAGCACCAATCAGTGCCGAGGCCACCACGCCATCGCGCAGCACCCACTGCAGGGCCATTTGGGCCAGGCTCTGCTCACGTTCGCGAGCAACTTCACCCAGACCACGCAGCGCCTCGAGCGCCTTTTCGGGCAGCGGGGCATCATTCAGCGAACCACGCTTCTGCGCGCGCTCGGCGGTGCCATCACCCAGGTAACGGTCGGTGAGGAGCCCCTGAGCCAGCGGGGTAAACGCAATCGCGCCGAGGCCGGTCGAACGCAGCGTATCGGTGAGGCCGTCTTCTACCCAGCGGTTGAGAATCGAATATGCCGGCTGGTGAATAACCAGCGGAGTACCCAGATCGCGGGCCACGTCAACAGCGGCCTGCGTGCGCTCGGCACTGTATGAAGAAATGCCCACATACAGGGCCTTACCCTGGCGAACAAGGGTGTCGAGAGCGCCGATCGTCTCTTCGATAGGGGTCACGGGGTCGACGCGGTGCGAGTAGAAGATGTCAACGTAATCGAGCTGCATGCTGCGCAGCGACTGCTCGGCACTGGCGAGAATGTATTTGCGGCTGGCGAAGTCGCCGTAGGGGCCCGGCCACATGTCCCATCCGGCCTTCGACGAAATAATCAGTTCGTCGCGGTAAGGCTTCAAGTCTTCGCTAAAAATGCGACCGAAGTTCTTTTCGGCCGAGCCATACGGCGGACCGTAATTGTTCGCCAGGTCGAAGTGGGTAATACCCAGGTCGAACGCGCGGCGCAGCAGTGCGCGCTGGTTGTCGATAGGAAAGTTGTCACCAAAGTTCCACCACAATCCCAACGATATGGGCGGCAGATACAAACCAGAGGTTCCGACCTGCCGATATTCCCACCGCTGGTAGCGGTCGGCGGCGGCCACAAAAGGACGATGGATCTCGGGCACATTCGTGCCAAAACGCGGTTGGCTCACGATGCCAGGCTACCCGGGCTGCGCCGATAACGGCAGATCCGGATGCTACGAAACCCCGGCAATCCGCTGATAGTCATCGACCGACAGTGCTTCGCCGCGTGACGTGGGGTCGACGCCAGCTTTTTCGAGCACGGCCGACGCCGCCGCCGAACCACCATAAATGCCCGAGAGCGCCTGGCGAAGCATTTTGCGGCGCTGTCCGAAAGCTGCATCGACGATCGCGAAAGTGCGGCGACGTAGTTCTTCTGATCCGCGGGGTTCGGCATCGCGCTGAAAGCCCACGAGCAGACTGTCGACATTGGGAACGGGCCAAAAGACGTGTCGCGAGACGGTTCCAGCCAGTTTCCACGGGCCATACCAGGCAGCTTTCACGCTCGGCGCGCCGTACACCTTCGACCCGGGTGGTGCCGCTAAACGCTCGGCGACTTCGGCCTGCACCATCACCACACCCCGCTGCAACTGCGGAAAAGTTTCGAGCAGGTGCAAGAGCACCGGCACCGAGACGTTATAGGGCAGGTTGGCGACCAGCACGGTCGGGTCACCCGCGAGCTCGTGCACCTGCAGGGCGTCGGCACGAACAACCTCGAGCGCACCCTCAGGTACGCCCCGTTCGTGTGCTGTCTGTGGCAGGCGCTGCGCAAGCCGGTGATCAATTTCTACCGCGGTCACGCGCGCACCCGTCTCGAGAATCGCCAGCGTGAGCGAGCCGAGCCCGGGACCCACCTCAAGCACCGTCTCACGGGCAGTAACCGACGCGGCATGCACAATTTTGCGCACCGTATTGGCGTCTACCACAAAGTTCTGGCCGAGTTTCTTCGTCGGTGTCACATCAAGTTCGGCGGCCAACCGACGAATATCTGCGGCACCCAGAAGTGAAATCACTGCACCATTCTAAGCGGTGCGGTCGCGGAAGCTGCCGTATACGGTTTCGGTGTTTGCCGCCAGCTGCGCACACAGTTCGTCAACGTCAACACCCAGTTCAGCGGCCATAAACCGCACCGTGATCGGAACCAGATACGAAGCATTGGGGCGGCCGCGCAGAGGCACGGGAGTAAGAAACGGCGCGTCGGTTTCTACCAGCATCCGATCGTGCGGGGTAACAGCAAGCGCATCACGCAAATTTTGCGCATTTTTAAACGTCACATTGCCGGCAAACGACACGTAATAGCCCGCATCGGCGCACTCTTTTGCCATGGCTTCGTCGCCCGAGAAACAGTGGAACACGGTGCGATCGGGGGCTCCTACGCGGCGCAGTGTCGCTAAGACGTCGTCGTGCGCATCGCGGTCATGAATCTGCATGGCCAGGCCGTGCTTTTTTGTCAGCGCAATATGCGCTTCAAAAGACTCGTGCTGCACAGCGTGGCCTTCGGGTCCGGTACGAAAATAGTCGAGCCCTGTCTCACCGATGGCCCGAGTGCGCGGGTGCGCGGCCAGCTCATCAATCACCGCGATGGCCTCGTCGAGACGGTTTTGTGCCGCATAGACAGGGGCGTCGTTGGGATGAATGGCCACAGCCGCCAACACTCTCGGGTCGCTCTCGGCAGCTGCGACCGCCCAGCGCGACGATTCGATGTCTCCGGATGCCTGTACGACGCCCATCACGCCCACCCGTTCTGCGCGCTCTAAATGGTCGTGCAGGCTCAACGGTTCTTCGCCGTCAAGAATTTCTAGGTGGGCGTGATTGTCGTAGACCCCGACCGCGAGGGGTTCGGGGGCGGCCGGGTAGCGTATATCTTTTCTGCCGTCGTGTGACCGCTGGCGAATATACGTGGCGGGCTGCTGGTCCATGACGAACTTAGGCGGTCGACTCTACGCGGGGGAACAGCGGAGCGAGCGTGTGCACCTTTGTTCCCACTGGCAGTTGACCCCAGCGACCGGCATCACGAATGGGCTGTGCTGTGAGGGCCCCGAGTGCGTCTTCTGCACCCAAAGCTGTCCACAGCGTGGTTGTTGCCTTCGGCATAACCGGCGACAGCAAAACGCTCAGCGCACGCAAGCTCTCCGCACACGTGTACAGCACCGTTGCGAGGCGTTCGCGCTGTGATTCTTCGCGCGCCAGTGCCCACGGTTCGTTTTCGGTGATGTAGCCGTTGAGGTCGTCGACGATCACCCAGATCGCTTCGATGGCATCGTCGATGCGGAACTGCTCCATAGCGGCATCGGCCTGTTTTCCGGCCGCTGCCACATGAGACTGAATCGTCAGATCGGCGTCGGTGTATTCACCGGCGGCAGGAACAACCCCGTCGAAGTATTTCTGGATCATCGCCGTTGTGCGTGAGGCGAGGTTGCCGAAGCCGTTGGCGAGTTCTGCCTGGTACCGCGAGGCAAGATCTTCCCACGAGAATGAGCCGTCGTGCCCGAATGAAATCGCCGACAAGAAGTAGAAACGGTAGGCGTCTGAGCCGAAGACGTCGATGATCTCGCTCGGTGCGATACCGGTGAGCTTCGACTTCGACATCTTTTCGCCGCCCACCAGCAGCCAGCCGTGCGCAAAAACGCTCTTGGGCACGTCGACACCGGCGGCCATGAGCATGGCCGGCCAAATGACGGCGTGAAAACGCAGAATGTCTTTACCGACAACGTGGTGTGCTGGCCAGCGACGCGCGAACTCTTCGGGGTCGGTGCCGTAGCCGACGGCGGTGACGTAGTTGAGCAGGGCGTCGACCCACACATAGATCACGTGCGAGTCATCCCACGGCACCTTAATGCCCCAGTCGAACGCCGAACGAGAAATAGAGAGGTCTTTTAGGCCCTGGCGCACAAAAGAAACAACTTCGTTGCGGGCAGATTCGGGCCGCACGAAGTCGGGCTGCTCGCGGTACAGCTCCAGGAGGCGGTCTTGGAACTCGCTGAGCTTAAAGAAGTAGTTCTTTTCTTGCAGTAGTTCGAGCGGCTTGGAGTGGATAAGACACACCTTCAGCCCCTCAAAGGGCCCCGTACCGTCGACGATTTCGCTATCGGGTTTGAACTCTTCGCAGCCCACACAGTAGAGCGCTTCGTATTCACCCGCGTAAATATGACCGTGGTCATAGATCGCCTGCACAAACTGCTGCACGCGCTCTTCGTGACGCTGCTGCGTGGTGCGGATGAAATCGTCGTTAGCGACATCGAGGGTGTCGAGCAGGGGGAACCATGCTTCGCCCACGAGCCGGTCGACCCATTCTTGGGGTGTGACGTTATTGGCTGCGGCCGCGCGCAGCATTTTCTGGCCGTGCTCATCGGTACCCGTGAGCATCCAGGTGTCATCGCCGCTCTGGCGGTGCCAGCGGGCAAGGGTGTCGACAGCGACGGTCGTGTAGCCGTGGCCGATGTGCGGCACGTCGCTGGGATAGTAAATCGGCGTGGTGATATAAAACGATTCGCCTGCGGGCATGAATTCGATTCTAGGCCGGATACACAGCACCTGCCGACCAGGTGACGAATGGCTACACCGCAGGCGTCATGAACGACCCGCAAGCACAGCCTGGTACAGGTCGCGCGACGACAACCCTGTGGCTGCCGCAACGTCGGCACACGCGGTCTTCAGACGTGTGCCCTCGGCCACTAACTGCTGCACCCGCACGAGTGCTGTCTCTATCGACACGGCAGCGGCCGGTGCACCCGCAACAACAATCACGATTTCGCCGCGCACCCCCTCTGCCGCCCAGGCCGCGAGTTCGTCGAGGCTGCCCCTGCGCACCTCTTCATACAGTTTGGTCAGTTCACGACACACAGCAGACTGCCGGTCGGCACCAAAGACGGCGGCCATATCGGCCAGGGTTTGCGCGAGACGAGCCGGTGATTCAAAGAACACCATCGTGCGCTGCTCTATCGCCAACTGCTTGAGCATGCTGGCGCGGTCCCCCGCTTTACGGGGCACGAAACCGTCAAAACTAAACCGGTCGGTAGCAAGGCCCGAGACCGCCAGTGCAGTAATCACGGCGCTCGGGCCAGGAATAGCCGTGACGGTAACGCCTAGCTGCACAGCGGCGGTAACAAGCGCATAGCCGGGGTCGCTCACCGTGGGCATTCCCGCGTCGCTGAGCACCACGATGTCTTCGTGCTCGGCGCGCGCTGCTAATTCACCCGCCCGCTGCTTCTCGTTGTGGTCATGCAGGGCAACGAGCTGTGGCCGGTTAGTGATCGACAAGGCACCGAGCAGGCGCTGGGTGGTGCGGGTGTCTTCTGCCGCGATCGTCGTCGCGTTTTCGAGTACTTCGCGCAGCCGCGTCGAAGCATCGCCGAGATTGCCGATGGGGGTGGCAGCCAGAATGATCACTCGCTCAGCATAGAGGCGCTGCTTGTGGAGTATCCAAAACCAGCCGCGCAATCAAACGTAGGCTTATCGGGTGACTTCTGCCCGACTGCGACTGTCTTTACCCTGGCTTCTGCCCGCCCTGGTGACCATGCTGGCCGCCGCCGCACGGCTGTGGAATGTGGGGCATCCGGCAACCCTCGCCTTTGACGAAACGTATTACGTCAAAGACGCCTGGTCGCTGTGGCAGTGGGGTTATGAGGGCAAATGGGGCGAAAACGCGAACGAGCTTTTTGCGCAGGGCGATACTTCGGCGCTCGGTACCGATGGCTCGTTTGTGGTGCACCCGCCGCTGGGCAAGTGGCTGATCGCGCTGGGGATGGCCCTGCTAGGGCCGGGCTCGAGCGTCGGCTGGCGTTTAGCGACCGCCATTCTGGGTGCAGCAACGGTGCTGCTGGTGTATTTCATTACACGCGAGCTCACCCAATCGGTCGCTTTTGCCACGGTGGCGGGCCTGCTACTGGCTGTGGATGGCCTGGGCATCGTGATGAGCCGTATTGCTCTGCTCGACACCATTGTGACGTTCTTTATCGTGCTCGCTTTTCTTTTTGTGCTGTACGACAGACGTCAAAATGGCGAGCATCCGCGCCACGAGCAACCGCCCGTGTGGGGCACCATTGTGGCGCGGCGGCCATGGATTATTGCGGCCGGTGTTGCCCTCGGTGCTGCGACGGCCGTGAAGTGGTCGGGAGCATATGCCCTGGCCGGAATAGGTATCTACCTGGTGGTGACCGATGCGCTGGCTCGGCGGCGCGCCGGGGTTGTGCAGTGGCCTGCCGATGCCGCGTTCCGCCAGGGACCGGTCACGTTTCTGCTGTTGGTTCCGGCGGCTGTTGTGACATATGTGGTGTCGTGGAGTGGTTGGCTGCTCACCCGAGGCGGCTACGATCGGGATAGTTCTACCAACCCGCTGATCGCGCTGTGGAACTACCACCGGTCGATTTACAACTTTCACATCAGCCTTTCTGCCGGGCATTCCTATGCGAGCCCCGCGTGGGAGTGGCCGTTGCTGCTGCGCCCGACCGCTGTATGGGTGGGTGGTCAGCAAGACACCGAATGCTGGGGTTCTGACCACTGCATTGCCGTGATTTCGACCATACCGAACCCCGTCACCTGGTATTTGGGTGTGGCGGCCGTGCTGTATCTGATGTATCGGGTGGTACTCGGCTGGTTCGAGAAGAAGCCTGCGTCGTGGACGCTATCGGTGCCGCTGGTGGGTATCGCGGTCACGTATGTGCCGTGGCTGTTGGTGCCCGACCGCACAATTTTCCAGTTCTATACCGTGGCCATGCTGCCGTTTATCGTTATTGCTCTCACACTCGTGCTGCATATGATCGCGCATGCTCCGGATGCCACTCCCGCCCGCCGTCAGGCTGGCCGAGCCACCGTTGTCACCATTGTGGTGATTATCGTGCTGGTCTCGCTGTTTTATTACCCGGTATGGACGGGAATGACGGTGCCGTATAAGTTTTGGCTCCTTCACAACTGGTTGCCCGGCTGGATCTAGCCGTTCGTTCGGTGCGCTGTTTGTTACTCGTCGCGCAGATCGTGTGGGTCTGTTGTGGGTAGCGAGCACACAAAGTTGCTGCAGTCGTAAGCTGCGGGCTGCGTTTTGTCGGCAAAGAGCTCGAACCCACTGTGCGCCAATGCCGAAGCCTGTTCTGCCGTGACAACCGCGATCACCTCGGCGTGCAGTGTGCGAGCGGCCTGAGCCAGTGGTGCGGCCGGTTGATGGGTGATGACAACAACCTGGCGGGGTGCTGTAGCAAGCGCTGCGGCAGCGCTCAGCATCGCGCCGTGAGCGAAGGGTTGGTGCAGTGCGGGGCCAATATGGCGGGCGACTATGCTTTCTGCCCGCTGGCGGTAGTGCTCACCGGCGCCGTATTGCCAGGCACGCACGTATGCCTGTGCGAGGGCCGAGGGGCCCGAGGGGAGGTCGCCGTCGCTGTGGTCGGGTGAGGGGCTTATGCCGTGCTCGGTGAGTACCGGGTCGTGCACGGTAGTGGATTCTGCATGCTGTTCGGCCTGGCCTAACAGTTCGAGCCCCTGCTGGGCGTACACGGCGTCGCCGCTGGCAACAGCGAGCGTCAGTAGGGCGTCGGCAAGAAGCGCATAGTCGGCGAGCGTGGCGGCGGCTGTGGCAGAGCGACCATCGAGCGATGAGCGCACGAGGTTACCGTTGCTGTCACGATTATCGCGCAGCACGGCCTCGGCTGCGCGGCGAGCACTCGTGATCCATCCAGGGCGGTGCAACCGAACACCCGCCTCGGCTAATGCTCGTATGGCCAGCGCATTCCAGGCGGTGAGTACTTTGGCGTCAACGGCCGGTGCTGCAAGACCGTGCCGCTCTGCGCCGCGGCGGCGATAATATTCGCCTTCGCGGCGCTCGCCGTCGATCCACGACTCTGAGTCTTGCGCGGCACCAAACCCGCCGCCCGGCTGCTGCAGTACAGTGCCCAGAAAGTGGGCGATGCCCTCGGCTGTTTCTGCGTCGCCCTGAACGGTTGCTATTTCGAGCAGTTGGGCGTTGTCGTTGAGCATCCGCTCGTAGTGCGGCACTGTCCAGTCGCGCTGTGTGGCGTAGCGAAAAAATCCGCCGTCTTCGGGGTCTCGTAGTTCGCTGGCAGCCATGGCCGCCAGCGCCCGGCGTGCGCTGGCTGCGGCCTGCGGACTGTGTTCACGAATAAGCGTTGTGCACAGGTATGCCAGCGTGGTCGCGACGGGAAACTTGGGGGCCCCGCCAAACCCGCCGTACAGGTGGTCTTCGCGCGCGGCGATGGTGCGCGCGGCATCGACAAGGTGTTGTGTGCCCCAGTCGGTGGCATCCGGAAGCACAGCAGCCTGCCTCAGCGCATCGGCCACAGCACCGGCTGAGTGCTGCACTTCGTCGTGACGGTCGCGCCACGCTTCAACCACGGCTGTGAGCACATCGCGGAAGGCGGGGAGGGGTGGTCGTGCGGCGGGTGGAAAATAGGTGCCGGCGTAGAACGTTTGCCCCTGAGGTGTAGCGAAGATGGTCAGTGGCCAGCCGAGGTGCGAGGTGAAGGCGCTGGCTGCGGCCATATAGGCGGCGTCGACTTCGGGGTGCTCTTCGCGGTCGATTTTGATGGCAACAAAGTTGGCGTTGATATGCGCGGCGGTCTCGGGATCGGCAAATGATTCGCGTGCCATCACGTGGCACCAGTGGCAGGTGGAGTAGCCGATGGAGATAAACAACGGCACGCCGCGACGCTCAGCCTCATGAAAAGCTTCGCTCCCCCACGGCCACCAGTCGACAGGGTTGTCGGCGTGGGCCTGCAGGTAGGGGCTCAGTGTCGCGGCGAGCCGGTTGCTCATGTGTTGTTAGTTCATTTCTTCGGGGTGGGCGCTGACGCGGCCCGAGCCGTCACCCGGGTCGAGGGCGTCGATGGCGGCCACCTGGTCGTCGGTGAGTTCAAAGTCAAACACGGCAATGTTTTCGCGCAGTCGCTCGGCCCGCACCGACTTCGGGAAAATAATGTTTCCCTTTTGCAGGTGCCAGCGCAGCACGACCTGTGCCGCGGTGCGGTCGACAGCCTCGGCGGCCTGGGCAACAGCCGGTGTGCCAAAGAGGTCGTATTTACCCTGCCCCAGCGGACCCCATGCCTCAATGTGCACACCGTGCTGTGTGCACCACTGCACAACATCACGCTGCTGGTAGGCGGGGTGGAGTTCGATCTGGTTGACCACCGGCGTCACACCGGTCTCGGCAACAATGCGCTCCAGGTGCGGCACCAGAAAGTTCGACACCCCAATCGAGCGTGTCAGGGCACGCTCACGAATACCCACGAGCTTCTGCCACGCATGCACATAGTTGTCACGTGCAGGGGTAGGCCAATGCACCAAATACAGGTCAACAAAGTCGAGGCCTAACCGTTCGAGACTCTCGGCAATCGCAGCATCCGGCTCGTCGCCATCGTGCCGATCGTTCCAAAGCTTGGTGGTGACATACAGCTCGTCGCGGGCAATACCGCTCGCCGCAATCGCCTTACCCACACCCTCTTCGTTGCCATAAATAGCAGCGGTGTCAATGTGGCGGTACCCGATCTCGAGCGCTTCGCTCACGGCACGCTCGGCGTCGTCGGCGGGCACTTTGAATACCCCGTATCCCAACTGCGGAATACGGTGTCCGTCAAGAAGTTCGATCTGTGGAATGCTCATAACACCAGCTTAGAACGGCACACCGACACCGGCACCGACTGTGCCAGCTACCTGCGCCGCAGGCTTCAGCGGCTGTCGCAGCACACGGGTCATGAAGCGACGAGCTCAGTGACATTCGGGGTATGCGGCAGCAGCGGAATGCTGCGTTCGGCGGCGAGGTCAATGCGGCGGCGGAGTGATTCGTCAGTTATCACGGTGCCGTCAAAAGATGCATGGCTCGCGTACACTCCCAGCGGAAGCGTGAGCGCTTGAAAAAACGAAAACAGCGGGCGCAGCTGGTGTTCGATGATGAGCGCGTGGCGTTCGCCGCCACCCGTTGCTGCCAAGAGCACGGGCGTGCCCACGAGCGCATACTGGTCGACCAGATCAAACAGGTGCTTAAACAGGCCACTAAACGACGCGCGATACACGGGGCTGCCGACCACCAGCAGATCGGCCTGTTCAATCGCACGCACCTGGGCTTCGGCATCCGGATGCAACTGATCGCGCGACAGCGCGCCGGCCAACACCGGCCCCCACTGGGCCAGTTCTACCGTGGCCACCTCGGCGGGGATGCGGGCGGCGACGGCCTCGGCGAGCGCGGTAACAACCGCCGTGGTTTTGCTCGGTTCTTGCACAGACCCCGAGACGGCAACAATTCGGTAGGGAGCAGTCATGCTGCGACGGTACCCACCCGGATGCCGGTCGGCACTCTCCGCACCCGCTGTATGTCGAAACATTGCGCGAAGTTTCGGTAGGTAACAAACCGTGGCCTGCACACTTTCGTGCGCAGCGTCTTCGACTTAGCGTCGGGGCATTCTCTGTTCTTTCGTCTGGAGGCCCCCATGACCACTCGCCGTCGCAAACAACTACATATCGGACTCGCCGCTTACGGCACAGGATGGGATTTGCGTGCGTGGCGTCTACCCGAAGCCAATAACCACGGGCTTATCGACCCGAGTGTGATCACCGATATTGCGCGTATCGCCGAGCGCGGCAAACTCGACTACATTTTTGCGGGCAGTTCGCTGGCCAGCGATGCCGACAGTCTGCAGCGTATTCACCGGTGGGACACCAGCGTGTTCGCCGGTTATGCGGCCGCTGTTACCCGCAATGTGGGTTTTCTTGTCTCGGTGAACTCCAGCTTCGAGCACCCCTTTACCGTCGCCCGCCAGGTGGCTACACTCGACAACTTTTCGCGCGGACGCGTAGCGCTCAATGTGGTGTTTGGTATTGACCGTTCGGGGCATCCGGAACTGAACTATGAAGGTGAGAACCTTCCCGATGAGCAGAGCAAATATGTGCGCGCCCGCGAATTTACGGTGGCACTGAACCAGCTGCTGCACAGCTGGGACCGCGACTTTGTGCTCGACGATAAAGAGGGCGGCACACTCGTGCGCCCCGGGTCGTGGCACACGATCGACTTTCGCGGCGAGTTCTTTAACGTGCGCGGCCCGCTCAACGCTCCCCCGCCCGTGCAACAGCAGATCGCCAACGTTCACGTGGGAATGTCACCCGAGTCTCTCGACTACGGTGCCGACCTCGCCCACGTGCGTTTCTCGCCGTATTTTGGGCTCGAAATTGGGCGCGAACACTATCGCAGCCACAAACAGCGCGTGAGTGACCGTGGCCGCGACCCAGAAGCATTCAAGATCATTCCCGGCATCACACCGTTTGTGGGCGGCACACTGCGCGAAGCCCGAGAAAAGTTTCGTGAAGTGCAAGCGTTTCAGGTCACCACGCAGCTTCCGGCCGCATACTCGCGTGCGTTTGGCCTTAACCTACGCGAAATCAACGAGAGCGAACGCGTGCTTGACGTTATTGACACCGATACGATCGGTGCCGACTCGCTCAAACAGCTCGTGAGCGACCAGGCCCACCGCACCAGCCGCCTCGCCGGACAAGAACGCACCGCCGATGACGACGCCCGTTGGCTGCGCGACGTTGTTATTCCCACCCTTGGTGAAGACCTCACCCTTGCCGACCTGTACCGTTTTACCCTCAGTAACCGCTACTCCCAGGGCGCCGTCGTCGGCGACGCCGCCACCATCGCCACGTGGCTCGAAACACACCTCGAAGAAGAAGCCCTCGACGGTATTCAAATCTTTCCGCCGTACCATCGCGGCCCCGCCGATGCCTTCGTCGACCAGGTGGTGCCAGAACTGCAGCGGCGCGGAATCTTCCGCACCGAATACGAACACGACACCCTCGCCGAAACACTCGGAATCGCCGCCGACGCACGCATCCCCAAGCCCGCATCAAGCACGCAGAGTGAACACAGCGACGAACAGGCCGAACAGGACGCCGCATGACAGCCACGAGCGCCACACCCGTCACGGCAAGCACGACCATCACTGCACGAACAGCACGCGAGCGTACGCACGGCACACGCCCGCCGCGGGCGTTCACGCTGGCCACCGGCATCCGAATATCTGGTCAGGTGGCCGTTGTGCTGGCCATTCTGGGTCTTGTGCAGTGGCTGGTTGACAGCGGCCGAGTAGCCCCGATCTATCTGGCGTCGCCGACGCAAGTCATCGCCCGGTTTCCGGTGCTCCTGACCGAACACAATCTGCTGCAGCACACCGGCATTACCCTGTGGGCGGGCCTGGTGGGTACAACGCTCGGCATTGTCGTGGGAGTCGGCCTGGGTATTTGGCTGGGGCTCTCGCGCGGGGCAGAAAAGTTTTTTAGCCCATTCGTGAGCGCCATCTATGCCATACCCAAAGTGACCCTTATTCCGCTGCTCACGCTGTATCTGGGCATCGGTATCGACCACAAAATTGCAGTCGTGTTTCTCTTCTCTGTGTTTGTGCCGCTGTTTAACACCATCTCGGGCATCAAAAACGTGGAAGAAAAACACCTCAAAGTGGCACGGTCATATGGTGCCCGCCGGGCACAGATTATTCGCACTGTGATTCTGCCTTCGGCGGCCGCCTCGATCGTGACCGCCATCCGTATCGAAACCGCCGGGATCGTGGTGATCACGATCTTTGCCGAAATGATCGCCTCGCAGGGCGGTATCGGCTACCTCGTGCAGCGCGCCGTGGGCCTCTACGACACCCCGAGCCTGTTCGCACTCATCATTTACGTCACGCTCATCGCCGTCGCACTGATCAGCATCGTCAACGCGCTCGAACGCCGCTTTCTGCTGCGGTGGCAGCGCTAAACCTTGAAAGAACACCATGTCAGAGACCAATTCTCTACCCCACAGCAGTACATCTTCGCGCCGCACGTTACGCACCCTACGCACACGCCTCGTCGCCGCCCTGGGTGCTGTGACCGCCAGCGCCCTGGCGCTTACGGGCTGCTCTGCCCAGGCCGCTTCGACCGTCACCGATGCTGATGGCCTGCACACCATTCGCCTGCTCGACCCCACCGAATACACCCAGATGCCGCTGCGCTACGCCGAAGAAGCAGGCATTTTTGCTGACGAAGGTTTGCGGGTGGAATGGGTACAGACCGACGACGCCATTATTTCTACCGGCTCGGGCGATCTAACAATTGCTTTTGGCCCCACCACCACCTACCTGCGGGCCGCAGCCCAGGGCGCACCCGTACGCCTAGTGGGTGCCGGTTTTCGCACGAAGGGCCCCTTCTGGTTGATCGCTGACGAAAGCATTTCGAGCATCGAAGAACTGCGTGGCAAAAAGGTGGGAATCGCTGTGCCCGGTTCGGGCCTTGAAACCTATGCGCTGGCCATACTGCAGGCGCACGGTATCGACCCCTCCGAGGTCACCACGGTCGCCTCGGGCACGAATGAGACCGCTTACGGTGCTGTCACCACCGGTCAGGTAGACGCAACGATTATTCACCAGCCGTTCGCCGCGCTCGGAGAACTCGAAGGAACAACAGCAACCCTCGCCCGCGGTTGGGACTACCTACCCACGTATCAAACCGGTGCCCTCATCGCGAGCACCACACTCATCGACAGCAACCCCGAGCTGCTCGAGAAAACACTTCGCGCCTATTACCGCGCCTACGATCACGCCAAAGACAATTACGACGACTATGTGCCGTGGCTCATCACCCAGTTGCCCTCGCTGAATCCGGATGCCGTGCGCACCGCCATTGATCGAGAAGACGTGATTTGGGAGACCAACGCCAACCTCGATCTCGATGCGATCAACGACAGCCAACAGCTCGAAATCGACTTTGGTCACCAAAACGAGAAGTACGACACCGAAAAATATGTTGACCTGCGGTTTATCCCCGAAGAGTTCACGCTCAACTTTGTGTATCCCGATCCGAAAGATCTCGACCAGAACAACGCCGGCCAGAAGGGGGCCGACCAGTGAGCGCCATCTTCACTGTCTCGCAGGCCACCCGCCGTTTTAGCAGCTCCCGCAAAGAAACACTCGCCCTCGACGCCATCGACCTCTCGGTACGCGAAGGAGAATTTTTGGTCTTGCTTGGGCCCAGCGGATGCGGCAAAAGTACTCTGCTCGAGATTTTGGCTGGCCTGCAGCATCCGGATGCCGGTGACGTACTGTTTCGTGACGAGAAGGTGACTGCTCCGCGCCGTGAACTGGGCGTTGTGTTTCAGGACCCTGCCCTTTTTCCGTGGCGGACGGTCGTACGAAACGTTGCAATCGGGCTGGAAATCGCCGGAGTTGCCGCGCGAGAACGCGAAGAGCGTGCACGGCACGAACTTGCCCGAGTAGGCCTTGCCGCGTTTGCCGACAGCTACCCCCACGAACTTTCGGGCGGTATGCGGCAGCGCGCCGGCATTGCCCGCGCCCTCGCCGCCGACCCCGAAGTGTTGCTGATGGACGAACCCTTTGGCGCGCTCGACCACTTCACTCGTTCTCAATTGCAGCACGACCTGCTGCAACTGTGGGCCGAACAAAGACGCACCGTCGTCTTTGTGACCCACGACGTGGGCGAGGCCGTGTATTTGGCCGACCGCATTGTTATTCTCACGCCGCGGCCCGGTCGAGTACTGCACGAAATAGATGTGCGAGCAGCACGCCCCCGCGTGCACGGCGACCCGGCACTACTGGCTATCGAAAGCGAGATTTATCGTGCTCTGCGCGAAGCCGAAGACCCTGTCGCCCCACCAGAATGGGCCATATAGCACCGCCAGGCATACGATAGAGGGCTATGTCTACTCCCCTGTTCTCGTATCCGCCAGAGCTGCCCGTCAGCGCTGCCCGCGAACAGATCGGCGAAGCCATCACCAACAACCAGGTGGTGATCATTGCCGGGGCGACAGGGTCGGGTAAGACAACGCAGCTACCCAAAATATGTCTCGAACTGGGCCGCTCAGCCATCGCCCACACGCAGCCCCGCCGCCTCGCTGCCCGCACCATTGCGGAGCGCGTCGCCGAAGAAATGCAGGTCGAACTCGGTGGCCTTGTCGGTTACCGCGTACGCTTTACCGACCAGGCCTCCGCCGACACGCGCATCACCCTCATGACCGACGGGATTCTGCTCAACGAAATCCATCGCGACCGGCTGCTGCACCGCTACGACACCATCATCATCGACGAGGCTCACGAGCGCTCACTCAACGTCGACTTTCTGCTCGGCTACCTGCGACAAATTCTTGTCGAACGCCCCGAGCTCAAGGTCATTATTACCTCGGCCACCATCGACCCCGAAAGCTTCGCCCAGCACTTTGCCCTGCCACCCGCGCAGGGCCTAGGCGATAAGAGCTCGAGTGACAGTGCGGCGGTGCCGCATCCGGCGCCCATCATTGAGGTTTCGGGCCGCACTTTTCCGGTAGAAGTCCGCTACCGTGCCCACGACAGCCAGAGCCCGCAGCAGTCGGAAACCTCGCGCGACCAGCGCAACAAAAAAGACGCCGCCGATGCCGACAGCGCCGACCCCACGGCAATCGTTGCGGCGCTGCGCGAACTCGACCGCGAAGCACCCGGCGACGTACTTGTGTTTTTGCCCGGCGAAGCAGAAATTCGCGACGCCGCCGACGCTGTGCGCGCCGCGTACAGCAACCACCCCACTGCCACCGAAGTGCTACCCCTGTATGGTCGCCTTTCGGCCTCAGAACAGCACCGCGTTTTTGAACGCCCCGCCCCCAACGCTCGCATCAACGGTAAACCCGTGTCGCGCCGAGTGGTGCTGGCCACCAACGTGGCAGAAACCAGCCTCACCGTGCCGGGAATCAAATATGTGATCGATACCGGCACGGCCCGTATCTCGCGCTACAGTGCACGATCAAAAGTGCAGCGGTTGCCCATCGAAGCCATCTCGCAGGCCTCGGCCCAGCAGCGATCAGGTCGTGCCGGGCGCACCAGCCATGGCATCGCCATTCGGCTCTACAGCGAAGACGATTTCGACGCTCGCCCCGAGTTCACCGAACCCGAAATTTTGCGCACCTCGCTCGCCTCGGTCGTACTACAAATGCTGGCGCTGGGTTTCGGTGACATCACCGAGTTTCCCTTTCTCACCCCACCCGATTCGCGCGGTGTGCGTGCGGCGCTCGAACTGCTCACCGAACTGCGCGCCATCACCCCGCCCCGCACGCCCGAAGCAACCCCCACACTCACCCGCATCGGTCGGCGCATGGCCCGCATGCCCATCGACCCTCGTTTTGCCCGGATGCTGCTCGAAGCCCAGCACCTGAATGTGACCGACAGTGTCGTGCCCATCGTCGCCGCGCTGTCGATTCATGATGTGCGCGAGCGCCCCTCGGCTGATGCACCCCAGGGTGTGCGTGACGAAGCAGAACGCATGCATGCACGGTTTTCCGACCCGACGAGCGACTTTCTTACGCTGCTGAACCTGTGGAACTACCTGCGCGAACAGCAGAAAGCCCAGGGATCGAGTGCTTTTCGGCGCATGTGTCGGCAGGAACACATTAACTATGTGCGGGTGCGTGAATGGTTCGATGTGCATCGGCAGCTGAAGTCATTGTTGTCGACGCGGTCGGGCGACAAAAAACTCGGCGGTCACACGCATGTCGCCGCCGCAGGCACGACTGCGTCCGGGCACGCGATGGGCGATGCCGTGCACCAGGCGCTGCTGGCCGGGCTGCTCTCACACATCGGAATCCTCGACGAACGCACGGTCGCCAAAAAACAGCAGGGTGCCGGTAAGCCGGGCGACAAGAAGCACCGCATTACCGAATATCGGGGGGCGCGCGGCATCCGGTTCAGTATTTTTCCGGGATCGGGGCTGCGCAAAAAAAGCCCTGCTGCGGTGATGGCGGCAGAAATTGTGGAGACCTCGCGAACTTTTGCGCGTACGGTTGCTCAGATTGACCCGGCATGGGCCGAAAGCCTGGCGGGTGACCTCGCGAAGAGCCATATTTCTGAACCGCGCTGGTCAAAAGATGCGGGCGCAGCCATTGCGACCGAAAAAGTGAGTCTGTTTGGCGTGGATATTATTCCGCGGCGACGAGTGCAGTTTGCCCGCATCGACCGGGCTGGCGCACGCGACCTGTTTGTGCGCCACGCGCTGGTCGAGGGCGAATGGGATCCCTCCCGCATCGACAAGCGGGTTACCGCATTTTGGCGCAAGAACCATGAACTGCGCAGGCGCCTCGAAAAACGCGAAGAGCGGGAGCGTCGCCGCGACATTCTGGCGGGCGACGAAACCATCTATGCGTTTTATGACGCCCGTGTTTCGCGCGACGTTTTTGACGTGCGCTCGTTCGAAAAATGGTGGCGCAACGAACTGACAACGCAACCGCACTTGCTAACCATGCGCGAAAGCGACCTCATCGATGATGAGGAAAGCGCCGACCAGAGAGACTTTCCGACCCGCTGGCAGCAGGGCGACCAGACCGTGCACCTGGCGTACCGTTTTGAGCCGGGTGCTGCCGACGACGGCGTGAGTGTCGTGGTGCCCCTGGCGCTGTTGGCGGGCCTGCAACCGGCAGGTTTTGACTGGCAGGTGCCCGGCCTTCGACCAGAACTGATGACGGGCCTGCTGCGAGCGCTGCCGAAAAATATTCGCCGCCATGTGGTTCCGGCGGCCGACTGGGCCGACAAGTTTGGTGACGAACTGCGTGGTGAAGGACCTGAGTCTCATGGAGGTCTGCCGCCGTCGAGTCTGCTGGAGGCGTTGGCTCGCCGTATTCAACCGTTGGCTAATCAGCCGGTGCGGGCCACTGATTTTGATCTCGACCGTGTGCCTTCGCACCTGCACATGAATTTTCGTGTGGTCGATGAGCGAGGTCGTGTGGTGGGTTCGGGCCGTAACCTGGGCGACCTGCAGCAGCAGTTGGCTCGCCGTATGCAACAGAGTGTTGCCCGCTCGGTCACCGCGCAAACAAACACAGGGCAAGCAAGCACCGGGAAGGCTAGCAAGAACGGGCGGGGTGGCAAGCATCCGGATGCCGCGGGCACTACCGGCGCCGATTCTCTTGCTGCCGTGGCGGCAGCGAGCGCCAGCACGCAACAGTCGGGGTTGACGACGTGGCCCGAGCATGATGTCGCCGAGATGGTGGATCGCCGGGTGGCCGGGGGTGTTGTGCGCGGGTATCCGGCGCTGGTGGATGACGGTTCTTCGGTGTCGGTGCGTATTGAGGCGACGGCCGAAGATGCCGAGGCTGCCCTGCGGCAGGGCGTGTTGCGGCTGGTGTTGTTGGCGGTGCCTTCGCCTGCATCGTATGTGCTGGAGCATGTGACGGCGCACGAGAAGCTGGCTTTGGCGGCATCGCCCTACGCCACAACAAACGAGCTGCTCGATGATGCACGCACGGCCGTGGCGAGCAGCGTTATTGATGCCGCTGTGCCCGGCGGCGTTGTGCGCACGCGTGCGGATTTTGAGCGTGTGCGTGATGCTGTTTCGGCCCGCATGGTTGACGACATGTTTGCGTGTGTGAGTCTTGCCGCCCGGGTATTGACGCTGTCGCGCGAGGTAGAAAAGGCCATGAAGAAGCAGAACTCTCTGGCCCTACTGGCACCGCTGGCCGATATGCGGCGGCAACTGGATGGCCTGATTTTTCGTGGTTTTATCGGCCAGATCGGTGTCGAGCAGCTCGCGCATGTGCCTCGATATTTGCAGGGCATGCTCGAACGCTTGCAGACCCTGGCCGACGCCCCGGGCCGTGATCGCACTCGTATGACGGAGTATGAGCGCGTCGAGCAGGCGTTTACGGCCGCCGGGGGCACCGTACCGATGCCCACCACCACGGGTGCTGCAGCGAATGCTGCCGAGCCGCTGCACCGTGCGCGATGGTTGCTCGAAGAGTATCGGGTGAGTCTTTTTGCGCAGAAGTTGGGCACGGCGCAGTCGGTGTCTCCGCAGCGCATTATGAAGCTTCTGGCCGAGTGACAGCCAGCGCGGCTACGCTGACAATATGGCTCAAGCAATCGTTTTTACCGAGTTGGGTGCACCGAGTGTGCTGCATGCGATCACTATTGATGATCCGGTGCCGGGTGCGGGCGAGGTTGTTGTTCGTATCGAGGCGGCGGGGGTGAATCCGCTCGACGCGAAGCAGCGCAGCGGTTTGCGTCCGACACCACCGATTGTTGAACCGCGCCGGGTGGGTTTTGATGGTGCCGGAATCATCAGTGCCGTGGGCGAGGGTGTTACCGAGTTTTCGATTGGTGACCGGGTTGCCGTGTTTAATACGCCCGGTACCTATGCCACGCATGTGGTGGCGGCCGAAGGGTCGCTGGCGCTGCTCGACGATGCAGTGACCTATAGCGAGGGTGCTGCACTGGGTATCCCTGCGGGTACGGCGTATCAGGTGGCTCGTTCGCTCGATTTTTCGGCTGATGACACGGTGCTGGTGCACGGTGGTTCGGGTGCTGTGGGGCAGGCTCTTGTGCAGTTCGCTGTTGCGGCCGGTGCCACGGTGGTGGCTACGGCGAGTGAGCGGCGGCATGACCGGATGCGTGCGATTGGCGCTATTCCTGTCACCTATGGCGAGGGTCTGCAGCAGCGTGTGGTCGAAGCTGCGCCGCAGGGTGTCACGGTTGCGGTCGACTGCATTGGCACCGACGAGGCTATTGAGGTTTCGAAGGCTGTTGTTGCCGACCACAATCGGGTGGCAACAATTGTGCGGGGGCCGGATGCAGCGCAGCTGGGTATTCGCGCGTTTTCTGGCGGGAGCCCCGTGCCCCTCACCGACCAGGAAGAGCAGTGGCGCATCGACGCGGTGTCCGAGACCATTGCGCTGATCACGCAGAAGAAGTTTTCGGTCGAATTTGGTGAAGAGTTGCCGATGAGCCAGGCTCCTCGCGCTCATGAGCTGATGGAGGCGGGGGCTTCGGGCGGCAAAATTATTCTGCGCCCGGAGTTCTAGGGTTCTGCGTTTTCCGGTTCTGCCGCATGCACCCGGCGGATGCCGGTCGTTGTGTGTCATGGAATGAAACAGTTCGACACACGAAACGGCCGTATCTGCCGGGTGCGAGCATGATGGGGGCATGACCACTCGGCTTGGCTTTGCGACTCAGCAGGTGCAGGCGGGGTACACCCCCGGTGCCACCTATACGGGGGCTGTGCCGCCTATTTCACAGACGGCGGCGTACCAGTTTTCTTCTTTGGCCGAGGCTGCCGATCTTTTTGCTCTGCGGCAGGCGGGGAGCCTTTATAGCCGCAATGCCAGCCCCACCCAGCAGGTGCTCGAAGAGCGTGTGGCGCTGCTCGAGGGCGGGGTTTCGGCGGCCGCTGTCGCTTCGGGGCAGGCCGCCGTCGCTATGGCTCTTTTGGCTCTTGCGGGTCGCGGCGGCCACATTGTTGCTGCCCATCAGCTGTATGGCGGCACGGTCGATCTGCTGCACGATACTTTTGCCGACTGGGGCATTACGACCACCTTTGTCGATCAAGACGACCATGAGGCGTGGAGTAGCGCGGTACAGCCCCACACCCGCGCGTTTTTTGCCGAGTCGGTGGCGAACCCTGTTGCGCAGGTGCTCGATATTCAGGCGGTGGCCGACCGTGCGCACCGGGCCGGTGTTCCGCTGGTGGTCGATAACACGGTCGGCACGCCCTATCTTGTGCGGCCGGGTGAGCACGGTGCCGATGTTGTTGTGCATTCGGCGACAAAGTTGTTGGGTGGCCATGGCACGTCGCTGGCCGGTGTGATTGTTGATCAGGGTTCTTTTGATTTTGGTCACGAACCCGAACGCTGGCCCCAGTTCACCAAACCCTATGCCCGTTTTGGTGACCTCGTGTTGTGGGAGCGTTGTGGGCGCGGTCAGGCTCTCACGACCCTCATCAAGTCGCAGTATGTGCACGATCTTGGTCCCTCGCTGTCACCGTTTAATGCGCACGAGATTCTCTTGGGGTTAGAGACGCTAGATTTACGGGTTGCCCGGCAGGCGGCAACGGCGCAGCAGGTGGCCGAATTTTTGCAGCAGCATCCGGCTGTCGCTCGTGTTAATCATCCGGGTCTTGCCGGTAATGCGTGGCATGGTTTGGCGCAAAAATATTTGCCGCGGGGCGTACCCTCGGTGTTCTCGTTCGACCTGCATGAACGCGATCACGATGGGGCTCCGGATGCCGCGGGTGCGGCGTCTGCCCCGATACCTGCGCCGACGCTGCGTACCGCCGCCGATTTCGCGGCCGGTTTTGAGCGCGTTGCTCGAGTCGTCGATGCTTTGCAGGTGGTGCGCCTGGTGGCAAACATTGGCGATGCCCGCAGTCTGGTGGCGCATCCTGCGTCGATGACGCACGCGCATATGACGCTGCAGCAGCGCGCGGACGCCGGGATTACACCCACTACGATTCGGCTTTCTGTGGGGCTCGAAGACCCCGAAGACATCGTGCGCGACCTCGCCCAGGCGCTACGGTAGCGGGCAGTGGTTGGGGCTGCGCCGGGCTCGAGCGCGGCCTCGCCTAGAATTGGGATGTTATGGCGTCTTTCGAGCAGTATCCCGCATCACGCCTCGACAGTCGCCCCGTCGAGGAATACCGCAGCACCCTGGGCGCGCTGGCTACACACCTGACCGGTACGGCCTCGCCACCCGACAGCGTGGGCGGTGCAGCTCGTGCTTTTGCTCCGGATGCTGCGTTTACCGGTGTCACGATGAATACGGCGCTCGTGCGCCCGGGCGACCTTTTTGTTGCCGTGCGTGGCGAGAACAGTCACGGTGCTCGTTTTGCGGGCGCTGCGCATGAAGCAGGAGCCGCCGCTGTTCTTACCGACCGCGAGGGTGCAGCGCTGGTGCCAGAGGGACTGCCGACTCTTGTGGTTGATGACCCCCGTCGTGCAGCAGGGCCCGCCACAATGCACCTGTATGACGACCCGGCCGCAGCCCTCACCACCGTGGGGATTACCGGTACGCAGGGTAAAACGACCACGGCGTTTTATGTGGCGGCAGCGGCGGGTATGCAGCAGTCGGGCACGATCGGTTCGATCGGTGTCACGGTGGGCGATGACTTTTTTCCGCCCACACTCACCACGCCCGAGGCTCCCGAGCTTCATGCGCTGTTTGCAGTGATGCGTGAGCAGCGTCTTTGCACCGTGGCGGTCGAGGCGTCGAGCCACGCGCTCATGCTGGGCCGGGTAGACGGTTTTGCTTTTGACACGGGCGTGTTTTTAAACCTGGGCCATGATCACCGCGATTTTCATCCCACCCAAGCCGACTATTTTCAGGCGAAAAGCATTCTGCTCACCCCCGAACACGCCCAGCGCGGCGTTGTCGACATCGACAGCCTGTGGGGCCGCACGATGGCCGAGCAGGCGACCGTGCCGGTAACAACGGTGTCTGCTGCGGGGCATCCGGCAGACTGGCGTGCCGAAGCGATCGAGCTGCGCCCCGATGGTTCGTCGTTTATTGTGCACTCGCCCGCGGGCGAAGCAGTGCCTTTTACCACCCAGTTGACGGGCGCTTTTAACGTCAACAATATTCTCGCGGCCGTCGCTGCCCTCAGCCCCGCACTGCCCCTCGAACAACTGGCCGCGGGTATTGCGGCGCTCCCTGCTGTCGAGGGCCGCCTGCAAAGGTTTGATCACGGCCAGCCGTTTACAGCCATTGTTGACTCGGCCCACAAACCCGAAGCGATTGCCGCAGCACTCAGCGCTATTCGCACCACGGCACCCGACACCCGCATTATTACCGTGCTGGGTGCCAACGGGCACCGTGATGCTTCAAAACGCCGCATGATGGGGCGCTTTGCCGCGATGGTGTCAGACGTACTGATTGTGACCGACGACAACCCTTACACCGATGACCCGGCGCTCATTCGTGCCGCGCTCATGGATGGCGCGCGCTCGTCGCACGTAGAGATTATTGAAATCGGTGACCGCCGCGAAGCGATCTTCGCCGCAGCACGGATGGCCCGGCCTGGCGACACCGTCGCTATCCTCGGCAAAGGACACGAACGCTACCATGCGCTCGCCGATGGCGACATCGCCTGGTACGACCCCGACGTGCTGCGCGAAGCGATCGAAGCGACGCTGGCCTAGATCGTCGCTTCTGCCTCGTCAATTGGCTCGTCCTCGGTGGCGGGGCCTGTTTCGATTTCGGCACCGGGGGTGTTTGACCAGGCGCTCCACGAGCCGGGGTACAGCGTTACTTCGCGGCCGATGAGGGTTCCGGCCAGCGCAAGTTGTGCCGCTGTGACGCCGGAACCGCAGTATGCGGCGATGGGAATGTTCTCGCCGGCACCGACCGTTTCAAAGGCCGCGGCAATGGTCACCGGGTCGTGAAAACGGCCGTCATCGGTGAGAATCATCGACATCGGCAGGTTGTGGGCACCGGGAATATGGCCGGCAACAGGGTCGAGTGGTTCTGTTTCGCCACGGTAGCGCTCGGGAGCGCGGGCATCTAAGAGCACTCCTGTCCACTGCGCGACCGATTCGGTTGTCAGCACATCATCAAGCCCCGGATGCCGCACTTCTCTGTCTCCGGGCTGCGCCTCGACACCCCCCTGTTCGGCCTCTCCCCCGGCGGCGAGCCACGCTTTCCATCCGCCGTCGAGCACACGAACGTTGTCGACGCCCGCGCGCTGCAGCGCCCACCAGGCACGGGAGGCGGGCAGCATCCGGGCGTCATCATAGATAACCACCGGCACACCCTGGCGTAGCCCCCAGCGACGCACGGCCTCGGCAAAGTCGGCGTCGTGCGGTAGCGGGTGGCGGCCCTCATCGGGCGTGCCGTGGCGCGAGAGATCACGGTCGAGGTCGACGAATACGGCACCGGGAATATGGCCGGCAAGGTACTGCTCATAGCCGTCGGTGTGGCCCAGTCGCCATCGCACGTCGAGCACGTGCACGGCAGCCCCCGTTTTTTGCAGAGAAAGTAGTTCGTCAACCGTGATCACAGGAGAAACAGCCATGCGCCATTGTCTCACCCCGTACGCTGGATGTCATGACGGGTTTACGATGGGGAATTCTTGCCACGGGCGGTATTGCTGCCGCCTTTGCTTCTGATCTGCGCACCGAGGGTTTGGCGTTGCAGGCGGTGGGTTCGCGCAGTGCTGCTTCGGCCCAGGCTTTTGCTGAACGCTTCGATATTGCGCGGGCACACGCCAGTTATGAAGAGTTGGCCGCCGACCCCGACATCGACATTGTGTATGTGGCTACCCCGCACCCTATGCATCATGAGAATGCCCGGATGCTGCTCGAAAACGGTAAACATGTGCTGGTCGAGAAGCCGTTTACCATCAACCGTGCCGAGGCGCATGATCTGCAGACGCTAGCCGCCGAGCGGGGCCTACTGGTGATGGAGGCTATGTGGACGCGGTACCTGCCACACATGGTGCGCATCCGTGAGATTGTGGCCGCGGGCACGCTGGGCGAGCTTCGCAGCATGCATGCCGATCACACACAGAGCCTGCCGGTTGACCCGGCGCACCGCATAAACGCTCTCGAACTGGGTGGCGGGGCTCTGCTTGACTTGGGGATTTATCCGCTGTCGTTTATTTGCGATGTGCTGGGTGTGCCCACCGGCATCCGGGCTCTGGCAACCCTGGGTGAGACGGGGGCCGACACCGAGGTGGGTACCGTGATGCTGCATGAGGGCGGCGCAGTATCGACGTCGCTGTCATCATCGCGAGGTGCGGGAGCCAATACGGCCACGATTGTGGGCACAAAGGCCCGCATCGACGTTGACCGCGTGTGGTACACACCCACGAGTTTTCGCGTGACGAGCGCCGATGGCACGGTGCTCGAAGAGTACGACGGCAGTATTCCTGCCGGTCGCGGTATGCAGTTTCAGGCGTTTGCCGCCGAACGTCTCGTGGCAAGCGGTAGCTGGGCCGGAGACATTCTTCCGATCGCCGAGAGCGTGGCCATTATGGGCGTGCTCGATGACATTCGTGCCCAGATCGGGCTGAAGTATCCGGGCGAATAAGCTGCCACGAGTTTTCGAAAGGACACCCTATGGCTGACCCGCAAGATTCCCGCGTCGCCGTCTATCTCGACTTCGACAACATTGTTATCTCGTGGTACGACCGCGTACACGGCCGAAACGCTTATGGTCGCGACCGGCAGCGCATTGCTGAAAACCAGAATGACCCCGAAATTGTCGAGCGGCTAGCCCAGGCAACCATCGATGTGGGCGCGATTATCGACTACGCGTCGTCGTTTGGGTCCCTCGTGCTCACGCGCGCCTACGCCGACTGGTCACTGCCCGTCAACGCCGAGTATCGTGCACAGCTGGTGGCCCGCGCGGTCGATCTGGTGCAGCTTTTTCCGGCCGCCGCCTACGCCAAAAACGGGGCCGATATTCGGTTGGCCGTCGACACGGTCGAAGACATGTTTCGTCTGCCCGACCTCACCCACGTGGTGATTGTTGCCGGTGACTCCGACTACGTGCCCCTCGCGCAGCGCTGCCGCCGCCTGGGCCGCTATGTGGTGGGCATGGGGGTTGCCGGGTCGACCGCAAAGTCGCTGGCTGCTGCCTGCGACGAGTTTCAGGCCTACGATTCGCTCAGCGGCGTGGCCCCTATTGCTGCAGCACCCGCCAAAAAATCGCGCTCAAAGTCGACGAATAAGTCGGCGCCGCAGGCTGCAACGACCCCGGATGCTGAAGCTGACCGCACCGTCGACGATCCCGCCGCCGACGACCAAGCCGAGGCCACCCGTCTGCTGGCCCGCGCCCTGCGGCTCGGCCACGATAAGTCAGACAGCGATGAGTGGCTGCACAGTTCGGCAGTAAAAACGCAGATGCGTCGCATGGACCCCTCGTTTAGCGAGAAATCGCTCGGCTACCGTTCGTTCTCCGACTTTTTGAAATCGCGCGACGACATCGCCGAGCTCGAAGAAACAGGCCACGAGCGTCTCGTGCGCTTGGTGGAGCAGTAACATGCCTGCCGTACCTCGCTCACCCTATGTTCGTGTGCTGGGTGAACGCATCCACCGGCTGCACCCCGAGCTGCGCGCCTATTTTGGCCCGCTACCGCACGGTGCTGTCGGCCGGGGCGAAGGTGTATTTCATACCGCGGGCACCCGCAAGGTATGGCTGCGGCCACTGCTGAATATTTTTGCTCGCCGCGGTGTGGTGTTCGGTGGCTGGGCTACCGAGATTCCGTTTACGGTAGAAAACCGGTCGATCGCGAGTCGCCGTCTGGCCGAAAGAACCTTTCACCTGCCGCGCGGCGCATGGACAATGCGCGATGCGATCGTCGCTGGAACCGGCGGCACCCTCATCGACGAGCTCGGTGAGCCGGGTCTGGTGCGAGCGTCGTTCTCGCTCGCAGTCGAGCACGGCGACCTCCTGATGACCAGTACCGCTATGGGGCTGCGCTGGGGGCGACTACGCCTGACCATTCCGCGGTGGATAGCGCCCCGCATCCGGATTACGGAAGCCTGGGACGACGCCGTCTCGCAGCAACACATCAGCCTCACGGTTGACATGCCTATCATGGGTCGCATCTACGAATACGACGGACACTTTACCTACCGCGTCGAACAGGAAACCCATGACTAACCCCATTCATCCGGGTCGTGTCGTGCTGGGAGGATCCACGGGATTCATCGGCCAAAGACTCGTCGAACACTACACACTTCTCGGCCGCGAAGTGGTTACCATCTCGCGCCGCAACGCTGACCTCTCGTGGCACGACCAAGAAGGCATCAATCAGGCAGTCGACGGTGCTGCACTCGTCATAGGCCTGGCCGGTAAAAGCGTCAACTGCCGGTACAGCGAGGCGAACAGGGCCGAGATTTTTCGCTCACGCCTCGACACAACAGCGGCACTCAGCACCGCTATTCGCGACGCCAAGAATCCGCCACCGCTATGGATAAACTCGTCGACGGCCACCATCTATCGGCACGCCGAAGACCGTCCCATGACCGAATCAACGGGCGAAATTGGTACGGGCTTTTCGGTCGAGGTGGCCAAAGCATGGGAGCGCGCGCTGTTTGCCGACGACCTGCCCCACACCCGCCGTGTGGCACTGCGCACCGCGATCGTGCTCGGGCACGGTGGGGTGCTGACCCCCCTGTTTCGCCTCGCACGACTGGGCCTAGGCGGGCCACAATACGACGGCTGGTGGCCGGTGAGCCGCAAACGCCGCCAAGCAGGAACAGCTCACGACCCAGGTGCCCGGCGCGGCCGACAGAAGTTCAGCTGGATTCACCTCGACGACGTCGTCGGCATTATCGACTTTCTTGAAAAAGAACCCGCCTGGGAAGGCACCATCAACGCCGTAGCACCCAACCCCTCCGACAACGTCGGGTTTATGGCCGCCGTGCGCCGGGCAGTGGGCATGCCGTGGGGGCTCACCATGCCGCGGTGGATGCTCGAAATCGGCGCGATCGGTATTCGCACCGAGACCGAGCTGATTCTTAAAAGCCGATGGGTGATACCTGAAACCCTCACCGACGCCGGATACGTTTTTCGCCACCCCCACCTCAACGAGGCCGTGCAGCGTTCCCTGCGCGGCTAGGTTATTTGTCGGTGCTGTCGTCGCCGTCGAGACCCAATTCGCGCTTGCGTTTTTCAAGTTCGGCACGCAAACGCCACTCTTCAATCTCGCGGTCAAGGTCAGCAATCTGCTGCTCGGTGCTGCGAGTATCTGCCGGATGCATCGGTGCGGCCGGTGCCTGCGACGGCCGGGGCGTGTGCGGGGCTGCGCCCCGAGTTTGCGGGCGCAGCTGCGGCATCCGAATCCCCTCGCCGTTCCATTCGCGGCCCACAAGAAACCAAATGAGCGAGCCGGCAAACGGCAAGATAATGACCAGCAGAATCCACACAAATTTAGGCAGGTAACGAATCTGGCTGTCGTCGCGAGTGATGACGTCTATCAACGCCACAATCATCAACACGAGAGTGAGCACCGAAATCACCACTGGCATGCCGACAGTTTACGTGCGCCACGTCAATCGGCGAAACAGGGTCGTGACGTGAAACACGATCGTCGCTCGTAAAACACGAGCGGCCAGCACGATGCCGGGCGTGTGCGGCTGCGCTAGCTTTATTGGTATGACCTCTCCGATCGACCCCACCCGTACCGATGCATGGGCCGAACTGACTGCCCTGCACAAAGATTTCACACCCAACCTGCGCGGCTGGTTCGCCGACGACACCGAACGCGCCACAAAACTCACGTTTGACCTGGCCGATTTGCGGGTTGACCTGTCGAAGAACCTCGTCACCGACGACATCGCTGCCGCCCTGGTGCGCCTGGCCGAACAGACCGGTGTCGCCGACCACTATGCAGCCATGCTGGCTGGCGAACACATTAACACCACCGAAGACCGCGCCGTGCTGCACACCGCCCTGCGCCGCCCCGCCGGTGCCGCGCCCGCCCTCACCGTTGACGGGCAAGACATCGACACCGATGTTCACGAGGTTCTCGACGCAATGTCGGCCTTTGCCGACCGCGTACGCTCGGGCGAATGGCAGGGCGTGACCGGCAAAAAGGTGACGCACGTAGTCAACATCGGTATCGGTGGTTCTGACCTCGGGCCTGTCATGGTCTATGAGGCACTCAAGCCCTATGCGGATGCCGGTATCGAGGCCCGTTTTATCTCAAACATCGACCCGACCGACCTGGCCCAAAAAACTGCCGACCTCGACCCCGAGACCACGCTGTTTATTGTGGCGTCGAAGACGTTTACGACCCTCGAAACGTTGACCAATGCACGTCTGGCACGCCAATGGCTGTGGGATGGCCTTGCGGCATCCGGTGTTCTTGACGATAACGACGACAGCCGCACGAATGCTGTTGCGCACCACTTTGTGGCCGTTTCTACCGCACTCGACAAGGTCGCCGAATTTGGTATTGATACCGATAACGCCTTTGGTTTTTGGGACTGGGTGGGTGGCCGCTATTCGGTCGACTCGGCCATTGGTCTGGCGCTGGTAATCACATTTGGCCCGCAGGCGTTTAGCGACTTTTTGTCGGGCTTCCACGCTGTTGACGAACATGTGCGCACCCAGCCACTGGAGTCGAACGTGCCGGTGCTCATGGGTCTGCTCAACATTTGGTACGTGAACTTCTTGGGCGCACAGTCGCACGCGATTCTGCCGTATGCGCAGCAACTGCACCGTTTTGCCGCTTACCTGCAGCAGCTGACCATGGAGTCGAACGGTAAGTCGGTGCGGTGGGATGGCACACCCGTCACCACCGACACGGGCGAAGTGTTTTGGGGCGAACCCGGCACCAACGGTCAGCACGCGTTCTACCAGCTGATTCACCAGGGCACGCGGCTGATCCCGGCCGACTTTATTGCCTTCGTCAACCCCGCCTACCCCCTCGCCGACGATGGCCGCGACGTGCACGGGCTGTTCTTGGCGAACTTCTTGGCGCAAACAAAGGCGCTGGCATTCGGCAAGACGGCCGAAGAAGTAGAGGCCGAGGGCACGACTGGCCCACTGGTGGCTGCCCGCGCCTTCAGTGGCAACCGCCCCACCACGTCGATTTTTGCTCCTGCACTCACCCCGGCCGTGCTGGGTCAGCTTATTGCCCTGTACGAACACATCACCTTCACGCAGGGCGTGGTGTGGGGCATCAACTCGTTTGACCAGTGGGGTGTCGAGCTCGGCAAACAACTCGCACTACAAATCGCCCCCGCTATCGAAGGCGACCAGGCAGCGATCGACGACCAAGACGCCTCTACCCAGGCGCTACTGGCCTACTACCGCGAACACCGCAAGTAGCCGCGTAGCCGGTACACAACATCGAGGGGGTCACGCGTGTGGCCCCCTCCGTGCTGTGCCATACATGCCACTGCACTCCGCAACACAGCACTTGCAGTGCAGAGTCGGTTTATCATCGGGTGTGGTTAATCTTGTGCCGGGTATGCGTGTGGTTGTGCGATACCTGTTGCCCGATGGTCGTGCCACCGATGCTTTAGGCATGCTGCTCGCCGCCGACAAAGAGTCCCTCACTGTCGACGGTAAACGTGGCGTAGTCACTGTTATGCGCTCAACGATCGTTGCCGCAAAAGAGGTGCCACCGCCTCCGCCTCCGCGCCAGCGGCGACGTGACTAGCTAAAAGCCCCGAACGTTGTGCTGTGCCGCTATGACGCGCATCCATTCACGGAGTGACACCGGGGCCGGCCCAAGATGGAACAGTCTGTTTTCGTGCGCCGCTTCAATCACCAGGTGATCCAGGTCGTGCCAGCTCGCGACGTGACGGCAACGAGGGCACTGATTAGCGTTGTACGACGCGCCCCGCGCACGTGCCGGACGATCGACCAGCTGCCGTGCCCGCCCTTTTTGTCCAAGGTTTTCTAATAGCCGCTGGGCCGTGTGCACAGCATCCGGATTCTCCACCACTACCGGCATAGCAAAATGCTGAATCACCCCGTCGTCTTCGTCTATGCTGCCCGGCCAATATTGCATTGCATTATCTGGCTCCGGCGAGATGGCACGCATCCACAGCACCCACCAGAATGGTTCACCGCACTGGAAACAGCGGTTCTTATACAGCGAGATTTGGACTTGTACTTCAGGCATTTCTCTCTTTCAGCCAGGTCGTGACTATACGCATCCGCGGGCAATGAAACCTGCGGGAGCAGAGTAGCGCTAAGCCGAAAATTCGTAGTCAAACCACATGTGATGGGTGCCGTCGGCGTCGATGGTGATTCCACCAGTGCCTTCGATTCCGGCAAGGTCGCCGGTGCCGCTCGCGGGGGCGATAAGAAAGAACTCGTTGGCGCGGTCTTCTCCGGTGGTTGTTGCCGAGTGCATAAAGTTGAAGGTTCCGGCGCGGTCGTGCAGGCTGCCTTCGAATGATTCCATGGCGACATAGGCGCCGGCCCCTGTCTCGGGGTTTCTCGCATAAGTAAATACGGTGGTTGATGTGCCCGACACTTCGCCGTCATAGCGCTTGTTTATCTGCGAGACGCCCACGGGCGTTGCGGTTTCTGGTGCGCCGTCGATCGTGACGTCGAGCGGGGTGAACGCTTCTACCGTAAAGGTTGCTGTTGCACGCACTGTTCTCCCTTGACCCTTGCGTTCGCTCTACTCGCTTTACAACGTAACGCGTTAGCGGTTGCTGGGGAAGCTTTCCGGATGCTACGCAGATTCAGCGATCAACGTGGGCACCGCCTGTGTGTGGTGGGGCTTGTCGCCGAGCTCAGCCTGCAGTCGCCACAGTTGTGCTGTCAGCTCGTCCACTACATCGTTATAGGCCGGGTCGAAGTAGACATTGGTGAGCTCATCAGGGTCGGTCTGCATGTCGTAGAGCTCCCATTCGGGCGCGAATGACCGCCCCGACGTGCCCGGCAGCCCCAAGCCATCGCCATAGAAATAGATGAGCTTATAACGGGTTGTACGCACACCATAGTGGGCGAGCACGCGGTGTTGGCCATCGTCGTTTTCCCAGTAGCGGTAGTACACCGCGTCGCGCGTGGGAGCGTCGGGCTCGTCTGTCAGCTGCGGCCAGAAGCTCACACCCTGCATGCGGGGGCTCGCCTCAATACCCACACACTCAAGAATTGTTTGCGCGAAGTCAACATTGGTGACCATCTGCGTCAACGGTTCGGTGCGCACAGGAATGCGCGCCGGGTAGCTGATGAGCAGTGGCATCCGGATCGATTCGTCGTACATAAACCGTTTATCGAACCAGCCGTGGTCTCCCAAGAAGAACCCCTGGTCAGACGTGTACATGAGCAGTGTGTCGTCGAGGTTGCCGCTGTCGCGTAGCCACTGGGTCACACGGCCGACATTGTCGTCGACCGAGGCGACGCAGGCCAGGTAGTCCTCCATGTAACGCTGGTATTTCCACAGCGCAAGCTCTTCTCCGTGCAGGTGCGCGGGCGGAAGCTGCTTCAGGTCTCGCAGGTTGAGGTCTTCACTCACGCGCATCACCGCACGGCGAGCAGCATTCGAGCGTGTGGCATGGTCGTCGGTGAAGGTGTCGGGCACGGCAATCTGCTGATCAGCGTACATTCCGGCGTGAGCCTCATCGGGCTCCCACGAACGGTGCGGAGCCTTGTGGTGAATGAGCAGGCACCACGGTTGGTCATCGGGCTGCTCGCGAGCCCACGCAAGCGCCAGGTCGGTGATGATGTCGGTGGCATAACCCTCGATAACCTGCTCGCCATCTTCGGTGATAATCAACGGGTTGAAATACTCACCCTGGTCGCGCAGCACGGCCCAATAATCAAAGTTCTGCGGATTATGGTCGGGCCCCTCGCCCAGGTGCCACTTTCCGACAATCGCTGTGCGGTAGCCCTCGGCCCTCAGGTGTGAAACGAATGTTTCTTGCGCGGCATCCATGGGTGTCGCAAGCGTCGTGACGCCGTTGACGTGACCATAGGTTCCCGTCAAAATCGATGCCCGCGAAGGTGTGCACAGTGCGTTAGTGCAGAAACAGTTGTCAATACGCTGGCCGCGCTCGGCAATGGCGTCGATATGCGGAGTTTTATTCACGACCGAACCGTATGCGCTTATGGCATGCGAGGCATGATCGTCGGTGAGAATAAGAACAATATTGGGGCGCCGTTGCGTCATAGTCTGCTCCTCTTTGAAATACCCGTTTAGTTGCTCGATTTCTGTGCGCGATTACTGTGCTCGCTCAACCCAGATGGGCGAGCTCCACGCGTACTGGTCGTTGACCTGGCGCACTCGCACGTAATACCAGTCACGGGTGCTGTCGCTACTGCCCGGGTCGGTAAAGCTCATCTGCACGGACCGCTGCGCGTGGTCCGCGGCACGGTGCAGCAAAATGGCGGGACTCAAGAACCCGCCGGTGTACTCCGAGTGCGAACCAGCACGCAGCTGGCCCACGGTGCGCTCCACACGAGTGCCATTGGCTACGACTTCAAGGACCGTGTCATCGTCGCCAATAACATGCAGTCCCAGCTGCTGCGTCGAGTCGGTCATCACCGTGTGGTTTCCGCTCGTGTGGGTGCGCAGAGTGATGGTGTGGTCGTCGACCAGGCGCCAGTCGCTGAGCGATTCGCCTGTTGATTCACCGGCTTTTCTCGTGGGGTCAACCACGTCGTCTCCGTGCAGCCGCGGGTCGACCGACTCGATGCGGCCGCCCTGCACGGTGATCGTGACATCCCAATCGGCTTCGACGCCGTATTCGCCCCAGCCGACGCTCACGGCAAGCATCCCGTTGAATTCTGTCGTGTGCTTGGCGGTCGGGCGTGCCTGCGCAATAATTTCGTTGTTGCGCAGCACCTCGACGTAGTCGATCTGGTCGCCACCCAATACGTCAACCTCAATGTGGCGTTCGCCCTGCGCACTGATGACCGAACCCATCGGTGCGCCGTTGACCGAGGTTGCCAGCATGATGCGGTCGCCGGTCACAGCATAGGTGCGACGTGCGGCAATGGCATCCCAGATTCCTTCTCGCGTCAGGCTGTCTGCCCACACCATGGCCTTGCCGTATCCGTAGCTGCCCGGGTGTGCACTGTGGTGGTCGGTTGAACCGATAAAACCAAAAGTGTTGCCACGAGCAAGGCCCGACTGCGCGGTGCTTGCGCCATCACGCGGACCCATGGTGTGCAGGTAGGGGCGCGGGCCGGGCTCGTTCTCGCCGCTACCGTGCATCGAAACGATCTCAACGACCGGCGAGAGCTCTTCGGTATAGGTGTCCCAGTTAATCCCTCGCCAGCCGTTCTTGTAACCGATGTGGTGGGGCAAAACGAATGCGGGAATGCCCTGTTTCTGAAACTCCCTCAACTTTTCACGCAGTTCTTCCAGCGACTGCGCCTGCGAAATATCGAGCGGCGCCTGGCCTGCACGAAAGTACACGCAGTGATCACCGTAGGTGAGACTGTGCCACTCAAACGACAAAAAGGTAACAAATTCGCCGTCGACGTGTGCGTTCTCGGTGACCTGTTGCACGTGATCCCACTGCGACGCGAGCCGAGCAAAACCCTCAAGATGGTAGTCGTACACGTGCGCTGGTTCACGCGGAATATCGTGCCACGCGGCATGCCCAGTAACCGTAGCGAAGTCGAGTTGCTGCTTGGCGTTGGCATATGCCTCTTCGATCGACCCGTGCCCGTAACTGATACCGCAGTGGTTGTGCAGATCGCCCGCGTAGGCGGTAAGACCGGCATACGGCTGAAGCGTGGTGGTGGGCCGGGTGAGGGGCATGGGTACTCCTTGCAATGAGTCTGAACGGCTAGCATCCGGGTCGCAAAAAACGAGGATTTTGTGCCCTCACAACGGTTGCAACTTCTCCGGTGCTCGATGCTACGATACGGTTTAGATCGATCTAAAGCAATCGCAGATCAAGGAGGATCATGAAAAACAGCAGATCTCGGAGGCCGTTGATTCGGGCAGCCATTGCCATTACGGCCGGGGCTCTCGTACTGAGCGGCTGCTCGGCCAACAACAGTGGCGGAGGTGCAGAGGGCGAGGTCACTGAACTGATCATCCCCACCAACGTTTCGCCGTGGCTGGACAGTTACAAGAAGATCGCCGCCGAATACGAGCGCGAAACAGGCATCAAAATCACGCTCAAGGAATACCCGTTCGACGGGCTTCGCACGCAGCAGATCAACGATGTTCGCAACCAGTCGCACACTTTCGACCTGTACCAGATCGCCGAGGCTGACACCGGTCGCTTCTATGAAGACGGCTGGGTGCAAAAACTCACCGATGTCGACGAAAACTTCACCTGGCCAGAAAACGTTATTAGCTTTGCCGGTATTGGTGAATGGAACGCCGACAAGCGATTGACCGAAGAGGGCGGCACCCCCTACGCGCTGCCCATCATGGGCATTGTTCAAGAGTTCATGTATCGCACCGACGTGTATGACAAACTCGGCCTCGATGTTCCCACCACGTGGGATGAGGTCATTGCTAACGGCAAGGCCGCAATGGACGCCGGTGAGGTCGATTACGGCTACGTCGTGCGACTGAAGGGTGAAAGTTTCGACTTCACGACCTACCTGCACGCTATGGGCGGTGACTGGTACACCGAAGACTGGGAGCCCGCTCTCGACACCCCCGAAGCCAAGAAAGCGCTTGAGCTTTTCACAGAGCTGACCGAACTGGGCCCGGATGCACCGCAAACCATGGGTCAGGCTGAAGCAACGGCCGTCATGCAGGGTGGTACTGCACTGCAGGGCAACCTGGTTTCTTCGGTGGCAACCGCGCTCGAAGACGAAAACGAGTCGTCTGTCGTGGGCAAGATCGGCTATGCGCTCATGCCCGGCCAGACACCTCACAGTGGCGCGTGGGCGCTGGGTATTCCTGCCGGTTTGCCCGAGGCTCGCACGCAGGCCGCCTACGACTTCCTCACCTGGATTACCGGGAAAGAAGCACAGCAGGCCTGGACCGAATTCGGTGGTGTTCCTGTTCGCACCGACATTGAGTCAGACAACCCCGCGATCGAACAGCTCAAGGAGTCTTCAGAGCACCTTCTGGCTCCGCCCCGATTCCCGTTCGCCACTCAAATGTATGAGACCACCGACCGCGTGATTGCTGAAGCAGTCACCGGCCAGATCTCTCACGACGAAGCGCTCGCGACCATGCAGGAAGAACTGCGGCGGCTCGCGATCGAGGCAGGATATCTTCAAGAATGACCACCGCACGCGCATCGCGCGGCCTTGAAGCGGGGAGCCGGTCAGAGTCAACAGGCTCGGCTCCCCGCCGCAAGCGGCGCCAACCTTTCCCCTGGTTCAAGTACGTCACACTTGCACCACTCGTGGTGTTGACCCTCGCGTTCGTTGCTTACCCGATTTTTGAGCTCATCAAAACGTCGTTCGGCAAGGTGCAGCTTTTTGAAGGCAACCTCACCTGGTCGTTTGTCGGGTTCGACAACTACGCCAAAATGCTCGAAGACCCCATCTTTCCGGTCACGATCGGCAACACCATTGTGTTTATCGTCGCGGCCGTTCTCATTACCGTTTTTCTCGGTGTGATGATGGCGCTCATCACCGACCGTGTTGTTCGCGGTCAAACCTTTTTCCAGAATATTCTTATCTGGCCGGCCGTGATTGCCCCCGTCGTGATCAGTGTGCTGTGGTTGCTCATTCTGAGCCCGCAGTTGGGTCTCATTAACAAGGCGCTGCGGGTGTTCGGTCTCGAGGGCCAGACATGGCTGGGTGACCCGGCGGGTGCGATGGCCAGCATCATTTTTGTTGATGTGTGGCACTGGACTCCGCTGGTGTATCTGCTGGTGTACACGGCGCTGCGCACGATCGATTCATCGATTCTTGAGGCTGCGCAGGTCGACGGAGCCAGCTACCTCAAGATCATTCGTTCGGTGATCTTGCCTATTCTTACGCCCGCCATTGTCGGAGTGGCCGCTGTTCGCCTGATCATGAGCGTCAAGGTCTTCGACGAAATGTATCTATTGACTCATGGTGGCCCGGGCCTTTCGACAACTGTGATCAGCCTGTACATTCGCACCGTCTTTTTTGACCGGCTCGATTTTGGTTATGGCTCTGCCCTGAGCATCGTGGTCATCGTTTCTGTGCTGCTCGCTCTCATTATTGGCGTTGCTGGTCGCTCGCTTTTTACAAGGATTCGTAATGACTAAATCGCACAGCACCAATAGCCGTATGGGTCGGTTTTTTGTCGGCACCGTGCTTGTGGGTGCCACCGCGCTCATTCTGATTCCGTTGGCATGGATGACCTATATTGCGTTTCAAACCCCGCGCACCATTAACGAGCCCGGTTTTGCGCTCAAGTTCTCGCTGTATAACTTCGAGCAGCTTTTCAGCCCTGGTTCGGCGTATGGGCAGCAGGTGGTCAACAGCTTGATCATTGTGACGGGTGCGACGCTGCTCTGTCTGGCGTGTGGCAGCCTTGCGGGCTATTCGCTCAGCCAGCTGAACTGGTCGAACAAGGTTGTGTATTCGGTGTTGGGTGGCGCAGCACTGTTGCAGCTGATTCCGCCGATGACGCTTGTGCCGGGGCTCTATGTCACGCTGCTCAACCTGGGTCTTCTCGACAGCCTGTGGGGCCTGATCGCGCTCAACACGGTGTTTAATCTGCCGTTTGCGACGATTCTTATGAAGTTCTATTTCGACACTTTGCCGATTGAACTGCGTGAGGCTTCGGCTATCGATGGCGCGAGCGAGACCCGCACGTTCCTCACCGTGATGCTTCCGTTGGCGGGCCCCGGCGTGGGTGCTGTTTCGGTGTTTATTGCCATCCAGGTGTGGAACGAGTTTCTGTTCGGTCTGGTGTTCACGTCGGGTGGGGCCCAATCGCCTATCACCGTGGGTATTGCCACCTTTGTTCAACCACAGGCTCTGCAGTTTGGCCCGATGGCGGCGATTGGTGTTATCACGGCGATCCCGATCATTTTGCTTGCGATTCTTGCCAACCGGCAGATTGTGGCTGGCCTCACCCAGGGTGCGGTGAAGGGATGAAACCGGCGCAACCCAATATTGTTCTCATTCATGTGCACGACCTCGGCCGCTGGCTTTCTTGCTACGACAAGCCGTCGGTGCCGAGCCCGAATCTGCAGCAGTTTGCCGATGAAGGCATCGTTTTTGAGAAGGCGTTTTCTACGGCACCGCTGTGTACTCCCGCACGGTCGTCGCTGTTCACGGGGCTTTCACCGCATGCGAACGGCCTGATGGGGCTCGCGCATGCGGGGTGGCGTTACCGCCCCGGTGTGCGCACTCTTCCCGAACTTGTGTCGGGCGCGGGGTACGACACGGCATTGATCGGGTTGCAGCACGAAGACCCCGATCCCCTTGTGCTCGGGTTTGACCACGTGGGTGGTGTGGGCTTTTTGCCCCATGCCGACGCGGTTGTCGACGAATCGGTGCAGTGGCTCGCTGACCGTAACGACTCGGCACCATTCCTACTGGCCGTGGGCTTGTGGGAGGTGCATCGGCCATGGGCTTCGGCCGACTACCCCGCCGTCGATCCGTCGACCGTTGAGGTTCCGGATTATCTACCCGATACTGCAGAAAGCCGCGAAGACATTGCGGCGATGTATGGCTCGATCGCTTTTATGGATCACCATGTGGGGCGCCTGTTGCAGGCCCTTGCGCAGCATCCGGATGCCGAAAATACCCTGGTCATTTTTACGACGGATCATGGTGCGGCATTCCCTGGCGCCAAGGGCACACTGTATGACCCGGGTGTTGAGGTGGCCTTTATTGTGCGGCCCCCTGCTCCGTGGGGTGCATCGCCGAGGCGTGTTTCTGCGCAGGTGAGCCACCTTGATATTGTGCCAACGGTGCTCGAACTAGCCGGCGAAGAACTGCCTGACGAGCTTGAGGGCGAGAGCCTGCTGCCGCACTTGCAGCCCAATAATGTTCCGGATGCCGCCGATGAGCGGGTTGCCGACCGCCTGCTGTTTCTTGAGAAGACCTATCACGACGGGTACGACCCGATTCGGGCGGTGCGCAGCGCGCGGTGGAAGTACATTCGCAACTTTGGCGAGGGTCTGCCCCGACTCAAACTGTCGCTCGACCTCGAGCAGAGTATGACCCGCCGTGGTATGGGTGATGAGCATCTTGCGGCTCGTGCAGAACGTGAGCTTTACGATCTCGCTGCCGACCCCGCCGAGAAAGTGAATGTGGCGGGTGAGAGCGCCGCGCGGTTGGTTATTGATGAGTTGGATGCAGCGCTCATGCAGTGGATGCGGTCGACGGATGATCCACTGCTTCGTGGCCCAATTTCTCCGCCGCCTCGCCCGGTCAGGCATGATGATGGTGGGGAAACACCAGCAAGGCGAGAGACGGCACGATAAATGAGTTCTGAGGCGCAACAGCACGAGGCGCATGATTCTCTTGGTCGGCGTCCCGCCAGACCGGTGAGAATGCTCGATGTTGCTCGTGCCGCCGATGTGTCGCGCGCGACAGTGTCTCTGGTGATGACGAACTCTCCGCTGGTGGCCGACCACACGCGAGAGAAGGTGCTGAAGGCCGCGCAAGAACTCGGGTACGTGTACAACCGGAATGCGGCCAGTTTTCGCACGCAACGGTCGTACATTATCGGACTCGTTGTTTCTGATTTACGTAACCCTTTCTTTGGCGAGATCGCGGCCACTGTACAGCAGTTTCTTTCGGAGCAGGGCTATTTCGTTGTTGTCGTTAATACGCTCGACAATCTTGAACAGCAGGAGCACGCACTGACCCGGCTTTTAGAGTCGCGGGCAGATGGTGTTTTGTTAGTACCGTGCCCGGGCAGTGATGTAGCACGCATACGCGAGGTTAATGAGCTCATGCCGGTTGTGTTGTTGACGCGTGAGCTTGATGCCCCCGAGGTGTCGTATGTGGGCTCTATGGACTACGACGGTGGTGCTGCAGCCGCCCGTCATCTGATTGAGGTGCATGAGTGCCGCCGGTTAGGATTTTTCGGTAACACTGCGCCAGGCAGTGCGGGCGAGAAGCGTTTCAACGGTTTTCGTGACACGGTCGAAGCAGCCGGTGGCACACTCGAACCGATCTGGCAGGGCAACCATATTGAGTTGACTTCGCAGTCGTATCGAGCGTTTCGTACGCTGCTCGAAACGTCGGCACCACCCGAGGGGCTCGTGTGCAACAGTGACAATGTTGCATATGGTGCGCTGCGTGCTCTGCGCGATTCAGGTTTTATGCAGATCTCTGACTGCCGCGTGATTGGTTTCGACGACGTGGAGCAGTCGGCGCTGTGGAGTCCGTCGCTGACGTCGGTGTCGGTGAGCCGCGCCGATTTGGGTGTGAGCGCCGCGCAGACGGTGCTTGCTGCGATTCGCGGAGAGTTGAAACAACCTGTTGTGCTGCGGCATCAGTCACAGTTGCAGGTGCGGGAGTCGTGTGGATGCGCCATGGCAGGAGAAATCGCGTGATTGTTGGCGTTGATATTGGCGGCACAAAAACGCACATTCGCTCACGCGCAGCATCCGGAGCACAACGTGACCTCGTGGTGCCGAGCACTGACTGGCGCAACGGGGGTCTTTTTGATGACCCCGATAATGCTTCTCGGTTAAACAATCTTGTGCATGAGCTTGTGAGCGACGCAGAGGTTTCGGATGCTGCTCGATTAGTGGTCGGTGCGCATGGGTGCGACACTGCCGAAGCGTGTGAAGCGTTTGCCGCTGATCTTGGTTCGCTGCGCGCAGGCCCAGTGACGGTTGTTAACGATGCGGCGCTGCTGGTTGCTGCGACGGGCAATGATGCGGGCCTTGCGGTCATTGCTGGCACGGGTTCGATTGTTGTTGCGGTCTTTGCCGGCCGTCCGCCTTTTGCCATTGGTGGTTTTGGGTGGCTGCTGGGTGATGCGGCGAGCGCGCCCGGTCTTGTGCGGGAATCGGTGAAGCATGTGCTTGCCCGCCGGGACGAGGGTTTGAGCCGCGAGATTTTAGGCGAGCGCCTTATTGCCCATTTTGGGGTGCCCGACGAGACAGAGTTGATTTATCGGCTGGGTGATGCCCCGGTGATCACGGATTGGGCGAGCGCTGCCCCGCTGGTGTTTGGGGCAGCCGATGCTGGTTCTGCACTGGCATCCGGCGTGATCAATGCTGCTGCTGCAGAGCTTGCTACCGATGTTGAGCGGGCGGTCGCGCGCGGTGCGGATGCCAGTGTTGTGGTGTGCGCGGGTGGTGTTATTACTCACCAGCCGCGACTGTTCCGTGCTTTTTGTGACGAGGTGGCGCAGCGCGTGCCCCAGGCGAACGTGCAACTGTTTGACGAGCCGCCCGTCGCTGGGGCCATCGCGCTCGGGCTGCGAGAAGAGGCGTCTGCTCCGCTCGCTACTGACGTCAGTTGAGCGAGGCTGTGCTGGCGGCAATGGCTCCGATCCATAGCACCACGGTGAGAAGGATCACTCCGAGCGTCACATAGCCCAGCACAAGCCCGGTGACTGCCGCGCCTTTGCCTACTCCGCTGGTTTTCGAGTTCTTCACACCGACGTGCCCGAATATTACGGCGAGCACGGCGGGCAGAAAACCGAAAAAAGCTGCGATGAGACCGAGAATCGGAACAAACGACCAAATTCCCACCACAATGGCGACGATTCCGAGCACCAAAGAGGTGACGGCCATTCCGTTACTCGGAGGCTTAATAATCTGGTGCTGATGGAAGGCCTGAGGTGTCTGGGGAGGCTGACTCATACCCGCATAGTACTGAGAAAGCGATGGGCCATGCAGCGCCTCGAACCTTGTTCTGGTTCGCCCTCATAAAAAGTCGTGAATGGACAGGGCGAGGATGCATTTATTTACACACCCGCTCCTCCCCCGCCCTCACTTCCACATGCCGCATCCGGATCATCGGACTGTCCCGAACTGGAGAGCACATTCTGCTCGAGTTCCAGCCGATGGGGCGGGTCTGTACCTGGTCGCGATACGGTCACAGCGGCAGCGGTTGCGGCAACGCGAAGCAATTGAGCAAGTATCTCTGGTTCCACTGCGTGCAAGGCTTCCCGAGAGGCAGCGTCACAAAACCCAGCCTCGAGTAGCCCATGAATTACTGCGCCCATGAAAGTGTCACCAGCGCCCACGGAGTCGACAACAGTCGTAGATACACCAGGCACCGTAACCGTGCCGCCAGAATAGACGGCTGTCGCTCCTGCCGGACCTTGTGTAACAACGACGATTGCTGGTCCGGTGCGCTGCCACGCAGAAGCTGCTGCAACCGGATCAATATCTGGATATAGCCACAGCAAGTCTTCATCGCTTGCTTTCACGACATCAGAGTACGCAACTAGTTCTTCTACCTTCAGTCGCGCAAGCGAGGGGTCGCCGATTAACGATGGGCGAATGTTTGGGTCGTACGTGACAAGCGCCTTGGCTCGCATATTCTGGATGATTTTTCGGACTACGTCAGCGCCGGGCGCACAATAGCTTGCGATAGACCCCGTGTGTACAATCCCGTGCGTGTTTATGGCGAGACCTGTTGGCAACGACCACTCCAGATCAAATTGGTAGCTAGCGGAGCCGTCCACGCCGATATCAGCAACAGAGGTTGCCGTGCGGATTCGAGGTAATCGTTGTACCTCAACTAACGATTCCTCCAGCCATTTTCGAAGGATCTCGCCATGCTTATCGGTACCGAACGCGGTGACGAGAAGCGGTGCGTGGTCCAGTCGGCCGAGAGTCACAGCAACATTTGCGGGGCTCCCTCCCGGAGCTTCTTCCACTGATCCGTCTGCCCGGTGAACAATGTCGATGAGTGCTTCACCAATCACCAGAATCTCGGGGACCGATCGCAATGGAGTTACTATCGTCCTTCGAGCTGTGTTCTTATTCACGTTGAACTCCTGAGTTAATTCATCACGCTTAGCGACATAACGGAGACGGTTCCTGAGTGTCATTTCGCAGTGCGGATCGCAGATGACAGCTGTGCTGCCCTCATCCTTGCGTCGCGAGGGCAGCACAAGTGCATAGTTTTAGCGAGGCCGACGCAGCTGTGCTGCCGGGAGTTCGGGGAACGCTTCACCGATCGTTGTTTGATACCAGTAGGCAGTGGTTGCGATGTCGTCTGATCGTTCGAACAGGCCGTGCTGCCAGGTGCCTATCTGCTGGAGGGTGACGGCAAGTCGTTCTTGGAAGAAGATAGGGTCCGGAAGATGCCAACGGTACACCGCATGCATGGGTAGCATCGGCGTCCAGAAGTCAGAGGCTTTCGTTTCATCCTTGGCACTCGCGTACGGGTATCCAAAGTATGGCGCGCTAAACGTGATCGGTGTTGGTTCCGGATCAGCCCGTAATGCGTCCTGAAAAGCCCATGCCCCTCCCGCATAGTCCTCTAGTCCCGTGCTGCACAAACTGGGAAGTGCGTCATCGTCGTCAATAAAGAACTTGACCTCCCCCTCGCCCCACCAGTAGCGCTGTAGCGATGCCAAGGCGACATAAGTCCCGATGTAAGTACCAGTGCCTTCTACCCCGTCAAGGACCACATGGTCCTCCCCCAGTGCTGTGGTCCCGTTACTTCGGCGCCACTGTGCATGGAAGTATCCAGGCCAATGATCGAAATCATCCCCAGTCGTGTAATCGATCTGGAAAAACACATGGCCGATATCGCCGTCGTGTTCACTGCTGATCTCGAGGCGCGCTCCTGTTCTAAATGGCATGGGGAAGTAGGAGTTCATGCCTCCTGTGGGTGCAACTGTGATCGGTTCAGAAGTCACCAGGGCTCGGGTAGCAAAACCATTGCAGAAGAAGTCCCCCAGTGGCACCTCAACCTGTGGATGATCAGCACCATCCCACCAAGCTCGTAGTACAAGGTCTCGAAGCACGAACGGCCCGGCGTCGGTCTTATCAGCGACTGTGATCCATATGTGGCGGATGACGCCAGGGCCCTCAATATCTGCAAGGATTACTGACCCGCCTGCGGGAAGTTCGTACCAGGCGCTCCCTTTTCGCCCGGCACCGAGGTTCGAACTCGCGGTTCCCGCAGAGCCTGGGGCTCCCGTAGGGTTTTCTGCGTTAATAGCGTGGCTGCGCAGTGATCCGTCGTTGCGCAGACGGTTCCATTCAGTCATCAGGTCTCGTTTCTGTTCGTACCAGTGGGGTTACTTCACCGCGCCCGCGGTCACACCGCGGCTGATCGTGCGCTGGAAGATCAGGAAAAAGATAAGAGTAGGTATCAGGGAAAGCAGCGATCCTGCGTTCACCACGGTGATATCAATCGAGTGTTGCCCCCGTAGAGTGGACAGTGCGATGGGAACGGTCTGTGATGCGGGATCTGCAAGAAGGATCAGTGGGATATAGAACTCATTCCATGACCAGATAAAGATGAACACCACGAGCACCGAGAGCGTTGGCCGCACGATGGGGAAGACAACCGACCAGAGGATCTTCCACCGAGTCGCACCGTCAATCGCTGCGGCTTCGAGAATCTCCTGCGGGAACGTCGACATCACGCTCGACAAGATGTACGTACCGTACGCTGCCCAGAGGATCGTGAAGACGATCACAATAGACCACACTGTGTTCAGTGTTTTCGTTGCTTGCGCACCATAGAAGAGCGGGTAGATCAATGCTTCGTGTGGAATCATCGTCGCCACCAGCAGAATGGCCGTTATTGCAGTGTGCGCACGGATTCGGCCAATCCCGATTGCATACGAGGCCATCAATGCGAGTGCAGTACCTGCAAACGCGATGATCGTCGAGCTGAGGACTGAGTTCCACAACGCTCGCATGAAATTGACCCTCTCTAGATAGCTCGAGAAAGCGTCCAGCGAGAAACTTGTTGGCCATGCCAGTGGCCCGTGTGCGGAGTAGTCCGCCCCGGTCTTAAATGCGTTCAGTACAAGCAGCAGAAACGGCGATGCCATCACTATCGCAATGAGTACGGCAAGAACGAGCATCGCCCAGTTCATCGGTGTGCGACGTGCTGGCCGACGGCGATCAAACTTGGTGGGGTTGAGCAAAGTCGCGGTAGCCATCAGGCGCCTTCCTTCTGGGTATCACGGTGCTGCCAAACGAGCATCAGTATGGCAACGATGAAAATTACGACCGACATCACAGTCGCGATTGCGGAGCCATACCCGACTCGTGATAGTTCGAAGAAGTTGCGGTAGGCGTAATAAGACGGGACCGTGGTAGACATTTCAGGCCCACCACCAGTGAGGATCAGAATCGGGGCAAAGACCTTCAGCGCAGCGATCGTTGCGGTGAGTACGACAACGAAGATTTCGGGACGAATCTGGGGAATCGTAATCGCCTGAAACCGTCTCCACCAACCCGCTCCGTCAAGTTCAGCCGCTTCATAAAGCTCGGGGTCGACCCTCTGAAGAGCAGACATGAAGATCACCACGGGGTAACCGATCTGTAGCCACACCAGCATCAGCATGACCGCATAGATTGCAATGTCCGGGTTACCCAGCCAATCGGGCACCCGTTCAATGCCTAGACTTTTAAGCCCAAGGTTTATTGACCCCTTTTGAGTATCGAGAATCCAAGCCCAGATAAACCCAGCCACCGCGATGGGGAGAATCTGAGGAACATAGTAGGTAGCTCGCAGTACTGCTACTGCGCGATCACCGAAACGACGACCGAGGTAGTCAAATAGCAGAGCTGCTAGCAGGATTCCGATCACAGTTGGGATGACCGTGATCGCGACAATCATCGCGAGACTGTTCTGAAACGAGAGCCAGAACGTGCGGTCGCCAAATAGATTGGTGTAGTTCTCGAACCCTGCCCATCGCATGGGAGCCTGCCCGCCTTTCCAGTGGAACAGGCTGGTGTAGACGTTCATAGCGAACGGTGCGGCTACCACCACAATGAATCCGGCGGTTAGGGGGATCAAGTAAAGCCAGTATGAGGCTCGGGCGCTCAGTGAGCGACGCACCGACGTGGCAGCGGAAGACATGAGACTTCTCCTTTCGATATTCGGGTGGACCGCGCGCAGTCGGCGGCCCACCCGAATGTTTCAGCCAGCTATAGCCGCGTCACGGCCTTCGTCATAGAACTTCTGCAGTTTTGCGGTCCACTCGTCGGCGGTTTCGTTCCGATTAGACATGGCCTGCATGTTCGACTGAATGAAGTCGAGGAAGCCGGGCACAGGATAGTCGGGGTAGAAGGCGAGCGAATCGGCTTCGAGAAGAGCGTTAAATTTCTCCGTGTATTCACGGGTGAGATCATCTTCGATCGTCGATGCGTCGCCAGCCAGAGGCAAGCCACCAAGCTGACCGATCTTGTTCTGGACCTCTTGGCTCAGCGTGATGTCGATCCAGTCGTATGCCAGGTCCTTGTTTTTTGCATTAGCTGGCACGCCCCACAAGTGGCCGCTTGATCCCATCTGCATGTTTGCGCCTGGCAGCGTGAAGTAGCCCCAGTCAAACGTTGCCTGCTCGCGGATCCGCGCGAACTCTCCTTGGTTCCAGATCAGCATGGCTTTATCACCGCTGAGGAAGTTCACAGTGGCCTGCTCAAAGTTGAGGCCACCGAGCTCTTCACCGACATAACCTTTGTCAATCCAAGACTGGAAGCGCTCAGCCCCTGATTTCCACGGCGCAGCGCTGAAATCAACCGGTTCCCGGAGAAACATGAAGTCGTCGATAGTGGTGCGGTCAGCTTCTGCTGCAACAAGCGAGTACCACACCCACATTTGGTTGAACCCTTGGCTGGTCGACGCCGAGGAAGAGATTGGCGTGACACCCGCAGCAATGAGTTTGTCCATTCTTGCTTCAAACTCGGCAAGTGTAGTTGGCTCTTCTACACCGGCTTCTGCGAATAGCTCTTTGTTGTAGTAAAACATCACGTATTCGCCGATGTTCGGCACCCCATACCATTCACCGTCACCGGCGAGTCCCTGCTCGTTGTACTTCGCGAATGCTTGCATACCGCCGGTGATCTTGCTGTCCCAGCCGTACTCTTCGACTTGCTCATCCAGAGGCGTTAGTAGGCCCTGCCCTGCGAGCTGCCCACCATCAGCATTCCCTTTGTTGAACTCGATCACGTCAGGAACTTTGTCGCCCGTGAGTGTGATTTTCGCGTTCTGACGCATAGCGTCGAAACTGGTCGTCTGGTAGTCGACTTTGACGTCAGGATGCTTTTTCTTAAAAATCTCCAACGCTAATTGCCATCCCTGCCCCTGTGCAGATTCTGGGTTCTCATATTGCAAGATGGTGAACGTGTCGCTGCTGCCGGCGCCTTCCGATGCACTGCATGACGTCAATGAGGCTGCAGCGGCAGCAACGGCTGCGATGCCGATTGCTAAGCGTTTTGCACTCCTTTTAATGGTTGCCATTCTCTTCCTCCATATGTGGGGTGGTGTGTGACGCGCGTGCGCGCCGGGTACCGGTAGAGACCCGCTGCTACCGGAAGCTATTGGATGTTGGTCAGTGTGCCGGTGGTGCGACCGACGCTCGTTCTATAAGTGGACAGGAAATCCGCGCGGTTTCAGGCGGCCCGGTACTTGCGCCATGGATTCGATCAAGCGCCCTCTGAGCAGCCCACGCGCCCATCGCGTGATGCGGTAGTTGCACAGTCGTCAAACCCGGGCGTAGGGCATCAGCGATGAATTGCTGATTGTCGAAACCAATGATTGAAAGGTCGTCGGGGACTCTCAAACCGAGGTCTGAACAGACTTGGTAAGCGGCAAAGGCTATTTGGTCGGAGAAGCAGAATAGTGCGGAGGGTCGATTCTTCGACGAGAGCAGCTCTCGTATCGGCGCGACTGCTCGGGAAGTACCGGGATCCGGCAGGTCAACCACAAGCGTTGGGTCGAGAGCGATGCCATGATCGGCGAGGGCATTGCGATATCCGGAAAAGCGAAGCCCGGATGCAATGAAGCGATCACCGCCGACATTGCAATAACCGATTCGACGATGGCCTGCTTCAATCAGGTGTTGCACTGCCGAATAAGCGCCGCCTGCCTCGTCGGGAACGACGTTATCGGCAATCGCTGAGGATGGCGCTACGCCATCCAGCACAACGATAGGGATAGTCGGCGGGATCACCGGAAGCTCAACCGGGCGATGGTAATCCGCGGCAATCACGACAGCCTCGATATCTCGCTGCAACAGAGACTTTGACGACTGTGAAACAAGTTCGGGGCGGCCCGTGGTCTCAACGATCAGTGCAAGGTAGCCCGCCTCCCATGCGACGCTCTGCACCCCTTCGAGCATGCGACCAGCAAATGGGACGCTCGCCACATTATCTGAGAGCAGTCCAATGGTGTGTGTCTTCTTTGTGCGTAATCCACGAGCCAAGACGTTGGGGATATATCCCATATCGGCCGCCGCTGTGCGTATCCGCTCAGCTGTTTTAGCGTTCACACGTCCTTGATGTCGATCATTAAGAACCAGCGACACTGCCGAGGCTGAAACACCCACCTCGGCGGCCAGGTCCTTCAACGTGATCACGCGTAGCTCCTTCGACATCAAACGATTGATGATGGATAGACATTGCAAGTCAATCGATTAATGTGACGATAAAATGGTCAAACGTGTTGACGCAAAGCAACGTTAGCTAGCCGTTATATAACCGCTATCTTCGCAGTTCTACCAAGCTCGAAAGCGATCATCAACAGCTTCAGACTTGTCGCGCATGAGAATAAAATCACGCCGCGTTGGGATCTCAGCGCATTCGTCCGAATATCCCAGGATCCAACGACGCGCTGCCAAGCGCACTGCTGCGCAGACAGCTACCCTCACGATCTCCAGTTTAAAGTCGCCAATTTCTGCCGCGTGTTCGAGTCACCGCACGGTGAGCACGTACCTCGCATACCCCGCCAGGCGAGGTTCGCCGTCATCGAGTGCCTCGACGATCACATGCACCACGTCGTCGGCGCGTGCATCTGGAGACACTCTCACGCTGAGGCCGTCGGGTAACACCCGAACTTCGGCTGTCGCGGTCGATGGCCCAGCATCGACCCATGCCCGTACGTCAATCGCATCACCGTCCGGATCCTCTACCGAGAAATTTAGCCGTACCTCTTCCGCCGGAGAAACGGTGCAGTCAAGGAGCCCTTGTGGAACAACGCGGGGAGCATGGTTTGCACCCTCGTACGAGTCGGTGATGGTCCAGCGAAGGCGTGCTCCAAGGTCGCGTTGGAATGCGCCGAACCACTGCGCTACTTCACCGCGATCCGTGACCGGGCCGTCCTTTTGGCGCCCCCAGTCACCAACACTGCTCCAGCGGTACGGATCCGCAGCGTCGCGAATCTGTCGCCCGCCCCAGCCTCCGAATGACGGATGCTCCCAATTGCGCAGGCCGTTGTCGATATGCATGGCGAATACAGAGCTATCGCCTTCCGAGAGCCACGACCCCGTTGGTTGAACGGGACACCACACCCGATATCCGAGCTGTTCAAGAGACTCTTCAGTTGCATCCGGTACCCCAAAGTAGTCCTCGTCATCGAAGCCCTCAGCCATGTGCTTACCGTCGCCCCACACACGATATTCTGCGCCGATAGGGCCCACACTCGAGACGTTCTTGTTCATCCACTCTGGCGAGAGATACTCGCGGTCTTCCTCCGGCACGACAGCGAACGCAAAATACCCCCACCCCATGGTCGCGACATCACGGAACTCTAATTCCGGCCATCGAGGTCGAATGTATTCCGCAAATGTCGAATCCTGCTCGGCAAACGCGGTAATTACAGTGCGTCGCGTGATGAGCTCGTAAACATCGTCCCACTGATCGGTATCGCGAAACTCATCCTCGACCGACATAAGAGCGCGCGCAATCGTGTTCGTCCCTCCCCAGGCTTGAGCAAATATCTTCCCCGGGGCGTCGCCCAGCAAGACGTCACGTACGAGCTCTGATCCTGGTGTCGGAGAACCTACGTCACCGACGTCAATAACATTGCCTACCCGCACGAGAGAACGTAGTTCGGCAGGATCCGGATATCGCGGGTCGTGCACCACGAGATTCGGATAGGCCTTTTCATATGCATCGACAGCAATATCAATATGCATGCGATCACCCGGAGCCGGCCAACGGTGCGGCACGATCCCATCTTCCGCACTGCCCGCGTGATGAAACTTGCTCGATGAGTACACGAGCGCAGCGATGTCAATCTCGTTGCTGTAAAGCAGCAGCCTCAGCATGGAATTCAGGTCGTCGAGCTCGGGATCAGTCGTCACAATAATCCGCGGCTGCGCTTTCGGATCGTAAGACGTCATAGAGCACACAGGCCAATCTCGCGCGCCGCGCGTACCGCCCGCGGATCAGCCCCACCGGGCCACGGCCCGCGCGCGACTGTATAACCAAATGCCACTCCCGTCACAGGATCGACGCATCCGAGCGCGCCCATTGCACCGTCGTGGCCAAAACTGCGCGGGCCACCAAACGCGAGCTGCTGGCTCGGCTTCTGGAAGATAATGGCGTGCGCACGATCATGCTGCGAGAGCACCTCGTCGTAACCGCGCACCTGCTGCTCCCCAATTATCGCGACCGTGTCAGCGGAGAGAATCGGGGTTGCCCCGGCGATTCCCGTTACCGATCCGGCGAGGATTGTCGCGATGCCTCGCGCCGAGACAGTTGCAGAACCGGCGGGGTGCCCGAACCGATACGACTCTTCTGAGAGTCCCAGGTCAATATCTGGACCGGCTGCTGGTGCGAACACCGCATCCCCGAGCGGATTGTGCCCCGCACGTGCAGGGCGTTCCCCAAGCGGCGGGATCATCGTCAAAAGCGGAACGAGCCGGTCAGCTAGCTCCTGAGGAAGCCCCAGGTAGAAGTCCGCATCAAGTGGTTTGCGGATCTCCTGCTCATAAAACTCATGGATCGTACGCCCATCGAGTCGTTGAATCGCTGCGTCCACGAGATTGCCGATCGTGATCGCGTGGTATCCAAAAGCGGATCCTGGCCGCCAGAATGGCCATGTGTCAGCCAAGCGGTCGGCTGCGCGATGATGATCGAGCAGCTCATCCCAGCGCAAGCTCGGCTCCGCTCCGGGCACACCAGCCTGGTGGGAAAACAGCTGTCGGCCTGTCACATATTCCTTGCCTTTAGTGGCGAACTCTGGCCACCATTCCGCGACAGGGGCATCAAGATCAAGCAAACCACGCTGCACGAGCAGGCCCAGCGAAAGCCCCAAGGAGTTTTTCGATGCCGAATACGGCACCATCAGCGAGTCTGCGGAAAGGTGAGGCCCACCATAAATGTCGAGCGCGAGGCGCCCGCCAATGTACGCCGACATCTGGAAGGAATAGTCCGGGTCAGCGGCAAGATATCCCGCGAAACGTTCGACGATACCGGCGAGTCCCTCTTCGGCGAACCCTCGGACAAGACCTACAGTGATTTCCTGCATGTGAGCTCCTCTGCTCAGAGTTAGACGACTGCTTGGCGTTCGGCTCGACGCTGCGCTTGCGCAGTTGGGTCGGGCACGGGAGATGCCAAGAGCAACCGTTGGGTGTAGGGGTGATCGGGTTCGGTCGTGACCTTGTCAACGTCTCCTTGCTCGACAACCTCGCCGCGATAAATAACCGCGACGCGATGGCTAATGTGACGAATCACGCTCAGGTCGTGAGAAATGAACATGTACGCGACACCAGTGCGTTCCTGAATTTCGATAAATAGGTCAAGTACTCGTTGTTGCGTTGTCAGGTCAAGTGCCGAGACTGGCTCATCGCACACAATGAGCTTCGGTTCGAGCGCGAGCGCACGGGCGATAGCGATGCGTTGACGTTGGCCCCCAGAGAACTCCTTTGGCAGGCGCTGCGCCGAATCTGCGGGCATTCCTACCCGGTCGAGGAGGTTTTGCACCCGTTTTCGAGCCTCAACCCCTCCGATACCCGCCTGTGTAAGCGGCTCGCTGAGCGTGTCACCGATCGTGAGAGAGGGGTTGAGCGAGGTGTACGGGTCTTGGAACACGACCTGAATGTCGCTCCCGAGGTCGCGACGCTGACGCCTACTCAGATTTGAAATATCACGTCCCTCATACGTGACTGTGCCTGACGACACCGAAGCAAGACCCAGAACAGCTCGTCCGAGGGTCGACTTTCCTGATCCCGATTCACCTACGATGCCAAGGGTCTCCCCCGCGCCCACTGCGACTGAGACGCCCTTGAGTGCTCGAAATGGCGGTTTACGCCAGCCGGACTGTGGAAACTCAACGACAAGGTCGTCAACTCTGAGAAGCTCATGGGTCATCGCAGTTGCTCCTTCTCGCGCTGACGGCGAGATGGGCCGCCTTCAAGAGAGGCGCCGAGTAGCGCCTTTGTGTACTCATGGCGCGGCCGCACAAACAGTTCGCCTACCGCCTGATGTTCGAGGATCATTCCCATCTGCATCACATAAACCTCGTCACAGATATCGGCGACAACGCCGAAGTTGTGTGTGACAATGAGCAGCCCCATTCCGTGCTCCTGCTGCAGGTCGCGCAGAAGGTCGAGGATTTCTGCCTGAATTGTCACGTCGAGCGCTGTGGTCGGCTCATCAGCGATCAGCAACCGCGGTTCGCAGGCCACAGCGCCAGCAATCAACACTCGTTGCGCCATACCGCCCGAAATTTGATGCGGATAGGAGCGCATGACGCGTTCCGGCTCGGGAATCCCGACTCGTTCTAGAAGCGCAAGCGCACGAGCTTCCGCTTCATGCCGCCCGGTCTTGAGGTGACGTCGTATCGGTTCGATAAGCTGACTGCCGATAGTGAATGCCGGATCGAGATTACTCATCGGCTCTTGCGGAATGTAACCGATGTCGCTTCCGAGCATCGAAATTCGTTGCGCCAACGTGGTCGACTTACCGTCGATCGAGATCGTTCCGTTCGTGATCCGGCCGCCGTCTGGGAGCAGCCCGAGCAGGGCAAGCGCCGTCTGGGTCTTCCCCGACCCGGATTCTCCGACAAGACCGACAACCTTGCCTCTATCAATATCAAGGTCAATGCCGTGGACAACCTGCGTAGCGTCATCAGCAGATCCGTACGCAATACGTAAGCCACGGATGCTCACCAGATCACCCGTGCTCGTGGGTACGACTGATGGGTCAACACTGCTCGCTGCCGGAGGCGCAGGCGCGGTACGGGGTGCATCCGCCGCATCGAGCGCATCCCTTACCGCGTTGGCGAAGAGCGCGAACGCAGCGATCGTGATGCCCAGCGCAATACCCGGCCACAAAATCAGGTGGTCGGCCCGGTAGATGTTCTGGAACCCCTCATTCAATGTCTGACCCCAGCTGGCTGTGTCACGGTCACCCAAGCCAAGAAACTCAAGGCCCGCCTGGATCATGAGTCCGAGGGCCGCGACCATCGCCGCCTGAATCACGATCGGCGCACGCACGATAGTCAAAACGTGACGTGAAATGATCCGCGCGTCAGAGACCCCGGTTACTCGAGCCGCATCGACGTACAACTCATTTCTCACGGCCCGCACCGCGGCGCGAACAAGCACGAAGAACGAAGGCGCGAGCAGCACACCGAAGACAAGCATTGCAGCCCACATCGATGTGCTCACTGAAGCGCGGAATGCAAGCAGAACGACAATGCCGGGGAGAGCGAGTATCGCGCTCGAAACCCAGGTGCCAACCTGGTCAAACCAGCGTCCATAGAAGCCCGCGATCAGCCCTGTCGGCACGCCAGTCACGATAGAAACACCAACAGCGATTGCCGCACCAATAAGCGAGGAGCGAGCGCCGTAAATCAATAGCGAGAATACATCTCGTCCGGCGCCATCAGTGCCGAGTAGATGCCCGTCACCACCGCGTTCAAACAGGCGCGAGAGATCACTCTCGTGAGCTCCATACGGTGCGATGACATCGGCAAGCAGCGCAGCGAGAAGTACGAGCGCGATGATTATCCCTGCGACAAAACCCGCCGGATTCCGGAGCGCGCGAACGACGACCGAACCGCGCTTTCGGGTTGGTTTTCCTGTAGGAAGAACTGCAGTGAATTCATTGGTCATGACAAACGAGCCTTCGGGTTAAAGAAACCGACTCCCACGTCGATAACAAGGTTGACGATCACAACGATGACCGTCGTGACGAGCACGACTCCCAGGACCAGTGGCAGGTCGCCCTGGGCCGTCGAGGTGACGAGCACCTGCCCCATCCCAGGGATAGCGAACACTCGCTCAACGAAAACAGCGCCCCCTAGGAGCCCGATGAACTGCAAGCCGATCACGGTCAAACCGGCGACGCCCGCACTTCTCAGAACGTGCTTGAAAATGAGGGAGGCTTGAGAAATACCGCGGGCACGAAGCGTGCGTACCCAATCTTGCTGCAAGACGTCGCGCACGGCGCCACGCACCTGCTGAGCTGTCGCGGTGACGGCACCTACGGCGAGCGCCGTGACCGGCAGCACAATGGACCTCGCCCATGCCCCGACTCCGTCGGAAATTGGGGTGTAACCCGTAGCAGGAAAGATGGGATTTTCGATGGCGAACCACACGACCAGCATCAACGCGAGCCAGAAGCCAGGGAGCGCGAAGCCGATGATCGACAGGACTTGGAGCACACTGTCGAGCCATCCCTTGTAGTAGGCGGCAGCTAAGCCGAGCGCGACTGCAATAATCGCCGCGATGACCGTCGTCACCATCACCAGGCTCAGAGTGGCAGGAACACGTGTTGCCATTGCTTGGGCGACGGGTTCATTCGTGAACCACGAGACGCCGAGGTCGCCCTGCAGGGCGCGCCCCGCCCAGTCGGCGTACTGGGAGATAAGCGGCCGGTCAAGTCCGAGTTGTGCGGCACGCGCCGCAACTTGTTCTTCAGATGCCGTTTGCCCCAGAATCTGGCGAGCAACATCCGAGGATCCAGCGCGCATTAGAACGAATGCGACGGATGGGATCAGTACGATCAGCACGATCCCGGAGAGGACCCGTTTTGCAAGAAAAGTCAGCATATGAATTTCCGTGGAGAGTTGACGTGGCCCGGCCGGTATCTGCCGGGCCACGTGAAATCAGTGAGCGGGCGAGTAGTTGTAGATCGACGGCACGTTCTGCTGAAGTTGCAGCTCTACCTGCACGGCGTCTTCGTTGACAGCAAAGTTCTCTTCGGCCCAGAACCACGGCTGGAACCAGTTGTTTTCGATGACAAACTGATTGATCTCCCGGTACGACTTATCGCGTTCTTCTTCGGTCTGGCCAGGAATAGAATCAATCAGCTGTTGCAGCTCACTGTTGGTTGTGCCCAGTGGATTCCACGCCGACGTCGGTGTCAGATAGTTCTGAACGACGGACCAATCGGTGGGCACCGCACCGAGAACCATCACGCTAGCCGCATACTTACCGGCGATCATGTCGCTGACGAATGCTTGCGCAGGGATGTCTTCCCACACCACCTCGACGCCGATCTCAGCGAGGTTATTTTTTACGCCGGTCATCATGCCCTGGGTAAACAAACCGGATGCCGGAAGCGTCATCGTGAATCCGGTGACGTCGGCTTCGGCCATCAATTCCTTCGCTTTGTCGGCGTCATAGTGGTAGGCCTGGGCAAGGTGAGATGACCAAGCAGGAGAGCCTTCGTTAAACATTTGGGTGTCGATCACACCATCTTCAATTCCGAGCGTCACGTTGGCGAGGGTCTCGCGGTCAATTGCCCAAGCAAGCGCCTCCCGCACAAGCGGGTCTGCGAGCTCCGGCACCATCGTGCCATCGCGGTCGAAGAGGATGAGACCAAACCAAGAGATGTGTGCTTCCGGCTTGAGGATCGCGTAGCCAGCAGCTGTCGCGTTCTGCACGCTATCGGGGTTTGTGAGGTTACCGGCGTCGATCTGTCCGGAGCGAAGTGCGTTGAGCAAAGCCGACTCGTCTTCAAACACTCGGAATTCGACTTCGTCGAATTTCTGTAGATCGGGGTTCCAATAGTCTTCACGTGCAGTAAGTGTGTAGAGCGAACCCTGCACGGTGTCGGCCTCGCTCATGACATAGGGGCCCGAACCGACGGGCACTGTTGCCAAGCTGTCACTGCCGAGGCTCGCCGGGCTCGCCATACGACCTGCGGCATCCGAAAGGTTGTACACAAGGTCGGGAATCGGCTCTGTAAATGTCGCCATAACGGTATATTCTTCGGTCGCTACGACTGACTCGAGCCCCGTCAGCTGAGTGTTGAGTGGCCCTGTGCCTGACGAGAAATGTTCGAAGTTCGCCACAACGGCCTCGGCGTTAAACTGCTCCCCGTCAGAGAAGGTGACGTCATCGCGAAGTTCGATCGTGATGGTGCGGTTATCGTCGCTGAAGCTCCACGCCGACGCGAGCATCGGAACGTACTCGCCGTCGGGCTGGCGAAGAATCAGCGTGTCGTATGCTGCCTGCGCGTACGGCTTATAGTTAGCGTCGCCAATGTCAGCTGGATCCCACGATTGCGGGCCAGTAGTCGATCCGATGCTGAGAACCGAATCTGCATCACCGGTAGATCCGGTGGGGCCGCCACCGGCACACCCGGTCGCAGTGAGAGCACCGGCCAACAGCACGATGCCAGCAGTCTTCCAACGGGCCATCTTTGGTCCTTTCGTCGTGAGCGATACGCCGTCGTGCCGCCTCTTGGTGACAAAATTAGCACCAAACCAGAACAGTTGCTAACTTTTCATTTATCACAATGTGGTCACAACCAGGCCCGAGGCATAATCGAGGTATGTCTGCTGCTGACGCCACCCCAACTACCTCTGCTTCTAAAACCACGAGAGGCCCCTACTCGACAGGCATCGCAAGGCGTCGCCAGATCATTGAGACAGCGACAAAGATATTCGGTCAACACGGATATCACGGTGGGTCTCTACGCCAAATCGCCGACGAGATCGGTGTCTCCGCGTCCGCACTAATCCGTCATTTCGGCACCAAAGCAGAGCTCTTCACTGCGGTGCTCGACCACTCCGATTCCGACAAGTCCAAGGTGTCTATCACCGAGAACCGCGGCATGACAGCACTTCGGGGTTTCGCCGCAGTCACCCACATCAACGTGCATAACCGTGGCCTAGTACAGCTACTGCTCAGTACCGCGAGCGAGTCGACAGATCCAGACCACCCCGCGCACAAGTTCATCGCCCTCCGTTACTCGCAGCTGCTCGAAAACCTCAGTAACGCATTCCGGCAGGCCTGCGAAGACGGAGAGATACGGCCTCTCAGCGAGAGCGAAATCGAGCACGAAGCACGCGGCTACATCGCCCTGATGGACGGCCTCGGTCTGCAATGGCTGATAGACCCGACAATGGATCTCGAAGCGACTGCCGAACACGTCTATGAAGGGGTTCTGCGGAGGCTGAGTGCGGACCTCTAACTCTGCTGACCAGCCGGCGACTCTGGTCCAGACCCAACATCCACCCTTGGGGATCCGTCCACCGCGTCGCACCGGCGCAGGCAATCCCGCAGTGGGCGCGTGCCATCCACGTGCCCAATCGGGTGGTTGTTCTTGCTCATCGTTACTCTCCTTCGTCTTTCAAGTTGGAGACACGAAAACGCCCCTGACCCGCGAAAATTCGCTGATCAGGGGCGTAAACAGGTCATATTTAGACCTTCGAAATGAGGACTTCTAGAAGTCCCAGTCCTCATCTTCGGTGGCTTCAGCCTTGCCGATCACGTACGAGGAACCCGACCCCGAGAAGAAGTCGTGGTTTTCGTCACCGTTGGGCGAGAGTGAGGCACGAACGGCGGGGTTGAACTCGCACGAATCAGACGGGAACATCGCCTCGTAGCCGAGGTTCATGAGTGCCTTGTTGGCGTTGTAACGCAAGAAGCCGAGTACGTCTTCAGTGAGACCAACGGGGTCGTACAGGTCTTGCGTGTACTTCACCTCGTTCTCATACAGGTCATACAGCAGCTCAAACGTAAAGTCTTTCAGCTCCTGCTGGCGCTGCTCCGACTCCTTCGCAACACCAATCTGATACTTGTAACCGATGTAATAGCCGTGCACCGCTTCGTCACGAATGATGAGGCGAATAATGTCGGCCGTGTTCGGCAGCTTCGCCTTCGTCGCCCAATACAGCGGCAGATAGAAGCCCGAATAGAACAGGAATGATTCAAGCAGTGTCGACGCAATCTTGCGCTTCAACGGATCATCACCGTCATAACGGCTCAAAATCATGTGCGTCTTCGCCTGCAACTGCGGGTTCTCGGCAGCCCAACGGAACGTGTCGTCAATCTCCTGCGTCGAGCACAGCGTCGAAAAAATCGACGAATAGCTCTTCGCATGCACCGACTCCATAAACGCAATATTTGTCAACACCGCTTCTTCGTGCGGCGTTACGGCATCCGGAATCAAAGACACCGCACCCACCGTGCCCTGAATCGTGTCGAGCAGCGTCAGCCCAGTGAGCACACGCTCAGTCATACGCTTCTCGTAGTCGGTGAGCGTCGCCCACGACTGCAAGTCGTTCGACAGCGGAATCTTCTCGGGCACCCAAAAGTTATTTACCAGACGGTGCCACACCTCAAGATCTTTGTCGTCTTCGATGCGGTTCCAGTTAATAGCCTGAACAACCTGCTGCCCAAGCTCCAAAGTCTTCGCGTTCATTCCTATACTTCTCTCGTCACAAACACCAGCACTGTCACCACTGCCTACAGCATGCAGCTGACGCACTCTTCCATATCGGTGCCGCCCAAAGCCAACTGCCGGATGCGGATGTAATAGATGGTCTTAATGCCCTTGCGCCATGCGTAAATCTGTGCACGGTTGATGTCACGCGTCGTCGCCGTATCTTTAAAGAACAGCGTCAACGACAGACCCTGATCCACGTGCTGCGTGGCAGCAGCATACGTGTCGATGATCTTCTCGTAACCGATCTCATACGCATCCTGGTAGTACTCCAGGTTGTCGTTCGTCATAAACGGCGCCGGGTAGTACGCGCGCCCCAGCTTGCCCTCTTTACGAATCTCAACCTTCGACGCGATCGGGTGAATCGAGCTCGTCGAGTTGTTGATGTACGAAATAGATCCGGTTGGGGGCACGGCCTGCAGGTTCTGGTTATAAATACCGTGCTTCTGAATCGAGTCTTTCAACTCTACCCAGTCGCTCTGCGTCGGAATGTGGTGGCGAGCAAACATCTGCTTCACCTTCTCGGTCGCAGGCACCCACTCCTGATCGATGTACTTGTCAAAGAATTCACCCGAAGCATAGGTCGAGTCTTCAAAGCCATCAAAGGCGCGGCCTCGGTCGATCGCGAGCTTGTTCGACGCACGAAGCGCGTGATACAGCACCGTATAGAAGTAGATGTTCGTAAAGTCGAGACCCTCTTCTGAGCCATAGAACACGTGCTCGCGTGCCAGATAGCCGTGCAGGTTCATCTGCCCCAGGCCAATGGCGTGCGTACGATCGTTGCCTTCTTCAATAGAACGCACAGAACCAATAGCGCTCTGCTCGCTCACGGCAGTCAGAGCCCGGATGGCGGCATCCACCGTCTTACCGAGGTCGTCGGCGTCCATCGCCAGAGCGATGTTCATCGAACCAAGGTTGCACGAAATGTCTTTACCCACCTGGTCGTACGAGAGGTCGTCGTTATAGCTGGTGGGAGTGTTGACCTGCAGAATCTCGCTGCACAGGTTCGACATGTTGATGCGCCCCTTGATGGGGTTGGCACGGTTGACCGTGTCTTCAAACATGATGTACGGGTAGCCCGACTCGAATTGAATCTCGGCGAGAGTCTGGAAGAACTCGCGAGCATTAATCTTCGTCTTCTTAATGCGCGGGTCATCGACCATCTCGTGGTACTTCTCGGTGACCGAGAGGTCGCCAAAAGGCACGCCATACACGCGCTCGACGTCGTACGGCGAGAACAGGTACATGTCTTCGCCCTTGCGTGCCAGGTCGAACGTGATGTCGGGTACGACAACACCCAGCGAGAGTGTCTTAATACGAATCTTCTCGTCGGCGTTCTCACGCTTGGTGTCAAGAAAGCGCAGAATGTCGGGGTGGTGTGCGTTGAGGTACACAGCACCGGCACCCTGGCGGGCACCCAACTGGTTAGCGTACGAGAAGCTGTCTTCGAGAAGCTTCATCACAGGGATGATGCCCGATGACTGGTTCTCAATCTTCTTAATCGGCGCACCCGCCTCACGCAGGTTCGACAGCAGCAGCGCAACCCCGCCGCCCCGCTTCGACAGTTGCAGCGACGAGTTGATGCCGCGAGCAATCGACTCCATGTTGTCTTCGATGCGCAGCAAGAAGCAGCTGACCAGTTCACCACGCTGCGCCTTACCGGCGTTCAAGAATGTGGGGGTCGCCGGCTGGAAACGGCCCGAAATGATCTCGTCGACAAGTTCGAGAGCAAGGGTCTCGTCGCCGTCGGCCAAAGCAAGCGCCGTCATCACCACACGGTCTTCGAAACGCTCAAGGTAACGCTTGCCGTCGAAGGTTTTGAGGGTGTAGCTGGTGTAGTACTTAAAAGCACCGAGGAACGTTGAAAAACGGAACTTCTTCGAATAGGCGAAGTCATTGAGTTTTTGGATGAACTCGAACGAGTACTTCTCGAGCACGGCAGGGTCGTAGTATTCCTTCTCGACCAGGTAGTCGAGCCGCTCTTTCAGAGAGTGAAAGAACACCGTGTTCTGGTTGACGTGCTGCAGGAAAAACTCCCGCGCTGCGCGGCGGTCGGCATCGAACTGAATCTTGCCGTTCTCGTCGTACAGGTTGAGCATGGCGTTGAGCGCGTGGTAATCCATGCCCTCATACTTCGGGTTGACCTTAAAGGCCGCCTCGTCTTTCACTGCTGTTTCCACCATCGTTCCAATCCGTCGCTGACGCGTTCGACGTCGTCTTCAGTGCCAAAAACTTCAAACCGATACAAGTGCGGCACCTGGCACTTGCGGCTGATGATTTCTCCGGCGAGACAGAACGAATCGCCAAAATTTGTGTTGCCCGCAGAGATGACTCCGCGAATCAGACTCCGGTTGTGTTCATCGTTGAGGAATCGGATCACCTGTTTAGGGACCGCCCCCCTCTCAACGTTGCGACCGGCACCGCCACCATATGTTGGTGTCACAAGCACATAGGGCTCGTTGATGGTGAGTTCTTCGTCGGTCCGGTAGAGCGGAATGCGCACTGCCCGCATTCCCAACTTCTCGATGAAGCGGGCTGTGTTGCCCGAGACGCTCGAGAAAAAGACCAGCAGCGGCACTTCAGTGCCGGTTTTTACTGCTGTTGTCGCCGTCATGTCCGCACCTCCCTCCGAGGTCCGTCCGAATGCGGGCCGCGGGGCCCGCGAGTGACGTTGAACGTGTATCGCCGGTGCGCGAGCACCGGCGATCGACATCAGACCAGACGCGAAGCCAGTTCGTTGATCTTGTCGGGGCGAAAGCCCGACCAGTGGTCTTCGTCGGTGATCACAACGGGTGCCTGCATATAGCCAAGAGCTTTCACTTGCTCCAGCGCAGCCGGGTCTTCCGATAGGTCGAGAACCTCGTAATCGATGCCCTTGGCATCGAGTGCACGATACGTTGCGTTGCACTGAACGCATGAAGGCTTGGTGTACACCGTAATGGCCATAATCCCGCGTGACTCCCCTCAAATCTTTCGGTTTCCCGGTGGTTTCCCGCCGGGACTTCAATACTACTCACACAACTACATATTGCGATGCATATCGGCAACAACCACTAGGTCTAGTAGTTACAACACTGTAGTTTCGCGGAGTATTCCACCGGTTCACCACAGGTTTTCCACCGAATCATCCACAGTTTGCCAAGCCGCGCACGAGCCGGTTAACCGCGTGGTTGCGCGGTTCGTACGCGGCCGCGAATTTTTCATCCACAGGTGTGACGCTAATGGGGGCCTCTGACATTCCCCAGGCTGTGGAAAACGCAGCTCGGCGTGTCGTGCGCGTGTCGTCGGCGTGTCGCATCCGGGGTCTGAGATCGATAGTCTTCGTCAGGGCGAACTATCGCATTCCGCTCGCCCACACCCTGCCCCCGAAAGAATTTTTGCGATCACTATGTCTTCTTCTGCCGAGTTGTCGACGTCCTCTGTCACGCCCCCGCAGGTGGTGTGCGTCGGCGAATCCATGCTGCTGGTAACGCCCGTTAATGAACCCCTGAGCACAGCGTTGTCGGCGATGGTGAGCCTGGCGGGGGCCGAATCGAATGTGGCCGCGCAGTTAGCGGCATCCGGACACCACGCCGTGTGGGCCTCACGACTGGGCAATGATCCTTTGGGGCAGCGTATTTGTGGCGAGCTCGAAGCACGCGGCGTGCACCTGTGGGTAGAAACCGATGAGCACGCACCCACGGGAGTGATGTTTAAAGACCCCGCCGCCGAAGGCTCAAGCGTGTACTACTATCGGCGTGATTCTGCCGCCTCGCGCATGGCCCCCGGGTTTTTGCAGCCCGAACAGTTGCAGGGCGTGCGCATTGTGCACGTGACCGGTATTACCGCAGCGCTGTCTGCCTCGTGCGCTGCCATGCTCGACCAGCTGATCGACGACGCCCATGCTGCCGGCGCCCTCGTGTCTTTCGACGTCAACGACCGGCGCTCACTCTGGCCACTGGACGAAGCCGCCACCATGCTCGAAGCACTCGCGCAGCGCGCCGACATCTGCTTTGTGGGGCGCGACGAAGCCGAGAGACTGTGGGGCACGGTGCATCCGGATGCTATTCGCCAGCTTTTGCACAGCTGCCGCACCCTCGTTGTGAAAGACGGCGATGTGGGCGCCACCGAATTTACCGACACCGCAGCAGCCGTGTTCGTTGCTGCACCCCCCGTGGATGTCGTTGAACCGGTGGGAGCGGGCGACGCTTTTGCCGCCGGATACCTCGGCGCGCTCCTCGAGGGCGCCGACGCCACGGCACGCCTTGCTGCCGGACACGAATCGGCCGGGCGCGTGCTGCGCATTAGCGGCGATCTGCCGCCGCTGGGTGAATAACCACGCAGCACCGGCCCGAACACGGCGACAATTCGGCGCGCTCGGGGTCATCACCCGCACCCTGTAAATAGCCCTGCAAAAGATCGTGATTGAGCGTGCACACGAGCTTCGGCTGCTGCTGCGCCACCTGATGAAAAGGGCAGTTGCGCATAATAATTGTGCCGTCGTCGGTGACCGTCGGTTCGTAACCGTGGGCACGCAGCGCCGCCATCGTGCCGGCCTCGGGTACGGAGGCAGTCGCGGGTACGGGTACGGATGCAGGTGTGCGCGCATCTGCTGCCTCTGCTGCCGCGCGCGCTCCCTCGGCTCGCGCCGCCGCTGACAGCGCAGCGCTTACTGCACCGCTGCTGTCGGCAGCGACCGCGTCGGCCAAGATACCTGCGAGCGTGTGATATTTGCGCGGCGGTAGTGAGATAGCAAAGTCGTCGGATGCCCGCGTGTACCGTTTGGCGGGTCGTCCCGCGCCGGGGCCCGACTTGCCTTCGTCGCGGGCATAAGAAAAAGCGAGCAGACCGGCGGCGACAAGGCGGTCGAGATGGTAGGCGGCAAGGCCGCGTTTCATTCCGCTGTGTTGGGCTGCCTGGGCTCGTGTGACGGGCTGGCTCTGCGCAGCAACGTACTCATAGAGAGCGCGGCGGGCAGGGTCGGCGAGCGCATCGAGGCCCTCATGGGGGTCGATAGGTGCTGGCGTTTCCATAGCCCAAGTCTAACACCAGTGAATATTGACAAACTCGGCAAAGCGGGCCACTATCTAAAACAAAGATCTTTTAGCGATAGCCGCCGAGCACACTCGACGACTCCCTTCATTGCGCAGCATCCGGCACTCTCGTGCCACCCGCGCACTCAACGTTTGGAGCACACAATGTCGACCACCACAGACGCAGCCGCCACTGCGCCCACAAATATCGTCGTTATTGGCGGCGGGCTCGCGGGCGCAAAAACAGTCGAAGCACTGCGCGAACGCGGCTACACCGGCACGCTCACACTCGTCGCCGCCGAAAACCGGCTGCCCTATGAGCGCCCTAGCCTGTCGAAAACCTATCTCGCCGGCGAGGGCAGCTTTGACGACGCGGTTGTGCTCCCCCGGCCCTGGTATGCCGAACACAGTGTTGACCTGCGACTCGGCGTGCGCGCCACCGCCGTCGACAGCGCAGCACGCACCGTCACACTCGACGACGACACCACACTCCCCTACGACCGGTTGGTACTCGCCACCGGATCAACACCCCGGATGCTTCCCCTGCGCGGCGTCGACGCTGCCAACGTGTATTCACTGCGAACGGTCGACGACGCCGATGCTATTCGTGCAACGTTCGGCGACGGTCAGCGTCTCGTACTCATTGGCGGCGGGTGGATCGGCCTCGAAGTCGCGGCAGCAGCACGCACCGCAGGCAGCCACGTAACGGTACTCGAGCGCAGCGAACTGCCCCTGGCCACCGTGCTCGGCATCGAGATTGCGCAGGTGTTTGCCGACCTGCACCGCTCGCACGGCGTTGATCTTCGCACGAACGCGCACGTCGACAGCATTGTGACCGACAGCGGCCGCGCCACCGGCGTGCGCTTGGAGGGTGGCGAAGTGATCGATGCCGATGCCGTCATCATCGGCATCGGCGCAATACCCAACCTCGAACTGGCCGAGTCGGCCGGTCTCGCCCTCGACAACGGCGTGCTCGTTGATGCCTCCCTGCGCTCGAGCGACAGCAACATTTATGCCGTCGGAGATATCGCCAACGAGCAGCATCCGGTACTGCACCGCCGGGTGCGAGTAGAACACTGGGCCACCGCACTCAACCAGCCCGCCACCGCCGCCGACGCCATCATGGGCACCGAGGCAGCCTTTAGCGCACTGCCATATTTTTATACCGACCAGTACGACCTGGGCATGGAATACAGTGGCTACGCACCCGCCGGCTCGTACGATCGAGTGGTGGTGCGCGGCGACCTCGCCACCCGCGAATTCATCGCCTTCTGGCTGCACAACAACGCCGTCGTCGCAGGCATGAACGTGAACGTGTGGGACGTCAATGAGACCATTCAGGACATGATCGTGCGCGGCGACGCCGTCGACCCCGAGAAACTTGCCAACCCGGCCGTAGAACTGGAGCAATCATGGGCGTAACAATAACCGCAGAGCCCGAAGCAAGCACTGTGCCTGAAGCAAGCACCGTGCCCCACCCCAACACAGTTCCTGCCGCCACCGCCACGGTCGAACTCGTGGCCGAAACGACTGTTCCCACCACCTTTGGCCCACTCGTGTTCCGCGCGTTTCGCGAAACAGCCAGCGGCACCGAACACCTCGCTATCTCGTCGGGCACCATCACGAGCGAAAGCCTGGTGCGCGTGCACTCCGAATGCATTACGGGCGAAGCCTTTGGGTCGCTCAAATGCGACTGCGGGCCGCAACTCGACGCAGCCCTGGCACTCATCGCTAGCGAGGGCGGCACTGTCATCTATCTGCGCGGACACGAAGGTCGCGGCATCGGCCTGGGCAATAAACTGCGGGCATACCGGATGCAAGAGCACGGCCTTGATACCGTCGACGCCAACCGCAGCCTCGGCCTACCCGACGACGCCCGCGACTATACGGCCGCCGCCGAAATACTCGACCACCTGGGTATTCACGAGGTGCATCTGCTCACCAACAACCCCGACAAAATCGCGCAACTGCGCGCGCACGGCATCACGGTGACAGAGCGAGTGCCCCTCGTTGTGGGTGTGCAACAAGACAACCTGTCGTACCTGCAAACCAAACACACCCGCATGGGCCACCTGCTCGAAAACGTGGGATAGTCGGGGCGCTGCCCCTAGCCTCGCCCGACTGCCTCGCCCACGAGCCCCGCCCGACAGCAACGACGCGACAGAAAGACTCCGCCTTCATGACCATGATTCGCACGATCGGTGCCCGCACCTTCGATTTCGACCGCCAGGTGGCCGTCATGGCCGTGATCAACCGCACTCCCGACTCGTTTTACGACCGCGGCGCCACCTTTGTGCTCGACCGCGCGGTAGAAAGTTCGCTGCAGGCGCTCGACGACGGTGCCGACTGGCTCGACATCGGCGGAGTACCTTTTGGGCGCGGCCCGGCGGTTTCGACCGAAGAAGAAATTGATCGCGTCGCACCCGTGATCAGGGCCATTATGGCCGAGCGGCCCGACGCCGTGATCTCGGTCGACACCAACCGTGCCGCCGTTGCCCGCGCAGCAATCGAGGCGGGGGCGGCCGTGGTGAACGACACGAGCGGGCTCGGAGACGACGACATGGCTGGGGTTATTGCATCCGGCAACGCCCACGTTGTTATTACCCACAGCGTGGGGCCGCCGCGGGTAGAAAAACCCGCCGCCCACTTTGATGACGTGGTGGGCGAAGTGCGCCAATTTTTGGTTGACCGCGTGGAGCGTGCCGAAAACGCCGGGATCAGCCGCGACAAAATCGTGATCGACCCCGGCCACGACCTCGACAAAAACACGCTGCACACCCTCGAAATCACGCGCAGACTCGACGAAATCGCATCCATCGGCCTGCCGCTACTCGCTGCCGTGTCAAACAAAGACTTTATTGGAGAATCACTCAACCGGCCCCAGGGCGAACGTCTGCCCGGGTCGCTCGCCGCCATGACAGCGTGCGTTATGCGCGGGGCACGCATACTCCGGATGCACGACGTCATCGCCGCTGTCGATGCTGCACGCATGTGCGAAGCCATCATGGGTTGGCGCCAACCCGCCTACCTCGAACACAACATGCACCCCACACACAACGTGTAGGCGTTTTTACCAGGAGGCACCATGACCAGCGTTATTGATCGGCTGTGGCCCAACCCACAGGGCGACCTCAGCGATGCCGAACTGCTCGAAACCATGCGTGCCCCCGCCGACGAGTTTCGGTTGAGCATGAACTTTATCTCGAGCGTCGACGGCGCGGTCACACGGGCCGGTAAATCGGGGCCTCTCGGCGACGCCGCCGACAAACGCATATTCGACCTGCTGCGCTACGCCGCTCACGCCGTACTCGTCGGCGCGGGTACCGTGCGCATAGAAGGATACGGAGCCATGCGGCTCGACGAGGCAGCAGTGCAGTGGCGCGAGAAGGCGGGGCTTGCGCAGCATCCGGTATTCGTACTGGTAAGCGCCCGGCTCGATCTTGACCCTTCGTCACCCGTCTTTACCGACGCACCCACGCAGACGCCCGGCGAATCGCGGCCCATTATTTACACGGTTGCTTCGGCCCCTCGCGACCGCTGGGAAGCCCTCGCGCAGGTCGCCAACGTGGTTGCCGTCGGCGACACTGCCGTTGACCCCCAACGTATTCGCGCCGACCTCGCTATCCGCGGACTCACGCACGTGCACGCCGAAGGCGGACCGCACCTGTTCGGGTCATTCCTGGCCGCCGACGCCGTCGACACCCTGTTTCTTACCCTCGCACCCAGCGTCGAAGCAGGCCTTGCCGGACGCATCGCCGTGAGCCCCGCAGCCACACCCCACGCCCTGAGTCTTCGCACCGTACTGCGCGCCGACAGCGAACTACTCCTGCAGTACACGCGCGAACAGTAACCGCATGGCGCTGCGAAGAACCCCGCGAAACATCCAGTAAGGAGACCATCATGGACACAGAAACCACTGACTCCCCCACCGCCGGCGAACTCGGCCCGCTCGCCACCGCCCTGCTGCACGAACACCACGCGATCGACCGCGGCATCGAAGCGTTCACGGCGCACTCTTCGGGGGTCTCGGGAGCTTCGGGAGTTTCGGATGCTGCGGCGAAACTTCAGGCCTGGTTCCAACCACTGCGCGAGGCCATGACCGCGCTGCGCCGCCACATCTACCTCGAAGAAGAAATCGTTTTTCCGAGCCTTCGCACCGGCGGGCTCATGATGGCACTCATGGTAATGGTGCGCGAACATGCCGCCCTCTGGCAGGCGATGGACAACCTCGACGCCCAACTCGACGCCATAGGCGGTGCCGCTGCGCCTGCCAATTCTGCACCCTCCGACGCTGCGCTCTCCGACGCTGCGCCCACGCAAGAAACCATCGACGCGCTCATTGCCGACTGCCGCGCCATGCTGTCGCTACTCGACGACCACAACAGCAAAGAAGAACCCGTCATCTACCCTCACATCGACGCCGATGCCGATCCCGAAACCCTCGCGCGCCTCGCCGAATTCCTTGACTCCGGCCACATGCCCGAAGGCTGGGTGTGCCAGGGATTGGCGAAGCAGTAGCATCCGGATGCCGCAAACCCGCCACCGCGCACAGGGTTAGCGGGCGGGCGCACGGCTAACGGCGGTCGAACTCAAAAGCCTTCAACAACTCGCCCACCGCCTGCTCGCGCTGGTCACCGCCCTCATCAAACATGTGCGTCACGTGCGTGCGCAAATGGTTTTCGAGCAGCAAGCGATTGAGCGACTCCAGCGAGCGCTGAATAGCACGTGACTGCGTAATGATGTCCATGCAGTAGTCCTCGCTCTCAATCATGCGAGTGATACCGCGCAGTTGCCCCTCGAGAATGCTCGTGCGGTGCAACGCCCGTTTCTTGATGTCTTCAATCACGCTACGAGAGTACCCGGCACCCCTGACAGTGCCGCACAACCCCACCCGCCACAGTCGCACCCCGGCCCTGTCACACGTGCATGGCAAGATGACCCCATGGCGCAACGCACTCCCACCCTGCTCTCGCCGGCCGATCGCGAACGGCTGCAGCGACTCCGCCGCATGAAAGCCGTCGCACTCGGCGCGCTACTCGCGATGGCCGTGCTGTTTGTGGTGTCGTTCTGGCTGCAGGGGCGCGTTCCTGCCCTCGGCTATGCGCGTGCGGCAGCCGAAGGCGGCATGGTGGGTGCGCTCGCCGACTGGTTTGCCGTGACCGCACTGTTTCGGCATCCGATGGGCATACCTATCCCTCACACCGCCATTATTCCGCGCCGCAAAGACGAAATTGGCCGGTCACTGGGGGAATTTGTCGAAACCAACTTTTTGTCGGGCGACGTGGTGCGCGCCAAACTCGACGAAACCCGCGTCGCCCAACGGCTGGGCGCGTGGCTGAGCGACCCGACCGAAAAAGAGGGCGTCACCAACGCCGAACGCGTCGCCGCCGAAGGAGCCACGATCGCCACCGCCGTGCTGCATGCGCTCAGCGACGACGACGTGCGCGACGTTATCACCGACCTCGCCCGCACCCACCTCGTCGCCCCCGAATGGGGCCCGCCCGCCGGAGCCTGGCTGCAACGCGTCGTCGACGTCGATGCCCACCACCCCGCCGTTGACCTCGCTGTCGACAGCATCAGCAACTGGCTGCAGGCCAACGAACACGTGTTCCAGGGCCTGTTCTCGCAGCGGCTCCCCTCGTGGGTGCCATCCCTCGCGCACCGACTCGTCGACGACACGGTGTACCGTGAAGCCGTCAAATTCATGCAGGCCGTGCAACACGACCCGCACCACAAAGCCCGCCGAGCCCTCGACGGCTACCTCGCCCGCCTCGCTGACGCACTCCAGCACGACCCGACCATGCGCGGCAGACTCGAAAACGCCAAAACCAACCTGTTCGACAGTCCGCGTGTCGCAGCGCTCGCCGCCGAAGCATGGCACTCTGCCAAGAACGGGCTGCTCGCCGCCCTCGACAATCCCCACAGCGCCCTGCGCCAGCGGGCCCGTTCGGCCCTCGCCGAAGTCGGACAACGCCTCACGACAGAAGAAGCACTACACAACCGCGTCAACACGTGGGTGACCGACGCCGCCGTGTTCGCCGTCGACCGCTACCGGCACGACATTGCCTCGATCATCACCGACACCATCGAAAAATGGGACCCTGCCGAAACCACCGAAAAAATTGAACTCATGGTCGGCCGCGACCTGCAATACATTCGCCTCAACGGCACCATCGTCGGTGCCCTGGCAGGCCTCGCCATTTACACCATCGCGCACGCCGTCATACCCATCGTGTGATCGCGGGCGCAGCGCCTGCCGGCCCGCTTGCTACCCTCGCTCGTCCGGCACCCTGTCCCTCACTCCGGCCGTCGCTTCGTCCGCCACCCACCATGACCCACCACGACCCGCACGATAGGAGCACCATGACTCTCCCGCATGACCCTCTCTGGCCCCGCGCCGGCAACTGGCCCGCCTGGCCAGATAGTGAGGCGCAGGCTGGGGCACAGCATCCGGATGCCGCAATTATCGGGGTTCCTACCCACGCAACCTCGCTCTCGCCCACCGGAGCCCACGCCACCCCCGCGGCGATTCGCCAGGCGCTGCAACGTTTTAGCCCCACGCTGATGGGGCCGCCCGCGATCGATCTGCGCGACCACATCACCGTGGCCGACGCTGGCGATATTCACGACCCCGACACCGCCGAGGGCATCGAACGCACGGTCGAGGCGGTGCGTTCACTCAGCCATTCCGTGCGCCGCGTGATCGCGCTCGGCGGAGACAATTCGCTCACGTATCCGGTTGCGCGCGGAGCTGGGGCTCGCGGACTCATCACCTTCGATGCCCACTTCGACCTGCGCGACGGCGTATCGAACGGATCACCCGTACGCCGCCTTATCGACGACGCACCAACAGGCGAACGCATCGACCCGCACCGCATCGTACAAATCGGCGTCGCCGACTACGCCAACTCCGCCGCCTACGCCGAGCGCGCCGCCGGCTACGGCATCCGCGTGGTCACCCTCGACGAATTCCGCGCCCGCGGCATCGCCGACGTCGCCACCGAAGCGCTGCGCATCGCCGGAGGTGAGCCTGTGATCACCGGTGCCGGGGTGCAAGACGCTGGCGAGTTGCCGGATGCTGGCGGGGTTCCGGATGCTGGCGGATTGCCGGATGCTGCAGATTCGCGAATCCACCTCGATATCGACGTCGATGTGTGTGACCGCTCGGTAGCACCCGGCTGCCCCGCCAGTGTTCCCGGCGGACTCCACGCCTGGGAGCTCCGTTCCCTCACCCGCGCCATCGCCCACGACCCGCGCGTCGTCAGCGCCGACATCGCCGAAGTCGACGCCACCGCCGACACCCCCGACGGCCGCACCGTACGCCTCGCCGCCCTCTGCGTGCTCGAACTCCTCGCCGGAATGGTCAGGTAGCGGGGCGAGGCGCGAGGCTTTCGCCTGATTCGCCTGGCGCGACGTGTCCCTGTGGCAGCGCCGCACCAGGTTCCCGGCCGCACCGCCCTGCTCGGGGGCCGCCAGCGACCTCAACAATGTCACGCGCATCGAGCGGAGCAGCACTGCCCTGCCCGGGGCCGCACCGCCCTGCCCGGGGTCGCAGCTGCCTGGATGCCGCCTCGTGTCGGCCGTTCGAGCGCGTCGGCAAACAGCGTTTCCTCCCCAGGCCACCGTGCGCGACGATTACTCACGGGTCGTGGGCACAGCGCCCAATTTTTCCTCGTCGCGTCTGCGCCGCCTGGCATGCTGCATGGCGTGGAGTCGTTACGGTCAGCCCTTGAGGCACTCGGTGGTGTCGCGCGCGGAACACAACTGCGCCGGCGAGGCTTCAACCGCGAGCGGATTGGGCGGGCTGTGGCATCCGGAAACATATGCCGCATTCGGGATGGAGTTTTTGCCCTCTCCACCACCGACCCCGTCATCATCACTGCCGCGCATCATGGAGGGGCGGTCACGTGCACGACCGCGCTGCACCTCTACGGCCTCTGGGTATTGCCGGCCGAAAAACATACCCATGTATGGCTGGGCCAGAACGTGCGCCGGCACCAGCATCCGGAATGCCACTGTATTGAGCATCGTCATCGCGGAAAAAGCAGCCTCGGAACGGTCGACATCGAAACCGCCCTCGTGCACCACTACCACTGTGCCGGAAGCGAGGCCTTCTTTACCGCCTACGAATCGGCGCTCCGACAACGACGAATCCCGCCTCATTCACGCGAACGGTTACGCCACCGTCTCCCCAGCCGCGCCCACTGGCTCATCGACCTGGCCCGCACCGACGCCGACAGCGGACTCGAATCACTCCTGCGCCTTCGACTGCACCTGGCCGGGATCGCTGTAACGTCTCAGGTTCGGATTCCCGGAGTCGGATGCGTCGACTTCGTCATTGACGGCCACCTCATCATCGAAGCCGACGGCCGCGACAACCACGACTCCCCCACCCACCGCCACAAAGACCTCCTGCGCGACGCCGCCGCCTCACGACTCGGATACGAGACCCTCCGCTTCGACTACGCCCAAATCGTGCACGACTGGGAGAGCGTGCTGCACGCCATCGTCTCGGCCATCGCCCGGCACGCCAATCGGTGAGGGCAGCCGCAGCCACATTTCCGGCGTTCGGGCCGCATCTCCGGCATCCGGCGCCCCATCTGTAGCATTCGGCGCCCCCAGCTGCAGCATCCGGCTCCCCATCTGCAGCATTCGACACCCCATTTGTCTGACAGATTCGCATTTGTCAGACAAAAACGGCCACATCTGTCAGACAAATGCGAATCTGTCGGACAAGTGACGGCCGACGGGCGCGAAGTCAGCGAGGCAGGGCGATCGGGCTACTCGGTCGCAGTGCCAGCACCACCAGCGCCACCAGCCCCAGCACCAGTGGCAGAGCCAGCCCCAGCACCAGCAGCGCCAGCAGCCGCAGCACCACCAGCACCAGTGGCAGAGCCAGCCCCAGCCCCAGCACCAGCAGCAGCCGCGGCGACAGCTTCGGCAATCGGCTGGTCGCCGTCATTAAACCGGATGCTGCGGCCAATAGTGGCGGGCTCGATGAGTGTTTGTGCGATCACATGGGCAACGTTTTCGCGCGATACGGTTCCCGATTTTTCGGCGTGCACGTCGATGGTGCCGCTGGCTGTTTCGAGGGTGAGGCTGCTGGGCGCGAGGATGGTCCAGTCGAGGCCGGATTCGCGCAGGTGTGCGTCGGCGGCAGGTTTCGCTTCGGCGTAAGCATAGAACGAGTTTTCGGGATCAACACCGTGGTCGGGCGACGACCCAAAATACGACACCATCACGTATCGGCGCACTCCGGCGTCGACGGCGGCATCCATGGAACGCACGGCGGCCTCATAGTCGACCGCGCGGGTGCGGGCCGGGTTTCCGCCGCCCGCTCCGGCCGACCACACAACGGCGTCGTGACCGGCAATAAGTTCGGCAAACTCGGCCTGTGATCGCTGTTCAACATCGAAAACGACGGGCGTGGCCCCGGTGGCTGCGACCGCGTCGGCCTGATCGGGGTTGCGAATCACCGAAGTGACGCTATCACCCCGCTGCACCAGAACCGGCGCCAGCATGCGTGCAATTTTTCCGTGCCCACCAACAACAAGAATTCGTGTCATACATCCACGCTAGCGACGAATCTGACTCCGGGCGCGGTTCACGCCAACACCATCCCGGATGCCGCGGGCCAGCCCCGCGCGCAGCATCCGGCCCTATTCCCAGCATCCGGTGCCCTTGGCCGTGTACTCGGTGCCCGGGCGTCGCCTGCACAGACCGAAGCGGACGCTCACCCGGCATCCGGCACCCGGCATCCGGCACCCGGCACCCGGCACCCGGCATCCGGCACCCGGCATCCGTCTGACAGATTCTCATCTGTCAGACAAAAATGGCCATATCTGTCAGACAAATGAGAATTTGTCAGACAAGTGAAGGGGAGGCGTGGAATGCAAAAAGCGGGCGCTGGCCACCAAGCCCGCCCTCTGTCACCGCACGCGGCTGCCTGCCCGCCATACGGCGTCGACGAGGGGCACTCCGGGTCGGTAGGCGAGGTGGGTGCGACTGGGGGCTCGCAGTAGCACGATGTCAGCGCGGGCTCCGGGGGTGACGATGCCGATGTCGGTGCGGCGGAGAGCACGGGCGCCTCCGGCGGTGGCGGCCCAGATGGCTTCGCTGACGGTCATACCCATTTCGCGGACGGCGAGGGCGATGCACAGGGGCATCGATGTGGTGTAGCTGGTGCCGGGGTTGGTGTCGCAGGCGAGGGCGATGGTGATGCCTGCGTCGATGAGGTGGCGGGCATTGGGGTAGGTCTGGCGGGTCGAGAATTCGACTCCGGGGAGCAGTGTGACGACGGTTTCGGATGCTGCGAGGGCTGCGATGTCGCTGTCGCTGAGGTGGGTGGCGTGGTCGATCGAGGCAGCTCCGAGTTCGATGGCCATGGGGATGGCGTCGGTGGGGCCGAGTTGTGCGGCGTGGAGTCGGGGGGTGAGGCCGTGGTTGATGCCGGCGGTGAGGATGCGGCGGGTTTGTTCGGTGGTGAAAGCGCCGGTTTCGCAGAAAACGTCGATCCAACGGCTGTGGGGTGCGCAGGCGTCGAGCATGGCCCCTGTGACGAGGTCGACGTAGGCGTCGGGGCGGTCGGCATACTCTTCGGGCACAACGTGCGCCCCGAGAAAGGTCACTTCGGGCGTGATTTCTCGCGCTATGCGCACGATCCTTTCTTCATCGGCGACGGTGAGGCCGTACCCGCTTTTGATTTCGATGGTGGTGGTGCCCTGCGCATACAGTTCGGCGGCGAGGGTTCGCATGCGGTGGCGGAGTTGTTCGTCGCTGGCGGCTCGTGTTGCCGCGACAGTGGATCGTATGCCTCCTGCGGCATAGGGTTCTCCGGCCATGCGGGCTTCGAATTCTGTGGCGCGGTCTCCGGCGAACACGATGTGACTGTGGCTGTCGACGAATCCGGGAATGACAGCGGCTCCGGCGGCATCAACATGTTCATATCCGCCAGGGATTTCGGGTGTGGCGTCGGCCGGTCCGACCCACGCTATATGGGTGCCTTCTACGAGGACGGCGGCGTTGTGCAGGGTGCCGCAGAGGTCAGCAGCATCCGGCACAAAATCGGTGGCATCCGGCGCCGCACGACCCACAGCATCCGGCACCGCACCTGCATTGGTGGTCAGTTCTCCAATGTTGGTGATGAGCGTGGTCATGATGCTTCCGTAGGAATATGGGGCGTAGGCGTGGGCATGGGTATGTGGAGACCACGTTCGCGGGCTATGGTGCGGGCGTGTTCGTAGCCGGCGTCGACGTGGCGCATGACTCCCGTGCCGGGGTCGTTGGTGAGTACGCGGGCGAGTTTTTCGGCGGCGAGGGGTGTGCCGTCGGCGACGGTGACTTGGCCGGCGTGGATGGAGCGGCCGATTCCTACGCCTCCGCCGTGGTGCAGTGAGACCCAGGAGGCTCCGGATGCTGTGTTGAGAAGCGCGTTCAGAAGTGGCCAGTCGGCGATCGCGTCGGAGCCATCTTTCATATTTTCGGTTTCGCGGTAGGGCGAGGCAACGGATCCGGCGTCGAGGTGGTCGCGGCCGATCACGATCGGTGCGCGAAGCTGCCCGCTGGCCACCATCTCGTTGAAGCGGAGTCCGGCGAGGTGTCGTTCTTGGTAGCCGAGCCAGCAGATGCGGGCGGGGAGTCCTTCGAACTGTACGGTGTCGGCGGCGCGGCGTAGCCAGCGGTGCAGGGCCTGGTCGTGGGGAAAGAGGTCGATGATGGCCTGGTCGGTGGCGGCAATATCGCGCGGGTCGCCCGAGAGCGCGGCCCAGCGGAACGGGCCACGGCCCTCTTCGAACTGCGGGCGTATATACGCCGGCACAAAACCGGGAAAGTCGAATGCGCGGGTGCTGCCGCCCAGTTGTGCCTCGGCGCGCAGTGAGTTGCCGTAGTCGAATACGGTAGCTCCGGCGTCGAGAAACCCGACCATAGCGTCAACGTGGGCGGCCATGGATGTGCGGGCGCGACGGGTGAATTCTTCGGGGTCGCGTGTGGCCTGGTCGTGCCACTCGTCGACGGCGATGCCGATCGGCAGATAGCTGAGGGGGTCATGGGCGCTGGTTTGGTCGGTGACGATGTCGATGGGTACGCCGCGACGCAGCAGTTCAGGAAAGGTTGCTGCGGCATTTCCGACGAGTCCGATGGAGCGCGCCTGGCTTTGTTCTTTTGCAGCGACAGCGGCCGCCACGGCCTGGTCGAGGTCGGTCGTGTATTCGTCGAGGTAGCCGTGGTCGACGCGGCGGGCGAGGCGCTGTTCATCAACATCGACGATGAGCACGGCGCCGTCGTTGAGGGTCACGGCGAGGGGTTGTGCACCTCCCATGCCGCCTGCACCGGCGGTGAGTGTGAGGGTTCCGGCAAGACTGTCGCGCCCGAGTGAGCGGGCAACGGCGGCGAAGGTTTCGTAGGTGCCTTGCAAAATGCCCTGCGTGCCAATGTAGATCCACGATCCGGCGGTCATCTGTCCGTACATGGTGAGGCCCAGGTGTTCGAGCCGTCGAAATTCGGGCCAGGTCGCCCAGTCGCCCACCAGGTTCGAGTTGGCAATGAGCACACGCGGCGCCCATTCGTGGGTGCGAAAAACACCCACGGGCTTACCGGATTGCACGAGCAGTGTTTCGTCGGGCTCGAGCTCATCGAGGGTGCGCACAATCGCGTCATACGCTTGCCAGTTGCGGGCCGCTTTGCCCGTACCGCCATACACGATGAGGTCGTCGGGGCGCTCGGCAACCTCGGGGTCGAGGTTGTTCATGAGCATGCGTTTAGCAGCCTCGGCGCCCCAGCTTTTGGCGGTGCGAGTGTTACCGCGCGGTGCCCGGATGCTACGCGGTGCCCGGATGCTGCGCTGTTCTCGGATGCTCCCCTGACTCGCTTCGTGCTCATTCATGTCTGGCCTCCTGTGCCGCGCGAACGATGGCGCCGTCGCTGACGAGGCGCGTGATGGTCTCGATTTCGGGTGAGAGAAAACGGTCGGGTCCGGGGCCGCCGCAGGTGCGGGTGATGAGTGCGGCGATGGTTCCGGATGCCGCTGCGGGCCGTAATGGCTCGCGCAGTGCGAGTGCGCGTGTTGCGGTCATCAGTTCGATGGCGATCACGCGGGCGAGGCCGTCGACGGCGCGCAGGAGTTTACGTGCTGCCGCCCATCCCATTGATACGTGGTCTTCTTGCATGGCAGAAGACGGAATGGAGTCGACGGAGGCCGGGACGGCGAGTCGTTTGAGTTCTGAGACGATCCCTGCGGCGGAGTATTGGGCGATCATGAGGCCGGAGTCGACGCCTGCTTCGTGGGCGAGGAAGGGTGGCAGACCGCGGTTGCGTGCCGGGTCGAGGGCGCGGTCGGTGCGGCGTTCCGAGATCGAGGCGACGTCGGCCACCGAGATGGCGAGAAAGTCGAGCACGGCGGCGACGGGCGCGCCGTGAAAGTTGCCGTTCGATTCGAGCCTGCCGTCATTAGTGATAACGGGGTTGTCGATCACTGAGGCCAGTTCGCGGGTGGCGATGGTGTGGGCGTGGGCCATGGTGTCGCGGGCGGCACCGTGCACTTGGGGGGTGCAGCGCAGCGAATAGGCGTCTTGTACGCGGCCGTCGTCGGGGCCGCGGTGACTCGCGACGATGCGGGAACCGGCAAGTGTTTCGCGCATGATCGTGGCCGAGCGTGCTTGGCCGTGGTGGGGGCGCAGCGCCATGAGGTCGGCGGCGAGCACGGCATCGGTGCCCATCTGGCTCTCGATTGACATGGCTGCGGCAATATCGGCGGTGGTAATGAGGGTGTCGAGGTCGTGGAGGGCGAGGGTGAGCATGCCGAGCATGCCATCGGTGCCGTTGATCAGCGCGAGGCCTTCTTTTTCTTGCAGTTGCAGGGGCGCTATGTCGACTTCGGCGAGTGCTGTGATCGCGTCGCATTCGGTGCCGTCGGCGCGCCGCACGGTTCCTTCGCCCATGCTGGCCAGGGCAAGGTGGGCGAGCGGGGCGAGGTCTCCGGAGCATCCGAGTGACCCATATTCGCGCACGATCGGGGTGATACAGGCGTTGAGCATGGCCGCATAGGTTTCGGCGACGAGTGGCCGCACACCGGTATGCCCGGTGGTGAGGGTTTGTAGGCGCAGCACGTGCATGGCGCGAATAACATCGCGGCCTACTTCGGGGCCTGTTCCGGCCGCATGCGAGCGAATGAGGCTTGCCTGCAGTTGCCGCCGCCGTTCGGGCGCAATAAAGGTGGTGGCCAGGGCTCCAAAACCGGTCGAGACACCGTAGTGAGGCTGGTCGCTGGCGGCGCGCTGATCGATGATGGCGCGGGTGGCGGCCATGCGGTCGTGGGCTTCGGGCGCGATGGTGACGGCTGCGTGGGTGCGCGCAACGGCCACAATGTCGTGGGTCGCGAGGGGTGCTGCGCCGACCACTATCGCACTGCGTGAATTGCTCATGCTGTGATTCCACACCGGATGCTGGCGCTCTACCAGGCTCCCGTGGCATTCTGTGTCTGTGATCCCAGACACCCCGCAGCGTACACTCCAGGGTGCAGTGAGGCGCAATGTGCAGGTGCCTGCTGCCGATCAGACGCTGCGCATCCTGCGGTATTTGTCGGCCCGCGCCACTCCCACGGCGGCCTCGGTTTTGGCGCGTGATCTGCAGATTCCGCGGTCGAGCGTGTATCACTTGCTGCATGCGCTGGCCGAGCACGGTTTTGTTTTTCATGTGCGGGAGCGTCAACGCTGGGTGCTGGGCACGGCAGCTTTTGAGCTCGCAAGCGGTTATAGCCGTCAGCAGCCTCTGGCGCGTCTGGGTCGCCCGATTATTGCTACGCTGTCGGACCGCCTGGGTGAGAGCACCCATCTGGCGGTTATGAGCGACCGCGATGTTGTGTACATTGCCGAAGAGCGTGCGCCCCGCCGCCCGGCGCTCGTGACCGATGTGGGCGTACGGTTACCCGCGCATCTCACCGCCACGGGTCGCGCCATGCTCGCTGCTCTTCCGCGCTCACAGGTGCGGGCGGTGTTTCCGGATGCCGCGGCCTTCGCCGACCGCACGGGCCACGGCCCCCGTACTCCCGCTCAGCTACGCGAACTGTTACGTCTGGTGCGCAGTGATGGCCATGCGCAAGAAAACGGTGAGGTGCAGAACGGCCTGCAGTCGATCGGTGTTGCTGTGCGCGATGGTTCGGGCTGGCCTATTGCGGCGATTGCCGTCACCTGGTCGGCCGAGGGGCCGGCCCCCAGCATGGCGGTGGATGCGGTGACCGAGGCCGCTGAGCTTTTGGCCGACCGTTTGGGGTCGCCGGGGCAGCAGCATCCGGAGCAGTGAAAACTGCACTTGACGGGGCGTCGATTTATTGCGCGTCGACGAGAGTCAGTTCGAGTGCGAGGCCTGAGGAATCGACCCTACTGCTGCGTGGCCGAGTTTGCGGCGGCGATCAGCTGTTCAATCTGCTCATAGGTGACGGGTACATTCGGGAATCCGACAATGCGTCCGATAGGGAATGACTCAAGAATCTTGGCCAGTGTGTCATCAGTGTCTGGTTCTTGGGCGCTCTCGGCATCGTTGTGCGATTGATCCCCAAACATGCCCGACATGGCCCCGCGCATAATGGGTCCTGACACGGGGTTGCGCAGCAGATCACCAATCGATGATTCCATGGTCAACGGCACATCCACCGCGTCACCGTCAACAGTAACCGTCGTGCTTGAGCGAATATCGCGGCTGGAGGCCGCAACATCGATCGTGTATTCGCCGCCTTCAACCACCCAGCGGTCAACGCGAATGTCCCAGTACGCCAGGTCTTCGCGATCAATGTGCAGTTCGATGGTGCGGGTTTCACCGGCGGCCAACGCCACCGAGGCAAAAGCCTTCAGTTCGCGCGGTGCTCGCTGCACCGCCGACTGCGCCAGCCCTGTGTACACCTGCACGACCTCGCGGCCATCGCGTGCGCCGGTGTTTGTTACATCAACAGTGACCCGGATGCCGCTGTCTACCGTCTCGGCCGTCACCTGGCCGTAGTCGAAGCTGGTGTACGAAAGGCCGTGCCCGAAGGGGTAGACCACATCGATGTTGCGGGCGTCGTACCAGCGGTAGCCGACGAGAATTCCTTCGCCGTAGCGCACGTGACCGAATTCGCCAGGAAAGTTGCCGTACGAGGGATTGTCTTCGAGTCGCACCGGGATGGTTTCGGTGAGTTTACCCGAGGGGTTGACGGCGCCAAAGAGCACATCGGCGATGCCACCACCACCGGCCTGGCCGAGCAGCCAAGCTTCGACAATAGCGGGCACGCGGTCGTTAAAGGGCAGTGCCACCACTCCCCCGTTCGAGAGCACAACGACGACGTTGCTGTTTGCGTCTATCACCGCATCGAGCAGCGCCAGCTGTTCGGCGGGCAGGTTGATGTGTTCGCGGTCAAAACCTTCGGATTCTTCGACGGCGGGCAGTCCGAGAAAGACGACGGCAATATCGGCTGCCGTCGCGGCGGCCGCGGCGTCGTCACGCAGTTGTTCGGCGGTCTGGTCGGGATTGTTTTTGCTGCCGGGCACGGCAAAGCCGGGCGCATAGCTGACTTCTCCTGCCGCGAGCGCACGAATTTCGTCGAGGGCACTGTCGAGGCGGGTGGGGTTGATGAGTGACGAGCCTGCCCCCTGGTAGCGCGGTTCTGCCGCGAAGGCTCCGATGACGGCGATTCGTTCGTCGGCAAGCGGCAAAAGGTCACCGTCGTTTTTGAGTAGCACGATGGAGCGTGCTGCTGCTTCGCGCGCGAGGGCATGATGGGCGTCGACGTCGAGTGGGCTGTCGGCCGCGGGGCGCTGCTGCGAGCGCTGGATGAGTGCCAGGTTGCGGTTTGCTGCCGTGTCGAGCACGGCTTCGTCGAGCGTTCCGTCGCCGACAGCTGCCACCAGTTGTGCGTCGGTGCGACCACCGGATGCTGGCATTTCGAGGTCGAGGCCGGCGATGAGTGCTGCAACGCGCTCATTAACCGCGCCCCAGTCCGAGACGACGAGCCCTTCGAATCCCCACTCATCGCGCAGTACGGTGGTGAGCAGCCACGGGTCTTCTGAGGCATAGACGCCATTGATGCGGTTGTACGAGCACATTACTGTCCACGGTTGTTCGCGGCGCACAACATGTTCGAAGCCGCGCAAGTAGATTTCGCGCAGCGGACGCGCATCGATGTCGGAGCTCGCGCGCATGCGGTCAAACTCTTGGTTGTTGACGGCAAAGTGTTTGAGTGAGGTGCCAACGCCGCGCGATTGGATGCCGCGCACGGATGCGGCTCCGAGCACGCCCGAGACGATGGGGTCTTCCGAGAAGTATTCGAAGTTGCGCCCGCATAGTGGTGAGCGTTTGATGTTGATGCCGGGGCCGAGTACGACGGCGACGTCTTCTATGACGGCCTCGGTACCGATGGCGGCGCCGACGCGCTCAATGAGCTCGGGGTCCCAGGATGAGCCGAGGGCAACGGCGGGTGGAAAACAGGTGGCGGGCACACTGTCTTCGAGACCGAGATGATCGCCGGAGCCGGTTTGTTTGCGGAGTCCGTGGGGGCCGTCGGTCACCATGATCGAGGGCACATTGATGCGGTCGATGCTCTTGGTGGTCCAAAAGTCAGCGCCGCTAGTGAGGGCAGCTTTTTCTTCGAGCGTGAGGTCGGCTGCGGTAACAGTGTGGGGTGTCGGGTCGGTCATGGTTCTCCTCTGCGAGTACGCATGGGTGCCGCGAGGCGGGCGACACCACTGTCTTGCATCGAGAGTAGAACAGCCCAGCGCCAAAATCAAACGCTGTTCGGTATTAGACTGCAGTTATGGCACGACGAGGTTCCTATGCAAAAGGTATTGCGCGACGAGAAGAGATTCTCGAAACCGCACTGGATGTAGTTGCCCAGCGCGGCTACGAGGGCACATCTCTCAAACACATCGCCGAGGGTGTGGGCGTTAGCCCCGCCACTCTGCTGCACTATTTCGACACAAAAGAAGACCTCTTCACCGCCATTGTGCGCAAGCGTGACGAACGCGACCGCCTGCAGGCCGATATGACCGGTGACCGCGAACAGCTGCGCGCCGGGTTCTTGCGCGTGATCGCCCACAACGCGCAGGTGCCGGGGCTTGTTGAGCTGTTCTCACGACTCTCGGTGGATGCGGTGCAGCCGCGGCATCCGGCACACCACTACTTTTTGGAACGCAACCGTGTACTGCGCGAACAGTTGGCCGCGGCCCTCGCCCCCGACGCCACATCTGCGCCTGCGTCGGGCAGCAACGACACAGCACAGCAGGATGGCGAAGATGTTGCGCGTCTTATCCAAGCGGCAGCCGACGGCCTGCAGCTGCAGTGGATGCTCGACCCCAGCGTCGATATGACCGCACTCATGCGGCGGCTCTTCGACGCACTTGCACCCCACCCTGCCGCCCCACCGAGCCCCGCCCGGCGCATCGACGAATAGGCTCCCCTAGCCCACGGAACGGCGTGCGAGAAGGGCGCGCACATGCGCTTCGATCTCGGCATCATCGACGTACCCCATGCGGGCATAGGGAGAATCCGCAGCGGGTGTGCTGGCTGGAGCCGCGGCATGCTCGGCAGCATCCGGGGCCAGTCGTTCAGGTTCGGGCGGAGCCATCTGCTCGGCACGTTCGCGCAGTGCTTCTGCCCGCGCAGCATCACGCAGAGCCTGCTGTGCTTCGGCGGCGACGCGAGCGGCGTGTGCACGTGTACCTGCCTGGGCGGTCAACGACTGAGGAACCTCGCGTGGGGTCCATCGCGCTGGGCCCTGATCGTGCAGCGGCGGAGAAACACGCGGCGCTGTCGCAACGGCAGGTTGTGCTGCGCGTACCGCGGCGCGCGATGCGACCGCAGCCATACGCTGCAACACCACCGCGCCCAGCAGCACGCAACCACTGCCCACCCACAGCAGCACTGAAGAGCCAGCGGCCAACAGCTGCCACACGCCCAACGACACTCCGACGAGACCCAGCAGCACAATGGTCGATGCCACCAGTCGCACCGTGCGCCGGGCACGCGCCTGCTTGACCGCGGGGTCAGCCCGCACGGCAGCAAGCTCAGCCCGCAAAGCCTGTAGCTCTTGCGCTTCGCGCTCAGCCTGCACACGGCGAGCTAGCTTTTGCTGCGCATACACGGTACGAGTGTTGAGTTCTACACGCACTTCGGCGGGTGTCTCACTTGTCTCCGCCAGCACGCGCAGAGCCTGATTCAAACGAACAGCATTCTTTTCTGCGGCATAAAACTGGCGACTACCCCGTAAAGACGGTAGAAAATAGAGCAGCCACAGCAGCGCCGCGACCAAAACGATCACGCCCCCGCTTAATACTGGCCCACCCATGTCTCCACGGTAGGCGACACCGGGCGTCACATAACACTACGGCGCGCGCGTGTCGCACTGCGTCCGGAATCTTCTCAGGCAGCACGCTCACACATACGGTAAAAGACTCATGCGGCCGGTGACTTATGTGTCAGAAGACTCGTGCTGTGCGCGCAGCCACCGTGCAACAAGCCCCTCTGGAATTTCTCCCTCAACAAGAGCAAAAGCCCAGTGGTCTCGCCAATCACCATCAATATGAATATATGAGGGCCGTAAACCCTCATAACGAAAACCCAGTTTTTGCACTACACGTACACTCGCCACATTCTCGGGACGAATACAAATCTCAATGCGGTGCAAACCCAATTGCGAAAATGCAAGATCGGTCGCCAAAGCAACCGCCGTGGGGGTAATACCGCGCCCCGCCCACCGTTCACTAATCCAATAACCGATCGTGGCAGAACACAGCGAGCCACGCATAACACCCCAAATGCTCAACTGCCCCACAACCTCACCGTTGTACAGCATGACAAAGGGGTAACTGTTGCCGTCACGATACTGCTGTAACAGACGGCGAATACCGACACGCATGTCAATACTCACCGAAGCAGTCGGCAATGTTGCCTCCCATGGCTGCAACCACTGCCGATTCTGCTCCAGTTCACGCTGCAAGACCCGAGCATCGCGCTGACGAATCAGACGAATCGATACCGGGCCGCAGTCGTGCGTGAGAGTGGGGTCCACGACGCCCTCCGCGCGGGGCCTAGAGGCGCTCCGCGAACTCCTTCAACCACGGGCGAAGCTCGGGGCCAAGATCATCGCGGTCAGCAGCCAGCTGAACAATCGCTTTAATATAGTCGGCCCGGTCGCCGGTGTCATAACGACGGCCACCGAAGACCACGCCATACACGCCCGGTCCATCAGCATCCGCAGCCAGCTCTTGCAGAGCATCGGTCAGCTGAATCTCGCCACCCTTACCGGGCTCGGTGCGCTCAAGAATGTCAAACACGGCAGGCGGCAAAACATAGCGCCCAATAACAGCCAGGTTCGAAGGAGCATCTTCGCGAGCAGGCTTTTCTACCAGGCCCGTTACCTTGACAAAACCATCCGTGCCTGTTTCTTCTACCGCCGCAGCACCGTACATGTGAATACTGTCGGGGTCGACCTCCATCAAAGCAATGATGGTGGCACCGGTTTCGCGGTGCTTATCAAGCATTGTTGTCAACAGCGGGTCGCGAGCATCAATCAGATCATCGCCAAGAAGCACAGCAAAAGAGCTATCACCCACGTGCGTACGGGCACGCAAAACTGCGTGGCCGAGCCCCTTAGGCTCACCCTGGCGCACATAGTGAATATCCCCCATGTCGGTGGACTTCACAACGCGCTCCAGACGACCCGTGTCGCCCTTCTCCATGAGCTTGACTTCGAGCTCAGGCACCGAATCGAAATGATTGGCAATCGCATTTTTGTTGCGGCCGATAATAACGAGAACATCATCGATTCCTGCATCGACGGCTTCTTCAACCACATATTGAATAGCAGGTTTGTCGACGACGGGAAGCATCTCTTTTGGCATTGCCTTCGTCGCCGGCAAAAACCGAGTACCAAGACCGGCTGCCGGAATAACGGCTTTAATTTGTTGCTGAGTCACGAACCCCAGCATAGCCACTACCTCCGTCATAGAATCATCACTATGTCGGCAGGGCTCACTCCCACCAAGCACGCGTTGCGCGAACAGGTTCGTAATAGCCGACGCAACCGCAGCGCTCACGACCGCGAAACGGCGCAGCAACAAATAGCCGACCGACTGCTATCACTCACTATCGCTCATCGGGCGACGGCCGTATCGTGCTATCTGTCCACACCAACAGAACCGGGCACCCGAACCTTTATCGCACAGGCGCTGGCCCGTGGCATCCGGATGCTTCTGCCTCACAGCCGTGCCGACGGCCTGCTCGAATGGTCGTGGACCACCTCACTTGATAACGCCCTGCGCCCGGGGCTCTACGGCATCGACGAACCAGCAAACCCCGGCACAGCACCGGGCGTGCTGACCGAAGTCGACCTCATCATCGTCCCCGCTGCCGCGGTTGACGCGTACGGAACACGTCTGGGTTGGGGTCGGGGCTATTTCGATCGCGCACTAACGGCGCGTGAAAATGACGTGCCTGTCTATGCCGTCGTCTTTGACGACGAGGTACTCTCCCATGTTCCCGCCGAGCCGCATGACCACGCAGTCACAGGAATAGTCACACCACGGCGTACACTCACTGTGGCGCCCCGTTAGCCCTACTAACCCCGTGCCCCCTACTTTTGCCACTGAGGAGAACAATGCCCACCTATGCCTACCAGTGCACAACCTGTTCGCACCGATTTGATGCCGTACAAAGCTTTAGCGACCCAGCACTAACCGAATGCCCTGAATGCGGCGGCACTCTACGCAAAGAATACGGCTCTATCGGTGTCACATTCCGCGGGAGCGGCTTTTATCGCACCGATTCTCGGAGCGTCGGTTCCACAAATGACAGTTCTTCGACATCATCGAAAAAGGAAGCTGCTTCGAGCACCACACCGGCGGCTCCCTCTGCATAACGGGCAGACCACATTGTTTCCACACATTCATAGTCCGGAGGAACGAGGAATCCATGCTTAAGGGATTTAGAGATTTCATTGCGCGCGGCAATGTCATCGACCTTGCCGTCGCCGTTGTTATCGGCGCAGCTTTTACTGCCATTGTCGACGTCGTTGTCGCACAGTTAATCGACCCGCTGATCAGTCTGTTCTTTCAGGCTGACAGCCTCGACACAGCCCTTATGATTCCCGTGGGCAGCACACACATCGGCCTCGGTGCGATCATCGGCGCGCTCATCAACTTCTTGGCTGTCGCCGCCGTTGTGTACTTTGTGTTCGTTCTGCCCATGAACAAGTACAAAGAACGCATCGACGCGAAGAACAAGGTCGAGCCCGAAGAAGAACTGCCCAGTGAACAGCAGCTGCTCGTTCAGATTCGCGACCTACTGCAAAAGAACGAGTCGGCGCAGTAAGACCCCGTGCACGGCAACGCAGCCACTACGGCCTAGTAGTGCGGCGGAACCTCACGGCGTAACCGCTCATCATTAGGCCCCACGGCCGTCGAAACATTGTTTTCGGCGGCCGTATCGTTTCTCACCGCGGTCTCGGGTATCGCTCCGGGCACCGGAGTCAGCTGGGCCCGCCGCCGCCCCGCCACACGAACCACTTTCTGGCGCGAGGCTGCCGACGCATGCTCGGCACTGTCGCCACTACGATGGGTCATTGCTTAGCGACCTGCATCCGGACTAATCGGCTGTGTATCGCCCTCTGCTCGCGCAGCATCCGGAGAAATACCCAGCACTTCGCCAATGCGCGCCGCCACCGTGGCCGGGTCGGTATACAGATCAAAGGCATGCACCCGAATGTAATGCCACCCCAGTCGACGCAGCGTGTGCGGGCGAAGACGCAGGGTTTCGCGCAGCGATCCCCCAGCCGACTCGGGGTCGGTCTCGACCACCACGGCCTTGCCGCCATACTGCGCCACAAGCGGCAGCGACCCGCGGTAGTCAACATCAACCGAGGCACCCAATTCACGCAGCTCGCGCGCCAAAATAAGCGTCAACGGGTCGGCAAGGTCTTCCAGCCGAGCCTCGCGACCCCGCGTGGCCAGGTTCCCCAAAATCGACATGAGGGTTGCGGCGCCGTACTGCAGCCGGCCATCATCAAAAGCCGTTGGACGAATCGACGACACAATCACCATCGACCGTCGTGCACGAGTCATCCCCACCGTCAACAGGCGATCACCGTCGGGCGTGGTCAGATCGCCAAAGTCGCTCAGCACCCGGCCATGCCGGGTAAGGCCGTAGCCGACGGAAAAGATCACACGATCGCGGCTCTCTGCCACCGACTCTTCGAGCGTCAACACGGCAAAAGGTTCCGCCGTGTCACGGCTCACAAAGTCGGCGACGTCTGCGCGTCCGGCGAAAGCCTGCGTCACCGCCACGCGCACCCGCTCCGCATGTTTACGGCTCGCAGTCACCACCATGAGTGACTCATTCGGCCGGTGCACAGCATGCTCAATCGCAAGAGTCACCACGCGGCGCACTTCGGCATCCGGGCTCTCGACCGCCCCTGAATCGGGGTCCGGTGTTCCGGTGCCACCCGAAACATAGTCGACCGTCAGGCTCCCGCGGCCCAGATATGATCCCGCCCACGGCAGCGAAACAATCTCGCCGCCATAGAAGGCATCGTTGATGAGTTCTGCAAGGTCTTCACCGCCCGCACGGTAACTGTAGGTGAGCGTATGTACCGGTAAAAGCTCTGCCAAGCGTTCAAACGCCGAGACGTCATCGAAGGTTGTCTCTTCGACATCATCGGCCTCAACAAGCGGCTCAGCCGTCGGTGCCACGGCAAAAGGCGTGGGCTTCTGCGTGACCGGATCACCAAAAGCCACCACCTGCCGTGCCCGCCGAATAGCAGGCGCCGCTTCGGCCAGGTTTATCGCCGCCGCATCAACCAGCAAAACGGCGTCAAAAACAACCGAATCCGGAATCTCGGGCACCTGATATGGCGATGCAATCCACACCGGAGCCAATACGTTCATCAGGTTCGGTGCGGCCTTCAGCAGCTCTGCCGGGGTGGGGTGACCCTCGGTGAGCGCGACCTTGAGTTGCTCGGCTTCATCGGGCTCATCGACGATTCCGATTCGCCACTGCCCCGCCAGCTGCCAGGCTAAAAGAGGACCGGATGCTGCAGCATGCGCCTCATCAACCAGCCGAAAGTCGCGCTCTAAACGGTCAACAACAGCCGTGTTTGCGCCCAGGAGCGCACGGTTATGTTGCAGAGCCTGCTCTAGGAACGACTGCCACCAGGCAAATTCCAGTTCATCTGCCACCCGCGACTCGGGAACGTGCCGCACAGAAAGGTCGCGCAACAGCGGCTCGAGCCCCTGCTCGGTCAGCTTCTCGCGCAGTTCGGCGCGCTCCATGAGGTTGTCGAACACTTCAGACTCGGCGGCAAGACCCGCAAGCGTACGCAATAGGCGCTCGACCGGCAGGGTCGATAGCGGCTCTTTACGCCCCAGGGCACTGTCGAGCGCGGTCAGTTCGGCGCGCACCTCTTGCCAGACACGCTGCACCTCAGCAAGACCCAGCGGCACCTCGGGCGCAACCCCCGCGTCGACAAGCCGCTGCCAGCGGCCACGCTGCACACGAATACGCGTGAGCGCTGCATGCATATCCGAGATATGTGCACCCGGGCGAACATACTCGCGGGCCAGGCGACGTAGCCGTCGACGTTGCGCACCCGACAGCTGCGATGATTCCCGCCGCGGTGCGTGAGCAAGAATCAGCTCATCGAGTGGCCGCTCAAAAACTGTCGGGCTAAACCGGTCAAGAGAATCACGAATACCCTGCAGTAACTCCAGGTCGTCGCCCAATTCATCGATGGTAGAAAAAGGCCGCATACGCGTCTGTGCCAGCATCTCGTACCCGAGCTCTAATAGCTGCGGCACGAGCGTACGGTGCAGATCTGTCGCCAGTGCATGCGTGCGACGAGCCTCCTCGGCCGACTCAAAAGTCACGCCATACCAGGGTGAGTCGTCGGGCCCAAAACGAAACTCGCCGAGCCGAGCCGCGGTCGTCAACATATCGGCGGCGGCACCTCGGCCCGACGCCAAATGGTGCAGCGCCGTCTGGTCAAGCCGCGCTGTCGTCGACGGCGGAGTATCACGAGATGCAAGACGAGTAAGAGCACGCACGGCGTCGAGTACCGAGACCTTCAGCGCGGCATCCGGGGCTGTCAGGGCCGAACGGTAGTCGAGCAGCACCGAACGCAGGCGCACCAGAGCATCGTCAACATCGGCAACCTGTGGGGCCTGGGCTTTTTCGTTGCGCACAATCGCACGCACAAGATCACGCCGGATGCTACTCGGAGACACCGCCAGACCATCCAGGCCAATCCCGCCCAGGCGGTGCCGTACGCCATCGAGCGTTGATCGCCTGGCCGACACGACCAGCACCCGTTTACCGGCACGCACGAGCTGACCCACAGCGTTAATAACCGTCTGTGTGCCCCCGGTGCCGGGCAGTGTCGTGACCGTCAGAGAATGACCTGCGGCTATGCGTGCCAGCACCGCTTCTTGCTCGGCGTCGGCATCGAGCAGCAGGGTGTCGGATGCCGGGCTGCGGTCGTCTGCACTCACGATTGTCGGCTCAACCCGCGGTTCGGTTACCGCCTCGCGGTCTGAGGCATGCCCCGCCAATGCGTTCAGCAGCTGGTGGTCGAGGTTGGAGGCATCGCGAGCCATCGACGCGCCCACGTCAACAAATGTTGACACGACCAGGCGCGGTTCGACCGAGAATGTGTCGATGGTACTGGTCGCTGCGCGCAACTGGTCGATGGCCGGTTGTGGTTTAAAGATTCCGCTGTCGTATGCCAGGGCGGCGAGCCGGTCGGGGTCAATAGAGATACCGAAATGTTCGGCGGCGAGCCGCACCAGCTCGGGGTTGACCGTGAACCGGCCATGCAGCTTTAATTCAAAATCGGTGTGGTGTCGGCGAATGGCCAGTGGGCGCAGCAGTACGGGTGCCGCATAGTCGACGCCCCCGATTCGCCATCGCGCCATGCCCACCGAAAGGCTCACGGCATCGAGGCCGCGGGCCGTGCGCAGTTCAAGGTTTTTGGTTGTGATTCGCTCGGCTGCCAGACGCGCTGTACGCAGGCCCACCTCGTCGCGAAAAAGGTTCGACAGCAGCGTCGAGCGTCCGGTAATGAACTGCGGCAGGCTGCCGGGGTGTGCCCGCGAGATATCGATTCCTGCGTCGCTCGTATCGCGATAGTGCGTGAGCGGTGAGAGACCACCCAGCAGTGCCGCTTCTGCTTTTAACCGTCGCCGTTCGGCATCGGCGGCGTGCACGGTCTGTACTCCGGGCTCTGCAACACTCAGGTCGGCGGGCGTCACAGAAGAGCCGCCTGTCTCGGCAGTGCTATCAGAATCACGACGCCACACAACAAAAGACTAAACGTGTCTGCTGTGAGTACTCGTCAACCCGGGCGGGTTTCCCGGTATTACCGGCCACTTTTCGCCTGTTTTGAGCGTTTCCTCCCCGCTGGCGTCACTCAGGGTTGTGTTGCCGGATGCTGCGCATACACGCTTGCCCAGCAAAAAGTGTGCGCAGGATGGGGGCATGACTTTTGTTTACGACAGTGTTTCTACTCCGTTTGGCGATGCCATAGCGGTTTTTTCTGACCGTGGCCTCGTCATGCTCGACCTCTCGCATGCACACGAGCCCGAGGTGCCGTGGCTGCTCGAAGGTATAACCCGACGGTTGGGCGACGTTCCCCACCACGAGTCAGGGCGGGCGGCAGAGCTGGATGCGCTCATGCAGCGCTATTTTGCCGGTGAGGCCGTCACCATCGGTGAGCATCTTGCCCTCGACTGGCAACTGGTTCGCGGCTTTACCCGCGACGCGCTGCAGAGCATCCTCACCATCCCGTGGGGCGAAACAGCCAGTTACGGCGAAGTGGCTGTGCTGGCCGGAAGCCCCGGGGCGGCGCGGGCAGTGGGCAGTGCCTGCCGCAACGTGCCTTTTTCTATCGTGGTGCCCGTGCATCGGGTGGTGCGGCACGATGGCACTCCCGGCCTTTATGGGGCGCACCCCGAGTACAAACGCTTCATGTTGGCGCTAGAGACTCGGGGTGCGACCGCCAGTCACGGCTGACTGCTAGTGGCTTGTTGCTCGTTCAGCACCAAAGCCGGTCAGGGAGCGCACCTCCATTTCGGCGGCAAGCTCGCGGCTCTCCTTTGTACGGTCGGTGACTGACCCCAGCCAGCCGAGGAAGAAGCCCAGCGGAATCGAGATGATTCCGGGGTTGTTCGGTGGCCACAGCGCAAAGTCGACGTTCGGAAGGGTCGACGTGGGTGATCCCGAGAACACGGGCGAAAAGATAATGAGAATAATGGCAGCCGAAAGCCCGCCATACATGCTCCACACGGCTCCTCGCGTGGTGAACTTCTTCCAGAACAGCGAGTAGAGAATGGTGGGCAGGTTGGCCGAAGCGGCGATAGCGAAAGCCAGTGCCACGAGGAACGCGATGTTCTGTCCCTGTGCACCAATGCCACCAATAATCGCCAGCACACCAATAACAACGACGGTGCGTCGGGCAATCTTTACTTCGCCGTTGGGGTCGGCCTGCTTGCCCTTCTTCACCACGTTGGCGTAAATGTCGTGGGCGAACGATGCCGCAGCTGTGATCGTGAGCCCCGCAACAACCGCCAAGATTGTTGCAAAGGCCACAGCAGAGATGAAGCCCATCAGCACGGGCCCGCCCAGTTTCAGTGCCAAGAGCGGCGCTGCCGAGTTCACACCACCGGGCGCATTCTTAATCTCTTCAGCACCCACCAGTGCCCCTGCGCCGTAACCGAGCACGAGCGTGAGCAGGTAGAAGATGCCGATGAGCCAGATCGCCCACACAACAGACCGGCGGGCTTCCTTTGCTGTCGGTACGGTGTAAAAGCGCATGAGCACGTGCGGCAGACCCGCTGTTCCCAGCACAAGAGCAAGCCCGAGCGACACGAAGTCCCAGGGATTGGCGCCGTACTGCAGGCCCGGCCCAAGAATGGCATCTTTCGGGTCGGTGGCCGAGGCAGCCACCGCGCTCTCCAATAGCGCATTGAGGCTAAATCCATTGAGCGCCAGCACCCACAGCGTCATTCCTACCGCTCCGGCGATGAGGAGTCCGGCCTTGACGATCTGCACCCACGTGGTGCCCTTCATCCCGCCGATGAGAACATAAACAATCATGAGCACGCCCACGACAGCGATAACAATCGACTGACCAATCTTGCCGTCAACCGCGAGAAGCAGAGAAACAAGGCCACCGGCGCCCGACATTTGTGCCAGCAGATAGAAGAAGCACACGACAAGTGTGGTGATCGCTGCAGCCATTCGCACGGGCCGTTGCTTGAGTCGAAACGAGAGCACATCGGCCATCGTGAACTTACCCGTGTTGCGCATCAGCTCGGCAACGAGCAGAAGGGCCACCAGCCAGGCCACCAAGAAGCCGACCGAATACAAGAATCCGTCGTAGCCGTTGACGGCGATGGCGCCACAGATTCCTAGAAACGATGCGGCCGAAAGGTAGTCACCGGCAATCGCGAATCCATTCTGCGGACCCGTGAAAGAGCGCCCGGCCGCATAGTAATCGGCTGCTGTCTTATTGTTACGGCTCGCCCGAATAACAATAAAGAGCGTCACAGCAACAAAAGCGATAAAGACCGCAATGTTGAGAATCGGGTTGCTTTCGGCCAGAGTAGCCGACTGTGTCGTAACGATCATGCCTGTGCCTGCTCTTTCTCCAGCTGCTCACGAAGGGCCTCCGCCTTGGGGTCAAGACGACGATTAGCGAACGATACGTAGGCCATAGTTATGACGAATGTCGTCACAAACTGTCCTAAGCCGAGCAAAAGCCCTACCGTGATATCGCCCCACACTCGCTGGGCCATGAAATCGTGCGCGAACGCACCCAGCAAAACGTAAGCGAAATACCACAAAAGAAAGGCAGCTGCGAGAGGAAAGATAAATGACCGCTGTTTACCGCGTAGCGACCGAAAATCTTCTGACTCTTGCACAGCTATGTAGTCGATCCGAGTGTCTTGCGACACCTGTGGATTGTCTGACATGAGGCCTCCTTGCCACATGGTTGGGGGAATCACCGCCTGCCACGACTCCGTGAGCGGTGATAACCTCGACGCTACGAAAGCGGCTGGTGAATGGTCACCCCCGAAAGTCAGTAGTCGATGAGTCCTTCCGATCCACCCCCGTCCGAAACGGAGCTTGTTGCACACGCCGTGCGCGAGCTCATGCGTCGTACCCGTTTTCCCGTCGCCTTCGGTGGCCTGGTAACCGACGGCTCCGTGCAGGTCACCAGCATTGTCGGTAACCGGACGCGCAGCCTGGAGGGGCTTCAGGTGCAGCCCGAAAGAGGTCTTGGAGGGCGGGCCATGATTGAGCTTCGCCCGCGCATGACCAATGACTACCGTTCTTCGCAGCTCATCACCCACGACTACGACGTGTATGTGCTCGGTGAGGGTCTGCGCACCCTGCTCGCTGTTCCCATCATCGTCTCTGGGCGTTCCCGCGGTGTGCTGTATGCCGGGGCGTGGGATGAGTCTCCTGTGGGAGGCGTGGCCACGGCTCCCGCGCTGAAGGTGGCCGAGAACATTGCTACCGAACTACGTGTGCGCGATGAGGTTGAACGCCGCCTGCGTACCATGCACACTGCTCCCCCTACCGCGCCGCTGTCGAGCGCTCACCGCGAAGAGCTACGTGAAACCTTTGCCGCGCTGCGGGCTATTGCAGGATCAATCGATAATGCTCAGTTGCGAGAAAGAATCGGTCGGGTAGAAAGCAAATTGCTGAGTCTCACAGGAGACGAGCCTGCTCCGCCCACCGAGCCGATTGCTGTCGTTCGGTTATCCCCGCGTGAAACGGATGTGCTTTCGTGCGCCGCGCTCGGAATGACAAATGCCGCCATTGCGCAAGAACTCGAATTGCGTGAGGGAACAGTGAAAGCCTATTTGAGCACTGCTATGGCCAAGCTCGACGCCCCCACTCGCCACGCCGCGGTCACCCAGGCCCGCCGTATGGGGCTCTTGCCATAAGCAATAAGGATTCCGCGAGATGAATCGATCACCAGCTCATTCACTTTGCGCATATTTTCATATTTCGCGCTTAGAGTTAACGCATGGCCCGTAAAATTATTCATCAGCTCGTCGATGACATCGACGGCACCGTCCTTGAACCCGGCGAAGGCGAAACAGTGCGTTTCGCCCTTGACGGCACTTCATACGAAATTGACCTGACCTCTGCTCACGCCGAGCAGCTTCGTCAGGCTCTTAACCCCTATATCTCTGCCGGTCGTCGTGCCGCACGGCCGGGAAGCGGTTCGGCTGGTCGCCGCACGCAGCGCAACCCCGAAACCGCTGCAATCCGCGCATGGGCAGCAGAAAACGGCTATTCCGTTTCTGAGCGCGGTCGCGTTCCTGCTTCTATCGTCGAGGCATACCGCGCGGCCCACTAAGCCATGTGCTGGTAGCGCCAGTCTCTATTAGCGTTATCAGCAATTGCTTTAGCTGTTTGCATTACTCCGCAATCACTCATCCATAACGGGTGGTCGAGTTTATTCTCGACCACCCGTTTGTTGTTCCCGCGTGCTGTGTGGGCGGCTGGCGATTGGTTGCCGCCGGGGTGATGCATCCGGTATTGCCACCTAGAATGTTTTATGCGCCTTCGTAGCTCAGTCGGATAGAGCGGCCCTCTCCTAAAGGGCAGGTCGCAGGTTCGAATCCTGTCGGGGGCACTACAGATTCGTAGTTCAAACCAGTGACTTCACCGGTTTGAACTTTCGAGTCCTTCTTCGGTGCAGTCGCGATCTGTTGTGTCTGCGCATCGAACAGCATGTCGAACGGCACACCAGGCTCTCCATCAACATCGCCCTCGTCGGAGATGTACAGCTTCTCGAAGAACGCTTGGTTGGCGGTGCGGCGCATAGAGTCGTCCAAGCCCATGTAGATTGTGTGGCAGTCTCCAGCCAGAGCAAGACAATCATCCAGACATCTCAGCTTCTGCCTGCCGAACATCAGGCTGCCTGATTTCCGTTGGATCGGTCGGCGGGGTGTGGTGTGCGAGAGGTGATGTGCTCATGGTGTGTACTCCTTGATCGGTGAGCGTGTTTCGGTCTCTGTCAGTTCCGGCGAACCGGTGAGCGTTGAATCAGCAACAGCCCCGGCCGCCGCGTCGGCGGGCTCGGGATTGTTTGGTGGGGTGGGGCGTGGCAGCCATCGCCCGACCGTCGAGGCATGTACGCCGAGTTCGCGGGCGATGCGCTTATTCGACCAGCCATGCTCGCGCCGCATCCTGGCGTCGGCTGCACGCCGATCACGCTCACCCACCGGCTGCCCATCCGCGTCGTGCGAGCTGAGATCGTGGTGCACGGGCGGCGGTATCGGCAGCGACCACCGCATGGATCGCGTTTGCCGCGACCGAACCAGCGCCCCGAGAATCAGCAGAGTCCACGGATACCACGCGGCTCGTCGCCCATCCAACGCGACCGCGGCAACGGTGGCAACTACGATCAGCCCGTCAACCAACAGCGGCCATATCCATGCCTGAGCCGAGGCGATCCCAGAGCGCCGGGCAAGATCAGCCAGCGCAACGAACGATAACCAGAACGCGCCCGCAGCAATCAGCACTGTGCCCGAAGCCGACAAATACACCGCCCACATACGACCCTCGACCCGGCGCATCACAACCCCCGGCCCGCGCCGACCCGCTCAGGGGTGTCGGCGCTCTCGAAGTCGCGGGCAGGATTGCCCTTGGGCGAGAGCGGTGGTGTCGTGGCGGTCTCGCAGCAGACCCGCGTACTGCCAGAAGAGTTGATCCATCGCGTAATCGGTTGAGGTGTAGAGCGTGGTCGCGGTGATGCGGGGTTCTGGCTCGTACCCGGACAGCACGTTTGTGGCGAGGAGTAACACGTCGCCGTGGGCGATGGTGCGTTCTGCGAACTCGCTATAGATCACGGCGCTGCCCTCACGAACTGCGGCGATGATCACGCAGTCATATGCGACGGGTGGGTTGGAGATTCGAGTGGTGATGGTGCGTGTGATGATGGGGCGATAATCGAGAGTCCATACACCTGCCTGTCAAACCACCAGTATCAATGTGTGTCATTGGTGAATGGTGGTGGAAATGGTGAAGGCGTGGAGGCCAACCCAGTGCGGGGTGACCTCCACGCCTTCAACTTGTGCCGCGTGGAGCGGTAAAGGGGGTTACTGTTCCATCACGTTGCGGCGACGCATCAGCAAGAACCCTGCACCAGCCGCAATCAACAGCGATGCAAGAGCCGCAGCGATACCCGCACCGGCCGCACCGGTGTCAGGCAGACGATCTTCATCGTCACCCTCGTCAGTGCCATTACCGTTATCGTCGGTGCCATCTTCGTCGTCGCTGGTCGCGTACTCGAACGTCCACGACGTCGCACCGTCAGCGAGCACGTAGCCCTCTTCAGCAACAGCCGAGATCGTGATCGACTCACCCTCAACAAGCTCGACCGTGCCAGTGAGCACGTTTCCGTCACCGTCAACGTAGTACACGCCTTCAATCTCGGGCAGGGTGATGATGTTTCCATTGCGGCCCGGCTCTTCAGCCTCTACAACCTCGGGCTCGGGATCAGGGTCGGTGGACTCGTAGGCGTACTCCCACGAAGTCGCACCGTCAGCGAGCACGTACCCCTCGTCGGCGGTCGCGATCACGGTGATGCTCGTTCCCTCAGTCAGGTGTACTTCACCGTCGAGCACAACACCGTCAGCATCGGTGTAGATGACACCCTCGACGTCGGGGATGGTCACGATATTGTCCTCGAAACCAGGCTCCACGGCGGTGACCTCGATCAACTCGGGATCGGTTGCCTCGTGGGTGTACTCCCACGAAGTCGTACCCGGGGCCAACTCGTAGCCCTCTTCAGCGATCGCGTTCACGACCAGGGTTACGCCCTCAACGAGTTCCACATCGCCGGTGAGCACTTCACCGGTGCTGCCGTCAACATACAGCACACCCTCGACCTCAGGAATCGTGACCGTGTTGTCGGTGCGGGTCGGCTCGACTGCCTCGACCTCGATTACCTCGGGGTCGGCGGGCTCGTAGGTGTACTCCCACGAAGTCGCACCGGGAGCAAGCTCGTACCCCTCGTCGGCGGTCGCGGTCACAATGAGGGTCTGGCCCTCAATGAGTTCGATATCGCCGGTGAGCACGTCACCGTTACCGTCAACATAGGTGACACCTTCGACCACGGGGATCGTCACTGTGTTGTCGGTGCGGGTCGGCTCGACTGCCTCGACCTCGATTACCTCGGGGTCGGCGGGCTCGTAGGTGTACTCCCACGAAGTCGCACCGGGAGCAAGCTCGTACCCCTCGTCGGCGGTCGCGTTCACAGTGAGTGTCTGGCCCTCGGTGAGTTCGATATCGCCGGTGAGTATGTCGCCGTCAGCGTCGGAGTAGATAACTCCCTCGACCTCGGGGATCGAAACGACGTTATCTTCGAAACCAGGCTCCACGGCGTCGACCTCGATCAGCTCGGGATCGGTCGACTCATAGGTGTACGTCCACTCGGTCGCACCAGGAGCAAGCTCGTACCCCTCATCAGCGGTTGCAAACACAACGAGTGTCTGACCCTCGGTGAGCACAATGTCACCGGTCAGCTCTTCGCCAGCATCATCGACGTAGGTGACACCTTCGACCACGGGGATCGAAACAATGTTGTCCTCAAAGTCGGGTTCAACAGCGGTGACCTCGATCACCTGGCTCTCGTAGGTGTACTCCCACACGGTCGTACCCGGTGCGAGTTCATAGCCCTCGTCAGCGGTCGCGGTCACGGTGAGGGTCTGACCCTCGGTGAGCACAATGTCACCGGTCAGCTCTTCGCCAGCATCATCGACGTAGGTGATGCCCTCGACCACTGGGATAGTGATGGTGTTGCCCTCACGCTCCGGCTCCACCGCAGTAACCTCGGTGGGTTCAGGGTCGGGTACGTCATCATTCACGGTGCTCCACTCCATGAGGGAAGCGCCACAGAAGCCCAGCTCAGCGAGAATAAAGCCCTCAGATGTGCCATCCTCATGGATGATGCCTTCAAGGGTGTATTCAAAACCGGGGTTGATCGCTGTGATTGTGAACGGTTCGCCCACTTCGACAGACCCCGTGATCGGCTCATCGCTATCTGCCATATCCGCGTAGTCATAGTTGATGTGGCTGCCAGGGACCACGCAGACCCACCAGAACTGACCTGAAACATCGACAAGGTTGCTGTTCTCGTCTACCGAGAAGCTGAAATCCTGAACCCAGGTTTCAGGAGAGTAGTCGTAGCCTTCCCAGTTCTCAACTGGCTCGTCGTATGCCAAAATCTGTGTTGTCGTGCCGACATACTCGCCCTCGGGTGCTGGTGCGGCATTGGCCGCGGTCGGGATGATCGCGCTGGCGACGAGCACGATCGCGGCACCGATCGCGCCGAGCACCGGCCCCCGTTTGAAACGCGATGGCCCGCGTTCTGTTTCTGTCTTCAACAAGGTGAAGCTCCCCTTCGTGAGTAGATGCATCCGAAACGCGGCCAAAAAGGCACACGTCACCAGACCCATACTTCACGAAACACGGAACCTGCTGAAGAGAGCTACTACTCAATTTTCTGCTCAATTTTGCGGTTCAGGCTGGTGAGCTCAACAACTGCGCTACTTCACTGCGCGAGCTGAGGTCGAGCTTCTTGAGCAGGCGGTGCACATGGTTTTCTGCCGTGCGAGCGCTCACACCGAGGTGTGCCGCGATTTCTCTGTTCTTCATTCCCTGCGCAAGGAGCTCGGCGACCTGCTGCTCTCGCTCCGAGAGCTGAGCGAGAGGCGCTGCCTGCTTCGACAGTGCAGCCTCAGCCTGCGCCATGCCTGCCTGTGCGCGGCCGATCAGTAGCTTCATGCCCCGCTGCTCGAAGATAGTTCTCGCTTCACGAAACAGGTTCACGGCTGATAGCGGGTCACCCGCACGCAGTAAGAGTTCAGCCTGCGTGGTGAGAACCATACCCCGCTGCCCGTGCTGCTTCTGTTCCTCAGCGATTTCAAGCCCCTGCGCGATCAGGGCGTTCGCGGTCTCATGGTCGCCTGTGCTCGCGGCGACAACTGCGGCGTCGGCGTAGCGGGCGGCGATCATTGCGTCTTTCGGGTCACCGAGGAGTTCGGGGTGCGCTTCGAGTGGTTCATCCAGCATCGCCGCGACACGGCCGCGGGTCGTGAGCACCGCGTTGCGCCACCACCCAAACTCCGGCAGCGGCACCGCCATCACGTCCTCATACCGGGCACGCAACAATTCTGGGTTGTTGCGGCCCTGTGCGGCGATCATCAGCCCGGCTCGTGCCATGCTCACCAGCGACGGAGGCCCATACGTTTCTGCGTCGTGCACCGCTTGTGTGCCGGTGCGTTCGGCATCATCGAGCAACCCCATTGCTGCCTGACAGAAGGCGAGGCCGGTGCCGAGGTTGGCGAGCACATCAGCTTGCCCGTGCCGGTGCGCGAGTTGCAGTGAACGTTTCGCGAGCACGAGGCCGGCCTGGTATTGGTCGAGCATGTATGCCGCCCATACCGCGCACGCGGCCGCGTGCGGCACACTTGCGAGTTCGTCGTTGGTGACGCGATCTGCCCAGTCAGTGACTCGCCGAAACGAGGCCTGACCTTCGGGAACTCTCCCGACTGCGAGGGAGGCCATCGTGCGGTAGATCGCCGCAACAACCTTGTTCAGCCCGGTGCCTGCCGGGTCATGGAGTGACTCAAGTTTCGAGATCAACACTTCGGGCGGGTGCCCGTCGATCAGTGACACCATGTCGATGTACTCACGCAACAGTGCGGGGTCAGCACTTCCCGCCCCGTCTTGCGCGGTCTCTAAGAGTGCTCTCGCTTCGCCGGTGTGCCCGGTGACCCTGAGTGCGTTTGCGAGCAGAATCTGTGCCTCGGGCGCGTCAGTGGTGCTGATTATCGCCCGTAACCGGTCGATCGCCGTCTCAAAGTCACCGGTCAAGATCAGGGCTCTGGCGAGCAGCGTCTCAGTCTGTGGGGTGCGTAACTCGGGTGGCAGGTCGCTGAGCCACCTGAGTACGGCGGCGGGTTCTGACCCAATCGCAACCCCCGCGGCGTCAACCAACACTGCGATCTCTGCCGGGGTGAGTGGCTGGGTTGCCCCGGTCAGCAGGTTGCCGCTGGTGAGCGCGCCACGCAGATGTTCGGCACGCTCGAAGAGTTCTGTCTCGGGCAGATAGGCGGCGCGGCGGTGCGCGTCAGAACGGCGCGCAGTGCTGGTGTTCTGGTAGACGCTGAGCCGCACCACCGGGTGTAACACCTCGTGCGGGTTCTCAGTGAGCAGCCCACGCTCGGCAAGCTGCTTCGCGCTCTCAGTGACCTGGCGCTGGTCGAGGCCAGCGACCTCGGCCAACGCTTCGGTGTCACTTCGACCGAGGATCGCAAGCGACTCTAACGTGAGCCGGGCCGGTGTATCGAGCCGGTCAAGATCGCTGGCAACCGCAGCGGCGAGCAGACTCGATCGCTCCGCACCAGTGTGCGCCAGCACGTCTTCGACCCGAGCAGTGTCGGGGTGGCGGCGAAACGCCGCGATCAGTGCGTGCGCGAACAGGGGGTTGCCCTCTGCCGCAGCGACAACCGCTTCAACCTGCGGCGCAGAAAGGCTGTCGGCGATTGCTGAGATGGCGGTATCGGGCAGCGGTTCGAGAGTGTAATGCGACATGAGTGCGCCTCGTTTGCGGGCGGCCATGATCAGGTTCCAGGGTGCCTGACCGAATCGGTGCACCACGATCACGGTGAGTGGCCCGTGTGCTGGTGACTGCATCAGCGCGTCTAAGAACGTGACCGAGGCAGGGTCAAGCCAGTGCGCATCGTCCACGGCAATCACTACTGGGGTGTCGTCAAGCGCTTCAAGACAGCGCAGTGCGAGCTGTGCCGGGGTCGCATCATCGAGCAGTTCTTCGACCGGTTCACCTAACAGGCCTTCGAGCAGCACACGAAACGCGACCAACGGCCCGTCAGTGTGCAACTGGTCGCCCTGCGCAAGCAGCACACACGTCGAAAGTGAAACAGCGCGTGCAGGCGTTACACCGTCACCTGTCGCAGCGGACTTTGCTCTCTCTTTCTCTCGAAGCTCACGCAACACCGAGGAAAGCAGGGCGCTCTTGCCAGCACCGATCTCGCCATCGATCTGCACGAACCTTAGCTGCCCCGGCATCTGCGGCGGGTCAGCTAACAGTGCTGTGACTTGCCGTATATCTTCTTCACGCCCAACCAGCACCATTACTCCCCTCGCATCTTCACCCGGCCACCAAAGCTGTCTCACTACGCAGGAACTTCTCGTGGTCTGAGGCGCTGTCTACCCACCAGACTACCGACATCGCCACCAGTGAGAAATCGGACACTGCAATACAACACAAGGCATGAAGTGTCGAAAAAGCCCTGGTGCTGCCCTAAATGCGTCGTGTGAGTGCGGCGATAGCTTGCAGCGGAAGTACACCGTTTCCGAGTGCGGTGATCTGCTGATTCTGGGTGAGTTCGAGAGCGGGGGTGGCGACCCAACCGGCGGGGAGCCCCATCAACCATTCCACAAACATCGGCGCTGGCCGGGGCCTGTGGCATCGTTCAGGAGTGCCGGTGCCGGGGCTGAGCGCCCGGTGATGTGTTCCCAGCGGGCGATGGCTTGGGCGTACTTTCCCCAGCTTCGAAGATGCTTGGTCGAGACCGTTGGTGAGAAGCGAGCGACGTGGCGGCGCTGGAATCTCCACTCCGAGGCATCCCGGCAGCTCATGGGGCTCCGGTTCGCGACCGCAGAGGATCGCGAGGCGATTACCGGAATGGTCACCGATGCCGCCGAGCACGCATCGCTGCGCCTCACCCCGCCAGAGATCGCATCGAGCCCAGCACTGTTCCAGCGCCCGGATGGAAGTAGCCGATTCCGCGATCCTGCCGCGGTCGTGTACTCGACCGAAGACATCCTCAATGCGGAAGATCGTCTCATCGACCGCGCGAACATGCAGACCGGCCCCACCGTGCAACTCGGAACAGTCGAGCGCATCACGGAGAAGCCCGATGCTGAGGGGCGCAGGCTCGGTGCGGATCAGATCGAAGCTCTCACTAGGATCGCGCTATCTTGTCGTGTGGTCGATGTGCTCGTGGGTCCTGCCGGTGCAGGGAAAACGACCGCGATGAACGCGCTTCGCCGAATCTGGGAGAAACAGCACGGCACAGGCAGCGTCACCGGGCTCGCACCATCAGATGCGGCAGCGCATTTACTCGGCGAAGAACTCGGCATCGAGACAGTGAACACGGCCCGCTGGTGGCAGCTCCACGTACACCAGGGCGCAACGTTCAAGCCGGGCCAGTTGGTCATCGTAGATGAAGCCTCACTCGCCGGTACGGGCTCCCTCGACCGGATCACTCAGGTGGCCAAGGAACAGGGCGCGAAGGTGCTGCTGGTCGGTGACTGGTCGCAACTGCAATCAGTAGACGCGGGCGGCGCGTTCGGGATGCTCGTGCACGACCGCGACGATGCCCCCGAACTCACCGACGTGCACCGGTTCAAGCACCAGTGGGAGAAGGTCAACTCCCTCGATCTGCGACACGGCCGCACCCGAGCCATCGACACGCTCATTGCGCATGACCGCGTGCACGGTAGCGAACAAGAACAGGTGGTCGATGCCGCCCAGTTTCACGATCCGGTGCACAGACTGTTTGCAAATCTTGAACCGCGAAACTAGCTCTTTAATCGGCACGCCCTCTGCATACTGTTCGAGCAACTGCACCCTTTGCGCCTTGGTCAAACGGGTTTGACGTCTTGATAGATTCATTGCCACTGGGCCGCGCTGATCTACGCCGGGAGAGGAAGCCACACGAGTAGTGCGCCTTGCTTTGCCCCTGAGAACGCGGGAAATCAGGGCTTTTAGAGGGCTGCTTGGGTTTGAAAGCCGCCCACGCAGGTGCACCGTGCATCGGTTCGAAGCCATCGATTTCAGGCTCGACTCTGACCATTACTCTTTCGGTGGCACCATCATCGAAACCGGCATCGAGCCCTACTACGCCTCCACACTGCTGCACACCAGCTAGACCGAAGGCGCGAGTGTTTCTCTGCTTTCGGCGCGTCGCATAAGCAGCACCGTGGTCAGCGCCGCGGCGGATATGAGCACCGTTGACGCCATCGGGAACACGATCAGAAGGGCGGCAGTGCCGCCGAAGACGACGACGAGCGCTAACACAGTGATGGTTGCTCCGACCGGAAGCTGCCGGAGGGCTGGCAGAACCAGGATGGCGAGTGCAGCACCGTTGAGCACAATGGAAGCACCGGCGGCGACGAGCAGCGGCGCGGCCGACGCAGACGAATTATCAACACCGGCGTACCACAGCACGTACGTAGTGCTGGTCGCGACGGATCCGAGAACCGCGAGTAGTGCGGCTGTCCACGGAGCCTTCAGAACGCGCGATGACGCATCCGCCGCAGTAATTAAAGCGAGGATCGCCAGGATGGGCGCGACCCCCGTGAGGGCGATCTGCACAAAAGAGTCCGTGACCTCGTTGAAGGCGGGTGTGGCTACGAACACGAGCGCGGCAACCGCGACGAATGCACTTGCTGCGGCTAGGCCGATAGCCAAGCCCCATCGGGCCTTGAATATTGCAACCATGATCGACTCCTTCCAGGCCCGCGCCGGGCGAGTGTCACGTGCTTCGGCGAGCATGCCTTTCACGATACGGTAACGTGCGCCGGGTCTGGCTCTCCGATAGATGTCACGGTCAATACCGCAAAGCCAAAGATCCGTGCCACGATGTGCTGATGCCGCTCTTTACGCTGTTACCGCTCCCCGCTGGGCAGGTGGGGCTGCATGATGCACGGCGCAAGCGACGCTGGGCGGTGCAACTCGAACCATTCGCAATCGCCGAGACCGCCGTCACGATCGAGCAGTACGGGTTTCTTATGGCGGGCGGCGCACCTCAGCACCAGAGCCAACCTGTGCCCTCGTCTCACGCGCCGGTGGCCGACATCACGTGGTTCGACGCGGTCGCGCTGTGTAATGCTGCTTCCGCACACGATCATCTCGACCCCGCCTACACGATCACCGACGATGATGTGGTGTGGAATGTGCAGTCGTCGGGGTACCGGTTGCCCACCGAGGCGGAGTGGGAGTACGCCTGCCGTGCGGGCACAGAAGGCCCTCACTACGCACCGCTCGCCGCTGCAGCGTGGACCGCGCGCGACGATGTCAATGCCCCGCAGCCTGTCGGCACCAAACAGCCCAACACACTCGGCCTTTACGACACGCTCGGCAACGTGTGGGAGTGGTGCTGGGATCACCTCGACCCTGCTCGCTACGGCAACTATCGTGTTTTTCGCGGCGGCGGATTTGCCGATCCCGCCTGGAGCGTTCGGGCGTCGACGCGCCGCGGGGGCGCGCCGGACATGCAGCATCCGGATGTCGGTGTCAGGCTTGCTCGCGGAGCATTCACCGGTCACGCGGCAGCACAGGGCTGGTCGCACGAGGCTGATATCGCGCGCGCCATGCATACCGGAGCCCTCCCGTCGGGATGGACCCCGCACCGGCTACGGCGCCGCTAACAGACATCCGGATGCTGGCGCTTCTTCGTGCGCGTCGGGTAGAGATCCGCCCAGTCGCGTCCTAGGGTAGTAGGCCACAGCAAAGACGCTGGTTTTGACCACCCCGGTGCAAAGCACCAGAAAGGCATGGGTCATGGCACGAAATTCTCAGGGAATCGTCGATTCGTTCGATGTGGAGTCCGTTCTCGCGCAGCACGGCAACGATGGGCCAAAATTCACTTTCATCGTTCCGACCGATGTTGCCGGCAGCAATGAATCGGTGTCGATATTGACGCTGAAGAACCAGATTCGTGAGGCGAAAAATTATCTCATCGGCTCGGGGATGCGTGAGGCCGACGCCGACAGCTTCCTCACACCCGTAACCGAGCTACTAAAAGACTCATCGTATTGGCGTTTGCAGAGTCGTAGTCTTGCCGTATTTCTTGCGGAAGGCTTCTTCTTGACGGTGCGCATGCCGATCGAGCTCGGCGACAGTTTAACCATCGGTGAGACCTTTCACCTTCTCCCCTTCGTCCCGGTGTTAGCGAGCGACCGCAAGCTCTATGTTTTGGCGCTGGCCAAGAACTCGGTGCGGCTGTTTACCACCACCCGCAACGTGATCGAAGAGCTGCCACTCGAAAACATTCCTGCGTCGTTTGACGACGTCATCGACGAACTGCCCGAACGTGTTGTCGATGTTCGCTCGGGATCTGCCGGAACCCATGGCACCCCAAGCTTCCAAGGCCCTGATGGCGATGCCGACCTGGCTCTGCTCGAGAAGTACATTCACGCGGTGGGTCAGGCTGTGGGCGTACGACTGGGCACAGCACGATCACAGCAGCTCGTACTGGCCTCGGTGGCCGAGTACCTGCCACTGTTCACTGCGGCGTGCCCCTACCCGGCCATCTTCGATGGCGTCATTGCCGGTAATCCCGAAAGGGCACTGCCCGATGATCTGCGCTCGGCAGCGTGGCAACTGGTCAATAATCATGAGGCCAACCGTGAGGCACAGGAGCATGAGAACGCTGTCTCTCTCGCGCATGCCGGTCGTGGCTCGTTCGACGTGGCCGAAATCGCTCGCGCGGCCGCCGAGGGCCGGATCGACACTCTGTTCGTGCCACGAGACACGGCAGCCATTACCGATGAGTCGACACGTCACCGCCTGAACCAGGCCATTATCGACACCATTGCGACAGGAGGCATTTTGCGCACGCTCGGCGTTACCGACCGTGACGCGCTCGCCATATTCCGGTACTAGGCCAAGCAGTGACGAGGCCGTCGCGAAGCGGCACTCGGCAGGGGCACAGGCGCAGCAAACTACACTCTCAGACAGCGTGTTTTTCTCCGCCACCCCTGCCGATGACGGCACTGTCCGCCCGGAAAGGTGAGCAATGTCTTCTGCCCGTCCCACTCGTTCTCGCGACCGCCGGTTGATTTTCCTGTTGTCCGGGGCTCTCGTTTTTGTCGTCATTCTGCTGGGCGTCGCACTATCACAGCCCAGTGGCAATAACGCCGCACCCCCGGCCCCGCCGACCAGCGCTCCCGGAGAACAACAAGGAGCCGACCAGCAAGGAACCGAACCGCAAGAGCCGCCGCGTCTGCCTGATCTTGCACGCCGCGAGGCCAATGACCCCGCAGCAATCGGCGAGGTTGACGCGCCTGTCGTGCTCGTCGAGTTCGCCGACTATCGTTGCCCGTTCTGCGGTGTTTTTGCTCGCGAAACGCTGCCTCAAATCATTGAAGAGTATGTCGACGAAGGTCTTGTGCGGGTGGAGTGGCACGATATTCCTATCTTTGGCGAAGAGTCTTTTGCCGCAGCAGTAGCTGCCCATGCCGCGGGCGAACAGGGCCTGTTCTGGGAGTACGGTGCCGCGATCTTTGCCTATGACGGCGGCGGCCATCAAGACCTTCCCCGCGAACGCCTGCTCGAAATCGCGAAAGAAATCGGTGTGCCCGATATCGCCGCGTTTGAGGCTGCGCTCGACAGCCCGGCACTCGGCGAAAAAGTGCAGCAGCAGACTGCCGATGCTCACGCGCTGGGTGTGCAGAGCACGCCAACGTTTGCTGTTGGTGGTGTACCACTCATGGGTGCGCAGCCGGTCGAAGCCTTCCGGCGCGCTATTGACACAGAGCTGGAATACCTCGGTGTCCCCGTGCCGGCCCGCTAGGCAGCAACCGACCGGTTAGGCGGCCAGCGCCAAGTAGGGCTCCCACTGCGGGTTAGTGCGTTCGACTCCGCGCACAAACCAGTGCGTTGTTCGTGGCGACCGCAACGGAGTACGCAGGCGCCATCCCATCTCCTGTGGCGTGCGATCACTCTTCACGTTATTGCAGTGCAGGCAGCAGGCCACAAGGTTCTCCCACGAGTCGGCTCCGCCACGGGATCGTGGCACAACGTGGTCGATAGTTGTGGCATGCGTGCCACAGTAACCACACCGGTAGCTGTCACGCCGCAGAACACCGCGCCGCGTCACGGCGGTGCGGCCGGCCCGCGGCATCCGAACATAACGACTGAGAATAATGACCGCTGGTCGGTCGAACCGGGCATGCACTGCTCTGACCGGATTATCTTCGACCGCTTCTACGATGGTCGCTTTATCGTTCATCACCAGAACCAGTGCTCTTTTGAACGAAACTACCGCGAGCGGTTCATAACCGGCATTGAGTACCAGAGTGCGCATGATTGTCCCTTCGATCCGCCGGGACGGCTTCCCGGCGCTCTCGATCTGTGTCGCATCATCGCGACAACAAGAAGGGTGCAGAAAACAATAAAGACGCCACCCCTAGGGGCGACGCCTCATTGTCACAGACACACTGTGACCAGCCTGCGGGCACTGCCGAGGGGCGAATTGTCCGTTGACATCCGTGGATCGGATGCCCGGTATTCGTTCCATCGGCCCTCCTGGTTCAAGCGATGACGAGTTTCAGGCTAGCCTATCGACCCTGTATGCAGGGTGAAGACAAAGAAAAGAGCGGGTGACGTGTCGGTTTAGCCGGCGTTGGCGGCGAGCCAAATCTCGGGGTCGACCATGCCACCGTTGATGTGCACTTCAAAGTGCAGGTGGGCACCATACGAGTTACCCGTGTTACCGACCTGGCCGATAACCTGACCAGCTTCGACGTATTCGCCCTCGCTGACCAGACGGCTGCCGTACACCATGTGACCGTAAGTGGTTGAGACCTGCTGGCCGCCAATAACGTGGTCAATAACGATGGCCACGCCATAGCCCCAGTAGCCCTCACTAGAGACACGAACGACACCGGATGCTGCGGCAAAGATCGGCGTGCCCTCGGGTGCAATCATGTCCCACCCCTGGTGTCCGCGGCCCGAGCCGGGGCCTTCACCGGGTGTGAACGAAGCAAGTGGGTAACGCACCTCACCGGAACCGGGTGCTGTGAGTGTGAGGTCGACACTGGCTGGAGCACCACCGGAGTTTTCGGCGGCGGCAGCGGCACGGGCAGCAGCAGCCTCTTCGGCTTTCTTCTGCTCGATCTCTTCAGGAGTGGTGGCTTCGAATGTGCCGCGAGCCATCGGTGCGCTCGTGGCCTCGGAGGCGACAACCAGCGATTGCGCATTCTCGGCGGCGAGCTGCTGCAGTGTTGCGGGAGCCTCGGTAGGCAGGTTGGGCATACCGGCAAAAGCAGGCAGTGCAATTGCTGTGACCAGTGTTCCTACAGCACCGAAGATGGCAATAGCACGCAGTGGACGCCTAGCGGACCGGCGTTTCGCAGAAGCGTCGATGCTAGGTGCCCGACGGCTCAGGCTGCTGTCTTCTGTTGCGATGCTCTCGGTCGTGCTAATTTCTGCAGCCAAAAGTTATCCTCCATGCCTCGGCGCTAGGCGCAGGTTCGTCAGCACTCGTTTCTCGGGGCACGTGTGATTCCAGGGCACGTTGTGCGTATTTTGCCGCGGCGATGACGAACCAGTGAGGCTACCGTCGCGGTGTTCGTCGAAGAACTTCTCTACGACGCCGGAATCGAGATTACCGGAAGATAACGATTCTGTCACCCTGGCGACCTGACAATCTTCCGTTAACCCTGTTTGCCCGACGTTCATGCTGTTCACTGGTCGTTTTCGACCAGCAAGAAAATATGTGATGCCAGCTCAACAGGCAGCTCTAACGCCTCGGTGGAGTCATCCATTTCGATGAGTACATAGCCCTCGTTAAAACGGAATGACCCGTGAGCTCCCGGCACAACGCCGGCCTCACGCAATTGCACAAGCAACTCGGGGTCGACCTGGGCAGGTTCGGCCAGACGACGCACGGTGCCGGTGACGGGCTCGTGGGTGCTGTTCATATATTCGACCAGCCCAATGACCCCCGCATGAACATGCCGCTGCGGGGTCGCCCCCGAGTCTCCCAGCAGTTCAAGGCCTGGAATCGGGTTGCCGTACGGCGACTCGGTGGGTTGCCCCAGCAGCTCTACCAGGCGACGCTCAACCTGTTCGCTCATCACGTGCTCCCACCGGCACGCCTCTTCATGCACATAGGCCCAGTCGAGGCCAATGACATCCGAGAGCAGGCGCTCGGCTAGACGGTGCTTGCGCATAACGTCGACGGCTTTACGGCGACCAGCAACCGTCAGTTCAAGAGTGCGGTCTTCTGAGACAACAACAAGGCCATCGCGCTCCATCCGGCCCACCGTTTGCGACACGGTTGGCCCTGAATGCCCGAGCCGCTCAGAAATCCGTGCGCGCAAAGGCACAATATTTTCTTCTTCAAGTTCAAGAATTGTGCGCAGGTACATCTCTGTTGTGTCGATCAGGTCGGTCATCGCGGCCCCCATCTGGCTGTTCTTAGGTAAGCCTACCTTCCGGATGCTGCAGTGTGCCCGCTTACTCGAAGCCCACGCCATGCCCTCTAGAATCGATCCATGACGATTGAGATTCCCCGTGAGCTTCTGCCCGTCGACGGCCGCTTTGGTTGCGGCCCCTCGAAAGTTCGCCGCGAGCAGGTTGACGCGCTCGCTTCGGCGGGCCTGAGTCTGCTGGGCACGTCGCATCGCCAGGCTCCTGTGAAGAATCTTGTCGCCAGCATCCGGGAGCAGTTCGGCACGCTTTTTCGACTCCCCGAAGGCTACGAAATTGTTATTGGCAACGGCGGTGCAACGGCGTTTTGGGATGCCGCGGCCTTTGGGCTCATCGAGTCGCGGGCGCAAAACCTGGTGTTCGGCGAGTTTGGGGGCAAATTTGCCCGGGCCGCGGCCGCACCGTGGCTGCAGGCCCCCGATGTTCGTGCCACAGACCCCGGTAGCAGCACGCGCGCAGAAATCGTTGACGGCATTGACGTATACGCGTGGCCCCACAACGAAACATCCACCGGTGTTGCCGCACCCGTCTCGCGCGTTCACGCCGAGGGTGCGCTGACGGTTATCGATGCCACGAGCGCAGCAGGTGGCATCGACTTCGATATGTCGCAGGCCGATGTGTACTACTTTGCGCCGCAGAAAAACCTAGGCTCCGACGGCGGTTTGTGGTTTGCCGCGATGTCACCCGCCGCCCTCGAGAGGGTCGAGCGCATCGCGGCATCCGGTCGCTATATTCCCGACTTTTTAAGCCTTGCCTCGGCCGTCAGCAACTCGCGACTGCAGCAGACACTAAACACGCCCGCGCTCACCACGCTGCACCTGCTCGACAGCCAGCTGTCATGGATTCTCGGCAACGGCGGACTCGCGTGGGCCGACGCCCGCACCCACGAATCCTCGCAACTGCTCTACGACTGGGCCGAAGCCTCGCCCATTGCGACACCGTTTGTGACCGAAATTGCCGACCGATCACCCGTCGTTGTCACCATCGACTTTGCTGACCACATCGACGCAGCAGCCATCGCGAAGACGCTGCGCGCCAACGGTATTGTCGACACCGAGCCCTACCGCAAACTCGGTCGCAACCAGTTGCGCATCGCGACCTTCGTGTCGATTGATCCCGACGATGTACGCCGCCTCATCGAATCGCTCGACTACGTGATCGAACGACTCGCGAACGAGACCGCGGGTTAGAACCAACGTGGGGGGTGGGTCGACAGTGCCGACCCACCCCCACGTTGTGTTCTCCGTTGCCGGAGTTACTCTTCGTCGTCAGAGTCGTCAGAGTCGTCGGAATCTTCTTCTTCGTCGTCATCGGAATCGTCGTCATCAGAGTCGTCGTCATCAGAGTCGTCGTCATCCTCTGAGTCATCAGAGTCATCGAGCTCATCGATGTCGACGCCGTCGAGATCGCCCGAGTGCAGCAGATCGATCTCGTCATCATCGTCGTCATCGTCGTCATCATGATCAGAGTCGTCGTCGATCGCGGAGTCGTCGTTCGCTGCCTGTTCCGCGAGCTCAGCCTGATGCGCACGGTACTCAGCCAGGCGTTCTGCCCATGGCACCCACTCGGGCGCTACGAGGGCACCCTCTCCAGGCAACAGCTCGGCCTCAAGAACGGTCGGCGCAGCACCGTCGACGCTCGTGACCGTCACCGTCCACATCCAGCCGGGATAGCCAGGAAGCCGGTTCGTAAACAGAAGCGAGACCGAACCATCGGGTTCAACGCTCTGTCCGGCGGCCTCGCCAACCGTCGCCTCGTCGGTAATCTCGTACAGCGCAGCGAGAGCAACGTCGTGGGCGGCACGAAGCTGCTCATCACTCACCGTCGCAGCGACTGCAGCTGTGTTTTCTGGCTCAGGCGTCGAAGTCATCAGCGACCCTGCGCAAAAGAGAGGCAACCGTTCGGCTCTGCGAGGCCGAGGGATAGCGGCCCCGGCGCAGGTTACCGCCAATACCGTCGAGGACCTTGACGAGGTCTTCAACAATCACAGCCATGTCATCGGCGCGCTTCCGCTGGGATCGAGCCAGGCTTACCGGTGCTTCAAGAACACGAACCGAGAGAGCCTGGGGCCCACGTTTACCGTCGGCAATGCCGAACTCAACGCGCGAACCTGTTTTAACCGTGGCACCCGCGGGCAGGGCCGTAGCGTGCAGGAAGACGTCTTGGCCGTCATCGCTCGAGATGAAACCAAAACCCTTCTCATCGTCATAAAATCTGACCTTGCCGGTGGGCATGGGCGCAAACCTCACTGCTGGTGAAAAACACGGACGGTGGAACACGGAACGGAGCCGTAGAGTCACGGCTCCGTCCCCTTAGCCTACCGCCCGCGAGAGCAGGTAGGCTCAAGAGGATGAGTCGTTCGCGTAAGCCCGCACACAAGCCTGGTTCGCCGGGCACCTCTGCAACCCCCGAAGTACCGGTAAAACGCATCGACCGCTATCTGGCCTATGCAGCGCTCATTCTTGCTGCCGCCGCAATCATCTGCTTTTTTGCCATCATTTTTGGCACAGCTTTTGGCATGCAACAGCAAGATTTCGCCCATGGAGTATGGCCGATAGTCGCGGCTATCCCACTGTGGGGCCTACCGCTGTCGATGGTATGCATTTTTACCCTTCTCATTTCCAGTCTTGTTCGTAAGAACCGGGCGGCGAAACGCTCCTGACGATGAGCATTTTTGCGCGTCCGCTCGCAGAAGAGCTGGCATCGTTGAGCGACACACAACTGGCCGCTCTGCTGCAGCGCCGCCGAGTGGCATCCGACGCCCCGTGGAACGACTTTTTTGATGCGGCAGAACACCTGCTCGACCCTGCATCGGTAGAAGACGCTCTCGGCCGCCTGCCTCTGCCGCTCGCGCTGGCTGTGTGGCATCCGGAATCCATCGATACCGACGTCGAACGCAGCCTGCAGCTGCACGCGCTGGCAAGCCCACACTCGCGCGTATGGCCGAGCGTGCGCGATGCAGCACGAGTGTTACCCGATCCGCGCCACGTGGCAGTCACCCCCGACCCGCTGGCGCTCATGGCCCACGATGAGGCCGACCCCGCCGACACCGCCCGGGCTGCAGAACGGGCCTCGGCAACGGTTGCGGCGATTGCCGAGCTGGTGTTATTTGTTTCGACGACTCCGCTTGTGCTACGCGCCAACGGAATCTTGCGCACGGCCGAACGGCGGCGCATAGAAGAAAGCAACGTGCTGCTGGGTGCCATCACTACCGACGACGCCCTGGCACTGGCCCGCGCCGCGCGACTGGTCGTGGTCAGCGATAAACAGTGGCAGGCCACACCGGCAGGGCTGGAATGGGTGGGGTTCTCGCGGGCACAGCGCTGGAGCACCATGGTCGAAGCGTTTCGGGCCGCGCTCCCCCATGATGTGCGTACACCCACCGGAGGCTGGATTCCACTGGAGCACTGGCATCAGTGGTATCCGTGGAACACCGCGTGGCCGCACGAATACGAAGCACTCCTTCGGCAGGCCTGGCTACTGGGTCTTCTCACGGATTCGGGCCTGCCTCCCTGGACGCAGGCCATCGCCGAAGGACACGCTGCGTCGACCGAACAGCTATCGCCCCTGCTGCCCGCCGAGGTTGATCGTCTGTTTCTGCAAAACGACCTCACAGCCATCGCACCCGGCCCCCTCGCGCCCGCTCTCGATGTTCGACTGCGCCGCATGGCACACCGTGAAGCAGCGTCGCATGCGTCGTCGTACCGATTCACGGCCGACTCAATGGCCCAGGCTTTTGCCGAGGGAGAAACCGAAGCCGACATTATTGCTTTCCTTCACAGCATCTCGCTCACCGGGGTGCCTCAACCGTTGGAATACCTCGTCACCCAGCAGGCCCACCGTCACGGCCTGGTGCGGGTACGCACCGACCGCACCACCGGCACCACCCATATCGAGAGCCCGGATGCAGCGATGCTCGCCACCATCGCTGTTGATCACAGTCTTCGCCCACTCGCACTCGTGCGCGAAGGAACAAGCCTGACAACCCGAGTCGGTACCGAAACCGTGCTGTGGGCACTCGTTGATGCCCGATACCCGGCGAGCGCCATCGACGCCGCCGGACACGACATACGGTTCTCGCGCACCATCACGGCGGCCGATGTTCCCGCGCAGCATCCGGAATATTCTTCACTCATTGCGCGGCTGCGTGAACGAGTGGGGCCGGATGCCGACGCGGCATGGTTAGAGCGCGAGTTAGAGGCCGCTGTGCGCGGGCACCAGCAGGTAGAGCTAGAGATCGCGATGCCGGATGGCTCACTGCGCACACTCACGGTGGAGGCTGCCGGTGTTGGCGGTGGGCGGTTTCGTGGACGCGACCGTGCCGCCGATGTCGAGCGGAGCCTTCCGCTGCGCAGCATTCGCACAGCACGCATCATCTCGTAGCCCGGCCTCTTCCCAGCCCTAGACGCTAAGCTAGAACGCTATGTCTGATGGCCCTCTTATCGTGCAAAGTGACCGCACCGTACTGCTCGAAGTCGCACATCCCGACGCAGAAAATGCGCGACACGAGCTGGCGGTGTTCGCCGAACTGGAGCGCGCGCCCGAACACATTCACACGTATCGTGTTACCCGTCTAGGGCTGTGGAATGCGCGGGCTGCCGGGCACACGGCTGATGACATGCTGGCAACACTCAACAAGTATTCGCGTTTTCCGGTGCCGCCGTCGGTCGCTATCGATATTGCCGAGACTGTCAACCGCTATGGTCGGCTGATTATTGAGCGCGACGACGAGGGCACGCTTCTGTTGCGCTCGTCAGATAAAGCGGTGCTCACGCAGGTCGCGGGCAATAAAAAGATTCAGCCGCTTCTCATCGGCCATCCGTCTGCCGACACCTACATCATTGATGCGTGGGCGCGCGGGCAAATAAAACAGGAGCTGCTAAAAATCGGGTGGCCGGCCGAAGACCACGCCGGCTACACTCCCGGCACACCCTTCGATATTGATCTAAATACCGAAGGCTGGCAGATTCGCCCCTACCAGCAGGAAGCAGTCGATGCGTTTTCGCACGATGGCTCGGGTGTTGTGGTGTTGCCGTGTGGGGCAGGAAAAACCATTGTGGGTGCTGCCGCGATGGCTGCGACCGCAACAACAACGCTCATTCTTGTGACAAACACGGTTTCTGCGCGGCAGTGGCGCGACGAACTGCTACGCCGCACAACGCTCACACCCGAAGACATCGGCGAATATTCAGGCCAGGCCAAAGAGGTAAAACCGGTAACGATCGCCACGTACCAGATTCTTACCGCCAAGCGTAAGGGTCAATACGCCCATCTGGCGCTGCTTGACGCGCTCGACTGGGGTCTCATTGTGTATGACGAGGTGCACCTGCTGCCAGCCCCCGTGTTTAAACTGACGGCCGATCTGCAGGCACGCCGCCGCATCGGCCTCACCGCCACGCTCGTACGAGAAGACGGCCGCGAAGGTGATGTATTCAGTTTGATCGGCCCGAAACGCTTTGACGCCCCGTGGAAGCAGATCGAAGCCCAGGGATACATTTCTCCTGCCGCATGCTACGAAGTTCGAGTTGACCTGCCCGATGATGATCGGCTCGAATACGCGGCCGCCACCGATGACGAACGGTATCGGCTCGCGGCATCCGCGCCCGCAAAAATTGCTGCCGTGCAACAGATTCTGCAGCGACACCCCGACGAGCAGGTGCTCGTGATCGGCCAGTACCTTGACCAGTTAGAGACACTGGCCGAGGCCCTCGATGCCGAACAGATCACGGGTGCGACTCCTGTGGATGAGCGAGAGACGCTGTATCAGGCGTTTCGAACGGGCGAAATTCAGGTGCTCGTTGTGTCGAAGGTGGCAAACTTCTCGGTTGATCTGCCCGAGGCATCCGTCGCGATTCAGGTTTCAGGGTCTTTTGGGTCGCGGCAAGAAGAAGCTCAGCGACTTGGTCGTCTGCTGCGCCCCAAGGAGTCCGACCACACGGCAAGCTTCTATACGCTGGTTGCGCGCGACACTGTCGACCAAGATTATGCGCAAAACCGGCAGCGTTTCTTGGCCGAGCAGGGCTACAGCTACACGATTCTCGATGTCGACGATTTAGCGACACCCCTGCCCGTATAATCCTGGGTCTCCGGATGCCGGAAGCTAGCGTGCCGCGGCCTGCCGACGCGGTGCCACAATCACCTTCACACCCATCTCACGCAGGTGCGAGATCTGGGCTAATGGTGTGCGCCAGTCGACCACGACGGCATCAAAATCGCTGAGCGGGAACAGCGTGTGCAGCGCCCGGCGCGTAAATTTGGTGTGGTCGGCAAGCAGAATGCGCTGCGCCGACGCGGCAAACATTGCCTGCTTGACATCGACCGTGTCGAGGTCTTGATGAAACGCGATGTCGTCGGTGATGGCTGCCGTCGACATGATGCATACGTCGGCGCGCATACTCGAAATCATGGTGGTGGCCAGTCGCCCCATATACGAGCTGCACCAGTTGAAATATTTACCGCCGATGCCGATTAAAGAAATTCCTGGCGCATCGCGCAGCTGATCCATAATCGTCAGCGTGTTCGTGATCACCGTTAATGGGCGGCGCGCGCGCAGATGCGGCACCATGTGCATAGCGGTCGTGGAGTCGTCGATCATAATCGCCTGGCCCGGCTCGATCAGCTCGAGTGCGGCGAGGGCAATCGATTCTTTCTCTACCGCCTCGCGGTTCGAGCGATAAACGTCACTGGATTCGACCAGCGCTGTGGGCATAGCGGTGGCAACTCCGCGGCTCTTGCGTAGCAAGCCTCGAGACTCAAGCTCGTCGAGGTCGCGATGCACGGTCATGATCGAAACATCGAAGGTTTCGGCGAGCTGTTCAATGCGCACCGACCCCTCGGTCATGATCATGCGCGTCATGGCCTGTTGCCGTGCTGCCTGCCGACTGAGCCGTGAGCCCTGATTGTCGTCGTCACGTGTTTCGTTCATCACCATGAGCACCCCTCCGCAATGACCACGGTACCGGCACGGCACGTGGCGCTGTGAACCCTGTGCACAATCTCCCCCTTGAGACACCCGTCTTCTGCTACAGACAAGGGTGGGAAGAGGATCCCCCGATCCCCTTCCCACCGGCCGACAGTGCTCCAGTACTATCGGCAGCTCACGAAATTACTCCGTGAAGGTGAACGGCGCGGTCATCTTGTCGATGTTTTCTGCCGTGATGAGGATGCAGTCAAACGCCTGCTTTTCTACCTCAGGTTCGGTGCCGTTACGCAGGTAGTCGTCGGCCATCTCAACGGCGGCCTTCGAGAACACGGCAACGGGCTGCAGCACGGTGTACGCCAGTTCTCCGGCCTTGATGGATTCAACAGCATCCGGTGAGCCATCAAAGCCACCGACGATCAGGCCGTCGAGGCGGTTGGCTTCTTTCAGTGCGGCAATAGCGCCCAGAGCCATCTCGTCATTACCCGAGATAACACCGTCGAGGGTGGGGTTAGCCTGCAGCAGCGACTGCATCTTGTCGTGGCCCTTGGTGCGGTCCCAGTCGGCTACTTCTTTACCCACCTGAACCAGCTCGGGGTACTGACTGATCACGGTTGTGTAGCCGTTCGAACGCGTCTGCGCGTTGTTGTCGGAGGGCGAGCCGAAGATCTCAACGTAGTCGCCCTTCTCTTCCATCAGACGCACCCATTCCTGGGCTCCGAGGGCCGCGCCCTGAGCGTTGTTCGACACCAGCTGTGCCTTAGCGAGGCCGGTTTCGTTGATCTCGGCGTTGACCAAGAAAACGGGGATGCCTGCGGCGTCAGCCTTCTTCACAGCCGCTACCGAACCATCGGCGTTAGCCGGGTCGAGAATGATCGCGACCGACTTGTTCGAAATGGCCGTGTCGATCAGCGTGTTCTCGGTGTTGGTGTCGCCCTTGTGTGCACCGACGGTCGCGGTGTACCCGAGTTCTTCTGCTGTTGCCGAGGCGATGTCGCCCTCGGTCTTCCAGTAGGGGTTCGACGGGTCGTTGACGATGATGGTGATGAGACCACCGGCTTCGCCACCGGTTTCGGCCGGTGCCGTGTCGTCGGCGGGTGCTGAACCGCCGTCTGATGAACAGGCGGCAAGCCCCAACATGAGCGTGCCAGCAACCGCGAGTGCGGCGAGGGTTTTCTTACGGAACATTGCTGTGTCCTTCCTGCGATGGGTGGCAGCGGTCATTGCTGCCGTAGTGAGAGTCAGGCTTTGCTGGATGCAGATACCTGGGGGGAAGCGGGGGGTGTGGCGGCTGGCGCGGCGGGCCGACGCCGGCGACCGTACTGCAGGCTGTTCAGCAGCACGGCGACCACGATGACGGCACCGACAAATACCATCTGCCAGTACGCCGAGACACCGACGATCACGAGGCCGTCCGAGAGAAAGCCGATCACGAAGGCACCCAGCAGCGTGCCGCGCACGTTACCGCGGCCGCCCATGAGCGAGGCGCCACCGATAACGACAGCGGCGATGGCAGTCAGCTCGTAGGTGTTTCCGGCCGTGGGGCTCGCGCTCGTCAGCGTGGAGGCAAGAATGAGTCCGGCAATCGCGGCGCAAATGCCTGAGACCACGTACACCCAAATTTGCACCTTGCGTACGGGAACACCCGACAGTTCGGCTGCACGCTCATTGCCACCGGATGCATAGAGCCAGCGTCCGAACCGTGTGCGGCCCAGCAGCCATCCCAGAATGAGTGCAACAACCACCATGATGATGACGCCGACGGGAATGTTGAAGATGCGATTGAAGCCGAGCCATTCAAAACCGGTGTTGCCGAGTTCTGGTTTACCGGAGAGGTTGTTGATGGTAAGGCCGTTGGTCATCAGCAGCGCAAGACCGCGAACCACGTACAGCATGCCCAGCGTGGCGACGAAGGGTGCCACTTTGAACTTTGCAACCAGCACACCGTTCACGAGCCCGACGAGTGCTCCCACACCGAGTGAGAGCAGTACGGCAACGGGCACGCTCGGGTACAGCGTGACGCCCAAGAAATTGATCGGCACGCCCTGCAGGAGGAATCCACCGATGACAGCCGAGAACCCCAGTGTAGAACCGACGGATAGGTCGATTCCGGCGTTCAGGATCACCAGCAGCATGCCCAGGCCCAGCAGCGCGTAAATGGCTACGTGCGAGGCCATGATCAGCAGGTTGTCGAGCTTGAGGTAGTTGGGTGAGAGCAGCGAGAACACCACGATGATCAGGATCAGCGCGAGAAAAGCTCGCCCCTCTAAGAGGAGTTTGGTAAACGAGAACTGGTTTTTTCTCGTGATGATGGTGGTCGTCGTCGACATTTTTTCTTCCGTTCTCGAAGACCTATGCGGCCACGGCCTCGCCCGAGGCGGCCATGATCATGTCTTTTGTAGCGTCGGGTCCGAACTCGGCTGAGATCTGACCCCGGCGCATCACGATGATGCGGTGGGCGATGCTCAAGCACTCGCCCACTTCAGAGGTGGAGTACACCACGGCTAGCCCCTGACGGGCGCGGTCGGCCAGCAGGCCAAATACTTCGGCTTTCGCACCAATGTCGATGCCTCGGCTGGGTTCGTCGAGCAGCATGACGCGCGGATGCGTGGCCACAATTTTGCCGATGACCACCTTCTGCTGGTTTCCGCCCGAGAGCGAGCCGATGGGCAGTTCGGGTCCGGGTGTCTTCACGGTGACCGCCGTGATGAGTTCTTGCGCACGCGATTTCTCTTTTGTGCGTGAGATCATTCCGCGCACCAGGCTCTCCCCCAGGCTCGCGAGGGTCAGGTTAGTGCCGACATCGAAGGTCTGCACCAGCCCATCGCGCTGCCGGTCTTCGGGTACGAGTCCTACACCGGCATCGATGCGTTCGGCAATCGATAGGTCGAGGATGGATTCCTCGTCGAGGCGAATATCGCCACCGGCAACCTTCTCTTTACCGGCAATCGCTTCGAGCAGTTCGGTGCGTCCTGCGCCCATAAGGCCATAGATGCAGACGATTTCGCCTGCTCGAACCTGCAGGTCGAGGGCGTTCACGATCGCCCGCTCGGGGTTTTCGGGGTCGAGCACTGTCAGGCTATCGACGGTGAGCACGGTGTCGCCGAACTCATAGCCTTCGGGTGGTGATCCGAGGTCGAAGTTATCGCCCACCATATTGCGCACGATCCATTCAAGATCAATCTCGTCGCGGTCGCCGTGTGCGGTCATGTTGCCGTCGCGCAGAACGACGGCGTGATCGGTCACTTCGAGCGCTTCTTCAAGGTGATGCGAGATGTACACAATCGCTACGCCACGCGCCAAAAGGTCGCGGATGATTCCGAAGAGCACTTCGACTTCGGCCGCGGCCAGTGCCGAGGTGGGTTCGTCCATGATGAGGATGCGGGAGTTCACCGACAGCGCCCGGGCGATCTCGATGATCTGCTGCTGCCCGACTCGCAAATCCGACACCATCGTGTCGGGCGAGATAGGCAGCTGCATTTCGTCGAGCAGGGCCTGCGTCTGGCGGGTTTCTTCTGCATAGTCGACACCAAATTTGCCGACGATTTCGCGGCCCATAAAGATGTTGTCGCGCACCGACAGGTTGGGGGCAAGACTCAACTCTTGGTGGATGATCGAGATACCGCGATCACGAGCATCGTTTGTCGAGGCGAATTCGACGGGTTCGCCGTCGAGCACAATCTGTCCGGCCGTGGGTTGTTCCACGCCCGACAAGATCTTCATGAGTGTCGACTTGCCGGCTCCATTTTCGCCGAACAGTGTCGTCACTGCTCCCTTGCGCACCTCAAAGTTCACCCCTTTGAGCGCCCTCGTGCCGCCATAGGTTTTGACGATGCCGCGGGCTTCAAGAACGACAGAGTTGTCTGTTGTCATTGCACGTTCACCGCCACGGGTGTTACGAGCCATGCAGCGGGGTTGATGAGCGTGAACGCACCGGTCACGGTCACCGTCTTGCCTTCAAGCGAGGCGGTGTCGATATCGGCAAGCACACTCTTTTTGAGTTCTTCGTTGAGGGCCGCGGCCGCGTTTTGGTATTCGATCTGGTTGGTGAACTGCCCGAAGTCAAGTTGCCCTGTGGCGTCGCGCAGTTCGGTTCCGTTGATGGCGGGTCCGGTCTGCACCCGAATCAGCAGGTCGTCTCCCGTGATGCCATCGATGTCAACGGGATAGATTCCGGATGCCCCTTCGCCGAACACTCCCGTAAAGGTCACGCTGAATACGGGTCCTCCCGAGCTGTCGACGGCATATTCTTCGGCTGCCGCGGCCGCATCGGCGGCGATGGCCGGTGCCAAGACGTCGACGGCCTGTGCCTGTTCTTGCACCTGCTCTTGAATAGCGGGGAAGTTGTCGGCACCGAATGTTTCGGGGTCAAAGACGCCTGCGCCCTGCGCGAGTGGGTCGTCGTTGGACACAACCTTTGTTCCGAGAACAAGAAATAGCAGCACGATCACGGCAACGGCAATGCCGATGCTGCGCTTCACGCCCACGGTGAGTCCTGCCTGGCGTGGCGTGGTTGTTGTGGTGCTCACAGCAGTACCCGTGATTCTGTGTCGTTCGGACGAATCTGCAGCTTGCGCCCCGTGCCGTTGCGGAACATGTCGAGCGCTTCGGCGTAGTCGTCGAGGGTGAAGGAGTGGCTGATCATGGCGGTGGCGTTGATGGCGCCTGCCTCAAACATTTCGACCGCGCGGCCGAACGAGTTGTGCACGGCCATGGTGCCAACGATCGAGATTTCGTCGCGGTATACGCGGAAGGGTGAGAACTGTGCAGTTTTGTCGGCCGGGGCCACGCCGAAGTCTTGGAAGAAACCGGCGGGCTTGACCCGGGTGAGGCCGTCTTCGATGGCACGAATGTTGCCGGTGCAGTCGATAACGACGTCCCACTTGTCGCGGTCGGCGTCGTCGGCGCTGGTGTAGCGCAGCTCGATCCCGCATTCCGCGGCTGTTTTCAGACGGTCTTCGTTCAGGTCGACGATGGTGACGGATGCCGCTCCCGCGCGCCCTGCCAGCTGGGCCATCATGAGGCCCATGGTTCCGGCACCGTAAACGAGCACGTGGTCGCCCATGCGGCGCGGCAAAACATCCCACCCACGAATGGCGCAGGCCAGGGGTTCGATGAGTGCTGCTTCGTTCAGGTCGGTCTCGGGCTTGAGTTTGTACACATTGTGCGCGGGGGCAACAAAGTACTCCTGCGATGCACCATCGGATGCCACAACTCCCAGCCCGTTCCAGAAGCGGCACAGGTTCTGGTGCCCGTTGAGGCAGAACTCACACTCGCCGCACGTGGTCGATGGGTTGATGGCTACGTTGTCGCCCACGGCAAAGTCGAAGACGCCGCTGTTGACGTCTTCTCCCAGCGCAACGATCGTGCCGGTGGCTTCGTGCCCGGGCACGAGCGGAAAGACGGTTCCTTCAAACTCGCCGTCAAGAACGTGGGTGTCGGTGCCGCAGATTCCTACGGCTGCCGTCTTGATGAGGATTTCTTTGTAGCCGGGCTCCGGCATAGGCCGCTCTTCCAGGGTCATTTCGCCCTGTGCGGTGAACACAACTGCGCGCATCATTGCTCCCGTTTTGCCTCTGTTTGTGCATGATTGCCGCCGACGCACGATGTGCCGTCGTTGGCTCTCGATCGCTCTCCAACTCGGAGAGTCATGTTATATTTCCCGTAATCTTCTCACGTTTCTACGTGAAAGACACCATAAGAACATCACATATAGATGTCAATACTGGGTTTTCAGCAGTATCCGAGGAGGAACCATGGCACACGCAATTCCCACCACCATGCGCGCCAACACGCTCGTACGCGCAGGGCAACTAGAAATGGTGCAGCATCCGGTTCCTACCCCTGCCCCCGACGAGGTGCTCGTGAAAGTCACTGCCGTCGGCGTTTGTGGCTCTGACGTGCACTTTTTTCACGAAGGAAAGCTCGGCGACTGGGTCGTCAACGAACCCCTCGTGCTCGGCCACGAATCGGGTGGAACCATCGTGGCCGTCGGCAGCCAGGTGCCGGAAAGCCGGATTGGTGAGCGCGTATCGATCGAACCGCAACACCCCTCGACCACATCACGCGAAACCCTGCGCGGCGACTACCACCTCGACCCCGACATGCAGTTCTATGCCGTACCCGGCACCGACGGAGCCTTCCAGGAATACGTCACTATTCAGAGCCACTTCGCCCACAGCATTCCCGACAACGTCAGCGACTGGGGTGCCGGCCTACTCGAACCCCTCTCCGTCGCCATCGCCACTGCCCGCAAAGCACACATTGGCGTTGGCGACCGCGTACTTATCACCGGTTCTGGCCCCATCGGTCTCGCCTCCGCCCAGGTCGCCCGCGCAGCCGGTGCCACAGAAATCGTCATGACCGACATCAGCGAAGTACGACGCAACAATGCGCTGCGCTTCGGCGCGACAGCGGCGCTTGACCCGGTGAGCGACGCTGAGCACATCGCCGGGCTGCGAGCAGACGCGTTTATCGATGCATCCGGAGCCGGTGCCGCGGTACGCAGTGGCCTGGAAGCGCTACGACCCGGAGGGCGCGCCATTCTTGTCGGTATGGGACTGCCCGAACTTTCGCTACCCATCACGACCATTCAAAACAACGAACTGGTCGTTACCGGAGTCTTTCGCTACGCCAACACGTGGCCTGCCGCGATCGCCCTCGCAGCAACAGGCCGCGTTGATCTCGACAGCATGGTCACCGGCACGTTTGCGCTCGACCAGGCGCAACAGGCATTGGAATCAACGGCCGACGAAAACACCATCAAGTCGATCGTCGAACCACAGCGCTAGTCGGCAGGGGCCTCATCACCCGGTCGCGCACCACAGCGCCAGCACTGGCCGTCGGCGTCTTCGATCATCGCGCCACAGTGCGGGCACAGTTGCGACAACCAGCACGCCGAATCGCCACCAATATCGCTGGCCTGATCGCTATTGCTCGAAGATTCCATCACCGGGCTCCCATGAAAAATTCACTTCCTCCAGCAGCCTAAACCGTGAAAATCATGTAAATACAGCCCCGAACACGCCAAAAGTGCGCGATCCTCTGCACAGACAACGAAACGTTCACCATAATGGGCACATGACTGAAGCGCGCATCCTGGTCGTCGACGACGAGCCGAACATCCGCGACCTGCTGTCGACCGGCCTGAGTTTTGCCGGTTACCAGGTCAAGACCGTCGCCAACGGTGCTGCCACGATTTCGGCTGTTCTCGAAGAAGAACCCGACCTCATCATCCTCGATGTCATGCTGCCCGATATGAACGGCTTCAGTGTGACGAAGCGTCTGCGGGGTGCGGGTTTCACTGCGCCGATTCTGTTCCTCACCGCTAAAGACGAAACGGAAGACAAGATTGAGGGTCTGAATGCGGGCGGTGACGACTATGTCACCAAGCCGTTTAGCCTCGATGAGATTGTGGCTCGCGCGCAAGCTATTCTGCGCCGCACCATGCAGGCCGACGAAGAGTCGATTATTCGTGCCGGTGATCTTTCCATGGATCAAGACACGCACGATGTTTTCATTGGTTCTACACCGATCGAGCTGAGCCCCACCGAGTTCAAACTGTTGCGCTATCTCATGCTCAATCCCAACCGTGTACTGTCGAAAGCGCAGATTCTCGACCACGTGTGGGAATACGACTTCAACGGCGACGCCGGCATCGTCGAGAGCTATATCTCGTATCTGCGTCGCAAGATTGACCCGCACACCGAAGAGTCGCTCATCCAGACCAAACGCGGCTTCGGCTACATGCTCAAGGTGGGTCGAGGCGCGTAAAGCCTGCGGCAGGAGCACGATTGAGCACATCAGATGCAGTAACGCGGTGGTGGCGGCGCATCAGCCTTCGGGCAAAAGTCACCGGTGTTACTGTTGCGGTGCTCGCACTCGGACTCATCGCCACCGGTGTTGCCACGGCACCCATTCTGCGGTCGTCGCTGGTGGCCAACGTCGACGCGCAGCTTCCGGCGCTGGCTTCGAGCGCCACGGCTGAGCGTTTCTTCGACATTCTGCCGGCACCCGACGGCGGGATCGTCGTTAAGCCTGTAGAAACATCGCCTCGCTTTGCCGACTACATCATTGCGATCTACGAGACCGATGGCACCCTGCAGGCCATTGCCGGGCGGAGAGCACCCGAAGAACGCCCGGTTTTTCCGGAACGATTCACCATCGACCGCGCCATTGTCACGACCGAAAGCGGCGCTGTCTTCTCACTCTTTAGCCCCAGCGGAGAAGAGTTCCGCGCAACCGCGGCCGTCCACCAGTCGACCAGCAGTTACGCGTTCTATGTTCAAATCGTCGCCCTTCCGCTCGACGAAACCGACCGCATCATCGCCACCTACTTCGGCGTTTATGTCACGGTCGCTCTCATCACCGTGATCGTCGCAGCGCTCCTCACCCGTGTGCTCGTTACTCTCACGTTCCGCAGGCTCGGTCACGTCGAGTCCACCGCCATGGCAATTGCCGGGGGCGACTATCGGCAGCGCCTCACCGATCTCGAACCCACCACCGAGGTGGGGCGACTCAACTCAGCCATCAACACGATGCTTGACCGCGTTGACGCCTCGATCGCGCAGCGTGACCACGCCGTACAGCAGATGCGCCGCTTCATCGGCGACGCCAGCCACGAACTGCGCACGCCCCTCGTGAGCGTCCGCGGCTACGCCGAGCTCTACCGCATGGGCGCCATTCGCGGCGAAGAAGATACCGCGCGGGCCATGGAACGTATCGAAAAAGAAGCCCTGCGCATGGGCGTGCTCGTCGAAGACCTCCTCAATCTTGCCCGGCTCGACGAAGCCCGCGAGCTCGAAATCGTGCCGCTCGACCTGCGTCCCCTCGCTCACGACGCGGCCCTTGATGTGCGGGCGGCAGCACCCCAGCGCACCGTCACTGTTATTGACACCACGCTGACAGACACAACAAAGGCTGCGCCGCGGCATCCGGATGCCTCTGAGCCAGCCGATTCGCAGCAGCCCTCGCCCGCTACCACGACCGCTGCCCACCGCGTGCTCGGGGCCCGTGCGCGCAACATTTTGCGCCGCCGCGGACGCCACGACACAGCACCCGTGCCGAAGATCGACATCTCTGCCTCAGAGATCGACTTTTCGGCCCCCGAAGTGCAGACGGTACGAACCCCACCCATTGTTCTTGGCGAAGAGAACAAGGTGCGCCAACTGCTCACCAATCTGCTCGGAAACGCCCGTCGGTTCTCGGCAGAAGACTCACCCATCGAGATTGTGGTGGGCTCGGATCGTGCCCAGCGACGCGGGTGGATCTCGATCGTCGACCACGGTGAAGGTATCCCCGAGCAGATTCGCGAACAAATCTTCCAGCGTTTTTGGCGCGCTGACACTTCGAGGGCGCGAGAAACGGGCGGCTCGGGTTTGGGTCTTGCGATCGTCGCTTCGATTGTGAAAGCGCTCAGCGGCTCGGTCGAAGTCACAGAAACAGAAGGTGGCGGTGCCACGTTCACCGTGTCATTCCCGCTCGCGCCGGTTCCTCCCCAACCCTAAAGTTTCTGCAGACCATACCCACACGCGAGAAACCGCCTCGCGTGCGGCATCCGGCTTTCTACAGTGACAACCATCACCCGTTCACAGAAAAGGAACCACGATGGCCGTTTTTACTGTTGATACCGAAGCCGTACTGACCACGACCGCATCGGTGCGCGCAACCGCTGACCGACTCCAGGCAGAAGCCGCCGCTATGATGGCGCAGCTGTCACAGTTGCAGGGCTCCTGGACAGGTTCGGCAGCCACCGCATTCCAAACCTGCACAGAACAGTGGCGCGGTGCCCAGGCTCACGTTGAGCAGGCGCTGGGCTCGATCAGCTTGGCACTCGGTAACGCTGCCACTCAGTACAGCGAAGCCGAAACATTCTCGGCAAACCTGTTCCGCCAGTAACCCGCAGGCAATAGCAAAAGCCCCCGGCACGAATGCCGGGGGCTTTTGGGTAAGAACCTAATTAGAAGTCCATACCACCGGTCGGGTCGGCCGGAGCGGCAGGGGTCTTCTCAGGCTTGTCTGCAACAACAGCCTCGGTCGTCAAGAACAGGCTTGCGATCGATGCAGCGTTCTGCAGAGCCGAACGGGTAACCTTGGCCGGGTCGATGATGCCCTGTGCAAACAGGTCACCATACTCACCGGTGGCTGCGTTCAGGCCGTGGCCTGCAGGCAGCTCTTCTACCTTGTTCGACACAACACCGGGCTCAAGGCCAGCGTTCAGTGCGATCTGCTTCAGCGGAGCACCGATAGCGACCTTGACGATGTTCGCACCGGTTGCCTCATCACCGTCGAGCTCGAGGCCCTCCAGCGCCTTAGCAGCCTGGATGAGTGCAACACCACCACCGGGCACGATGCCCTCTTCAACAGCAGCCTTAGCGTTACGCACGGCGTCTTCGATGCGGTGCTTGCGCTCCTTCAGCTCGACCTCGGTTGCAGCGCCAGCCTTGATGACAGCAACGCCACCGGCAAGCTTCGCCAGGCGCTCCTGCAGCTTCTCGCGGTCGTAGTCGCTGTCGGTGTTCTCGATCTCGCGACGAATCTGGGTCACGCGACCAGCGATCTGCTCTGCGTCGCCAGCACCCTCAACGATGGTCGTTTCATCCTTCGTGATGATGACCTTGCGAGCACGTCCGAGCAGGTCGAGCGTGGTGTTCTCGAGCTTAAGGCCCACCTCTTCAGTGATGACCTGGCCACCCGTGAGGATCGCAATGTCTTGCAGCTGAGCCTTGCGGCGGTCACCAAAACCGGGAGCCTTGACAGCAGCCGACTTGAAGATGCCGCGGATCTTGTTGAGCACGAGCGTAGCCAGTGCCTCACCCTCGACGTCTTCAGCGATGATGACGAGTTCCTTGCCGTCCTGAATGACCTTGTCGACAACAGGAAGGAGATCCTTGATGTTCGAGATCTTCTGGTTAGCAATCAGGATGTAAGGCTCTTCGAAAACAGCTTCCTGGCGGTCAGGATCGGTCACGAAGTAAGGGTTGATGAAACCCTTGTCGAAACGCATACCCTCGGTGAGCTCCAGCTCGGTACCGAACGTCTGCGACTCTTCAACCGTGACGACGCCCTCTTTACCGACCTTGTCGATAGCCTCGGCGATCAGTTCACCGATGGTCTCGTCAGCGGCCGAGATCGAAGCGGTAGCAGCAATCTGCTCCTTCGACTCCACCTCTTTCGCGCTACCCAGCAGGTCGGCAGTGATGGCCTCGACAGCCTTCTCAATGCCACGCTTGATCGCGATGGGGTCAGCACCGGCGGCAACGTTGCGCAGGCCCTCACGGACCAGCGCCTGTGCCAGCACGGTTGCCGTGGTGGTGCCGTCACCGGCAACATCGTCGGTCTTCTTAGCTACTTCTTTGACCAGCTCGGCGCCGATCTTCTCGTACGGGTCGTCGAGCTCGATTTCCTTCGCGATCGACACACCGTCGTTCGTGATGGTGGGGGCGCCCCACTTCTTTTCGAGCACAACGTTGCGACCGCGCGGGCCGAGGGTCACCTTGACGGCGTCGGCCAGGGTGTTCAGGCCGCGCTCGAGGCCGCGACGGGCCTCCTCATCGAAAGCGATGATCTTTGCCATGAGTTTGTCGTCCCTCCCGGACGTAGGCTTGGAATTTTTTAGCACTCACACGATGCGAGTGCTAATAGCATTCTGGCACTCGCACCCCGCGAGTGCAAGTCACTCCGTGCCCGTGCCGCTCTGACCCGGCGTGCGGTCTGCTCCCAGCACAACCGTCAGCAACAAACCGTCTCCGCCTGCTTCGTCCGCATAGAACGAGCTCTGCTCAACCTGGGCTCCACCAATGAGCTCAGCCAGGCCCACCGCGGCCTCACGGTCAGACTCCATCGCGTAATACACCGTCGTGTCAGCGAACCCTTTGTCATCGACAGAACCAGCAGTCACGGCATCCGGTTGCCACCCGGCAGACAAAATTGTGTCGCGCACAGCCCCAGCCAGGCCATCCGACTCGGTCGCATTGAGAACCAGCACAGAATACGAGGTGTCGACGACACTCGATTCATCGGGCGCCGGCACCGGGTCTGCCTCTGTCGGCCCCCACGCAATGCGTCCCATTGCAACCATCGCCGCAAGAATGCCGATCGTTGTCAGCAGCAAAAACCCGAAAATTGCCCACAGTAAAACCGACAGCCAGCGGGGACCAGGGTTCTCGGCACGGTGCGCTCCGCGCCGCCCCGGATCACGCGGAACGGTATCGAACTGGTCTTGTTGCACAGCAGGCACTCCTTGATGTTAGCTGTCGCGCCTGCGTGCTCCCCGATGGCGCGCGCCACGCTCACGCAGCCGCACCAGTCGACGCACCAGTAGAGGGTCATAGGCCAGTGCAGCTTGCGTATCTATCAAACGATCAAGTAGCTGATAGTAGCGGGACGGCGTCAACTGCAACTGAGCACGAATCGCCTCTTCTTTTGCGCCACTGTGCCGCAGCCAACGAGCCTCGAACTCTAAAATTTGCTGCTCTTGTGCGCTCAGTTGCTCGACCATACCCCTATTGTTTCGTGTTCTCGCCCAGAACGTGCCTTCGCTCGCTGCACGAGCGAGAATAGAAGCAGACCTCGAGGAGGAACCATGTCTTACCCCATCACAAAGTCCGAACACGAGTGGCAAGAACAACTCTCGCCCCAGGCGTACGCCGTGCTGCGACAGGCTGCAACCGAACGGGCATGGACAGGTGAGCTACTCGACGAAAACCGGGCAGGGCTGTACACGTGCGGTGCATGCGGGGCCGAGCTGTTTCAGAGCGGCACCAAGTTTGATGCCGGATGCGGCTGGCCCAGCTTCTACGAATCGGTGCGCCCCGAAGCAGTCAAACTTGTTGAAGACCGCTCGGCCGGTATGGTGCGCACCGAGGTGCTATGCGCCTCGTGCGGTTCGCATCTCGGGCATGTTTTTCCCGACGGGTTCGGCACGCCCACGGGCGACCGCTACTGCATGAACTCGGTAGCGTTGAATTTTCACCCGGATGCCGCAGATACCCCGACGAACGCAGACTCGGCGTGACCGCACACGAGGCGCTACGCGCGCGACGCTCCTGGTCAAAGGTCACCGACGCCGCTCCCACCCGCGAACAACTCCTGCCGCTCATTGAGGCCGCTGGCCGAGTGGCCGATCACTCATCGTTGCGCCCGTGGCGACTGATCGAACTGCGCGACAACGATCGCATCACACTAGGGCAGGCTCTGGCAGAAGCATCCGGTGACACCGACCCCTCAACGAAACCACTGCGTGCACCGCTACTTATTGCCGTTGTTGTCACCTATCACGACAGCCCCAAGGTTCCCCACTGGGAGCAGGAGGCTGTTGCTGCCGGGGTCGCCCACATGATGAGTCTGCTGCTCGACGAAGCCGGTTGGGGAGTCATCTGGCGCACCGGCAAACTCACCCGCACACGCGCGGTTGCTCACGCTCACGGGCTGGCCGACAATGAAGAACTGCTCGGATGGCTGTATGTGGGCGGAAAGCCCGACAAATCGCCGGGGCATCGTAAAAAGATCGATGCCGAGCAGATGATCAGCCGGATGCCGGTGCCCGGCGGACACTAAACACCCGACCGTTCACTCAGCGCCCGACTGCTCAGTCACCACCACTGCTCAGTCAGCCTCGCTGCTGCTCAGTCACCCTCAGGGCGGGCGCGTCTGCGACGCCACGGAACCGCCGCGAGCACCGAAGCAATCGCGAAAGCCACCATGATCACCATCTGGGTGACCGATGGCCCGGCCGCAGGACGCCACACGAGGTCGATGACGACAGAGGTCACCAACTGCCCCAGCACAGACCCCAAGCTCAAAACGAGCACGCCCGTGTGCGCCACGATGAATGCTCCCAGCAGAATATAAATAAAACCGAGAAGCCCGCCCAGGTACAGCCACGGTTCCGTAGGCAGGGCACGCGGCATTCCTGCAACGGCCACACTGATCACCGCAGCAATAGCGAGCACCGTGGTACCGGCAATAAAGCTCACCAGCGTTGCCGCCATCGGCGAGCGCACGCGCTGCGCCAACCGGCCATTAGCGCCCGCCTGCCAGGCGATGCCAACACCGGCAGCAAAAGGAAGCAACAGCATCCACAGCGGCGATGACGCAAACACATCACCGCTCAACGAGATCACCACAGCCGCTAAAGCAAGCGCACCACCTACTACTCGACCCACGGTAACCGGCACCACCCCTGCCGGTCCAAACCCCATGCGGTCAAGCAGCAGACTGTGTAGCGTCTGCCCGGCCACAACACCGACGGTAAACAGCGCCACACCCACGACACCGGCAACAAGACCCTGCGTTGTTACCGTGAGCGCCCCGCAGGTGCCGCCCAGCAGCATCCAGAAAGGAATACGACTAGTTTTGCTGTCGCTCGCCCGGTGCCGATTCGCTCGTGTCCGCCACGGCAAACCCTGCCACAACCGGCTCACTCCCGCCCGAGGTTTCGGCAGAAAAGGCAGCACCACCAGAATGATCACAAGTCCGACAAAAAACGAGATGAACCCGGCAAGAATACCGTCATCCAATCGCGCGCCGAGCAAACCATTGATGCGCGCCTGGATAGCCGTCATAACACCAATCGACACGGCAGCGGCAACCGCGATAGCAGCGGGAATAGCGGGGCGGTCGCGGCTCATTCGAGGAAGCGTACCCGACCACCCCTCATTCTCGGGTTAGCATGGCGTTATCTGCGCAAGTTATGGGTTAGATGCTCGTTTCGATGACGCCGCCTACCGGTCAGTCATCGATAAAACTGTGCTCGCTGGCCTGCACCACTGGGCCACCAACAATAACAACGAGGTACTCAAGCCTACGGGCCGCCACCGCCGTAACCTCAATCCGCTGATCCCCAGCACGTCAGCTCTAGAAGAAGCATGGTGGGGCTACCTCGTCAACGGTGCACCCGCGCCGTTCGCTTCTATCAACACGCGGTCAGAACGCCTCGAAACGGCGCGATCGGCCCTGCCGCAGCGCGCTCTCGTGCCCGCCACATTCTGGCGAGAGATGCAAAAACCCGCGAGGATTTGGCACAACTTCGGTTTCGCCGATGCAGAACTTTTCACCCTCGCCGCCGTGGTCCGCACAGGAACCACCCCCGAGGGGCATCCGGTCACCTGCTACAGCATCGTCATGCACGACGCCCCCGAACATCTGCAAAATATCCACCACCGGATGCCGCTGCTCGTTCCCCCACATTTCATCGACGAGTGGCTCCTCAGCACAGCCCCCGCCGCCGAACTGATTGGCGCGGCCCGCGACGCTTCACTCACCGCTGCCGCAGACGTAGCAGCACGGCCCGACCGCCCTGGGCCCGGGAGCTCGAGGATCGACGCCGCCCCCACCCTTTTTTGACCCCGTCCTGGACCCGCGCCTCCCGCGCACCCCATTTTTCTTCCGCCACCGGGCACAACACGCCGCGCCACCGTCACCCTCAACGGCATGTCGTGACCGGTCGCGAGCGCGAGGCACGGCGACAACATCAACCAAAAAGGCCCGCGTTCCCTAGAAAACAAGGAAACGCGGGCCTTACTTTATGGAGCCGACTACGGGACTCGAACCCGTAACCCCCGTATTACAAGTACGGTGCGCTACCAATTGCGCCAAGTCGGCATACCCGTCTAGCTTAGCGGCCTTTCGGGGTTCATTTGACCGCCGGGTTATGAGGCGGGGGTTGTGGTGGCCTCAGGAGTGGGTGTGGCTGTGGCATCCGGAGTGGAATAGTAAGCGTCGCTGGCAACCGACATGACGAACTGGGCGAATTCGGTGGGGTCGCTGAGCGAACCGACGTACGCCTGCCCGTTGATAACGATCATGGGGGCACCGTTGAGTGTCAACTCTTCGGAGCCGGGCAGTGGCCCTTCGAGAGCGCGTGCTGTGGCGTCTTTTGCCCACGAGGTGTAGTCGCGTTCTTGAATGCAGGTGCGCACTTTTTTGACGTCGTCAATACCGACGGCAACGGCCAGGTCGGCCAGGTCTTGGTCGGTTTTACCGTCGCTATCAATGTCGGGTTGTTTCACGAGCAGTTCATGGTTGTACACATAGAACTGGTCGGGTGAGTATGTGGCTACGCATGCTGCGGCACCGGCTGCGCGGGCAGAGTATTTTGTGCCGTTCGAGCTTGCTGTCAAGAGGGCAACGGGGTGGTAAACAACGTTTGCAGCGCCCTGTTCGATCCAGCTGCCCAGTTGGCGGGCGTTGGCGCGTTCAAATTCTCCTGCGCCGGGCGAGAGGTAGTCGACGTAAATGTGAATGTCGACAACACCAGCCGCCTGCTCGACTTCTGCTTCTGCATCTTCGTCGTCGGTGGCTTCTGCGGCGGCTTCGGGCTCACCCTCGGCGTCTGCTTCTGCAGCATCCGGAAGATCAGCCGACGAGCTCGACAGCGTAACGGCTTCACGAACCGCTACACCGTCGCCGTCCATATTCGACGGACTCAGCGTCGGTTTGGTGACAGAAGAGGTCACTGTCATGGCCACGGCGGTACCGGCCCCGGCAACAACCAGCAGCACGACCGCACCAATCAGCATGCGCCGCATGAGTCGCGCTCGTTTTTGCTGCGCACTCACCTGCTGTGCTTTGGCGCGCACGGCCTCACGGCTCATGCGTGGGGCCGGACTGTTCGGCGTTGTGTCGTGCGACATCGTTCCTCTTGAAGCTCGGTGGGGTTCGGGGGCCCCGTCACGGGTGGGTTCCAGGGTTCCGCTCCATGCAGATCGTGATCTGGTACCGCTGTCGATGGTAATCAGACAGGCTGAGAGAAACCCAGACGTGCGGTGTGCGGATGCCGCATGCCACACCAGCTTCCGGATGCTGCGGCGCTACAAGAACGTGGCGCTGCGGCGCCGCCCGTGTCATACTGATCACGGCCCAGTGGTGGGCCGCGGCGGTTCCCCCGCCGTTTCCTCACAACGGATCGTCCGGCACGTACCTGCCGGTGAAGGAGAAGAGTAGATGGCTACTGTCACTTTTGAAGACGCAACGCGTCTTTACCCCGGGGGTACGCGCCCCGCTGTCGACAAGCTGAGCTTGGACATCGCTGACGGCGAGTTTCTGGTTCTGGTTGGCCCTTCGGGCTGTGGTAAGTCGACGTCGCTTCGTATGCTTGCCGGTCTGGAAGAGGTCAACTCTGGTCGCATTCTTATTGGCGACCGCGATGTGACCGACATTCCTCCGAAAGACCGCGACATCGCAATGGTTTTTCAGAACTATGCTCTGTACCCGCACATGACGGTTGCCGAGAACATGGGTTTTGCTCTGAAGATTGCCGGTGTTGGCAAGGAAGAGCGTGCTGCCCGTGTTCTTGAGGCCGCGAAGCTTCTTGACCTTGAGGAGTACCTGAGCCGTAAGCCGAAGGCTCTTTCGGGTGGTCAGCGTCAGCGTGTCGCCATGGGCCGCGCTATTGTTCGCCAGCCGCAGGTGTTCCTCATGGACGAGCCGCTGTCGAACCTTGACGCGAAGCTGCGTGTGCAGACGCGTACGCAGATCGCTTCGCTGCAGCGCCGCCTGGGTGTCACGACCGTTTATGTGACGCACGACCAGACAGAAGCGTTGACCATGGGCGACCGGATTGCTGTTCTGAAAGACGGCATTCTGCAGCAGGTGGGCACGCCGCGCGACCTGTACGAAGAGCCCAGCAACGTATTCGTGGCAGGCTTTATCGGTTCGCCTGCGATGAACCTGTTCCCCGTGTCGCTGACTGAGGGTGGCGTACAGTTCGGCACCAAGGCTGTTGCAACCGAAAGGGCTGCCCTGAACAAGGCACACGGCAACGAGGTCACGGTCGGTATTCGCCCCGAAGACATCATTGTGAACCCCGAAGATGGCCAGGGCCTCTCGGTGGTTGTCGATCTTGTTGAAGAGCTGGGTGCCGACGGCTACCTGTACGGCCACACCGACATCAACGGCAAGCGTACCGAGATCGTTGCGCGTGTTGATGGCCGTAACCACCCGAATGCGGGCGAGACCATCACGATGGCACCGGTTGTTGGCCACCTTCACCTGTTCGACCTCGAGACGGGCGACCGTTTGAACGAGCAGGCTATCGCTTCGGCATAACTCACGATTATCCGTCTGGCGCGGGGGCCCTCCGGGGCTTCCCGCGCCAGACTTTTTATATTCCTCCTATCTTCGGTGCAGTAGCCTTCAGGTAAGGAGCATCATGAGCGAGTCTCTCACCATTACCGCCAGCGAAATCGACCCGGGGCTTCTCGATCTTCCCTGGTCAACACCGCTTGCACAGTGGCCATCGCGCCACATCGTTTCTCTCCCTAAGGGCCTGTCGCGCCACCTCGTACGCTTTGCTGATTTATCGGGCAAGGTTGTGGCCGTGAAAGAAACAACCGAAGAGATGGCGGCGCGCGAATACGAGATGCTCGGCAGTTTGGCTCGGCTCGATGTGCCGTGCGTGAGTCGCGCAGCCGTCATCGGTGGCCGTAAAGATGCATCCGGCGAACCACTCCCCGCTGCGCTGGTCACGTCACACCTGCGCTTTTCTATGCCCTACCGCGCTCTGTTTACCCGAATTCTGCGTCCCGATACGGCAACGCGCCTCGTTGACGCGCTCGCGGTGCTGCTCGTACGCCTACACAATGTGGGTTTCTACTGGGGTGACGTGTCGCTGTCGAACACACTCTTTCGTCGCGATGCGGGGTCGTTTGCGGCCTACCTGGTTGATGCCGAAACAGGAGAGTTGCACGAAGAGGGCTTGACCGATGGTCAGCGTCTGTACGACCTTGATCTTGCCCGCACGAATGTGGCCGGTGAGATTCTGGATCTTGCGGCTGGAGGCCGCCTGGAGCGGGGTGTTGATGCGGTGGCGATCGCCGATGGAATTGTGTCGTCGTATCATTCGCTGTGGGCGGCACTAACGGAGGATGAAACATTCCCGGCCGGCGAAAACTGGCGAATCACCGAACGCGTCGACAAACTCAATGCTCTGGGTTTTGACATTGGCGAGATGTCGATGAGCACAACGACAGATGGCACGCAGCTGCGTATTCAGCCGAAGGTGGTGGATGCCGGGCATCATCAGCGCCGACTCATTCGTCTTACCGGCCTCGATGTCGAAGAGAATCAGGCTCGTCGTCTGCTTAATGACCTGGATGAGTTTCGTGCTCGCTCCACCAAAAAGTGGGTCGATGAAGAAATGTATGCCCACGAGTGGTTGACGCGCGTATTCGAACCGGTTGTGCGCGCGATTCCGTACGATTTGCGAGCAAAACTGGAGCCGGCCGAAGTGTTTCACCAGGTGCTCGAACACCGCTGGTATCTTTCGCAGGCGCAGGAACGCGATATTCCCCTCGCTGAAGTGCTCTCCAGTTACATCAACGATGTGTTGCGTCACCGCCGCGACGAGGCCACCATTATGGGTCCGCCGACAGAGACGCTATCGCTGCCGGTGGTGACGGGAGCGGTAGCGGTCTCCGACGACTCGGGTGCTATTGACTGGCGTGACCTGGTGTAGCTTGCGCGCGCAGGGTTGAGATTTGGTAGAGCGCTACGGATGCCGCGATTCCGGCGTTGAGTGACTCTGTTGCGGCCGAGATCGGGATAGACACGATCTGATCGCAGTTCTCGGCGACCAGGCGCGAGAGGCCCTTCCCCTCGGAGCCGATGACGATCACGACGGGCCTGTCGGCAAGTTCCAGCGCGGGCAGCGAAACGTCTCCGTTCCCGTCAAGGCCGAGAACAAAGACCCCCTGCTTTTTGAAGTCTTTCAACTGTGCGGTGAGGTTCGACGCCACGGCGACCGGGATGCGGGCTGCCGCCCCGGCGCTGGTCTTCCATGCTGCTGAGTTGACACTGGCCGAGCGGCGCTGCGGCACAATAACTCCGTGCCCGCCAAACGCTGCGGTCGAACGAATGATGGCGCCCAGGTTACGGGGGTCAGTCACACCGTCGAGAGCCACGAAGAGCGGTGTCTGGCCGCGGTCAATGACCTGTTCGAGCAGGTCGTGCGGATGAGCGTACTCATAGGGCGGAACTTTCAGCGCCACGCCCTGGTGCACACCATCAAAACCGGCCATGCGGTCGAGTTCTTGACGAGTGACTTCGAGTACGGGAATTTCGCGGTTGCGGGTGATCGCCAGCATTTCTTTTATGCGGTCATCCATCTCGACGCGCTGCGCGATATACATGGTGGAGGCAGGAATACGTGCGCGCAGTGCTTCGAGCACCGAGTTGCGACCGGTGACGGTTTCGGTGTCATTCGAGCTGCGCTGCGACGACCTTTTGCCACCGGAGCCCTGCGTACGGTTTCCGCCGGGACGTCCTTTACCCCCGGCTGCGGCAAAGCGTTCCTGGGCGGCTTTACGTTTCCCCGCCACGTGCCAACTGCGGTCTTCCGCCTTGGGCGTGGGGCCTTTTCCCTCGAGCGCGCGGCGGCCGTGGCCGCCCGTGCCCTTGGCGGGGCCTTTCTTATTGCCCTTGCCTGAGGCTCCGGGGCGGCCTAGTTTAGCCATCAATACTCCAGTGTGTTCCTTCTGCGGTGTCTTCTAGCACAATGCCTGCCGCAGCTATGGCATCGCGAATGCGGTCGGCGCTGGCCCAGTCTTTATCGGCTCGGGCCCGGGCGCGCTGCTCAATCATGGTGCGCATCAGAGTGTCGAGCGCCGAGCTGGCTGCTGTTGTTTCGGCCCGATGCAGTGTGTCGATTCCGAGAATCTGCGTCATGGCACGAACAGCCGCGTATGCGCTCTGAGCTTGTTCTGAGTCACCGCTATCCAGCGCCGCATTACCGGTTCGAACGGTTTCGTGCAGTACCGCCAGCGCCTGGGGTACTCCGAGATCATCGTCCATGGCGGCTGCGAAATCGCTGGGGATCAGGGCCGCGTCGGGGGCCGTGTCGGTGTTCGCCGCAGCGTCATGGCGCTGGCCGCCCTGGCGCTCGTAGCGGCTGCGGAAGGCTTCGATGCGCTGCAGTGCGCTGGCGGCTTCTGTCCACGACGACTCTGTGAGGTCGAGGGTGGATCGGTAGTGTGCGGCAGCCAGTGCGTAGCGCACGACCATCGGATCGTAGGTGGCGAGCACGTCGTGTGCGGGCGTGAAATTGCCCAGCGATTTCGACATTTTCTGGCCACCGGCGGTAACGAGGCCGTTGTGCACCCAGTACTGTGCGAAGCCGAGCCCTGCCGCGGTTGACTGGGCGAGTTCATTTTCGTGGTGCGGAAAACGCAGGTCGAGTCCGCCGCCGTGAATATCAAAGCGGTCGCCAAGAAAGCGGCGCGACATTGCCGAGCATTCAATGTGCCAGCCTGGTCGCCCTCTCCCCCACGGCGAGTCCCATGCTGCGTCGGCTGGTTCTTCGGGTTTTACGCCCTTCCACAGCGCAAAATCGTGGGGGTCACGTTTTCCGCGGGGGTCGGCGTCGTCGGCTGGTTCCATGGCATCCGGATGCTGGTGGGTGAGGCTGCCGTAGTCGGGCCAGCTGCGCACATCGAAATACACGTCTGCTGTGCCGTCGGTGGCCGGGTAGGCGTGTCCGCGGTCGATGAGTTCGCGGATGAGTTCGTGCATCTGCGGGATGAAGCCGGTGGCGCGGGGCTCGTAGGTGGGTTGTTGGATTCCGATGGCGGCGTAGGCTCGCGTGAATTCTTGCTCTATGCGGTAGGCCAGTGCCCACCAGGGCTCATCTTCGGTGGCGTTGACGAGCACTTTGTCGTCAATGTCGGTAACGTTGCGCACAAAAGTGACTCGCCCGTAGCGGTGTTCGAGCCAGCGCCGCAGTAGGTCAAAGCTGAGTGCTGCGCGCACGTGGCCGATGTGGGGCGCCGACTGTACTGTGGGGCCGCACACGTACATCGTTACGTTCTGTGGGTTGAGCGGAACGAATTCGCGCAGCTGTTGCGCGCGGGTGTCATAGAGCCGGAGTGTCACTGTTTTAGCCTACTGTCCTGTGGGTTGGTGTTACGTGTCGGCGCGGTACAGCAGAGCAATTGCTGTGACAGAGATGCCTTGTGCACGGCCGGTGAAACCGAGTCCGTCGGTGGTGGTGGCGCTCACGGTGACGGAGGCTCCCTCGAGCGCTGCCGACAGTGCGGCTTCTGCTTCGTGTCGCCGCCGCGAGAATCGTGGTCTGTTGCTCTGAAACTGCACGGCGATGTTGCCGATGGTGAATCCTGCTTCGGTGACGAGTCGATGCGTGCGCTGCAGAAACACGTCTCCGTGGGCTCCGGCATATTCCGGATGCGCCGTACCAAAGTGTTCGCCGATGTCGCCGAGGCCCGCGGCGCTCAGCAGTGCGTCGACGATGGCGTGGGCAACAGCGTCGCCGTCGGAGTGCCCCGAGAGCGCGGGTTCGCCGGGCCATTCGAGGCAGGCTAAGCGCAGCGGATGGGCGGGGCTGGGCTCGCCCGGCTCGAAGGCGTGCACATCGGTGCCGATGCCGACGCGGGGTATGACGGCCGCCGCGCCGGTGGATGCCAGCAGGTGGCGGGCCCGGTGGAGGTCGTCGGGTGTGGTTATTTTCATGGCGCGTGGGCTCCCGGGTATGTGTCGCACTGTGCCTCCGGATGCCGCATACACGGCGGCGTCGTCGGTGTATTCGCGCTGTTGCTCGGCGGCGTTGGCGTAGGCCCGTTCTAGTTGGTGGCGCGGAAACCCCTGCGGGGTTTGCGCTGCTACGAGCGTTTCGCGATCGATGGGTCCGCGCACATATTCGCCGCTGATCTGTTGCAGTGTGTCGACCACCGGGAGGGTCGGGATCACGCCGTCGTTGGTTGCTTCGACGGTCTCTGCAACGGCGTTAATCTGCTCGGGCGGCGTCAGTGCGCGGGCAGCGTCGTGAATGAGCACGGTGCGCACTTCGGGAGGTAGCGCGTGGAGCCCGGCCTGCACCGATCGGGGTCGTGTGTCACCGCCCGCAACAATGCGCACGGGATGGTCGGTGCCGGCAGAGAGTGCGGCGATTTCTGTGTGCATGGCTTCTTCGTAGCCGGGTGGGGCCACGATGATGACATGGCTGGGGCGCGCTTGTACTGCGCCGCGAAGCGCATGCTGCACGATGCTGTGGGTGTCGATGCGAACGAGCGCCTTGGGTTGTCCGGCGCCGAGCCGTGTGCCAGAGCCGGCAGCAACAATAATGATGGCTCGCGAGAGGGAAGCGTTCTCAGTCACGCCCCCACGTTACCGCTGAGAACGAGAAAGGGCGGATGCTGCTGCATCCGCCCTTTCTCTCGTATGAAAGTTCGTCGTCTTAGGCTGAGGCCAATACCTCGTCAAGAATTTCGCCTGCTCGCTCTTCGTCAACCTTTTCGGCCAGTGCAAGCTCCGACGTCAGAATCTGACGCGCTTTGGCAAGCATGCGCTTTTCGCCTGCAGAAAGCCCGCGGTCTTGATCGCGGCGCCACAGGTCGCGCACGACCTCGCTGACCTTGATGACATCGCCCGAGGCTAGTTTCTCGAGGTTTGCCTTGTACCGGCGCGACCAGTTGGTGGGCTCTTCGGTAAATGGTGCACGCAGCACTTCGAAGACCTGGTCGAGGCCCTCTTGGCCAATCACATCGCGAACGCCAACAAGGTCAACGTTTTCAGCAGGAACCTCAATGGTGAGGTCGCCCTGGGTGACATTAAGCTTCAGGTACTTTTTCTTCTCGCCCTTGATGACTCGGTCTTTGACCTCAATGATCGTCGCGGCTCCGTGGTGCGGATAGACGACCGTTTCGCCAACCTCAAAAAGCATAGATTCGTGTCCTTTCGGCAAACTCCATGATACCACAGCGGTTATGTACTAGAGTTCTCCCACTCACCGCCGTACGCGTGGACATAAGCGCTTCTCGTTGCCACTACACTGGTATAAGGATCATCACGCCCGTACACCAGGAGGACCCGTGAAATCGCGCCTCGTCGCGTCCATCGCTCTTAGCGCCCTCGTGCTCACCGGCGCCACGGGCTGCACGTTCATCACTAACCAGGCCACCACCATGCAGTACTCAGCAGGTGATGGCGTCAATGTCTCGGGTGACGGCCCCGTCGCTGTGCGCAACGCGTTCTTCGTTGTCAATGACGACGGGACAGTTGCCAACTTCATCGGTGCGCTCGTCAATTCCACCGACGAACAGCAGACGCTCACGATTGATATCGACGGCGTCGGCAAAGTCACTATCGATGTTGCTGCTGGTGAGTCGCTCAGTCTAGGCGCTAATGATGAGCCGCTGCGCGTAGAAGGTTTCACTGTTCCAGCAGGAGCCAACGCTACGGTCTACTTCCAGTCGGGCGACGCCGAGGGCGTACGCACACAGGTTCCCGTTCTTGATGGAACACTGCCGTACTACAGCGACCTCGTACCCGGCGAGCTTGCCCCCGAGCCCGAAGAAACGGCTGAGCCAGCAAGCACTCCCGAGCCGACGAGCACACCCGAGGCAACGGAAGACCCCGAGTCGTAAAGACCAGCTTTTGTAAGGGAGGGTTTCGTCGACAGACGAAACCCTCCCTTATTTTGTTGACCGCTACCGGCCACGCAGATAGATCAGGTCTTAAGCCTCAAACCGGTATCCGAGCCCGCGAACTGTTACCAGCATGCTCGGCTTGCTCGGCACGCGTTCGATGCGTGAACGAATTCTTTTAATGTGCACGTCGAGTGTCTTGGTGTCACCAAAATAATCACTGCCCCATACGCGGTCGATCAGCTGCCCACGGGTTAGCACGCGCCCCGCGTTACGCATCAACACTTCGAGCAGTTCAAACTCTTTCAGCGGGATGCTGATCTCTTGCCCGTCAACGGCCACCGAGTGCCGGTCGATATCGAGAACAACACGACCGCCAGAGAGCACACGGTCGTCGTGTTCGTCGTCTTCGGCAACAGCACGGCGCAGGACCGCCCGCATCCGGGCCAGCAATTCGCGTGAAGAGTAGGGCTTAGTGACATAGTCGTCGGCGCCCAACTCTAAACCGACAACAATGTCGACCTCGGTGTCTTTCGCCGTCACCATAATGATCGGCACCGCCGACGACGCACGAATGCGTCGACATACCTCGGTGCCGGGCAAACCCGGCAGCATGAGGTCGAGCAAAATAACGTCTGCGCCGCGCGCCTCAAAAGCGGTCAGTGCTGTGGGGCCGTCTTCGGCGATCTCTACCTCGTAGCCTTCACGGCGCAAAAGATAGGCCAGCGGATCGGCCAGATCGGGCTCATCTTCGACCAGCAGAACACGAGTCATTCCGACACTCCCGCCTTTCTGCGGCGTTCCTGGCCGCGCTTCTTTTTGTTCTTACCCGAGCTCGATTTCTCGGGTTCATTCACCCACAGGGGTAGACGCATAGTAAAAGTCGAACCACGACCCGGCTGCGACCACACCCGCACCTGCCCGCCATGGCGAAGCGTTGCATGCTTGACAATGGCAAGCCCCAGTCCCGTGCCACCGGTGCGGCGCGAACGTGCCTCATCAGCGCGGTAAAAGCGCTCAAAAATCCGCTCTTTGTCTTCGGCAGAGATACCGATCCCCTGGTCGGTGACAGCAATCTCTACCGCATCGCCGTCTATTCGCACTCCCACGCCCACGCGCGAACCCCGCGGCGAGTAGGCGATGGCATTGGCAATGAGGTTGCCGATGGCGTCGGTCAAAATCTGGTTGTCGCCGCGCACCGTAGCGCCGCGGTCACCCCCGCGGCTGAGATCGACACCGGCGGCATCGGCCTGCACATGGTGCGATTCCACAGCAGCCGTAATAACCTCGTCGATCGATACGGGCTGCAGCGTGGCCGCGCCATCGGCGCTCTGCAGGCGCGAAAGGCTCATAATGCGGCGGGTCACATGGGCCAGCCGTGTCGCTTCGGCCTGCAGCCGGCCAGCAAAAATGCGCACCTGGTCTTCGTCATCCGCAGCCGACTCAATGGCCTCGGCCAGCAGCGTCACTGCACCCACCGGCGTCTTCAGTTCGTGACTAGTGTTAGCAACAAAGTCGTATCGCATCTGCTCGAGGCGCTCCTGTTCGGTGACGTCTCGAACAATCAGCAGGTGCAGGCGCGCACCAGCCGTGCTGGCACGGGCAGAAACAAGCCGCGACTCCACCGAGGCACCCTCGGGGCGGTTAAGGCGCAGCGCGAGCGACTGCGAATGACCACTGCTGCGCACGGCACGCACGAGATCTCGCAACTCGGTGTTCTCGATCGTCTTTCCGACCGTAAAGCCGTACTGCGCGGCGGGCTCCGAGACGGCAACAATCAGGCCCGAAGAGTCGACGGCACAGGCGGCATCGTCCATGCCGTCAAGTACCGCGACGAGGCCCTTCGGTAGCTCTGCAGCAATGCTTTCTTGCACCTGATTACGGGCACGCATGGCGAGCACAATCATGACCGTCAAACCTGCACCAATGACGATGCCCAGCGCTAACGCGAGCAGCACGAAAGGCACCGAGTTCATAGGCACCAGCCTAGAGTGAACAGCAGCACCTTCCCGCGCGTTCGCGGCACCGAGGCCACTTTGCCGCCTAGTATTCACGTGCACGGCACCAACTGTTAACCTTCTCCAACGAAGCTGGGTGCTGTTATGCCGTCCGTTAACCCCGAGAGAGGTATCGCCATGCGCGAAGTCTTCCACCAGTCCCTCGAGGACGTGCAGTCGCGTCTTGTCGAGATCGCCGACCTTGTCGCCGTCGCCATCGATAAGGCCACGCGGGCTTTTGCTACGAGCGACGTCACTCTGGCCGAAGAGGTTATCGCCGACGACGATCTGATTGACGACCGTGCCATTGAACTCGATGAACTGGCCATCGAGATCCTCGCCCGCCAGCAGCCCGTAGCCCGTGATTTGCGCATCGTTGTTTCTGCGCTGCGTGTGAGCGCCTCGCTCGAACGTATGGGTGACATGGCCGAGCACATCGCTCAGCTGTCGCGCTACCGTTTTCCTGAGCGCGCGATCCCCAAGGGCTTGAAGGGCACCTTTACCCGTATGGGTGAGCGTGACGTCGAAATGGCGCAGACGCTCGCCCAGTTGCTGCGCACCCAAGACCTGCGGCTGGTCGACACGATCCGCAACCTTGACGATGATGTTGACGAACTGCACGCATCGGTTTTTGAAAAGGTGCTCGGCGACAGCTGGCGCGGAGAAGCAACCGCCACTGTCGACGCAACCCTCGCCAGTCGTTACCACGAGCGCTTTGCCGACCACGCGGTCTCGGTGGCCAAAAAGGTCTTGTATCTCGCCACGGGCGACTGGGCGGCAGACACCGATATTCTCGACGCCGTTATCGAAGCACAGTCGACAGAAGACGGCGAATAGTGCGCGGCATCCGGGGTTATTAATTCCGGATGCCACAGACAGGCGTGGGGCCCAAGCAACTCAACGGTTGCCGGGCCCCACGCCTGTACAAACGGCTAGGTGTTGCCGTGCACTACTTGTTTCCCTGGGCGGCCACTGCTGCAGCGCCTGCGGCGGCGGCCTCGGGGTCGAGGTAGCGGCCGGGAGCGGTGGGCCGGTTATTCTCGTCGAGCTCGTACACCAGCGGAATACCGGTGGGAATGTTGAGCTCGGCGATATCGGTGTCGCTGATGTCTTCGAGGTGCTTGACCAGACCGCGCAGCGAGTTACCGTGCGCTGTTACCAGCACGGTGCGGCCCGCTTCGAGGTCGGGCACGATCGCGTCGTTCCAGTAGGGCAGCAGACGGTCGATGACGAGCTTGAGCGACTCGGTGCGCGGCACTTCGCCGTCGATGCCCTGGTAGCGCGGGTCGTTCACCTGGCTGAACTCGCTGTCGTCGTCGAGCGGGGGCGGCGGCACGTCGAACGAGCGGCGCCACAGCTGAAACTGTTCGGGGCCAAACTCTTCGAGAGTCTGGGCTTTGTCTTTACCCTGCAGGGCACCGTAGTGGCGCTCGTTCAACCGCCAGCTGCGCTTAACCGGTAGCCAGGAGCGGTCGGCGGCGTCGAGGGCAATATTGGCCGTCTCGATCGCGCGGCTGAGCAGCGACGTGTGCAACACATCGGGCAGCAGGCCTGCTTCGGCGAGAAGTTCACCGCCTCGGCGGGCTTCTTCTTTACCCTGCTCGGTGAGCCGAACATCAACCCAACCGGTGAACAGATTCTGTTGATTCCACTCGCTTTGACCGTGACGGAGCAGAATGAGAGTGCGCTGTGCAGACATACTCCCAGCCTATCGCTGTGCGCGGCTGTGCTCGTACCGCCTGTTGAGTTCTACTCTTCGGATGCTGCGCGCCGAGGATCTGCTGCCTCTTTGCGGCGTGACAGCCGTGTGAGCCGCGGAACATTGGCGGTAGCGCCCGCATCGGCGGGAACAATAACCTCTTGCGCGGCCGAAACTTCTCCTTCGGCCGTGCGCACAATCAGGTCGTCAACGGGCGCTCGACGCGACAGCACGGCTAGCGCAATCGGGCCTTCTTGCCAGTGCCTGACGGCCGAGGTGATGTGGCCGACTTCTTTTTCACCGGCAATCACGACGTCTCCGCGCGCAGGCAGCACGGTATCGCTGCCGTCGAGGTGCAGCGCGGCAAGACGGCGGGGCGGGTGTCCGAGATTGTGCACCTTCGCCACGGTTTCTTGACCTCGATAGCAGCCCTTCGACATGTGCACGGCCGATCGAATCCAGTCGGACTCGTGCGGAATCGACCGTTCATCAACCTCGGTCGCCCAGCGCGGACGCCATGCGGCAACACGCAGCGCCTCGGCGGCGAGCACACCGGCCCACGCGATGTCGTCGCGCAGTGCCAGAGCACGCGCTGTGTCGTCTGATACCAGCGCCACGTGCCAGTGGTAGTCGACTCCCGGATGCTGGTCGCCCGCGTAGTACTGGTGTCCGCCCGGTGTGACCGTGTGCCACGGGTCGTGCCACACGACGGGCTGCTCGTTAGTCTGGAGCGCGTTCTCGCGCGCGATTTCTTCTGCTTCGGCTCCTGGCACGTAGCCGAGTGCCACGATGTCGTCGCGCAGTGCGAGTTTTACCTGTGCCCGAAAGATCATGCGGCGTAGCCAGGTCGCAAGAGGTTCTGCGTCATCGGCGTCGGCCATGAGCCACGTCGAGGCTCCGTCGTCGATGACGGCCGCTGCGTGTTCGACGCGCCCCTGGGGGTCGAGCACGAGCAGTTCTGTTCCGGTGAATGCCGGTAGGTGGGCGACGGCCTGCGAAGTAATGGAGTCGAGCCATGTGAGTCGTTCAGGACCGGTCAGTTCGATAACCGCGCGGTCTTCGAGTGGAACAAGGGCTCGGCCCTGACTGAGCATGCGCTGTTCGGGCATGGGGTTGCCAAAGTGAGATATGGCCTGATCTGCCGGCACGGCGCCGGCCACAGAACTAAATAGTGTCACGATACTCTCGCTAAGCGTGCTGAGGCGTGCGAGTGCAGGGCGCTACCGAGCGCCGCAATATCCCATGCCCACAGCAGGTGTGAGTCGACCAGCCCATACATGCGGGTGGCCGCCGAATAATTTTTTGCTTCCGCAGTGCGCACGATAGCGTCGGTGGCTATGTCAATGCGGGGGCCGTTGATCTCGCCCAGGTAGAGTTCCATCGTGCCATCGGAATGCGCTAAGGACACCTCGATAGGAAAGCCCCCGGATGCCGCACGCAGCGCTTCAACGTCGTCGGCCGTGCGCGGGGAGGCGTCGGTGGTGGGTGGCAACAACCCTGGCCCTGCATCGGCCTGTGTAGCGGGGCGGGCTACTCGCCAGTAGCCCGACTCTGCGACGAGGGGCAGTTTATTTTCTCCGCGATGGGCCCATGCTGTGGCGGAGTAGTTGAGGTAATCGCCGCCATCATGGCTGAAGCTTATGCGGTGTGTGAACTCTTCTTGGTACCGGTGCTCGGCTGTTTCATAATCGATGACTCCGGTGCCCTCCCACACACCAATAAGCCACGAGAGTGGCGCGAGGTCGGCGGGCAGATCTACGGGTAGGTCGATCATGCGTCGCCCCGGATCAGCGTTGGCCGCGGAAGAGGTTGACGAGCACGGCTCCCGAGACAAAGGCGATGGCTAGGCTTGCCAGTCCGAGAAGCCCGACGAAAAAGAGTTCGAGCGCTACGAGGTCCATGCTTTCACTCTACCCCGCTCTTTACGGGGTCGGGCACCATTGTGCTCAGCCGGAGACAAGGACGATGAGCGCGAATATTGCCGAGACTATTCCCATCGCAACCAGGGTGCCCAGTAGCGTTGCGGCCACGCGCACGATAAACCCCTGCGCAGTGCCAATAAACATCTGCACCGCAAAACCTATGAGTACGCACAGCCCGAGGGCGACTATTGCCCACAGTGGCTGCGTTGATGTGGGCACGAATATTCCCACAAGAATCGCGGCAATAGCACCTAATGCCCACACAGCAATGGGCGCAACCAGCGATATGCGCGGCGCCGTATCGGGTTGAGACATAGCACTATTGTGCCTTAGCGTTCACCCGCTTGTCATAAGACAGTGCCAAGATACATTCATGATGGATCCCGCAATCGTGGACGCTGGCCTCGGCGATGCTGAAGACGACGACTTTGATGAAGCCGTCGCGGTAGACGATGAATTACTCCCCGACGACCGGTATCTCGATCGCGAGCTCAGCTGGTTAGCGTTCAACCAGCGCGTGCTGGAGTTAGCAGAAGACGACACGCTACCCCTGCTGGAGCGGGCTAATTTCTTGGCAATTTTCGCCAGCAACCTTGATGAATTTTTCATGGTGCGTGTCGCCGGTCTCAAGCGCCGTATTGTCACGGGGCTCGCGGTACCCACCAATATCGGGACCTCTGCTGTTGATGCGCTCGCTGCGATCTCGGCCCAGGCACACCAGTTACAGGTTCGTCATGCGCATGCGTGGACAACCAGGGTGCGCCCCGGGCTCGCCGAGGCCGGTATTCACGTGATGGACTGGAACGAACTCGACGAGGCTGAGCACGAGGCCCTCAGCGAATATTTTGGCTCGCACGTTTTTCCGGTGTTGATGCCCCTCGCGGTCGATCCGGCTCACCCGTTCCCCTATATTTCGGGGCTTTCACTGAACCTTGCGATTCGTATTCGCAATGCGCGCACGGGCCGTCAAGAGTTTGCGCGGCTCAAGGTTCCGGCCATGCTCCCCCGTTTTATTGAGGTTCCGGGCACGGCCGAGTCGACCCGCGTCATCCGACTCGAAGAGCTTATTGCTCACCATCTTGACGACCTTTTTCCGGGTATGGAGGTGCTCGACCACCACCTGTTTCGTCTCACGCGCAATGAAGACGTTGAGATTGAGGAGGATGAATCGGAGAACTTGATTCAGGCTCTCGAGGCTGAACTTTTGCGCCGCCGATTTGGGCCTCCGATTCGTCTGGAAATTACCGACGATATGGACGACCTCACGCTCGACCTTCTGGTGAAAGAACTCGATATCACCGACAAAGAGGTGTATCGCCTTCCTGGCCCGCTGGATCTGCGGGGGCTCTTCGAACTGTCTCGTATCGATCGCCCCGAGCTGCGCTATCCGCCGCATGTGCCTACCACGGCGGTGGCGTTCCAGCCGGGTGACAGCAATGAGCGGCCGGATGTTTTTGATGCGATCCGCAAGGGCGATGTGCTGGTGCATCACCCCTATGAGTCTTTTGCCACGAGCGTGCAGGCTTTTCTTGAGCAGGCGGCTCGCGATCCGCAGGTGCTTGCCATTAAGCAGACTCTCTACCGCACCTCGGGGGATAGCCCGATTGTGCAGGCGCTCATCGACGCCGCCGAGTCGGGTAAACAGGTGCTGGCGCTGGTTGAGGTCAAGGCACGCTTTGACGAGGCGAACAACATCGTGTGGGCTCGCAAGCTTGAAAAAGCCGGCGTGCACGTGGTGTACGGCATCGTGGGCCTAAAAACCCATGGCAAGCTCGCACACGTCATCCGCGAAGAAAACGGCATGCTCAAGCACTATTCACATGTGGGCACGGGCAACTACAACCCGAAAACGAGCCGTATCTACGAAGACTTTGGTTTATTTACTACCGATCCGCAGGTGGGCAAAGATCTCAACAGACTTTTTAATGAGCTGTCGGGCTACGCCATTGAAAAGAAGTTCAAGCGTCTACTGGTAGCCCCCTTGCACCTGCGCAAGGGTCTCCTCCGCCACATTGACCGTGAACGCCGGGCCGCCGAGCAGGGTAAGCCCGCACATATCCGCATCAAAGTGAACTCCATTGTTGATGAGGCCGTGATCGATGCGCTGTACCGCGCAAGCGCCGTGGGAGTCAAGGTCGATGTGTGGGTGCGCGGAATTTGCAGCCTGCGCACTGATCTTGACGGCATTTCTGACAACATCACGGTGCGCAGTATTCTCGGCCGTTACCTTGAGCACTCCCGTATTTTTGCTTTCCACAACAACGGTTCACCGCAGGTATTTATTGGTAGTGCCGACATGATGCACCGCAACCTTGATCGCCGTATCGAAGCTCTTGTGCGTATCACCGATGAGGCCCACATCACCCAGCTTCTCGAGTTTTTTGATCTGGCGATGTCTGCACGCACGAATTCATGGCACCTCGAAGCCGATGGAGTGTGGCAGCGCCACACCGTTTCTGACGACGGTGAACCGTTAATCGACCTGCAAGATAGAACCATGGCGAAGATACAAAAACGGCGCAGGCCACGCTCAACGCGATGAGTAAGCATGCTGTGTACGCCGCTGGCGGCGTGGTGTGGCGTATGGTCGACGGCAAGCTTCGGCTGCTTCTCATCCACCGCACTAAGTATCGCGATATCACGCTCCCTAAGGGCAAGGTTGATCCGGGAGAAATGCTTGCCGAGACCGCTGTGCGCGAGATCGCCGAAGAAACCGGTATTCGCACGGCGCTGGGCGTGCCGGTGGGGGTATCGCGCTACACCATGAGCAGCGGGCGCGAAAAAGTTGTGCATTATTGGGCCGCGCACGCAAGCGATAAAGCTATTCGCCAGTCGGAGTTTGTGCCCAACAGCGAGATAGCGGCACTGGAGTGGGTCAGTGTGCGTAAAGCGCGCAGCAAGCTGAGCTATCCGGTCGATGTCGAAATTCTTGACGCCTTTGCCACTCTCGTTGGCGACGGTGTGCTGCACACATTCCCGGTTATTGCACTGCGGCATGCCAAGGCGACACCGCGCAGTGAATGGCAGGGTCCGGATGCTTCGCGTCCCCTGACCGATCGCGGTATGGCGCAGGCCCGTGCGCTTGTTGGCGGACTGCAGGCTTTTGGCGTCCGGCGCGTTGTTTCTAGTGACGCCGTGCGGTGTCTGCAAACCGTGACGCCTTTTGCGCAGGCACTTGATCGCCCGCCGATCGTGACCGAACTCATCAGCCAAGATGCGTGGGAAGACGGCACCGCCGATGTTCGTTCGGTGGTGGGTAAGAGAGTTCGGTCGCGCAAGCCCGCCGTGATCTGTAGTCATGGCCCCGTACTGCCCGATATTCTTCGCGAGCTCGCCTTAGCAACGGGAACTCTCAGTGGTTCGTATCTGAGCAGTGCCTCTTCTCTCGATGTCGCTTCTTTCTCTGTTGTTCACCTGTCGGCTACCAATCCCGGTTCTGGGATCATTTCGATCGAAACTCACCAGCCAAAGGCATAAGTCTCTACAATCCGTTCACTTTCCGTTTACCTCCAGGGGCGATTCTGGTAACACCGCCCGCTTAGCGTCACTGTGTGCCCTGCACCGGGCCCATCCCTAACCAACGATTGAACGGATCCACAGTGAAGATCTCCCGTATCACCACCGTCGCCGCTCTGGGCGCCATTGCCGCTCTCGGCCTCACCGGCTGCGCAGCAAATGAGAGTGGCACCCCCAACGATTCGGGCTCCACCGGCGAACCCTCGCTCTCCGGCAACCTTGTCGGTGGTGGCGCCTCGTCGCAAGAGGTAGCAATTGCGGCGTGGACCAAACAGTTCCAGACCGCGAACGACGCGGTCACCGTCGACTACGACCCGGCAGGTTCGGGCACCGGCCGCGAATCGTTCGCCGCGGGCGCTTTCTCTTTTGTCGGCTCTGACCGCGCTTTTAAGCAGGACGAAATTTCTTCCACCGAGTTCGGCGCTTGTGCCGCCGACTCCGACATCATCGAGATTCCGGCCTACATTTCGCCTATCGCGGTGATTTTCAACCTCGAGGGCATTGATTCGCTCAACCTCGACGCCGCAACCCTCGCCGGTATTTTTACGGGCGACGTTAGCCAGTGGAACGACCCGGCTATCGCCGCACTCAATGAGGGTGTCGAGCTTCCGGTCACCGCCATCAATCCTGTGCACCGCGCCGACAAGTCGGGCACGACAGGCAACTTCACCGACTATCTTGCTGCAGCAGCAGGCGATGTGTGGACCCACGGTTCAGTAGAAGAGTGGCCGATCCAGGCTGGCGAATCAGCGCAGGGGACCTCCGGTGTCGTGCAGGCTGTTGAGTCGGGCGTGGGCACCATCGGTTACGCCGATGCGTCACGTGCGGGCGAACTGGGCACCGTTTCGGTGCAGGTCGGCGACGACTTTGTTCCCTACTCGCCCGAGGCAGCAGCAGCAATCGTCGAACACTCACCGCTCGACGAAGGCCGCACTGCCGGTGACCTGGCCATCAACCTCGACCGCACGTCGACCGAGGCCGGTGTCTACCCCATCGTGCTCGTCAGCTACCTCATCGGCTGTGAAGAATACGCCGACCCAGCCCAGGCCACCCTGGTGAAAGAGTTCTTCTCCACCGTCATCAGCGCCGAAGGCCAGTCGGCAGCAGCAGATGCTGCCGGTAGCGCACCCATCAGCGACTCGATCCGACAGAGCGCGCAGAGCGCGATCGACCTGATCGTCACCGAATAAGCAGGGCGGGGGCTCGGCACTTACTGCCGGGCCCCTTCCTCGCATCCGACTCTCTTGACAGCAACCAGAGCCCGACCAGAAAGCAGCCGATGACTTCGCTCTCACGTTCCGCGCCACCCCGGTCGCAGCAGGGTGCCCAGGGTCGCACCACCAAGCGTGCCGGCGACCGCTGGTTCTCTGCCTCGGCCGTGTTTGCCGGTTCGATGATTCTGGTCACGCTGGCAGCGGTGGCCGTTTTTCTCGTTGTGCAGTCGATCCCCGGCATGCTGGCAACACCCGAAGAAGCCACAATTCTTAAAGACGGCTTCTGGTCGTATGTCGGCGTACTGGCTTTTGGTACCGTGTGGGCCGCAGCACTCGCGCTCATCATGGCTGTGCCGCTCTCTATCGCTGTGGCCCTGTTTATTTCGCACTATGCACCCCGCCGCCTCGCTGGCAGCCTCGGTTACCTGGTCGACCTCCTCGCGGCAGTGCCCTCTGTCGTGTTCGGCCTGTGGGGTATTGGCGTATTGGCCCCAGCCGTGCAGCCCGCCTACAGCTGGCTCGTAGAAAACGCCGGTTGGTTTCCGCTCTTCGCTGGTCCTGTCTCAGGCACCGGCCGCACAATTTTTACCGCCGCCGTCGTGCTCGCGGTTATGGTGCTGCCCATCATGACCGCCATCTGCCGCGAAATTTTCTTACAGGCACCGTCACTGCACGAAGAGGCAGCACTGGCTCTCGGCGCAACCCGCTGGGAGATGATCCGCATGGCTGTCCTACCGTTCGCTCGCGGCGGCATCGTATCGGCCGCGATGCTCGGGCTCGGACGAGCACTGGGCGAGACCATGGCTGTGGCGATGGTTCTCTCGGCATCCGGGGGCATTACTTTTCGGCTGTTCACAGCAGAAAACCCCAACACTATCCCCGCGAATATCGCACAGACTTTCCCTGAAGCACACGGGCTCAACATCAACGTGCTCATTGCTACAGGGCTCATTTTGTTTATCGTGACCTTTGCCGTCAACGCGCTGGCCCGCTGGGTCGTCAACCGGCGCAAGGAATTCTCGGGGGCTAACTAACATGACTACCGCCAACGTTGCACCCCGCACGCTAGCCCCCACTCGCACGGCCTCGCTCACCAGTGGCCGCCTACCCCAGTGGACGCCGTGGGCGCTACTAGGAACAGCCGTCGCGATCTCTTTCGCCGTCTTTGTGCTGGTGGCTGCCAGCGCCGACGCACCGCTGAACATTGTTGGCGCTGTCGTTGTTGGCGTCGCCCTTTACCTGGTGCTCATCACCACCATCTCGGCGCTTGTTGAAGGCCGACGCAAAGCCATTGATCGCCTCGTTACTGGGCTCGTCGTGGCGGCGTTTGCGTTGGCCATGGTGCCGCTCGTGTCGGTATCGATCACAGTGCTGCAAAACGGTATTGCCGGGCTGAGCGCCGAGTTCTTCAACAACTCCATGCGCAACGTCGTCGGCGAGGGCGGCGGTGCCCTGCACGCCATTACGGGCACCGTGCTGGTGACCCTCGCAGCCGCCGCCATCTCTATCCCCATCGGCCTGTTCACGGCGCTCTACCTGGTCGAGTATGGCGCGGGCGGGCGTTTAGCTCGCGGCATCACATTTTTTGTCGACGTGATGACAGGCATTCCCTCGATCGTTGCGGGCCTGTTTATTTACGCCGTATTTTCGCTGTTCTTTGCGCCAGGTATCCGCATGGGCCTCATGGGTGCCCTTTCGCTGGCTGTGCTGATGATTCCTGTCGTCGTGCGCTCGAGTGAAGAAATGCTGCGCCTCGTGCCCAATGACCTGCGCGAAGCCGCCTATGCGCTCGGTGTTCCCAAGTGGCTCACGATCGTCAAAGTTGTGCTGCCCACATCGATCGCCGGAATCACCACGGGTGTCATGCTCGCGATCGCCCGTGTTATTGGCGAGACCGCTCCCCTGCTCATCACGGCCGGTTTTACCGCATCAATGCACTACAACCTCAGCGACGGGCGCATGATGACACTCCCTGTCTTCGTCTACACGCAGTACATGAACCAGGGCATTCCCGCCTCGGCCTATGTTGACCGGGCCTGGGCAGCAGCGCTCGTGCTCATTCTCATCGTTATGGCACTCAACCTGATTGCCCGCGCCGTCGCCCACTACTTTGCCCCCGCCAAGGGTCGCTAAATTTCAGCATCCGGATGCCGTATATGCGGCGGATCGCTACGAAGGAGAAAGAATTGTCAAAGAGCATCGAGGTCAACGACCTGAATGTTTACTACGGTGATTTTCTTGCCGTCGAGGGTGTCTCGCTCGAGATTGAGCCCCGCAGCGTCACCGCATTTATTGGACCTTCCGGATGCGGCAAATCCACGTTCTTGCGTACGCTCAACCGCATGCACGAGGTCATCCCCGGCGCTCGCGTCGAGGGCGAAGTGCTGCTCGACGGGCAGGACCTATACGCTGCCGATGTCGACCCGGTGCTGGTGCGCCGCCAGATCGGCATGGTGTTTCAGCGTCCCAACCCTTTTCCGACCATGTCGATCCGTGAAAACGTGCTCGCCGGTGTGCGGCTCAACAACCGCCGTATCAGCAAGGGCGACGCCGACGACCTCGTCGAAAAATCACTGCGCGGCGCGAACCTGTGGAACGAAGTGAAAGACCGTCTGGAACGCCCCGGATCAGGCCTATCGGGTGGTCAGCAGCAGCGTCTGTGCATCGCACGAGCCATCGCGGTCTCACCCGATGTGCTGCTCATGGACGAACCCTGCTCGGCTCTCGACCCGATTTCGACCTATGCGATCGAAGAGCTCATCGGTGAACTCAAAAACGATTACACGATCGTGATCGTCACCCACAACATGCAGCAGGCATCACGTGTGAGCGACCGCACTGCGTTCTTCAACATCGCCGGCACCGGCAAACCCGGCAAGCTCATCGAATACGACGAAACCGGCACCATTTTCACCACACCCTCGGTGCAGGCAACCGAAGACTACGTTTCGGGCCGTTTCGGCTAAACGAGGCTGGCACCGACATACCAGTCACCACAAACACTCGAGGGGCGCTGCCGGTGTGCATGCGCCCCTCGAGTGTTTTCACTACCGAAGTAGTTACAGGCCCAATACGTCGGACTCAGTGATCTGGTCGTCACTGGGTGCCTGAATATCAAGTTCGGCACCCCATCCGGTGTAGTTCACTTCCACGGGGGTGTCGCCCAGTTCCATCAAAATACGGCGCGGCAGGTTATCGCTACCGAGATACAGCACATAGTCGAGCATCTCGGGCAGCGCCGACGTATCGACGAGCGAATCAAGACCCTGACGCTCCAGCAGCAACTCGGTTTCGAGCATGAGAGTGTAAATCGTGGTCTCTACGCCGTCGATCTCTTCTGTGCCCTCAGCTTTCGGGAAATGGTGCATGGCCGCGGCAAGAGCCCGCACCTGCGCCAAGTAGTCGGCCTGGTCAATCACCTGCGCCAACTGTTCGGCGAGCGGGTTCGTGGAGCTCGGCTCAACAGCAACAAACTTGCTTTCGGTAAGCTCACCGAGGTTCAGATAAAACACGCCGTCAACAAAACGAGACTCAAACACGCTGCCACCCGGCACCGTCATCACCGAGGCAACAGCACTGTGGCTCACGTCCTGCGACAGCACAACATCACTCGACGACACAATCGACTGCCCACCCATATCGGTGGTCTGTTCAATGTGCACGGTACCGGCGGCCAGGGCGGCGTCAGCAAGAACCTCAGCGAAGTTCTCTTCGTTCAGTTCACCGCCCGCACTCTCAAGCGTGTTCTGCTCGCTCGAACTGAGCTCGGTCGAATTGTTCGGGTTGTTGGCAGCAGCGCTGCATCCGGTAATACCAACGCCAAGAATAAGCGCCAGTGACAGCGCCGCAGCGCTTTTTATGATGGGGGATTTCATGCGCTAAGCATAGGAAACAAAGCACGGCCCCGCGCCCCGTTTTTCTCAGCAAACACACAAGCGCATCTGCTGCTACGTGCGCGGACTCAACAGGTAACTGTTCCATGCCGCAGTCGTTGCGGCATCATGAGGAATCTCGACGCCATCAATCGCAGTGATCGCAACGGCAAGACGCACGCTCGACACCAACCAAGCAGCATCGACCGTAGCGAGATCATGCGCACCGATGGTGGCATATTCGGCCTGGGCGCCCTGGCTCTGCAGATAAGAAAACAGACTCTGCTGGGTTGTGCCATGCAAAATTCCGCTGTGCGGAGCGGGAGTAATGTACCGCCCACCAACCCGCACAATAAGCGACGCTGTAGGCGCTTCAAAAACAAACCCGTCGGTGCTAATAAAAATTGCGTCGTCGGCACCACGCCGGCGAGCTTCGCGCAGCGCCGCCATATTCACCGCATACGACAGCGTTTTTGCCCCCAACAGCAACCAGGGTGCCCGGTCGCCCGCATTGAGGTCATAGCCGCGTTCCAGAGTCACCACGCGTACACCCTGCTCACGCACCCGCGCAAAATCAGCAGCTTTCTCTGCCATCACCCAGGCCGTCGGTGCAGGCCCCGCCGAAACACCACGGCTGAGCACAACCTTCACAAAATACTCACCCTCCGGGCACTGCTGCGCCGCCACCTGCACAGCATGAGAGAACTGAGCCCGATGCGGCTCCGGTAAATCACAAATACGCGCCGACTGCGCCAGACGCGCCAGGTGCGCCTCGACCTCTTGCGCATGACCATCCACCACGCTCATCGTCTCGAAAACACCGTCGCCCCGCTGGGTACTCCACTCCCCCACACTCAACATCGCTGCCTCGGCATCGACTCTGTGCACCGTCGACTCAATCGGCGTTACGGAATCGTCAGCAGACAAAGGATCGATCATAAGAGTGAACCGCCACGTCATATCTCGAGCATACGTTTTCGCCACGCCCGAGAACCATACCGACGGGAATACTGTGCAGCCACAGGCGTTACACTGTATCGGCCGGGCCGCAAAACCCCGGGCTCCAACCTTTGCCGCTTCGAGCGGCCTTCCGCCGAGAGGCGTTCTTGCGGCCCGGTCTTATTTTTTGTGGGCCTCCCGCTTCCCCCTCGTCCGTTCCGCTTCCCGCTGCCGTACACGCTCCTCGCGCTTTCCCCCTCCCACCACCGGACGCAACACGCCGTTGCGTGTACAGACATCACGGCAAGTCGTGACCGGCCGCGAAACAAACACGCACGCCCCTCCCGCCACCGGACGCAACACGCCGCACCACCTGCACACCCCACGGCATGTCGTGACCGGCCGCGAAACAAACACGCACGCCCCTCCCGCCACCGGACGCAACACGCCGCACCACCTGCACACCCCACGGCATGTCGTGACCGGCCGCGAAACAAACACGCACACCCCTCCCGCCACCGGACGCAACACGCCGCACCATGTACACACCACACGGCATGTCGTGACCGGCCGCGAAAGAAGACACGCGGGCACGCGGCGTCGCGCCAGAGAACCTCACGAAAAGAACACGCTAAAGAGAACGCGCTCATCGAACGCGTCAGACGAGCGCACCCTGTCGCCACAGTGAGGCTGCGGCCGCGAGGTCATCTCCGTAAAGGTCGAGGCGCAGGGCTCTTCTGGTGAGCGCTGTGGCGCGCTGCGATTCTGTTGCTTCGTAGTCGTCTGCGACATGGGTGGCTCCGGATGCTTGTACCCGACAAAATGCTGCAGCTCTTTCGAGCGCTCCAGCAAAGTCGCCCACAAAAGCGCCCCGCAAAATAGTGTCGATCAGCGCGATGAGCTCGGAAGGACCTGCCGGGACGGGTGCTCCGGCAACCGCGGCGTCGATGGTGGTGAGCGCCCAGGTTCCGCGTTCATGCAGCAGCGCCGCTAATGCGGGGTCGCTGTGAATCGCTAACCGTAAAAGGTACAGGCGCCACAGTGCGCCGGGAAGGGAACGTGATGCTGCGTGTGACCACATTTCGGCGATGTCGTCGATGCCATGTTCGCGCGTGTACTGCAGCATCCGGTCGACTGCCTCACCCGATTCGTCGGCACGTACGCGACGCAGCAAAGCGGCGGCGGTTACGTGTGCGACACGCGCGGCCTCCGCCGCATCGGCAGAGCCCACGAGACGGTCGAATGCATCGGCGGGTCGCCGAATAGGACGCGGAAAACGGGCAGGCATCCGTACAGGGTACGCTCCCAGCATGGTCAAACGCACCAGCAAAAACCCGTACAATAGATCGAGTAGGGCCTGTAGCTCAGTAGGCAGAGCATCGGACTTTTAATCCGCGGGTCGCGGGTTCGATCCCCGCCGGGCCCACCAGAAGGTCGTTGTTCAAACCGGCAACATTACCGGTTTGAGACCTCGACTCAGCGGCTCACCCCTCGTGGCGGGCCGCTGTTGTCTGCACACCAGGGTCGAAGAACGCGTTGAACGGTTCCCCTGGCTCACCGATCACAGAGCCCTCTTCACTGAGGTAGAGCTTGTCGAAGAAGGCCTGATTGGCGATGCGTCGCAGTGAGTCATCGATGCTCATGTACAGCGTGTAGCAGTCCCGGGCCAGCGCGAGGCAATCATCAAGGTGCGCACTTGCCAGTTCGTACTCCACGTCGCCCGCTTCGATCTGTGCTTCGAGGAACGCGAGTCGCCTACCGATGCGATCCTGTTCGGACTTGAGAAGATCAAGCGGCACTGCTCCCGCATAATGGGCTTGCAGGAGTTTCGATCGTTCGGCTTGGAGGTCGTCACGTTCGAGGACATGCGCGTTGCGTTCCTGCTTGACGGTGGCGTGGAGCTGGGAGAACTGCGCCGTGATGAAGCTGCGCAGCGCCGCGATGGTGTGCTCAGGAATCTGGATGCGCCGGTAGTACTCCTCAACCGCGGCTTCAACATCAGGCACGTACAGCGACTTATGCTCGCAGTTGGTGCGTTTGGCGTGCCTGCCAGCACATATGAAGTACGGATAGATGACACCACGGCGGCTCTTGGCATGCGTCACCATGAGCCTGGAACCGCATTGGCCGCAGAACACGGTGCCCTTGAGATAGTGATCGTGCGCTTGCGTTTTCTCGCCTGATACTTGTTTCGCGCCCAGCACGGCTTGAACTCGGTACCAGACCTCTGGGCTGACCAGCGGCTCGTGGATTCCGTCATAGGTTGCACCGCGAAACGACACACTGCCCTTGTAGTACGGGTTGGAGAGCATCTTCTGCACCGTCGATAGCGCGGGCGGCCGTGCGGGTCGTTTCGGTGTGGGTGGTGTGGTGAGACCTCGGTCGATGAGCGCTTCCCGCAGCGTTGTCGTGGAGTAGTTGCCCGTCGCGTACGCCTCAAATGCCCACGTCACGATCTCCGCGCGTGTGGGGTCTGGCTCAACGATCCGGAGTTCTCGGCCGAGTTCATCGCGAGTGGTCACGTTGAGATAGCCGATTGGAGCTTTGCCGTTGGTGCCGCCTGCAACTGCCTTTTGGTTCATCCCTTTTGCGACTTCGTTGGCGAGGTTCCGGGAGTAGAACTCGGCGATGGTGGACATGATGCCGTGGAGCAGCATCCCCGAGGGTGTCTCGTCAATGTTCTCGGTTGCCGAGACCAGCATTACCCCGGCGTCTTTGAGTGCAACATGGATCGCTACGTCGTCGGCACGGTTGCGAGCGAGGCGGTCAACCTTGTGCACGATGCAGTAGGCCACGTGGTTGGTCTTGACATACTCGATCATTCGCATGAGTTCGGGGCGGTCGGCCTTCCGGGCTGATTCACCGGCGTCGACGAACTCTTCGACTACGATTGCGCCGAGGTCTTGGGCTTTGCGTAGATTCGCTTCGCGCTGCGCGGGTATGGAGAAGCCCTCGTCGCGTCCGCCACGTTCGGCTTGCTCCTTGGTTGAGACTCGCAAGTATGAGACCGCGATGGCGGCAGTCTCGCCGAAGCGGTTGAGGTCGGTGGTAGTAGGTCGCTGAGTAGTGCTCACGGGTCGTCTTTCCTCTCCCCATAGATGGGGCCAACACGAGCGGTCGGTACCGCTCGTGCGGTGCGACTCGTAAAAGGAAACAACCAAATCCCCTTCCCAATGACCCGGAACAGCACGGTCAGAAGCGGCAGCTGGCCGGTCAGTGATCCGTGCTCCCTCGAGCCACGGACGTTCCCCACGCGCAGGTAATCGCGAGGCAGGTATTCTGCGGGTTCGACCCGTTCGTAGGGCTTTCACTACGGTCAGCTCATGCCGAAGCGTTCCCTTGCCTTGCACATAAAGTGCCTGGTAGATCGTCTCGTGGGACACGTGACGATCTGGCCTGTCAGGAAACTACATACGTAATCTTCCCGCAACTTGCTGCGGGGAATGCTTCTCGTTGAGTGCTGCGACGACAAGGTCGCGGAGCTCGCCGTGATCAAGCTTGCCCGCACGGCCTTTGCGTCGGGCCCGCATCGTGTGATGATGAGCCACCCCTGAGTGATACTTGAACTCGCGGGTGGGCCCGTATCCACGCCCGGTCTTGACCATGTGTCGCCGCAGCTCACGAGACACCGTCGATGCAGCGACTGCTAAGTGTCTTGCGATCGCGCGAATTGACCATGCGGGCGCGCTGCTGATCGCCATCTCCATGAAGATCCTGTCTTCATGCGTGAGCCGTCGATACGCGCGAAATTGCTGAGATTTTGGGTGCCAGAGTCTTCTACGGGTTCGATGCCGCCCCGAGCGCCCATGCGAATGATCATGCCTGCAAGCCTGGCCCATTCGACAACCGCTCCGGTATTTACCTTGAACCGTTTCGCTGTCGTTTGTGCTGAAGCGCCGGAGAGCAGCATCGAATACGCGATACATCGTTGACCCCATAAAACTGCCACAACAACCTCCTAGAAAAGGTGTTGCGTTGGCTCCCTGAAACCGCCAGGCGTTCTCGAACCGGATCGTCGGCTACGCGATCGATGACCGGATGAAAGCTTCTCTTGCGGTCAGAGCATTAGAGAATGCGGTTATCCAGCGTAGGAACCCGGCGAATGTTGTGGTCCATTCAGACCGCGGGCCTCAATTTGGGTCGAAGAAATTCCGGCGCACGCTGAGGGGCCACAAGTTGCTGGGCTCGATGGGGCGTGTGGGTGCTGCGGGCGATAACTCGGCGATGGAATCGTTCTTCAGTTTGTTGCAGAAGAATGTGCTCGAACGGCAGTCGTGGCCGACGAGGCAAGAACTCAGGCTCGCAATCGTGGCATGGATCGAGGGGAAGTATCACCGCAAACGACGCCAGCGTGGGTTGGTGCGGCTAACACCGGTCGAGTTTGAAGCCATAATGATAGATACTGTCGAGTGGGCATCTTAAGAACACTCCGACTCAAACAAAGCTTCAGCAGATCCTGTTCCATAATCGGAAACGCCGCCACGTACGGCTGGGCTAACACACTCCGGCCGAGGCCCCCTATCGACGGACACTCGTCCCAGCTTGATTCTGCCCGCAGCGATAGGTAACCAAACTATCGGGCGGTCCACCTGAGCCACACGCATCCAAATAGTATGATCTGGGTGTTGCGCCGGCACGCGTCAATGAAGCCCGGAACTTAGGGATGCATCGACCGAGTGAGGCGGAGGCACCCCTAAGTTGGCTTCGGTTTCACATTGTGGACATCGCCACAACTACTAAGGAGCTTAGATACTCGAGCAGTAATCTCTTGGCTCCTCGGGCTTAAACAACGATGAACCTAGACTTCGCTCAACAATACGGTAATCCCGCAGGACTAAATAAACCGTAGAGATTCGTTCCGAATTGATAAACGAAGTTCTTCACCCACTGCTTTCATGCCGTGCGAAACATGATAATAGTCAGCGAAGATGAAATTTTGACCTGCGCGAGTACACATGTGATACTCGACGTAGTCGCCTAGGTAGGCTACCGAGGTCACTGTCGCGACCACTGCACCATTTGGATCAAGCCTCCAAAAACTCGGACGCGTCATGATCTGTACATGATCGCCCGGAGTATAGATTCGGTTATGGGACGGTGTCACAGAGAAGACTGCGCCTTCCAACGACACCTCGATGTTTTCTGCATTGGTGCCTACGACCTGACAAGAAATCAGGTTTGATGTGCCAATGAAATCAGCCACAAACTTGTTTGCAGGCTCAGCATAAATCTCGCGCGGCGTACCTACCTGCTGTAGCTCACCTTGGTAGAGAACTACGACACGGTCAGAAATCGCCATAGCCTCTTCCTGGTCGTGAGTGACATAGACCGTCGTAATTCCAAGCCTTTTCTGCAGTTCTCGAATCTCCGTTCGAGTTTTTAGTCGCAACTTGGCATCAAGGTTCGACAATGGCTCGTCGAAAAAAAGAAGCTTTGGTTGAACCACGATTGTTCGAGCAATTGCGACACGCTGTTGCTCACCGCCCGAGAGCGCATTTGGGTAGCGATCCTCCTTACCGGAGAGTTGCATAATTTCAAGAACTGCATCCACGCGTTCGCGAATTGTTGCAGGGGGAAGCTTCTTGAGGTCGAGCCCGTATGAAATATTCTTTCGAACGGTTAGATGTGGAAAAAGAGCATAGTTTTGAAATACCATCCCTAAATCGCGTCGATTTGTCGGAAGGGATCCGATCTCTTTACCGTCTAAAATGACACTCCCTGAGTCCTGTCGTTCAAATCCAGCCATAATTCGCAGGGTGGTCGACTTTCCGCAGCCTGAGGGGCCGAGTAGCGTGGTAATTCCCCCCGGGACGAAATCAAGTGTCAAGTTGTTCACCGCACGGAACTCTTCCATACCCTTTCCAAGAGGAAAAGATTTGACAATATTCTCAATCCGAAACGGGGCACTTTCAATGGCGGGGATTTCGATATCTTTAACCAAACTCATCGGACTGACCTTTCACTTTGCTTGAGGAGGGCGTTAAGGGTTAGATATACGATCGCGACTATTCCGAGAAGGATCGCAACATATGCGGATGCAATTCCAAGACGGCCTGCTTCCACATAAGACAGAATTGTTACGGTCATCAGGTTCCATCCGGCAGATACGAGGAAAATCACAGCACTTATTGAAGTCATTGCGCGAACGAAGGCATACATAGCGCCTGAAAACAACGCTGGTCGAATGAGAGGCAAGGTGACGCTCCAGAACGTCCTCATTCCACTCGCCCCTAACATTGTCGACGCTTCTTCGATCGAGCTATCGATCTGGCTGAGTGCGTTACGTCCCGCTTCGATGCCAAGGTTCATATACTTAAAGGTCATCGCAAATACGATGATTGCAGCCGTTCCGGTGAGTCTCAAGGCTCCGGTATTAAAGCTAAGCACATAGCCAATTCCTACGGCAGTCCCGGGAATTGCAAACAACAGCACGGATATTGCGTCCATAAGCCTTTTTCCCGGAAACCAGCGGCGCTCTTGAAGAAACGCAATCACTACTCCCACAATGACTGTGAGCGGAGCCGTCATTAAAGCTATGAGCAGGGTGTCTTTAACCGGTTTAAGACCGAACTCAAAGATGTACGCAAAATGTTCGAGCGTAAGACTGTAGTTGACGCCCCAGAGCTTAACCACAGAACCATAAAGGATCATCGCATAGAGGGCCAGCACTGCCACGCTCACTACAGTGCAGAAAATCTGTACTGGAACTCTGATTGATGGATCGGTAATGAGAGCCGTTTGGCGGGCGGGCTTGCCGGTCACCGTTGCATACGAACGTTTTCGCATCCAAAACCGGTGCACCGCGAAAGCGGTGAGTGCAGGCACAAGGATCGAAAGAGCAAGGAGAGAACCAGTTTTCTGATCGTGGAGCCCAGTAATCGTGAAGTATGCTTGCACTGCCAGAGTGTTGTACTTGCCACCGATGATCATCGGATTTCCGAAGTCTTCGATCGACTTGATGAACGTCAGTAGCAGGGAGCTCAGGATCCCTGGGATGACCAGAGGCAGCGTGACTGTACGAAGAATCTGCCATCTTGAGGCTCCGAGCACAAACGCCGAGTCTTCGATTGAGTTATCTATTGTCTGGAAGAGTCCTTTGAGGTTCATGTACGCGATTGGGAAAAAGGAGATGCTTTGGATGATGATCAGAGAACTCAACCCGTAGATGTCCCCGTCAGTAATACCGAATACGCCCTTTGAAATAATCCCAGATCTTCCGAATAGTAAAATTAGGGCCATCGAAAGCACAAACGGCGGCGAAACGATCGGGAAGATTGCGACGACGTTGAACAACGACTTCCCGCGAATGTCAACCCGAGTCACTCCGTAGGCAAAGACAAGCCCGATCAGAGTGCTCAGCACGGCCGAAGCGACACCCAGTACAATACTGTTCCAGAACGTCGTATATAGGCTCCGCGTGGAAAATAGAGTGGAGAGGGCACCAAGGTTGAACCCGCCCTGGTCAGTGAATATCTCCTGAAGAAGCTTATAGATCGGAACGCCGACGAATACGCCGAGAACGGCAAACATTAAAATGACTATGCCGACAAGGATCGGGTCACGGAGAAAAAATCTGAGTTCTTTCATATACGCGCGTCGGCGGCGTTTAAGTGTGGCACTCATTGCAATGCCTTTCTCTTTTTGGACGGAATGACATCAGCGTCCTCCTTGGTAGTAAGTGGGTGGGATAGGGGTGGTTCTGATCCGCCGAGAATCGCTCTCAGAACCACCCGAGGTATCACTTCACATCGCCACGGTTAACGATTTCCTTGTCAAACCGCTCAAGCAGTCGATCCTGCTGATTTGCCAAGCTCTGTTCATCAATCGGCACAATTTCTATATCAGCGACGTTAGGAAGACCTTCAGGCTGACGGGCCGTCGAAAGCAACGGAGCGCGGTAGTAACCGGCATCCGCATACATGCTCTGGCCCTTTTCGCTTAACAGCCACGAAATAAATGCCTGGGCAGCTTCACGTTCTTCCTCTGGCGCGTTTTTAATGACAGCTGCACCTTCAATGGCCGTTCCAGTGCCCTCCGATGGATAGGTTATGGACATTGGGTATCCCTCTTTAATGGAAGGTAATTCATCGTGGATGAATGCGATAGCCACCCCGGTCTCGCCCTGGCCTACAAGGTTCACAGGTGCAGCTCCTGACTTAGTCCATTGGCGTACGCTGCTCTGGTCAAAGTCCCGAAGATAATCAAACGCGGCATCTTCGCCTTTTAGGCTGATTAGTGTCATCAAGGTCGTCAGCGAGGTTCCTGATGTAGCAGGGTGAGCAAGCATCACGTTGTCTGCAAAGTCAGCTTCGAGGAGCGATTCCCACGACTGAGGAGGGTCAATGTTGTTTGTCTTCGCCCACTCATCATTAGTCAAAAAACCCAGCAACCCTGTGAACGCAGGGACCCAATTGGCGCCGTCCATCTTGAACTGCACGGGGATTTCAGACAAGCCTGGATAGCTTGCTTCGGTGACCTCCTCAAGCAGTCCATCGGCGTCAGCTCGGAGGAAGAGACCAGTAGCGCCTCCGAACCAAACGCTTGCCTGCGGGTTGTCTTTCTCAGCTCGTACGCGCGAGAGGACTTCTCCTCCGCCTAAGCGGACGATGGAGACGTTAATCCCGGTATCCTGCTCGAAAATTTTTACGTAGGCCGCGACTTCTTGTTCGGGAATCGGGGAGTACATCGTCACCGTCGCCCCTGCGAGCGGCTTGTCTCCAGTTCCATTCTCGTCGCCACTCCCGGTGCCGACGTTACTCGAACATGATGTCAGCAGGAGTGCCGCGACAAGCGTCCCGAAAAGTGCCAAACGTTTCATTTCTGATCCTTTCTGTAGTGATACTGCTGTTAGCGGTGGAGAGACTAAAGATTTTGGTCAAGAAGCCATTGCTCGAGACGAGGCTGGAGAGTCTCAATCAGATTGGGGTTTGCGGCGACGGTGAGGTCACCGCTCGGCCGAGCTGCGCCGGCACGTCCACGCACTACAGCGCCCGCTTCCCGCGCGATCAGGGTAGCGGCGGAGTAGTCCCATGGCTGCAGTCCTTGGTCGTAGTAGAAATCCACCGCGCCAGCGGCCAAAGCGCAAATTTCAAGCGACGCACATCCGATGCGTCTGATGTCTCTAACTTCACCGAGGAGGTGACGAACAACCTCGGCCTGACGAGTGCGCACAGCTGGGACGTAAGACATTCCGGTACAAGCGAGTGTGAACTTATGCTCGGTTTCTGCTCCTACTCGCAGCCGAACCCCGTCCAGGAAGGCTCCCTTTCCGGTAATAGCGCTGTATACACGGTCATCGAAGATGCTCGCGACGACGCCCACTACAACCTCCCAAGAATCGCTCCAGGGGTCCCCCGCGACGACCGCGACACTCACAGCACACGGGGACAGTCCGTAAAGATAGTTGACTGTCCCGTCGATAGGATCAACGACCCAGTGCAGACCAGATGTGCTCGGCGTCGCGTCGAACTCTTCTCCTACAAACCCGTCTTCGGGACGAGCAGCCGCCACAGCGCTGCGGATAAGCTGCTCAGTTTCTCGGTCACTCTCTGTTACAACGTCAGTGAGCGTTGATTTCGTATAAGCAACGTCCACTCCAGCAGAGCGCCGAAAACGTGCAGTACGGGCTGCGTTCACGGCAATTGAAACAGCTATTTCATGAAGGTTCTCGGTCAAACCCTCTTCTATCGAATTCACAATCGTCACTCCAAAGGGGTCGGTGTCGACGATTGCGTCATCATCGACACGCCAGGGTTGGTACATCATGTAGCACCGCTCAACGGCGCCTAACATCCACTGAGCAGATTCAAGCACCATGTTACGTTTGTGTCAATAACTACATGATGCGTGTTAAGTTCATGTTGTTGTGATAAGTTGCGGATGACTACGTACGCACAAAATGAACCTGCATCGACTTACTGAACCCTCAGCTCGCGGCGGTCAGCTTGGACTCATTTTCCAATCTGGCTCCTGTATCCCTTAGGGCTCGGATGCGGTTTTTTTCCTGATTGCCGCAATCGCCGCGAGTTACTTCATTTTCATTTGGGAAGGTAGGTGGGCGTGTCCAGCCTGCCGTGTTGTGCGGATAATGCGCTTCGTGACCTCGCGCGCGAATATGCGCGAGACACTGCGGGACGATTACGTGTCAATTCACGATCGGGGTCATCTCCTGTGGTGTGGTGCTATTTCGTTGCTTCCTAGAATGGAGGATGGTCAGGCGATGAAATAGAGGTCAGTGCGTGCGGGCCCGCCCGGCATGATCATGGAGAGTGTTGAAGAGTTTGCACATCGAGTTCTCGGCGAAGTAGTGGCGTTCCCCGCTGCTCCGCTCCTCGTGCTGTCCTCGCAGCACGGCGCGGATCAGTCAGGTCGCGGTGCCGCATTCGGGGAGGACCTGGACGGCGTCGGCCTGGCTGTTTAATCTCTCGATTTAGGCATTCGATGAGGTTGTTCGACCGGATTTTCAGCCATTAGTCGCGAAGTAGCGCGGCGAGGCTAGTCAGGTTAGATTCACCCTGGATCGTGTCATTGTGTACCGTTTTGACGCGCCCGTGACTGTTCTGCCCTTGTTTTCCCGGTTTTTTGTGCCCGAGCTACGTGATAACAGCTCTTACATGAGGCTGTTTCTGCGTGGTTTGTTCATGCGCACTGGGTCGCGGAATGCAGACCATTATCGAGCACCTCCGGTCCGCTGATGATGACGCCGAGTTGTCTGATCTGCTCTAGGTTTAGTTTCGGTTTTTTCAACCAGGAAGATAGATACATGATGGCAAAACCGTACGATCAAGAATTCAAAGAGCGAGCTGTCTGAATGCTGGCCGAAGCGATACCAGAGTATGGCGGTGTGCACATGCGGCATGCATGCGCCTTGGTGGGCGGCTCGGTGTCTCGCCCGACACGGTACAGGTTTGTGGCATAATTAAACTCAAATCGTCGCCGGTTAGAGCACTGGTGTGACCGCTGATATGGCGATTGGTGCGTGAGAACGTTGAGCTTCGTGAAACGAACAAGGTCCTCAAAGCGGCAAGTATATTTTCGCTCAGGAACTCGGCCGGCACGAACGAGATGATCGCCTTCGTCGAGAAGTATCGCGATCGTTTCGGGGTCGAGTTCCTCTGCCTCGCCATGCGTGCAACTGTTCGTGGATTCCTCACCTTTCGGGGTATCGGGCAGGGAAACCCCCCACGTCATCAGCAAGGCAACTCTACGACGAGCTCCTCCTCCCCGAGATCGAGAGGCTCCATGAGAAGAACTTCGGCATTCTCGGGGTTCGCGAAATGCATGCTCAGCTATACAGAGAAGGCTGTGATATCGGCCGCGCTCAGACCGCACGTCTCATAAAACTTGCCGGTGCGCGCGGGGTACGATCGTTCGAAAAAGATCCACACGACAAGCAAAGAGCGCCCGTTACTTTGTTCGTAGCTCCTAATCCAGCACGATGAGGGGCGAGGCAGCCAGCCGGGACCGGCATGATTGTTGCCCCCCCTGTCGCACCAATGATCTGGGGGTGTTGTCACCGGGCCCGGCCTGGCGGTGAGTGATCGCTGATAGGGGCAAGACCACAGCCGCGCATATCGGGGCAGGGTCGTTCGTAACGTGGATGCCGACGCCCACCGCCACCTGACTGCCGAACACCATGAGCAGGACGGAAGAACCACCTTTGGGTAGCACTATCAAGAACTACGACGACGTCGCGGTCTTCATCGGCCTCGATGTCGGTAGGAGCGAGCATCACGCGGTCGCGCTCACCCACGACGGGAAGAAGGTCTACGACAAGCCGCTCCCGAACACCGAAGCCAAAATCGTATCGGTGCTGGATCAACTCGCTGACTACGGCCCCGCCTGGCTGGTCGTCGACCAGCCAGCAACGATCGGGCCGCTCCCGGTCGCCGTCGCCCAGGCCGCTCGATGTTGAACGAGCACCCTATGCTGAAACCGATTCGCTTCCGGCGCTGACTCAGTGCCGGACTAATGGGTCGGAACCAAACCCAGAGCGAATCAGGCCGTTTCAGTTTGGGCTCGCGCCATGAACCGCCACCTCGTGGGAGTTGCTCCCGACGGCATCTCGCTAATCATCAATCCCAGGTCGGCCACTCGGTCAAGCAGTTCCCGATGACCGATCAGGCAGGGGCGATCAACTCCGCCCGCCATTATGGCAACTGTATGTCCGGCGGCGCTCAAAGTAGACCGGTGTACTACACCGTCTATGCCGTAGGTCTCTCCCTCTACATGGACTTTTTCTTGCCGCGCCAAGTCTGCGGAAGATTCGTTTGCGACATATATGCCATAGCTGGTTGCAGTTCGTGCCCCGGTGATTGTGAAGCGTTCATTTACCTATGTCGTCAGAAGTGATTCAGCTCCCTTGACCCACAGAATTTATGGTGCGCGGTCACCCAAATCATTCAGGGGTGCGAGATAGTTTTCATCACCGAGCATCAACGTGTTGAATCCACCGCGCTCAGTGCGCTCGATGGCCTCCCGGATCAATCGGGGCTCAACCCGTGGCAGCAAGCGTTTACGCCAGAGCTAGGCTTCAACGTTATCGACTCCAGGCACCGGGCCATGATCAGCGAGCACCGTTACAGTGTTGACCGCACCGAGCGAAAAGAGGACGTGTCCAGTTGTCGAGTCGTCGGGTTCCACGATCGTAGCGAACGCAATCCTCGCTGTTCGCTCATCCCCAACGAGTGCCAACAGAGTATCCGTGTTGTCGGCACCTTCGTCTTTGAAGGGAAGGTGAGCATTCAACGCCAGGAGCCCACGCGGATAGGACGACGACCCCTTGGGCGGATAGTGCCCCCGGTAGCTACCACGGCCGAACGAACAGCTTCGTCGCCGCCCCTAGGCCGTGTTGATCTAGAGTTTCTAGTGTCGCGTGGGCGAGTCGTGAAGGGTGACGCGACAAAAGATCTCTGACGAGGTGTGGGCTGTGTTGGAGCCGTTGATGCCGACGGCGACGGGGCGCTCGTGCCCGTGGACGGATCACCGCCTCGTGATGGAGGGGATGGCGTGGAAGTTTCGCACCGGCGCCCCGTGGCGGGACGTGCCAGAGCGGTTCGGAAAGTGGAACTCGATCTACAAACGGTTCAACCGGTGGGCTGGGGACGGCACGTGGGAGACGCTGCTCGCCGAGGTGCAGAAGCAGGCTGACGTCGCGGGGAAGATCGACTGGGTCGTCTCCATCGGCTCCACGATCGCACGCGTGCATCAGCATGGCGCCACCCTCCCGCGGCACACAGGGGGCTCCGCCGAATCACAAGAATCCGCGGGTCGAGCCGCCTGATCATGCGATCGGCCGCTCCCGCGGCGGGCTGACGACGAAGGTGCATCTGGTCGCCGATGGTCGCGGCAGACCGTTGGGGCTGGTGCTCACCGGCGGCAACACCGCCGACACCACGATGCTCGCGGCCACCCTTGATGACATTTGCGTGCCCCGTGGTGGGTTGGGATGCCCGCAGACCAGACCAGACCGGGTGCTGGCAGACAAGGGCTACCCATCGAAAGCGAACCGGGCGTGGCTGCGCGCACGAGGAGCCGCCGCGACGATTCCCGAGAGAGACGATCAGATCGCCCACCGGCGGAAGAAGCCCGGCCGTCCCATCGACTTCGGCGCCCACCAGGAAGAACGCTACAGGGGTCGCAACGTCGTCGAACGCTGCTTCAACAAGCTCAAGCAGTGGCGCGGGATCGCGATGCGTTCCAACAAACTCGCCCGCAACTACCGAGCCGCGATCTGCCTCACCGCCACACTTATCTGGATCAAAACCGACTTAATCAACACGGCCTAACCGTTCTGCCACTTGAGTGAGTGTGAAGCCCTCGTTATAGAGGCTAGCAGCCTCGGTTCGTAACGCTTCCGAATGTTCTGGGTGCGCGGGTCGGATAGCCCGTATGCCGGGCCAGCTCGGGTACCGTCGCTCGATGGATATCGAACCTCGCTACAAGCTCCTGAACGGGCACAACTTCGGCGTATCCGGGGAGCAGCCTTTCTCGATTCAACGCACTCAAACAGGTTTTTGGCTGGCTGCAATTTTCGGGCATCGGACCACAAGAATCTGCCACGCGACAACTTCCGGAACGTGTCTGCTGCGTCTTCGATCCCATTGATAACGCGCGAAATCAACGTTCTTTGCAGCTTGATTTGGTTTGAGAAGTACTTACGGAGGTCCACCATTACTTCGCCACAGTGCCGTTGGCCGGGCATGCAGTGCCGTTGGCCGGGCGTTCCGCGCTGCATAGCCGCTATGAGACTATTTATGCATGCACCTGTGTGAGCCGCTCATTCATGCATCCGGATGCCGGGCTTCCGCACCTACTGCGCACGCAAGAGCTGATGCGTCATGACGAAAAGCGGGCATACTCAGCAGCATCGTTCGGCCGGTTCGGGGATTCCCCTCAACGACCTTCGGCTACTTCGTCAGACGAGAGACCGTATCGATCGTGAGTTTTCGCAGCCGCTTGACGTAGACGAACTCGCCCGTGGAATCCACATGTCATCGGGCCACTTCAGCCGCCTGTTTCGCCAGGCCTATGTGGAGAGCCCCTACTCGTATCTCATGACACGACGCATAGAACGAGCGATGGCGCTTTTGCGAAGCGGGGAACACAGCGTCACCGAAGTGTGCTTCGAAGTGGGTTACTCGTCGCTCGGCACTTTCAGCACACGCTTCACCGAACTCGTCGGCGTACCGCCGAGCGTCTACCGAACCGACGGCGCGGCCACGGTCGAGGGAATGCCACCGTGCCTTGCAAAACAGGTGACCAGACCGATCAGGAATCAAGAAGCGCCGGCGCTGGGTCGACAATTACCGTAAGAGTCATGACACTCACCATCCACACCACCGTTCTTCCTCACGACGACCCAGAAACTTCGCTGAGCTTCTATCGCGACGCACTCGAATTCGAAGTGCGCACCGATGTCGGCCAGGGCCGGATGCGGTGGATCACCGTCGGCCCCAAGGAACAGCCCGACGTGTCGCTTCTGCTCGCACCACCAGCGGCCGACCCGGGCGTCACCGAAGACGAACGCACCACAATCACCGAAATGATGGCGAAAGGAACCTACGGCTGGCTGCTTTTAGCCACAGACGACCTTGACGCCACATTCGAACGCATTCAAGCCCACAACGTTGAAGTCATCCAGGAACCCGCCGAGCAACCCTACGGTTCCCGCGACTGCGCCTTCCGAGACCCGGCAGGCAACCAGATCCGAATCCAAGAAACCCGCTGACCTACCGATCAAAAATTGCGTAGGGTTCTGCGCGGTCGCTATCGCTGCCGAGGAAACCCACCAGCTGGTCGCCCTCGCACGTGAAAATGACGGGGAGTGGGGCGTCTTCTGCACGCTGAGTGTCTTCTTCGACACCCCCGACGAAAGAAGTCAGCGTCTCAATCGTGGCCGTCGAATCAACAACGTTCACGGTTGCGATGCCACCGGTATCGATCGCATACTCACCAGAGATCACGCCATCCCACGTAGCCTCAATAAAACTGTCCACCTCGGCGCCGTTATCGTAATAGATGTACCAGCGGTCAAAACGCAGCTCAAAATCGTGCTCCCCCGAAAAAGCGGCCACGATATTTCCTGATACCTTGTCGGCATCACCGGCAGGAACATCCCACAAGTCGCTCGAACGATCAATATTCCACTCACCGATTAAACACTCCCGCGCCTGCTGAACGGCATCACCATCTGCAGCATCCGGCGCATCATTAGCGTCGTCAGCGTCATCGCCGCTCCCGGGCGCAGGATTCGGATCACCACCACCCGTCACACCCTCGAAGTCTGTGCCATCGCCACACGCAGCAAGAGAAAAGCTCAGCACTCCAGCCAGCAGGGCCAATCCACACACGCGCCCCGCACTCCGCACCCAAACACCAGCACGAACACCAGCACGAACACTGTTATTGATCATCATCGATCTCTCTCTTCCGCTTATACCGAATCATCATCCGCATGAAAGTCGCTGCCGCTCACGCTCACCCTCTCGACGCCCTTCACTTCGAGCAGCGGCATCACAAGATTGTGCAGCGGCTGTTTACCAAGAAACCGCACGTCAAGGTTGATGAGTGAGTGCTCTGCTTCGCCACTGCGGCGACTGCGCACAATGGACGCGCTAAACCCCATCGAGCTTGCTAACGCCAAAACGTGACGCAGCGTACCTTCGCCGTCGACATAGGTGATCTTCATCAGCCGATGACGGTCGGGGGTGGGCAGCATCCGGATTAGTGGTGCCACCACGAACAGCGTGACCAGATGCAGCAGCGTCACCGTCGCCGCCAGCGACAACATTCCCGCGCCGCAGGCCATACCCACTGCCGCAGCAACCCACACCGTCGCCGCAGTGGTTAACCCGCGCACCACGTCGCGGCCCTTAAAGATCACCCCGGCGCCCAAGAAGCCAATACCCGAAACAATCTGCGCGGCAATACGTGAGGGATCAAGCTGCACATCAGAACCCAGCACGAGGGTAAAGCCATAGCCCGAGACAAGAGTGAAAGCACACGAACCGAGCCCCACCAGCACGTGCGTGCGGTACCCGGCGCTCTTCTGGCGCACCTGACGCTCCAGACCAATGAGCGAGCACAGCACAAAAGTTGCCACCAGAAGCTCGATCTCAATCGGCGTTGTGTCGGTAAAAACATCGATCAGTTGCCGCACCACGGCGCCTCCTTCACGAGCCACTGACTGTGACTCTGCTGTCGAAGCGATGCCCGCGATCATACTCGCGTGCGCTCACGCATACGAGCACCTTGCGCCTACACCTCGATAAAAACTAGTCCCAGTTCGCGTTAACAGGCACTATCGACTGAAATAGGAAGGTTCCCCCAGCACAACGAAAGGACAACGGGCATGTCGACGCAACCCGCCCCCGGCGCCGTGCACGGGTGGCGACTGGTTTTCTTGGCCGCCGGTCTGCTGCTAATAGGGCTCAACCTGCGCATCGGAGTTGCCTCGGTGGGTCCGGTTATCGACGAAATACAGCGGTCGCTGGGGCTTTCGCCCACCGCCGCAAGCCTGCTCACCACCATTCCCGTCTTCGCCTTCGGCGCCTTCGCTTTCTTTACCCCGGCGCTCATGCGTCGCATGGGCATGCATCGTCTGCTGTGGTTGGTGGCAATAGCGATCGCCGCAGGTATTCTGCTGCGCCTCCACCCGAGCCTTGTCGCTCTCATGCTAGGAACCGTCATTGTCGGTGCCGCCATCGCCATTGGCAACGTCGTCATGCCGCCCGCCATTAAGCACGACCTCTCGGAGCATGCAGGGCTCATGATGGGACTGTATTCAACAGCCCTGTTCGTCGGTGCTGCCGCGGCATCCGGCTTCACCGTACCCATCATGCCTGTTGTCGGTAACGACTGGCGTGCAGCACTTGCTGTGTGGGCAATCCCTGCCGTCATTGCAGCGATCGTGTGGATTCCGCAGCTGCGACGCACCGACACTGCAACACCACGCACGCCAGGCCGCACCCCCTCGCGCACGCGCGCCGCCAACAGTTACTCAGCAACCGAGACAGCGCCGGTGACCGTGCCCACCCGGGTACGAATGCGCTCGATCATCACCGACCCGATCGCGATCGCTGTCACCGCACACATGGGGCTGCAGAGCGTGAGCTACTACGTGATCCTTACGTGGTCGCCCACCATGCTTCACGATGCTGGTATCGACGCCACCACCGCCGGCTGGCTTCTGTCGTACTCGGCTTTTCCGGGCATCGCCGCAGCGCTCATCACACCGGTTATTGCCCGTCGCATCCGGCCCCTCTGGCTGCCCGTTGCTGTTGCGGCAGCACTCACCGCGGTCGGCTACATCGGTCTTGCGGTGGCCGCTGCCACCATGCCCGTGGCGTGGATGACACTGCTGGGGCTCGGCCAGGGTGCATCGATTAGTCTCGCGCTGCTCTATATAGTGTGGCGGTCGCCGGATGCCGAACACACAGGACAACTATCCACTATGGCGCAGGGCTTCGGTTACCTGGTGGCGGGTCTTGGCCCGCTGGTGATCGCCGCGGTACACGATGCATCCGGCAACTGGACAACACCCATGCTGGTACTCGGAGTGCTGCTCATCGCGCAGTTGGTTTCGGGAATTATTGCCAGCAGGCCCGTGCACGTACAACCCCGCACACGCTAAAACAGAAGCGGCGAAAGTCTGCGTGCTACGCGGCGTCACCCGAGGTGATGATCTCGGCACCCGCGTGCCCCAGCTCGTGCAGAGCCTTGATGCTCGACTCCTCGCCCACGCCCGCAACAAGATCGGTCAACACACGCACCGCCACCCCATGCTCAAGTGCATGCAGGCCCGAGGCCCGCACACAGTGGTCGGTGGCAATGCCCACGATATCGGCGCGCACAATACCGTTGCTCGACAAAATTTCGGCGACCGTGCGGCCATCTTCTGTTGTGCCCTCAAACATCGAATACGCCGGAATCCCCTGCCCCTTACGCACATGATGTGTGATAGGTGCAGTCTCGAGCAGCGGGTCGTACTCTGCACCCTCGGTGTCTGCCACACAGTGCACAGGCCACGAATCGACATAGTCGGGTTCGGCAGCAAAGTGGCCACCATTGTCGTCATCGGCATTGTGCCAGTCTCGCGAAGCAATAATGACGTCGTAGTCGGCAGCATGCTCGGCAAGCAGCCGCGAAACACCCGCTGCTACGTTATCGCCACCGGCAACGGCCAGGGCTCCGCCCTCGGTGAAATCGTTTTGGACATCGACAATGAGAAGCGCTGTACCCATGTCTCTAGCGTACGCGGCCGCGATCAGCCGTGCGCCGCTGCGTCACCATCGTCACTGGGCCTGAGAACGACCCGGATGCCGCGGGCTTCGCCATTCTCTAGCATCCGGTGCGCCTGCGCTGCTTGGGCAAGCGGCAGCTGCACCACATCAAACATGGGCCACGCACTTGTGTCCACCAACTGTGTGATGGCGCGAGCGCTGCGGGCAAGTTCGGCCACGCTTGCGTTGCTGATCGCGAACCCGCACACGGAGGCATCTTTTGTATACAGGGCACCCGCCGGAAGCGGCGGATGGGCACCCATACCCGACATGAGCACGATGCGACCCCGCAGCGCGAGCGCTTCGACAGCCATATCGAGCTGCAGGTGATCCGAGGTGTCGAGCCACACATCAACACCGTGCGGCGCGACCTCATAGACGCGGTCGGCCGAGATCGACTCGCGGTAATCCCACAAGGTATTCGCGCCCCAGGCGCGGCACCGGGCATGGTCGTTGCCGCTCGCCGTTGCAATAACATGCGCATCGCTCGCCACAGCAAGAGCAACAGCCGCGCGCCCCACGTTGCCCGCAGCGCCGCCAATAAAAACGTTCGCTCCATCAGCCATGCGGCCATGCTCGTGCAGGGCAAGATAGGCAGTAGCCACCGGATGCAACGCTGCCACCAACTGCACGTCATCGCAGTCGCGTGGCGCGTGATATACCCGCTCCGCGGCAACGCTCACATACTGTGCTGCAGCACCCTGCCGACCCGCGTGCCCCATGCTGTGACAAAACACGCGATCACCTATCCGCCAGCCCGCGCCCTCGAGCCCCGCACCCAGGGCAACAACTTCGCCCACCAGGTCGCGTCCGATAGTGAACGGAAAGGTCATAGGCGTGCGGTAGGCACCCGAGCGCACAAAAGTGTCGACATGGTTGACCGCGGTGGCGCTCACTCGCACAAGCAGTTCGCCCTCGCCCGGCTGGGGAACAGCAACTTCACCGACAACGATCGCGTCGGCACTGCCACGTTGACGCACAAAAGCGGCTTTCATCGAGTCGGGAACAGCCAACATAGTGTGCTCCTTCTTCACAGTAAACACGGCCGATACCCCCATCATGCCGCCACAGTTTCGCATGGCGGCAAGAACAGGGTAATATCTCTACTCGTGCCGGTTCACGGCGCACGCCACCTTAGCTCAGACGGCAGAGCGATTCACTCGTAATGAATAGGTCAAGGGTTCGATTCCCTTAGGTGGCTCGTACAGCCCCCGCAGATCCCTGTGATCGCGGGGGCTTTTCTGTTTGCTGCCCCTAGTCGCAGTACAGGTCGTCGTCGGGAACAGTGCCGTCGATAAAGAACGCTTCGACCGCTTTGTCAACGCAACGGTTGCCCTTGTTGTACCCGGTGTGTCCCTCGCCCACGCGCGTGATGAGACGGCCTTCCTCGAGCTGTTCGGCCATCGCTACCGACCAGTCGTAGGGCGTGGCGGGGTCGTTGGTTGTTCCGATAACAAGGATGGGGCCGGCGCCCGAAGCCGCAATTGCACCGCGAGACCCCGTGGGTGGGTAGGGCCACACTTCGCACGGGTCAGGGCCCTCCCAGTACGGTGCGATCGTCGGTGCGCCCTCGGTAATCTTCTTCCGTGCAGCTTCTTCTGCCGCTGGATCGTCTTCGACCGGGTAGTCCATGCAGTTGTACGCGCGGAAAGCTTCGGTCGAATTATCGTCATATCCGCTGGCGGAGCGACTGTTGTAAAAATCGGCGAGGAAGATCGCCGACGCGGCCTGTCCCTGAAGAGCGCCGGTGAGGGCATCGGTCAGGTAGGGCCAGTTGTCTTCGGCATAGAGTGCGGCGATGATTGCCGTCATTAAACTGTCGGCTCCCAGCATCCGGCCATCGCCAACGCTGAGGGGCACACGGTCGACACTGGCCAGCAACGCGCCGAGGTCGTTCATGGCGTCGTCGACCGTTCCGCTAAACGGGCACTCGCGATCAGTGAGGCAGTCCTCCATATAGGCACGCAGCGCCGACTCGAACCCGAGAGCCTGGGTGGTGCCCACCTCGAGGCCCGAAGTGGCGGGGTCAACCGCACCATCGAGCACGAGCCGACCAGCACGGTCGGGGTACAGTTCGGCGTAGGTTGCGCCAAGGAACGTGCCATAGGAGTAGCCCAGATAGTTGAGCTCTTCGTCGCCCAAAACGCCGCGCAAGAGGTCCATGTCGCGGGCAGAGTTGATGGTCGTAATAAACGGCAGAATTCCGTCGCTGTTGTTGTCGCAGGCTTCAGCGAATCGCTCGTTCGCTTCGCCGAGCTCTGCCTCCCACTCGGGTGATCCCCGCTCGGCTTCGGGAACGTCGTAGAGGTAGGCGTCCATTTCGTCGGCATCGAAACACTGCACGGCCGTAGAGTCGCCGACCCCGCGCGGGTCGAAACCGATGATGTCGTAGTTGGCGATGAGGTCGGAGCCAACCGCGTACGACATGGAGTTCAGCACAAAGCTCTTACCGCTCGCACCGGGGCCGCCGGGGTTAATGAGTAGCGAGCCCTGTGAGCCCTTCTGGGCACGGTGGCGGGTGATTGCGATCTCAATATCGCCGTCGTCGGGGTTTTCCCAGTCGAGCGGAGCAGTCACCGTGGTGCAGTCGAATCCGACCCCGCACTCTGTCCATGACAACTCTTGACTGTAGAACGGGAGCAGCTCTTCGCTCACACCCGAAGTATCGGGATCACGAGGGTCGGTCGTCGGGCCGCTCGTGGGAATCATGGCGGCGATGCATCCGGAAAGCACCATGCTCGCGGCAGCAACAACCGCTCCGGCAGCAAGAGCACGACGCAGGCGGGTCATTCGACGTGTAGTCACGGTTTCCTTCCGCTCGATACAGTCACCAGAAGGCTTTCTAATGCCAGCAGCGGGGCAACATTGTGCTGCAGTGACTGTCGGGTGTGGGCAAGGTGGTCGAGAACGGTGAGCGTTCGCTGCGGCGTCCACGCCTGTGCGATCTGTTCGATCTCTGACAAAAGTTCGCGGTTAATAATGCTGTCGCTACGCCCCAGCTGCAGCATGACAATGTCTCGGTAGAGCGACTGCATATCGGTGAGCACTCGATCAATACCATCGTGCAGTCCGCGCCGAGCGCGCCGCTTATGTTCTTCTTCAAGCAGCGCCAGCTGGGATCGCACAGCCGGCGGCACGGGATCACCCTCGGCCAAACCCATTGTGCGTAGGAGGCTGGCGCGGTCGGCGTCATCCTGCTCGGTCGTGAGCGCTTTGGCGTCGTCTGTTGCCGCCTGCACAATGTGCCCTGCTACGTCGACTGCCGTGCGCACTCCGCGCACGCTCAGCACAGCGCGCAGGGTTTGTTCGCGCCGCAGCCGAGCTGATTCATCGGTGGCCAACCGCTGTGCCATACCAATGTGGCGCTGCGCATGCCGTGCAGCCTGTTCAGCAACTTCGGGAGTGGCTCCCGTGCGCAGCCTAATAAGTTCGGCGACATCGGCCACTTCGGGTTCTTTCAGCCGCAGGGTGCGCACGCGCGAGCGAATGGTGGGTAGCAGGTCGGCGTCGCTGGGGGCGCACAGCACCCAGATGGTGCGCTCGGGTGGTTCTTCGAGCGCTTTCAGTAAAACGTTGGAGGTGCGCTCGGTCATGCGGTCGGCATCTTCGACGACGAGCACCCGATATCGACCCGCAGACGGCGCAAAATAGGAGCGTTCAACGAGTGCCCGTGCTTCGTCGATAGTGATGATCACTTTTTCTGTGCGCAACGCAGTGACGTCGGGGTGCGATCGGGCAAGAACCTGCTGCATGGTGTCGACGTCGTCGCTGCTGTGGGCAATGAGTGCTGCGGCGAAAGCGTAGGCCAGTGTGGATCGTCCCGATCCGGGAGGCCCGGTGATGAGCCAGGCATGGGCCAGGTTTGCGGGGTCGGATGCTGCTGCCTGCAGTGTGCGCACGGCGGTGTCTTGCCCCCATACCTCAGCCCACGGCACGGGGGCGAGGGCAGGAGAAGTCATAGCGTTTACCCTACTTGCGGTCTCTGACGTGGCGGTGTGAATGCTAACCGCGAAGGGCCACTTCGACCCGTTCGCGAATAGTCTGTGCAATGGCGGCGGGCGGCTGGGCGGCGTCGACGACGAGGAAGCGTTCGGGTTCGGCAGTTGCCAGGGCAAGGAACGCTTCTCTTACCCGCCCATGAAAGTCGGCTTTTTCGGCTTCGAGCCGGTCGAAAGGTTTATCGGCCGCGTCTAGTCGAGTGCGCGCTGCCGCGGGGTCGAGGTCGAGCAGAATCGTGACATCCGGTAGCGCTCCGCCCGTACCCCATAGCGAAAGGGATCGAATCTCAGCGCTGTCAAGAACTCTTCCGGCACCCTGATAGGCGACCGAGGAGTCGAGGTACCGGTCTTGTACGACAACCTCTGAGCGGTCCAACGCTGGCTGCACGACCGTGGCAACATGGTGGGCGCGATCGGCCGCATACAGGAGCGCTTCGGCGCGTGGCGCGATGTCTCCGCGATGGTGCAGCACAATATCGCGAATGAGGGCTCCGACTTCGGTTCCGCCGGGTTCGCGCGTGCGTACGACTGTGCGGCCCTCGGCACCCAACCACTCTTCGAGCAGCCGTGCCTGTGTTGACTTACCGACGCCGTCTCCGCCTTCGAGCGTGATCCACAGGCCTTTATGCGCGCTCATTCTGCGGGCGCCTCCGGTGCTTGCTCGGTCGCGGTCTTCTTCGCAGGAGCCTTCTTGGCCGCCGTTGTTTTCTTCGCGGTGGTCGTGGTTTTCTTCGCCGCGGTGGTCGTCTTCTTGGCCGGAGCCTTCTTAGCCGGGGCTTTCTTGGCTGTGGTGCGTTTCTTAGCGGGACCCTTTGCTCGTTTATCGGCGAGCATTTGCACGGCCTTTTCGAAGGTGATGTCTTCGGGTTTTTCGCCGCGGGGAATAGTCACGTTTGTTTCGCCGTCGGTGACATAGGGACCAAAGCGGCCGTCGCGCACCCGGATGGGTTTGCCGCTGACGGGGTCAGCATCAAACTCTGCCAGTGCGCTCGATGCCCGGCGGGCACCGTACTTGGGTTGAGCGTAGAGTGCGAGTGCTTCTTCGAGTGTGATATCGAAGATCTGCTGTTCGTTTTCTAGTGACCGCGAATCGGTGCCTTTTTTCAGGTACGGCCCGAAGCGACCGTTCTGCGCCGTGATGGGTTCTTCTGTTGCAGGGTCGATGCCGACGGTGCGAGGCAGACTCAGCAGTGTGAGGGCCGTGGCGAGGTCGATTGTGTCGACGGACATCGAACGAAATAGTGATGCCGTCCGTGGCTTTGGTTCGTCTTTTTTGGCCCGTTTTTTTGGTGCCGGTTCGGTTTCGAGCACTTCTCCCGTGTCGGGGTCGACGGCGGCGGGTTCTTCGGGCAGGTTCTCTTGCACGTAGGGACCGAATCGTCCGTCTTTGACGACAACGGTGCGGCCGTTTTCGGGGTTTTCTCCCAGTACCCGGTCACCCGCGACGGGAGCGTCAATGAGTTCTTGTGCCTTTTCGGCGGTGAGCTCGTCGGGCGCGAGGTCGTCGGGTACGTTGACAATGCGGCCGCGAGCCTCGGGATTTTCGGGGTCGATCACTTCCAGGTACGGGCCATATTTGCCGAACCGGAGAGTGGCGGTGTCGGTGATGCGTGTCGCATTGAGCGAGCGGGCATCGATTTCGCCGAGGTTATCGACAATCTGGCGCAGCCCAACGTGCGTGTCAGAACCAAAGTAGAACGACTTCAGCCACTCGGCACGCTCTTGTTCGCCGCGGGCAATAGCGTCAAGATCGCTTTCCAATGCCGCGGTGAAGTCATAGTCGATGAGTTCCGCAAAGTGCTGTTCGAGCAGGCGAATGACGCTGAAGGCCATCCAGGTGGGTACGAGCGCTTGTCCTCGTTTGGTCGCATAGCCGCGGTCGAGCACGGTGCCGATAATGCTCGCGAAGGTGGAGGGGCGGCCGATGCCGTGTTCTTCGAGTGCCTTCACGAGTGAGGCTTCTGTGTACCGGGGTTTGGGTGTGGTCGAATGCCCTTTGGCTTCTGCGTCGTTGAGCGTGAGTGCGTCGCCAACAGCGAGTTGAGGGAGCTGCTGGTTGGTTTCGGCGTCTTTGTCGGCGCGTTTTTCGTCGCGGCCTTCTTCGTAGGCTTCAAGGAATCCCTTGAAGGTGTATACGGTGCCGGATGCTGTGAATTCCAACTGTTCGCCCGCAGCCTCGGCCGCCACGGTGACGGTTGTTGTTTCGTATTTTGCGTCCGACATCTGGCTGGCAACTGTGCGCTTCCAGATGAGGTCGTAGAGGCGCTGTTCGTCGCGGTCGAGCTGGCTGCTCACGGATGACGGTGTGCGGAATTTCTCGCCCGAGGGGCGGATCGCTTCGTGCGCTTCTTGGGCGTTGCGACTCTTGGAGGTGTAAACGCGCGGTTTGAGCGGCACGGCCTTGTCGCCGTAGAGGGTGACGGCCTGTTCTCGTGCGGCCTGCACGGCCTGCGTGCTCAACGCGGTCGAGTCGGTACGCATATAGGTGATGAACCCTTTTTCGTACAGACGCTGCGCAACGCTCATGGCCTGCTTGGCGCTCATCGAGAGTTTGCGGCCGGCCTCTTGCTGCATGGTCGAGGTTGTGAAGGGCGCGTAGGGGCGACGGGTGCCGGGTTTTGCTTCAACGGCCGTGACCGATGCTTGACCGTTGGCGCTGAGTTCTTGTGCGAGTGCCTGTGCTCGTTTTTCGTCGAGCACGACGACGGTGCGGCGTAGTTCACCCTTGTCGTCGAAGTCGGTTCCGCGGGCCAGGGGGGCGCCGTCGATGCGGGCCAGACGCACCGAGAAGGCCGAGTCGCTCTGGGCTGTTGCTTGCACACCCCAGTAGTTGGCTGCAACGAAGGCCATGCGTTCGCGTTCACGGTCAACGATCATGCGGGTGGCTGCCGACTGCACGCGTCCGGCAGATAGCCCGGTTCTCACCTTGTACCAGAGCACGGGCGAGACGTCCCACCCGTAGAGCCGGTCGAGGATTCGGCGTGTTTCTTGTGCGTCAACGAGTGCGAGGTCGAGTTCTCGCGTGTTTTTGACCGCGGCTTGAATCGCGTCTTGCGTGATCTCGTGAAAGACCATGCGTTTGACGGGAACTTTAGGTTTGAGGGTTTCAAGCAGATGCCAGGCGATCGCCTCTCCCTCGCGGTCTTCATCTGTTGCGAGAAGAAGTTCATCGGCGGTTTTGAGGGCGCGCTTGAGCTCAGAGACGGTTTTCGATTTGCCGTCGGAGACGACATAGTACGGATCGAAGCCGTTGTCGACGTCGATGGAGTATTTGCCGTATGCCGCGCGGTCGTCGGCGGGGATCTCTTTTTTGTCAGCGAGGTCGCGGATGTGTCCGACCGAGCTGAGCACCTGGTAGTCGTCACCGAGGTACCCCTGTATTGACCTCATTTTGGTCGGGGACTCGACAATAACGAGCTTCTTGCCTTCGGCCACGGGTGCATCCTTTCCTCGAAGCACACCATACACACCGTTTACCGGGGGTCTCCCGTGCTGGTGGATGATTCGTTGCTGGCAGGAACCTCGGGTGGTTCAGCACGCAAAACAGCATTAATTATAATGACAAAATATTCCCTCGGTGTTCGCACCGTCGTTGGGGCACAACGAGCTCCGTCATATTTTGCACACGACGAGCTGTCTACAAGAGAGAGCTCAGAGCGCACGTTCTAGATAGCGGGTCTTTCCAGGATAGTCGCTGACGCCTCTGCCGCCCTAACAACCTTGGTGAGAATACTTCAACTCCATCAAGCAGAACTCGCAGCAGCTAAGTTCACAGCAAATATCAGAGCCGCTCCGGGCTCGGGTGCATGCTATTATCCGATCTCACTGTGACTCAGGTGTCGCGAACGAGACCCCATCTCGCGCGGATGTAACCGGGACCGAAATTGACCCGGGATCGATGGACTGATTTCGGCTCCACGAAAGTAGTGGTCGACACGGTCCGAGTGGCCACCAGTTCGTCGAACCAATCCGGGCTGTGTCCTGGGAGGAACTTATACCATTGCAGAACCTGGCGGGTGCGACGCTCCAACAAGACGACGTGATGCCGTTCACGAGGATATACCTGCGGGTACTCCTTGCGCACCTCGATCATCGCTGTTTCGCTCTGGCCGAGCGGCTTCTCCAGCACCAGGCGATACCCGAATACCGTGCCGCCGCCGTCGACAATCGGGCCCTCCGCGTGGCCACCGGCCAGCACTGTGACATTGGGGGGAGTCTCAGTCGGTTCCGCGGCGACATCGACCATCCCGAGGACTTGGACAGAGCCTTGCAAACACTGGACCAGAATTTCGGTGGAGACCGCCTTTACTTCTAGATTTTCGTCAACATCGATGACTTCCTGGAGCGACAACAATCGATGGTTCTCCGGATCCATTCCCAAGTGATTTCGCACCACAGACGATCGTGAGCCAATACTCAACTGGGCAACCATGTCTGACCAGTTGCTCAACGACCCGATGGAACCGAGCCGTCGGGAACGGTCGGAGATACGTCCACTCAGTGTTCCCGGGGCAACCTGCAAAATGTTCTCTAGCGCCACCACCACTGGTATGGAGCGGCTGGGGTCAGGGCGACGGATACCAGCGCGCCAATAGCTGAGCGTCGCGACAGAGAGTTGCACGCCGCTGATCGCGAGACGCCTTTGAATCTCAGAAAGTGAGAGTCGCTGTTTCGCGATTGCTGACGACAGAGCTTCTGCGAATTCTGAATCAGTCATCTCATGCCTGATCTGCTAGCTGCCAAACCGGCGGCTCACCGTAGCCCCAGTCTAACTGGATGGCACCCGGCCCAAAATCCCATCGAGCCTGATGTATGGACGTTGGGGCGTCAAACGAACGCCACCGACGTACTTCACCACCTTCGGCCCTCTCCACCTCTATGGCCCAATCGGGCAAAGCGTCAGGATGAAAGCGCACCCAGTTGACAAGCTTCTGCGCCCTATGATTTTCGAAAATGCCCGCGGACATTTGAGTCCTTGCCCTCTCCAGGAAATCGCAACGAATCTCGAGCATGACGGTGTCGCCGCGCCTCAGTGGAGGGTCCAGATCAATCGCGACGGCGTGCAAGCGGTCACCAGGGTCAATCCAGTGGCCCGCGTCAGCCCCCACCATAACGGTCAGAACGAGAGAACTTGCCCCTCCGAACTCCATCGGGACCGACCACATGACTCGTGATAATGATCCCTCGACGCATTGCATCAGGGTGCGGATCCTATGACGAACTGGAAAGCCATCGATACCGACATCTGTGGTCAGCGTCTGCGAAAGCTCCTGCAATTTCGCCGTGGGTGTGACCTTCAGGTCCAGCTCCGCCTGCTTAATCAGAGCTTCGATTACTTCGCTTCCACTTGGTAGACCATCGTACGATTCGATAAGTGGACGTGCCGAGCTCGGTCTCAGCGCCAATGCGTCAAGAGCGCCAGAGTCAAGTTCGAGAATTTCCTCGATCTCGGCGATAACTAAATGCTGTTTCTCTGCATCGGGCTGACGGGATGCCGATCGCCAGTAGCTCAACGTAGACAGAGCGACCGGCATCCCGCGCTCATCGAGAATTCGCTTGAGACCAGAAAGTGTCAAGCCTCTCGCCGAAAGTGCGCTCCGAAACATGTCTGCAAAACTCACGTCACCGGACGCTCTACCCGACATTGACGCACCCCCTGCTCAGACCCCCCCCTTGAAGGGTATGACCATTGATCGCTTAGAAAACTCAATCGGAAGACAATAGCTTCACCGTAACGACCTTACTTATTGGGTCACCATTGTCAGCCACAGTTATCGTCAGCGTGGCAGTTGTATTCTCTTCGCGGAGCTCTTTACTAGTGAGGTTTTGTGTGTTCACAGCGAACATGGCGCGGCCATTTGCATCCGTAACTGCGGTAGCCGTGCGGCTCGGGTCACTTTCGGGACCGCCGTTACTCGGTGCAGGATAGCGATAGATGCCGAGCAGATCGCCATCTCCATTACTCCCGGCCGCGGTAACTGACACCGTTACACCCACAAGCGGGTTTCCACTACTGTCGCGCAAATCAATTGGAAAGTCATAGGAACGTCTCTTCGGATTGTCGTTGTCTGAGCCGTAATGATGGTCACCTTTCCAATCGGTGATTAGATCGCCTTCTGGCGAGACGATATCCACGTCCGGAGCCGACGCTGCATGTGCCGGCACGGCAACAGCAGTGGCGATCACCGGGATCGACCACGCTGCTCCTTTAACGACGGTGCGACGGCTGACGCTCTGCTTAGTCTCCAAGGTGACAGACGTGTCCTTCATTTGTAAGTTTCCTCCCGTAGACGCTTAAACCTTCCGCATGACGTGCGGGCGATGCGTTTGGAAATCAGGCTAGGAAATTCCGTTTCACTGCCTTTTTTGATCTGTTAACACTGCCGCAGGAGGGTTCGCATACGCACGAGTAATGCTCGCCTGGCTACCGGGCGGCCTGCAGCCCCCCAGGTGGACCCGCGCGGGCTCGTGCTGTGACGGTAAACACTGCATACGTGGCTTGGACCGTCACGGTCGCTTCTGTCTGTCGCAGTTCGCATTCGGCGACTGAGGCCCCAAAGGCTGCCGCAACCTGTTCTGCTGCGCGGCACGGCGCATAGTTGGTGACGGCGGCTCCGGATGCTGTATCTGCTGCCGCTAGCGCTGCCGCATCGGCCGCCGCCGCCGTGCGCTGGCCCACGGCGGTGCCTCCGGTCACAGCGGCAACGGCCATGGCGGTTGCCGCAACGATGCCCACCAATCCGACGGACAGGGTTGTTCCCGGCATTATTTTCCTCCAGCTAGTGAGCACCCGCGTGCGTGGATCGGCACGGAGACGAGGCCCCATAGTCGCTGCACCGACCCCGACACGCACACGAGAGTGTCATCGCTTTCTATCGCTATCGTGCTGCCGGGTACAGCTGCGCTCACAATGCTTGCGGCCCGGGCCTGGTTTTCTCCGCGCCCGAGCAGACGCGCTGCATGAGAAACAGCGTTGTGCAACATGATCTGCTGCGTGCCTATTGCACCTATACCGAGGGCAAACACGATAACCAGCGCAATGGCGGGAAGGGCTATTGCGAGCTCGGCCGTCACTGACCCCCGCTCGGCTGCCATGGTGTGCGCCCCGCTGGGGGATTTCTGCGCAGTAGACGCAGAAACGCCCCAGCCCAGCGTTGTGGTCACGGCACACTCAGCGCGCGACGCACCAGGTCGGTGAGTATTGTTCGCACCTCATCGGAGCGCATGATGGCTACGAGTGCTCCGGCAAAGGCCACGGCAGCCATTGTGGCGACTGCGTATTCGGCCGTTGCGGCCCCCGACTCGTCGTCGAAGAGACGACGGGCTCTGGTGGTGGTGAGTGGTGGCAGTTCCATATTTTCTCCTTACTGTGGGGTTTATCGGCGGATGGGTGGCTTTAAGAAAAAGGGAGTGGGGTCTGGTCGAGCACGCTGATGAGTAGCGGTGCAATGCCGAGAAAGAGGAAGGCGGGCAGCGTGCACAGCCCCTGCGGTAGCAGAAGGAGTGAAGAGAGCCGGGTCGTCGCCAGGCGTGCGTCTTTGCGAGCGTTGCGTCGGGCATGCTGCGCGGTGCTGCGCAGCAGGTCTGCCGCGGGCACACCGGCCGATTCGGCTAAGCGCAGCACACGCTGGGTTGCCGCGGCATCCGGAGACTGCGGCAACTGCTCGTTGACCAACTGCACAGACCTCGCGATAGAGACCCCGCCCTCGAGCCCAATCGCAACCAGTTCTGCGTGAATGCCAGGGATACCAGCATGAGGCTGCGCTTTTCGGACAAGTTTTTTCGTCCACCACCGCGCCACAAGCATGAGCGCTATTCCGATAACCGCACATGCGATTCCGGCGGGATGAGTGGTGATGATGCGGAGGGTGTCGAAGCCGAGCCCCATCCCCAATAGCAGCCCCACGGCGGGCAGCCACAGCATGAGCCGGGCGGTGGCTGCGGGTTCTGACTGCGCCACATCGATGTCGTCGCGGGCCTGCTGCGCTTCGATTAGTGTGTGAGCGAGGTTTTCTAGCGTCGTAGCCAGGGGCGCGCCCACCGTGTGTGCGATTTCCCATGCGGCCGCTATCTGAGTCCATGCGGTTCCCTGGCTGCGTAGCGCCGACGCTACATCGGCGCGTTCGTGCACGCTGTGAGCGGCAGCGCGAGCAGCCGGATCACCCATTTCGGCCACGTGCTGCCAGGCTCGGCCTGCGGGTGTGCCCGCCCGCAGCAGCACGGCAAGCATGTGGACCGTCTCAGCTGCGCTGTGTTTGTCGTGGGCGGGCTTCGGTGAAAACCGGAACGAAACCTTTGTGCCGGCCCTCATGCGTTCGTTGCCCACGGTTGAATGTCAACGATCCCTAAGCGGTCGCCGTCAAGAACGAACTGCCCGGCCTGAGCCAGTTGGCGTTTACCGCTGCGGTCTATGCCGACATGCACCACGAGAGAGAATGCGCTCACGGTTTGACGAGCAAGTGCCACCGCACCCATTCCCGCCAGTGCGCCCAGTGCCTCCAGCCGCGCCGGAACATCGTCAAGGCTTGACGCGTGCAGTGTGCCGGCCCCGCCGTCGTGTCCGGTGTTGAGCGCTGTCAACAAGTCACGAATCTCTTCACCGCGGCATTCGCCCACAACAATGCGATCGGGGCGCATACGCAGTGACTCTCGTACGAGCCGCGCAAGGTCAATTTCTCCCGCGCCTTCAAGGTTTGCCTGTCGCGATTCGAGCGCAACATGGTGGGGGTGTTGCGGCTGTAGTTCGGCGACGTCTTCGATCGTTACGATGCGTTCGGTGTCGCGCACATGCGAGAGCAGTGCGCTCAGCAGCGTTGTTTTTCCTGTTCCGGTGCCGCCAGTAATCAGTACGTTGAGTCGGTCATGCACCACGCTTTCCAGCCACTGTGCTTGCTGTGCGGTCAGGCTTCCCAGCCGCTGCAGTGAGGGTAAATCAGCGGCGGGAACACGCGGGATTCGAATCGAGATGGCCGTGCCTCCCACCGCCACGGGCCCCAGTACAACATGCACCCGGATGCCGCGGTCCAGGCGCACATCGACGCAGGGCGAGCGGTCGTCTACGTGCCGATCACCCAAACCAATGAGGGCGACGGCGAGCGCGCGCACTTCGCGTTCTGAAGCCGACCATTCGGGCACTGCCTGCATGCCGTGACCCCGGTTGACGAACAGTCCCGTATCTCCATTGACAAAAATATCGGTCACTGACTCATCGGCACAGTAGGGTGCGAGGTCGCCGAAGGCCGGATCAAACCGCAAGGCCCGCGCACCTTTTTCTTGCGGGGGCTGCGGAACCCAGGGCTGCGCGTGCTCGGCAAGTTCGTCACTTTTGTCGAACTCATCGAGAGGGGCGGGCAAGATGTCGTGGCGCAGCACGTCGTCGTGCGCGGCGGTGGCCGCTGCCATAGAAACTTCGGCCAGGGGAACATCGGCCGGATGCGGCGCGAACCCTGGGCGTGGAGCAATAACAAAGGGCGAGGACATGCCCGCAAAGTTAGGCGAGTACGGCCGCGGCACGCCGCGCAAAAACCGCCTATCTGCGGCATCCGGGGATAACCAATTTCGGTGCTGCTGTGTGAGGGAAACGAGCAACAAAAAATAAAGGTGGCATCCCGCGGGGGGAACGGGATGCCACCTGCGCAGACGATCGGGGGGCTTTCGCTGCGCGAAGCCGGAATGGAGATTCGGGCCAGCGCCTACAGTACAAGAAAGAAGGCGTCCTTACAAACCCCTGTGCCGATACTAACTTTCGGCAGTATTGCTGGGTGCATTCGCCCCGATAGATTCCGGATGTCGCCCTCGTGCGGCGACTCGTGAATGACCCCCGCCGCAAAGGAGCGTCCGCTGCTATGAGCGCACAAATTGACCACCTGCTCAGCGAAACCCGCCAGTTTCCTCCCTCGCCCGAATTTGCCGCACAGGCAGTGGCAACAGCCGAGTTATACGGCCAGGCCAAGGCCGACCGCGAAGCATTCTGGGGCGACCAAGCTCGCAACCATGTCACATGGCACAAACCGTTTACCCGCGTGCTCGATTGGTCAACACCACCATTTGCCAAGTGGTTTGACGACGGAGAACTCAACGTCGCGTACAACTGCCTCGACCGCCACGTAGAAAATGGCCTGGGCGACCGGGTAGCCATTTACTGGGAGGGTGAACCCGGCGACGAGCGTCGCATCACCTACGCCGAACTGACCGAAGAGGTCAAGCGCACCGCCAACATGTTGGCAGGCCTCGGCATTGGCCAGGGCGACCGCGTTGCTATCTACCTGCCCATGATTCCCGAAGCCGTGATCTCGATGCTCGCCGTGGCACGCCTCGGCGCTATTCACTCCGTCGTGTTCGGTGGTTTCAGCGCCGACAGCCTGCGCTCACGCATTGACGACGCCGGCGCCAAAGTCGTTATCACCGCCGACGGCGGCTACCGCAAAGGCCGCGTCTCACCCCTCAAACCCGCCGTCGATCTGGCGCTTAGCGACCACAACGGCTCGGGCCAACAAAACACCGTCGAACACGTGATTGTTGTGCGCCGCGGCGGCAACGACGTGGAGTGGAACAGCGAACGCGATCTGTGGTGGCACGATGTTGTTCCTGCTGCCTCTGCAGAACACGAAGCCGAGGCGTTCCCCGCCGAAAACCCGCTGTTCATCCTTTACACCTCCGGCACAACGGGCAAACCCAAGGGCATCTTGCACACCTCCGGCGGCTACCTGGTGCAGGCCGCCTACACCCACCGCAACGTCTTTGACCTGCATCCGGAAAGCGATGTGTTCTGGTGCACCGCCGATATCGGCTGGGTCACCGGCCACACCTACGTGACCTATGGACCGCTCGCCAACGGAGCAACCCAGCTGATGTACGAAGGCACCCCCGAAACGCCGCATGCAGGGCGCTGGTGGGAGCTCATCCAAAAATACGGCGTCAGCATTTTCTATACGGCACCGACAGCCATTCGGGCGTTTATGAAAACTGGTCGCCACATTCCGCAGCAGTACGACTTGTCGAGCATCCGGCTGCTTGGCTCGGTGGGCGAGCCCATCAACCCCGAGGCCTGGATGTGGTACCGCGATGTCATTGGCGCCGATAAAGCGCCCATCGTCGACACATGGTGGCAGACCGAAACGGGCGCCATTATGGTCTCGCCCCTGCCCGGCGTCACCGCCACCAAGCCCGGCTCGGCTCAGACTCCCCTGCCCGGTATCTCGATCGATGTTCTCGACGAAGCGGGTGCCGCCGTGGGTAACGGCAACGGTGGCCTGCTCGTTATCACCGAACCCTGGCCCGCCATGCTTCGTGGCGTGTGGGGCGACCCCGAGCGGTTCAAAGAAACCTACTGGGAAAAATTCGCGCAGCAGGGCTACTACTTTGCCGGAGACGGCGCGCGACTCGACCACGACGGCGACCTGTGGCTGCTGGGCCGCGTCGACGACGTGATGAACGTCTCGGGCCACCGCCTTTCAACCGCAGAAATCGAGTCGGCGCTGGTCGCCCACGAATCCACCGCCGAAGCAGCGGTCGTGGGAGCATCGGACGAAACAACCGGCCAGGCCGTAGTTGCCTTCGTGATCATCAAAGAGAGCTACCTCGCCGAACACTCCCCCGAGGGACTCGCCACCCAGCTACGCCAGTGGGTGGGCGAACAGATCGGCCCGATTGCACGCCCGCGCGACGTGTACATTGTGGGCGAACTACCCAAGACACGCTCGGGCAAGATTATGCGCCGCCTGCTGCGCGATGTCGCCGAGGGCCGCGAAGTGGGTGACACCACGACGCTGGCCGATACCGCCGTCATGAGCGTTATCTCGGCACAGGTGAAATAGCCTCCGCCCCACAAAACCACAAAACCACAAAAGAGGCACACACAAAGAGTGTGGGGCGAGAATCACACGGACTCTCACCCCACACTCTTATGTTTTTACCCCTCGAGCTTGCCTAGCCCGCCTAGCTTGCGGCCAGAGGTGCGAGGGTGAACACGACATCAACTTCGACGGGCGAGTCGATCGGTAAAACCGAAACACCCACCGCAGCGCGCACGTGGGCCCCGGCCTCGCCAAAGATTTCTCCGAGCACTTCGCTCGCGCCATTAACCACGCCCGGCTGCCCGGTAAAAGAGGCTTCGGATGCAACGAATCCACCCACGCGCAGAACACCGGCGATGCGGTCGACTCCGCCGGCGACCGCTGCGGCCGCGGCCAGAGCGTTCAACGCGCAGGTGCGAGCCAGTTGCTGCGCTTGCTCTGCTGTGACGGTGCCGCCTACTTTTCCGGTTGTCGGGAGAGCCCCGTCAATAAATGGAAGCTGCCCCGAGGTGTAAACGAGGTCGCCATGCACACGTGCGGGCACGTAGGCTGCCACCGGTGCGGCGACCTCAGGCAGCTGGATGCCGAGTTCGTCGAGTCGCTGCGAGATACTCACTGCTGCTCCCCTTCGAATCGACGCGAGGCTTCGGCCGCGGCTGCGAGACCGGCATTGCTGTCGGACTGCGCGCCTACGGGGCGCTTGAAGTAGGCAACAAGGCCGCCTTCGGGGCCGGGCACAACCTGCACCAGCTCCCAGCCTTTCTTGCCCCAGCTGTTCAAAATTGCCGCCGTATTGTGAATAACGAGCGGTGTTGTCAGATACTCCCAGGTAGTCATGACCCTCCACAGGTGCGAGATAGCGCGGTTATCCCCTATTGTGGGGTAAATTCGCGTTTCCGAAGAAACTCCCCAGGGAACTCCCCTACGATCTCACATATGTCCCAATCCCCCCGTACCCTGCGGAGCGTGCTCGGCGGTCTGGCCGGACTCATTGGTCTGAGCGCCGTAGCAGGCATGCTCATTACCGCCACCGTGACACCCGCCATTGCTGTCAGCGGCGTGGCAGCAACTCGGTCGATCGAGCTCTTCAACAATCTGCCTTCGTACCTGCAGATTGACCGGCCGATGGAACCCACGACCATCTATTACACGGGCGAAAACGGCAACCCTGTGCAGCTGGCACGCTTTTACGATCAAAACCGCATTCCGGTCAAATATGACCAGGTTGCTCCGGTCATGTACGAAGCGCTGCTGTCGAGTGAAGACAAAAACTTCTACGAGCACGGCGGTATCGATCTGTTGGGAACAACGAAAGCACTCATCGATAACCTGCAGAAAAAGTCGACGCGGGGTGGTTCGTCGATTAGTCAGCAGTACGTCAAGAACGTGCAGATGCAGCGCTGTGAAGCGCAGGTGCGCACGAGCGACCCTGAGCGCGACGAAAAGATGGACGCCTGCTGGTTTGAAGCAACCGCGTCAACGGGTGCGGAAGGTATCGAGCGCAAGCTGCAAGAGATGCGCTATGCGATTCAGCTCGAGAAAACCTACTCGAAAAACGAGATTCTGATTGGGTATCTCAACCTGGCCAACTTCGGTGGTCTCACCTACGGCATTGAGGCGGCTTCGCAGCGATACTTCAACACTACGGCGGCGAAACTGACCATCTCTCAGGCAGCGACGCTGGCCGGTATGGTGCAGGCCCCCAACGCGTACCGTATCGACGATCCGACGGGTTCGTTCTACGACGACGAGACCGACTCTTTCATCAACTCCGAAGAAGACGGTTACGCCGAAACGCTCAAGCGTCGCAATTATGTTCTGAACCGGATGCTGGTCGACGGCAAGATCACACAAGAACAGCACGACGAAGCCTATGCAGAGCCGATCACTCCCGACATTGTCGAACCCTCGTCGGGCTGTGCGGCGGCTAAACGTAACGCGTACTTCTGCCAGTACGTAAAAACCATCATCGAAAGCGACCCTGTCTTTGGTGAGACGCAGGAAGACCGTGACGAGGTCTTGCGTCGTGGTGGTCTCGATATTTACACATCGCTCGATGCCGATGTTCAGCGTGCCGCTAACGTCTCGATGGCTGAGAACGTGGCAACGAATATTCCGGATCTAGCACTGGGCGCTGCCGGCGTCACTATTGATCCCAAAACCGGCCTTATCTTGGCGATGGTGCAAAACACTGTGTTTAGCGAAGACAGCGCGAAAGCGGGCCAGCCGGGCTATTCGGCGCAGGTTTTTGCCGCCGACTCTGATCACGGTTCGTCGATCGGTTTTTCTGTCGGATCAACGTACAAGCTGTTTACTCTGGTTGACTGGCTCGAGAAGGGCCACTCACTTAATGAGGGCTTGAACGGCACCAACCGTAAGTTCAACAACATGAGCTGCGACGGCGACCCTGTGCCGTTTGACGCCGACCTGGTAAAGAACGCCGGCGGTATTCGCGGTTACTCGGGCACGCCTATGCGTTTCACGACAGAGTCGCTGAACTCGGGCTACTTCGCCATGGCCGAGAAGCTCAACCTGTGCGATATCAACCGGGTTGCTGACCGCATGGGCGTGAAGCTCGGTAACGGCGACAAGGTGACCGACGAAAACGTTCCTTTCAACGTGCTCGGCGATAAGGCCATCGCGCCGCTCGACATGGCGGCCGCATACGCCACGATCGCGAACAATGGCACCTACTGCTCACCCAAGGCAATCGTCAAGGTTGTTGGCCCCGACGATAACGAACTGCCGATCCCCGAAACGTCGTGCAAGAAAGTTATCGACGAGGGTGTTGCGGCAACGGCTGCGTACGCACTCGAGAATGTCATGACCAGTGGTACGGGTACAGCTGCTAACCCATGGGATGGCACCCCCCTTCTGGGCAAGACGGGTACGCACAACGAAGAGCAGACGATGATGATCGAGGCTTCGACCAACGCGGCAACCGCTGTCTGGGTTGGTCAGTACACGGGCACAAAGACCCTTGACTATTACGAGACGCAGGGCAACTGGCTACCGGGTATTCGCTATATTCTTGCCCGCGATATGCAGGGGGCCGCGAACGCCAAATTTGGTGGCAATGCCTTCCCCGGCCCGGAGGCCGACCTTATCCGCCAGGTATACGTTGACCTGCCGGATGTCACAGGACGCACGATCGATGAGGCCACACGGATTCTCACCGAGGCGGGCTTTGATGTCACCGTCGGTAAGGCTGTTGATAGCACTCACCCGAAAGACACCGTTGCCAAACAAGACCCGGGTGCGGGCCGAGTAGCAAGCGGCACTTCGGTAACGATCTCTCCGAGCACCGGCAAGGCGCCGCCCTCCAAGAAGGGGCTACCGGACGTCACGGGCAAGAGCCTCAACGATGCCATTACCAAGCTCAATAAAGAGGGCTACAGCAACGTTGTTCTCGGCGCTTGTACAACGGGCGGGCCAGAAGAAGGTTCGGTCAGCTCGATGAGTCCGGGCCAGGGCAGTAAAGTGCCCTCGAACACGCAGATCACCCTGACGTATTCGAAAGAAGAGTGTCCGTGACCCGTCGCACTTCGCGAGCGGCGCTGACTGTGCTGGGCACGGTCAGCGCCGCTGGCCTTGCCGCTGCCGTATGGGGTGTGGGCATTGAACGCCATTTGTACACGCTGCGTCTAGCGACCGCGTATGCGCTACCCGAGGGCAGCACGCCGCTACGGGTCTTGCATATTTCTGATGCCCACATGGCGCCGTGGCAAAAAAGGCGGCAGCAGTGGTTGGCGTCTCTGGCCCAGTTGAAACCCGATCTNCTACCCGAGGGCAGCACGCCGCTACGGGTCTTGCATATTTCTGATGCCCACATGGCGCCGTGGCAAAAAAGGCGGCAGCAGTGGTTGGCGTCTCTGGCCCAGTTGAAACCCGATCTGGTCATCAACACGGGCGACAACCTGGGCCACCGTCATGGCCTTGACGGTATTCGTCGCGCATTCGCCCCATTCGCGGGTGTTCCCGGCGCATTCGTGCATGGCTCGAACGACAAATATGCGCCGAGCCCGAGGAATCCGTTCCGTTACTTTCTCGGGCCCTCCACAACCAACCACGAGCCCGACCTGCTCGACACCGACGCTCTTGATGATTTCTTAATGAGTGAGCTCGGCTGGGCTCGCCTGGATAACGAGGCTGCATCGCTGCAGGTGGCGGGCAAGCGAATCGATGTTGTGGGTGTTGACGACGCCCACCGCGAGTGGGACGACATTGACGCCGTCACAGAAGAACTGGCAGCGCTACGTGCCGATGCCTCAGCCAACACTCCCCTCCTCGCAGTGACGCACGCACCGTATCAGCGGGTGCTCAACAGCTTTGTTGACCTGGGTGCCGACATGATTTTTGGCGGCCACACTCACGGTGGCCAGGTGTGCCTACCCGGGTATGGAACCATCGTGGCCAACTGCGATATTCCACGACGCCAGGCACGCGGATTGAGCACGTGGGAGCACGCCGGGCGGCGTATTCCGCTGCATGTGAGTGCCGGATGTGGGCACTCAATTTATGCACCCGTGCGATTTGCGTGTCGCCCAGAAGCCACGCTGTTGACGCTCATGCCCGCGGCATCCGGAAACTGACTCCTCGATTTCGGGTCATCCTGGGTTTCGGGGTAGACTCGACGGGTTGCCACGGGGTGTGGCGCAGCTTGGTAGCGCGCTTCGTTCGGGACGAAGAGGTCGCAGGTTCAAATCCTGTCACCCCGACACACAAGAGGCACATCACGACACAGTGATGTGCCTCTGTCGTGTCACACGGCTGGCATGTCGCAGCAATGGTTAGATCACGGGGAGGACCCATGGCTGTTCCGCTTCTGGTGGCGTTTGATCTTGACGACACTCTGGCACCGTCTAAGAGCGCTATCGATGCTCGCATTAGTGATCTTCTTACCCGGCTGAGCAGCTATGCCGAGGTGGCCGTGATTTCTGGGGGGAATGAGCAGCAGTTTCGCACCCAGCTGCTCGATCAGCTGGTGAATCCACCGGCTGCCATGCTCGACCGCCTGCACCTGATGCCCACATGCGGAACCAAATATTTGCGATACACCGACGGCGATTTTCAGGCCGTCTACGCACACGATCTTTCCGTCGCCGAAAAAGAACAGGCGATGCGCGCACTGCGCGAAGAGGCCGAGCGTCTAGACCTGTGGGAAATCAACCCCTGGGGCGAGATATTAGAAGACCGGGGTTCGCAGATTACGTTCTCGGCGCTTGGCCAGCAGGCCCCGGCCGAGCATAAGCACGCGTGGGATCCTTCCGGCTCGAAGCGCCTGGCTCTGCGCGACGCCGTTGCTGCACGCCTGCCCGAGCTTGAGGTTCGTGCCGGCGGTTCGACGTCAATCGACATCACCCGCAAGGGCATCGATAAGGCCTACGGTATGCGCGAGCTTTCGGAGCGCACGGGTATCGGCTTTGCCGACATGCTGTTCTTTGGTGATCGCCTCGACGAAGGCGGAAACGACTACCCCGTTTTGGCGCTCGGTGTGCCGTCCATCGCGGTAACCGGATGGCGCGACACCGCCGAGCACCTCGACGCTCTGCTTGATCGCTACCAGGCAGGTACGGCGTAACCTACGCCGACAGCGTCACTTCCCGACGTGCCGGAAGCACAGCCGGGTGCGAACCCGCCATCGTTTCGAGCACGCGAATCACCTGACACGAATACCCGTACTCGTTGTCGTACCACACGTAGAGCACGACCGAATCATCGTGCGTGACGGTCGCAAGCCCGTCAACAATACCGGCGCGGTGAGAGCCGACAAAGTCGGTCGAAACCACTTCGGGCGACTCAACGTAGTCAATCTGCTGTCGCAGCTTGGAATGCAGCGAGATCCGGCGCAAATAGTCGTTGATCTCTTCGGTGTTCGCCGCGCGCTCCAGCGTTAAATGCAGCACTGCCAGCGATACGTTCGGGGTGGGCACGCGAATAGCTGAACCGGTGAGTTTGCCGGTGAGTTCAGGCAGAGCACGTGAAACAGCTTTTGCCGCACCGGTTTCGGTAATCACCATGTTGAGCACAGCGGATCGACCGCGGCGGTCGCCCTTATGCATGTTGTCGATCAAGTTTTGATCGTTCGTGAATGCGTGCACAGTCTCGACGTGACCCCGCACAATACCGTAGGCCTCGTTGACGGCCTTAAGCACCGGGGTGATGGCGTTGGTGGTGCACGATGCCGCCGACAAGATAGTGTCACTGTCGGTAATCGTGTCGTCGTTAATACCGTGCACAATATTTTTCAACTCACCCTTGCCGGGTGCGGTCAGCAGAACGCGCGCGACGCCACGAGATTGCAGGTGCTGCGCGAGCCCGGCTTCATCACGCCACCGGCCCGTATTGTCGACGACGATAACGTTGCTCATGCCGTAGGCGGTGTAGTCGATGGCTGCGGGGTCGTCGGAGTAAATCACCTGAATACGAGTGCCGTTCGCGATGATCTGACTATTTTCTTCGTCAACATCAACCGAACCTTCAAAGCGGCCGTGCACAGAATCGCGCAGCAGCAGCGAAGCGCGTTTCATCAGGTCGTGCTCGCCACTGCGCCGCACGACAATGGCTCGCAGACGCAGACCACTGCCGCCACCGGTGCGCGTGATGAGTATGCGTGCCAGGAGTCGGCCAATACGGCCAAACCCGTACAGCACTACATCGGTCGGTTCCTGGCTTTCTTCACCGAGTGTCGAGGCAACGATGCGGCGTAAATAGGTTTCGAGTTCGTCGGCAACCTTCGGTTCGTCCAGACACGACGCCGAGTGTCCTGAGTCTTCGCGGAATGATGCCGCCAGCCTCGCGACGTCGAGCGACGAGCGGCCCGGTCCGATCCGGTGGAGGGCTTCGAGCACAGCCAGGGTATCGCGAACATCAGAGTGCCCAAGACCAAGGGCCGCTACTCGCTCGTGCACTTCGAGCAGACCCGTTGTAGACAGCCCTAGGAGCCGGTGTCCGTGCAGAGACGTCACGACGTCTCGCTGGCGGGTGAGCGAACCGATAAGCGGGATCATCCGCTCGGCGAGTTCTTCTTTGTGAGTCCATTCGTTGCGATGCACCACAAAATCGTTCATCTGCATCCTTGCATGACTGAATCGTCCGCAGCCGGGTTGCGGTGCGGAAGTGTAGAGCGGGGGATCACCCCCAGCGTACATGAACAACCCACGCCACCCGCCAGCGCATTAGCCTGGATGTATGACACAGACTTTCACCGTTCGAGCTGTGCTGTTAGACATGGATGGAACACTGGTCAATTCCATCGCGGTCGTGGAGCGCCTGTGGCTGGAATGGGCGGCACAGCACGACCTCGACCCCGATACCGTGCTCACTACTGTGCATGGACGACAGGGGCACGAGAGCATGGCGCTGCTGTTACCCGACCGCGATCACGCCATCAACATTGCTGAGAACCAGGCGCTATTAGCCGCTGAGACCGCCGACACCCGCGGAGTGGTCGAGATTACCGGTGCCCGGGTGCTGCTAAAAGCCCTCCAAGGTGTACCTCATGCGATTGTCACCTCGGCCAATCGTCCCCTACTCGAAGCACGAATGGCAGCGGCAGGGCTGCCCCTCACCGACATCATCGTTACCGCCGAAGACGTCACAGCCAGTAAGCCGCATCCGGAAGGCTTCTTACGTGCCGCAGAGCTACTGGGCATACCCGCCGAAGAGTGTCTTGTGCTCGAAGACTCCGGTGCCGGTATTCAGGCCGCACACGCTGCAGGCATGGCCGTGATCGGTATTGGCGCGAGCGCCGCCAAGCACTCACCCCATGCGGTCGTGCACGACCTGCAGCCCCTCGGGGTCGAAGTCAACGACAGTGCGATAACCATCACGGTCACCACTCCTGCGGAAGAATCGTGCCACTAACGGCCACCGTGCTGACCACAGCACGCACCCACCCCAACCGCACCGCCATTGCCGACACCGAAACATCACTCAGCTATGGCGAGCTGGTTGCCGAGTCCCCCGGCATTTACCACGCGACACAGACGCTGCTTGACCAGCAGAGCAGCCCGGTTGCATCAGCACCCGAAGCTGCTGGCCTACCCATCATCGCGGTAAGCCTCGACAGCGCGTATGCCGCAGCACGCATCGTTGCGGCCCTCGCCGGATACGGAGTTGTCGTTGCTGTTATTGATCCGCGGTGGCCACTCGAACACCGCATACGCGTTATACAGCAGTGCGGTATAACACTCGTGATCAGCAACGACACGGTACTGGCTGGCGGCCTTGCCACACACGGCTACAGGGGCACCGTGGTCAGCGAGAACGACTTCCGGATGCTCGAGAACACGGGCGGTACGCCGCATCCGGCACCCACCGTGCGCAGCGACGAAGAACCATTTCTGCTGCTTTTTTCTTCGGGAACCACGAGCGCACCTAAAGCCTTCATCAAAACTCGCGGACAGTACCGCGAAAACTTTGCCGTCTCGAGCGCGCACCTCGAACCCTTTGACGGTGTCGCAACACTGGCACCCGGGCCGCTGTCGTACAGTCTGACACTGTACGCGCTCATCGAATGCCTGGCCTCGGGCGGAAGCGCTCACCTGATGGATGCGTTTTCGGCCACCGACGTTGCCGAGCGAATACGCAACGCCGCCATCACTCGCATCGTGGCGGTACCCGCCGTCGTACAGACGCTCATTGATGCTGCCCGCCGCGATGCGTCATTTATCGACCACCTGGAACTTGTTGTCACCGGGGGCGCGAACCTGCCCGCCTCGCTGCGCTCCGGGCTCACGGCTGCCGCACCCCACACGCGACTCATCAGCTATTACGGCGCCGCAGAAATCGGGTTTATCGGTGACAGTCGCGACGGCGACGGCACCTGGATCAGCGTGTACGACGACATAGACGCCGAAGTTCGTGACAGCAACGGCAGGCGGCTGGCCGACGGCGAATGGGGCACGCTGTGGATTCGCGCTGCCGCGTGCTCCGACGGCTATATTGCCACTACCTCGAGCGAACGCCTCCGCGATGACGACGGCTGGGCGACGGTGCATGACCAGGCGCGACGCGTGGGTAGTCGTATACAACTAGTAGGCCGTGCCGGTGACATTGCCATAACGGGCGGACACAAGGTTTCACTGGCCGAGGTCGAGCAAGCCTTCGATGGTTTTTCTTCGGCACAAGCGGTGTGCGCAGTGGCTCTACCGCACACGAGCCTGGGCTCTGTTGTAGCGCTCGTTGTGGAAGGCAGCGCACCAGTACCAAAGACGGCGCTGCAGGAGTGGGCACGCGCACGTTTGGCACCGCAGTTCGTGCCTACACGCTGGTATATGCTCGACGCCCTGCCGCGCACAGTGGGCGGCAAGGTGCGTCGTTCGGCCACGCGCGACGCCGTACTGCGCGGAGACGCGGTGCGGCTATGACAACCCGTTTACTGCGCCGTGCCGTTATTACCGGTATGGGCGTTATTTCGCCCAGTGGCCATAGCGTTGCCGCACTGTGGCAAGCGGTGTGCGAGGGCACAAGCGCCGTTCGTGCGCTCGATGACAGCGTTTTTGCCGGGCTGCCGGTGCAGATTGGCGCGACCATTCACGGTTTCGTCAGTGACGATTCCGTACCCCACGCACTCGCGCGCCGACTGAGTCCTGTGCAGCTGTGGGCCGTGGCTGCCGCCGATCAGGCCATGGGGGCAGCACGCGATAAGCTGCCGTGGCCGGCGCATCGCTTCGGCATTCTGGCGGCGACCGGTTCGGGTCCTATCGACGCCACGCACGCAGCCACCCGCGCCTTCGACGAGCGCGGACCGCGAGCCGTGCCCATCGCGCTTGTGATGCACGGTGCACCCGATGCAGCTGCCGCCGTACTCAGTCAACGCTACGGCGCGCACAACACTGCGCACGCAATAACGGCCACCTGCGCTAGCAGCACTCTGGCGCTCGGCCAGGCCCTGCGCCGCATCCGCCACGGCTACGCCGATGCCATACTCGTGGTCGGCATGGAAGACTGCCTCAACCCCATCAATTTCGCCGCCAACAGCAACCTTCGAGCACTCGCGAAGGGTGATCGGCAGCATCCGGATGCCGCATCGCGGCCGTTCGACCATGACCGCGAGGGCTTTGTTATGGGCCAGGGCGCCGCCGCTCTTCTTATCGAGGCCGAAAACGTTGCGCGCGAGCGTGGCCAGCAGCCCCTTGCGGTACTTACCGGATTTGGCGAGTCCAGCGACGCCTACCACCCAACGGCCCCGGATCCGCAGGGGCAGGGTGCCGCGCTTGCTATGGAACAAGCCCTCGTCGATGCCGAGCTCGTACCCTCCGAAATCGACCACATCAGTGCGCACGCCACGGGTACGCCGCGTGGCGATGAGGCTGAAGCTCAGGCTCTGCGCACAGTATTCGGTGAACACCTGAGTGGGATTGCCATAACGGCACCGAAATCGAGCACAGGACATCTGCTGGGGGCCTCCGGTGCCCTCGAAGCCATTCTTGCCGTGCAGTCACTGCAGACGAGCGTCATTCCACCGACCATCAACCTCGATAACAACGACTTTGCCGATCTCAACATTGTCACAGGTCGGGCTCGCACGCGTTCTCTTCGCCACGTGCTGTCGAACTCATTCGGGTTCGGTGGGCACAACGGCACCGTCATCATTACCGCTGCCCCAACCGCAGCAGATAAGGAGCATTCATGAGCGATAACTCGCCCGCCCACCACGCACAGTTGGCACAGCAATATCTACCCGATGCATTGCTGGAGCAACTGCGCGAACGTGCCGACCGCTACGACCGTGACAACGCATTCTTCGACGAAGACCTCGCCGACCTACAGGCCACCGGATACCTGAGCGTACTGGTACCCACCGAGTACGGTGGGCCGGGCCTGAGCCTGAACGAGGTCTCTCGCCTGCAACAGCGACTCGCCTCGGCTGCACCCGCTACGGCACTAGCCATCAACATGCACCTCATGTGTGTGGGAGTCGTGCGCGTTATGCACGAACGCGGCGATACGTCGATGAACTTCGTCTTTGACGAAGCCAAGGCGGGCGAGATTTTTGCCTTCGGTATCAGTGAGCCCGCGAACGACTGGGTTCTGCAAGACTCCAACTCCACCGCGACCTCCACCGATGATGGTGGTTACCGGGTGTCGGGGGTAAAAATCTTCACGTCTCTCTCGCCGGTCTGGACACGGCTGATCGTGCACGGCCGCGATGCGAACGATGAAACCCGCCTTGTCTATGGCTTTGTGCGCCGTGACGCCGAGGGAGTGACGATTTCCGACGACTGGGACGTCATGGGCATGCGCGCCTCACACAGTCGAGCCACCATCTTGCGCGACGCCCGCATGAACCCCGAACACGTCGCACGGTACGTGCCCGTGGGGCAGCATCCGGATCTGCTCGTATTTGCCATCACGAGCTGTTTTCAGCTCCTTGTTGCTTCGGTCTATGCCGGGGTTGCCCACCGTGCGCTCGAACTGGCTGCAGCCGGTTTGCACGCACGTCGCTCCACCAAAACCGGGTCGTCGTATGCCGAAATTGGCGAGTTCCGTACGCGTCTGGCCGATGCACACATGGCCTACATGGCCGTTCCCGCCCAGATCGAAACGTATTGTCGCGACCTGGATGAGCTGGTCGACCACGGGGCAGGCTGGCCGCTGCGCTTAGTGAGCGCGCGCGTTAACGCTTCGGACGCCGCCCGCCGCACGGCCGAAGTAGCACTGCAGTGCGCAGGGGGTAGCGGATTCAGCAACAGCCACGAGCTCAGCAGGCTTATGCGCGATGCCACAGCGAGCCTGTTCCATCCGCCGAGCGTTGACGCGGCGCGCCCCATGTATGCGGCCGCGCTGCTCGATGATGAGGTGCACCCGGTCCGCCGTTAGTAGCTGATCAGGCCGAGCCTCAGCGACGATATCGAACCGGCGGGGCCCCACGGGCGATCGAGCACCTCGTCGAGCACAGCAAGAAATCGATCGATATCGCCACGGATGAGCCCGTCCAGATCGGTCGTCGCACGAGAGAGCTGGGGAAGGCGATGCTGGAGCAGCGTTCCGCCTTTCAGGAGGAACATCGGCTCGCCCTGCTCATCCACAGCTTGCTGGAGTGCAGCCGCAACCACTGTCGAGGCGATCAGCCAGCCCAACCGGCCGCCGTCGGACTCGAGCTGTCGCTCCGCTTGCGCGATCCACGTGTTCAACACGCGAGCCGACGCCGGTGCTTTCCCCTTCGGGCGCAACTCGCCCATGGCGTCTGACAAATTCAGGATCGCTGTCCTTCCGCGTCACGCGCATCGAGCATCGCCACGAGCCGATCCCGCGCCGCATCCGGGAGGCGGCTCGTACCGGCTCCGCGCTCCAACGCCTGTCTCACGAGGTACGTCGGCACTCCCGACTCGATGCAATCCTCGATCGTCACGGGCAGCCTCGTGATCGGGATGCCTTCCCACCATGTGCGTTCGTCCGGTTCGAGGTCGCGACGATGGATGACATAGCGATCACCTCCCGCGCGGCGCACGCGATGAGAGTGCGGGATCGTAAGGTGAATCCGGTTCGGGTTGATGTCGCTCACGCCCCACGCGGCGAGGGCCGTGTCATGCGACAGACATGCCTCATCGATCCCGGCCCACAGCACCGCGAGCGCGAGGTTGTCGTGCCCGGTCGACGGCACCTGAGGAACCCGGTAGATGCCCTGCGAAACACGCTCGATACGGCCGCGTTTCGCCATCTTTGGCAGCTCAACGCGCGGGATGCCCTCGTCAAAGGCCTGTGCCGTTGTGACGAAACCGTGCTGATCGAGCGCGATCTCTCGAAGTCGTTCGAGGTACGTCAGCACTTCGTTCATGCCAAAAGTATACCAAAATGGGTAACTATTGGCTCTGGGTCATCCTGCTGCGTACTGGCCGGGTACATCTAGGCGCTCGGTGGCAGGCCCTGGTCTTCTTCGACGACCGTGCCCTGATACGACCACGGAAAGTTGATCCACAGGTCGGTGTGTTTCCACGAATAGTCGGGTTGAATAACCGTGGTCGGTTTGGTGTAGATGGTGACCGAACGCACGTTGGCGCCTTTATCAGCGAGCAGTTTTACGGCCAGCGCGAGGGTGCGTCCCGAGTCGGCCACATCGTCAACGAGCAGCACGCGGCGGCCGTCGAGGTAGTTCATGTCAAGCTCGGGCGGTAGCACCTCGGGTGCGTCGAGCACAGTGCCAATTCCGGTATAAAACTCGACGTTGATGGCGCCACAGTTTTTTGCACCCAGGCCGTAGGCGATGGCTCCGGCGGGCAGCAACCCTCCGCGCGCAATGGCAACAACAACCTCGGGCTGAAAGCCGCTGTCAACGATGGTGCGGGCAAGGTCGCGCGTTGCCGCGCCGAATCCGTCCCAGGTGAGTGTTTCGCGCTCGATAGCCGTCATGCACCTATTGTCTCCCGGATCACAGCCATCCTTTGTCTTGCGCAATCTTTATGGCCTGGGCACGGTTACGCGCCCCGACCTTGCCGATGGCCGCCGACAGGTTGTTGCGCACGGTTCCGGCCGAGAGAAACACTTCTGCTGCGATCGCTGCGGCACTGCGGCCATCGGCGGCGAGTCGAAGAATTTGCTGTTCTCGGTCGCTGAGGGGGTTTGCGCCATCAAAGAGGCTCGCCTCGGCCAACGCCGGGTCGACAACGCGTAACCCGGCATGCACGCGCCGCACCGCATCGGCCAGTTGCTGCGCAGGCGTATCTTTCACAACAAAACCGGATGCCCCGGCATCGAGCGCTGCCCGCACATATCCGGGCCGCGCAAAGGTGGTCACGATCAACACTCGTGTTGCCGGATGCTGCTGCCGTAACCGTTCGGTGGCCGCAATGCCGTCCATATCGGGCATTTGGATATCCATGAGGCACACATCAGGCTGCGTGTTACGCACCACCTCCATCGCCTCGTTTCCATCGGCTGCTTCGCCGACAACAACCAGGTCGCCCTCCAGCTCAAGCAGGGCGACCAGCGCACCGCGCAGCATCGCCTGGTCGTCGGCAATGACGAGGCGAATAGGCGCGTGTTCTGCGCTCGGAATATGTTCTGCATTCACCAGGTGACCTCCACGGTGGTTCCGCCGCTTGCCGGTGCGCGCAGTTGCAGGGTGGCACCGGCCATGGTGGCCCGCTCGCGCATGCCCCGCACACCGTTGCCCTCACGGCCCCGAAACCCTGCGTCAGGAGAAAAACCCACGCCGTCGTCGGTGACGGTAAATGTGCCCGGTGCTACCGCTATCGATACGTGGCGGGCGTGGGCGTGCCGCAGCACATTGGTGGTGGCTTCGCGCAGCACCCAGCCGGCGGTGAGGGCTTGCGCGGGCGAGAGCGTATCGGGTTGCCCGTCGACGGAGACAGTGATGCCGGCGGCGGTCAGCGCATCGCGGCATGATACGAGTTCGTCGGCGAGGATCGCGCCACGCACACCTGCTACGGTCTCGCGCACACCCGAGATGGCTTCGGCGGTGAGCTGTTCAATGTCGGCGAGTTCACTTTTGGCTCGGCCCGGGTCGCTGTCGATCAGCCGCAGCGCCAACTGGGCTTTCATGCGTACGACGGTCAGTGAGTGCCCTACAAGGTCGTGCACATCGCGCGCTACGGCTTCGCGTCCACGGCTGGTGGCAAGTTCGAGGCCGAGCTGTTCTGTGGCTGCCGAGCGAATAATCAGTTCGGTCGAGACGGTGTTGACGGTGCCCATGAGCAGCATCACGACGATGAGCGGAAAAAATTCTAGCCAGCCGTCGATCATGAGCACCGATGCTGTTGTGACCACCACAGCGGTAATAAGTGTGATCCAGTGCGCTTTTCGGGTGAGACCGTACGAGGCGAATGACGAGATGAACGGTACAAAACTCAGTGCGTTTCCGCCCACGGCAGGCAGTGTCACGAGCGCTGTGGCGATGAGCCCTGCAAACGCCCACCACTGCACAGGGTGCACGGGTTCGGTAAGCCCGCCCCCGTTGCCGTTCATGCCGTTGAGAAAACCGGTGACGTAGATAACGACAAAGCCCACCAGCCCTACCCATCCGGCGGCCACCCAACCGGATGCTGCGGGTGAGTGAATGAGCCCCATGAGCGGATAGATGAGAAACACCAGCCACACAACGGCCATCACCCAGCCGTAACGGTCCCATGCCGAACTGGCGGTGTACTCGTGCACACCGCCAGCGGCAACGTCGCGCTGCTGCGTCATATTTCGACCCTATCGGCGTGTGCGTGAGCGCCGTACTCCCACGGCGACCAGCACGGCAAACAGTGCCAACCACGCCGCAATGTTGAGCACCACAACGCCCATGCTGTCGGTTTGCCCCGTGGTGAGCACTCCCTCGGTGAGCGGCCAGCGGGCAAGGGCCACAAAACCGTACATGGGGGTAAAGCGTGCAATCTCGAGCATGACGCCGTCGAGCGGCATAAAAACGTTTCCGAAAAAGGCGAAGAAGGTCAGTGTGATCGAGGCGAGGGCGGCCGAAGCATCCGGATTAAAAAATAGTCCGACACCCAAGCCATACAGCCCAAACATCACACCGACACCCAGAATGATTCCGGCGGTTGCCACCCAGCGCCACGCCTCGGTGGCTTCGGCCCCTGTCAGAATCCCGGCTAGATACACGGCGGCGAGCGCAATGACAGCAAAGGTGATGGCGGTGATGAGTTTGGTGGCGGCGTACCCGGCAGAGCCGAGGGGTGTCATGGCCAGTTGTCTGCCCCATCCCTGCTGCGCTTCGGATGCCGCGAGAGAGGTGAGTGAGCTCATGGCGACGGCGGTTCCGTACGCGGCCATCGACACCATCACGTAGAACGACACGTTGCCGTTTCCAGCCGACATCGACCCGTAGTCCATGCCCGCACCGAAGAGCAGGTACATGGCCACGGGCATGCCGAGTGTGAAGGTGAGTGTGTAGGGGTTGCGTATTTGGCGGAGCGCCTCGATGCGCAACATGGTGGGTGAGAGGCCTAGCGCGGTGCTCATGACTGGTCTTTCGTGAGGGTGGTGAAGGCTGTTTCGAGGGTGGGTGCCACGATTTCGAGGTCGTAGGCTCCTGCGGCAAGGAGCCGCTGTGCTGTGGCATCCGAGCCGGTCGATCGCAGGCTGAGGCGCTGGGCATCACGGTGCAGGTCGGTAATGCCCGGGGTGGTTTCGAGTTCGTTAACGAGCTCGGCGGCGCCGGTAGCCGGAAGAGTGACGGTGAGGGTGCGTGCTCCGAGCCCCGAGCGCAACTGTGCGGTGGGAGCATCGGCCACGATGCGGCCGTGATGCATCACGACTGTGCGGCGGGCGAACTGTTCGGCTTCTTCGAGGTAGTGAGTGGCGAAGATGATGGTGCGGCCCGCGTCGGCATCGGCACGCATGACGTCCCAAAAGTGGCGCCGGGCGGTCACGTCCATTCCTGCGGTGGGTTCGTCGAGCACGAGCGTATCGGGGTCGGGTATCAGCGCGAGAGCAAACTTTACCCGCTGCTGTTCACCGCCCGAGCACTTCGAAATACGCCGACGCGCGAGGGCATCCAGGCCCGTGCGGTCAAGGATCTCGGGCACGCGGGACAGCGCTGCTCGGCCATGTAGCGACGCGATCACATCGAGTGTTTCGCGCACCGAGAGGTCGGCCAGCAGACCACCGGTTTGCAGCACGGCCGCAATGTTTCCGGATGCCGAAGCCCGGGCTGGTTTCTCGCCGTAGACGCTCACCGTGCCCGCTGTGGGCTCTGTCAAGCCCAGCAGCATGTCGAGCGTTGTCGTCTTACCTGCCCCGTTGGGCCCAAGCAGCGCAACGATTTCGCCGCGCCCCACCGTGAGATCAATACGGTCAACGGCAACCACCGTGTGTTCGCCACGACCAAAGGTTTTACGTAAACCGGTCAGGCTGATCGCCTCAGAGGAGTCGTGCCTCCGCGACGAGGCGGGCGGTGCCGTCGCTGATGTGCGGGTGTGTGGTGATGCGGTGCTCATAATTCCACTATTGCCGCGCTCACCGACTCTGTCGGGAGGGCAGTGTCATGAAAACCGCGTGACATGTGTCATGTCGGAGGCGTCGTCGCGAGCAGGCGGTGGAATCTACGGTCGGTCAGCAACAATGAAAGTACGCACCCGTCTCGGCTACAATCGAGGCGTCCGGCCGGTTGTTTTTCGCGCCTGGCCGGTGCTCGAAAAAGGAGCACGAAGCTCCCGCACAGTGATGTGTGGGGCGAGACATATACGGATTATTTCTTTCTCCGTTTGTCTCGAAAGGCACAGCAATGTCTTCTGTTTCCGCTCATGTTGCCCGCACTCTTGCACACTATGTTGACGCGGTTTTTGGTGTGATGGGCAACGGTAACGCCTATTTTCTTGATGCCCTGAGTCGTGATGCCCTGAGTGGTAATGCCGCGGGCACGGACTCTGCCGTGTCTTTTACTGCTGTGCGGCATGAGCAGGGTGCGGTGGTTGCTGCCGATGCATATTTTCGGGCTTCGCAAAAAATTGCTGCCGCTACCACCACGTATGGTGCGGGTTTTACGAACACGTTGACGGCGCTCGCTGAGGCCGCACAGGCCCGGGTTCCGCTCGTGTTGGTGACCGGTGATGAGCCGACGTCGGGGCGGCGTCCGTGGGATGTCGATCAGATTGCGTTGGCCTCGGGCGTGGGTGTGCGCACGTATACGGTGGGCCGTAGCGATGCTTCGGCGACCACTACGATCGCTGTCGAACATGCACTCACCTATCAGGTGCCTGTGGTGCTCGCGATTCCTTACGATGTTGCGACGGCTGAAGCCGGTGAGATTCCGGATGCCGCTCCCCTGCGTCTTCCGGCACCGCTCAGTCTCGATTCTGATCATGCTTCTGCCACGCTCGACACTCTGGTGCAGGCGTTGGTAACAGCGAAGCGACCCCTGCTGTTGGCGGGCAGGGGCGCGTGGCTGGCTGACGCCGGCGAGGCGCTGAGTAGGCTCGCGGAACTCTCGCGGGCGCTGACAGTAACTACGGCGCTGGGGCGCAGTATTTTTGCGGACGACCGCTATGACCTGGGTGTTGCGGGCGGTTTTGGTGCGCACGGGGCGATGGAGCTGGTGCGTCAGGCCGACACCGCGGTGGTGTTTGGGGCTTCGCTCAACCAGTTCACGATGCGGTTCGGAGAACTCTTCGCGCCCGGCACCGCTCTTTTTCAGGTCGATACGGCACCGGCGGCAACCCACGCCCACGTGACCGGGTTTATTCGCGGCGACGCGCGCGTCGTGGCCGAGGCCGCGGCGGAGCGGCTGGCTGCCCGGCATCCGGAACACGCATCGCCTGCCGACCACACACCGCTAGCCCGCAACTCGCAGCGATGGCGTACACCGCACGAGGTGGCCACGGCCCGCACCTATACGCAAGTGCAAGGTAGTGCTGCCGATGGCCGGGTCGATCCGCGGGCGGCAGCCCAGCGGCTCGCCGAACTTTTGCCCGACGACCGCGTGGTGGTCTCAGACGGCGGGCATTTTATTGGCTGGGCAAATATGTACTGGCCCGTTGCAGCACCCAACCGACACATGATGGTGGGCACAGCGTTTCAGTCGATTGGGCTCGGCTGGCCGAGCGTGGTCGGAGCAGCCCGGGCCCAGCCGGAGTCGACCATTGTGCTCACAACCGGTGATGGCGGTGGCCTCATGGCACTGGCCGATCTCGAGTCGGCGATCCGCACAGCAGGTGGCCGCGGTATGGCGGTGGTGTGGAACGACGCCGCGTACGGCGCCGAAGTGCACCTGTATGGTCTGCTGGGGCTCGAACAAGAACCCATGCGTATTCCCGAGGTTGATTTTGCTGGTCTTGCGCGGGCAGCGGGAGCAGAAGCGATCGTGGTGCACACACTGGACGACCTCGATGCCGTGCAGGCGTGGCGCGAACGCGACGTTCATGATCGCAAGTTTCTCGTTGTTGACCTTCGCATTTCTGGCAGTGTTGTTGCGCCGTATCAAGAAGAGATTGTGCACGTGAACACCATGAACGCTGCGCGGGCACAGCAGCGTGTCACGCAGGATTCATGAATACGCCCGAGAGAAAAGTGTCGAGCTGTGCTGTCGCCTGCAGCGGCAGCACAGCCGCCACGTACTGATCGGGGCGCACGACCACAATCGCTCCATCGCGCGAGATACCACGTTCGTCAAAAATGTCGCTCGGGCACCCCACGGTCACGGGCGCGGCAAACACTTTTTCCCAGTCAACCAGTGCGAAGGGTCCGGAGCGCGGCAGAAAAACCGGCGGGGAGGCCAGCTGATCAATCTCGGAGAAAGACTGCTGATGAATCGCTTTCACGTCGAATACGGCGTCGATCGACTCACCGCGGGGTGTGAAGCGTGCGATGGGTGATTCGGGGCTACTCAGCCACTCCCCTGTCTGCTGCAGCACGGCGCCGCTGCGGTCCCCAAAAACATAGATGCGCCAGCGCCCATCCGCGCGCGCATGGTGTCCTAGCTGCACAACGTTGCCGTCGCACACGCGAGTGACCGGTGACGAATGAAACCTCTTGCCCACGGGAAAACCAGTCGCATACTGCTGGTATTCGGCAGTGTCGGTAATGAGTGATGGCTCGTACTGCGTGGCAAAACCCGAGGGAAACTCTGCCGTGGCCAAATAGTAGGTGGCAAGCTCTTGCGGGTCGGTGATTTCTTCGGGCTTGCGGGCCATAAGAGACGACCATTCTCGGTCGAAGTCAATGAGCTGCTGCGCCACGGGCTGCCGCTCGCTCGAGTAGGTGCGAAGAAGCTCGGCGGGGCTCTGACCGGTAATGACGGCGCCAAGTTTCCAGCCCAGGTTAAAGGCGTCTTGCATCGACACATTCATACCCTGGCCTGCTTTGGCGCTGTGCGTGTGGCAGGCATCGCCCGCCAGAAATACTCGCGGTTCGCGGGTGTCGCCGTCGGAGTCATCAAACTGATCGGTGACTCGGTGACCCACTTCGTACACGCTGTGCCAGGCTACGTGGCGTACCGAGAGGGTATAGGGGTGCATGATGTCGTTGGCGCGGCGAATTATTTCTTCGAGCGGTGTTTGCCGCACACGATGCGCGTCATCGGCGGCGACCTCGCCCAGGTCGATATACATGCGGCTGAGGTAGCCGCCCTCGCGCGGAATGTGCAAGATGTTTCCGGCCTCGGCGTTAATCGCGCACTTGATGCGCCAGTCCGGAAAATCAGTGTCGACCAGTACGTCCATGACGCCCCAGGCGTGCTGCGCAAAGCTACCCACATGGTGTCGGCCGATGGCCTCGCGCACGCGACTGCGGGCTCCGTCGCATCCGGCAACATAGGCACACCGGATGCTGCGCTCAAGCCCTGCCCTGTCGCCCGCGGTGTAGCGCACAGTAACCTCAACGGGGTACGGGCCATCGTCGTGCACGGTCAACGACACGAACTCAACTCCATAGTCGGGAGTGATGCGCGCCGGGCCGTGGTGTGCGGCTTCGGCAAAGTAGTCGAGCACACGGGCCTGGTTGACGATGAGGTGCGGAAACTCGCAGATTTTGTAGCCGTAGTCTTCTGTGCGGCTCGTGCGCACAATACGGTCGGGCGCTGCGGGGTCGGGTGCCCAAAAGTTCATCCACCCGATGTTGTACGCCTCGGCGATGATTCTTTCTGCAAAACCGAAGGCCTGAAAGGTTTCGACGCTGCGCGGTTGAATGCCGTCGGCCTGTCCGAGAGCGAGACGCCCTTCGCGCTGCTCAATAATGCGGGTCGTGACACTCGGGTACTGCGCGAGTTGGGCGGCCAGCAGCATTCCAGCGGGGCCCGAACCGACGATGAGCACGTCGACTTCGTCGGGGAGGTCGCCAGGCCGGTCAATCCCCGTGCCTTCAGCCGGTGCAATACGGGGATCCTGCGACACATATCCGTGGTGATGAAACTGCATGCTCGTGTCCTTCCGCGCTCACCGTTGAGTACTTGCCCGAGTGAGGCCGATCATATACGATTTCGAATACGACGCACAAGATCCGTGCCTCTCGTTCCGTTGTTTTGCGCAAGGAGGCGCCCGTGAGCACACCACTGCCCCGTCCCGGCAAGATCATCGCCGTGCACCTCAGCTACATCTCTCGCGCCGATCAGCGCGGCCGTCGCCCCGCCGCACCCTCCTACTTCTTCAAGCCCAGTAGCTCTGTTGCAGCATCCGGAGCCACGGTCGAACGCCCCGCGGGCACCGAGCTTCTCGCCTTTGAAGGCGAAATCGCGCTCATCATCGGCGAACCCGCCCGCCACGTGAGCCTCGACAGCGCATGGAACCACGTTGCCGCGGTCACAGCCGCCAACGACCTGGGCCTGTACGATCTGCGCGCCAACGACAAGGGTTCCAATGTGCGCTCCAAAGGCGGTGACGGCTATACGCCCCTGGGCCCCGAACTCATCGATGCCGCGCGTCTCGACCCCGCCGCACTGCGCGTGCGCACCTGGGTGAATGGCCAACTGCGTCAAGAAGACACCACGGCAGCGCTCCTGTTTTCACTCCCCCAAGTCGTCGCCGACCTCTCGCAGCACCTCACCCTCGAACCCGGCGATGTCATTCTGACCGGCACGCCGGCCGGGTCGTCGGTGATTGTTCCTGGCGATGTGGTCGAGGTCGAAGTCGATGCTCCGGATGCCGCGGGGGCGCCGTCTTCCGGACGCCTCATCACCACCGTCGTCGAAGGCACCACCGCATTCAACCCCGGTCTCGGCTCGCTACCCGCCGTTGACGACCACCAGCGCATAGAAGCCTGGGGGTCGGCCGAAGAAGCAGGGCTCGCCCCATCAGAACCAGCAGAGCCAGCAGAGCCAGAAGCACCGGCAGAGTCGGCACTGTCTGACACCCTGCGCGAAAAGCTACTCCGCGCCCCCACCGCGGGGCTTTCTAGCCAACTCCGCAAGCGCGGCATCCTCTCGTGTTTTATCGACGGTGTCAGCGCTAACATTGCCGACGCCCGCATCGTTGGCACAGCCCGCACACTGCGACTCGTACCGCTGCGCGAAGACCTCTTCTCCAGCCACGGCGGCGGCTACAACGCCCAAAAACAACTCTTTGACTCGGTACACACCGGCGACATCATCGTCATAGAAGCCCGCGGCGACAACGAGACCGGAACCCTCGGCGATATTCTCGCGCAGCGCGCCCTCGTGCGCGGTGCCGCCGGTGTCGTCACCGACGGCGGCGTACGCGACTACGCCACCGTGGCCGAACTCGGCCTCCCCGTGTTCTCGCGCGGTGCACACCCCTCGGTGCTCGGCCGTAAGCATGTGCCCTGGGAGCACGACGTGACGATCGCCTGTGGCGGTGCCACGATACAGCCCGGCGACATCATTGTTGCCGACAGCGATGGCGCCATCGTTCTACCCCCCGCCATCGCCGCAGAGGTAGCCGACGCCACCCTCGCGCAAGAAGAAGAAGACGAGTGGATCGCCGAACAGGTAGCCGCCGGGCACCCCGTCGACGGCCTCTTTCCCATGAACACCGAGTGGCGCACCAAGTTTGAGGCGCGCGAACGACCATGACCACCGCCATCCGGGGCAGTAAATCGGAGCACGCCTACAGCTGGCTGCACCAGCGCATTGTTTCGCGCCAGTTCGGGCCCGGCTACCGGCTCGTGCTCGGAGCGCTCGCCGAAGAGCTAGACATGAGCGTTGTGCCCGTGCGCGAAGCGATCCGCCGGCTCGAGGCCGAGGGGCTCGTCACGTTCGAACGCAACGTTGGCGCCCGCGTTACCCTCATCGACGAATCGGCCTACGCCCACGCCATGCAAACCCTCGGCATTGTTGAAGGGGCGGCAACAGCCCTGTCTGCGCCACTTCTTGCGTCCGCCGATCTTGAGCGCGCACAGGCCATCAACAATCAGCTGCTGGCGCTGCTCGACCACTTCGACGCGCACGCTTTTACCACCCTCAACCGACAGTTTCACTCGATTCTTTTCGAACCGTGCCCGAACCCCGACCTGCTCGACCTGGTGCACCGCGGATGGGCGCGACTCGCCGGCATCCGCGACTCCTCTTTTGCGTATGTTCCTGGCCGAGCCGAACACTCTGTGCACGAACACACCGAAATTTTGCGCCTCATACGCGAGGGCGCCCCGGCCAGCGATATCGAGCAGGCCGCACGCAACCACCGCTGGCGCACCCGCGACGCCCTCTTAGCCTCTCGTCACACACCCCACATTGCCGTGGAAGGACAACTATGAACCAGCCCTACACACCGGCCGACTTGCCGGAAAAGATTCAGCACTACATCAACGGCGAAAACGTCGACTCGGTCGACGGCGAAACATTCGACGTGCTCAACCCCGCCACCAACACGGCGTACATTCGCGCGGCATCCGGAAACAATAAAGACATCGACCGCGCGGTCGCCGCTGCCCGCACCGCATTTACCGACGGACCCTGGCCCCGGATGCTACCCCGCGAGCGCTCACGTATTTTGCACCGCATCGCCGACATTGTTGAGTCACGCGATGCGCGGCTGGCTGAACTGGAATCTTTTGACTCGGGGCTTCCTATCACGCAGGCACTCGGTCAAGCCCGGCGGGCTGCCGAAAACTTTCGGTTCTTTGCCGACCTGATCGTGGCGCAGATGGACGACGCGTTTAAAGTGCCCGGCCGCCAGATCAACTATGTCAACCGTAAACCGAAGGGTGTTGCCGGGCTCATCACACCGTGGAACACCCCGTTCATGCTCGAGTCATGGAAGCTGGCTCCTGCGCTTGCCACTGGTAACACGGTCGTTCTCAAACCAGCCGAGTTTACGCCGCTGTCAGCTTCGCTGTGGGCAGGCATTTTTGACGAGGCTGGTCTTCCGCGCGGAGTCTTTAACCTCGTGCATGGTTACGGCGAGACAGCCGGAGATGCTCTGGTGAAGCATCCGGATGTCCCGCTCATTTCTTTTACGGGAGAAAGCGCCACCGGCTCGCTCATCTTTGCCAACGCGGCCCCGCATTTGAAGGGCCTGTCCATGGAACTGGGCGGCAAGAGCCCCGCGATTGTTTTCGCCGACGCCGACCTCGACACCGCTATCGATGCCTGTATTTTTGGTGTCTTTTCGCTCAACGGCGAGCGCTGCACCGCCGGAAGCCGAGTGCTGATCGAGCGCTCGATCTACGACGAGTTCGTCGAGCGTTTCGCAGCCCAGGCGCGCCGCGTACGCGTGGGTCATCCGCACGACCCAGCCACCGAGGTCGGCACGCTCGTGCACCCCGAGCACGACGCAAAAGTCATGAGCTACATCGAAATTGGCAAGCAAGAAGCGCGCCTGGTGGCCGGTGGCGGCAGGCCTGAATGGTACTCGGAGGGCAACTATGTGCTGCCCACCGTCTTTGCCGATGTCGCGCCCGACGCCCGCATTTTTCAAGAAGAAATCTTTGGCCCCGTTGTTGCCCTCGCGCCCTTCGACACCGACGCCGAAGCACTGCAACTGGCGAACAACACGGCCTACGGTCTAGCCGCCTATGTGTGGACGAGCGACCTGCGGCGTGGCCACAACTTTGCCCAGGCTATTGACGCCGGGATGGTGTGGCTGAATTCCAATAACGTGCGCGACCTGCGCACGCCCTTTGGTGGGGTGAAGGCTTCGGGTCTCGGGCACGAGGGTGGCTATCGCTCGATCGATTTCTATACCGACCAGCAGGCGGTACACGTCACGCTGGGCGAACCCCACAACCCCACCTTCGGTAAACACGAAGAGCCGTCGGCCACCGAGCTCGACGACCCTGATCCGCGATAAATCTGTCTCCCGCTAACTCTGGCCACTCAGCAAGGACGCTGCTATGACCCCGCACTCACGAACACCCCAGTCTTCGGGCTTCACCGTCTCTCAAGAAGCCCCCATCCACACCGATAATCCAGTACCCACTCCCCGCGTTTCGCCGCCCGATATTGTGCGTTGCGTCTCGATGGAGCTGATCGTCACGGATCTGGCGGCATCGCGAGAATTCTATGTCGACGTGCTGGGGCTGTTTGTCACGGCCGAAGACGGCGAAGCTATCTATCTGCGTACATCAGAAGAATTTTTGCACCACAATCTTGTGCTCCGTCAAGGGCCCTTTGCCGCGGTTGCTGCTTTCACCTACCGTGTGCGCACGCCCGATGACCTCGACCGTGTCGAATCGTTCTATGGCGAACTCGGATGCCGCGTGCAGCGCAACCGGCACGGTTTTGTCCGGGGTATGGGCGATACAGTGCGGGTCGAAGACCCCCTCGGTTTTCCCTACGAGTTCTTCTATGAAGCAGAACACGTGGAACGCTTAGCGTGGCGGTACGACCTGCATGTGCCGGGCCAGCTGGTGCGGCTGGATCACTTTAACCAGATGACCCCTGATGTTCCGCGCGCCGTGCGCCACTATCAAGACCTGGGCTTTCGGGTGACAGAAGACATTCAAGACGACTCCGGCACCGTCTACGCTGCGTGGATGCGCCGCAAACCCACCGTGCATGACACAGCCACAACCGGCGGTGATGGACCGCGCATGCATCATGTGGCATTTTCTACGCACGAGAAGCACAATATTCTCGCCATCTGCGACCGCTTGGGTGCCCTGCGACGCTCCGACTCCATTGAACGCGGGCCTGGCCGCCACGGGGTTTCGAATGCGTTTTACCTCTATCTGCGCGACCCTGATGGTCACCGGGTAGAAATCTATACGCAGGATTACTACACAGGCGACCCCGACAACCCGGTCGTCACCTGGAACGTGCACGATAACCAACGCCGTGACTGGTGGGGCAACCCCGTCGTACCCTCGTGGTACACCGAGGCCTCGCCCGTGCTCGATCTCGACGGCAACCCGCAACCGATTATCGCCCGCACCGACACCAGCGAAATGGCCGCCACTATCGGCGCCGACGGCTTCTCGTACACCAACCCCGACGACCCGCACGAACCCCTTCCGGACTGGAAGCAGGGCGAGTATAAACTCGGGCATCAACTCTAGGTAGGGCACGGTGCATCCGGATGCTTGATACCGCCACTCTCACTCGCCTCGCAGCCGAACTGTCGCAGGCGCAGCACACTCGCACACCCGTGCCCCGCATTACAGCGCGGCACCCCGAAGCGACCGTGCACGACTCGTACGCCATCCAGCGTCTGTGGCGCGATGAACAGGTGAACGCCGGGCGCACCCTTGTCGGGCACAAGATCGGACTCACCTCGCGCGCCATGCAGCAGGCCACAGGAATCACCGAACCCGATTACGGCGTTATGTTCGACGACACTGTGTATGCATCCGGCGCCACGCTTTCTTTCGACGCATTCACCAGCGTGCGCATCGAGGTAGAACTGGCGTTTGTGCTGCGGCGAGCACTCACCGGCCCCGACTGCACGCTCGAAGAAGCCATAGACGCTATCGACCATGTTGTGCCGGCGCTCGAGGTACTCAATGCCCACGTCGAGCTCGAAGGACGCACGATTGTCGACACGATTGCCGATAACGCCGCCTACGGCGCCATGGTGCTCGGGGATACCCGTCGCCACCTCGACGAAATCGACGTGCGGTGGGTGCCAGGGGTGCTCGAACGCAACGGCGTCGTGGAAGAAACCGGTGTGGCAGCCGGTGTGCTCGGCCACCCTGTGCGGGGCGTCGCGTGGCTGGCCAATAAACTGCACCAGCACGGCGAAAGCCTGCAGGCAGGACACATTATTTTGGCTGGTTCATTTACGCGGCCGGTGTGGATTGAACGCGGCGACACCGTCGTGTGTGACTATCGCGAGTTAGGAACCATCACATGTCAGTTCACGTAGACCGCAATCTGCAGCTGGTCGACACCCTGCGTGACCATCTCGCCCGCCGGGATAAGGCGCTTGTTGGCCTGTGGCTGTGCACGGGCTCGCCTCTCGTCGCCGAGATCGCGGCGGGTTCCGGTGTTGATCTGCTGCTGATTGACATGGAACACGCACCCAACACGCTGCCACTCGTGCAAAGCCAGCTGCAGGCTATTGCCGCTTATCCTGTCACGACCATTGTGCGGGTGCCCTCGCACGACCCAGCGGTCATCAAGCAGGTGCTCGACACCGGCGCTGTCAACATTCTTGTGCCCATGATCGACACTCCCGAGCAGGCCCGCGCAGCCGTTGCCGCCGTACGCTACCCGCCCGACGGCATTCGCGGTGTTGGGTCTGCCCTTGCCCGCAGTGGCCGCTGGGGACGCATCGCCGACTATGTGGCCACAGGAGACCAGCACGTGAGTGTTACCGTGCAGATCGAAACCCGCCAGGCCGTCGCTCATGCGGCCGAGATCGCGGCGGTCGATGGCGTCGACGCGGTACTCATTGGCCCCGCCGACCTCGCCGCCTCACTGGGGCTTCCTGGTCAGCAGCGTCACCCCGACGTTGTCGCCGCCGTATCGACCGTCATCACCCACGTGCAGGCAACTGGCACTCCCGTAGGCATCAATGCTTTCGACCCGGATGCTGCGCAACAATACCGCGACGCGGGCGTCGCGTTCGTCTCTGCCAGCGCCGATGTCACCATTCTTGCCCGCGGCACCGAACAACTCGCTGCCCGCTGGGGGTAGCTGCGAGCGGATGCCGGAGCCGGCCGCTGTCACGCGTGGCCCCGGCATCCGGCACCTACATGCTTACGAGCAGCAGTGCCAGCGCCATAACGACGCCCGAGCCCAGCAGGGTGACGAAGGTATAGCCGAGTATGTCTCGCATTTTTAGGCCCGCAATCGCCAGCACCGGCAGTGCCCAGAACGGCTGAATCATGTTGGTCCACTGGTCGCCATAGGCCACGGCCATAACGGCGATCGACGAGTCAACCCCCAACTGTTGGGCAGCGTCGAGCATGATGGGCCCCTGCACGGCAAATTGGCCACCGCCCGAGGGTACGAAGAAGTTCACAATACCGGCCGAGAAGAAAGCCAGCATGCCGAACGTGACGGGGGTCGAGATGGCCACAAACGCGTCGGAGAACAGAGTGATGAGGCCCGACGACGACATAATGCCCAAAATTCCGGCATAGAGCGGAAACTGCAGCAGAATCTCGCCGACGTTCGACGCCGCCTGTTTTGTCAGGTGGATGAGCTCAAAGGGGCTACGTACCAGCAACAAAATGAGGGCAAGGAACGACCAGTTCACAATGTCGAGCGTCAAAGTACCGCCGCCCACAAAATGCACCACCAGATAGATGACCAGTGCGGCACCCAGCACGAGGGTGAGAATACGGGATGCATCGATACGGTCGGCGGGTGTTACCACCTCGTCGTCTGCCTCGGAGTGCTCCTCCGACCCCACGTGCCCCGGCAACTCAATAACAGGGTCACCCGCGCGCGGTCGAACAAGGAACATCATGAGCGCCACAACAACAATGACACTGACTGCTGCCAGCATGTTCCACGACGCAAAAATTGTTTGCGATACCGGCAGCACCTCACCACTCAGGCTCGGTGCGAGGAAGGAATCCGGAGTCGCAGCGGTCAGGGGCCCCGAACCGGAATACCCCATGTGCCACACCACAAAACCCGAATACCCCGCGGCAACAAGCAACGGAAAGTGCACTTTCATACCGCGGTCACGGGCCTGCACGGCAATCTCCCGCGCCAACAACGTGCCCACAATCAAACCCAGACCCCAGGTAATCAGGCTCGCCAGCGCAGCGATAAGAAAAACGAACACATAGGCGAAGCCTGCACTCGATGGCACGCGAGCTAACCAGCCCAGCAACTTTCGCACGGGGCGGGTATTGGCCAGCATGTACCCGAGCAGCAAAATCAGGCTCATCTGGGTCATAAATGCCAGTAGACCCGCCAGCCCATCTCCCCAGCCCTTAACAACATCGACGGGGTTCGTCTGCGTCAACGTCATCGCCAGTACGGCAACGATAAGCGTCAGCACAATGGCGAACGTGAGGGCCGAAGGCACCCAACGCTCAAGAAAACGGTTGACCGGTCGCATCACACTGCGTGATCGCGGAGGTGCAGTCGACATGAGAACTCCCTTGTTCTACAAACAACGACGATAAACACACGAATAGGCCGCGGGTGGGCGACTATTCACTTCGAGTAAACCGCACAGAGGCACGTTTCGCTAGCAAAAGTGGCGCAAATTCGTTGCAGGGTCAAGACTGGTCACATGACGTTCGATGCACTGCGCCCGCTGGCCGACCGCGCCTGCCTATTTACTGCCCTTCGCCAAGAACAATTGCGAGCCGCCACCGATGCCCTCGGCCCCCACCGGTGGGACGTCGACATGCAGGCTCGCACGCTCACCTTTACGGCAGAAAACAACCCCCAACACAGGCTGGTTGCCGCCGCACACCTCATCGCCTCCATCGCTCCCGGGCCCCGCTCACTGCTGTGGGGGTGGGCACACCCCTCGGGCGGGCCCGACAGCGTTGCTGCTGGCCTGCGCGACTACGGTGCATCGTATTCTGTCGAGGCGTTGACCACGCAAGAGGTAGCTTTCCCGGCCGACATCAGTGACGACCAGCTTGAGGCCTGGATTGCTGATGCCGCCCACGTGGTCGGTGGCGTTGCCAGCGAAATCACCGGCCGCTCACCCTATTACTCTGCCCCGGCAGGCGGCGGAACCCGGGCTGTCTTTGTGCTTGACGGTATCGTTCACCCGCTCACGGTCGCCGACGCGGTAACGCTTTTGCCTCGCGTGCTCGGCCAAACCACCCCGAGTGACCCGCGCACGAGCGTCTGGGACCTCGCACGCCTCGCCTCGTGGCAGATGCAGTGGGCTGACGAGCAGTACTCCGGTGCGACGGTCAGCGACCACAGCGGTTCGGCAACAATCCGTTTCGATGAGCACGCACGCATCAGCGGCATTGACAGTAACCTCGGCGGTGCAGCCGCGCAGTATTAATCGCCCATCTCGACAAAAACAATGGCGCGCGGCCCTCAGGGAACCGCGCGCCATTGTTTGGCTACGATCAGCTCTTACGCATCGTCAGCAGCAGAGGCCACTCGTTCGGCTGCTTCGACCACATTCGTCATCAGCAGTGCCACTGTCATAGGGCCGACCCCACCCGGATTGGGTGAAACAAAACCCGCCACCTGTGCGACATCCGGATGCACGTCGCCCAACACAATCGCCTTGCCCGTGTCAGGATCCGTTTCGCGCGTCACACCGACGTCGAGCACGGCAGCGCCGGGCTTTACATCGGCCGCCTGAACAAGGTGCTTCACGCCGGCCGCGGCAACAATAACATCGGCCTCGCGCAGGTGCCGTGACAGGTCAACCGTACCGGTGTGCGTGAGCGTGACGGTCGCGTTAATGTCGCGGCGCGTAAGCAGCAGGCCAATAGACCGCCCGATGGTGACCCCACGCCCAACAACAACAACATGCTTGCCCTGCAGGTCGTAACCGTTGCGCTGCAACAGCTCAATCACACCGCGAGGTGTGCACGGCAGAGGAGTGGTCATCGGCTCATTAACGTTGAGCACGAGCCTGCCGAGGTTAGTCGGGTGCAGGCCATCCGCATCTTTTGCCGGATCGATGCGCTCAAGAATCCGATCCGTGTCGAGATGTTTCGGCAGCGGCAGCTGCACAATATAGCCGTGACAGCTCGGGTCGGCATTCAGCTCGTCGAGCAGATCTTCTACCTGCTGCTGCGTGGCATCGGCGGGCAGTTCGCGCTGGATCGAGTTCATCCCGATTGCCTCGGACTGCCTGTGCTTCATACCCACATACAGCTGCGAAGCAGGGTCTGCTCCCACCAGCACTGTGGCAATACCGGGCACAATGCCTCGCTCTTTTAGCGCGGCGATACGCTCGGCCAGCTCTTGTTTGAGAGCCGCGGATGCCTGTCGGCCATCGAGTACGACAGCACTCACTGCTGCAGATCCGGGTAGAGCGGGAAGGCCTCGGCGAGCGCATCGACGCGAGCGCGCAACGCGGTGACGTCAGCATCCGGTTGCAGAGCCAGCGCGATAACGTCGGCGACCTCGGAGAACTCGTGGTCACCAAAACCGCGGGTAGCCAGCGCCGGGGTACCAATACGCAGGCCCGACGTGATCATGGGCGGACGCGGGTCGTTGGGTACAGCGTTACGGTTGACGGTGATGTGGATCTCGTGCAGCAGATCTTCGGCCTGTTTGCCGTCGATCGCGGCGTCGCGGAGGTCAACCAGCACCAGGTGCACATCGGTGCCGCCCGAACGCACAGCGATACCGGCGTTCTTCACGTCATCGCGCGTCAACCGCTCAGCGATAATCGCGGCACCACGTACGGTGCGTTCCTGGCGCTCCTTAAACTCAGGGGTCGCAGCCAGCTTGAACGCCGTCGCCTTCGCAGCGATCACGTGCATGAGTGGGCCACCCTGCTGGCCGGGGAACACTGCCGAGTTCAGCTTCTTAGCAATATCGGCGTCGTTCGTGAGAATGAAACCCGAACGCGGGCCACCAATCGTCTTGTGCACGGTTGACGACACCACGTGGGCGTGGGGGACAGGATTCGGGTGCAGCCCCGCGGCAACCAGACCAGCAAAGTGGGCCATGTCGACCCACAGCAGTGCACCGACCTCATCAGCAATCGCACGGAACTGCGCAAAATCAAGCTCGCGGGGGTACGCCGACCAGCCCGCGATAATGACCTTCGGCTTGTGCTCGTGCGCCAGGCGACGCACCTCGTCCATGTCGACGAGCGAGGTTTCTGGGTTAACTCCGTAGGCCACAATGTCGTAGAGGCGGCCCGAGAAGTTGATCTTCATGCCGTGGGTCAGGTGGCCACCGTGATCCAGTGAAAGGCCCAGAAGGGTGTCTCCGGGGCGCGCGATAGCGTGCAGCACAGCGGCGTTGGCTGTCGCACCCGAGTGCGGCTGAACATTGGCATATTCAGAACCAAACAGGCTCTTCGCACGCTCGATAGCCAGCGATTCGGCAACATCAACCTCTTCGCAGCCACCGTAATAGCGGCGGCCAGGGTAACCCTCGGCGTACTTGTTCGTCAGTACCGAGCCCTGTGACTGCAACACCGAGACAGGAACAAAGTTCTCGGATGCAATCATCTCGAGGTAGCCGCGCTGCCGCTGCAGCTCGCGCTCTAATACCTCGGCGATCTCGGGGTCAACCTCAGACAGAGGTGCGTTAAAGAAACGATCGGTCATGGCGTTCTCCTCATGACTAAGGATGCTGGCCCAGTCGTACCCGCCAAACGGGACGATGAACCATCGGACATTTTCCTCTCATCGGCCCAGGCGCGCGGTCGAATCCCGTATCGGTCGCTCCCCGGTGGTACCCCACCCAGACGCCAGTCGCGACGGTTCGAGCATAGCCGAACGAGCGCTATTTTCAGCATCCGGATGCCACTGACTTTTCTGTCCACAGCCCCACAGCCGCCGCTTCGCAAACCTGTGGCGCACCAGGTAAGTTTTTGCCTATGTCTCTGAGCGCACAGCTTTCGCTGATCCCCCTGCCCACGGCCGTAGAAGTTGATGAAGGATCCACGACGCTGACGACAGCTTCACGTCTGGTGGCCGACCCAGCGCTGGGAGCATCTTTTGCACTGCCGCTAACCTCACACATCGGTTCGACACTCGAACGGGTCGAAGAGGGCGCAGACGCGGGCGACATTACTGTTTCTCGTGATGAGACACTGCCCGCTGAGGGTTATCGACTGAGTGTCACCGACCGCATCGATATTGCTGCTGCCGATGCAGCAGGCGCCTTCTACGCCGCACACACGCTCGTGCAACTGCTCGAGAAGACTGCCGATGACACGTGGGTGTCGCCTCGCGTGCGCATCAACGATGCACCCCGCTTTGCTTACCGTGGCGTCATGCTCGATGTAGCGCGCCATTTCTTTAGCGTCGACGACGTGAAGGCATATATCGACCGCACAAGCGCACTGAAGTACAACCACCTGCACCTGCACCTCACCGACGACCAGGGTTGGCGCATCGAAATTGACGCCTGGCCGCTGCTCACCGAAAAAGCATCGTCGACGTCGGCCAATGGCGCACCCGGTGGCTTCTACACGAAAGACGACTATCGCGAGATCGTCGCCTATGCGGCCGAACGCCACATGGTGCTCGTGCCCGAAATCGACCTGCCCGGCCATACGCATGCTGTGGGTGTTGCTTACCCCGAGCTGGTCGAAGACCCGGTCATGAACGACGTACTGCTGCAGCAGGCCGAACAGCTGCAGCAAGAACTGCCCATCGCCGGCAAGCCCTATATCGGCTGGGGAGTCGGGCACTCTTCGGTACGCATCCATGAGGAACGCACCTACGAGTTCGTTACCGACGTGCTGCGTGAACTCGCCGAAATTACTCCGGGACCCTACCTGCACATCGGTGGCGATGAGGCACTCGGCACCCCCGCCGAAGACTTTGCGCACTTTATTGCTCGCGCAACAGCCATCACCCAGAGCATAGGCAAGACGCCTGTCGCCTGGCACGAGGCTGGAGCCAGCGCCGATATCGCCGAGGGCACGGTGGGCCAGTACTGGGGCAAGGTTGTACCCGAGGGCACGCATGCAGCAGATGCCGCGCACTTTGTGGCACGTAACGGCCAGCTGATCATGTCAGCCTGCGACGCCGCCTACCTCGACATGAAATACTCAGAAGATTTCTCGCTCGGGCTGAGCTGGGCCGGCTACATTCCCGTGCAAAAAGCCTATGAGTGGGAGCCGACCGCGGTTGTTCCGGATGTCGATGACGACGCGATCCTCGGTGTTGAAGCACCGCTGTGGGCCGAAACCCTCTCGAGCCTCGACGACGTCGACGTGCTCGCTTTCCCCCGTGCCGCAGCGATCGCAGAGATCGCGTGGTCACCCGCCGAGGGTGCCGACCGCACGTGGGAGTCGTTCCGCACTCGCGTGGCCGGGCTTGCTCCGCTGTGGCAGGCACGCGGCATCGGCTTTCACCGGGCCGAGGGCATCGATTGGCCCGAAGCATGACCGCCACGCTGTCGTCCCACGAGGGCTCACTCGTTATTCACTCCGCCCGCATTATTGACGGCGGTGTCGTCGACCACGATGCCTGGGTACGCTTCGATAACGGTATCGTGACCACGCGCGGCACCGGCTCCACATGGGAGCCCGCCGACGAAGTCATCGACGCTACGGTAGCCGCCGGCCCCGATGCCGTGCTCACGCCGGGTTTTATCGACATTCATGGCCATGGGGGTGCCGGATGCTCCTATGACGACGGCGCCGAAGCTATTCGGCGCGCCCGCGATATGCACCGTAGCCACGGCACCACCCGTGCCGTCATCTCGCTTGTTACCGCCACGGTCGAACAACTCAGCCAGCGGGTGGCTGCGATTGCCGACCTCATGATCACCGACGCTGATATTCTTGGCTCACACCTGGAAGGCCCTTTCCTCGACCCTGGACACCACGGTGCGCACGACCCCGAACTATTGCGAACACCGCTCGCCCACGATGTCGAGGCGCTATTGCAGGCAGGTAACGGCACAGTTCGTCAGGTAACCCTGGCACCCGAACTACCGGGGGGCCTCGAGGCCATCGCTGCCATCACAGCATCCGGTGCCGTTGCGGCCGTAGGCCACACCAACGCCGATGCCGCCATTGCCGAGGCCGCTTTTAATGCCGGGGCCACGCTCCTCACGCACGCATTCAACGCGATGAACGGTATTCACCACCGTGTGCCTGGCCCCGTGCTGGCTGCTGCTGCCGACGAGCGCGTCGTACTGGAGGGCATCGCCGACGGCGTGCACCTGCACCCGTACGTTATTCGACTGCTGTTCGATGCCGCGCCCGGCCGTGTCGCACTGGTAACCGACGCCATGGCAGCCGCGGGCGCGGCGGATGGCAACTATGTGCTGGGCGAACTTGCCGTGACCGTTCGCGACGGCGTCGCCCGGGTCGACGAGACAGGCGCCATTGCCGGCTCGACACTCACACAGGATGTCGCCCTGGCACAGACGGTTGCCGCGGGTGTCGATGTTGCCGAAGCCGTGCGCGCTCTGACCGAGACACCGGCGCGCGTGCTCGGTTACGACGACCGACTCGGCTCACTCCAGCCCGGTTATGTGGCCGACGCTGTGCTGCTCGACTCCGCGCTGTCGCCGACCCACGTGTGGACCGGGACCGCTGTGCAGCAGTAATTTCACCAACAAACAAGTGAGGCCGCCGTTCCCCAGAACGGCGGCCTCAACAATTCCCCGGAGAGAGGGTGGGGGTTCCGAGAACTCCTCCCCCGAGGCTCTCGAAACTCCCTGCCGACAGAATTGGCCCCACTGTCGGCGTTGCGACTCTGCCCCCCGCTGAGTACGCAAATTCTCTCCGACCATGAGACGACCGAGCATGGCTCTTATTACGCGACAGAGAAAAACATGTTTCTCGGGCGTGTCGCGCATGGTGGTCGAGCATGCAGAAACGAGTTTTCCCCAGGGCTCGCCGAAACCTCCAGAACAAGCGACAATAGAAAGCGCGTGATGAAACAGCATTACCCGTGTCTCTTGGGTATGAGCACATCGACGCACCAGCTATGACTGATTTAGACGACGATAATTTTGCGCCCCTGGGCAGCCCGCTGAGCGACCTTTCCGACGCTGAGCTTATTTTGCGGTCCCGTTCGGGCGACTCAGACGCTTATGGAGAACTCTGGCGTCGCCACTATCGTTCAGGCATCGTCGTGGCACGTTCTGTGTCGTCAGACCTCGATCCCGACGACCTTGTGCAAGAGGCTTACGCCAAAATTTTTCAGGCAGTGCTGCGCGGCGGCGGGCCCACCGGTTCGTTTCGCGCCTATCTATTTACGGCCATCCGCAATACGGCCGCGGGGTGGGGCCGTGCGCGCCGCGAACAAAATATCGAAGAGTTTGAAGCCGTACCCGATCCGGAAACCACGGAGTCGGCGGCCGATGAAGCCCTCGATCGCAGCCTAACGACGCAAGCGTTCCGCAGCCTACCTACGCGCTGGCAAGAAGTGCTGTGGTACTCCGAAATCGAGCAGATGAAGCCCGCCGCGATAGCTCCACTGCTCGGCCTTTCGGCCGGTGCCGTATCTCAACTCGCGTTTCGTGCCCGTGAAGGGCTACGCGAAGCATGGATTCAGGCCCATCTGAACGCTGCGCAGCCCGGCTCGGACTGCCAGTGGGTTATTGAACGCCTCGGTGCCTACGCTCGCAATAACCTCGGCACTCGGGATCACAGCAAAGTCGATGAGCACCTCGATGATTGCCCCCGCTGTTTGATCGTTGCTGCAGAAGCAAAAGATGTTTCTCATCGCCTCGCTCTCGTGCTGCTTCCGCTCATTCTGGGTGTTACAGGCGCGGGTAGCTATCTGGCGTATCTGCAGAACGCTTCTGCACCGATTGTTGCCGTGGCCGCCATGCCCTCGTCTGTTGTTGAAGGTGCCGTTGTGGCCGGTTCAGCAGCTGCCGGAGGCGCAGGCGTAGCCGCTGCATCCGGCACAGCCGGTTCCGGCGGTGGTAGCGGAACCGCCGGGTCAGGCGCTGCTGGCGGCAGTTCGGCAGCGGGTGGTTCTGCCGCAGGAACCGCCGCAGCTGGCGCGGGAGCAGGTGCTGCGGCATCATCGGGGCTCGTGTCTGGGCTCGGCGCGCTCATTGGAATCGGTTCGGCAGCTCTCGTGGTCTCCGGCGCGATTGTTGCCGCGGCCGTTGTGCCCGGAATTTTCGGTGGCTCATCGAACTCTGCGGCACAGGCAGAAGGCGCGCTGGGCGCCGGCGATATTGTTGCCGAGGTCACGGCTCCCGACTCGCAAGAGTCACCGACAATGCCCATCATCACGGCACCGCCCTTTGACAGCGACGACGATCTCGACGACTCACTTTCCCCGCTTGTTCCTCGGTCTCAGCAAACACCCGCCCCACCCACACTGCTTCCCACCCCGGCCCCGGATGCAACGCAAGCGCCAACGCCCGAGCCCGAGCTGACTCCTGATCCTGAGCCGAGCCCCGACCCGGAACCGGCGCCCGAGCCCGAGCCGGAGCCGACACCCGAGCCCACGGTCGAACCAACGCCCGACCCCACCCCGACGCCTGAACCGACATCAGATCCCATACCCACACCAAATCCGACCACCGATCCCGAGCCGACGCCAACACCAACGCCGGATCCCACGGATGAGCCGTCACCCGAGCCAACGCCCGACCCAACACCCACGCCAACACCCACACCGGATCCGACTCCGACGCCCGACCCAACACCCACGATGGAGCCGACACCCGACCCCACCGTAGAGCCGACACCCGAACCAACGCCCGACCCCACGGACGAGCCCGACCCCGAGACCGGGGGGCTTCCCGACGGTGTGCCCTCATGGGGCGAGTCCAGCCTGGAGTGCAGTCGGCTCGCGTGGGGCAGTCTTGACCCGTCATCGGTGGTCTATCAGGTTCAGGTCAGTGGCGAGCCTGATGCTCGCGTGCAGATCATGGTGAACGACCTTCTTAGCTGGCGAGTCGGTGCAGAAACAACGCTCGACAGCGACGGAGTTGGGGTGCTCGAGCTGCGTCCCCTGGCGCACGAAGTGGTGTTGAACGCGAGGATCGCGCTGCGCTATGTCACCGACGACGCCACGGGTGAACGGGGTAACACCATGAGGATGTTCACCCTGGGCGACCCCTATAACTCCAGGTGTGAGTCGTAGGGTTATTGACATTCGCGGGTTGATCATTGCTCGGCGTTCTAGACTAGAGACCATGACCACCCCTGCCGCTTCGCCATCCACCACGCCGGACTCGCAGCCACGTCGCATATCTGTCATCGACGTCGTTCGCACAGTCGTCCTGATCGTTGCGGTGGCATCGCTCATTATCTGGGGACTGTCGTCGTGGGCGTTGCCCTGGAACATCGTCGCTGCCGTGGGCGCTCCCGTCGTTCTCCTGTTGGTGTGGGCTCTCTTCCTTTCGCCGCGCCCCGTTCTACGCACTCACCCCTATGTCACGGCGGCCGTTGAACTTCTTGTGTACGCCGGTGTCACGGTTGCGTGGTGGTCGCTGGGTGAAACCTGGGTGGGTCTCGGCTTTGCCGTGGTTGCCATCGCTGTCGGTTTAGCGGCAGGACGCCGAACGCTGTCATGACCGACGCTGCCAGTCACGATGCCGAGGCAGTTGTTTCTCGCCTCCGTGCCGCGCTGGCCGATAAGGTCGACACCTCTGTCACCGCCCTCGAACACGCGCGTGCCGACCAGTCGGGCCATCGTTCCTCCGGGCGTCCGCTCGCGGTCGTCCATGCAGAGAGCGTGGGCGACATACAAACGGCTCTGGCCATCGCCCACCAAACAGACACTCCCGTCGTCACCCGCGGCGCTGGTACCGGGCTTGCGGGCGCCGCCCTTGCTGGCCCGCGAGAACTCGTGATCTCCACCCTCGCGATGAACCGGGTTCTGCGTGTCGACTCCACTGACCTCATTGCTGTTGTTGAACCGGGAATTATTAACGCCACCCTCAACGACGAGCTTGCCCCCAGCGGCCTGTGGTGGCCTCCCGATCCTGCCAGCCGCGCGATTTCGACCGTGGGTGGCAATATCGCCACCGGTGCCGGTGGGCTGCTGTGTGCTAAGTACGGGGTGGTCGCCGACTGGGTGCTGGGACTCGATATTGTGCTGGCCGATGGGCGGCTTATTCGTACGGGTCGGCAAACCGTGAAGGGGGTCGCGGGCCTCAACCTCACCTCCCTTATCGTCGGATCAGAAGGTCAGCTCGGCATCATCGTCGGCGCGACGTTGAAACTCGCGCGCCTGGTGCCAGGAGAAAAATATACGCTCACCGGCGTCTTTCCGACCGTTCGTGCCGCAGCCGATGCGGCAACCGCGATCAGTGCCAGCGGTGTGCAGCCAGCCATTATGGAGCTCATGGATGCCACGACCCTTGCGGCCGTGCACGAGTTGCTCGAACTGGCAGCTCCCGCCCGTGATGCGGCGCTGCTCACCATACAAACAGACGGCCCCGCTGCTCGCGCCGAAGCCGAGAGCATCGCCGCAACAATTGCCAGCGCAGGCGGTTATGCAACGCTCGCGACAACGCCCGACGAAGGTGAAGAGTTGCTTCATCGACGACGCAGTGTGCATCCGGCTCTGGCACGTCGGGGTACAACTCTGATCGAAGACGTATCGGTTCCTCGCAGCCGCATGGCCGCCATGTTCGATGAAATCACCCGCATTGAACAGCACTACGCGATCACGATCCCGACCGTGGCCCACGCTGGCGATGGCAACCTGCATCCGAATTTCATCTTTGACGGCCCCGTTGTACCCGAGCATATTTGGCGGGCCGCCGATGAACTCTTTCGTGCTGCGCTCTCGCTCGGTGGCACCCTGACCGGAGAACACGGCGTGGGCACGCTCAAGAGTCGCTGGCTTGCCGAAGAACTCGGTCACGATCAATGGCAGCTCCAGCGCGACATAGTCCGCGTATTCGACCCGACCGGCATAATGAATCCCGGCAAAGTTTTTCAGGAGCATCCGGATGCCTGATATCCACGTCAGTGCCGGTGTTATCACCGACTCGCACGGCAAAGTATTGCTCGTGCGCAAGCGAAACACGCAGCGCTTTATGCATCCGGGAGGAAAGCCAGAACACGGAGAAACGGCCGCGCAAACTCTGCAGCGCGAACTACACGAAGAGCTAGGGCTCGTCGTCGCCACCGGTGACCTTCGTCCGCTGGGCGAATTCACTGCGGCGGCCGCGAACGAAGCCGGACACCGTGTCGTTGCCCAGGCGTTTGCGCTGCACGCCGAGGCTGACCATGTGCGCGTACAGGCGGAGATTGCTGAGCTGCGGTGGATCACCCATGCAGATATCGACACGATTCCGTTGGCACCGCTCAGCCGCACGCACCTGCTACCCATCGCTTTCGGCCTGGCTGCTCATGGCGCTGTGCGCTCGCCGCACACCGATCTAAAAACCAGCCCGCAACAGGAGTAAAAACGCACAGGCCCTGATCGTAACGATAGGGCCTGTGCGTCGGGGGATACTCGGTGCCGACAGACTAGAGCGACTGCCAGGCAGGCTTATTTTCGTAGGAGTACCGGTAGTAGTCGGCAAGCTTGAGTTTCGATGCCGCCGCCTCATCGACGACGACTGTCACGCGCGGGTGCAACTGAATCGCCGAACCGGGCACAAACGATGTCAGTGGGCCTTCGACCGCTGCAGCAATAGCTTCGGCCTTGCCCTCACCGAAGGCGAGAAGCACAAGGTGACGAGCTTCGAGAATCGTACCAATGCCCTGCGTAATGCAGTGGCGCGGCACATCATCGATCGAATCAAAGAACCGTGCGTTATCTTCACGGGTCTGTTCGGTGAGCGTCTTCACGCGCGTCTGCGACGACAATGACGATCCCGGCTCATTAAAACCAATGTGCCCGTCGGTGCCGATCCCCAGAATCTGCAGATCGATACCACCGGCTTCGTCGATGGCCGCTTCGTAGTCATCCCCGGCTGTTGCCGCGGTTTCCGGGTCACCGTTGGGTACGCGCACCAGCTCGGGGTTCAGGCCAAGGGGCTCAACAACTTCGCGGGTGATCACTGAGCGATAGCTTTCTGGGTGGTCGGGGTCGATGCCGACATATTCGTCGAGCGCAAAGCCACGGACCTGCGACACATCAATGTCAGCAAAACGCTCACGCAACGCCTGATACACCGGTAGCGGTGTTGAGCCGGTAGCAAACCCCAAGACGGTGTCGGGGCGGCGCTGAACAAGCGCGGTGATAGCGTCGGCTACCAGCGCACCAGCCTGCTCTTTGTTTTCGACGATAACGATCTCAGCCATGGACCACTGCTCCCTGATCTTTTACGGGCACTCCGACAAGAGCCGCACCTAAAGCTGCCGCGGGCGACCCCGACGGCAACAGTTCGATTCTTTCATCCAGTTTGAGCGACTTCATGAAGGCCGAGCGTTCGGCCCCACGATGAAGCGCCTTTTTCACGTCATTTAAGAGCCTTGCACCCAGAGCAGTGATCCCACCGCCCAGAACAACCGTTTCTACATCGGCACTCAAAACAATGATTCGAATGGCCGCGGCGGCACCGGCTGCCAGCCCCTCCCTCAGCTGTGCTGCGAGGAGGTCGCCCTGCTCCGCGGCGTCGAAGATGTCGCGAATGGGCAGGGCTCCTGGGCGTCCCCACGCTTTCGCCACCGCTCCGCCACCGCACAGAGTCTCGACACATCCGTGCTGCCCACAGCCACACAGACGCCCCTGCGGATCAACAGAAATGTGTCCGACCTCTCCGGCAATTCCTCCCATGCCGCGCCACAGTTCTCCGTCGACAACAATCCCTGCTGCCACGCCCGTCCCGAGGTTCAGGAACGCCATCGAGCGGCTGTCTTTGCGCAGAGCCGCTGCACCAAGCGCCGCAGCCTTCACATCGTTTTCTACCACGCACGGCACGTCAATGTGGTGTTGCACCCAACCGGCCAAATCGAGAGATTCGATACCAAGATTCACGGCGTGCAGAACATGACCGGTTGTCAGATCAACAAGGCCGGGAATGCCTACACCAATCGAAACAATGTCAGTAAGTTCGCTGTCGCTTTGCTCACAGAGCTGCGCAGTCGCGGTACGGATCGTGTCAACGACTTCTTCCGCACCCCACCCGGTAGGGATCCTTACGCGCGCGGCAATAGAGCCGTCGTCACGTACGGCCACTGCATCTGTTTTGGTACCGCCGACATCCAGACCAACCCTCATTGACCGGCTTTCCTCCTCGGAGCCGGCTCTCATGAGCGCGGCCATCAGTGTGCGACCACACTGCAGTCGCTGCGGCCAGCACTGGCCAACCGAAAGTGAAGCGTCATCGCCTCAGGACACCCCCAGCTCGCCCGATAACACCATGACCGCGGCACCGCGCAAGACAATGTTGTCTTGCAGCGTGCGACGCAGCACAACGTCATCGAAAATTCCCTCGAGCAGACGGGCGCGCAGGGTTTCAACCGCGGAATCACGGAAAACTCCGTCGAGCAAATCACCAGGCCCAGAGAGCACAATTTCACCGAGGTCAAGACCGGCGACGATGGGTGCAATGGCAATTGCTAAACGAGCACCTGCGTCGCGCAAGACATCGTCTTTCTCTTGCTCTGTTGTCGCCTGGTCGATTCTGCTGCGGAGGTGCAGCTCACCGATCCACGACTCGAGGCAGCCAAACTTGCCACACGCGCACTGCGGCCCCTTATCGGTGCCCACAACGACGTGGCCAATTTCTCCGGCTGCAAAACGTTTTCCGAGCATGGGCTGCCCGGCCGAAATCAGGCCTGCACCGACGCCTCGCCCGATACGAATAAACATCAGATCAGACTGCGCACTACCAAAGGTGTACTCCGCGAGCACCGCTGTATTGGCGTCGTTGCGCACGAGAACCGGCAGCTGCAGTGTTGAACTGAGCATTGCTTCCAGCGGAAAGTTAGTCCACCCCAGGTTAGGAGAACTGAGTACGACACCGTCGGGACGCACAATTCCCGGCGCACCCACTCCAACGCCCAGTACGGTTGCGGTGGCTTTTTCGGCCAAACGCTGGGCGAGCTCGGCGAGCGCTTTATACGCTGCTTCGCCGTCAACAGCCAGCGGACGGGCAACCTCATCGCGCTCGAGCACGTCACCGTCGAGGCTCAAAACAGCGCCCTCAAATGAAGTGGGACCCGACAGATCAATACCAATGACCTGGTGACCTGTGCGGTCGATATCGACCAGGATCGGCGGCTTACCCGGACCGCTCGTCTCACGAATACCCTTTTCAATGACGATTCCCTCTGCCATGAACTCGGCAACAAGATCGGAGATCGTCACCCGTGTGAGACCGGTCTCCCGTGAAAGGTCTGCCCGGCTCATTGCGCCGTCGTGATAGAGGGTCTGCAGCACCAGGGAACGGTTGTGCCCGCGGGCGTGTTCTGGCAACACCTTGCCGCGGGTTCGCAGATGACGCGCAGGGCCAAAACTGTGGCGCTCCTGCGTGTTCACGCTGTGCGTCGTGTTGCGACGCTGCTCACCCGATACGGACATGTTTGTTAGTAGACCTTACGAACAAAATTTACGCAACTCCTAGGACTATGGTTCCGGCCAGGGTTACCAAAACGTTACTTTACCGTGACATTGCTTCGCCTGGATACCAAAATACCGCCACTGCCACGCTACCGCGGCTCCGCCAGTGCCGATACGAGATCAGCCACAATCGCCTGCCGCTCAGCAACCGACATCGGCTTACCAGGAACCCCCGGGCGCCGCTGTGCTGGCGTTGGACCGTCATCGGGACGGTAGTTCACGCCACGGTCCCGAAGGCGCGCCAGATGGCCCTGCAGCCGCGACACGAACTGCGAGTAGCATCCGGGTTCACCCCCTAGCCACAGCCGCTCCGCCGAAGCAGCCAAGCGTGGGAACAGAGCAAAGTCGACGCGGGTTCGAGTGGGTAAATGCTCGGTCCACACGTTCGCCTGCCCGCCACGCACTCCGTCGGGAAGCTGCAACTGGTAGGCGCGCTGTGTCGACAGGGGCGGGCCGACAGGCACCGGCTCTTCAGGCGACTCCGACTGTCGGTAATCGAAATACAAATCAAGGTCGGGGCAGGCAACAACCGGAATACCGCGCTGCAAGGCCTCGTTGAGCGCTACCGGCCCACGCCAGGCCAGCACCTCCATGCCGTCAGGAACGTCTCCCTCAAGAACTTCGTCCCACGCCAAAGGAATGCGGCCCCGCGACAGCGTGTGCTCCACAAACCGCTCGGTAAACCACGGTTGCACCTGCCGGACCGAGTCCAGGCCAAGTGCACGCATGCGCTCCTGCGCCCGCTCGCTGTGCTCCCACTCGTGCACCGGCACTTCGTCGCCGCCGATACCAATCCACGGCGAGGCAAAAGCGTCGCACAGCGCGTCGATAGCGGCAACGCCCATGGCGACGGCCTCGTCCGTGGGCGCCAGCGTGCGAGTATTGACACCAAAGCGCTCCCACGGCGCCGAGGGGGGTCCAGCCGCATCGGTATTTCCGAGCTCCGGGTACGCGGCCAACGCGGCCTGCACGTGCCCCGGGAGCTCGACCTCGGGTACAACAGTGATGTGTCGTTCGCGTGCGTAGGCTTCAAGCTCACGCAACTCCGTCTGCGTATAGAAGCCCTCATGAACCCCGGCTTCTACCGTCGCCTGATCTCCGTGTCCGCGCTGGGTGCTCTCGCGACGAGCGCCGACTTCGGTGAGGAGAGGATACCCCGGCACCTCGTAGCGCCACCCCTGGTCATCTGTGAGGTGCAAGTGCAGCACCGACATCTGGTGCAGCGCCAGCAAGTCGATGATTCGACGAAGGTCATCGATGGGGCGGAAATGCCGTGCAACGTCGATCATCACGCCACGCCACGCCACTGCCGGAGCCGACCACCATGTGCCATGAGGGAGAACGGCCGGGGCTGCGGCACGGCTACCATCCGGACAGCTCACGGAGGTCGGCACAAGCTGTGCCAGCGCCATCACACCACGAAAGACTCCTGTCTTCGTTGCTCCCCGTACAAGCACTCGTCCGTCAGCGATCTGAAGACAGAAGGCTTCATCGACAACACTCATACCCCAGTCGTAATCGGTCACCACACTCGGGTCGACTTCCAGCGCAACCTCTGTGGCAGCATCGGCCCAGTCGCCGGCAGCAGAGGCATAGCGCGCGGCATCCGGATCCAACTGCGCAATAATCCGGCGCAGCGCTACCGCCTCTTCTGTCAGTGCTTCGTCGGCACTAACCGCCACCTCTGGGTGGAGAACAACAGCTCTCTCATGAGGATCAATCGTGCTCTGCTGCAGCGGTACCGTCGCGCGGTGCGCGGGGAGCACGCGCCTCAGCACACCGCCGGGCGTTGCACCGGTAACAGTGCCGTCGACCACAACGGGAACACCGCCAATCACAACCTCGTCGATACCCGAGGGTGCACGGCGTGGGTCGTCAAAAGTGGCGTGGTCGATGATGGTGCCTGGATCAAAAAGCACGAGGTCAGCGACCGCACCCTCGGTGATGATGCCGCGAGGTGCATCGTGCTCCCACAGACCCAAACGCCGTGCCGGGGTGCCTGAGAGGTGCTGAATAGCCTGCTCGAGTGTGAGCACACCCTGCTCGCGCGCATAGTGCCCCAGATAGCGCGGAAACGTGCCGTAGCCGCGAGGGTGAGGCTTATCACCCACGAGAATTCCGTCTGAACCTGCGCAGTGCGCCGGATGCTGCATAATCGCGCGAACGTTGTCTTCATCGCCAACGTGCATAAGAATCCCCGTTGCGCCGGCGTCGGCGACCACAAGGTCAAGAACGATGTCTACTGCATCGCGCTGGCTGTCGGCTGCGATCTGCGCGATCGTTTTGCCTACGAGGGGCGCGTGTTCCGGCTGGCCAACACCCGAAACCTCGATCAGCGACCAGTCGGCCTTTTCGCCGTGAAAACCGTCACTGCCCACTTCGTTGAGTTCATGGCGCACCCTGCTGCGTCCTGATTCGTCCAGAGCCGCAACGGCCGCAACAACATCGCCGTCTTCTGCCAGCCAACTCGGCAGCAGCGCAGCGAGCGTTGTCGCGCCGGGAAGATACGGATAGGTGTCGAGAGTAACATCGACGCCATCAGCAATCGCGTCATCGATGAGCGCCAACAGCTGCTGGGCTTTACCGCGGTTCGCAGCAAAGTTCATGGTCGCATGCGTCAAGTGAATCGGGCAGCCTGTGCGTCGCCCAATATCGAGTGCTTCTTTGTACGCCTCCAGTGCGCGTGCACCATAACTGCGGGTATGCGGAGCCCAATATCCACCGCGTTCCGCTACGACGCGGCACAGCATCGCCAGTTCGTCTGTGCTCGCATGCATTCCCGGCGCATACGTGAGCCCGCTCGACATGCCCACGGCTCCCGCATCGAGAGCCTCCCCGAGCAGGTCGGCCATCTGACCCCGTTCTTCTGCTGTCGCCTCTCGCGAGTGATGCCCCACAACCATCATGCGCAGGTTGCCCTGCGGCACCAAGACAGCAACATTGCCCGCAGTGCTTCGGTCAATGTCGTCAATAAAGTCGGAAAATGAACGCCAGCGAGCAGTGTCGAGCCGCCCATTCCAGGCGGCGATCTGCGTTGCTACCGTATCGGCTGTTGCATCAGTAGCGGGGGCGTAGCCGAGCCCGTCCTGGCCAATAACCTCGGTCGTTACGCCCTGCAGCAGCTTTGCTGTGTGATCGGCACCACGCAGCACAGCCAGATCGCTATGAGCATGCATATCGATAAAGCCGGGAGAGAGCACCTTGCCTTCGGCGTCGATCTCGATCGTGCCCTCGGGAGGGGTATCGAGCATCGTGCGCTGGGGGTCGTCGGCCGCGGTGCCTTCGGTCACGATGGCGACGATGCGCCGACCTTCGACAGCAACATCCGCCACAAAACGGCCTTTGCCTGTGCCATCAATAACGGTTGCCCGACGGTAAATACGCACGCGTCCCTGGGCAGCTAGCCCGACGCTCAATTGCAGTACAGCGCCAGGCTCGCTGTCTCTTAGAAGCACGTTGCAAACGCTCCGATCACACGCGGGTCAGCGGCATCCGGGTCGTCAATAACGACACCCACGCGCCATTTATCAAATACGGTGCACGGGTGTGAAACCCCGAGTCGAATAACGTCTCCGATCGCCACAGTGGAATCTTCGGGCAGACGCAAGAACGCATGCTGATCGTTGAGTTTGATCACTTCGCCGTCAACACCCTGCGGTTCGGGAAGACCGTTATCGAAAGAGGCGTCGCGTCGCCCCGCATCGAGCAGCGCGAGGTCGGGCTCAGGTCGCGAAACAACCCGCGACCACACATGCATGGCGGAGCGTAATGGAGCCGTGTCGACGATTTTTCCGAACGGCGACACCCGACGGTACAGTCCATCATCGTGAATCTGGAACGCGCCCGACCGCACCACGACATCGGCCGTTTCTGAAGCCTGCGAAAGCACCGCGGCCACGCGATCTGGCCAAGCACTGCCCCCGGCCGACAGGATTGGCCGAACACTGCCGTCATACAGTTCACCCACGGCACTGTGCAGAGTCAAAAACGTGGAGAGGTAGGCATCGACAGAATCTTGTTCATGTGCCGTGCGCTCTGAACCAAATGGTCCTTCGTAGCCGCCAATACCCGCCAGTCGCAGGTGCGAAGCCCCGTGGATAGCCTTTGCGATCGCGACCCCGTCGTCGATGGAGCGGGCTCCCGTACGCCCCTTCATTCCGCCGATTTCCACGAGAACGTCCAGCACCGCAGACGAGCCATCCATACCTCGCTGCAAGATATTGACCGCTTCAACACTGTCGGCCCAGCAAATAACACGAAGCCCCGGTCGCGCGTCAAGCTGTGCCGCAAGCTGCTGCACCGACGCGTGGTCGACAACACCGTGCGCGATAAGTACGGTCGGCACACCAGAAGAAATCGCCAACTGAGCCTGCCACGGTGTCGCCAGAGTTATTCCCCATGCCCCGGCGTCGAGCAGGCGCTGCCACAGGGCGGGTGACATGGACGTCTTGCCATGGGGTGCCATAAGCACGCCCTGCTCACGCGCCCATGCGAAAACAGTCGTCTCGTTATGCGTGAGCGCCGCCTCATGCACGGTGAACACAGGAGTGGGAAACTCCGAGAGGCGCGCCTCGGCGGCCGCCACTTCAGACAGCGGCAAACCATGAAGGCGCGGCGCGATGCCTTTCGCCCATGGTCCAAGAACAGGATCAGGAATGATGAGCTGCACACCTCCACGCTATCCGCTGTAACGACACAACGGTATCCGGATGCCACAAACTGTGGATGACTCCCCGCTGTCTACCCTGTTCTCGCCTAGGCTGGGCGCTATGAGCTCGAAGATCCGCATCACCACTGACGCAGCCCCTGCACCCGCCCACGTTTTCTCCCAGGGTGTACGAAAAGGCCCCATCGTTCAGGTCTCCGGTCAGGGGCCCGTCGACCCCGCCAGCGGTGAATACTTGCACCCCGGCGATGTCGCCGCACAGACAACTCGCGTCTTGGAAAACGTCAAAGCCATTGTTGAAGCATCCGGTGCGTCCTTTGACGATGTCGTTATGCTGCGCGTCTACCTCACTAAAGCAGACGACTTCCCACTCATGAACGAGGCCTATGGCGCCTTCGTCACGGCCCACTCCCCCAGCGGAGTGCTCCCGTCACGGACAACAGTGTTCACGGGTTTGCCCAATCCCAAGATGCTGGTAGAAATCGACGCCCTCGCGGTTGTCGACCCGGCGTAGCGCAGCATCCGGAACCTTTTTACACACGAATAACGAAGCAGAACGTTTCCTTCCTGTTATCTGAACTGACCTAGAATTGTCAAGGTGTGTGTTTCTTTTCGTGACACCACAGTGGATGATTTTCGGGGGGGGCAGATTTGTGACCGACCTTGCTACGAAGGCCGGGCAAGATTCGTCGGCAGACGCGGGCGATGGCGATGCCATATCGCCAGCAACAGAGTCTGCAGAACAGACGGCGACACCAGCAGAAGCCGAGCAGGGCGAACAGGCTGAGGCTGAGCAGGCCGAGCAGGCTGAACAGGCCGAGCAGGCTGAACAGAGCGATTCTGCGGATCAGAGCGCGCCGGGCGAACCGGACGAGCCTACGGAAACAGTTGACTCGAGCAGCGACGAACCGGATGCAGCAGACGATGCTGTTCCGGATGCTGAGCCTCATGCTGAACCTGCCGAAGACAGCGCCGTTGACGACAACGCCGCTGCGGATGAATCCGTCACGGAAACAGCAGATGCTGACTCGTCGGATGATGCTGAAGACGCGACCGAGTTAGACGAATCGCCCGTCAGCACGACCGACGCCGGGGCTGAAACCGACGAACCTGAGGCCGACGAACCTGAGGCCGAAGAACGCGAGGCCGACGAACGCGAGGTCGAAGGACCTGACGCCGAAGACGTAGAGTCCAGCGAGCCTGAAGCCAACGCACCAGAGGCCAACGAGCCGGAGGCCGACGCAGCCGAAGCGGAAGAAACAGCCGCGACTGTCGCCGTGGCTCAGCCCGGTACCGACGAGTCGTCAGGCACCGATCCCGACACGGAGAGCGAAAGCGCCGATGACGCTGTTGCGGCGACCGCAGCGACAGCGATCGTCGACAGCTCGCCAACAACGGTCGCCGGCGTTCCCGCGGCCGATTCGAACGCCGGAGCCGGCACCCCGGCCGACACGGAAGCACTGCCCGCAGCGCAGGCCGACTCGGCACCAGCATCCGGTGACTCTTCTGCCACAGCAACACAGTGGGCTCCCGCGACCGAGAAACGCCGCAGCCGTAAAGCACTGTGGTGGACACTTGCTGCCGCAGGTGCACTTATTGCCGGAACGGCCGCCGCCTCACTCATACTTATCGCCCCCGGAACCACCGTGGCCGGGGTGTCGGTGGGTGGTATGACCGTGGGTATGGCCACCGAGAAAATTGACACGCAACTGGCGCGGCTCGAGGTCGACCTCGGACCGACGGCCGAAACAGCCGTCACTGGCGAACAGTTGGGGGCAGATGTCGGCGCTCGTGCCCTTGTTGAGCAAGCCTATGCCGACTATCCACTGTGGAAGGTCGGTTCGTGGTCATCAACACCTATTACCGGGCACGTCACCCTCGACACCGAGGTTGCCGAAGAGACCCTTCGACAGGCTGTTCCTCAGGCATATTCCGACCCCATCGGCGCGGTCGTCGAATTTGACGAAAGCAAGAAAGTTTATGCACTTACCCCCGCTATCAGCGGAACAGGCATCGACCTCGACGCACTAGAAAATACGCTCACCGAGGCACTCGCCAATGGCCAGACCACGGTCACATTTGATGACGAGCCCGTACCCGTCGAAGCTGCCATCACCGACGACAAAGCTCAGGAGACGGTAGACACTCTCAACGGTATGCTCACGACCATCGGTTTCTACATTGGTGACGAACGCACGGTTGCCGTCGCACCCGCCGACGCCGCCGAGTGGCTCGACGTCGTTGATGACAATGGGGAACTCCAGATCGAAGCAAACGAGTCCGCCATTCAGAAAGCTGTCGACGGCCTAGCGAAAGTTGTTGACCGCAAACCGCAGAACGCAGAAGTCATTACCAACTCTGCGGGAGAAACACTGCGCACAATCACAGAAGGAATCAGCGGCCGCTCGCTCGGCGATGTGACGGGTGTGGCAGCAGAATTTGCCGAAATGCTCGAAAGTGGCACAGCGCGCTACGAACTTCCCGTATCCGAAACAAAATTCACCACAACGACGCTGCAGCGCACGATCGACGTGAATCTCGCCACCCAGATGGTGACCGCCATAGAAAACGGCAAGGCTATCGACTCGTGGGCGGTGTCTTCCGGCGTCGATGAATTCGCCACCCAAACCGGCACCTACACGATCAACTGGAAACTTGATTCTCAAAACATGGGCGACAAAGACCTCAAAAAGCCGCCCTACTATTACCAGCCCGACGTGAAATGGGTTATGTACTTTAACGGCGACGAAGCATTCCACGGCGTGTACTGGCACTCAAACTGGGGAACCCCCATGAGTCACGGCTGCGTGGGTATGCCCGAGTGGCGTGCCGAGTGGCTCTACAACTGGTCACCCGAGGGCGTTGAGGTCACCATCCACTACTGATCTGCATTCACGCTGCAGCAGACACAGCATCAGACACAAAGGGCGGCTGGCAGATTCTTTTCTGCCAGCCGCCCTTTCGTTACTGAGAGCTAAGCGCTCAGACCGTCAATCACCGCGTTGAGTGTGGCAGAGGGCCGCATGACCGCCTCCACAGCCGCAGCATCCGGACGATAGTAGCCACCGATCTGTGCTTCTTTACCCTGCACAGCAATCAGTTCGTCAACAATCGTCTGTTCACCGGCAGCAAGTGCCTCAGCTACCGGTGCGAAGGCAGCAGCCAACTCGGTGTCGTTCTGCTGCGCAGCCAACTCCTGCGCCCAGTACAGCGCAAGGTAAAAGTGGCTACCGCGGTTGTCGATCGTGCCCAGCTTGCGCCCGGGTGAACGGTCTTCTTCTAAGAACGTTCCGGTGGCCGCATCGAGCGTTTCGGCCAACACCCGTGCCTTCGCGTTGCCCGTGCGGTCGCCGTAGTGCTCGAACGACGCGGCCAGAGCAAAGAACTCGCCCAGCGAATCCCAGCGCAAATAGTCTTCTTCTTGCAGCTGCTGCACGTGCTTCGGTGCAGAGCCACCCGCGCCGGTCTCAAACAGACCACCGCCGGCAAGAAGAGGAACAATCGAAAGCATCTTGGCGCTGGTTCCCACCTCGAGGATGGGGAACAGATCGGTCAGGTAGTCGCGCAAAACGTTTCCGGTAACAGAGATGGTGTCTTCGCCGCGCCGCATCCGGTCCAGGGAATACTGCGTGGCTTCTACCGGCGTCAAGATCTCGATCGTCAATCCGTCGGTGTCGTGATCGGTCAGGTAACGCTGTACGCGTTCGATCAGAACAGCATCGTGAGCACGCTCGGGGTTAAGCCAGAAAACAGCAGGGGCACCGGTTGCGCGCGCCCGAGTGACGGCTAGCTTCACCCAGTCACGAACAGGAACATCCTTTGTTTGCGTTGCCCGCCAGATGTCACCCGGTGCCACTGTGTGTGTCAGCACAGCCTCGCCCGCCGAAGTAACAACCTCCACAGTGCCGGATGCTGTGATCTCGAACGTCTTGTCGTGGCTGCCGTATTCCTCAGCAGCCTGCGCCATCAGGCCCACGTTGGGCACCGACCCGATAGTCGCCGGGTCGAGTGGCCCGTGAGCAATCGTGTCTTCGATGACTGTCTGGTAAACGCCCGCGTATGAAGAGTCGGGAATCACCGCGATGGTCTCGGCCTCGCCGCCGTCTGCACCCCACAGCTTTCCGCCGTTGCGGATCAGTGCGGGCATCGATGCGTCGACAATGACGTCGGAGGGCACGTGCAGGTTCGTGATACCACGATCAGAGTTGACGTACGACAGGCGCGGACCGTTCTCAATGGCGGTCTCAAATGCGGCAGCAATTTCTGTACCCTCGGCCACGCTCTCAAGGCCCGCTAGGATCGAGCCCAAGCCGTCATTCGCGGTCAAGCCGGCTGCCGCCAGTTGTTCACCGTAGCGAGCAAAGACGTCGGCGAAGAATGCGCGAACAACATGACCGAAGATGATCGGGTCGGACACCTTCATCATGGTTGCCTTGAGGTGCACCGAGTACAGCACGTCGTCGCGGCGTGCCGCTTCGATAGTGTCGGCCAGGAATGCGTCGAGCGCGGCTGCCGAGAGGAACGTCGCATCGACGATCTCGTCGGCCTGCACGGCAAGCCCCTCTTTCAGCACTGTGACGGTGCCATCTTCAGCCGTGTGGCGAATGCTCAGCACATCGGATGCCGGTGCGACCCACGACTTCTCATTCGATGCAAAGTCGTCGTGGCCCATCGTAGCTACACGAGTTTTTGAACCCTCAGCGAATGGCTTATTGCGGTGCGGGTGGTTACGCGCATAGTTTTTCACCGCCAGCGGGGCACGGCGGTCACTGTTTCCCTCACGCAGCACGGGGTTGACAGCCGAACCCTTGATGCGGTCGTACCGCGCACGAGCTTCACGTTCGTCGTCGGTCGACGGTTCGTCGGGATAGTTCGGAATATCGAAACCCTTGCCCTGAAGTTCTGCAATCGCCGCTTTCAACTGCGGAATCGAGGCAGAAATATTGGGAAGCTTGATGATATTTGCCTCGGGCCGTGTAGCCCACTGTCCCAGTTCACTGAGGGCATCGCCCACCTCCTGTTCGGGGGTGAGTCGCTCGGGAAAGACCGCGAGGATGCGACCTGCGAGCGAAATATCGCGGGTCTCAATGTCAATGCCGGCCTGGCCCGCGTATGCCCGAACAATGGGCAATAGAGATGCGGTGGCCAGGGCCGGAGCCTCGTCGGTGTATGTGTAGATGATGGCGTCGTCGGTCACCTGGGGATTCTCCTGTCCACGGGGGCGATTCGTCTCGATACCAAGATACCTGAGCTCGCTCAACCACGCTGCCGGGTAAATGCAGCAGCGGCCGGTAGCGAGAACAGCCTGAGGTACCGTTCGAATGCACCGCTATCGCCTTCGAGCTGAACTTCATGGGCTTCCATTGCCTCGGCAAGCTCACAGTACCGCAGACGCAACGCTCACACCCTGCTCACGGTTAAAGGCGGGGGAAGTTGCTCCCGATCTCTGCCTGCTAGCGTGTTCCGCTCCAGCCCAGAAATGGAGAACACATATGCGCACGCTCATAGTTACTGCCTTCGTCTCGGCCGACGGGGTTATGGAAGCACCAGGCGGCGAGTCCGGCTATCGCAATGCGGGATGGACCTTTCGAGACGTTCCTTTCGTGGAAGATGCCTACGAAATTAAAGAACGCGAACAAGATGAGGCTGGCGCGCTCCTTGTGGGCCGACGCAGCTACGAGGCCTTCGCGCCCACATGGCCCACCATTGAGGAGTTCGCGCGGTACAACACCCTTCCGCGCTACGTCGTCTCGACGAGCCTCGCATCCGACGACTCCCGCTGGCCCGCAACCGTTCTGCGCTCCCTCGACGAGGTCGCCGAACTCAAACAGACCGACGGCGGCCCCATCCTCGTGCATGGTTCTGCCGAGCTGGGCGCTCAACTTGCCGATGCGGGACTCGTTGACCGGTATCACCTTCTCGTGTTCCCCGTGATGCTCGGTGCCGGCAAGCGCCTGTTCAGCACGGCCGACAAAGACACCACACGGCTGAAGGTCGCGGAGCACGAAATGTACTCCAACGGTGTGCACAAGGTCGTCTACGACGTTGTGCACTGACGCACGGGAAAGCATCATCGCGTCATCCCCAGAATGACCATCACGCCCCGAAAAGTGTTGAGAAGCGTTAGCCTGGGGTTATGTCGGAACTGCGCGTGGTGGAACTATCGGCGGCAACCATCGTCGCCGTCAACAACCTGTCATTAAAACCCGGGCAGGAGCAATTTCTCGCGCCCGTGTCCTACGGCATCGCTTCAACGGTCGTGAGCCCACAAACCTCGTGGCAGCGCGTCGTTGTCGATGGCGATGACGTTGTCGGCTTTATTAGCGCCAGCTTTAATGCCGACACCTCAGAGGAATATTTCCGTAATGTTCTCTGGCGCATCAATGTGGATGCGGGGGCTCAGGGCCAGGGTGTTGGCCGTTTTGCGGTCGAAAGCCTATTGGCCGAAGCCCGCGAACGGGGTGTTGAGAGCGTCAACGTGATTTACGAGGCAGGCGAAAGCGGCCCCGAGCCGTTCTTCCGCCGCGTCGGTTTTACACCGGTCGGAGAAACCGAATATTCCGAGGTTATTGCCGAAATTCGGCCTTCATAACTTCTGCACACGCCGATGTGTGTTGACTGACCGGCGGCGGGGCCTCAGATCCCCTCCCCCACTGAGACCCCGTCGCCACTACTCATCGCCCTATTCGTCTCGCGTGTTCTTTCGCGACGACCATGCGGTAATTGCGCCTGCGGCAAAGCCGGTGACTTTATCGATCACATCGGCAGACTGTCTGGCTAAGCGCTGGGCAGTGTCATGCCATTCGTTACTGTCGCCCGAGGCTGGTGCCGATATAGCGCCTCGCGCTGAATGTTCGGCCACGCTAAACGCACGGGCGAGTTCGGCGACTGCTTCGCGATAGCGTGAGAAATCGCGCGGCTTCATGAGGTTCTCGTCACTGGGCGGCCGGAGCCGCTGGGCTTCTTCAACCCGCTGCAAAAATCGCGCGGTGGCGGGGTGGCGGGCGTCGCTCATCAGCGGAAACCCGATACTGAGAGCCGGGTCTGTTTCATACTCGACCCACCGCGCGATAACAGCATCGTGAGCAGACCGCACCCGCTCGACCGGCAGAGGTGTGGTTCCTTTCGGCGCCGCCCACGCGGCACGCTCTGCCTGTACCCGCGCACGAGCCGCGCGAACGTCGGCCACCGCGGTCTTGCGTTGCTGCTCTGCTTCGCGCACGGCTGTGCGCGCGGCGTGTATTTCACCCGGATGCGTCGATGAAGCGGCGATTCGTGCCTGGTCGGCACGCGCTGTTTTTATGTTCATCCGTGCGGCGACAGCACGGCTGCGGGCTAGCCGCAAATCAGAAACAGCTGCGGCATAGCCCACCCGACGCGCTCGCGACGAACGTGTTCCGTACATACCGATCACCCCTAGCCCTGCGGCCCCAGCGGTCGCTGGCGCCACCCACCAGAGGTCGGCCACTGCTGCCCAGAACGGGTCCATATGTTCATGCTAACGGTAGTGTTGCGCAGTTACACGAGTGTTTCCTGCCATGCAGCGTGGAGCTGCGCAAATTTTCCGGTGCCCTCGATAAGCGCCTGCGGAGTGTCGTCCTCGATGACGCGCCCGTGTTCCATCACGAGCACGCGGTCGGCGATTGCGACGGTCGACAGCCGGTGGGCGATGATGATCGCGGTGCGGTCTGCCAGCAGTGTTTGCAGGGCGTCTTGAATGAGTCGCTCCGACGGGATATCGAGCGAGGCTGTGGCTTCATCCAATATGAGCACGGCAGGGTCAGCAAGAAAAGCTCGTGCAAATGAGATGAGCTGTCGTTGCCCGGCCGACACTCGTCCGCCACGTTTATTGACGTCGGTGTTGTAGCCATCGGGTAGTGCCTCGATAAAGGCGTGGGCACCAACGGCGCGCGCGGCCTGCTGAATCTCGTCCAGGGTGGCATCCGGTTTACCCAGAGCAATGTTGTCAGCGACGGTGCCGCTAAACAGGTAGGCCTCTTGCGTGACCATCACGATGGCACGGCGCAGGTCTTTCGGATGCATGGAGCGAAGGTCGACGCCATCGAGGGTGATAACGCCGTGCGTCGGGTCATAGAACCGAGAAATAAGCTTGGCCAGGGTTGATTTTCCGGCCCCTGTCGTGCCCACAAGCGCGATGGTTTGCCCGGCCGGGATATCGAGGGAGAACTCCGGCAGGATCGTAATCTCGTTCGAGTACCCAAATGTGACGCGGTCAAAATTGATCGTGCCCTTGGCCTCCCACAGGTCGACCGGGCTGTCGGGGTCGGGCACGGTGGGTTCTTCTTCAAGTACGCCCGATACCTTCTCGAGCGCGGCTGTGGCCGACTGATACGAGTTGAGGAACATGGCCACCTCTTGCATGGGCGCAAAAAAGTTGCGCACATACAAAACGGCGGCCAAGAGAATACCGATCTGTGCCGCACCATCGGCAAGCCGCAGGCCACCCCACAGCACAACTGCACCGAGTGTGACGGCGGCAACAGCCATGAGGCCGGGTTCAAAAGCACCGAAGAGCATCAGTGAGCGGCGGTTAACGTCGCGATATTCTCCGGCCACGCCGCGAAACGCTTCGTCGTTGCGGGGTTCTTTACGGAACGCTTTGACCGCACGAATGCCCGTCATCGTTTCAACAAAGTGAACGATGACTCGCGCGCTGATAACTCGCGATTCACGGTATACGCGCTGTGAACGCTGGTAGAACCAGCGCATGAGTGCCGCCAGGGGTATTCCGGCCAGCACCAGCACGACTCCCGACTGCCAGTCGACGAGCATGAGTGCGATGAACGTAAACAGCCCGTACAGCACACCCGAAACGAGCTGGTTCAGGCCACCGTCGAGCAGTTCACGGATGGAGTCGAGGTCGCTTGTTTGCCGAGAAATGATGCGGCCCGAGGTGTATGACTCGTGAAATTCGAGGCTGAGTTTTTGGGTGTGTAAAAAGACCCGCTTGCGAAGGTCGATTAACACGGCCTGGGTGATGCGAGCGGTGAGCACCGCGTACCAGCCGATTGTTGCGGCACCCAGCACAGCGACGACAACAAATACGATGCTGACGGCGAACGTCGGCATCCAGTCGGACTGCTCCAGCACCGCCGGCAGCGCAGTGTTGAGTCCGTAGGCGATAAGTGCAGGGCCTGCTACCTGCATCGCTGTTGAGATCAGCAGCACGATTGCTGTGATGATGATCTGTCCGCGAAGTGGTGAGAGCAGCGACCCTAAAAGGCGCAGTGACCGACGCCGAATGGCACGGCTTTCTTCTTTTGTGTAGTTGGAGCGGTCTTCATCTTGCGTACCAATAATGGCGGCGCTCATGCCTGTGCCTCCTTTTCTGCTGTGTCGGTGGGGGTTTCGGATGCTGCGGTGGCAGCCATCGCCTCGGTGATGATCGGTATTGTGCCCGTGCGTGCGGCCTCTTCGGCTTCAAGACTCGAGATCACGTGGCGGTAGTGAGCGCTGGTGCGCAGGAGTTCGGCGTGAGTACCCACCGCCGTGATGCGACCGCTTTCTAAGAGCGCGACGCGGTCGGCCAGCGCCACGGTCGAGGGGCGGTGCGCGACGATCAGCGCGGTTGTTTCGGCCAACACATGGCGGAGGGCCTCTTCGACGAGCGCTTCCGTATCGACATCGAGGGCCGAGAGCGGGTCGTCGAGTACGAGCACACGCGGTTTCGCTGCCACTGCTCGGGCCAGCGCGAGTCGCTGGCGTTGGCCGCCCGAGAGACTGAGTCCTTCTTCGCCGATGATTGTTTCGACGCCTTCGGGCAGTGTGTCAACAAATGTGGCCTGGGCAACACCGAGCGCTTCCCGCAGTACTCTTTCGGCTTCTTCGCTGGTGAGGTCGAGATCGGGCCTGCCGAGCAGAACGTTTTCTCGCACGGAAGCCGAAAACAGTGTGGCATCTTCGAAAGCCATGGCGATGTGGCGCCGCAGCTCAGCGAGACGCAGCTGCCGTACGTCGACACCATCGAGTGTGACGGTGCCGGAGGTGACGTCGTACAGGCGCGTAGGAAGCGTGGTGAGCGTTGTTTTGCCGCATCCGGTGAGCCCCACCAGAGCCATGGTTTCGCCGGGCTGCAGTGTCAGATTAATGCCGTCGAGCAGGTCGCGTTCTGAAGCACCGGCGTCTTGGTAGCGAAAGTGCACATCGACAAAAGCTAGCTCGCCGCGGGGTTCGGCAATTGTTTCCGGATGCTGGGGGTCGGTGATCGTGTTGCGGGCGTCATAGATTTCAAATACGCGGTCTGTTGCCGTTCGCGCGTCGAGCATAAACGAGAACAAGAAGCCGATCGATTCGATGGGCCAGCGCAGTACGACGGCCATGGCGAAGTAGGCGAAGAGTTCGGGGGTTCGCAGGGCTCCCTGGCTGATGAGCCAGATTCCGGCGAGCAGGTTCACCGCAAACGCGATTTCGGGCATGAGTACGAGCCAGAACCAAATCCAACCCACGGCTCGTGCCTTGTGGAGTTCGGTTTCGCGCAGTGTCTCGGCCTGTTTACTGAAGCGCAGGAGGGCTTGTTTGCCGCGTCCGAAGGCTTTGAGCACGCGAATACCGTGCACGCTTTCTTCTACGCTCGTGGCCAGGTCGCCGGCTTGGTCTTGGCTGCGGCGGGTGAGCACACCGTACTGCTTTTCGAAGACGAAACCTTGAATCCACAGGGGGATGGCGGTAACGAGGAACACTGCTCCGAGCATCCAGTGCCAGCGGAACAGCAGCACGGCTCCGATGCTGATGGTGAGGAGGTTGACCACCAAGATGACGAGACCGAATGCTACCCAGCGCCGGATGAGGCTGATGTCTTGCATCATGCGGCTGAGCAACTGACCCGATTGCCAGCGGTCATGGAACGCGACGGGAAGTTCTTGCAACTGCGAGTACAGCTCGGTGCGCATTTCATATTCGACCTGTGTGGCGGGGTTGAGTACGAATTGGCGACGAGCCCACACCATGGCAGCTTCGCCCAGAGCAAGAATGAACACGGCTACGGCACCCCACACGATGGCGGTTGTGACACCGCTGGCGATGGGGCCTTCAATAACCGTTTCCAGCAGCAGCGGGATGCACAGAGCAATAACTGCTGCGCCCAGAGCGCTCACGCCACCGCCGAACAGTCGCCATGCGACCGGTTTGACGAAGGGTGCCAGGCGCAGGAGCGAGGCGAGGGTGGATCGTTCGGTGACGGGGGATGTCGAAGACATAGCTTTCTTATCGGTAGCAGATGGGAATCATGCAGAGACGGCAATGCTGGAGCGCATAAACATGAGCGCTCCAGCATACGCGTATTTTTTTCGGACTGTGAGTAGTCCGCACCTGTTTAGTGGAAGAAGTGTCGTTCTCCGGTAAAGAACATGGTCACACCGGCTTTGCGTGCCGCGTCGATTACTTCGCCGTCGCGCACCGACCCGCCCGGCTGCACAATGGCGGTGACGCCAGCGTCTAACAGCACCTGGGGGCCGTCGGCAAAGGGGAAGAAGGCATCGGATGCAGCAACAGATCCGGCAGCCCGTGCTCCTGCCCGTTCCACTGCCAGTCGGCAGGAGTCAACGCGGTTGACCTGTCCCATTCCGACGCCGACGGTAGCGTTGCCTTTCGCAAGAACGATCGCGTTTGATTTGACGGCGCGGCATGCTTTCCACGCAAAGATGAGGTTTTCCATTTCGGCGTCGTCGGGTCGTTCTCCCGAAACCAGTTCCCAGTTTTTTGCGACGGAAACGATGTCATCGGGGAAGCGGTCAGCATCTTGCAGGAGGAGTCCGCCCGAGACGAGGCGCACGTCCATGCGTTCTTGCTGCCAGTCGTCGGGAAGCTGCAGCAGGCGCAGGTTCTTTTTGGCCCGGAACACTTCGAGCGCTTCAGGTTCGAATGATGGCGCGACAATAACTTCGGTGAAGATGTCTTTGAGGTTCTCGGCCATTTTTAGTGTGACGGTGCCGTTCGCAGCGATGACGCCTCCGTAGGCAGAAACGGGATCGCACTCGTGGGCGCGAATGTGCGCACTGGCGATGGGGTCGAGTGCGTTGGGGGCGGTTGTGGCGATTCCACACGGGTTGGCGTGTTTGATGATTGCGACCGCGGGCAGCACCATGTCGTAGGCTGCGCGCAATGCTGCGTCGGCATCAACATAGTTGTTGTATGACATTTCTTTGCCCTGCAACTGTGTGGCCTGCGCGATGCCGTGCCCACCCACGCGCGTGTAGATTCCACCGCGCTGGTGCGAGTTTTCGCCGTAGCGCAGGGTAGCGAGCTTTTCTGCCTTGATCGTGAGGTGTTCAGGCAGGTCTTCGCCGTCGCCGAGTGTCGCTTCGGCAAACCATGCGGCAACGGCCGAGTCGTAGACAGCGGTGTGCGAGAAAGCACGCGCTGCCAGTTCACGGCGCTGGGTGAGTGTGGTGCCGCCGTCATTGACGGATTCGATCACCGAGGGGTACGACTCTGGCGAGACGACGATCGTGACGTTGGCATAGTTTTTTGCCGCGGCACGCACCATAGCGGGCCCACCGATGTCAATCTGTTCGACGACATCGTTGTCTGCGGCTCCGGATGCCACTGTTTCAACAAACGGGTACAGGTTAACAACGACCAGTTCGAATGGTTCGATCTCAAGCTCTTCGAGCTGCCGTTCGTGGTCGGCCAGTCGCAGGTCGGCCAGCAGGCCGCCGTGCACCTTGGGGTGCAGTGTCTTTACTCGTCCGTCGAGCATTTCGGCAACCCCGGTGACCGCGGCGACGTCGGTCACCTCGTGCCCTGCGTCGCGGATGGTTGCGGCGGTTGATCCGGTAGAAACGATTTCGACTCCGGCTTCTGCCAGTGCTGCCGCCAGCTCAAGCAGGCCTGTCTTATCGCTGACCGAAATCAGTGCTCGACGAATGGGAACAACATCGCGATCACGGTACAGGGACGGGTCAAGGCGAGGGCCTGCCATCGGTTTCTCCTTCTGTGCGAGACGATACGGATACGGACAAATCTATTTGTGCGGGTGTTTCAGACCAGCGCTTCACCGGCCGCTATGCGCTGTACGACATCGATGAGGAGTCGGCGTTCCACGGGCTTAATTCTTTCGTGCAGCGTCTGCTCGGTGTCGTCTGCAGCAACGGCTATGCGTTCCTGCGCCAGAATCGGCCCGCTATCGATTCCGCTATCTACGACGATAACGGTGGCGCCGGTCTGTGTCACACCGGCGGCAAGCGCATCGCGCACTCCGTGGGCTCCTGGGAACTCGGGCAAGTATGCGGGGTGCGTGTTGATAATGCGGGGCGACCATTCGTCGACAACAGCGGCGGGCAGCAGGCGCATGAGGCCGCTGAGAACAATCAGGTCGGGTGCGTAGGCGCGCAGCTGCTCGCTGAGTGCTGCGCCCCATTCTTCGCGGCTGGCGTGGTCACGGTAATTCACTGTGAAGGTAGGAACACCGAATTCTGCTGCATGGGCGAGGCCGGATGCATCACGATCAGCGCCGACCGCAACTATTTCTGCCGGGTATTCTGCAGCAGTGCAGGCCTGCAGCAGTGCTCGCAGATTCGAACCGGTACCAGAAATGAGAACGACGACCCTGAACACCCGTCTAGTCTAGTGCGGGCTCTGATCGCTCATGACCGGGGCAGTTTCGTCTTCGCGGAGCCATCCCGCGGTGTCTTCGGGGTGACGGGGTGAGAGTAACAGTATTGCTGCACCGATAAATATTTCTGCTCCGAGGGCGAGTGCTACAAACCCCGGCGAGGCTCCCACGACCTGGAGTCGGCCCGGACCCAGCGCGCCGGAGGAAACCCAGGCAATGAGAGCACCGATTCCCGCGGCAGTGAGCCCGATACCGATAGAGACTATGGCGCGGTGCAGGAGCGGGGCGTCATCGTGCTGCCACACCATGCGTGAGCGCACGATCCATCCGGCACAGGCACCGACACCAACGGGGAGCAGAATAACGATGAGAAGCCACGGTGAACCGCCGTCGGGCAGCAGCCCAAACAGCGGTATTCCCGGCACAATGGCGGGTTCGGTGGCAGCGGGTGAGACCGTAGCACCCACTCCGACAACAAAACCCGGGCCCGCCAACCAAGCCACGGCCCAGCCGATCACTGTCGGTACGGCCAGCACCTGCGCGAGCCCGATCATCGTGACTCCCAGGCCGTCTGCACGCAGCGCCTCAAAGAGAGCAACGATTTCTCCGGCATGCAAAATAGTGGCCAGTGCGACGGTAACCGCGGCCACACCGATGATCCCTACCGTGGCTGCTGCAGCACCGCGCACCACGTGTGTGGGCAGCGCACCCCACATGCCGCGGTCGTCCAACCAGTCACGCACACGGCTTACGAAACCGTGGTCGTCCACTCGCCATGCCAGAGTCACGGCTCCCGCGACACTGCCCGCCGCATAGACAGCGGTTGGTGCAACAATCGCCCACACCAATGGTGTGCGCACCACGTCGGTCTGTGACGTCAGCGCAATCGTCGTAGCCAGTGCCGCAAAAACGACAGTGCCGGTACCGACGCCGACCACCCAGGAGCCAGCTCGTACAGCGCGGCGACCCGATCGTGCCGCAAAAATCAGGGTGAACAGCATGATGCCCAGCGGCGGTAGCGAAACCGTGAACTGCGCAGCATCCGGGGCTATTCCTAAAGCCCGAACAGCATCTTCAGCAATATCAATGGCCAGCGGAGCACCATGTCCCAGCCGCCATATGGCCGCCACTGTTGGCCACAGGGCGTCCCAGTTACCGGTGACGCCGAAGGCCACCGCCCACAAAATAGTCAGCGGCGCGGCGAGCGCAGCCACCACGATGGCCGCTGCCACGACAGCATCGACTGCAGCCAATATGGCGACCAAAAAACGTTGCATGACCCCCTGAGACTACGACGACTTGGCATGTCTTGTCGCTCGACGCGCGAAACAGGCCGCAGGCACGGTAGTTTTTTCGAGGAGGTTCTGCCCATGTCATCTGTTTCCTCGTCGGCCACCGAAGCGCCCGAGACCCCACCCGAGCCTAAAAACGCGATTGATCGCTACTTCGAAATCACCCAGCGCGGGTCGACATTCGGTGCCGAGATTCGCGGAGGCATCGTCACGTTCGTAACGATGGCGTACATCGTCATTCTGAACCCGATCATTTTGTCGACCACGGCCGATATCTCAGGCACAATGCTGGATTCAGAACAGCTGAGTGCAGTGACTGGGCTCACCGCCGCGGTCATGACCGCACTGTTCGGCATCGTCGCACGGCTACCGTTTGGGTTCGCCGCGGGCCTGGGAATCAACGCATTTCTCGCGTTCTCTGTTGTCGGCGAAGTCACGTGGCCCGAGGCCATGGGTCTTGTGGTCATCAACGGACTCATTATCGTGCTGTTGAGTGCCACGGGCCTTCGCCGCATGATTTTCGATGCTGTTCCCATGCAGCTAAAAATTGCCATCACAGTCGGAATCGGCCTTTTCATTGCGTTTATCGGGTTCGTTAACGCCGGGTTCGTCACCGCAACTCACTCCGATTCGCCCCCGGTCGGGCTGGGCGTTGGCGGCTCTGTCGCCACCGTGCCCACGCTGATCTTCACGATTACGCTGCTGGTAACAGCCGTTTTGGTGGCCCGCCGGGTGAAGGGCGGCATTCTTATCGGGCTCGTCTCGGGTACTGTGCTGGCTGCCGTCGTTGAGGCTGTGGCCGATATTGGGCTCAAGTCCGAAGACAATCCGGGAGGCTGGGGCCTTACCCTGCCTGCGCTTCCCGAACAGCTCGTTGCTCTGCCCGATCTTTCGCTCGTGGGCCAGTTCGACGTCTTTGGCGCGTTCGGCCGTATCGGCGCACTGGCCGCGCTCATGCTGGTTTTCACGCTCGTTTTCACAAACTTCTTCGACGCCATGGGCACCATGACGGGCCTGGCAAAAGAAGCAAACCTGGCCGACGATCGCGGCAACTTTCCGCGCCTCAAATCGGCGCTGATTGTTGAGGGCGTGGGCGCTGTCGTTGGCGGTGGCACCTCAAGTTCATCAAACACCGTGTTCATCGAGTCGGGCGCGGGTATCGGTGAGGGCGCGCGCACAGGTTTTGCCAACCTCGTCACGGCTGCCCTGTTCTTGATCGCCATTTTCTTTAGCCCCCTGGTAAAAATTGTGCCGACCGAGGTGGCTGCAGCAGCGCTGGTCATTGTTGGCGCGCTCATGATGAGCCAGATTCGCTATATCGACCTGACCGATTTCTCGGCGCTGTTCCCGGTATTTTTGACGGTCGCAGTTATGCCAATGACGTATTCGATCGCCAACGGTATCGGTGCCGGATTCATTGGCTGGGTTGTCGCGCGAGCACTCTCCGGACATGCTCGTGAGATCCGCCCGCTGCTATGGATTGTCACGATCGGCTTCGTGATGTTCTTCGCTCGCGGCCCGATTGAACTGATGCTGGCCCAGTAGAGTCACGAGTAACAAAAAGCGGGGGTTCCGGATGCTGCATCCGGAACCCCCGCTTTTTACTCAGTGAAGCGAGTATTACAGGTTTTCTACGATCTCACGCATAAGAGCTGCGGCCTCGCTCGGGGTCTTTCCGACCTTAACGCCTGCTGCCTCGAGGGCTTCTTTCTTCGCCTGCGCGGTACCGGCAGAGCCCGAGACGATAGCGCCAGCGTGACCCATCGTCTTACCCTCGGGGGCCGTGAACCCTGCAACGTAACCGACGACAGGCTTGGTGACATTCGCCTTAATGAACTCAGCCGCCCGTTCTTCGGCGTCGCCACCGATTTCGCCGATCATGACGATCGCCTTCGTCTCGGGGTCGGCTTCGAAAGCGGCGAGCGCATCAATGTGCGTGGTGCCGATAACGGGGTCGCCACCAATACCGATCGCGGTCGAGAAGCCGAGGTCACGCAGCTCGAACATCATCTGGTACGTGAGCGTGCCCGACTTCGAGACGAGTCCGATCGGCCCCTTGCCGGTGATGTTGGCCGGCGTGATTCCGACGAGTGACTCTTCGGGCGTAATGATGCCCGGGCAGTTCGGCCCAATAATGCGGGTCTTGTTGCCCTTTTCCGTCGCATAAGCCCAGGCTTCGGCCGTGTCACCGACGGGAACACCCTCGGTAATCACAACGAGAAGCGGGATCTCGGTGTCAATGGCTTCGATCATGGCGCTCTTGGTGAACGCAGCAGGCACGAACGCAATCGATACGTCGGCGCCGGTCTTTTCGATCGCCTCGGCAACCGTGCCAAAAACCGGCAGCTCTACCGCGTTGCCGTCTTTGTCGGTGTGGGCAACAGTGGTACCCGCTTTACGGGCGTTGACACCGCCGACCACATTGGTACCTGCCTTGAGCATGAGAGCGGTGTGCTTGGTGCCTTCGCCGCCTGTGATGCCCTGGACGATGACCTTGGAGTCTTTGTTGATAAAAATCGACATCTGTCTAGTCCTTTAGAAATCAGTGGAGTCGCTGATAAGCCGGCGCTTAGGCGTTGGCCAGTTCGGCTGCCTTGTTGGCACCCTCGTCCATGGTGGCAGCAAGCGTCACCAGCGGGTGGGCGTAGTCGGCCAGAATTGCACGACCCTCGTCGACACGGTTGCCGTCGAGGCGAACAACGAGCGGCTTGGTGGCTGCAGCACCGAGCTTTTCGAGAGCACCCTTAATACCGTTGGCGACTGCATCACAGGCGGTGATGCCACCGAAGACGTTAACAAACACCGACTTCACCTGCTCGTCGCCCAGAATCACGTCGAGGCCGGCGGCCATAACGTCGGCCGAGGCTCCGCCGCCAATGTCGAGGAAGTTCGCGGGCTTCACATCGCCGTGGTTTTCACCGGCATATGCAACGACATCAAGAGTCGACATGACAAGGCCCGCACCGTTACCGATAACGCCTACCTGGCCGTCGAGCTTGACGTAGTTCAAGCCTGATTCCTTGGCTTTGGCTTCGAGCGGGTTCTCCGAGTCTTTATCGGCCAGCGCTTCGTGGTGCGGGTGACGAACCTCAGACGCGTTTTCATCGAGGCTGACCTTGCCATCAAGGGCAATAATGTCGCCCTCTTCGGTGAGAACGAGAGGGTTGACCTCCACCAGCGTGGCGTCTTCTTTTGTGTAAACGTCGTAGAGCTTGACGAAGAGGTCGGCCACTTTTTCTTCCAGCTCTGCCGGGAACTTGGCGGCACGTGCAATCTCAAGCGCCTTCGCCTTGTCAATACCGGTGAGCGGGTTGACCTCGATACGGGCCAGCGCCTCGGGCTTTTCTACCGCCAGCTGCTCGATCTCCATCCCGCCCTCGACCGAGCACAGGCTCAGGTACGAGCGGTTAGCGCGGTCAAGCAATACCGAGAAGTAGAACTCTTCGGCGATGCGTGCGCCCGCGGCGACCATCACTCGCTTAACGATGTGGCCCTTAATATCGAGTCCAAGAATCGCCTGTGCTGCTTCATAAGCCTCGTCGGGGGTCTTTGCGACCTTGACGCCACCAGCTTTTCCGCGACCGCCGGTCTTGACCTGAGCCTTGACTACGACGACGCCACCGATTTTCTCCGCGGCTGCCTTCACCTCCCCCGGGGTGTCAGCCACGATGCCGGCGAGCACCGGCACTCCATAGGATTCGAAAAGGTCTCGTGCCTGGTACTCGTAGAGATCCACAGTGCGGTCCTTCGCTGTTGTGCGCAGATAAATCGCGACAAAAATTGCCGGGTGTCGGTTGTCACCGACCCGAGGCCCCAGCCTACTACTGCTGGCTGAGCATGCGGCACACCGCCTAACACAGTCAAGTTACCGCAGCATAAACTGCACCTCGTTCGGGTGTGGCGGTTAGGCTCACACCTATGAGTGATTCTGATGAGACCTCTGCTGCGCGCACCAATGTTGTGGCGGTGGCCCTCGATCTTTTTGCGCAGCAGGGCTTTGACGCTACCTCGGTTGATCAGATCGCTCGCACCGCGGGCATTTCGCGCTCGACGTTCTTTCGTCAGTTCGGCGGTAAAGACGATGTTGTGTTTGCTGATCATGATGTGCTTTTGGCTGGTCTGCGCGACTATTTATCGCGCCCGCACGAGAACCCCTGGCAGGCCGTGTGCGAGGCGTCGATCACGGTCTTCCGCCACTTCTTGAGCGATCCGGAGCTCGCTCGTCGGCGCTATCAGGTTGTGCGCCAGGTTCCTTCGCTTCGCGAACGCGAAATCGTCATGGTTTTTCAGTACGAGCGGCTCTTTGATGAGTACCTGCGTGACTCTCTTCCTGGTATCGATCCGCTCGATGCGGTCGGGTTTTCTGCCCTGGTTACCGCTGTGCACAACCATGTTTTGCGGCGTCTGTTGCGTGGTGAGCGCACACCGATTTCGCTGTTGCGTTCTGCGCTCGACGATGCGCTGCGACGCTTTGGGGTGCATCCGAATGCTGCGGCTGAGCCCTGCGCCGATGACGTTGTTGTGGCGGTATTCCCGCGCGCTATGCCGATTGCTGAGGTCACACGGCAGGTGCGTGCTCAGCTGGCCGACTAACTACAGCGCCACAACGTCACAGTGAACGAAACTGCGTCTCTGTTTAGCTGACACTGAGTGCCACCCTGCGGTAGTGTGGGCGTGCGCGAAAGGAGTCAACTATGACCGCTGCGACCCCTGCCACACCCGACCACCTGCCCGGCGAAAAAGTCACCCGCTACGCGGTAACCCAGCGTGCGGGCAGTGACTATTACGCGGTCTTCGCCGACCTTTCGTCCGACGACGCCGCTGCCTGGAACCGCGCCTGCGCTTATGTCGACGAGATCGCGCCCATCATGACCGAGGCTTGGGACCGCGCCGAGTACCCGCTCGAAGCTGCTCGCGCGATGGGCCGGTACGACCTCGTCGTCGACGGCATCGACCACCCCGAGCTCACCCGACTCTCGCCTCTGGCAGCGGGCCTGGTCAATATGGAGATCTCTCGCGGTGATGGCTCACTCGGCACCATCCTGGCGGTACAGGGCGGTCTCGCCCTGCGTACCCTCGCACTATTCGGCAGCCGCGAGCAGCAAGAGCGGTGGCTGAAGCCGCTGGCCGACGCGACGGTTCTCGGTTCTTTCGCGCTCACCGAACCCGACCACGGTTCTGACTCCGTCTCACTCGAAACCACTGCGACCCGCGACGGTGACGAGTGGATACTGCGGGGAGCAAAGAAGTGGATCGGCAACGGGGCATCCGGCGGCATTACTTTCGTATGGGCGCGAGTCAGTGACCCGGATGCCGCGGAGCACGGCGCCGTTCGCTGTTTTCTCGTCGAGCAAGAAACCCCCGGCTACGACGCCGAAGTGATTACCGGCAAGGCCTCACTGCGGGGCATTTACCAGGCCAACATTCGCCTGCGCGACGTGCGCGTGCCACTCGACGCCGTGCTTCCCGGCACGAAGAGCTTCGCCGACGCCTCCACGGTGCTGTACGCCACCCGCTCGGGCGTCGCCTGGTCGGCGCTCGGCCACGCCACCGCCTGCTACGAAGCAGCCCTGGCATATTCCCAACAGCGCATACAATTCGGCAAGCCGCTCGCCAAATTTCAGATGGTGCAAGAGAGACTCGCCCTCATGCTCGAAGACCTCACCGCCATGCAGTTGTATTGCCGGCGCCTGGCCGACCTCGAGTCATCCGGGCAACTGCGCCCCACCCAGGCGTCACTGGCCAAGTACCACAACACCCGCGCCGCACGTCGTGTTGCAGCAACCGCGCGTGACGTGCTCGGCGGCAACGGGATTCTGCTCGAAAACGGGGTCATGCAACACATGGCCGATATCGAAGCGATTCACACCTATGAGGGCACCGAGAGCGTGCAGGCACTGCTGCTGGGCCGCGACATTACTGGTATGAGCGCGTTCGTCTAGGCGGTCATTCCTCGTCGCGCCCAGAACATGCGACACTACAAGAATGCCTCGCGCAACCATCATTGGCAGTGGCCCTAATGGCCTCTCTGCCGCCGTCTGCCTTGCCCGCGCTGGTTATCGCGTACACATTATTGAAGCCTCCGATACGGTGGGCGGCGGTGTCCGTACCCTGCCACTGACGCTGCCCGGTTTTCAGCACGATGTGTGTTCGGCAGTTCATCCGGCTGCCGCCTCCGAATTTTTTCGTGCCTTTGGCCTGCAGAACCGTATAAAGTGGATAACGCCCGACATCTCTTATGCACACCCGCTTGACCGCGGCGAGGCAGCAATTGCGTGGCGAGACATCGAGCGCACCGCGAGCCAGCTGGGCAGCGACGGCAGGGCATGGCAGCGGCTACTTGCGCCGCTCAGCGAAGCGATCGAAGCGGTGGCAGATTTCACCGGCAACTCTCTTCTGCGGGTTCCCCGCCAACCGGTACGCGCAGCACAGTTCGGGCTGCGCACCCTCGCACAGGGCACCGCGCTCGCACGGCACACCTTCCGCGGCGACCACGCCGCCGCCCTCCTCTCGGGCGTTATCGCCCATGCGGCAGCACGCCTCCCCTCCCCCGCGGCAGCAGCGGCAGGACTATTGCTGGCCGCGCATGCGCATGCCGGAGGGTGGCCGTTCCCGCACGGCGGCGCGCAGAGTATCGCCGACGCCCTCCTCGACGACGTCATTGCCCACGGAGGCACAATAGAAACATCTCGGCGTATCGACGATATTGCCGCGCTCGACTGGGGCGACGCTTCGCGCGGCGATCTACTTATGCTCAACACGTCTCCGCGCGTGCTACTGGGGCATCCGAGCCTGCCCGCACGGTACGCCAGGGCAATCGCGCGGTATCGCTACGGGACGGCCGCCGCCAAGGTCGACTATGCGCTCGACGGACCAGTGCCGTGGCAGCATCCGGATGTCGCACTGTCACCCACCGTGCATTTGGGTGGCACCCGCGACGAAATCTGGGCGGCAGAAAACGCGGTGGCCGCCGGCCATATTCCTGAGCAGCCATATGTTCTTGCCGTACAGCCGTCTACGCTCGACGATTCACGGGCACCCGAGAATCATTCAGTGCTGTGGGCATATATGCATGTTCCCCACGGGTACCCCGGCGATCCCACCGAGGCGATCACCGCCCAGGTTGAACGCTTCGCCCCCGGTTTTCGCGACCGTATCGTCGCGCACGCGGCAACACCCGCCTCCGAACGCGAAGCTATCAATCCGGCCGAAATCGGCGGCGACATTTACGGCGGTGGCTTCACACTACGGCAAGCGGTGCAGCGCCCCGTCGTGTCGGCCACACCGTGGCGCACACCCCTGCGTGGGGTCTACCTCGCGTCGGCGGCAACACCACCCGGCCCCGGTATTACCGGAATGCCCGGTTGGCATGCGGCACGCACCGCTCTGCACGATGCTGGCGAACGCGTCGGCCTCACCGACCTTTTTGGTGCACGGTAGTCATGCTCGCGCTCGTGGCAGGGCTCGGACTCGGGCTCTCACTCATCATCGCGATCGGTGCCCAGAATGTTTTTCTGCTGCGGCAGGGCATTCGTCGCGAGCATGTTCTTGCGGTCGTGCTCGTGTGTTTTTTCTCCGACGCCGCACTCATTGCTGTCGGGGTGGCGGGACTCGGAGCCCTCGTCACTGCCGTGCCATGGCTCATTCCCGCCGCACGCTGGCTGGGGGCCGCATTTCTTATCGGGTACGGGATTCTTGCGGCACGACGAGCATGGCGCCCCGCCACCGCTGGGCTTCAGATTGATGACGCCCAGGCGCTCGGGCAAGTAATCGGCCAAGAAAAGCATCCGGATGCCGCGGCGGCCACGTCATCGTCGCGCCGCACCGCCATACTCACGGTGCTTGCCCTCACGTGGCTCAACCCGCACGTCTACTTCGACACCGTGCTGCTGGTCGGATCAGTGGCGGCAACCTATGCCGAAGAGCGGTGGCTGTTCGGCATAGGTGCCATTATTGCCAGCGGTCTGTGGTTTTTTGCTCTCGGTTTTGGGGCCCGCGTACTGCGGCGATGGTTGCGCACACCGCGTGCATGGCGTGTGCTCGACGCCGTGATCGCCGTTGTCATGATTGCCCTCGGCGTCGGGCTGGTACTGCCTGTTCTTACCGGATAACGGGCAGCACGAACACAACACACACGGGTGCGACGCCGCCGTTCAGAGGGTGGCCGCGAACGGATCGCGGTCTTCGGGCACCAGCGGGACAGCCCCCACCGTGCTTTCGACCTCAACAAACTGGCCGCTGCCCACCGACTCTTCGATCCCCATCAGGGTGTCAAAGACGTGGTAGCCGAGGTCACCCGTGGCGATATGGGGTTTGTTGGCGCGAATGGCACGCGCCATGTCGAGCACACCGAGTCCTCGCCCGGCTTCCACGCCGACCGGGTCGAGCGTGTGCCATTCGGGGCCGTTCTGCAGGCTTTCCAGCGTGGGCATGCCAGAGATTTTCACGTCGCCGCCGAACGTATTCGGGTCGGGAATAATCATGGTGCCTTCGGTGCCAGTGATTTCGATAATGCCCGAGCGTGCCAGCGGCGAGTCGAAGCTAAAGATGCTCTGGCTTGTCGCTCCGGCTTCGAACTGTGCCACGGCCTGTACGAGCGTGGGCACCTCGACGGGAAACTCTGTTCCCACGCGCTCCCCCACTCGCACGGTGCGGGTGGTACGGCCCTTCAGCCCCACTGCTCCTACGCGGGCAACGGGACCAAATACGTTCACAAGAGCGGTGATGTAGTACGGGCCCATGTCGATCACGGGTCCGGCGCCGCGGGCGAACAGAAACTCGGGGTTGGGATGAAAAATATCTGGTCCGATGTACTGCATGCTCGTCTGCGCTGAAAGCGGCTGACCGATGTCTCCGCGTGCCAGCGCCCGGCGTGCGGTCTGCAGGCCGGGGCCCAGTACGGTGTCGGGCGCGATTCCCACACGCTTACCGGCCGCCGCTGCTGCTTCGAGAAGTTTTTTCGCTTCTTCGCGGTCAACGCCGATGGGTTTCTCACTCCACACGTGTTTGCCCGCCGCTAATGCAGCGAGGCTCACCGGAACGTGGGCGGCGGGAATTGTGAGGTTGACAACAATTTCTACGTCGGGGTGCGCCAGCACATCGTCGGGTGTTCCGCTCTGTGCGACACCATGTTTCGCGGCCTGCGCTGCTGCGCGTTCGGTGTCGAGGTCGCCAAGAATGACCACGCGAATATCGGGAAATGCGGTGAGGTTTTCTAGATAGGTGTCGCTGATCATTCCCGTGCCGATAAAGCCGACACCGACTGCTGCCTGGCTCATTGCACACCTGCCTCGCGCAGTGCCTGGGCGCTGCGGTTGATGGCGTCGAAGAGGTCGCCGTCATAGGAGTCAAATTCAATGGCTGCGTATTCGGCCGAGGGTGCCGCAGCAAGAATCGCCGGCATATCCAGGCTCCCCTCGCCAACGACGCGCTGGTCCATCGGTTCACCGATTTTGCCGGTCAAGAACGGGTCTTCGCCCGGGTTGCCGTCTTTCGCATGCAGTAGTCGCACGCGGTCGCCGAGTCGCTGCAGCAGCGCTACGGGGTCGTGTTTAGCCACCGCAGCCCAGAACACATCGACTTCGAGTACGGCACGCTCGTCAAGCAGCGCGGCGAATGTTTCGTAGGCGGTCACGCCGTTGAATTCCGCGTGGAACTCGTGCGAGTGGTTGTGGTAGCCCAGGCGCATTCCCCGCTCGGCTGCCGCATCGATGGCGTTGTTGAGACGTTCGGCCGTGCGCTTGACCTCGTCTTCGTTTGCCCAGCGGTGGGGCATGACCATCGGGTCGATAAGGATTTCGATTCCCATTTCGGCGGCGTCGTCGAGAATTACTTCGTAGGCAGGCACCTCGATAGTGTGCTCACCGAACTGCAGCGTGTCCGAGAGAAAGTTCGCGTGCCCGCTGGGCGAGATGAGGCCCGCGGCGTCGAGAGCTTTACGCAGTTCTGTTGCTTTGCCAACAAAACCAAAGGCTTCTACGTTCCGGATGCCGAAACTGGCGATGCGCTCGAGCGTCCCGTCGATATCGTTTTCCAGCGCTTCTCGCACCGTGTAAAGCTGTAGTGATAGCTGTGGCGAAGACATGATTCCTCTTCTTCGAGTGGGCTGACGGGTTTCTCGTCGAACCTCTACCGTCGTTTGGGTTTGATTCAGACTATACGCTAATCCCAACCAGCGGTAGGGTTTGGCTATGGTTGGTTCTTCTTCGAGCAGATCTCGTGGCATGTACGCGAAAACGGAGCAGTTTCGGCTCGATGTGCTCGATGCCGCGTTGAGGCTTGTGGCCGAGCATGGTTTTGATGCCGCAACACTGCAGTTGATTGCCGATGAGGTGGGCCGGTCGAAGGCCGGTGTGCTGCACCATTTTGGTTCACGTGAGGGTCTTCTTCTTGAGCTGGTGAAGCATCGCGATGCCGTTAATCGGCAACTTTTTCCGGTCGGTGATGGCTTTGATGCTTCGCTGGCTCTCACGCAGCATAATCAAACGGTTCCGGGTCTCATTGCTCTTTTTACGGTGTCTTCGGCGCTGGCGGCGGCAGACCCGGTAGAGGGTGATCGGCGTGCGTTCTTCACGGTGCGGTATGACCGCATGCGCGATGGTTTTGCTCGCCGTATTTCTCAGGCTCAGCGTGACGGAACTGTGCGCTGTGATGTTTCTGCCGAAGAGGCGGCGGGGCTTATTGTGGCGGCGATGGACGGCCTGCAGGTTCAATGGCTACTCAATCCCGGGGTCGATATGGTTGCGCATTTGCGAGCATTGATCCGGATGCTGCAGGTATAGCCACCGTCGCTCCCGCTGGCAGTGTGCTCGGCGTGCGTTTCTCTGTAACCAAAAAGCTCCCGCTGTTGGAGCAACAGCGGGAGCTTTTTCTGTGGTTGTTTACAGTACGTGCACGTCGAGCGGGATACCGGGGCCGAACGTGGTCGAGACTGCACCCTTTTGGATGTAGCGACCTTTGGCGCTGGCGGGCTTGAGACGGTTGATCTCGTCGAGTGCTACCTGCAGGTTTTCACCCAGCTGGTCGGCCGTGAACGATGCTTTGCCTACGATGAAGTGAACGTTGGCGTGCTTGTCGACACGGAATTCGATTTTTCCGCCCTTGATCTCTTCCACAGCCTTGGCTGGGTTGGGCGTGACGGTGCCTGTTTTGGGGTTGGGCATGAGGCCGCGAGGACCAAGCACTTTACCCAGGCGGCCGACCTGGCCCATGAGTTCGGGGGTTGCGACGGCCGAGTCGAAGTCGGTCCAGCCTTCTGCGACCTTGGCGATGAGTTCTGCGCCGCCCACTTCGTCGGCACCTGCGGCCACTGCTGCTTCTGCTGCGGGGCCGGTGGCGAAGACGATGACGCGGGCTGTTTTACCGGTACCGTGGGGCAGCATGACGGTGCCGCGCACCATCTGGTCTGCCTTGCGGGGGTCGACAGCGAGTTTGAGGGCAACTTCGACGGTGGAGTCGAACTTGGCCGAGCCGGTGTCTTTTGCAAGAGCAACAGCTTCGGTGGGTGTGTAAAAACGGTCGACGCCGATCTTTTCGGCGGCGGCGCGGTAAGCCTTGGACTTAGTAGCCATTATTGTTTCTCCCCTCAGCCTTCGACCGTGATGCCCATGGAGCGGGCGGTTCCGGCAATGATTTTCGATGCTGCATCGAGGTCATTGGCGTTGAGGTCGGGCTGTTTGGTCTCAGCGATTTGGCGCACCTGTTCGTTGGTAATTTTTCCTACCTTGACGGTGTGCGGGGTTGCCGAGCCCTTCTGAAGGCCGGCGGCCTTTTTGATGAGCTCTGCTGCGGGGGGAGTTTTGAGCACAAACGTAAAGCTGCGGTCTTCGTAGACGGTAATTTCTACCGGTACGACGTTACCGCGCTGCGACTCGGTCGCCGCGTTGTATGCCTTGCAGAACTCCATGATGTTAACGCCGTGCTGACCGAGCGCGGGGCCGATCGGGGGCGCTGGGTTTGCTGCACCGGCGTTGATCTGAAGTTTGATCAGACCAGTCACCTTTTTCTTCGGTGCCATTTTTTTCCTTTCTCGAGCAACTGCATGCTTCACGGCAGTTGTTCTCCCGCCGCGTCGGCATTTCCGAAGGGCGGTGTCGGTCACATCCGGTTGTCACCGGACACAAACCATACGATTTTAGCGCACTTTTCCGGATGCCGCGAACCAGGCTCGTTGCCGGATGCGGTGGTCCTGCCACCTCGTGGTGGCGGGGGGTTCGTGCGTGTTAACGCAAAAGAGCCACCCAGCTTTGGGTGGCTCTTTTGTTTGAAGAAGTTCGGCGGTGTCCTACTCTCCCACAGGGTCCCCCCTGCAGTACCATCGGCGCTGTGAGGCTTAGCTTCCGGGTTCGGAATGTAACCGGGCGTTTCCCTCACGCTATGGCCGCCGTAACA
>NZ_JBNTKE010000004.1:0-238318 GCF_050408645.1 Microbacterium luticellae
TTCGTCGTGGAATTCGTCGGTTGTGTGCGGGGCGGAAAACGAATGTGGGTAGGTCACACCGGAGATGTCGGAGCGGGAGCACTGATGTGCCTCGGGATGGCAGCGATGTGCCTGCCAATGCTTGTCGGTTAAGACTGCCCTAACCGGGGTGGCACAAAGTAAGGAGAAATCAATGGAAGAAATTACACAACAGCAAACGTCGTCTCGGGCCAAGCGCCCATTCTTGCTGAGCGGGGCAGCAGTGCTGGGCGCGATCACGCTGACACTCGGCGGAGCTGTGGCAGCGAACGCGCACGTCACCGTCAGTTCAGACACCGCAGAAGCCGGAGCGTACTCACTCCTCACGTTCAGCGTTCCGCACGGATGCGACGGATCAGCGACAACGGCCGTGTCGATCCAGATCCCCGAAGAAATCAACTCAGTCACCCCGACGCGCAACCCGCTCTACACAGTTGAAACTATCTCTGAGGTCCTCGATACTCCGATCATGGATAGCCACGGAAATGAAGTGACCGAGCGCATCGCGGAGGTCGTCTACACTGCCCAAACCCCGCTGCCTGATGATCAACGGGACGCCTTTGAACTGTCGGTGAAATTACCCGAGAATGCGGCGGGCGCGACGCTGTATTTCCCCACAGTGCAAACCTGCGAGCAGGGTGAGTCGGCGTGGGTGCAGATCGCGGCTGAAGGTCAAGATCCGCACGAACTCGATCTTCCCTCTCCTCAGATCGCGATTAATGAGGCGAGCGCGAATAGCGGTCACGATCACGGCGATCACACCGCCGAAGCTTCAGAAGCCGCGGCGCAGGACGAGAGTTCGAGCGTGCAGACGCCGCTGGTGATCACCGCACTGGTGGTCGGCACTTTGGGGCTCCTTGCTGGCATCGTCGCACTGGTTCGAGGTCGTAAGCAGGCATGAGTCTGACTGTCACGGGAAAGAGGCAGCTCCTAGAGGGGGTGGTCATGCGGTTACTGCTGGCCATCCTCATCGGGTGTGTGCTGACGTTAATTACTGGCGTCCCACCGGCGAATGCGCACGCGATCCTACTGGACACTACGCCGGGCGATGGTGAGGCCCTTGAGCAAGCTCCAGAAACCGCCGAACTGCAGTTCAACGAACCCGTGCAGCTCATCGAGGACGCGATCCGCCTCTTTCCTAGCGACGGCGACCCGATCGCCCTTAATGCGCAGACACATGACCACGCCGTCGTGATCTCCCTACCGGACCGGCTCGCCGACGGCACTTATGCGCTGAGCTACCGGATCGTGTCTGCCGACGGACACCCCGTCGGGGGCGCGATCACCTTCCACATCGGTGAAGCTTCCTCATCAGCTCCGACTCCGGACGCCGAGACAGTGACATCAGCCTACACAGAAGTGACGGTCACCATCTTGACCGTCATTCAATACCTCGGACTACTCGTCTTCGCAGGACTACTTTTTTTCCAAAGCATCATCTTGCGCCCCCGCCAGAGCTTTTGCGTGAGGGCACGGCGTCTCATGAAAATTGCCCTCGGAGGTGGGGTAGCAGCCTCGGTGCTTCTGATACCCACCTCTGCACTGCGCATAACCGGGAACGGCCTGGGATCGATCCCCAACCTTGACAGGTGGCTGCCGGGAGTGCAGTGGCCTCCGATACTCGTTGCGGCCATCGCACTGGCTACTAGTTTTGCTGCCTACCTCCTCAGCGCACGCGCCCGTTACGTGGCAGCCCGAGTCTCGTCGGTACTGCTGGCTGCAGCTGCAACCGCGACGCCAGTACTGGTCGGGCACTCCCGAACCCGGGAACCCGTATGGCTCATGATCGCGGCAGATGTTTCGCACCTTATCGTCGCAGCACTCTGGACGGGCGGAGTAATCGGGCTTCTTCTGTTTTTAACGTCGGTGAGCCCGCGTCGTGGCAGGACCTCCACAAACATTGAACGAGCCACTCGGGTGACTATACGGTTCTCCCGTTTCGCTCTGTATAGTGTGACCCTTCTCGCGGTCAGTGGCACCGTCATGACCGTGCTGATCCTCGACGCACCGGCGCAACTAGTCGATACCGGTTACGGCCTGACCTTGCTACTCAAACTTAGTATCGTCCTCACGCTCATCGCCCTCGCTGCTTGGAATCGTACCCGGCTCCTTCCGCGCATCATCGCCCATCCGACGGCCGGGCTGCGCTGGGCGGCCCTTAAACGCATCCTCAGTTACGAAGCAGCACTCATCGTCGCTGTCATCGCGATCACCGGGTACCTCGGAAACAGCAGCCCGAACCACGCGCACCACCACGGCGGTCAGGCACAAACTGCAGCTCCGCAGGAAACCTCGGTGCGAGTCGAATCGCAAGGCCTAATCGTCGAAGGCTCACTGCATCCCGTCACGACCGGACCTAACACTCTTGTATTCCACCTCGCCTACGAAGGGGAACCTGTCACGCCGGATGAAGTACTGGTCACTGCACGGCTTCCCGAACAACAGCTCGGGCCCATCACCGCGATCACGACATTAGACACCGCGACTGGGAAGTATGAAGCATCGTTCACACTCCCCGTCAGCGGTGAGTGGCAGTTCGAAATCAGTGCCCGTATCTCGACCTATAAACAACCCATAGTGATCGCGACAATTCCCATCGCGTGACGCATGAGCCGGATGAGGTCAGTCGAACTCAAAATTTCGCCCTGGTCACGGGAATCGTTCCGAGGGAAAATCGTCCCGGGCCTTCAACGACGAAAACAACTCAGTGACGTTGCTCTAAGCGATAGCTGCGCCAGTATACGACGGGCACGTTGCTCTCTAGAGAACTCGCTTTTTCTGACCTGCCCTACGGTTTGGTTACCCACCGTCGTGGTGAGGATCAAGCTGGAACAAGTGTCCGTTCGTAGGCTACCTCGACCTCGATCGGGGTGCGATACCCGAGCCCTGAATGTCGCCGCTTCCGGTTGTGGAACACCTCGATGTACTCGAACATGGCGTTCGCGAGTTCAACTCTTGTTGACCATCGCTGCCGATCAAGCAGTTCGATCTGCATTGAGGACCAGAACGATTCCATCATCGCGTTATCAAGCCCATCGCCGATCGACCCGAACGAAGGCATCAGCCCTGCCTCACGAATCTTGTTCGTGAATGCCCAAGAGGTGAATTGCACGCCATGGTCGGCGTGCACCACCCCGCCAGGAGTGGGTTGTCGGTTCTTCAGCGCCATATCGAGCGCGTTGACAACGAGGTTCGAATTCTGAACGGTATCGATCGACCATCCCACGATCTTTCGACTGAAGGTGTCCATCACGCAGCCGCAGAACACCTTGCCTTCTTTCGTTCGATGTTCAGTGATGTCCGTGACCCAGAGTTCGTTCGGTGACAGGCGATGGAACTTCCGATTCACGAGATCATCCGCGGTGACCACGCCACGTAGCTTTTTCACCTTCGCCGGCCCTGGTAGCCCGCGAATGCCCGCGAGGCTCATGAGCACCGCCACGAGACGTTCGCTCACCACCACACCCATCCCCATCGTGAGTTCGGCATGGATACGCCTGGACCCATAGGTTCCTCGGGACGCTTCATGCACCTCGCGGATCAAACCAGTCAGCCATTGTCGTCGCATCTGCGTGCGTGATAGCGGACGTGCGCGATATCGGTAGTAGCCCGGCGAAGATACCCCGAGCACGCGGCAGCACATCTTCACTGAGAACCCGGCGTCGACCAATGCGTCGATCACCGGGTGGATCCTTTTGGGTGCGGGACTTCCTCCCCGAGGAGCTTCGCAGCACGCTTCACGATCTCGAGTTCTTGTTCGAGCTGGTGGGTGCGTTTCCTCGCGCGAGTGAGCTCCACGCTCTCAGCGGTGCTGGTACCGGGGATCTCACCGCGGTCGATTCGGTCTTGTCTGACCCACCGGTGAAGACCTCCTGCGCTGATGCCGAGGTCTTCAGCAACATGTTTTACCGGCTTGCCGGAACGAACGAGTGCGACTGCACGCTGCCGGAACTCTCCGGGATATTGCTTGGGCATAGGAACGAGCCTTTCAGAAGAGAAATGAACTCGATACTCACAAGCCGAAAGGGTAACCAAACCGTAGGGCAGGTCACGGGTTTCTTTTCTTACGCGGCCACGTCGACCGTGGTTCTCATTATGGTCTCGAACTCGATCGGTGTAGGGCGCCCGAGCCCGCGTTGTCGTCGCTTGCGGTGATACTTCCCTTCGACCCATGCGACGATCGCGAGACGAAGTTGTTCTCGTGTAGTCCGGGATTGCCGGTCGAGAACGTTCTTCTGTAGCAGGCTGAAGAAGCTCCATCGCGGCGTTGTCACCACAGGCTCCGACTCTGCCCATCGACCCTTGGGGCTCGTGAACGCGCAGTGCGTGCTGGAATGCTCGGCTTCGAAATTGGCCTCCTCTGTCGCTCTTGGAGCAGGAGAACGAGGTGCTGCGGCGGGCTGATCGCGAAGATGAAAGACCTCCCCGACCTGCTGCGCCGCTCGGTCACATGGGACCAAGGATTCGAAATGCGAAAACATCAGCAGATCGCGATGGACGCCAATATCGACGTGTACTTCTGTGACCCCCACTCACCCTGGCAGCGACCCACAAACGAGAACACCAACGGGCTCCTGCGCCAATACTTCCCCAAAGGCACAGACCTGAGCGTGTACAGCCAGCAAGACCTCGACTACGTCGAATGGGAAATGAACGACCGACCCCGCAAACGCCTCGAATTCGCCAAACCAGCCGAAGTAATCGAAAGCATACTGTTGCGCTAACCACTTGAATCCGCCCGGACAATAATCGGCAAATCTGTTAGACAAGCGGGATCTGTCAGACAAACGGGGTAGGCGATGGCACGCAACCGACGCCTGACCGCAGCATCCGGCACCAATCCAATCGCTGCTGCCCATCACAGCGTTTCGAGGTCTTCGGTCGCCGGGCCTTCGAGCACTTTTCCGTCGGCACCAAAACGCGACCCATGCAGCGGACAATCCCATGAACGCTCGGCGTCGTTCCACGTGACGATCCCGCCCAAGTGCGTGCATACCGCCGAAAGGCGACACACCTCGCCGCCAACTTTCGACGCAGCAACCGGCTTACCACCGTCGTTCCCTACAGTCCCCTGGCCTTCGTGCAGCGTCGATTCAGACACCGGATGCCGCTCGGCACCCACCCACCCCGAAGCCAACCCCGCCCCCACCTCAGCGTTCACCGCCACCGCCGACACGATGTCTTTCGGCAAGGTCAGCCGACGATGCAAAGTGTTAGCCCACTGCATGTTTCCACCCAGCAGATCGGCGGCAATACTCAAAGCTGCCGCAACCGCGTTCGTCATACCCCACTTGTTGTACCCCGTAGCGAGGGCAACCTTTTTGCCCGTGCGCGGCATCCACCCAACGAAAGGAACACGGTTGATGGAACGATAGTCTTGCGCCGACCACGCGTGAGTGCACTGTGCACCCGGAAAATGTTGCAGCGTCCACGCCTCAAGATCATCAACGTATTTACTTGTGGGCCCCTCCCGCCCCACCGTATGGCTATTACCGCCCACGATCAGCAGCTCTTCGCCGCCGACAGTCGCCGTGCGCAACGAACGAGTCGGTTGATCGAACGACAGATACATGCCCTGTGGGAGCACCCCGGCCTCCGGCATCCGGTATGCCTGCGCATAAGACCGCGACGGCTTGACCTTCGCAAAATACAGCCCCCGTTCAAGAATCGGAATGCCCGTCGCAAGAATCACCGTCGTCGCATGCACGGCACCCAGAGTCGTTGCAACCGTGCTGGGTTCGCCCACATCAACGCCCGTCACGCGTGCACCCTCAACAATAATCCCGCCCCGATCACGCACATCGGCCGCGAGGGTACGAAGCACATCCATCGGGTTAAACTGCGCCTGGTCAGCCAACCGAATCGCCCCATACGTCGCAAAAGGCAGCCCGGTTTCGATAACGCTCTCCACCGGCAGGCCCGCCTCGTGACAGGCACGCAGCTCGACATCTACCGCCCCTGCGCCGTCGGGAGTCGCGGCGTACGAGTACGCATCACGGCGTTGAACAGGCACAGTGTGATCGTCAAGATAACGCAGCATCCACTCCTGACCCTCGCGGTTACCCTCCACATACGCCTTCAACACATGCGCCGAACCACGCGCCAGAATGCTCGACAACACCCGGCCCTGCAACAAGCTCAGCTTCGCAGTCGTATGCCCAGTAGTCACCGCACCAATAAAACGCGCCTCCAGCACCGCCACCGAAAGACCAGCCCGAGCCAACAGCAGCGCAGTCGTCAGCCCCGTCAACCCCGCACCAACAACAACCGCGTCATAGGTAGCATCCGGTTCACAAAAGTCGGAAACAGTGCCGGTCTGCTCGGTATCGGTCTGCTCGGTCTCGAGCCACAAAGATGTCATCATCGACCTCCTACTGTCCGCGAACGCGACGCACCCATTACAACTCCCCCGAGACCCCGGATGCAGGGGCCTTGACTCCGCGCCAACGACATGACATGGTCGCTCGCCCATCGTTCCGCACCGGCGTCCCCATCGCCACCGCCATCGCACCCTCCATCCGTCTGACAAATCGCCATCTGTCAGACAAAAATGGCCAAATCTGTCGGACAAGTGGTGATCTGTCAGACGGATGGGGGGTGGCGGCGGTAACAGTGGCAGTGGCGGCAGCAGCGGCGGCAGCAAAAACAGCAAAAGGCCCGCCACCTCGAGGGTGACGGGCCTTTTTGTTATGCCAGTACTTACTCGGCTGCCTCTTCAGCGGGCGCTTCGGCTGCTGCGTCGGCCGCGGGGGCCTCGTCAACAGCGTCAACTGCTGCCTCGTCAACGGCCGACTCGTCGACGACTGTTTCGTCAACGGCAGGCTCTTCAGCCGGAGCAGCCTCTGCCTTAGCAGCGGCCTTCTTCTTCGGCTTGGGCGAGACGGGCTCGAGCACCAGTTCGATAACGGCCATGGGCGCGTTGTCGCCCTTGCGGTTACCTACCTTGACGATGCGGGTGTAGCCGCCTTCGCGCTCGGCAACGAGGGGTGCAATCTCGGCGAAGAGAATGTGCGTTGCTTCTTTGTTGCGCAGCACCGACAGCACGCGGCGACGTGCATGCAGGTCGCCCCGCTTCGCGAAGGTGACAAGACGCTCAGCGAACGGACGAAGGCGCTTCGCTTTCGTCTCGGTTGTTTTGATCGACTTGTTGACGAAAAGAGCTGCTGCGAGGTTCGCGAGAAGCAGACGCTCGTGTGCGGGTCCGCCTCCGAGGCGGGGTCCCTTGCTGGGCTTGGGCATGTTCGTGTTACTCCTGAAAGGAAAGGTCGGGGGTCAGTAGGACTCGTCTTCGGAGCCGCTGTAGAAGTGTGCGCCGTCAAAGCCGGGCACAGAGTCTTTCAGCGTCAGGCCGAGGGCGTCGAGCTTCTCGCGAACCTCGTCCACCGACTTCTGACCGAAATTACGGATGTTCATAAGCTGGGTTTCTGACAGTGCGACCAGCTCAGAAACGGTGTTAATTCCCTCACGCTTGAGGCAGTTGTATGAGCGGACCGAAAGGTCGAGGTCTTCGATCGGCATCGACAGTTCGTTCGAAAGAACTGCTTCTACCGGTGCCGGACCAATCTCAATACCCTCTGCTTCAACGTTCAGTTCGCGTGCGAGACCGAACAGTTCAACCAGCGTGCGACCAGCCGACGCAACCGCGTCACGCGGTGCGATGGAGGGCTTGGTTTCAACGTCGAGGACCAGCTTGTCGAAGTCGGTGCGCTCCCCGGCACGGGTCGCGTCGACACGGTAGCTAACCTTGAGCACCGGCGAGTAGATCGAGTCGACAGGAACCTGTCCGGCCTCGGCGTACTCGTTACGGTTCTGGTCGGCCGAAACGTAGCCACGGCCACGCTCGATGGTCAGTTCGAGTTCGAACTTCGCATTCTCGTTGAGTGTGGCGATAGCCAGTTCAGGGTTGTGAACTTCGACACCGGCCGGTGCCGAAATGTCGGCGGCCGTAACCTGACCCGAACCGGTCTTACGCAGGTAAGCGGTAATGGGTTCGTCGCGTTCGCTCGAAACAACCAGCTGCTTGATGTTGAGGATAATTTCGGTGACATCCTCTTTCACACCGGGGATGGTGCTGAACTCGTGCAGTACGCCATCAATACGAACGCTTGTTACTGCGGCGCCAGGAATCGACGACAGCAGGCTGCGACGCAGCGCGTTACCAATCGTGTAACCGAAACCAGGCTCGAGCGGTTCGATGATGAACCGGCTACGGAATTCGCCGATCTTCTCCTCGGTGAGGGTGGGACGCTGTGCGATGAGCACTATGTGTTCCTTTCGATCACGTGCCCGCTATATGACACGTGCGGTCGGGTGAATCTTGAGTTATGAGTACTCGTACCGCGAAGCGGACGATGACTCGGTGGAGGAAACTGTAGGAGCTTCCTCCACCGAACACAGATCAAACGCGGCGGCGCTTCGGCGGACGGCAGCCGTTGTGTGCCTGCGGCGTTACGTCTTGAATCGAACCAACCTCGAGGCCCGCTGCCTGCAGCGACCGGATGGCGGTTTCGCGGCCCGAACCGGGGCCCTTCACGAAGACGTCGACCTTCTTCACACCGTGCTCAGCAGCCTGACGAGCAGCCGATTCGGCTGCCATTCCTGCGGCGTACGGCGTCGATTTACGTGAGCCTTTGAAGCCCACGCCACCGGACGAAGCCCAGCTGACGACGGCCCCTGAAGGGTCGGTGATCGAAACGATGGTGTTGTTGAACGTCGACTTGATGTGGGCCTGGCCCAGCGCGATGTTCTTTTTATCCTTGCGGCGCGGCTTACGCGCAGCGGCCTTTGGTGCAGCCATGAAAGTTTTCTCCTCTTACCTGGCCGCTTAGCGGGCCTTCTTCTTACCGGCAACTGTGCGCTTTGGTCCCTTACGGGTACGAGCGTTGTTTTTGGTGCGCTGACCACGAACGGGCAGGCCACGACGGTGACGGATGCCCTCGTACGAGCCGATTTCAACCTTGCGGCGAATGTCGGCAGCAACCTCACGGCGAAGGTCACCCTCTACCTTGTAGTTGCCTTCGATGTGGTCACGCAGAGCAACAAGCTGCTCGTCGCTGAGGTCTTTCACGCGAACGTTTTCGTCGACCTCGGTCGCAGCAAGAATTTCGCTGGAACGGGTACGGCCAATGCCGTAAATGTATGTGAGTGCGATCACCACGCGCTTATCGCGCGGGATGTCAACGCCGGCAAGACGTGCCATGCGGTTCTCCTGAACGTGTTGTGGAGGTATGGAGCAGGATAGGTGCCCGGGCCTCCGCCCCGAGGTATCCCCTTCGTCACAAGTGTGTGATGAAAGTTTCTAACCCTGCCGTGTGTGGATATTGAGTTGTTTTCGGATGCTGCTGAATCAGCCCTGGCGCTGTTTGTGGCGCGGGTTGCTCTTGCAGATCACCATGACGCGGCCGTGGCGACGAATCACCTTGCAGTGGTCGCAGATCGGCTTAACGCTGGGGTTGACCTTCATGATTTTCCTATTTCGCTGTCTTCGTGCCCCTGTAACGGGTTAAGCGCCTGTCATATGACAGGCGCAAATTACCCCCACCAGTGGCCGTTACTTCTCAACTGACCTAACGGTAGCGATAGACGATGCGACCACGCGTGAGGTCGTAGGGCGATAGCTCTACAACTACGCGGTCTTCCGGAATGATGCGGATGTAGTTCTGCCGCATCTTGCCCGAGATTGTGGCAAGCACCTTGTGTCCGTTGGTGAGCTCAACACGAAACATCGCATTGGGCAGCGCCTCTGACACCGTGCCTTCAATCTCGATGACACCGTCTTTCTTAGCCATGGGCCTCGCTGACGCTAAAGCAGACCAGTCGATCTGCGGTGGATAATGGAGTTAGTACGCAGGCTTCCGAAAGGACACGCCAAACCTGGGCGCAACGCACCAAAGATCTATGTTATATGCTCCGCGGCTCTGCGGCAAGCTGTGTTGTGCGGCGGCGTGCGCTCGCTTTCGCGACCGGGCGCAACACGCCGCATCGAGCACACCGGATGCAGCATATCGCGACCGGTCGCGCAGGCCTGGCGCGACTGGTCCCGCAGGCTTGGCCCGCGCCGCCTCCCGCGACCGGACGCAACACGCCGCTACGTATGCGATCGTAGCGGCGTGTTGTGCCCTCTCGCGAGTGTTGCGTACCCTCGGGAGGATTGCCTCCCCTCGCGAGTGTGTGCGCACAAAGCGTGAACACGGGTAGTGGAATCGGGCGCGAACGCCCCGTACGGCTACAGCAGGCCAGCACCCACAGGAACACTGATGCTGGTGGAGTCGGTGTAGGTGACGCCGCCAAGCGTCACGGAGAGAGAGACCGGGAAGGAGGCCAGCGCGCTGATGGAGAGGAGATCACTGTTCCCTGCAAGCCCGAACTCGACCGGCACAGCAAGGCTGCCGTTCGAGTCGATGCTGACGGTACGCGTTCCCGTCCACGTCGTGATAGGGAAACCATACTGTATCCCAGTGAGGGGAGTCCTTTGATAGCTGATGGAGCGTTCAGCTGGCGCGGTCACCTGGCCGGCGGCGGCGTAAACACCGAAACCACGAGCGCGGCCGAGAGGGAGGTTGATTCCACCGGGGCGCCCAACGGTTACCGTAATGCTTGCTGCCTCCGTTATCGCGCCGGGGCCGTTCTCGATAGTAAATGCCGTCGGCACCGTGACAAGAGCCTGTGCTGTGAGGACTGATGACCCGTCGAGAAGCCTGAGGGAGAGAAGGCCTGTGTCACTGTCAGACCAGTAGAGGTCAGCGTTATTGACGGAGGCCGACGCCATGGGCACGGCAACAGCAGCAGCAACGACGGGAGCCGACCATGCGGCACCCTTCAATACGGTGCGGCGAGAGAGAGTCTGAGGGGTTTCACTCACAATGGCAGGTCACTTTCGTTAGCAGGGATGAGCGGAAAGCCGCTCATCCCTTCGCAACGAAGGGATCCGAGCCGCAAATTGTATCCGCTATGATTACGCGTTCAACGTACTACCCCAGCAAGCCCTGCTGAGTTTTTGTCCGCTAGAAGATTAGCTATATAGAAGACGTTTGCGGGTGGGTGTGACCTCTCTCACACACCCACCCGTACGCTACTGAGTGCCTCAGCTGGTCGCGCTGCGGCGCAGCATCATCAGCAGCACACCGGCACCGGCTGCAAACACGCCAACCATAATCATCGACACCGGCACGATGGCGCCTGTGACAGCAAGACCACCATCGCCATCAGGTTGCTCGGAAGGAGCATCCGGAGTCGCTGTCGGCACAGGAGTGGGCTCAGGCGTGACTTCAGCCTCAGGAGTCTCCGTCGGCTCAGGAGTGACCTCAGGAGTCCCGCTGGGCTCTGGCGTCGGCTCAGGCGTAACCTCGGGAGCATCTGTCGGTTCGGGAGTGGGCTCCGAAGTCGGGTCAGACGTGGGCTCGGGAGTCGGGTCGGGCGTGGGTTCCGGCGTGGGCTCGGGCGTGACCTCAGGCTCGGGGTCGCAGCCGAAGTTTTCGTCGATGAACGGATAGTTGTGGTGCTCATTACCCACACCGTGCATACGCACAGAACCGTTGACGAGCAGGCGACCATTGGTGCTCGCCGTGAACTCCAGCTCGTACTCCGACTTGTCGGTGTTGACCGTAGGGATAAGCAGTGAACCGAGAACCTGCGAAGAGCCGAGAACCTTAACGTTTACGGCATCCGGAAAGTTCCAGATAGTGCGAGCGGCAACCTTACCGAAGCCGTCAACACCGGGTGACGGGTTGTCAATGCGGTCGGTACCGGCGAACTTGCTGTTCTCGGTAATAACGTTGGGTGCCCACCGAACCTGCTCACCCGTCACGTTGATCACGACGCGCGCACCATCAGCAATACCGGTGAAGTCGTACTCTGTGGCCGCCAGGTCGTCTCCGGCGATTTCGAACACTTCAGATTCTGCGCCCGTGCCGGCGAATGTGAGCCGTGCGCCTTCACGTATAGCGTCTCCGGTGCTCGCCAGGCCCGCGAACTTGCGTGATGCCTGTGCGATGTCGTCGCTCAGGGCATCCCAGTCAGCGGTGGCTGCTGTGCCGAGGCCGGTCAGTACGTTTCCGCCGTTGGCGTCGAGGCGGGTCTGGGCTTCGCTGGGCACGAATGTTCCACCAATGAGCACTTGGCCGCCGCCGGCGTGGTCGCGCACGGGGCTGCCGACGAGCACTCGGTTGCCGTCGATGATGGAGAGGTCGCCGCCGATGGCGAGCATGGTTTCTCCCGGGTCGGGCACGACTCCAGAGCCAACACCGACCGTGCCAATGTTGAGCACGCGGTGGTTGTGCATTGCGACAGAGACGTTGCCGTTAACGACGACGAGGCCTTCGATTTCGGCGGCTGCGCGGTCGACGAGAAGGTCGCCTCCTACGTAGACCGAGACGTTCTCATCGCTCAAGAACGATCCGGTATTCGACGGACTGGGAATTTCGGTGGGTTCGCATGCCTGCGCGGCGGCAAAGCCCGATGATGCTGTGCACAAAGCACCGACGACGCCTGCGGTGATCGCTGCTGCGACCAGGCGGCTTCGCCGGGGGTGTCGTACAGGCACGGTGAACATCGTTGACATCGTTGCCTTTCCAAGGGGGGGATTCTGTGAAGGGACAACGTTTGTAACTTTAGTTTACAAACGTTGTCGCGATCATAGCGGAACCGCGGTGTCGTGTGCGGGCCCCTGTGGAATACTTCGAAATATGTGGGCGGGCGCGGTGGTGAAGCATCCAGAAACGCAGATTGGCGGGGCTGTGAACCGTGTCACAACCCCGCCGACCGAAAACGCAGTGCGCTACTTTGCGAGCAGTTTGCTCAGCACCGTCTGGCGATCGTTCGGTGCAACATAATCGCCGTTGACCACAATCGTGGGGGTTGCAGACCGCCCATCAGGGCCAGCCGGGAGCTCCCCCGTGTGCGCATCAACAAACTTGGAATATGTACCCTCGGTGATGCACGACGCCGCACCGTCGGCACCAGCATCCGAAGCCAACGAAATAAGCTGGTCGTCGCTCAGACCGGGCGTATTTTCGCTCGGCTGATTCGCAAACATCGAGTTAAAGAACGGCAGAGCAGCCGCTTCGTTATCGGATGCAACACAGTAGAACGCGTTGCCGGCCCGAGTCGAGAAGTCCGTTCCCTGCGAGAAACGGTTCAGAATCGCCACCGGGTGCACCCGCAGCGTGATTTCGTCATCAAGAGCAGCCTGCTGCAGCTGACCGCCCCACTGATCCTCAAACGTCGCACACGCCGGGCACATGAAGTCGACATACGTGTCAACGACATCGGCGCCGGTACCGAACTCAATCGCGCCCGATTCGGGGTCAACAATCGAAGCCTCAGGAGCCTCACCCGGGTCCGTAGCCTTGTTGTTCACAATGATCACGAGCGTGCCCACGCCAACCAGCGCAAGCACAACAACAGCTGTGATGATGATGGCGAACCAGTTGGTCGTGCCTTTAGCAGCGGCCATTATTTTCCGATCTCTCGCGGCTCAACACCAAAAGGCGCCAAACCTGCCTTACCTCCGTCGGGCGCTGTCAGCACCCAGACTCCCCCATCATGCACGGCAACGCTATGTTCCCAATGAGAACCGTCTGAACCGTCAACGGTCGTCACAGTCCAGTCGTCATCTTCAACAAAGGTCTGTTCCGACCCATCGGTCACCATCGGCTCGATAGCCACAACAAGCCCCGGGCGCACATCAGCACCACGGTCAGCAGTGCGATAGTTGAACACCGTCGGGGCCTCGTGCATACGGCGACCAATACCGTGTCCCACATATTCACGCAAAATGCCATAGCTGGTACCTGCCTTTGCAGCATTCGTTGATGCCAGCGGCTCCTGCGCTTCGATGTACTCCTGAATTGCCGCGCCCACCTCGCCCAAATGCGAAGCCGACGCTAGCGCCGCAATACCGGCCCACAGCGATCCCTCAGTCACCCGCGACAACTCTTCGCGACGAGCGACAACGTCGGGTTGCGCAGCATCCGGAATCACCACACTGATCGCGCTATCACCATTCCAGCCACGAAACTGTGCACCGCAGTCGATCGAAACGATATCGCCCGGCTGCAACACGCGGTCGCCAGGAATGCCATGCACCACCTGATCATTCACCGAAATACAGGTCGTATGGCGGTAACCACGCACGAGCTGAAAGTTCGACTCCGCACCGCGACCCACGATGATGCGATTCGCTTCGGCGTCGAGCTGCGCGGTCGTAACACCGGGCTTGATCAGCGCGCGCACGCCCGCAAGAGCTTCGGCAGTGATGAGGCCGGGTTCCACCATCGCACGAAGCTGCGACGGTGACTTATAGATTGAACGCCGAAACACCATCAAACCGTGGCCGGAACAATCCCTCGGGCTTCCAGCGCCGAAAGAATACGTGCCGTAATAGCGTCGAGCTCGCCCGTGCCATCGATCGTGTCGACAATGCCTCGTTCGCCATACACCGCAATAATCGGTGCCGTCTCGCGCTCATAAATATCGAGTCGGTAAGCAATGGCTTCTTCGGTGTCGTCAGCGCGGCCCTGATCGACGGCGCGCTGACGCAGACGCGCCATGCTCTCGTCACGAGCAACATCGAGCAGAATCACGGCATCAAGCTTTTCGCCCTTCGCCGCCAAAAACTCATCCAGGTGTCGCACCTGCACCGCATTACGCGGATAGCCGTCGAGCAAGAAACCCGCGGCTGCATCGTCTTGCGTCAACCGGTCACGAACAATCTCGCTCGTAAGCTCATCGGGCACCAGGTCACCGCGCTGCGTGATCTCGGTCACCTGCTGGCCCAGAGGAGTGCCCTCTTTAATGTTCGCGCGAAAAATATCGCCGGTCGAAACGACAGGAATACCAAAGGCTTCGCCAATACGCACACCCTGTGTGCCCTTGCCTGAACCCTGAGGCCCAACAATCAGCAGCCGTGCAACCGCGCCAGAACCATTACCTGCGTTGTTCGGTTGAACCGTTGTCATCGAAGAAGCCCTTCATAGTGTCGTTGCTGAAGCTGTGCATCAATCTGCTTGACCGTCTCAAGACCAACGCCCACGATAATCAGAATCGATGCGCCACCGAAGGGGAAGTCTTGGTTGGCACCGATCGTCGAAAGAGCAACGAGCGGAATCAACGCGATGATACCCAGGTACAAAGAACCGGGGAACGTGATGCGTGTAAGTACGTAATCGAGGTACTCGGCGGTGGGACGACCAGCCCGGATGCCGGGAATAAAGCCACCGTACTTCTTCATGTTGTCGGCCACCTCGACAGGGTTGAACGTGATCGCAACATAGAAATAGGTGAAACCGATGTTCAGCAAGAAGTAGACGACCATGTAGATCCAGTCGTCACCGGTGGCAAGGTGGGTCATGACCCACGTGGTCCACTCGGGCGGTGTCGAGCCGTCTTGCGGAATATTGAACTGCGCGATGAGCATCGGCACGTACAGCAGCGATGAGGCAAAGATCACCGGAATCACACCGGCCATGTTCACCTTCAACGGAATGTAGGTGTTCGTGCCGCCATAGGTGCGACGCCCCACCATACGCTTGGCGTACTGCACGGGAATGCGACGCTGTGACTGCTCAACGAACACGACAGCCGTCATCACCAAGATTCCGACGACCATCACCAGCAGGAAGGTCTCGAAGCCGCGCGTCTGCCAGATGAGGCCGACAGCGCCAGGGAAGGTGGCGGCGATCGAAGCGAAGATGAGCAGCGACATACCGTTACCGATACCGCGCTCGGTCACCAGCTCGGCGAACCACATGATGAGGCCTGTACCGGCCGTCAACGCCATGATCATGAGCAACTGTGCCCACCAGGCGTCATTGGTCAATACGTTGTTACACGCGGCGACACCGGTCTGCCCAAAGAGCTGACCGCTGCGAGCCACTGTTACCAGCGTCGTCGACTGCAACAGTGCCAGCGCGATTGTCAGGTAACGCGTGTACTGCGTGAGCTTGGCCTGGCCCGCCTGACCCTCTTTGTGAAGAGTTTCAAAGTGAGGGATGACCACACGCAGCAGCTGGGTGATGATGGTGGCCGTAATGTACGGCATGACACCCAGCGAGAAGATGGAGAGTCTCAGAAGCGCGCCACCTGAGAAAAGGTTGACGAGTCCGAGAAGACCTTCGGTGCTGCTCGAAACAGCAAGACATTCCTCAACGTTCGGGAAATGCACGAAGGGAGCGGGCACCGCAGAACCCAGACGGTACAGCGCAATGATGGCGAGGGTGAAACCGATCTTCCGCCTCAGATCGGGCGTGCGGAAGATCCGCGCGATGGCGCTAAACAAAAGTTTTCCTCCTGAGGGGATTGCCGTGCCGCAATGGACGGACGAAAGACCAGAGTAACCCAAAGAGGGGCCGGATATTGTTCCGGCCCCTCTTCCTGTGGTTACTTGACGGAGCCGCCCGCCGCCACGATCTTCTGCTCGGCAGAGCCCGAGACCTTGTCGACCGTGACAGTCAGCTTGACCGAGATGTCGCCGTCACCAAGGACCTTGACCTTCTCGTTCTTACGCACCGCACCCTTAGCAACGAGGTCACCGACCGTGACGTCGCCACCGTTGGGGTACAGTTCGGCCAGCTTGTCGAGGTTGACAACCTGGTACTCCACACGGAACGGGTTCTTAAACCCGCGCAGTTTCGGCGTGCGCATGTGCAGAGGCATCTGCCCACCCTCGAAACCGACCTTCACGGTGTTCCGGGCCTTCGTGCCCTTCGTACCGCGACCAGCAGTCTTACCGCGACCCGAGCCGTCACCACGACCAACGCGCTGCTTCGTAGCCTTCGCTCCGGGAACAGGACGCAGGTGGTGAACCTTCACAACACCGGGACGCGACGTTGCAACATCAGACTTCTCTGATGCCTTGGATGCAGTCTTGGCGGGAGCCTTCTTTGCAGGCGCCTTCTTGGCCGCCGGCTTGTCTGCTGCAGCCTTCGCTGTCTTCTTTTCAGCCTTCTCGGCTGCGGCAGCCGCCTCAGCGGCGTCGTTCTTCTCAGCCATTAGTCGATCTCCTCAACCTGGACGAGGTGAGCGACGGTGTTGACGTAGCCGCGAGTCTGCGAGTCATCCGGGCGGATAACCGAGTCGCCGATCTTCTTCAAACCGAGGCTGCGCAGCGTGTCGCGCTGGTTCTGCTTTTCGCTCACCTTGGACTTGATCTGCGTGACCTTGAGCCGTGCGGCCATCAGGCACCTACCTTCTGCGTGGCGGCGGCTGCAGCAGCGGCCTTCGCCTCGTTGCGGATGATGATCTCCGGCACGACAGCGTCGTACTCGAGACCACGGCGCGCGGCAACAGCACGAGGAGCCTCCAGGCTCTTGAGTGCCTCAACTGTCGCGGCCACGATGTTCAGGGTGTTCGACGAACCCAACGACTTCGACAGCACGTCGTGGATACCGGCGCACTCCAGTACGGCACGCACCGGACCACCGGCGATAACACCGGTACCCGCAGCGGCCGGACGAAGCAGCACAACACCGGCAGCGGTCTCGCCCTGAATCGGGTGAGGAATGGTGCTGCCAACGCGAGGAACACGGAAGAAGTTGCGCTTGGCCTCTTCTACACCCTTCGAAATTGCGAGGGGAACCTCACGAGCCTTGCCGTAGCCAACACCCACGAGGCCGTTACCGTCGCCCACCACAACGAGTGCGGTGAAGCTGAAACGGCGTCCGCCCTTAACAACCTTCGAAACACGGTTGATCGTGACAACACGCTCAAGGAACTGGTTGTCGCCACGGTCACGCGAGTTGCGGTCGCGCGAGTTGCGGTCACGACCGCCTCGGCGCCCTTCGCGCTGGTCACGGCCACCACGCTCTTCGCGTGCCGGCTGCTCGGTCGTGGTTCCGGCGGCTTCTGCCGTCTCGGTCACTTCTTTCTCCTTGTTGTCACTCACAGTGCCAGCCCCCCTTCGCGGGCGCCATCGGCGATCGCCGCGACGCGGCCCGCGTAACGGTTGCCACCGCGGTCAAAAACGACCTCAGAAATACCGGCGGCCTTTGCGCGCTCGGCAACCAGCTCGCCCACTTTGCGGGCCTTAGCGGTTTTGTCACCATCGAGAGCACGAAGATCGGTCTCGAGTGTAGAGGCGGATGCCACCGTGTGGCCCTTGCTGTCGTCGACGAGCTGCACGAACACGTGGCGTGCAGAACGCGTCACGACCAGACGGGGGCGCTGCTCGGTTCCGACAATCTTCTTGCGCAGGCGGGCGTGACGACGAGCACGCGCTGCGGTCTTCGACTTCACAGCCATGATTACTTACCAGCCTTTCCGGCCTTGCGACGCACGACCTCGCCGGCGTAGCGCACACCCTTGCCCTTATAAGGCTCGGGCTTGCGGATCTTGCGGATGTTTGCAGCAGTCTCACCGACCACCTGCTTGGAGATACCGGTCACGGTCACCTTGTTGGCACCCTCGACGGCAAACGTGATGCCGGCAGGAGGCTCAACAACAACCGGATGCGAGAAGCCCAGCGCAAACTCGAGCGAGCTGCCCTTCTGCTGCACACGGAATCCGGTACCGACAACCTCGAGAGCCTTCGAGTAGCCCTGGGTAACACCAATGATGTCGTTGTAGATGAGAGTGCGGGTCAGGCCGTGCAGCGAACGCGATTCGCGCTCGTCATCGGGACGAGTAACAAGTACCTGTCCTTCTTCGACCGAAACCTCGATGGGGCTGGCCACCTGCTGGGTCAATTCACCCTTGGGGCCCTTCACCGAGACCTGGTTGCCGTCAACCGAAACGGTAACGCCTGCAGGAATCTCGATGGGAAGTCGTCCAATACGCGACATGTTGAATCACCACACGTAGGCGAGAACTTCTCCGCCCACGCCCTTCTGTTCTGCCTGACGGTCAGTGAGAAGACCGGAGGAGGTGGACAGGATGGCTACGCCAAGACCGCCCAAGACCTTCGGCAGCTCGGTCGACTTCGCGTATACACGAAGACCGGGCTTAGAGACACGCTTGACGCCAGAGATCGAGCGCTCACGGTTCGGGCCGTACTTCAGAGTCAGCTTCAGGTCTTTACCAACACGAGCATCAACGGTCTCGAAGCCGGCAATGAAACCCTCGCGCTGCAGAATTTCGGCGATGTGGGTTTTCAGCTTGCTCGACGGCATAGACACAGAGTCGTGGTGCGCCGAGTTCGCGTTGCGCAGACGGGTCAGCATATCTGCGACCGGGTCTGTCATTGTCATAATATTTTTCCTTCGATCATGAGGTTTCGACTGCCGTTACACGACAGGCGACCTGCTATGAACACACAATTTTCAATTGTATGACACATCAGGGCCCGGCTACTGGCACGAACCCAGTAGCCGGGCATCCGGAGTGAAAAACGCTTACGCGTCTTCGGCCTTAAACGGGAAGCCGATGTGACGCAGCAGTGCACGCCCCTCAGCATCCGTCTTCGCGGTCGTAACAACCGTGATGTCAAAGCCGCGTACGCGATCAACCTTGTCCTGGTCGATCTCGTGGAACACGCTCTGCTCTGAAAGGCCGAAAGTGTAGTTGCCGTGACCATCGAACTGCTTCGGTGACAGACCACGGAAGTCGCGGATACGCGGCAGAGCCAACGACACGAGACGGTCGAGGAACTCCCACGCGCGGTCTCCACGCATAGTGACGTGAGCACCAATGGCCTGGCCGTCACGCAGTTTGAACTGCGCGATTGACTTGCGTGCCTTCGTGACGATCGGCTTCTGACCGGTAATGCGGGTCAGGTCGTCGATCGCGCCGTCGATCACCTTGCTGTCGCGGGCTGCTTCACCGACACCGGTGTTGACAACAACCTTGACCAGACCGGGGATCTGCATCACGTTCTTGTAGCCGAATTCTTCCTGCAGTTTCTGCTGGATTTCGGCTTTGTACTTCTGCTTCAGGCGCGGCTGGATCTTGCCAGCCTGCGCGGCAGTGGCTTCGCTCATCAGAGGTCCTTACCTGACTTCTTGGCGTAGCGCACGCGAACCGTACGCTTCACGCCGTCCTTGACCTGCTCCTCTTCGCGGAAACCAACACGGGTCGGCTTCTTTGTTGACGGGTCGACGAGGGCGACGTTGGAAATGTGAATAGGTGCCTCGACGGTCTCAAGACCACCTGTCTTGGTGCCACGCTGCGTCTGGCCGACACGCGTGTGCTTGGTGACATAGTTGACACCCTCAACGACAACACGGTTCTGCTCGACAAGGACCTCGAGGACCTTGCCCTGCTTACCGCGGTCGCCACCACGCTCGGGCTTGGCGCCCGAGATGACCTGAACCAGGTCGCCCTTCTTGATTTTCGCCATAATCAAATGACCTCCGGGGCGAGCGAGACGATCTTCATGAAACGCTTGTCACGAAGCTCACGGCCAACCGGGCCGAAGATACGGGTGCCGCGAGGCTCCCCGTCGCTCTTCAGCAGCACGGCAGCGTTCTCGTCAAACTTGATGTACGAGCCGTCTGCACGGCGCGTCTGCTTCTTGCTGCGAACGATAACCGCCTTGACGATATCGCCCTTCTTGACGTTGCCGCCGGGGATCGCGTCTTTCACCGTTGCAACCACGGTGTCACCCAGACCCGCGTAGCGGCGGCCAGAGCCACCGAGAACACGGATCGTGAGCAGCTCCTTGGCACCGGTGTTGTCGGCAACCTTAAGGCGGGACTCCTGCTGGATCACTTAGCCTTCTCCAGAATCTCCACCAGGCGCCAGCGCTTGGTAGCGCTGAGCGGGCGGGTCTCGTTGATCAGAACGAGGTCGCCGATGCCGGCCGTGTTGGCCTCATCGTGTGCCTTTACCTTCTCGGTGCGGCGCATGACCTTACCGTAGAGCGGGTGCTTCACCCGGTCTTCGACCTCGACGACGATGGTTTTATCCATCTTGTCGCTGACGACGTAGCCGCGGCGTGCCTTACGGTACCCGCGCTGCTGGGTGGCCTCGACGGCCTCTTCCTTCTTATCGGCCATCACTCAGCCTTCCCTTCAGCGTCGGCTGCCTTCTCGTCAGCCTTCTTAGCCTTAGCTTTTGACGCCTTCTTGGCCGCAACCTCAACCGGAGCCGGCGTCGCACGGATGCCGAGCTCACGCTCACGGATGACGGTGTAGAGGCGCGCAATGTCGCGCTTGACAGCGCGGATGCGGCCGTGGCTGTCCAGCTGGCCAGTAGCCGACTGGAAGCGGAGGTTAAATAGTTCCTCCTTGGCCTTGCGCAGCTCCTCGACGAGGCGCTGGTCTTCGAACGTGTCGAGCTCGCTCGTGGCAAGCTCCTTGGTGCCGATCGCCATTACGCGTCGCCCTCCTCGCGCTTGATAATGCGTGCCTTGAGCGGCAGCTTGTGGATTGCTCGGGTCAGTGCTTCACGAGCGAGTTCTTCGCTCACACCGGCGACCTCAAAGAGGACGCGGCCCGGCTTGACGTTTGCGACCCACCACTCGGGTGAACCCTTACCGGAACCCATGCGAGTTTCGGCAGGCTTCTTGGTGAGCGGGCGGTCGGGGTAGATGTTGATCCACACTTTTCCACCACGCTTGATGTGACGGGTCATCGCGATACGAGCTGCCTCGATCTGACGGTTGGTCACATATGCGGGGGTCAGTGCCTGAATACCGAATTCGCCGAAGGAAACCTTCGTGCCACCGGAGGCCTGGCCCGTACGCTTCGGGTGGTGCTGTTTGCGGAACTTGACCTTACGGGGGATGAGCATTACGCCGAGGCTCCTTCCGCGACCGGCGCCTCGTTGCGAGGTGCACGACGACGGTCGCCACGCTCACGCGAAGGCTTCTGTGCAGCCTGTTCCCGCGCGAGTTCCTTGTTCGTCAGGTCGCCCTTGTAGATCCAGACCTTCACGCCGATACGGCCGAAGGTGGTGCGAGCCTCGTAGAAGCCGTAGTCGATGTTTGCGCGGAGGGTGTGCAGGGGCACACGGCCTTCGCGGTAGAACTCCGAACGGCTCATCTCGGCGCCGCCAAGGCGACCAGATACCTGAATACGAATACCCTTGGCGCCAGCACGCTGTGCGCCCTGCAGACCCTTGCGCATTGCGCGGCGGAATGCCACACGCGCAGCGAGCTGCTCGGCGATGCCCTGGGCAACCAGCTGTGCATCTGCCTCGGGGTTCTTGACCTCGAGAATGTTCAGCTGAATCTGCTTACCCGTGAGCTTTTCCAGGTCGCCCCGGATGCGCTCAGCTTCGGCACCGCGGCGGCCAATGACGATACCCGGGCGGGCCGTGTGGATATCTACACGGACACGGTCGCGGGTGCGCTCGATCTCAATACGGCTGATGCCGGCACGGTCGAGGTTCGTCTGCAGCAGCTGACGGATTTTGACGTCTTCGGCCACGTAGTCGGCGTAACGCTGCCCGGGCTTCGTTGAGTCCGAGAACCAGCGGGACACGTGGTCCGTGGTGACGCCGAGGCGGAAGCCGTAGGGGCTAATCTTCTGTCCCATTACTTGCTCGCCTTCTTCTTGGTGTCGCCGGCAGCGGCCTCGTCGGCTGCTTCAGGCGTCGAGAGCACGACCGTGATGTGGCTCGTGCGCTTCTTAATCTGGTTGGCGCGGCCCTGGGCGCGGGGCTGGAAACGCTTCAGCGTTGTCCCCTCGTCCACGAAGGCGTTCTTGACGTACAGGTCTTGTTCGTCAAGGTATTCACCGTCGCGGTCGGCCTTAACCTGCGCGTTAGCGATCGCTGACTCCACGAGCTTGAAAATCGGCTCGCTGGCACCCTGCGGCGCGAACTTCAGGATGGCCAGTGCCTCCTGAGCCTGTTTGCCCTTAATGAGGGCGACGACACGACGAGCCTTCTGAGGGGTCACGCGGATGTGTCGCACACGTGCGATGGACTCCACCATTTCTCTCTCCTCTTGCGTCACCGCGCTTAGCGGCGACGGCCCTTCTTGTCATCCTTCTCGTGGCCGCGGAAGGTGCGGGTGGGCGCGAACTCGCCCAGTTTGTGACCGACCATGGTTTCGGTAACAAACACAGGGATGTGCTTGCGACCGTCATGTACGGCGATCGTGTGTCCCAGCATGGCGGGGACGATCATCGAACGGCGTGACCAGGTCTTGATGACGTTCTTGGTGCCTGCCTCGTTCTGGACGACAACCTTGCGAAGCAGGTGCTCGTCGACGAAGGGGCCCTTCTTAAGACTGCGTGGCATCTTCCTCTACTCCTACTTGCGCTTCTTGCCGGTGGTACGGCGACGCACGATGTACTTGTCGCTTTCCTTGTTGGCGTTACGAGTGCGACCCTCAACCTGGCCCCACGGGGAAACAGGGTGACGACCACCAGAGGTCTTACCCTCACCACCACCGTGCGGGTGGTCGACCGGGTTCATTGCAACACCGCGAACGGTCGGGCGGATGCCCTTCCAACGGCTGCGACCGGCTTTACCGCCGTGAATGTTTGCCTGCTCCGAGTTGCCGACCTCACCGATCGTGGCACGGCAGCGGGCGTCAACGTTGCGGATTTCACCCGACGGCAGACGCAGCTGCGCGTAGGGACCATCTTTAGCAACGAGACGAACCGAGGCACCAGCCGAGCGTGCAAGCTTCGCGCCGCCACCCGGACGCAATTCGATCGCGTGAACGACCGTACCGGTAGGGATGTTCTTCAGCGGAAGGTTGTTGCCGGGCTTGATGTCGGCCGAAGCACCCGACTCCACAACATCGCCCTGACGGAGCTTGTTGGGAGCAAGGATGTAACGCTTCTCACCGTCTACATAGTGCAGCAGCGCGATGCGTGCCGTACGGTTCGGGTCGTACTCGATGTGTGCGACCTTGGCGTTGATGCCGTCTTTGTCGTTACGACGGAAGTCGATAACACGGTACTGGCGCTTGTGGCCACCACCGATGTGACGGGTCGTGATGCGGCCCTGATTGTTACGGCCACCGGTCTTGCTCAGTGGGCGAAGCAGCGACTTCTCGGGCGTTGATCGGGTGATCTCGGCGAAGTCAGCCACCGACGCGCCACGGCGACCAGGGGTCGTGGGCTTGTACTTGCGAATAGCCATGTTCTGTCCTTATCCCCCGGGTCAGCCGACTGCCGTGAAGATGTCGATGGAACCCGACTTCAGCGTGACAATTGCGCGCTTGGTGTCTTTGCGCTTGCCGGTGCCGAAACGAGTGCGACGGGCTTTACCGACGCGGTTAATCGTGTTGACCGCAGCAACCTTGACGTCGAAGATCTTCTCGATAGCGAGTTTGATCTCGGTCTTCGTTGCACGCGGGTCGACGAGGAAGGTGTACTTGCCTTCGTCGATGAGGCCGTAGCTCTTCTCAGAGACGACCGGCTTCAGGATGATGTCGCGAGGGTCTTTGTTCCAAGCCTTCGCGAGGTTCGAGTCCTGCGCGCTCATGCGGAGACCTCCTCGGTGGTGCCGGTCTTCGCAGCAACGAATGCTTCGAAGGCGGCCTTGGTGAAGACGATGTCGTCGGAGTTGACTACGTCGTACGTGTTCAGCTGGTCGAAGCTGATCGTGTGCACGTTCTGCAGGTTGCGAACGCTCTTCACGGTCAGTTCGTCGTTGCGCTCGGTCACAACAAGCACGTTCTTCGACGGTGCCACGGCAGCCAGCAGGCTGACAGCGGTTTTGGTCGAGGGCTTGCCTTCGAGACCGAACGACTCAACAACGTGCAGACGCTCACCGCGGAAACGGTCGCTGAGTGCACCAGCAAGTGCGGCAGCGATCATCTTTTTGGGTGTGCGCTGGGCGTAGTTGCGCGGCTTCGGGCCGTGAACAATGCCACCACCGGTGTGCTCGGGCTGACGGATCGAACCCTGACGGGCGTTACCGGTGCCCTTCTGCTTGAACGGCTTACGGCCAGAGCCGGAAACCTCACCGCGGGTCTTGGTCGAGTGGGTGCCCTGACGAGCTGCTGCCAGCTGCGCCACGACAACCTGGTGGATGAGAGGAATGTTCGTCTTGACGTCGAAGACCGCGGCGGGGAGCTCTACCGAGCCCGTCTTCTTGCCAGCGGTGTTCACTACGTCGAGCGCGAGAGTCGAGTTAGCCATTTAACTCAGGCCCCCTTCACTGCGTTGCGGACGTATACGATGCGGCCGCGAGCACCGGGAACAGCGCCCTTGACGAGCATGAGTCCCTTCTCGGCGTCGACAGCGTGCACTGTCAGGTTAAGAACGGTCACGCGGTCGCCACCCATACGGCCGGCCATACGCATGCCCTTAAAAACACGACCGGGGGTCGCTGAGGCACCGATTGAGCCGGCTTTACGGTGGTTACGGTGCTGACCGTGCGAGGCACCCACACCGGCGAAGTTGTGACGCTTCATCACACCTGCGGTGCCCTTACCCTTGCTGGTGCCGACAACATCGACCAGCTGGCCAGCCTCAAAGAGGCCGTCGAGGGTGAGTTCCTGACCGAGTGAGTAGTCAGCAGCATCCGCGGTGCGAATTTCGGTGACGTGACGGCGAGGCGTAACACCGGCAGCGGCGAAGTGAGCCGTAAGCGGCTGGTTCACCTTGCGGGGGTCGATCTGGCCGTACGCGATCTGAACGGCGTTGTAGCCGTCTTTCTCGGGGGTACGAATCTGGGTCACGACGTTCGGTGCGAGCTCGATGACGGTGACGGGAACAAGCTTGCCGCTTTCGTCCCATACCTGCGTCATGCCGAGCTTGGTGCCGAGCATGCCCTTAGAAGTCTTGGTGTTGATGTCAGCCATGTTGATCCTTACAGCTTGATCTCGATGTTGACGTCTGCGGGAAGGTCGAGCCGCATCAGCGAGTCAACGGCCTTCGGCGTGGGGTCGACAATGTCGATCATGCGCCGGTGGGTCCGCATCTCAAAGTGCTCGCGGCTGTCCTTGTATTTGTGGGGCGACCGAATAACGCACACGACGTTCTTCTTGGTCGGAAGGGGAACCGGGCCAACAACTGTTGCTCCGGCACGGGTAACGGTGTCGACGATCTTTCGCGCCGACGTGTCGATGACCTCGTGGTCATACGACTTCAGGCGAATGCGGATCTTTTGTCCCGCCATTGTCTGCTCACTCTCTGTCAAGCGTCTTACCGACCGGAGCCCGGTGGCTCTGGGGCATTGGACGCACATCAGCGCTGTTGCGCTTCATTTGCAGCATTCAAAGTTGTGGTGGACTCTTCTGCTGCACCGCTGTTCTGCTGTCAGCCCACACACCCGAAAGCATGTGGAAGCCGACCCTCGCCGCACACGGCGAAGCCTCATAAAGAGGAGTGTCGGTTGTATGTTCTGCCGCTCGCGGCCTAGAACCCTGCGCTTTACACGCCGCCTAAGCACTGCCCGCACGGTGATCCGGCACAGTTGTACTGCCGGAATGTGGAACCTGACTATTTTGCCACGGCAAACCACCATGCGCAAACCCGGGCGTGTCGCATCCGGCAACCGCAGTTTTTTGCTCCGGATGCTGCGCCCCGGCCTTCTTGTCGCTGCCCCGCCGCGCACGCCCCAAAACAGCATAATTGCCGAAAACAGCATGATTGTGGCGCAATCTTGCGCCACCCGGCAATTTTCCTTTTTTCGGTCAACTACCTCGCCGCGCCTTCGACAGCAGTTCTCGCGACCGGTCACAACACGCCGCTAAATACTGTGAGCAAACGGCGTGTTGTGACCGGTCGCGAAAATGGGCCATGTGCGTCGCAGCGCGGGCATAGCAAGGCAGAATACGCCGGTGGAGCGCGCGGGCACAAAAAAGGCGGCACGGCCGTAAAGATTAAACTGCGTCTGGATTCTTAGCGACGCAATATCATCCCACAGCGATTGCACATAGTTCGCGTCGGGCGCGCCAGACGCAGTCCACAGGCACCCGTAAAAATGCTGCCGCTGCCGCTCTCGCCACACCACCCGCGTGTCGCTATACATCGATGGGTTGTCGTGTGCTGATCTCTCAAAGCTTTCGTCTCAGCAGATTACGAACCGCGACAAACTTGCCACGTTCAGTTACCGACATCATCGCCATATGACGCCGGTTTTGGCGCTGGATGAATCAGTGCTTGATCGCCGCGTTTTCTGTACTTCGCAGGGCATTCAAGCCGCGGTTGAGCGTTGCGATACACCCCTCACCCTGGCAAAGTAAAGAGCGGGTCCATGGCGGACTCAACGAGGGGGGATACTCGTGAGCGATGCTTATGCTGGCTTAGCGCCGGGAGCACTGTGCGTCATCATCGCGCCTAACGACGCAGAACGAAAAGAAGCGATCGAACGTTGGCTTCGCAGTCAGGCTAACGCCGGGCATATGGGCATCCTTGTCGACGCCAACGACGACCTCACGCCTTTTGTCGAGGCAGGCATCCGTCATCTCGCCATCGACAACCTGCAACCTGCCCACGCGCCACATCGCGCGCTCATCGACCAGACACGCTTACTCTTCGAAGACGGCACGGTCGAAACTCTCATCCTCGCCAGTCACGACACGACACTTCTTGACACGCTCACCTCCACCGAAGAGATCCGTATCTTGCACGAGGCATAAAAAACCGCCGGATGCTAGAACCCCAGCATCCGGCGGCAGTAAAAGCTAGTTACTCGTTGCCGATTTTCTTGTCGAGATTGTCACGAATCTCGTCGACCTTGGCAGCGTGTTCCCCAGGAACAACCTTCTTGGCGGCACCCGCCAATTTGTCGAGCACATTGTCGCTGATTTCCTCAGCCTTATCGCTCTGCAAGGCCGCATCAATCTTGTCTTTGTTGTCGTTGATAAACGACTTAGCTCTGTTCAGCGCATCTTCTGCCGGGTTGTTCGTAGTCATCGGATTTCCCTCCATCGTCAATGACGCCAGCACCACTGCTGGCACACTCATTGTGCACCCAGACCATAAATAAAAACAAACGCCGCAGAAAACACAATGGGGCCGGACCTTGCGGCCCGACCCCATCGCTAAAAGATGTTACTTACGAGATCACCTTGGTGACGGTACCGGCACCAACGGTGCGGCCACCCTCACGGATAGCGAAGCCCAGACCATCTTCCATAGCGATCGGCTGAATCAGCTCGACCGTCATGTCGGTGGTGTCACCAGGCATAACCATCTCGGTGCCCTCAGGCAGTTCGATAACACCGGTCACGTCAGTGGTCCGGAAGTAGAACTGCGGGCGGTAGTTCGTGTAGAACGGGTTGTGGCGGCCACCCTCGTCCTTCGACAGGATGTACGCGGTGCCCTCGAACTTGGTGTGCGGGGTGATCGAACCAGGCTTAACAACAACCTGGCCACGCTCAACGTCTTCACGCTTGGTACCACGCAGCAGAAGACCACAGTTCTCGCCGGCCCATGCCTCGTCGAGCTGCTTGTGGAACATCTCGATACCCGTAACGATCGTCTTCTGCGTCGGGCGCAGACCCACGATCTCGACGTCCGAGTTGATGGCAAGCGTGCCACGCTCGGCACGGCCGGTAACGACCGTTCCACGACCGGTGATGGTGAAGACGTCTTCAATCGGCATCAGGAAGGGCTTGTCACGGTCACGCTCCGGGTCGGGAACATTCTCGTCAACGGCTTCCATGAGGTCGAGAATCGACTGTGCCCACTTCTCGTCGCCCTCAAGTGCCTTCAGCGCCGAAACGCGGATGACAGGAGCGTCGTCGCCGGGGAAGCCCTGCGACGAGAGAAGCTCACGAACCTCGAGCTCAACGAGCTCAAGGATCTCTTCGTCGTCGACTGCGTCAGACTTGTTCAGCGCAACAAGCAGGTAAGGAACACCAACCTGCTTGGCGAGCAGAACGTGCTCGCGAGTCTGCGCCATCGGGCCGTCAGTGGCGGCGACGACAAGAATCGCACCGTCCATCTGTGCAGCACCGGTGATCATGTTCTTGACGTAGTCGGCGTGACCCGGAGCGTCTACGTGTGCGTAGTGACGCTTGGGGGTCTCGTACTCGATGTGCGAAATGTTGATCGTGATACCACGCTGACGCTCTTCAGGAGCCGAGTCAATGGTGGTGAAGTCACGCTGCACGTTGGTCTCAGACGGGTACTTGTCAGCGAGCACCTTCGAGATCGCCGCCGACAGCGTGGTCTTGCCGTGGTCGACGTGACCGATCGTTCCGATGTTCACGTGCGGTTTGGTCCGCTCGAACTTGGCCTTAGCCACTGGGTCCTCCTCAGGACGGTCATGTAGAGGGTCCGGGCGCTGGTTTGCGACCGTTTCTCTACGGGTTGATTTCTCAGTTTAGTGGAGAGTGAATGTGAAGTTGTCAGTTTGCTTCTCCGGATGCCTGTGAAAAGCATCCGGAGAAGCGAAAGGGTTACTCGCCCTTGCCCTTTTGGATGATCTCGTCGGCGACAGCCTTCGGGACCTCGGCGTAGCTGTTGAAATCCATTCCGTACACGGCGCGGCCCGAGGTCTTCGAGCGGAGATCACCAATGTAGCCGAACATTTCTGACAGCGGAACGAGCGCACGAACAACCTTGACGCCCTGAGCATCTTCCATTGCCTGGATCTGCCCACGACGCGAGTTCAGGTCGCCGATAACGTCGCCCATGTACTCTTCGGGAGTACGCACTTCTACAGCCATAATCGGCTCGAGAAGTACGGGGTTAGCGCGACGCGCAGCCTCCTTGAAACCAATGGAGCCCGCGATCTTGAACGCCATCTCCGAAGAGTCGACGTCGTGCGCCGCACCGTCAACGAGGGTTGCCTTGACGCCGACCATGGGGTAGCCAGCAAGCACACCCACGTTCATTGCGTCGCGCATTCCCGCGTCAACCGACGGGATGTACTCGCGTGGAACACGGCCACCTGTGACCGCACTCACGAACTCGTACGTCTTGTCACCCTCGACCTCGAGAGGTTCGATGGTGAACTGGATCTTGGCGAACTGACCCGAACCACCCGTCTGCTTCTTGTGGGTGTAGTCGTGCTTCTCGACGGTCTTGCGGATCGTCTCGCGGTAGGCCACCTGGGGCTTACCGACGTTCGCCTCAACCTTGAACTCGCGCTTCATGCGGTCGACAAGGATGTCAAGGTGCAGCTCGCCCATACCCTTGATGGTCGTCTGACCAGTCTCGGGGTTGAGCTCGGTGCGGAAAGTGGGGTCTTCTTCAGCGAGCTTCTGGATAGCAGTACCCAGCTTCTCCTGGTCGGCCTTCGTCTTCGGCTCGATCGCAACTTCGATCACAGGCTCAGGGAAGGTCATCGACTCGAGGATGACGGGCGCGTTGACATCAGCCAGGGTGTCACCGGTGGTGGTGTCTTTCAGACCGATAACGGCGTAGATGTTTCCGGCCGAGAGCTTGTCAACAGGGTTTTCCTTGTTGGCGTGCATCTGGAAGATCTTGCCAACGCGCTCTTTTTTGCCCTTGGTCGAGTTGATGACCTGCGTGCCTGCGTCGAGCTGACCCGAGTAGACCCGAACGTAGGTCAGACGACCAAAGAACGGGTGCACGGCAACCTTGAACGCAAGAGCCGAGAACGGGTCGGATGCATCGGGACGACGCTCGATGACCTTGGTCTCGTCTTTCGGGTCGTGAGCCTCGGTAGCCGAGACGTCGAGCGGTGAAGGCAAGAAGTCAACAACCGCGTCGAGCATGGGCTGGACACCACGGTTCTTGAACGCTGAACCACACAGAACGGGGTAGATCTCGTTGGCGACAACAAGTTTGCGGATGGCGCCCTTGATTTCGTCGACAGTGAGCTCTTCGCCACCGAAGAACTTCTCCAGCAGTGCCTCATCGGTTTCGGCAACCGTTTCGAGCAGCTGCTGACGGTACTCTTCAGCCTTGGCCTGCAGGTCGGCAGGAATCTCTTGCACCTCGTAGGAGGCGCCCATGGTGACGTCACCCTTCGAGTCTCCGGGCCACACCAGTGCGCGCATCTGTACGAGGTCGACGACACCGATGAAGTCGTTCTCTGCGCCGATAGGAAGCTGGAGAACGAGTGGCTTAGCGCCCAGACGGCTCACGATGGTCGAAACGGTGTAGTAGAAGTCGGCACCGAGTTTGTCCATCTTGTTGACGAAGCAAATACGGGGAACTTCATACTTGTCGGCCTGGCGCCACACAGTCTCTGACTGCGGCTCCACACCTTCTTTACCGTCGAACACAGCAACGGCACCGTCGAGCACGCGCAGCGAACGCTCAACCTCGACCGTGAAGTCGACGTGGCCAGGGGTGTCAATGATGTTGATCTGGTTGTTGTTCCAGAAGCAGGTAACAGCGGCCGACGTGATCGTGATGCCGCGCTCTTTCTCCTGTTCCATCCAGTCGGTAGTTGCGCCACCGTCGTGGGTTTCGCCCAGCTTGTGGTTGACACCCGTGTAGAAGAGGATGCGCTCGGTGGTGGTGGTCTTTCCGGCATCGATGTGCGCCATGATGCCGATGTTGCGGACCTTACTCAGGTCGGTGAGCACGTCTTGTGCCACGGGAGTGTCCTTATCTGTCGAGCAGTGGAACTGCAAAGAATGGGGTGCCCGCCCGGTGCTCTTCGGCCCGGGCGGGCCCCGCTGATATCACCAGCGGTAGTGTGCGAACGCGCGGTTCGACTCAGCCATCTTGTGGGTGTCTTCACGGCGCTTCACGGCGGCACCGAGGCCGTTCGAAGCGTCGAGAATCTCGTTACGCAGACGCTCGGTCATCGACTTCTCGCGACGGCTCTTGGCGTAGCTGACAAGCCAGCGCAGCGCGAGCGTGTTGGCACGGTGAGGCTTGACCTCGACCGGAACCTGATAGGTCGAACCACCAACGCGGCGGCTACGCACCTCGAGAGTGGGGCGCACGTTGTCGAGAGCCTTTTTGAGCGTGGCAACGGCGTCTTGCCCACCCTTTTCTTCGACGCCAGCGAGGGCACCGTAGACAATCGATTCGGCCAGGGACTTTTTACCGTCGACAAGAATCTTGTTGACCAGCTGTGTAACGACGGGAGCGCCGTATACCGGGTCGTTGACGACGGGACGCTTGGGCGCGGGACCCTTACGAGGCATCGGACTTAACCCTTCTTCGCGCCGTAGCGGCTACGAGCCTGCTTACGGTTCTTGACGGCCTGGGTGTCGAGTGCACCGCGGACGATCTTGTAACGGACACCGGGGAGATCTTTCACACGACCGCCACGCACGAGCACGAGCGAGTGCTCCTGCAGGTTGTGGCCCTCGCCGGGAATGTAAGCGGTTACCTCTGTACCGTTACGAAGCTTGACACGAGCGACCTTACGCATCGCCGAGTTCGGCTTCTTAGGTGTGGTGGTGTACACACGGGTGCACACGCCCGCCTGCTGTGGGTTCGACTTGAGCGCAGGCGCCTTGGTCTTGTTGACCTTAGGCTTGCGGCCCTTGCGAACCAACTGCTGAATAGTTGGCACGTTTTCTCCTCATAGTGCTGCACGGTGACAGCGTGATGGGTTTCACATCATGACCCACCGACACAGTGGAATCACTGAAGTCGTCGTGGTGGGTATGCCGTGGGGGCGAGACCGGCGGATGCCGGTGCCCGTGTGTAGGCACGCCAAGGCGCACACACACCCGACCTATTGTAATGCTGCGTCATGTTCATGGCAAGCGCATGTGGGGCGTACGAACAATGTCACGCAATTCTCTCAGCTAATAAACAGCAGAAGGCGCGTTCCCCGTGAGGAACGCGCCTTCTGTTAGTCACTGCAGAGTTTTACTCTGCGACCAATTAGTCCTGCGCGTGTGCGCGCTTACGCGACACCATCAGCACGATAACACCGGCAGCCAGCACGCCGACGCCGAGCATCGAAGCGCTGATAACAGCCGAGGTGTCCATACCGGTTTCGGGTAGACCGTCACCGTTGCCACCGTCACCATTACCGTTGGGGTCATCGGTGGGCTCAGGTGTGGGTGTGGGCTCGGGCGTTACAGCCTCAGGAACAACGGTCACGGTCACGACATCAGATGTCGGGCCGATTTCGTCATCGCGAGTCTGGAATGCCGAGATTTCGTGCACACCCTCTGCCAGCGGCGCGTCGAGCGTGAAGCTCCAGGTGCCGTTGGTGACGTCTGTGGTGCCAACCTCGACGCCGTCAACGATTACGGTAACCGTTGCGCCCTCGAAGCCGGTGCCGGTGATGGTGTCAGGCGACTGAGGCAGTTCAACCTCAAGGCCGTCAGCCGGGCTGGTGATGGTCGGAGCAGTAAGCGGTGCCTGCTCAACCGTCAGCTCGTACTCCACCGTCTCAGACACGTTGTAGCCGTCGTCCTTGACCGTCAGCTGGTAGGTGTAGTCGCCTACGCCAGGAGCGGGGAACGACCAGGTGCCGTCAGCAGCAATCTCGACCTCGGTCTCGCTGCCGTTGAGCTCAACGACCAGCGTGTGACCGGGCTTGCCGGTACCGGTGATGGTTGCACCCTCGGTCACGGTGTTTGCGGTGTCAACGACAGGTGCGTCGATGAAGACCATGACGGTGTAGCCGGGCGTCTGGTTCAGGCCGTTGACCAGTGCCGTTGCGAACGAGGTGGTGTTGTCGCCGCCCGAGAGAACGCCGACTGCAATGCCGCCGTCCTTCACGAAGGAACCGCCCGAGTCGCCACCGCGCGAAACAGCGTCGGTGAGGAAGCCGTTAACAACGTGGCAGTTGACAGGAACAGGAGTGACCTCTTCACATACGTTGATGTACATGTCGACCTGCAGCACGGTGCCCGACTGCTGACCAGTCGAACGGCCCGAACGGAAGATGTTGTCACCCACGGCTACTTCGCCCACACCGTTGATAACGGTGGTCGAACCCGAGAGGTCTTCTGACTGCCAGGTGCTCCAGTCGGTAACCTCGGGAAGGAGGTTCACGCTGGTGTCGGTGACGTCAATAGCAGCGATGTCGGTGCTGCTGGGGTCGCCAGCTTCACCCTCGGTGCCACCGGGGCCACCCCACTGCGAGAAGCCGAAAGTGCCGACGACGCCGAAGACGTCGGGGTACTGGTACGCAGGCTCCTGAGCCGGGAAATAAGGGGCGTCGTCTGTCGACGGAACGGTGCGCTCGACAGTCTCGCCTTCGACACCACAGTGACCTGCGGTGATGATGGCGGGGTCGCCGTCGGGCGTCCAGCCGCTGAAGCCGAACGAGCACAGGCCGGCCTGTTCGACCAGGTAGCCGGCGCCGCCGACAACATCATCGGTCGAGAGTGCCTTAATGGGGCCGCGCTCATCGATCACGAGGTTGTCGTACGAGTCGAGCAGCGCCTTCGTCTCGTCGCTGAGCTCGTCGGAGGTTACGGAGACGACAATTTCGCCTTCACCGTTGAGACCGACACCGTTGATGCCTTCGTTCTCACCAACGAGCTCCTGAGCGAATGCGCCGTACTCGACGCCATCGACGGGTGCTGTTTGTAGGTTGATTTCTGCAGCTGTTGCGGGGCTGAGCAACAGACCGCTAGCAGCGAGCGCTGCCGTGGCTCCCACGGCAAAGAGGCGCACTGCCCTCCGGTTTGAATTCTTCACCTGATTCCTCAATACGTAGTTGTCAGAGATTGTTTTCGTGCAAGGTAAAAGCTGAATAGGCTTCCCCCAAAGCCACGCCTACGAGAGACACAGCCTCTTCACAGTAACGCACGATGTCAATTTTTGCGAGGATAGAAATCCCCATCCGTCACGAAAGTTGGTTTGCGTGCGTATTCGTTCTGTTGCTCTTCTGGTTACTGTTGGCGCGGCTGTATTCAGCCTTGCTGGTTGCTCTTCCGCCGAGGTTCCGGCGGCTCCCACCGAGGTTCCTCAGCCTAGCAATTCACCGTCTGAAACCGATACGGCAGTGCTCGAAAGCCTGTGGCACACTGCTGAGGCCACCGATGCGCCGGGACCGAAACTCGCCCTCTACGCCGATGGAACTTTCGCTGCCCACGACGGATGCAACCCCTTCAACGGCACGTATGAGCAAGACGGCGACGATCTCACCTTTGAGGTCAAGTTCGGCACGAAGAAAGGTTGCGTCGGCGTCGACACATGGCTGAGTCACATCGCCACGGCAACCGTCGACGCTGACGTACTGCAGGTGTACGACGCCCAGCAGTCGAGCATCGGTTCGCTGCCGCGGCAAAAGGAACAGTAGGCAAATAGAACTACAGTGTGTCGGCGTCGAAGGGTGAGTCGAGGGCTTCGGTGAGCTCGGCCAGCATCGCTTCGATCTGTGGTTCAACGTATTCGGCGATCGCCTGCTGCACTGCTAGTCGATGGCTGAGCAATATATTGCACACCTCACGTCCGACCGCGTTGGCGTAGTCGTCAGCGAGTGACACCTCACGCCGCAGTGCCTCTTTTGCTTCCTCGCTGAGGGGAGGCAGCGGGGGCAGTTCTGTTGCGGCCTCGTTCGCCATACCCGCCAGGGTGAACAGAAACGGTGCGCCCGGCACCGGGTCGGGGTCGAGTGGCAGTCCGTCGAACTCCGGTTCAAGATCGTCTTGTGGCCGGTAGCTTCGCGCCCTGTTGCGCTGTGACTGCTGGTCAAGTTCGCTCTGCAGCAGCGGAAGGTTCAGCGAGGTGTACTCGTTAACAGCGTGGTCGACAACCGTTTTTATGCGGGTCGATAGCCCGTGCTGCACACCGTGCGGAACATCGGCACCAATTCCCGCCGCCGACAAAATCGGTGAGCCTAAGCAGCGTCTGCACGGGGCGATTCTGCCCCGGTGCGTGGCCGGCTGCCAGCGCGGCACCCATCGCAACCAGGCCTGCACAGCCTGGTTGACCTGGGTCTCTAGCGAGCGCTCCATGCCTTTAGCGTACGGGGGTGCGGGGGCATTGAGAACATGCCTCGCCCAGCGGCGTGGGGTTGGGCGCGCAGCATCCGGGGTCGTGTGCTCTTATGATTCCGGATGCTTCTCCCACGGCCACCGCATCTGCTGCCCACGCGCCCGCACCATCACGGCCGCCCCCGCAACGAGCAGGGCGCTCAGACCCAGAATGAGGCTCGGGCCCCGCAACACCAGGTCGCGGGCGGCAACAGTAGCGTCGACAATGCTTTCGCCAGTAACGGTGGCCACAATCCACACAACGACAAGGTGCGCGAGCGGAACCACGATGGTCGCCAACATCGCCGCCCCGAATGTTGCGCGGGCCGCGCGCAGGGTGGGCAGCATCAAAAAAGTGAGCGCAAGAATCGCCGCGACCATACCGATGATTCCGGGCGCCTGACCAAGCCCCTGCACCTCGATAATGTCGGTCTCGGTGAGCAGGGTGAGAAAGCCCAGGCCCATGATCGCGACCGAGAAGAAGGTTCCGATCATGAGCACAACGGCAACGATCGTGGGAACCTTATTGGGCTCCTGCGGCGGTGTCGTGCGCGGTAAATCAGACATCACTGGGGAAGCTGCGGGCCCGCCTCAAGCGTGCGCTCGTATTCACGCTGCGCTTCGGCATTCAGCACGGTCATACGGGCGCCGCGGCGCGCCGCCCAGGCACCAAACCACATCGTGATTTCGCGGGCTGCGATGAACGCAACAATCGCGGCCGGTGCCAACAACTGCTGCTGCACCAGTTCGCTACCCTGACTGGCTGTGATCATCCAGAACGGGGCCTCAAACAGCGCACCCAAAATGTGACCGGCGTAGGCGATAACACCCACCACAAAGCCCCAGAAAACCCAGTTTCCCCAGCGGCCACGGTTGATAATCGCACCGATCAACCAGAAACCGATAAAGAACACCGCCGTGGTCACCCACAGACCAAAACCAGACACCTCGCGAACAACCAGGTCGACGAACGATGCAGAGTTTTCAGCCGCAAAATAGTCGAGCAGCACGCGCGCTGTCAGATAGATCGCGGCGAACACGATCGCTGCCAAGAGACCAATCAGGCCCGCAGCGCCCCGGTTTCCACGCGGACGCGGCGGCTCAGGTGCCTGCACAAAGATCGGCTGCATGGCGGAAGGCACTACGAGGCTCTGTGGCTCGGGTGCTGCCACCTGCGCCGTGGAGTCAACCGGCGCCTGGTACGCCTGCGTCACAGCAGGCTCCTCGGCAACAAGGGGCGCCGTGGGTGCTGGTGCATCGGCAGCGGTGGCCGTGGCAGCAGGCTCCGCCGGGGCATCAGCATCCGGATGCAACGCAGGAGCCGCACCCTCTGAGGCCACGCCCGACGTAGGCTCCGCCGGGCCCGCAGATCCGGCAAACGTGCCAGGAAAAGCCGACTCGGCCTGCGCGAACGCCGCGAGATCGGGATCTTCGGGGTTCTCGGGCACCGGGTGGGCAGAAGCATCCGGTGACTGATGCGCCACATTGTCGCGGGCGGCTTCAGCCTCGGCAAGACCCTCGTTCGCGCTGCCGACGACGTCGTCTACGCCTTCGGGGTTCTCGGGCGTCGGTGACTGGGGATCGCTCATTGGTGCTCCTCACATCGGATGGGTGCAGTGCGAGAATATCGCCGCACTGCGCTGCGCGCCATAAGGCTTGCCGAAGTATGGCGTGTTGCCTACACTGCCCAGCCGCCTGGCTTCTACCCGCCGCCATACGTGGAACGCAACATATCGCCCACAAACTGCACGGCATCAGGCATAACAGGTATCGCCAGCCACAGCAGGCCAACAATTACTCCCGCACACACGATCCCGGCAAACCAAGCCAAGAACGAGCTGCGTCCCCCAACGCGCGCCATGCCAATACAGTACGACCAATACCGTGCCGCCAAGGGTCGGACACACCCGCCCGCCGCTACGCGCGCGCTGCCGCCACCAACGGGTTGAGCGTGCGCAGAGTCGCAGCGAGCGCATCGGGATCGAGCGGTTCACTGCTGTGCACCGTTACCGCGACGGGTTCGCCCGCAAACAGATCAAGATCAACGTCACTCACCCAGGCATCCGGAGCAATGCGGTCAGGAAAAAGCGAGGCGCCCCGCACAAAGTGTTCGGCCCGCAGCGTCACACGATGCTGCCCCTCGTGCCACGGCGCAACATCAACCTCAACCGGGCCGTCGGCCAAGCCCATATCGACGTCGTCGACATAGCTGAACACAATGGGGCGCTCTAGCCCGACGATATGCGCCGAGATTATTTCGTAGCCTGTATCGCGCACGCCACTCATCACCGACGACAGCGGTATTTCTACCAGCGACTGCGGCTCCACTGGCGCCGAGAAATGCTCGCGCGCATACACAACGTTGTCGAAGCGGCGACGCACCAGCTCACCCTCGGCCTGCCAGGTTTTGTCGCCATCGTTCACGACAAACAGCGACAGCCCGTGATCGGTGCGACGAATAAGCCCCCACCGCAGTGCGTTAACGCGACGCACCGCATGCCACAGCGGCTTGCGTCGCCCATACCCATCGACCGCCGCCCACGACGTCACCGGCCAACAGTCGTTCAACTGCCACATGACCGTGCCCATGCAGTGCGGCCGCAGCGTACGCCACCAGCCGGTACCAAACTCCACCGCCCGGGCCTGATTTACCTGCGCCAAATAATGCCATTCGGCAAAGTCGCGCGGCTGCGGCAGGTGCGGCAGCATTCCGCGCGCAATCTTGTCGTTACCGTTGGGTGCTTTCTGGTGCAGCAGCATGGCTTCCGAATCCGGATGCTGCGGCTCGGCCTCAATCCCCTGCACAATCGTCGCCCACGTTGCCGGGCCCTGAAAACCGTACTCCGAAGAAAAACGTGGCCGGTAGTCGGCGTACCGCCGATAGTCGACACGGTTCCAGACGTCCCACACGTGCATCGTGCCGTAACCAGGATCATTCGGATGAATGTCGGGCGACCCCGAATAGGGGCTCCCTGCCCAATACGGTGTAGCCGGGTCAATCTCGGCCACCACACTCGGCAGCAGCTGCGTGTAGTAGCCCATCCCCCACGTCGTGCCACCGGGAGCTTCGGCAAGCTTGCGCTGCCAGCCCCAGTCGTGCCAGCCCCAAATATTTTCGTTGTTACCGTTCCACAGCACCAGGCTTGCACGCCCCGCAAGCCGCGCCACATTATCGCGCGCCTCGGCCTCAACCTCGCTCCGCAGCGGCTCTTCTTCGGGATACGTGGCGCAGGCAAACAAAAAGTCTTGCCACACCATAATTCCGCGCTCATCACAGGCGTCATAAAAGTCTTCCGACTCATAAATGCCGCCGCCCCACACCCGCAACAGGTTCAGGTTCGCCTCACGGGCATCATTCACCCTGCGCGCATACCATTCCGGGGTGATCCGCGAAGGAAAACAGTCCTCGGGAATCCAGTTCGCACCGCGCACAAAGATGGGCACGCCGTTGACACGAAAAGTGAAGGCTGCACCCGCGGCATCCGGCGTTGTATCAAGCTCAATCCGACGAAAACCAATATTCCGGATGCGACGATCCAGCACCGCACCCTCGGCATCAACCAGCTGCACCTGCAGCCGATACAGCGGCTGCGCACCCGCACCCTGCGGCCACCACAGAGCAACATCGTCGACCGCGAGGTCGACGATAGCCCGCCCCTCGGCAATCGTTGCCTGCGCCGAAACCTCCACGGTGCCGTGCGCGGCAGTCAGGGTCGCCTGCACGCTCATACCCGCACCGTCTATGCCTGCTATGCCTGCTATGCCTGCGCCGGAATGCTTCGCCATGTCGACCGTGGTCGTCACACGCACCGTGCCGACACCACGCACGCCATCGTGCTCGTGCACATCAACCTGCGGCACCACGGTCGCCAGACGCGCCCTGCTCCATGCCTCGAGCCGTACATCACGCCACACCCCGGCGGTCACCAGCTGCGGACCCCAGTCCCAACCAAAGTTTGCCGCCATCTTGCGCACAAAGTTGCCGGGCGTCGGGTAGTCATTCGGACGATCACCCAGCTGATCCCGCAGGGCCTCCGCGTGCGCCCACACATCCGCGAACTCAACCTCTAACAGGCATCCGGCAGCACCCGCCGCACGCACCTGCTCGGTCACATCCCACCGATACGTACGATGCTGATTCGCCGTCTGCGCGATAACCGCACCATCAAGCCGCACCGTTGCGACCGTATCGAGCCCATCAAAAACCAGTTCAACCCGCTCGGCATCCGCCAGCCCCGAAGCATCAATACGGGTGCGATACGCCCAATCAGAACGACCAATCCACGCCGACTTCGGCTCATTCACCCCCACATAAGGGTCGTCAATAAGGTGCGCGGCCAATAAATCGGTATGCACCACCCCGGGCACCGACGCCGCAATGTCGTGCGGAATCTCAGGTGCACCATCTGCGAGCCGCACCGGATGCAGCATCCACACCTGACCACTCGCCGACGACAGTGACAACTCGCGCCGCTCGCGCACCATAACAACCACTCACTTCTTTGCACCTACGACGGCGGCCCGGATGCGGCATCCGGAAACCAACCCAACCCAACTCAACTCAACTCAACTCAACCGACAACAGTAGTGTCTTAAGACGGGTAAGCTGGTCAGGCTGGTATTCGTTTATGGGAGGCACATCGTGGGCAGCTTCATCGTTTTCGTCGTCCTATTCCTGTCGGGAGTGTGGCTGACGGGCTACTCGCAAGAAATGACCGAATACCCCGCACTGTTCTTCACCCTCGGCCTGCTACTGGTCAGCGGCGCCCTCGCCTGGGCCATGCGCGCTGCCGGATCAGCCACCGTGCGCACCAAACAAGAGTCCGGCGACGAACCCCGCGCCCGCTAATACCGCCGCTGCGCCAGCGCCCGCCGTGCTGGCATCCGGGTTTTGTGCCTGTGCTTGTGCTCGTGCTTGAGGATTGACGCTCGGGCTTGAGGTTTGAGGTTCGTGCTTGAGGTTTGAGGTTCAGGCTTGAGGTTTGAGGTTCGGGCTTGTGCTTGAGCGAGTGTCGCCAGTGCCTGTGCTGCAACTATGCCGCGTCCGCCATTTTGGTAGCGGGCGCGGCTTTTGCGTGCGCGGCGCGTATGAATGTGTATGCGGCCAACCTTTTGTGCGCGCGGCGTTGCCCAGAACGCCCACCGTTCCCGAGAACAGCCGCCCACTGTTGCCCAGAACAGGAAAATCGCCGAATAGCGGAAGATTTCTGAAATTTCGTGCTGTATTCGGCAATTTTCCTGTTCTCGGCAACTCCCGGCAGGAAATCGCAACCTGCAACCAGGAAATAGCACCTAGCCAGCCGGAAATAGCGCCCAGCGGGTACCACTTCCGGCCGCGGCGCCTCGGGGCTAGCGGTAGTTCACAAACTGCAGGTCGATGTCGAGGTCGCTGCTTTTCAGTAGCGCAATAACCGACTGCAGGTCGTCGCGGCTCTTCGACTGCACACGCAGTTCGTCGCCGTGAATCGACGACTTCACCGATTTTGGCCCCTGCTCGCGAATGATCTTGCCGATCTTCTTGGCGTTCTCGCTCGAGATGCCGTTCTTCAGCGTCGAAACGATGCGGTACTCTTTACCGCTCGCCTGCGGCTCACCCGATTCAAGGCTCTTCAGCGAAATGCCGCGCTTGATCAGCTTCGACTGAAACACGTCGAGTACCGCTTTTGCGCGCTCCTCCGAGTTCGCAACAATCACAATTTGTTCGCCGCTCCAGGCGATCGAAGCGTCGGTACCCTTGAAATCGTAACGCTGCTCGACCTCCTTGCGTGCCTGGTTAAGCGCGTTGTCTGCCTCTTGGTTATCAACCTTCGAGACGATGTCAAAAGAACTATCAGCCATACCTTCCAGTGTATCCAGTCGCACTCGCGGCGGCTCGGCCGGCGGCTCCGGCCCCTATTCGCGCTGTGTACCGCGCCATCCGGCGAGCCAGGTTTCTAGGCGGCGATACGCTTCATTTCGGGCATCCGGATGCGAGATAAAAACGTCGTGCAGTGCGCCATCGATGCGCGCGATCGTGACGACCGGGCCCAGTCGGAGAGCGGCGCGAGCAATATCGTCGACGATAAGAACCGAGTCGGCGCGGGTCAGTTCCTCCGACCACTGAGTGGGCAAAACGGTGCGTGCCGACAGCATCACAAAAGTGGGCACATCAATGTGCAGACCTTCAGCAACCGTGCTGTGTCCTTCGAGCACGGCATGTAACCAACCCACATGCACGGGCATGCTCTGTTCGGGCCGCCACTCAAGGTTCGTCTCCAGAGGATCATCCGGGTCGACTGCCTCATGCTGCGCCCGCGAATAGTAGCCGAGGTCGATCTGCGGAATCTTCTCGAGCGGACGATACCGGGCCCGCAGGTTTACCAGCCGCAGTGCGGCCTCGCGCGTGAACCGGGGTAACTGAAACTCAAGCCAGGGGCTATTGAGAATGAGTGCGTCAGCAGCATCCGGATGCCGCGCAGCCCAAAGACTCAACACCAGACCACCAGTCGAATGCCCCAGGAGCATGAGTTTGCGTCCGTGCGCTGCGCTCTTGCGCGTCGGGCCGGTAAGGCTCACGCCAATAACGTTGAGCGCCGCGGCAATGTCTTCGTCGTAGGTGGTGAGGTCGGTGATGAATCCGGGTGTTTGCCCCTCGCGCAGGCTGCGGCCATACTTGCGCAGGTCGAGCGCATAAAAACGGGCACCGTGCGCGGTAAACGTGCGCGCAAGACGCTTATGAAAAAAATAGTCAGACCAGCCGTGCACATACAGCACATCGACGTCGTCGAGCCGACGCGGCTGACCCGTCACACGCCGCCACAATTCTTGCCACGGCTCGCGAGCCGGAAGAGCGCGCACGAGCGTGGCAACAACCGGTCCTTCGTCGTCTTCACCGAGTTCGAGCGTGGTCTGCTCAAACTCATCGCCCAGCACGTCGGGTGACCAAATGACCATAGGGCCAGAATAACGGCGTTGCCCCACACAACAACGCCGACCCACACCGTGATGCCGACCCACACCGTGGCGTTGCCCCCACCATGACGAAGACCCGAGGCAGCGCACCACCTCGGGTCTTCGATAAACGCCGTCTACACAGGCCGTCTACACGGGTCGTTTATACAACCCAGCCGTGCAGGCGTTGTCGGCTGTTACGCCTGGGGTGTGTTGTCGCGCCCAGCACCAGCATCCGGGTCACCATCACCGCCAGCACCACCCGCACCGGCACCAGGGCCACGCGAGGTTGCGCGTGAGCTGCGCACGAGGCGAAGGCCGACGGCTACCACGATGACGATGCCGGCGGCGATCGCCAGAATACCGAGCACACCCATGCCTTCGGGCTGTGGTTCGTTATCGATCGGAGCGATCGGCTCGTCGGTGTCGGCCGGTTCTTCGGTGGCTGCGGGTTCTTCAGCGGGCTCTTCGGCTGGTTCTTCGGTGGGTTCGGCCGCGGCGTCAGCGGCATCGACCGAGAACGGAATAACACCCGAGATCGGGTGCCCGTCGCTCGATACAACACGCCACTGAATCTCGTAGCTGCCGTTACCCAGACCCTCGCGCAGCTGCTGCGTGGCCGTCATTTCGTTGATGACGGGTTCACCGTCTGCCCAGTTGTCACCCTCGGCATCAAGCACCACAATTTCGGCACCGTCGGTCATCAAAATGCCCGAGAACGACAGCGTAATTTCGCTGGGCGTTTCGGTAAGAACTTCGCTGTCGGCAGGAACACTGCCCACCAGTTCATCGTGCGCTGCCGCGGGCAGAGCACCGCCGACAACAGCAACAGCTGCGACGGCAACCGCCGCTGTCCATGTTGCTATCGAATGGCGAATACGAATTTTCATGTTTTCCTCACAGGGATAGTTGTGCAAATACGCGTGTAGTGGTCTGCTCTTCAGCCCGGAATGCGAGCTGTGGCAGAAAAACCTGGTGGCACGGTGGGCCGCGTCGTGCGACAGCTGAGAGCCATACGCGTAGTCGGGGCAGGGTGTGATCGGCAGCATCCGGATGCCACCCATACACCGCAGCGCTGTGTCGCACGGTGGGTTGTTCCACACGCCGTACGAGCCATGCGCGGCACTGTGCGGCCAGGTGCAGACACAGGCCAAGCAACCATTCGCCTCGGTAGAGCAGCACACTGGTGATGCCGGATGCTGCGGCGTGCGCGATCCACATCATGGGCCCGGCGATGAACGGTGCTGCTGCCGCCGCCATGTCGGGCGACATGTCGGCCATGGGCCAGAGACTGTGGATGTGTACTCCGCCGGTGGCGGTGAGGGTTCCGGTGGGTGAGGCGCCGAGCACAAAGAGTGCGTGGAACAAAAATTGGCTGGCGAATACGGCGGCGGCCAGCCGCGCCGCGTGCAGTCGGCGACCGACAAGAGGAATACACAGCAACACCGAGAACAGCCACGGCACAAAAACGCCTGCCCAGCCGGGCATGGGGGCACCGGCGGCAACGTGTGCCAGAAGGGCAATAAAGGTCGCAACGCTCGCGGCTGCGAGACCGCGCACGACCCTGCCTACCCTGTGCTCACGCATGCTTCTAGCTTTCCTCACTGACCTTTCGCTCGGCTGATAACGGCGCGCGTGACAACGACGCTACTCCCCCGTGACATCGTGGGCGGCGGTATCGGCCAATTCAGTGCCGCCGAGGGGCTCTGCCACCCAGCGGCCCAGCTGCCATCCGCGCTCGGGGTCACCGATCAGTTCGACCAGGCCGGTGTTGTCGAGGTGCCCGCTGCCACGCGAGCGTGCCGCGTACCCGGCGAACATACGAATCGCGGCGCCGTGACTGAATACGGCCACGGTGTCGTCGTCGTCGTGTGCCGAGACAACGTTTTCTACCGCGTTGGCGTAGCGGCGAAAGAAGTCGTGGCCGGTTTCACCGTCGGGCAGCATGGCCGAGAGGTCACCGCGAGCCCACCGCATGAGGAGGTCGATGTAGCGGCGCTGCGAGTGCTCGTCGGAACGCATTTCTGCGTCGCCCGCCAGAATTTCTTCGAAGCCCTGCTGCACAGTAACGGTGGTGCCGGATGCTTCGGCCAGAGGTTGTGCTGTGAGCTGTGTGCGCGTGAGCTGTGATGCGTAAACTCCCGCGATGGTTTCTTCTGTCAACGCGGCCGGTACAGCCTGCGCCTGTCGTGTTCCGAGGTCGGTGAGCGCGGCGCCCGGGTAGGCGGTATCGAGCGCGCCGACAACGTTCGAGGGTGTTTGGCCGTGGCGAATCAATAGCAGTCGCATGTGTTTACTCGCGTGAGACGCGCAGCATTTCTTCGCGGTCAACGACCTTGATGCGCGCACGGCCTTCTTTTTCGCCGAGTGCGATTTCGTGGTCGTCGAGGCGGTGCCATCCGTCGAGGTCGGTCCATTCGATGCCGCGTTCACGGAGCATGGCCGGAATCGACTCTTCTGCCGGATCTTCTGGCTGCCACCATGAACCCTGGTCGTTGATGAGGTGGTTGACGGTTTCCATCGCGTCCGACTTGGTGTGGCCGATAAGCCCCACGGGCCCGCGTTTGATCCATCCGGTGGCGTACATGCCCGGCACAATCTCGTTCGAGTCTTGTTCGAGCACCTGGCCTTCGTGGTTGGGAATAACACCGTGGCGGTCGTCGAAGGGCACACCGGGCAGCGGCGAACCAAAGTAGCCGACGGCACGGTACACCGACTGCACAGCGATCTCGCGAATTTCTCCCGTGCCCACCGCGCCACCTTCGCCGTCGGGCTGGGTGCGTTCGTAGACGATAGCGCTCACGCGGCCCTCATCGTCGGTACGCATTTCGATGGGACGCGACCAGAAGTGCAGGTGCAGGCGACGCGAAGCTTCACCGGGGTTGTTGTTGACGGAGGGACGCTTGCGCCACGACTGCAAAATGCGGTCAATGACCATCACCTGTTTGTTGCTGGCGATCGCCGCCTTCGAAGCTTCGTCGTAGTCAAAATCTTCGTCGTACACGACAATGTCGACGTCGTTCACTTCACCGAGTTCGCGCAGTTCAAGCGGAGTGAATTTAACCTGTGCGGGGCCACGGCGCCCAAAAATGTGTACATCGGTGACGGCACTGGCTTTCAGGCCCTCGTAAACATTGTGCGGAATTTCGGTGACCAGCAGGTCGTCGGCATGCTTAGCGAGCATGCGCGAGACATCGAGCGCCACGTTACCGTTACCGATGACGGCGACGCTCGAGGCATCAAGCGGCCACTGGCGAGGGGCATCCGGGTGTCCGTCGAACCAGCCGACGAATTCGGCCGCGCCATAGGAACCCTGCGCGTCGATACCGGGAATGTCCAGCATCGAGTCGCGGACGGCGCCGGTGGCAAAGATGACTGCGTGATAGTGACGTTTGAGGTCATCGAGCGTGATGTCGGTACCGAAGCGCACGTTACCGAAGATGCGGATGTCACCCCGGTCGAGCACATTGCGCAGCGCGTTAATAATGCCTTTGATGCGCGGGTGATCGGGCGCTACGCCGTAGCGTACGAGTCCGTAGGGCGCGGGAAGGTGGTCGAAGAGATCAACCGATACGTCGAAGCCGTGATCAGACTTCAGCAGAATGTCGGCGGCGTAGATCCCCGCCGGACCTGCCCCCACAATGGCCAGTCTCAGCTTGGTCATGCGTTCCTTTCGTCAGCTGCTGCGGTCGGCCAGGGTGGTAGCGAACCGCGTAAGAGCGTCACGCACGGCGCCATCGGGCAGCGGTGCGAGAGCGTCGATAGCGTCTTGCGTCCAGCGGCGAGCCAGCACCATGGTGCGTTCGGTCACCGCATGTTCGCGCAGATCGGCTAAAGGCTCATCGAGAATGCCTGCATCTTCGCCGTCGGCGATGCGCGCAACACCATCGTCGATGCGCGCTGCGAGGGCTCTCGAATCAGCATCTGTCTGCGCAGCCAGCAGCAGCGACGGCATCGTCGGTACTCCTGCTCGCAGATCGGTTCCTGGAACTTTGCCTGTGTCGTCGGGGTTGGCTGACAAATCGATCACGTCGTCAAGAAGCTGAAAGGCGACACCAACTTTTTCGCCATATACCCGCATGGGCTCTTCGTATTCACTCGGGGCGTTCGAGAAAATCACGCCCGATTGCGTGGCTGCCGCAATGAGCGAACCCGTCTTGTCGGCAAGCACCTGAATATAAAAGTCGATCGGGTCGTCGTCGGGCGTTGGCCCCACAGTTTCGTGCAGTTGGCCGAGCACGAGCCTTTCAAACGTGTCGGCCTGCAGGCGAATAGCACGCTCGCCGTAGCGGGCCATGAGCTGGCTGGCACGCGAAAAAAGGATGTCGCCGGTAAGAATGGCTACGTTATTGCCCCATACCGCATGCGCGGCGGGAACACCGCGACGGCGGTCGGCTTCGTCCATGACGTCGTCGTGGTACAGCGACCCGAGGTGGGTCATTTCGAGGGCTTTTGCGACGTCGATGACCGGCTCAATGTTGCCCTCGCCCAACTGTGCGGTGAGCAGCGTGAGCACGGGCCGAACACGTTTGCCGCCCGCCTCGTACAGGTAGCGACTTGCTGCATCGGCGATGGGGTCGGCCACCCGCAGGTCGTCGGCCAACCCACGCTCAACGAGCTCGAGCCCGGCTTCAATGTCGTTGGCGAGTCGGCGCGCGCGAGGGCCAGCGAACACGCGGTCGCTGAGGCCAAAATTGCGCGCAAGTCGGGTGCGCTCGGCGGCAGGGCTCGAAGTCACGTATCAAGCCTACCCGCACCTCTTAGGTACCGGATGCTTCGGGCCAGCACGAAACGCTTCGCGCCCACCCGAACAGCACGAGGCATCTACCCGAACAGCACTAGGCAGCCGCTCGAATGGCGCGGTGCAGCGCCACGATCCCCATCGATAGGTTGCGGTATTCCACGGCGGACCACCCGGCCGTACGGATCATGTCTGAGAGGCGCCGCTGGTTGGGCCAGTCACGAATTGACTCGTTGAGATAGTCGTAGGCGTCGGCGTTCGACGAAACAGCGCGCGCAACAAACGGCAGTATGCGGTCGTTGTAGAAGCGGTAGAGGCCGCGGAAGGCGGGTGATGGCGGTGTAGAAAACTCGCAGATAACCAGGCGTCCGCCGGGTTTGGTCACGCGTAAAAATTCTTGCAGCGCCACCTCGGGTTCGCGCACATTGCGGAGACCAAAAGACATCGTGACGGCATCGAATTCGCCGTCGTCAAACGGCAATGCCATGGCGTCGGCCTCAACGAAAGAGAGGTTGTGGCGGTGGCCGTGCCTGCGGCGCCCTTCGGCAAGCATGCCGACCGAGAAATCGGCGGCCACTACCTGCGCGCCGCTCCCTGCCAGCGCTGCCGAAGAAACGGCCGTACCGGCAGCAATGTCAAGAATGCGTTCGCCACGGCGCGGAGCCACCGCGCGTACCATTGCCGCCCGCCACAGTTTGTCGTTCCCCAGGCTCAGCACTGTGTTTGTGCGGTCATAACCGGTCGAAACCTGGTCGAACATGCGGCTCACCCCGGTCGGGTCTTTTGCAAGATCGGCACGGTTGCGTTCAGGGTTGCTGGTCACGCCCCGAGTCTACGCGGCAGCATGTGCACATTCCGCACACCTTTAGACTGGAAGACGTGAGCAGCATGCGCCTGTTCGCGGAGACCCGCGAGATCGATCCCGTTGACGACCTCCTTTCGTACGCCGATCCGGCGCGCCCTCTGGCGTGGTTACGACGGGGCGAGGGTTTCGTTGCGGTCACCGGCAGCATGCCGGCGTTTATTCGCCTGGGTGCCGACCCGCGTACCCCGCGCTCGGCCACCATGGCGGCTGCCTGGCGTCAGTTAGCGGCCGCGGCCACGGTTGTTGACCCGGTCCAGTTGCCGGGTACCGGTCTGGTGGGCCTGGGTGCGCTTGTTTTTGATGAGCGATCGCAGGCCGACAGCGTGCTCATTGTGCCGGAATATGTGATCGGTACACGGGATGGTCGCGGCTGGATCACCAGCATCCGGATGCATGATGCCGACGCTTCTGCGACGCCCAAGCCGCGGCCCGAAGGCCCCCAGTGGGCAGCAACTCTGGGACCGGGCGCGCAAGATCCGCAGGGGTATCAGGAGTCGGTGCGCCAGGCGGTGGCCGAGATTGATCGTGGCGACTACGGCAAAGTGGTGTTGGCGCGTGACCTGGTGGGCACGGTACCGGCCGATGCTGATCTGCGACGCCTGGCGCGGGCGCTGTCGACGAGCTATCCCGATACGTGGACGTATGCGGTCGACGGGCTCATTGGCGCGAGCCCCGAAACCCTCATCACCGTGCACGAGGGCACAGCAACAGCACGCGTACTGGCGGGCACCATCGGACGGGGTGCCGATGCGGCAGCCGATGAAGCCGCGAGCACCTCTTTGGCATTCAGCGAAAAAGACCGCAACGAACATCAGTTTGCCGTCGACAGTGTGCTCGACGCCCTGCGTCCCTCTACCAGCGCACTGCAGGCAGCCGCCGAACCTTTTGTGCTGCAACTGCCAAATCTTTACCACCTAGCCACCGATGTGGCCGGAACCCTCACGGGAGACGCCTCGTCGCTCGACCTTGTTACCGCGCTGCATCCGACCGCCGCCGTCGCTGGCACACCCACTCCCGTCGCGCTCGACGCAATCGCCCGCATCGAGCCCTTCGATCGCGAACGCTATGCGGGGCCCGTCGGCTGGATCGATGACTCCGGCGACGGCGAATGGGCGATTGCCCTGCGCTGCGCCCAGTTCGAGCGCGGCGATGTGCGCGAGGCATCCGGTTCTTCAACCCTGGCCGTCACCGCTTATGCCGGGGCAGGCATTGTGGCCGGATCTGACCCCGAGTCAGAACTGCTCGAAACGCGCGTCAAATTTCGCCCGCTCGTTGACGCCCTCGCCTAAAGCGCGCACCTCGAGCGCCGCGCCTACCGTGCCTGCCCGCGCTCGGCGCACCTGGTCAGTGTTTTCAGGTGGTAGATGCTTGTTGATGCGGCAATAAATAGCTCGGTCCCGTCGTCGCCGCCAAAGCACACATTGCCCACCTTTTCGGGCACCGGGATGCGCCCAATCAGTTCACCCGCGGGGGTGTAGACGAGCACGGCGTCGAGGCTGGAGGTCCAAATGTTTCCCTCGATATCAACGCGAAAGCCGTCGGCAATGCCGCGCTCGATGGTCGCAAAAACCCGACCATTTTTGACCCGGTTGTCATCGACGTCGTAGGCGCGAATGTGGTGGTTGCCGGTTTCGCCCAGCGACGCTAGTGAGGTGTCCGAGACATACAGCGTCTTTTCGTCGGGCGAAAATGCTAGGCCGTTGGGCTCTTCGACATCGAGCACAACGGGCATCGTGACACCGGTTTCGGGGTCGTGCCGAAACACATAGTGGTCGCGATATTCACGCTCGCCCGGGTAGCCCTCGACGGGCACGGTAATGCCATAGGGCGGGTCGGTAAACCAGATGGTGCCGTCGCTGGCCACAATCACGTCGTTGGGTGAGTTAAACCGCACGCCGTTCCAGCTGTCAACAATCGGTGTCACTTCGCCATCACGATCACGCTCGATGCGGCGCCGACCATGCGAGCACTGGATCACCGAGCCATCGTGGTCGAGTGTGCGGCCGTTGGTGAACTCCGCGCCCTCTTTGTAGACGCTCGTCTCACCGGTTTCGACGGCGTACTCCATAATCCTGTTACCGGGAATATCGCTCCACCGCACAGCCCGCCGTTCGGGAATCCACACGGGGCCCTCCGACCAGGTTGCCGCCGTTGTCAGACGGGTGACGCGTTCACCAGGAGCAACAAGCGATGAGAAGCTTTCCGTCAAACCGTATCCGCTGGCCATGAATACCCTTTCTGCGATTTACACACGGTGCACGATTTACACGCGGTGCAGTACGTCTTCTTCTGCCAGCAGCGCGCGAACGTTTTTCTCGATGCGTTCGTTGGCACCCACGGGCCGCCCGCCCGCTGCATGCGGCGTGATGAGAAGGCGCGGGGTTTCCCACAGGGGCGAGTCTGCGGGCAGCGGCTCGGGTGTCGTGACGTCAATGGCGGCTCCGGCAATGGTGCCGTTGGTCAGCGCTGCGATAAGCGCCGTCTGGTCGACGACCGCCCCGCGGCCTACATTGACCATGAATGCGTGGCGTGGGAGCGCTGCAAAGATCTCGGCGTTGATCACCTCGCGGGTGGCTTCGGTGTCGGGCAAAATGCTGATCAGCACATCGGTGGTGGGTAGTTCTTCCGCGATTTCTTGTTCGCTCACTACTCGGTAGCCGTCTCGTGTTCCCGCTGAGCGAGCAACCCCGGTTACCGTCGCCCCGAGCGCGGTCAGCAGCGGGGCAAGAGTTTTTGCGATGCCGCCAAAACCCCAAATAAGTACGCGGGCTCCCAGCAGGGTCGTGGTGCGGTCTTCCGGATGCAGCGGCTGCAGGCCGCCCAGTTCTTCCGACCAGTCATGGCGTTTTTGTGCTTCGATCACCTCGGGAATGCGACGAACCAGCGTCAGCAACAGCGCGAGGGTGTGTTCGGTCACCGTTTTGTCGTGCAGGCCCGAGCCGCTGGCAATAATAACGTCGGAAGAAAAACCGGCCGCAACAATCTTGTCGACCCCGGCCGAGAGTGACTGCACCAGGCGCAGCCGCGGCATCGTGCGCGCTGCTGACTCTACATAGGCGCTGCTGCCACCCCACACCACCAGAACTTCGGCATCCGTGTGCTCGGACGGAATCGGCTGCGCGGCGTCAACGATCACCGCTGTGCATCCCTCGGGCAAAGTGGGGTCGAGCGGCATCGTATTGGGCAGCACAATCTTCATCGGGCACTCTTTTCTGTGTTCACGAACGTTACGTATCGTCGCGGTTTGTCTGCGGCATCCGGATGCTACTGATCAACTGTTGGCGAGTCTGCGACGCTGCTCGTCGACATCGAAATCAGCCACCGGCCACTGCGGATCAATCGTATCGAGGGTGTCAAACAGCAGCTCTTGTACGGCCAAGCGCGCATACCATTTGTGGTCGGCCGGAACAACAAACCACGGCGCGTGCGCCGTCGCCGTACGATCAAAAACAGTCTGGTAGGCGCTCATGTAGTCATCCCACCGCTGCCGCTCGTCGATATCACCGGGGTTAAATTTCCAGTGCTTATCGGGACGGTCGAGCCGCTTGGTGAGGCGCTCGCGCTGTTCGTCGCGAGAAATATAGAGCATGACCTTGATGATGCGTGTGCCAGCGTTCACGATTTCTTGCTCAAACTCGTTGATGGCCTGGTAGCGGCGCTCAATTTCTTCGGCGGGTGCCAGCTGACGCACCCTGCCGATCAGTACGTCTTCGTAATGCGAACGGTCAAAAACACCGATGAATCCTGGTGGCGGAAGTTCTTTGCGAATACGCCACAAAAAGTCGTGCTCGAGTTCTTCGGGCGTCGGTTTCTTAAACGCCACGAGCGCTACCCCCTGCGGGTCAACACCGCCGACAACGTGGCGCACAATTCCGCCCTTGCCCGCGGTGTCCATGGCTTGCAGCACCAGCAGCACACTGTCGCTGGCATTGCCCACATGGCTTGCGGCGAACAGTCGTTCTTGCATATCGGCCAGGCGTGGCAGGTCTTTTGCCAGGTGTTTTTCGGCCTTGGCTTTATCGCCCGTGTACCCGGGTGTGGAACCCGGGTCGACGTCGGCGAGCCGAAAATCTTCGCGCACGCGTAATGCTTCTGCTGCCGGTTTTTTCCAGTGCTTATCGCCCATGCCCCTATATTGCCCTGTCGCTCGTGCGGCGGGTGTTAGCGCGGCAGTTGCACGTCAATAATGCTGCGGCGAGGTGCCTCGGGGGCGGCGGCGAGCGCGAGTGCTGCGCGCAGTTCAGCGTTCGTGCGCACGGCGATGTAGTGCCACCCGTAGCCCTGCGCGAGGGCGGCAAGGTCGGCGTGGTGGGGGGTGTAGAAGGCGCGGTCAAAGTCGGCCGCCGGTGCGGTGGCGGCTACTTCGAGTGCATCAAAAATGGTGCCGCCGCCGTCGTTGCCGATCACGATCTGGAGGCACGGTTCGGGTTCGTCACGAGGAAGCAGCAGTGCTCCTGTGTCGTGCAGCGCCGATACATCGCCGAGCAGTACGCGGGTGACGCCCGTCAGACGCTGGTGCCCAGCGGTCGGCGCGGCTCCGGCGCCGGCACCGGCACCGGCTCCGATACCAATTCCTATTCCGGTCGCAATAATGCCGTCGATTCCGGCCAGGCCACGGTTGGCGTGCACACGGACGCGTCGGGCGGGCGCGGTGTCGTCAAGCACGCGCACGAGTCGCGAAGAACCCACCATGAGCCGGTCATTCGCACCGGTGGCCTGCCATACAGCGTTGACGAGTGTGGGCCTGTCGATCGGGGCTGCATCGTCGGCGGGTTTTTGTGGTGGGTGGGCGAGGGCGTGTTCAGCATCGAGCCACTGCTGGAGCCACGCGGCATCCGGAGCCCGTGTGTGTTCGACCGCGATACGCGACTCAATGCGGGCATCATGGCCAAGGTTCACGGCCTCGCCTCCGCGGGGAACACTGATCACCTGCACGGCTGGGTCAGAGATGAGCGCGGCCACTTCGCGGGTCAGGGTCGGGTGACCCATCACGACCACGCGTTCAATACGGTTACGTAGCTGCGGGGTGCGCAGCAGTTGCCGGTAGCGCGTGATTACCGTCGCGCCATAGCGGGCAGCGCTCACTGCTTCTGCTAGCAGTGGCCACCCGGCAGCTTCGGCCAGTTCGACGGCCTCGGCACCGGCGCCGTCTCCTGCAACAAGCACCGTGCGCAGGCCTGCTGACACGAGCGTCGCACCTCGTTCTACCGTCGGAGGAACCGCCCCCGGCACGTAGTTGGGCGCTACGGTGTCGCTAGAAAGCGGCTCACGATATGGCAGGTTCACATGCACGGGCCCGGCAACACCGGCCCTGCCTCGCACACCGGCAACCACATCGATACCCCGGATGCTCCGTGCCACCGCCTCTGCACCGGCCGTGTCGGCACCGACTGCCGCGTTCACCGCATATCGTGCCAGTTGCTGCCAGTCGACCGACTGCTCGCCGGGTGTGGGTGCGTCGATCGACCAGCGGGTCCACGCATCAAACATGCCCACCTGCGCTGTGGCCTGGTTGGCACCCACGCCGCGCAGCTCGGGTGGCCGATCAGCCGTGAGTACCAACAGCGGCACACCGGAATGAAAGGCCTCCATGGTGGCGGGCAAAAAACCTGCTGTGGCGGTGCCTGATGTGCAGATCATGGCCACGGGGGCCCGTGTTTCGCGCGCTAACCCGAGTGCCACGAACCCGGCAACGCGCTCATCAATACGCACGTGTACGCGGGCCGCTCCCTGCCGCTGCGCTGCAACAACAGCGAGTGTGAGTGCCTGCGAACGAGACCCGGGCGAAACAACAAAGTCACGAACACCGTGGGCAATAAGCCCGGCAACAAAAGCGTGCGCCGCACGTGACGACGCCGCCGATTCGCGCCCCAGTGTCACGATCGTTCGCCCGACGAACCGTTCTCTTTGGGGTGATCGTCGTCGAGCTTGGCCAGTTCGGCCTCAAGCTCACGAATACGCTGATCTTGCTCGGCCTCGCTGATGCGGCGCAAATGCGAAGGGTCGTCATCGAGGGGCACGTACAGATCACGCGGCTCTTCGCCCGGACGCGCCCGACCCAGAGCAAACCATAAGATGCCACCGATCACCGGCAGCAGCGCAACAATCGCGATCCATACGCCCTTGCGTACACCACGATGCCGTGTTGGCGGCTGCACAGCGCAATCGACAACACTAAAGATCCAAAAGACCGCGGCTAAAAAACCACCGACTATAAGGAAACGGGCCACAGCGACAGTCTACGCTGAGCGCCCGCCCCCGGGCTCTCAGACATCGGAGCTACTGCGTGACCGAGACGATCTCGACCGGGTTCTTCGGCGCACCATCGCTCGCCCCCGAGTCAGTGCCCTCAGCAGCAATGCCCGCCACGATCGCCGTGCTGGCGTCGTCGAGCCGGCCGAATACGGTGTAGTCGGGCGAGAGCTGGCTGTCGTCATAAACGATGAAGAACTGCGAACCATTCGTGTCGGGTCCGGCATTCGCCATCGCCAAGGTGCCAGCCTTATACGTTTCGGAGCCGGTCAGCTCGTCGGCAAAAGAGTAGCCGGGGCCGCCACGACCGGTGGCCGACGGGTCGCCACACTGCAGCACAAAAATTCCGGCCGTCGTGAGCCGGTGGCACTGCGTGTCGTCAAAATAGCCCTGTTCCGCCAGCGACAAGAAGCTGTTCACGGTGCACGGCGCCGCATCGGCGTCGAGTGTCATCGCAATATCCCCCGCGCTCGTGCCCATCGTGACGGCAATATCGCCGGATGCAGCGGGCTCGGTCTGTGGCGGAGCGACATCTTTTGCGGCATCGCGCCCGGTTGATGGATACACGCACTCGCCCGAAGCATCCGTGTCAACGGCCGGGCCACCAGCATCCGGGGTCGAAGAACACCCCACAAGAGCGAGCGTGGCCACCGCCACAACCGCCAACAGGGAGCGTCGAAGGGCAAAAGGGCGTGAAGCTGCAGAGTGAATTCGCACGCCACGATCGTACGCGAACCACACCTGGTTGAAGCTGACAGAACCACTCGGGGCAACACGCCTAAGCTAGAGGGGTGAAGTTGCCTCCTCTTCTTGTGTATTCCGTGCTGCGGCTTTTGGCTTTTCTCGTGCCGCTGGGGATTCTGTGGTTCTTCTTCCCCATTTTTCGCGAATACTGGATGCTGGCGGTACTGTTCTCGGCCCTTATCGGCGTGAGCCTGTCACTGCTGTTCTTGCGGGCCCCGCTGTCAGAAACTTCGCGTGACATTTATGAACGCCGTGCTGCTGCACGCACCGACAGTACCGACGAAAACGTAGAAGACAGCGATCTCGACGCCGCTGCGCACCAGGATTCACGCCCAGAAGGCGACGAGCATCCCGATAGCGAACAGCAGTGACCCGAGCGATGTCACGCTGAGCGCGACAATCAGTTCGGCCGGACGACGATACGCCCACACGATCACGATGGCCGGAACAATGGCCAGTAGCACCAGCAGCGCCAGCCACATCCACGGAAAAAACAGCAGCAGCCACGCGGCGATAACAAACGGTACGAGCGCAAAAACCGTAAAGAGAATTTGCGATCCGCGCTTGCCGATCAGCACACTCAGCGTGCGCTTACCTGCGGCGCGATCCTGCTCAATATCACGCACATTATTGGCGACCAGCACGGCGCACGCGAAGCATCCGGCAGCAATCGCCCCCGCCCACGCGGTCTGCGGCAACTGAAACACCTGCACCCATGTGGTGCCGAGCGTGGCCACCAAACCAAAGAACACAAACACAAACACTTCACCGAGGCCGAAGTATCCGTAGGGGCGTTTGCCACCCGTATACAGCCACGCGGCGACAATAGCGGCAGCACCCACCGCCAGCATCCACCACTGCTGCGTCGCAATCACCACGACAAGCCCCACGACGGCGGCGAGCGCAAAAAATGCCAGCGCCACTATCAGCACGTGTCGGGCAGGAATACGACCGGATGCTGTGAGCCGGGCCGGGCCCACGCGGTAATCGTCGGTGCCACGCACGCCGTCGCTGTAGTCGTTGGAGAAGTTCACCCCGATTTGCAGCAGTGCCGCGATCACAAGGCAGGCCAGTGCCGTCAGCCAGTGAAACGTGATGTCGACCGAGAGTGCTGCGCCTGTTCCGATCAGTACCGGGGCCGCGGCGAGCGGGAGGGTGCGGGGGCGGGCAGCGTCGATCCAGTCGCGAGCGGTCACGGGTGGCTGGTGCTGCACCTGCCGCTTGGCGGGGTTGCCGGAACGAGAATAGGGGGCGCTGCGACGAGAAGCTGACACGTCTCAAACTTTAGTGCGCTCGGCGGCGAACTGCTCTCAGCGGCTGCCGAGGGCTCTTAGCGGCGTCGTACGACCTCGGCAACGGCGGCCGCCAGATCGTCGGCGAGCCGCACCATTTCTTTCGTGGTGAGGGTGTGTGCGGTCACCCGTATTTCGGGTGCTGACTCGTCGCCGTCGAGGCGAAAGACGCCGCCGGTGCGAATAAGCCAGCCACGGCGCATCATCGCCTGCGACACAGTACGGGCATCAGCCGCTGTTTCTACCCACACATTGAGCCCGTCGTTACCGCGAACGGTGAGCGAGCGTTCGCGCAGCAGCGCCCGTAACTCGGCGTTGCGTTCGGCATAGTGGGTGCTGGCGCGCTGCAGGGCGGTCGAGGTTTCGGGATGGTCAAGCATCGCCACGGCCACTCGCTGCAGTATGCGGCTCACCCAGGTGGTGCCGGGTGAGAGTCGCGTGCGCAGTTGGCGTGCTGTTTCTGGGTCGCTGGCCAACAGTGCCAAACGCAGATCGGGGCCGAGAAACTTTGACATCGACCGCACGAGCGCCCACCGCGGGTGCTGCGGCGGAATCACGGTGTAGTAGGGGCTTCGCGCCAGCAGCGAATAATGGTCGTCTTCAATAATGAGTACGTGCGGGTGCTCGGCGAGTAGTTCCTGGAGCTCGCGGGCGCGCCTTTTGCTCAGGCTAATACCGGTGGGGTTGTGGGCGCGCGGTGTGCACACAATGGCACGGGCACCGGCGGCGAGCGCCGCCTCTACGCCACCGACGGTGATTCCTTCGTCGTCAAGCGGTATGCCGTGCGCGCGGTACCCGGCAATCTTGGTCATATTGATCGACGACAAAAAGCACGGGTCTTCGAGCCCCACGGTGTCACCCTGCACGAGGGTCTGCGCAAGCAGCCTTTCGATCGCGTCTACCGCACCCGAAGTGACGGTCAGTTCGAGTTCGCGGGGCTGCGCCTGCTGCAACCAGGCGGTGGCCCATTTTTCGAGGTCGCTATCGATCAGCGCATCACCGTAGAGCGCCGGGGCCCCCAGATCAACCTGCGACAGCGGGGGTAGGGGCAGCAGCGCGGGGTCGGGGTTTCCGCTACCGATATCGTGCAGCACCGTTTCGGGGGCGAAGCCCTCTTCTTCGGTCAATGCCGGGCCGGGGGTAATAACGGTTCCGCCCCTGCCTCGGCTCACCACAATGCCCGCCTGCGCAAGCGAGCGGTAGGCAGCCGACACGGTATTGCGGTTGATTCCCAACTGTTCCGCCAGTGCCCGCACGGGCGGCAGGGAGTCACCTGCATGCAGGTCGCCGGTGTCGAGCAGCCCGCGCACGCTCTCCACAATTTCTTGCGCTGTCGTGCCCTGAATCATGCCGTACCTCCGCAGTCATCCTAGGCTCACGGCCGGCGCGGAGCGGCGGGGCGTGCCGGATGCTGTTGCTGTGCGGCATCCGGGCGTACGCTAGGAGCACCATATCCACCGCAGGCCCCACAAGGGCGCGCATCAGTGCACTGTCGCACGCTCTGTGGAGACTGCATGAGCCTCGAGAACGGAGGTTCCCATGTTGAACAACACTCTTCGCGACCAGATTGTCATGAAGGCCATCATTGGCGAGCCCGAGGTTGTCGAGGACGCCTGGTATGACCTGAAAAAGGCTGTGTCGCAGTTGCGTGACCTGCAGCAGCGTGATGGCGCGGTACGCCAGCCCGACGAGAACGACGACAGCGCGCAGGCGCAGCACGACTATGCCGATCGCATCCGCCAGGCACACGAGCTGGTGGCAGCGATCACGGCAAAAATCGAGGAGCTCGCACCACACTTTGCGCACGATCACGACTATTTGCAGGCGGTCGTCGCCGATTTTCATCGATGGTCGGCATCCGGTTTCGGAGCCCCCGACTTTTATGACTCTCTCATGGCGTTCCAGCCCCAACAGCAGCGGGTCGATGGGCTGCGACACCTCGTGGTCTTTCCCATGTACACGCAAAACGGGTCGCCCGACAAACGGGTCGAGGCGCTCATCGTCGAAACAATCTGGCCCGACTTTATTGCCGAGCTCGAAGCCGGGCACTACAGTAACCCGCTGTTTGTTTCGCTGCGGCTGATCGACTTCACCGCTGGATACGACACCAACTCGGCCGTGCTGTTTCCCGAAACAATCGCCACGGCCGAGGTGCCGCCATTCACCTGGGGTGCCATTTTTCAAGACCGTGAAGCCGCCCGTTACCGCCGTGTGGTGCGCGCGGCCGCCGAGATCACACGGCTGCAACTGCCTGCTCGTGCGGCAGCCATGCTCGACAACCAGGCGCAAACCGAAAAAACGTTCGTCATGTGGGACATCATTCACGACCGCACCCATATGCGTGGCGACCTGCCTTTCGATCCGTTCATGATTCGGCAGCGCATGCCGTACTTTTTGTATTCGCTCGAAGAGTTACGGTGCGACCTGACCGCCTTTCGCGAGTGCGTGGCGATCGAAAGAGCACTACGCCGCCGACGCGACAGCGGCGAACAGCTCACGGCATCCGAACAAGAAATGCTCGACCAGGCCGGACTCGTGCAATTCGCGGTCGTGTGTGACCGTATCTTCCGCTTTGCCGTGACCGGGTCGCGCGTGCGTAACTATGACGGTCTGGGCGGGCAACTGCTATTTGCATGGCTGCATCAAAAAGGTGTTGTGCACTGGACCGATACACAGCTCACGATCGACTGGGACGCCCTCCCCGCGTGCGTTATCGCTCTCGGCGACGCCATCGACGACCTCTATTGGCGCTCGATCGACCGGCCCAAAGCGGCGCACTGGCTGGCCGCCTACGACCTGGTGCGATCGGTGCTTACACCGCATCCGGCATCGCAGTGGAACCGGGGGCTGCCCGATACTGTGCTGGCCGGGCCGCTCAAGGGCTATACCGATGCCGTGCTCGACGACGAGTTTCCGCTGTCGATGTTCTACGAGGCATTACAGAAAAAGATTGGCCCCGTTATTGAATCGACCGTCGGTATTCGAGCGAGCGACGCATGACTATGCCCCACCGCACCGCCGTGATCGCCGGTGCTACCAGCGCCGCCGGCAGAACAGTGGTAGAAACACTGCTGTCTGCCGGTGTGCGGGTAGTGGCCACCGGCCGCTCGGCCGAACGCCTTGCACTGCTTCCGGATGCCGCGGACAAGCGGGTTGCCGATGCCACAAGCCTGGCGGATATGACCGCGCTTGCCCACGCACTGCCCCGCGTTGATGCCGTTATTCCACTCGTGGGCGGCTGGTATGGCACGGGCACGATCGAACAGCAGAGTGATGACGGTTTTGCTCAGCTGTTCCCGGCTCTGCAGGCCGTGCGGGCAACAGCGCGCGCGTTTTATCCGGCACTGATTGCGGCCCCTGCTGGGCGCTTCGCGGTCGTATCATCGACCGCGGTCGCCCGGCCCACCGGCGGCGGAGCCGACTATGCCGCTGTCAAAAGCGCCGTCGAAACCTGGACGCAAGCCCTCGCCCACAGTTTCGCGCGCGAAGCACGTGCCCGCGATGGCGAGCTGCTGGCCGCAGCCACGGTGTTTCGTGCCCGCGGGGCACTCGGCGCTGCCGATCTCGCCGACGCCACCCTCTGGATGCTCGACGCACCTGCCAGCGATCTCAACGACCACATCATCGAACTACCACACGCTTAAAGGCTTCGACCCCTAAGGTTTTTACTGTGACTACACTGCACGACCCCGCCCTGCGGGGCTTCGCCTCCGACAACTACTCCGGCATTCATCCCGAAATTATGGCGGCGATCAGTGCCGCTAACGGCGGCCACCAGCCCGCCTATGGTGCCGATCAGTACACCGAACACCTGGGCTCGGTATTTCGTGAACACTTTGGCGAAGCCACCGAAGTTTTTCCGGTGTTCAACGGCACGGGCGCCAATGTCACTGCCCTGCAGGCAATGCTGCCCCGCTGGGGTGCTGCGATTGCGGCCGACACCGCGCACATTCACGTTGACGAGGGTGGTGCGCCCGAGCGCGTGGGCGGTATCAAGCTGTTAACGGTGTCAACGCCCGATGGCAAGCTCACCCCCGACCTTATTGACCATGAGGCGTGGGGTTGGGGTGATGAACACAGGGCGCAACCGCTCGTGGTTTCGATCACGCAGTCAACCGAGTTGGGCACGCTCTATACGCCGCAAGAGATCCGTGCCATTACCGAACACGCGCATGCCCGCGACATGCTTGTGCACGTTGACGGTGCGCGGTTGGCGAATGCGGCAGCGGCCCTCGATTTGCCGCTGCGTGCTTTTACGACCGATGTTGGTGTTGATGTGCTGAGCTTTGGTGGCACCAAAAATGGGGCGATGCTGGGCGAAGCGATTGTTGTGCTGCGCCCGGATGCTGCGTCCGGCCTCATGTACTCCCGCAAATACATGATGCAGTTGGCGTCAAAGATGCGTTTCGTCTCGGCGCAGCTGATTGCGCTGCTCGAGGGCGATCTGTGGCTGCGTAATGCCCGGCACTCGAATGCGATGGCGCAGCGGCTGCGTCGCCTGATCGATGAGGGTGTGGCTGCGGGCAGCATCCGGGGTGTCAGCGTTACTCAGCCGACACAGGCTAACGCCGTTTTTGTGACCCTACCCGAGGGCGTTGCTGATCGCCTGCGCGAAAAGTTTCGTTTTTACGACTGGGATGCCTCGCGCAACGAAGTGCGGTGGATGTGCAGCTTCGACACCGAAGAGGCCGATGTCGATGCGCTCGTGCGCGAGGTAGCCCAGGCGACTACTGCGACGGGGTCGGCGTGAGCCAGGTCCGGTAGGCGTCGACGGTAAAGGGCCTGCCCAAGAACGACTCGACCAGGTCGGCGGCGTCACGCGAACCACCCGGTTCAAGAATTTCTCGGCGGTAACGCGCTGCTGATTCCGGATGCATGAGGCCGGCCACAAACCCGGTGAGCAGGTCGCGCGCAATCACCAGGCTCCACTGGTAGGTGTAATAACACGAGCCATATCCGGTCAGGTGACCAAAACCGGCATAGGAGTGGGTGTCGGGCAGGCGGGTGACACGCGTGGAGGCGTCGTACCAGTGCTGCGTTGCCGCTGCGAGGTCGTCGGGCACATCAACGTGCAGGTGGTACGAGACTCGCGCATGCCCCAATTGTGTGCGCACGAGCAGCGCGCGACCAAAGGCGTCGGCCGTACGCATCTTGTCGACGAGGTCGGCGGGAATCGGCTGGCCCTGCTCGTTCATGGCGAACGTTTGCAGCACTTCGGCATCCCACGCCCACTCTTCGAGCATCTGGCTTGGTGCCTCAACAAAGTCCCATTCGGTCGCAACCCCCGAGAATGCTGCCCACCGCTGGTCGCCGCCCAAAATGTCGTGCACGAGGTGACCGAACTCGTGGAAGAACGTGGTCACCTGGTCGTGCTCCATGAGCCCGCGCGGAAAATTACACACGAGGGCTGCTTCGGGCAGCATCCGGCCGGTGATTCCCGGTGCGATCGGAAAACATGCCGCGTGGTTATATTTACCCTCGCGCGGATGCATGTCGAGGTGAATACGCCCGATGCGTTCGCCGTCGCGCACCACATTGTACGAACGCACGTCTTCGTGCCAGGTGGGCACATCAACCTGCTCGTAGACGATGTCGAACAGTTGTCCGGTGATGCGCAGCACACCGGCGAGCACACGGTCGTAGTCGAAATACGAGCGCACCTGTTGTGCATCGACCGAGAAGTTTTCTTCGTGCATACGCGTAAGCAGGTACTGCTGATCGGCTGCCGTCACCGATTCGGCATCGGGCACGTCGCGGCGCAGCCGCTCGAGCAGCAGATCATATTCCGCGCCTGCAGCGGCCGCCGAGGCTTCGTCAACCTCGACCAAAAACTCGGCAACACGCGCGCTCGACGTGGCCATGCGGTCTTCTGTTTCGTAATCGCACCAGTTGCCATATCCCAAAACTTGTGCGCGTTCGCGGCGCACCTGCAAAAGCTCGGCGAGAACGGCATCGTTGGCCGGCCACGCAAGGTCGGCGCGAGCGCGAGCCAGTGCCGTGCGCACCTGACGATTGTGGGCATAACTAATCACTGGCAAAAAGTCGGTCGCGTCGGTCGACAGGGTTACGCGACCCTCGGCGTCAGCCGGATGCTCGGCAAGAAAATCGTCGGGGAGCCCTTCAAGATCGCCCGCATCGACCGTGATTTCACGGCGGCCCTCACGAATATTGCGCGAGAACGCCAGAGACAGCTCGGTATCTTTCTCGGCCAACTGCTGCGCCTTCTCGCGCTGCGCACGTTCGAGCCCCGCACCACCGCGACGGAAATCGCGCAGCAGATGATCGAGAACCCGTGCCGCCTCTTCGTCGAGCCCCCGAGCGTCAAGACTCGAGAATGCACCGGCCAGAGCGGCATCCGACATCAATTCATTCGACAGTGCCTCAGCAGCAGCAAAACGATCCTCGGCGGCGGCCCGTACCGCGGCATCCGGATGCACCTCGCTCAACGCCGACGACTGACTCATGGTGGCATGCAAGTCGATCTGCAGATCGTTCCACACCTGCAAAGCCTCGCCCGCCGAGCGCTCTGCGCCATCGGTGAGTGTTGCCGCCAGCGATCGCACACGAGCAAGACGCTCATCGAAGTGCTCAGTAACAAAAGACAGCCAGCCTGCAGAATCGGTGGGGTATGCAATGGGTTCGATCACCCAGCAGAGTCTACGTGGCATGCCCGACACTGCACGACGCAACAGGCCGGCCCCGTGCTGTTCGCGAGACCGGCCTGCATGATGATCTGAAGGCAGTGGCCTTAAGCGTCGACCTTCTCTTCGTCGAGCAGGGCGTCGGCCTTAGAGCCGAAGAAGCGGGTGCCCCACATCATCAGTGCACCCAAGAAAGCAAACACACCCAGCGAAACCACACCCCATGCCCCGCTGTCGGTCGGCACCGCCTCGTTAATGCTCGTGCGCATAATGGGCGCCACAAAACCACCCAGGTTACCGAGCGAGTTGATCAGGCCGATGCCCGCCGCGGCTGCAGCACCCGCCAAGAACGACGTCGGGTACGACCACGTGATTGGTCCTACCGAAAGGAAAGCGGCAACCGCAATCGTGATGGCGGCAATACCCAGCACGCTGTATCCGTTGGCACCCGCCCACGCCGACACCAGAATGGCAACACCCGTGATGGTAAAGAACCACGTTCCCCACACACGACGACGCTGCACCGTCGTGGCACGCTTACCCACCCAGTAGCAGGCAACAAGTCCCACGGCCCACGGGATGGCGGTCACCAAACCGACCTCCCAGCCAACAGATTTGCCGATCAGCCCCGACACCTGCTGTGGCAGGTAGAACGTGGTGCCATAAACAGCAATCTGCAGGCCGAAGTAGATAACGGTGAAGTACCAGACCTTCCAGCTCACCAGGGCCGCACCAATACCGCGTGGACCATCCGACTCTTTCACCGAGTCTTCGTGGTCCATAACAGCCTTCATGGCAAACTTTTCGTCCTCGTTGAGGAACTTGGCCTTCTGTGGTGAATCGACCAAGAAGAACAGAGCGGCAATACCGGCGACGACCGCCATCATGCCCTCAACAAAGAACATCACCTGCCAGCCCGCCCACGGCGTTACCTGGTCACCAATGCTGATGAGACCACCCGACAGTGGCGCGCCCAGCATCTGCGAAGCAGGCTGTGCCAGGTAGAACAGCGCAAACATTTGTACGCGACGCTTGTTGGGGAACCATTCGGCCAAGAACATGATGACGCCCGGGAACAGACCCGCCTCGGTTACACCGAGCAAGAAGCGCAGCACAATAAACATCGTGTCGCCCGTGACGAATGCAAAGAGCGTCGCGACGATGCCCCACGTAATGGCGATGCGGGCCAGCCAGAAGCGGGCACCGAAACGCGTCAGAAGCAGGTTCGACGGAATTTCAAAGATCGCGTAGCCGATAAAGAAAATTCCGGCACCCAGCGCATAGGCGCCCGCCGTAATACCGCGATCAACCTCGAGCGCTGCCTCCGCAAAACCCACATTCGTGCGGTCGAGGAAGGCAACGAAATACAAGATCATGAGCATCGGCATGAGCCGGAAGGTGGCCTTGCGGATTCCCGAGGCCAGGTGAGGGCTGGCCAAAAGCTGCTGCGCTGATGCGCCTTGTGCCGAATGAGACACAGGACTCTCCTTTGAGTGTTAAGGGAGGAAAAGTGAAAAGTGAAAAAGCGAAGGGGTGCGCGTTACCCGAGCGCCGGGATGATCAGTGCCAGGCCAATGCCGACACAGACCAACCCGACGACCAGATAGGCGATGCGCGCCTTTGAAAATGAACGAGACATGAGTTCGGTGCCTAGTGCATGTAGAGTCCGCCGTCGACGTTCAGGGTCTGGCCCGTCACGAAGCCGGAGTCTTCACTGATGAGGTAGGCAACCGCCGCCGCAATGTCGGTGGGGGTGCCAATGCGCGGCAGCACGCCGTCGGCGGCCATCGCGGTCTTGCGCTCGTCAGAAAGAGTTCCGCCCATGATGTCGGTGTCGATGGGGCCAGGAGAAATAACGTTGGCGGTCACGCCAACCGGCCCCAGTTCGCGAGCAATCGAACGCATAAGACCAATCACAGCGGCCTTCGACGCCGAGTACGGGGTCTTGGAGTACGTGCCGCCACCACGCTGGGCTGAAACCGAAGAGATGCCCACAAGGCGCCCTACACCGTTGTCGGCGAGTGTGCGTGCCACGCGCTGCGTGATCCAGTGCACGCCGTCAAGGTTGATCGACTGCACACGCTGCCATTCGTCGGCCGTCACCTCAAGGTAGGGCACGGGCGACGAGACACCGGCAAAGTTCACCAGGGCCACCAGCTGGGGCAGCTGCTGTTCGAGGGCATCGACGGCTGCCACGGCCTGTTCGCGGTCAGCAACGTTCGCGCCGACACCGGCCGCAGCAACACCGTGCTGCTGGGCGACCTCTGCTGCTGTGGCTGCCGCTGCATCACCGTCGATATCAATAATCCCGATGTTCCACCCGCGCTCGGCAAGATAGAAGGCGGTTGCGCGACCGATGCCGCGGGGGCTTGCCGCGCCGGTCAGAATAACCGTGCGCTCAGCGGGGAATGGGGTTGCCATAGTCGGTTCCTTCCGAAAGAAAATTAGTCGTTGTCCGGGTGGGGGTCGGTGCCCGGATGAATAGGCGCGGGGCCGAGTTCATCGATGAGCTTCTTCATCGCCACATACGCTTTGTTGCGGTACGCCACGAGTTCCGGCGTGCGGTCGGCGGGAACATCCAAGAAGCCCGCGCCCGTCTTGGTGCCGAGCTTTCCGGCACTCACGAGGTCGTCAAGAACCTTCGGTGTCGCAAAGCGTTCCGGAAACTCGGTCTGCAGCGAGGCATAGCAGAACGAATAGACGTCGAGGCCGGCCATGTCGGCAATGGCGAAGGGCCCAAAGAACGGCAGTCGAAAACCAAATGTGGTGCGCACGATCGTGTCGATGTCTTCGGCCGTGGCCACACCCTCTTCCACCAGCTGGGTGGCCTCATGAAAGAGCGCGTACTGCAAACGGTTGAGAACAAAACCGGTGGCGTCTTTTACGCGCGCGGTTTCTTTACCGGTGGCTGCAACAATCTTTTCTGCCGCGGCAATCGTGGCCTCGGCTGTGGAACTGTGCGGGATCAGTTCAACGCCCGGAATAAACGGCGCAGGGTTCGAGAAGTGCACCCCCAAGAACCGTTCGGGGTTCGTCACTGCCTCGGCAAGACGACCGATAAGGATGGTCGACGTATTGCTGCCGATAATCGCATCGGGTGCTGCCGCATCACAGATGCGGCGAAGCGTGGCGTGCTTGATCTCGATCTTCTCCGGCACGGCCTCTTCAATAAAGTCGGCACCGGCCACGGCGTCTTCAATGGTTGCTGCCGTCAGGCGCTGCGCGACCGTGTCGGCGGCATCGGCCGGAAACAGGCCATCGGCGGCAAACTGTGCTGCCTCGGCGATAAGGCGTTCGCGGTTAGCCGTAGCAACGTCAAGGTCGACGTCGGCGATGCGCACATCCGCACCCGAAAGTGCGAGCGACTGGGCAATTCCGCCACCCATATATCCACTACCGATCACGGCATAGACGGGGCGCTGCTGCTGAGTCATGGGGTCTCCTCGTGATGGTTATTAGTTACCGGATGCTGCTGCAGCATCCGGAAGCAGTGAACGTAGGTAGTCGCGGTTGGTGGCGCAAACCCCGAGGCTGTCGCCGCCGTACTGCTCCATCAAGAACGGACCACGAAAACCCAGCTCGATGGCGCGCTCGACCATGGCGCGATAGTTGATGAGCCCCAGTTCGAGGCTGGTGGGCACCGAGGTGTACCAGCTGCCGTCACCGGCTTCGTCGCGCGTGTAGTTTTTCACGTGCCAGTAGTTGGCGTACGGCAGGGTCTTCTCGTGCATCTCACGCCAGTCTTCGATCGGGCGGTGCAAGCGCACCAGGTTGCCGATGTCGGGGTTGAGACCCACGTTGTCGAGGCCGATTTCTTCGATCAGCCGCACGGCGCTATCGGCGGTTCCGAGGTAGGTGTCTTCATACATTTCCAGCGACATCGGCAAACCCACCGAGGCAGCGTGCTCGCCCAGTTCGCGCAGGCGTTTGACTGCGAGCGCACGAGTTTCGGCGTCATCCGGGTCGACAGGGCCCTGCGCGGTCCAAAACCACAGCGCCTTTTTTTGTGCTTCGGTGAAGGGCTGGTGCAGGCCGGTGGAGAAAACTTGCATGCCCAGTTCTGCTGCCGCGTCGATCGCCTCGTGAGCATAGGCCAGGTTCTGTTCACCCTTGCCGGGTTCAATAATGCTCTGGCGCTGCACGTGCACCGAGGTGAGGCTCACACCGTGGCTGTCGGCAATCGACTTCAGCTCGGCGCGGCGCGAAGGTTCGAGTTCTGAGGGGCGAATGTGGCTGTCGGCAATCTCGACGGCGTTAAAGCCAAGCCGTGCGATCTGGGCGAACACGCTGTTCCACTTTTCGGCCGGGGCATCGTGCAACCTCTGCCCCTGGGCATCGACGGGCGCAAATCCGTGCATACATACGGCGATCGGCCAGGTTTCGGCGGTGAGAGTGGGCTTCGTTGCAGTCATGTTCGGCTCCGTTGCGTCGTGTCTTCGAGATGTCTTCGAGATGTCTTCGACATGTTTTCGATAAATCTTCATAGATCCTATAGGAAATATGAGGCGGGTCAAGGCCTGTGTCCTATGCATGAGCAAACACGGCCGCAATGCGGCGCGAAACTACTGACTCTCGAGGTCGAGCGAACGCAAACGCACCAGCTCAATGTGCTGGCGCATCGCCTGCTCCGGGGCATCCGGGTCATCAGAAGCAAAGGCGTCAGCGATCGCTTCATGCTCGGCAATCGCCTCACGCACATCGGTCACGCCGTGCAGCACCGACTGCCGCATCCGGTGCACCTGGGCCCCCAGGGTGTCGGACATCTCGCACAGGTAGCGGTTGCCGCAGTGGTCAAACACCACACGGTGAAAGGCCTCATCGGCCGCAAAATATTCAGCAGTCAACTCCACATCGGAAGCCCCCGACCGCAGTGCGGTAATCACGCGCTCCCCTATGCTGCGGTGCGCCTGCTCGGCCAAACGCAGCTGCTGCAACATGGCGTCTGTGGCAGGAGTCGCCAGCCGTGCAGCCTGCGCCTCGAGCATGATGCGCGCATCAAAAAGTTCAGCCAACTGCGCAGCACCCAACGGCGGAGCCATCCGGTACCCCTTCAACGCCTCACGGGTCACCAAACCCGTGCGCTCGAGCTGCACCATAGCTTCACGCACGGGGGTAGGCGACACCTCGAGTTGGCGCGCAATGGTGTCAATTGACAGGCGCTCCCCCGGCTCTACCTCACCGCTGAGCAGCATGGTCAAAATGCGGTCGTACACGTGGTCGCGCAGACCTCGGCGGTCAATCGCCGAATCCCAACCACGCTTCACCGTTTTTTGGCCAGCCGCCATTCGAGCCTCCTCTTGCGCCTCAATAACAGACGCCTTGCACTATTGTGCCCCGCGGGGCATCGTTACCGCGCACTACGCTGCCCATTACGGCGCCTGTTACACCGTCTGTTCCGCCGCCTGCGAGCGCAGCACACCAAGCACCGTTCGTGCTACCAGAGTGAACGAAACAGCACCCGGGTCAGGTGTACCCAGGCTCTTATCGCCGTGCGAGCGAGCGCGGCCGAGCTTTGCCGTCATCGTTGCTGTCGCGTCGGCTCCGGATGCTGCAGCATCCACGGCCTGTGCCCAGGCATCGATCAGCGATGCACCCGCGTCGACCTCAGCCACGAGGCGGTCAGCAAAGGGCACGATCGCGTCGATCATGGTTTTGTCGCCGGGTTGGGCCTTACCAAAAGTCATAACGGCCTGGCGCATGCGGCTCACGCCCGCGGCGATCGCTGCGGCATCCGCCCCCTCGGTGTCGGAGAGCGCATCACCGAGCGATGTGAGCATCTCACCCCAGATGGCACCCGAAGTTCCGCCACCCTTATCGGCCCATGCCTCGCCCGCCACATGTAGGGCCGTATGCGCCCCTGCCCCTCGAGCTACTGCGTCGGCAAATTCTTCTGCTGCCTGGCGGCTGCCGCGTTGCATACCAATACCGTGATCGCCGTCGCCGGCGATACGGTCGATGCGTCCCAGCTCATCGGCATGGTCATCGAGCATGGCTGCCACCGCCGACAACGCCTCGCTCATACGTTCGGCAACGGCTCGTGACTCCAGGGTCGACGCAGGAATAACCCGCTCTGTTTCTGCCTCAGCCTGGGCGTCAACAGCCACGCGCCCCTCCACCGTGCCGCGCCGGAAAGCGGGAGTATCGCAGGGGGCGTGCCACAGCTCTTCCAGTTCGTCGTCGAGCCACAGCAGCGTCAACGAGACACCGGGCATATCGAAGCTGGTGCAGAATTCACCGACCTCGGGCGAGACAACGTCGATTCCGGCGTGGCGCAGCATCCGGTCAACCGTGCCATAAACCACGTACAGCTCTTCGTATTTAACGCTGCCCAGACCGTTAAGAATCGGCACCACCCGGGCACCCTCCACCGCAACACCCTCGGGTATTTCTTTCAGCAGCGAGGTCACAAACAGCTCGGCCAATTCTGCCGCCGTGGGCACCGGAGTTTCGTCGATACCCGGTTCGCCGTGGATTCCCATACCCACCGCCATACGCCCCTCAGGCACCGAAAACAGCGGTTCCTCGGCCCCCGGCAGAGTGCACCCGCCAAACGCGACCCCCAGCGAACGGGTGCGGTCATTCGCGTGCGCGGCGAGGCGCTCAACCTCATCAAGATCATCGCCCCGCTCGGCGGCAGCGCCTGCAATCTTGAACACCACCAGGTCGCCCGCAATGCCGCGACGCTTATGTTTTTCTGCCGGCGAAGCGCTAGAAATGTCGTCGGTGACGGTCACGGTGCGGCAGTCGACGCCTGCAGCACGCAGTCGGTCTTGCGCCTGCGTAAAGTGCAAAACATCGCCCGCATAGTTGCCGTAGGTAAGAAGAATGCCGCGGCCCTCATCGGCCGCCGTTGCCACCTGACGCACCTGATGTGCTGAGGGCGAAGCAAAAAGATTCCCCATCGCGGCACCGTGGGCCAGCCCCGGACCCACAAGACCAGCAAACGCGGGATAGTGCCCACTGCCGCCGCCAATAACAACGGCCACGGTTGGTTCGGCACCGCGTGTAGAACGCACAACACCTCCGCTCACGGGACGCACCCAACGCGACGAAGCGGCAACAAAACCGGTGACGGAGTCTTCGGCAAACTCATCGGGCTCATTAAACAGACGCGTCATTGCGGGCTCCTTAGGTCACGGGCGTGCGCGGAACATAGGTGGTGCGAACGGGCGCGCCAGCGGCAAACACCCTGCCAGTGAATCCTATAGGAAATCGGATAACCGCGTGCGTAGCCGAGGGTGTCGTCGTCTACCGCAGCAGTCCCAAGTGCGCGAGCGCCTGCCGCACGAGTGTGCCGCGGCCGCCCTCCATTTCAGCAGCGAGGGCGTCGGATGCTGCGTCGCTCGGCGAAAACCAGCTGACCTCCAGTGCGTCCTGGCGCGGCTCGCAGGTGCCCGTCACGGGCACCACAAACGCTAATGACACCGCATGCTGGCGGTCATCGTGAAAAGCCGTAACACCGGGGATAGGAAAGTATTCGGCGATCGTAAAAGGAGTGGGAGCCGGTGGTAGCAGTGGAAAAGCCATGGGCCCCAGATCGTTTTCGAGGTGGCGAAAGAGAGCATCGCGCACGGTCTCACCAAAACGCACCCGGCCCGAAACAATCGTTCGCGTAATCTCGCCCAGTTCTGTCGCGCGCAACAGCACGCCCACCTGGGTCACCTGCCCCTCACCATCGGTGCGCACCGGAATCGCTTCGACATATAGCATCGGCAGGCGGCGTCGGGCCTCGGCCAGCTCAAGCTCACTCAACCACGCCGGATTTGTGTCATCCGAAAACGACTCGCCAAAATCGGGCAGATCGTTATCGCGGTCATCGGGATCTGGGTCGGGCGTGCGTACCACCATGACTCAGTTCTACCAGGCATCGCCACCAGCACGGTGTGCACGGGCAGACAACCGCGTTTCTGCGGCAATGTCACAGGCCACTGGCAGGATAGAAAACATGACGGATGCTCTGGTTATCAATTCCACCGCCACCCGCTGGGTTCACCGCAACACCGACGGGCCGTTGCTTGTTCTTTTGCACGGATACGGCGCCGACGAAAATGATCTGCTCGGCCTGGCCTCGTATCTGCCCGAACAGTTCAGCGTCGCCGCGGTACAGGCACCGCTCACGCCACCTTTTCCCACGCCCGGCAGGTCGTGGTACCCGATCGAGGGGCTCGATGGCCGCAGTGCCGAGACGGTCACCGCCGCCGCAACATCGTTTCTCCACTGGCTGCAGGCCACAGCCCCCGAACGCGAAGTGTCGCTGCTCGGGTTCTCGCAGGGGGCCGCCGTCTCACTGCAGGCACTCCGACTTGCCCCCGAACGCTTCACGAGCATCGTGGCGCTCAGCGGCTATGTCACGCCCGGCGACCTGCCGCACGACGAACAACTGCAGCAGCATCCGGTACCCGTATTCTGGGGCCGCGGCACCCACGACGACGTCATCCCCGCACCCCTCATCGACCACACCGCCCAGTGGCTCCCCAGCCACAGCAACCTCTCGGGTCGCGTATACACGGGACTCACCCATTCGATCTCAGAAGAAGAACTCGCCGACGTCCACACGTTTTTGTTGCGCTGGCACACCGACGCCGCACCACAGGCGAACCCCAAAGACAGCTAAGCTCCACAGCAGGAGCCACACAGTAGCGGCACGGCGCGACAGGGTAGTCGAGAAGGGACACATCCGCGGTGAGTGATGTTGCTATTGACTTTTCAGGGCGCAACACCCGACACACCGTGCATGAGCTCCGCACACGTTTGCGTGCACTCGCTACGAGTTCTGCCCCGGATGCTACGCACGCCCACCAGCGCGCAATTCTCCTCGCGCAGTTGTCGATAGCCCTCTGCGAAAACGATCCCGAACAGTCGCGCACCCTCGCAACAGAAGCGTACGAACTGGCGAACGGTGGCGAAGAGTCGCATCCGGTACCCCTCATCCATGCGCTGCTGGCACAGGCCATCGCCGACCTCGGACCCGACACCCTCGACCAGCGGCTGCAGTGGGCCCGGCAAGCGCTCACACTGTGCGTTGAGCACGAACAGCACAACCTCGGCAGCACCGCCCTCTTCATTTACCTGGGCGCACTCACCGAAAACGCCGACCTGCCTCTCATCGACCGCGAGCTTTCGAGCAAACACACCTCGCTCGGAGCGCTCGACGGCCTGCTCCGCGGCCGCCACGCCCTCTGGTTTCGCTGCATGCGAGCCACCGTCGACGGCCGCCACGAAGAAGCAGAAGCACTCGCCCATCAGGGATATGAACGAGCACGGCAAGAAAACGATCCCGATGCACAAACCGTGCTCATGGGCCAGCTCGCTGTCGTCCGCTGGCTCCAGGGACGCACACAAGAACTCGAGCCCCTCCTCCTACAAGCCCGACAACGGTTTCCTGAAGAACCCGTCTGGCACTGCGCTTTAGCGTGGGTGCTGTTCACTCAGCGTCGGCGTGCGGCCGCAACCGCCATCGTCCGCGACCTCACCGACATCACCCGGCGACGCCACGACCGCAACTGGCTCGCCGCCGTCGCCATCCTCGCCGAAGTGGTCGCCGAAATGGGTACCACCGACATGGTCAACGACCTGCGCACCACACTCGAACCCTACGCACACAGGCTCGTCAGCATCGGCAACGGAGTCACATGCTGGGGCACCGTCGCCCGGCCCCTCGCCCTACTCTCTATGCGTCTGGGCGACCACAAACACGCAGAAAAACACCTGCGCTACGCCATCGCCCTCTGCTCGCGTATGGGGGCCCGCGTCTGGCTCGCCGAAGCCCAATACGACCTCGCCCGCATACTGGCCCACACCCCCTCCACAGCTGACGAAGCCCACACGCTCGCCCGCGAAGCAGCAGCCGCTGTCCACAGTCACGGACCCCACCACCTCGCGCACGCCGCCCGACGACTACTACAAACGCTGCACACCAACCGGCACAGCACGCAACCGGCCGCAACAAGCGGCGAACCGCGCACTCCCAGCATCCGGGTCTTCGGAGAATTTTCTGTCACCGACACCACCGGCACTACCGTCTCGTGGCGATCACAGCGTGCACGCACTCTGCTGCAGTGCCTCGTTGCACGACGCGGAGCCGCCGTGTCACGCCACGCACTGTATGAACTGCTGTGGCCCGGCGAAGACTTTCACACACTCGGCAACCGCTTCTCGGTCGCGCTCTCGACCGTGCGGCGCAGCCTCGACCCGCAGCGAGAATTCGCAAGCAACCACTTCGTGCACACCACCAACGACCTCGTTCGACTCAATATCTCTCACGTCACCATTGACGCCGAAAACTTTCTCGAACGATCCCAGTGGGAACTCGCCTCGGCCCGCGCCCGCAACGAAGCAGGACGCCCCGCCGACGCCGTCGAATTTCATCGCATGGCCGAAACGTTCGACCTCGCCACCGGCCCCATCGCCCTCGACGACGCCTCCGTCGCCTGGGCCGACCGCCTCCACCGCGACATAGAAGGCGACCTGTGCGCACTCGGCCACCTCGTCGCCAACGAAGCCGTCACCAACAACGACCTACGAACCGCCATCGACACCTACCGCCGCATCCTCGACGTCGACATGTACGACCAGCACGCCCACACCGGCCTCATCACCAGCCTCCACCGCGTCGGACTCCACCGGCAAGCATCACAGGCCCGCAGCCGAGCTGCCGCCCTGCTCTCCGAAATCGGCATCGCGCTGCCGCCCCTCCCCGCCGGGCCGCCGCCCTCAGCGCCTTTTGCACCTGCACACGCTGCGTGGCCTGCACCCTCTGCGCGTTCTGCACCCTCTGCACCCTCCGCGCCCTCTGCACCCTCTGCCGAAAACAGGAAGATCGCCGAATAACGCAAGTTTCACGCCAAATCATGCGTCTTTCGGCAATTTTCCTGTTCTCGGTCAACCTCGAGCCCGCCAGGCACACGGCCACCACACACCCGCGCCACTTTTTCTCCACTCTTCGGCGTGTCGCAACCTCCGCGAGTATGTCTAAAGCCCGCGCACCCCGGTATCATTACGGTGCTGTCTCCGTTCCGACGGGGCTGATGCACCGCTTTGCGGGTTGTGTCTGATTACAGCTCATGATCGCGCGGTCGTGGCATTCGATTCGGGGGATTCCGGATGCCGCGGCCGCGGCCTTGTTTACTGCGCGCACGGCGTGCGAGGCACCGCACACCGCGGGGCACGGCTCCAGGCGCACGGCACCCCGCACGGCGCGGGGGCACGGCTCCAGGCACACCTCACCCCGCGCGGCGCACAGCTCCGGGGACACGACACCCGGTCCCCCGACACACGATACGGCGCACGATACACGACACGTGCCACCCCGGCACCCGGCACGGCGCACGGCACACGCCACCCCTGCACCCGGCACGGCACACGCCACCCCGGCACCCCGCACCCCGGCACACACGCGCTCGGCCCCGACCCCTCAGCGGGCCGGTTGGCCGAGAAAAACATCTTCAACATTGCCCTCTCGCGCAATGTCAGTGGCCCGGGCGAAGATAGATGTCGTGGTTGATGTGCTGCAGCGTTTCACCTCGGCAACCCAGGAGTGGTTCCGGGGCGCTTTTGCTGCGCCCACCGATGCACAGGTCGGCGCGTGGCAGACGATTTCGGGTGGCGAGCATGCGCTCGTGGTGGCGCCGACTGGTTCGGGTAAGACGCTGTCGGCGTTTCTTTGGGCTCTTGACACTGTTTTTCGTGAGCGTGCGGAGGTTCCGGATGCCCCGCAGCGCACCCGGATTCTCTATATTTCGCCGCTGAAGGCTCTCGGAGTCGATGTGGAGCGCAACCTTCGGTCGCCGCTGATTGGTATTGGGCAGGCAGCGCAGCGGCATGGCCAGCAGGTTCCGGATGTCACGGTGGGTGTTCGGTCGGGCGACACACCACCGAGTGAGCGTCGCAGGCTTGTGGCGCAGCCGCCCGACATTCTTATTACGACGCCCGAATCGCTGTATCTCATGCTGACGAGTAAGGCGCGCGAGACGCTCTCGGGTGTGCACACGGTGATTGTTGACGAGGTGCATGCGGTCGCTGCTACCAAGCGCGGTGCGCATCTTGCGCTCAGTCTTGAACGGCTCGACCAGCTGCTTACCGAGCAGAATTCACGACCGGATGCCGACTCGCGGCCGCCGCACGCCGGGCGTACTCGCGCCCAGCGCATCGGGCTTTCTGCCACGGTGCGGCCGCTCGATGAAGTGGCACGTTTTCTGGGCGGGGTGCAGCCGGTGCGGGTAGTGGCGCCGCGCGCGACCAAGGCCTTTGATGTTCATGTGGTTGTGCCGCTGCCCGATCTCACGTCGCCTCCGCCGGTTGTTGTCGACGCTGCAGCCAGCAGCCCGAATGCTGCGCATGACCCGGATGCTGGTGACCCGGGTGCCACTCATGGCCCAGAAGCGACACAGCCTGCGGGCGTGTGGCCGCATGTTGAAGAGGCGATTGTTGACCGGGTGCTGCAGCATCGCTCGACGATTGTGTTTGCGAACTCGCGTCGGTTGGCCGAGAAGCTCACGGCGCGACTGAATGAGATCGCGGCGTCGCGTGACGACCAGCATCCGGTGTTGGCTAAAGCCCACCACGGGTCGGTGTCAAAAGAGCAGCGGGCAATTGTTGAAGAAGAGTTGAAGTCGGGTGTTCTGCGCTGCGTTGTGGCGACGAGCAGTCTGGAACTTGGTATCGATATGGGTGCCGTTGATCTGGTTATTCAGGTCGCGGCACCCCCGTCGGCGGCGTCGGGTTTGCAGCGGATCGGCCGCGCCGGGCACCAGGTGGGTGAGGTGAGTCGGGCCGCGATTTTTCCGCCGCACCGGGCAGATGTTTTGCATTCGGCGGTGGTTACCGAGCGGATGCTGGCCGGCAGTATTGAGTCGATTCGGGTGCCGCAGAATCCTCTCGATATTTTGGCGCAGCAAACGGTGGCGGCGTGTGCGCTCGAGTCGATAGATGTCGAGGAGTGGTTCGATACGGTGCGGCGCAGTGCCCCCTTTGCTTCGCTGCCGCGCTCGGCTTTTGAAGCAACCCTCGACCTGGTGGCGGGGCGTTTTCCGTCCGATGAGTTTGCTGAGTTGCGCCCCCGTATCGTGTGGGATCGTGATGCGGGCACTCTCACGGGCCGCCCGGGTGCGCAGAGAATTGCGGTTACCAGTGGCGGCACGATTCCTGACCGCGGCCTGTTTGGTGTTTTTGTGGCGGGCGAAAAAGTGGGTGCCCGCGTGGGTGAGCTCGACGAAGAGATGGTGTACGAATCGCGGGTCGGTGACGTTTTTACGCTCGGCACCACCAGTTGGCGTATCGCCGAGATAACGCACGACCGTGTGCTGGTTACCCCGGCATTCGGCCAACCCGCACGTGTACCGTTTTGGCACGGCGATAGCCTCGGCAGGCCGTGGGAACTCGGAAAGGCTCTCGGGCAGTTCACGCGCGAGATTGCCGCAGCCTCGCCCGACTCCGCGCGCGAACGGCTGCGTGAGTCGGGTCTCGACGACAATGCACAAAATAACCTGCTCACTTATCTTGAGCAGCAAAAGCAGGCTACCGGCACGCTGCCCACTGACCGCGCTCTAACTGTCGAGCGGGGGCACGACGAAGTGGGCGACTGGCGCATCATTCTGCACTCTCCCTACGGCATGACTGTGCATGCACCGTGGGCGTTGGCGGTCGGTGCCCGCATCCGTGAACAGTGGGGGGTTGAGGCTTCTGCCGTGGCGAGTGACGACGGCATTATTGTGCGATTGCCGGATGCCGAGGCAGAGCCGCCGGGCGCCGAACTGTTCGTGTTTGATGCCGACGATATTGACCACGTTGTTACTCATGAGGTCGGCGGTTCAGCACTTTTCGCGTCGCGCTTCCGTGAATGTGCGGCCCGGGCCCTGCTTATGCCGCGCCACAATCCCGGCAAGCGCACGCCACTGTGGCAGCAGCGTCAGCGTTCAGCGCAACTACTCGAGGTCGCGCGGCGCCACCCCACTTTCCCGATCATCCTTGAAACACTGCGAGAAGTGCTGCAAGACGTCTACGACCTGCCAGCGCTACGGCGTCTCATGGACGACATCACTGCACGCCGCATCCGGCTGATCGACACCTCTCCCGCCCAGCCGTCGCCCTATGCGCGCGACCTGCTCTTTGGGTATGTGGGCGCGTTCATGTACGAGGGCGATTCTCCCCTCGCGGAACGGCGCGCTGCCGCGCTCTCGGTTGACCCGGCGCTACTGGGTGAACTGCTCGGCACAGTAGAAATGCGTGAGCTTCTCGACCCCGCTGTCATCGCCCAGTATGAACGCGAAGTGCAAAAGCTCGACCCGGCCCGGCGCGCATACGGCGCAGAAGGTGTTGCTGATCTGCTGCGCATGATCGGGCCCCTCACGGTTGATGAGATCGCTGCACGACTGGCATCCGACCCAGCACAACCTTCGCAGAGCGCATCTGAATGTGTCGAGCAGCTGGTACACCAGCGCCGCATTATTGAGGTCACTATCGCCGGCGAGCACCGCTATGCGGCCATAGAAGACGCCGGTCGTCTGCGCGACGCCCTCGGCACGGCACTGCCCGTGGGTATTCCCGTCGCTTTTCTCGAACCGGTTGCCGACCCGCTCGCCGACATCATCGGCCGGTACGCGCGCACGCACGGCCCGTTTACCAGCGAAGCGCTCGCGGCCCGTTACGGGCTGGGGGCGGCGGTCGTGCAGCACATGCTTGTTCGCCTCGAGCAGCAGGGGCGCGTGGTCAGCGGCTACTTCTTGGCTGCACGAGACGACAAAACACCAGAAGGCACAGCACCAGAGGGCACGGCTGCCGAGGCCGAACAGCGCGAGTGGTGCGATAGCGAGGGTCTGCGGCGACTGCGCATGCGGTCGCTCGCCGCTATTCGTGGCAGTGTCGAGCCGGCTCCGCAAACAGCTTTCGCTCGATTTCTGCCCGATTGGCAGCATGTGTCGCGGCCGCTCGAAGGTGTTGACGGTGTGCTCGCGGCCATCGAGCAGCTTGCCGGTGTTCCTATCCCTGCCAGCGCCTGGGAGACCCTCGTGTTGCCTTCGCGCGTGCACGACTATCAGCCGAGCATGCTCGACGAACTCACGGCATCCGGCGAAGTGGTGTGGGCCGGGCATGGTGCACTCGGCAGTGATGACGGCTGGGTGAGCCTGCATCCGGCTGATCTTGCAAGCTTTACGCTGGCTACCCCCGGAGATACCCCGGATGCTGGTTCTTTAGGCGAACAGATTGTGTCATCCCTGCAACACGGCGGCGCCTCATTTGCCGCGCAGCTTCGAACGGTCACAGACGCCACCAATGAACAGCAGGTGCGCGAGGCACTCTGGCAACTGGTGTGGGCCGGGCTCGTGACCAACGACACTTTTGCTCCCCTGCGTGCGCTGCTCTCCGGCGGCAGCCAGGCCCACCGCAGTGTGCGAAAGCCGCCGCGTACGCGCTCATTTCGCGGAGTCAGTATGGGCCGTACGGCTGCGCGAGCCGGTGCAGAAAACCCGAGTTCCCGTATGTCAGGTGGCCGCTGGGCTCTGCTGCCCGACCGCGAACAGGCCCCCGAACGCATTGCCACGGTGCAGGCCGGGTTGCTGCTTGACCGCTATGGCGTGGTCACTCGCGGATCGGTACAGGCCGAGGGTCTCTCGGGTGGCTTTGCGCAGGTATACCGGATGCTGGCCGGCTTTGAACAGGCCGGACACTGCCGCCGCGGATACGTGATTGAAAAGCTCGGCGCAGCACAGTTCGCCGCGTCGACAACGGTTGACCGCCTGCGCGAATTTGTTCGTGACGACACGGATGCTCCTGGTACCACCGCCTCGCTGCACGCGGTAACGCTGGCTGCGACCGACCCGGCAAATCCCTTCGGTGCAGCGTTGCCGTGGCCTGAAGTTGATGACCGTAAGCATCGTCCGGCGCGAAAAGCCGGGGCCCTGGTCGTCATTGTCGACGGCCATCTTGCTCTCTACATCGAGCGAGGAGGACGCACGATGCTCACTTTTAGCGACTCTGACGAGGTCGTGCACGCGGCGCTGTCACACTTGGCCGAAACAGCGCGCCATCGACGCCTCGAAACCATGACCGTGCAAAAAATTAATGGCCAACCCGTGTATAACGGCGATGAGGGTTTCCGGATGCGGCTGGCTCTCGCCGATGTCGGGTTTACCGCCACTCCGCGTGGCTTTGCACTACGAAAGGTGCTGTGATCATGCTGGCCGAGTTTTTTGTCGGAGTACGCACCCTGGCCCGCGGGTTCGGGGTGTGGCGCACACGACCTGCGCTCATGGCCCTCGGCCTCGTGCCCGCACTGATCACCCTCGCACTACTCGCTGCCGCACTTGTTCCGCTCTTTTTCTCCCTCGGCGCTGTGACAGCGTGGGCCACACCCTTTGCTGAAGGTTGGGCAACGGGATGGCAGGTGACGCTGCGCAGCGCCCTCGGCATCGTGGTGGTTCTCGCCGCACTGGCACTGTCGGCGCTCATATTCCCCGCGCTCACGCTCATCATTGGTGACCCGTTTTATCAGCGCATTTGGCGCGCCGTCGAGGCCGATCTCGGCGGCGATGTTCCCGCCGGTGATGGCAGTTGGTGGACGAGCGTTACCGAGTCGATCAGCCTGCTGCTGTGGGGCATGCTCATTGCTGTCTGCGTTCTTCTTGTCGGGCTCATCCCGCTTATCGGTGCGCCTGTCGCCGCGGTGGGCGGTCTCATCAGTACAGGGTTTGTGCTGGCCCGCGATCTCACGGCGCGAGCATTTAACGCTCGAGAATTTACCCCCGAATACCGAGCGGCGCTGTTTGGTGCGGCTCGTGCGCGCACGATCGGGTTCGGTGTTGCTACCCAGTTGTGCTTTGCCATTCCACTGGGTGCCGTGATCGTCGTGCCCGCAGCCGTTGCCGGCTCAACCTTCCTTGCCCGCGACCTGCGCAACAGGCTAGAGACACCCGGCGCGCACCAGCCCGAAGCCTACGAAGGCCGCACCGATGCCCGAGGGCGACACTGATGCCCGAGGGTGACACTGATGCCCGAGGGTGACACTGTTTTTCGCACCGCTCACCGTCTCGACGCTGCGCTGGCCGGTCACACCGTGACGACGTTCGATGTGCGTGTTCCGCGCGCCGCGACAGTCGACCTCACCGGAGCCACAGTGCACGAGGTGGTTGCTCGAGGAAAGCACCTTCTCCTGCGCATCGGCACCAATACACTGCACTCACACCTGCGCATGGAGGGAGCCTGGCTGCTCTACCCACCCGGGCAGCGTTATCGGCACGCTGATCACCGGGTTCGGGCCGTCGTGGGCACAGCAGCATCCGTCGCCGTCGGCGTTGACCTGGCGATGGTCGAAGTCACACCGACAAAAAACGAAGCCGCACTGATCGGCCACCTGGGCCCCGACCCGCTGGCCTCTGACTGGGATGCCCCGCAGGCTGTCGCACGAGTGCAGTCCGACCCGCGGGCCATCCATGTAGCGCTCCTCGACCAGCGCAATGTTGCCGGTTTCGGTAATGAATACGGTTCAGAACTGTTGTTCTTACGCGGAATCATGCCAACCACACCCACCAGCGATGTTGACGTTGCAGCACTCATCACCCTCGGTGCCCGTACGCTGCAGGCCAACCGCTATCGCGTGCGGCGCACCTTCACGGGAGACACACGCCGCGGGCGCACCCACTGGGTGTATGGCCGAGCTGGCCGACCCTGCTTGCGATGTGGAACACTGATCGAGCGCGGAAACATCGGGGCCCGAGCCGACCAGCAGCGCATTGTATTCTGGTGCCCGCACTGCCAAAAAGCCCCGTTATAACGCGCGCGGACAGCTTTGTCTACGCCGTTTTATTCTCACGGGAATGAAATGAGACTGAGCGTGGTTATGTCTAAGTCCGGACGTTCCGGCTGACGGGAGGTTTCTGTGGGCAAGAACTACATCGACATCGAAGACGACCAGGGTGGCACGCTGCGCTATCGCAAGCACCCCAATGGTCGAGGATTCGTCGCGCACGGCGCGAAGGTGCACCGAGAGGCATATATCGCGTCGGGAGCCTATGTCGAACCTGGAGCCCTTGTAGGGCAAGGGGCACACTTGGCTCGAGGCGCCTGGGTAGAAAGCGACGCCCGAGTAGGAGCAGGGGCATCGCTTGAAGCTCACGCTCACGTGGGGCCCGGCGCAGTAATTGGCGATCGCGCGCAAATTGGTGTGCGCACCTTTATTGGTGCCGACACTCGCGTGGCCGCCGGCGTGCGCATCGGTCACGACGAATCAATACCACCACAATCCGAAGTCAACCCTGACCGCAAAGGTTTTTGGTTGGCTGCCTAGAAGGTGATCACGGGCGGGCCCCGGTACTCTAAACACCATGGCTCGTAAGCGGTTCTCTGCGCGCCGCTCCCCCGGCGCGCAGCGTGCACGCCAGGCACGGCCCGCCCCAGCACCAAAAAAATCCCAGCCGACCGAAACGCCGGCACCGACACCGCAGCATCGTCTGCGCGTAGGCGTCATTCCCGGTGCCACGCCCGGCAAATGGGTCGACACGTGGCAGCAACGTTTTTCGCGCGCCCCTCTCGAACTGGTTGAGGTTGCTGCGCGCGACGCTGTGCAGGCAGTGCGTGAGGGCACGGTTGATATTGCTATCGCGCGGCTGGATAGAGAAGCATCCGGCTCCCCTGACGACCTGCACGTTATTCGCCTCTACACCGAGTTGGCCGTGGTCGTGGCACACCGCGACTCTTTTTTGCTCGCCGCCAACGAACTCGCCCTGGCTGACCTCGAAGGGCAGGGGCTGCTGCCGTTGAACGACGAAGTGATTGCGGCGGCCGACCTGCGGCATCCGGAGTGGATCGATACTGCACCGCTCACCCCCGAAGAAGCGATCGCCACGGTTGCCGCCGGGGTGGGTGCCACGGTTGTGCCGATGTCATTGGCGCGGCTGCACCAGCGCGGCGATGTCGGCTACCGTCCACTGACCGATGGCCCACCGTTGCCCGTGGGCCTGGTGTGGCGGCGCGACCATGAGCCGGTAGAGGTGACGGCGTTTATCGGTGTCGTTCGCGGGCGCACATCGAACTCGTCACGCTGACATAGGCTTTTGAGCATGCAAGAACTGGCGTATGTGGGGGTTCGACCAGAACGTGATGCCGCCGATGCAGAATATGCGTCGTTCTGCTCCGCTATGGGTCTGGCCCCGGAAGAACTGTCGCGCATCGATCTGGTGCAGGCACCACTGAGCGACCACGATTTGCAGCGCCACCGGGGTTTTGTGGTGGGCGGTTCGCCCTTTAACGTCGCCGACGCCGATGTGTCTGACCTGCAGCGTCGAGTAGAACACGATCTCGAACGCATTGCCGAAAGGGCCCTGGATGCCGCAACAACGGCCATGTTCACCTGCTACGGCATTGGCGTGCTCACCCGGATGCTGGGCGGCCAGGTGGTGCGTGATTTTCCTGAGCCCGCCAGCGCCGCCACAGTAACCGTCACCCCCAACGCCGCCATCGACCCCGTTTTTGGCCCCGCCGGGCCCTCCTTTCTCGCATTCACCGCCCATAAAGAGGCGGCAGCAGCCGCGCCCGCGGGCGCCGTGCCGCTCGCTACGAACGACGCCTGCCCCGTGCAGGCGTACCGGGTGGGTGACACCGTGTATGCAACGCAGTTTCACCCCGAAGTAACCCCGGCCGACTTCGCGCACCGCATGACGTTTTACCGGTCGACCGGCTATTTTGATCCCGCGCAGTTCGAGGCGGTACGCAGCCGTGTCGTGGCAGCAGCGGTGAGTGAGCCGGTGCGTCTGCTGCACCGTTTCGCCCGCTTACCGATCACGGCCGCGTCACTCTAGCTCACGGACCCAGCACCAGCACAGCGCCGGTCACGCGCCCTGCAGGTTCAACTGTTCGTCAAGATAACCTGCCAGCGGCGCGGGGTCGCCTGTGCGACTCCATTTCACGTGCGGTATGTTGCCCAGCAGTATGAGGGGCCCGGATGCCTGCTGCTCGGCCAACTGCACGGTGTCGATCGTCGTCCAGTCCAGGTGCACCACTTCGCCATCACGAAAGCCGCCGCGGTGCGCTTCGGCCTGCAGCTGCGCGCGGGAGCGGGCCGATTCGGCGGTGTATCCACGGCGCACGTGGTGGGCAGCGCGAAAAATTGTGCCGGTGCCAAAAACCTGGTCATCGCTCAGCAGCAGCGCACCCAGGCGCCAGGCGCTGCCTGCCCGCACGATCCTTCGACCACGCCAGCGCCCCTGTTTGAGCACGCCCAAGCCTTCCTGCGGTAGTTCCGCTGCGGCGGCCCGCTGCCGGGCGTCTGCCAGAGCTGTTTCCAGCGCCTGCAGTGCGACGCTCGCGGCATTGTCGGTGTTGTCCACGCCCCCAGCGTAATGCTGCCGATTCGCCTCTGCGCCGTGGGAGGGGGAGAATTGCTGCGGATACTGTGCTTGAGCACGAGGAGAAACGATGACCCAGCCCGATACCGCCCGACTTTTGATCACGTGTGCCGATCAGCCCGGCATTGTTTCGGCGGTGGCGGGCGTTCTTGCCGAGCACGGGGCGAACATTATTTCTCTCGATCAGCATTCGACCGATGCCGAAGACGGCCGGTTTTTTCAGCGCACCGTGTTGCACCTGGATGGTCTTGCCGCCAAACGTCCGGCGTTAGAGGCTTCGGTGGCCGAGGTTGCGGAGCGTTTTCGCATGGACTGGTCGCTGCACGATGTTTCACGCCGCAAGCGTGTGGCTATTTTTGTTTCGCGCTACGACCACTGCCTCATGGAGCTGCTGTGGCGGGCGCAGCGGGGCCAGCTCGATATCGACATCACGATGGTCGTGTCGAACCACCCCGATTTGGCGAACCAGGTGCGCACTTTTGGTGTGCCGTTTGTGCATATTCCTGCCGAAGATAAGGCCGAGATGGAGAACCGTCAGATCGAACTGTTGCATGGCAATGTCGATCTGGTGGTGCTCGCGCGCTATATGCAGATTCTGAGTGACGACTTCTTGCGCCGTATCGAGGCACCGGTGATCAACATTCACCACTCATTCCTCCCGGCGTTTATTGGCGCGAACCCCTATGCGCGGGCCAAGGAGCGTGGCGTGAAGCTCATCGGCGCGACCGCCCACTATGCCACGGCCGACCTTGATGAAGGCCCGATTATTGAACAGGATGTCACGCGCGTAACACACGCCGAATCGGCAGCCGAATTGCAAAGCCGTGGCGCCGAAGTGGAGCGCCTGGTGTTGGCTCGCGCCGTGAAATGGCACTGTGAAGACCGCGTTATTGTGCACGGCCATTCGACCGTGATTCTTTAGCGGGTTCGGTAACGCTACGCCCTCAGCCCCGCAGCGAGTTCGGCGAAGACTTCTGTAGCCGAGACTGCGCGAGCAAGCGGTGCCGACTGCCCCAGCCACAGCGATTGCAGTTCGCCTTTTTCTTGTCGCCCGGCAGGTGCGCGAAACTGCCCGGTGAGCCAGTTTTGTGCCGGGAATGGTGCGATGCTTCCGGATGCTTCAATTTCACGCACAACCCGGTTTTCAGCGCCGCGCGCCAACCGGCCACTCATGGCTCGTGTGAGTACGCTCTCGTGGGCTGCGGTGTGCGCTATTGCGTAGCGGTGTGACTTGTTGGCGGCAGATTCGTGCGCTGCGAGGAACGCTGTTCCCACCTGAACCCCGCTGGCGCCCAGTGCGCGGGCTGCTGCAACTCCGCGCCGGTCAGCGATACCGCCCGCGGCAATAACAGGAATATTCCACTCCGCGACGGCGTCGACCACCTGCGGCACGAGCGCTATTGTGCCGACGAGCGACCGCTCTGCCTCGCGCAAGAACGATACCCGGTGGCCTGCCGCTTCGGCGCCCGTTGCCACGACAGCATCGACACCGCCTTCGGCAAGGGCAACAGCCTCAGGCACGGTTGTTGCTGTTCCCACCACCCGGATGCCGCGCCGGTGCGCTTCTTCCACCGTGGCCGCATCGGGCACCCCATAGACGATACTCAGCACGGCAGGGGCAGCAGCAAAAATGGCGTCGAGCTGTTCGTCGTGCGAGGGAAGGTACTGGTCAGGGCGCGGAGGGACGGGTATGCCAACCTCGGCATAGAATGGTGCGAGGGCGCGAGCCCAGGCGTCGTGCGCAGCATCCGGAGCTACTTCTTCGCCGGTAGGAAGCCAAATATTGGCGGCAAAGGGTTGATCGGTGGCTGCCCGCAATTCGTCGATCGTGGAACGTATGCGGTCGCCGGTATATCCATAGAAGCCGTACGAACCGAGGCCACCGGCGTTACTGACCGCGGCCGTGAGCGCAACCGACGATAAACCACCAAAGGGCGCTAAAACAATGGGAGCGGTGAGGTCGACGAGGCTGCGCAAATCGGTCATGCCCTTACGCTACGCCTGCCCGAGCGGCACCGGGGCAAGTGTGACGGGAGTATTACTCGTCGTGCTCGCGGGGCTCGGCGCTGTCGTGCTCGTGGACCTCGGCGATGTCGTGCTCTGTGGCGATGATCGGTATGGGTGCTGTCATGCGGGCGATTTCGGGGGCTGCCTCTTGTTCGCGCACGGTGGCCCGCCGAGCGCTCAGTGTCGTACCGACGCTGGCTGCCACGACGCACACAATGGCGAGCATGCGCAGCAGTGTGGGCACCTGGGCGAGCAGCATCCACCCGGCAAGGGCTGCGATGGCAGGTTCGAGGCTGAGCAGCACACCAAATACGCGCTGCGGTAGTCGTCGCAGCGCAATGAGTTCGAGAGTGTAGGGAATCACCGATGCCAAGAGCGCCGTACCCACCGCCAAGATGAGCAGGTGCGGGTCGACAGCCACCGCGATCGCTGCCGGAACTCCGAACGGCAATAGCAGCACCGAGGCAATCGCGAGGGCCACGGCAAGGCCACCAATGCCGGGGATGAGAATGCCCACGCGGGTGCTTTTGCGTATGTAATACGCCCAAAAAGCCGCGGCGACAAGCGCGAATCCGGCCCCGATCGGATCGAGCTTTTCTGCCCCCGCAATGCCGTCAATACCGATCAAGATCATGCCGGTAAGCGCGAGCCCCACCCACGAGAAATCACGCACGGTTCGTGTGAGAGCTGCGGCCAAAAATAGTGGCCCTAAGAACTCAATAGCCACAGCCGTGCCCAGCGGAATGCGTTCAATAGCGGCGTAAAAGGCACCGTTCATACCCGCGAGTGAGACACCAAACCAGATCACCGCCCACCACTGCTGCTTGTTCCAGCGGTGCGCGCGCGGGCGCACGGCAATGAGCACGATGAGGGCGGCGATAGACAGACGCAGTGCTGTGACCGCCCACGCGCCCAGCACAGGGAACAGTTGCACGGCCAGCGCTGCACCAAACTGCAATGACACCGCTGAACCGAGCATGAGAGCCACGGATGCGCCGATTCCCCCCGGAATACGGAACTGCATAGGTACAGCCTGGCAAACAATGCCGCCCGACGTCTACTTGGTTACCTCGCAGCGCGCGCTTCACAGAGGCTGGAGTGACCCGTAGGGCAGTATGCCGGTGGCGATATATCGGCCGCGCAAGTGTGCCCACTGACTCCATGAGCCGGTGTAGATGCGCGATGCGACACCGATGCTGTGCAGGGCGAGTGCAGTGTGGGCCGAGGCTATTCCCGAGCCGCAATAGATTCCTACTTCGCTACCGGGCGTTATTCCTACCTGTGAGAAGGTGCGGCGCAGCCAGTGCTGTGCGTTCATGCGCCCGTTGCTGTCGATGTGCGCCAACGTGGGCAGGTTGATGGCACCCGGGATGTGGCCGCCGAGGGGGTCAGGGTGAGCACGCTGGCCGCTGTAGTGTTCGGGCGAGCGGGCATCGATCACGATGCCGGTGCGCGCATATTCTTCGACGGTGTCGGCGGTGAGCTCGTCGTCGCCGGTGGGTGCGGTCAGGTGAATGGTGCCGCGGGGCGGCCGTACGTCGCCGTGCTCGATCGGCAGTCCTTCGAGAACCCACGCGGTTAGGCCTCCGTTCAGTACGCGCACATCGACACCCGTGCGGCGCAGCAGCCACCATAGGCGTGCCGCGGCCACACCGCTGATGTCGTCGTAGGCAACCACAATGTCGCCGGGGCGCAGCCCCCATCCGCGGGCGGCGCGCTCTAAACGTGCGGTGGCGGGTACGGGGTGTCTTCCGGATGCCGGGTTGCTGCGCTGCGCTAATTCTCTTTCGAGATCGACATAGACGGCACCGGGCAGGTGGCCGCGAATATAGTCGGGGCGCCCCTCGGGAATATCGAGTCGCCAGCGCACGTCGAGCAGGCGCAGGCGGCGATGCGGTGAGAACTGCTGCTGCGCGAGGAGTTCGGCGAGGCCGTGCGGTTCGATGAGCACGCTGGCGGGCGTGGAGTTGGGCACGGTGGTCGGCGGGGTCATGATGTTATCGAGCGTCGGCCTCTTCGCGCGGGCGCGGTAGCGCGGTTGACATACGGGGTCACGCTGGGTCATGCAGCGTCATACGCGGAACATTTCACTCTTGTGACGCGCGGCACGCTTGCGTTATGTTGTGGGGGTGGGCGGCGTTGCCCATACGCAGCATCAGCAAGGAGGCCTCTGTGACTACGGCATCTCGTTCCGAAGCCGATACCCACAACCGCAATGAACGCGACCTCGAAGAGGGAATCGTCACCGACCTGCGCCAGCGCGAAACGTACGGTTCTTATCTCGACCTCGACCGACTGCTCAGTGCGCAGCATCCGGTGAGTGTTCCGGAACACCACGACGAAATGCTGTTTATTATTCAGCACCAGACGACCGAGCTGTGGCTCAAGCTCATGCTGCACGAACTGAGTAAAGCCCGCGAACTCTTAGCGGCCGACGACCTGCGCGAAGCCCTCAAACCCATTGCGCGCATCAAACATATTCAAGACGTCATTACCCGGCAGTGGTCGGTGTTGGCCACACTCACACCCACCGAATATGCGCAGTTTCGCGGATTCTTAGGCACGTCTTCGGGTTTTCAGTCGGTGCAGTATCGCGCGGTTGAGTTTGCGCTGGGCAATAAGAATGGCCGGATGCTGCGCGTCTTCGACAATCATGCCGAAAACCATGCCCTGCTCTTAGCCGAGTATGAGCGCCCCACCCTGTACGACGAATTTTTGCGTTTCGTGGCTCGTCGTGGCCTGGCTGTACCCCAAGAAATTCTTGACCGTGACGTACGCGAACCGTATCGAGAGCACACCGACCTGATTCCGCTCATCCGCGAAATCTATGTCAACCATCACGAGCACTGGGAACTCTACGAGGCCTGCGAAGAACTGGTTGACGTCGAAGACAATTTTCAGTTCTGGCGGTTCCGCCACCTGCGCACCGTGGCACGCACGATCGGATGGAAACGCGGCACGGGTGGTTCGAGCGGCGTCGACTTTTTGCGGCGAGCGCTTGACCTCACCTTCTTTCCCGAGCTGTATTCGGTACGCACCGAGATTGGTGCCTAATGCGTGCTGTCACATTTTTTGATGGTGAACTGCGTGAGGGCACGCTTATTGTTGAGCATCCAGAACCGGGGGCATCCGGTGTGCGGCTTCTCGCTCAACCACCGCCTCCGGGCACCCCTCGCCTCGACGGCGACGACGGCCGTACCGACAGTGTTGTGACGGGTCGTTTTACCGACCATCACACGCATCTGCAGCTGGTCGACAGCGCAGCGCTGCCGTCTAGCCGCCTCGGCCGCGTCGTCGATCTCGGCGGCACGAGCAGCGTTATCGCTGAGCTCGCCGAGACGCTCGCGCACGACGAACCGAGTGTGACAACGGTGTGGGCGGGGCCGTTTCTGACCGCACCGGGTGGTTACCCGAGTGATCGGTCGTGGGCGGCATCCGGGGCCGTGGCAGAGATCGCCGATGCCGAACAGGCTACCCAGGCCGTGCGCGCAGCCGCTGCAGGCGGAGCCACGCTCATTAAAGTCGTCGCGCATTCGCTGGCGGGCCCGACCCTCAGCGACGAACTGTTTACCGCCATTGTGCGTGCCGCACACCAGCACCGCCTCGCCGTTGTTGCGCACGCCGAAGGGCCGGGGCAGGCCACGCGCGCCGTACGTCTGGGGGCAGCGCTACTCGCCCACGCCCCGTTTAGTGAACGGTTAAGCAGTAGCGAACTGCGCATGCATGCAGCATCCGCCGCCTGGATCTCGACCCTGGCGATTCACGACGATGCCGACCGCGCCACCGCCATCGACAACATTCGCCGCTTTCGTTCACTCGGCGGCGATGTGCTCTACGGCACCGATATGGGTAACGGCGAGGGCGTCGTTGATGTTCGCGAACCAGAAATTGTGGCGCTGCGCGAAGCGGGCGTCACAGGAATCGACCTGCTCACCGCACTCTCTCCTGCATCGCCCGTCACGCCGGGCGAACCCCTGCTGTTAACTCCCCTCGACAACCCCGCAGCGGCGCGGCGACTCACCGCCGACGACGCCGCAGCCGACAACACTGCCCCGTAAAAGCCCTTCTCGTTCCCGAACGTTCCCGAAAGACCCGCCATGACCACCGACGCCACGCTCGATCTCTCACACCAGGCCCAGGCCCTCGACGAGGCCGACCCACTCGCAGCCCTGCGCAATCGCTTTGCTCCCATGCCCGGCGTCACCGCGTACCTCGACGGCAACTCGCTCGGCAGACCACTGGTCGGCACAGCCGAGAAGCTCGCCGACTTTGTGCGCCACGACTGGGGCACACGACTTATTCGTTCGTGGGACGAGCAGTGGATGGCACTGCCAGAAAAGCTCGGCAACCACATTGCACGCACGTGCCTGGGTGCTGCATCCGGACAAACAATCGTTGCCGAATCGACGAGCATCGTGCTGTACAAACTCATGCGGGCAGCACTCGATCACCGGCCCGCCGGACGCGACGAAGTGATTATTGAGCGCGGCAATTTTCCGACCGACAGGTTCTTGCTCGAGGGCATCGCCCAAGAAACCGGATGCCGCATCGTCTGGGTCGATTCTGGCGATGCCACCGGTGCCACCGCCATCACCACCACCGACCTCGAACCACTCGTGTCCCCGGCCACAGCCCTCGTGGTACTCAGCCACGTCGATTACCGTTCGGGCGCTATCGCCGACATGCCGGCGATCACCACGCAGGCACACGCCGCCGGTGCCCTTGTGCTGTGGGACCTCTGCCACAGCGTCGGAGCCCTCGACCTGCAACTCGACACCCACGGGGTCGATATGGCCGTCGGCTGCACCTACAAATACCTGTGCGGTGGCCCGGGCTCCCCCGCCTTCGGTTATCTTGCCGAGCGCCACCACGGCACCCTGCAGCAGCCGATCTACGGCTGGTGGGGCGCTGCCGACATCTTTGCCATGGCCGACAGTTACACGCCGGCCCCCGGCATCCGGCAAATGCTCAGTGGCACACCGCCGGTCACCTCGATGCTCGCGGTCGGCGACATGCTCGACCTCATCGACGAAGCGGGCATGCCCGCGCTGCGCACAAAATCGCTCTCGCTCACCGCATTTGCCGTCGATGCGTGGCGTGGCCTTCTCCAACCACTCGGTGTACGGCTACTCAGCCCCACCGAAGCCGACAAGCGCGGTAGCCACATCACCATCGGCCACCCCGATTTTCGCCGCGTGACCGCTGGCCTGTGGCAGGAGGGCGTGATTCCCGACTTCCGCAACCCCGACGGCATTCGGCTCGGGCTCTCGCCGCTCAGCACATCGCACCGAGAAGTACTCGACGGCGTGACCGCTATTGCCCGTCACCTTGCCGCATGACTACACCCGCACTCGACGACATTGATGCCCGCGCCGGCAGCACAACCTCGCTCCTACGCACCATCACGGGCCTGTTTGTGCGCCAGCACGGTGGAACAATCACGGCGGCAGCCTTCATCACCCTCACCCACCAGCTCGGCATCGACGCGGCCCGCACCCGCACCGGCCTAGCCCGCCTCAAAAGCAAGCAGTTGCTGTTGTCCTCGCCCACCGGTCGCGGCTACTACCAGCTGAACCCCCTCGCCCACCGCATGCTCGAACATGGCGACCGCCGCATCTTTCATCCCCGCAGCATGAGCCGCACCGACCCCTGGTGTCTCATCTCGTATTCGCTGCCCGAAAACCAGCGTCACACCCGCCACCAGCTGCGCACACGCCTGCACTATCTGGGTGCCGGAATCCTCGCGCCCGGCCTGTGGATCTGCCCCGGCCACCTGGCCGAAGAGGTCGAAGAAATCACCGTGCACCTGGGTGTGCGCCACGCCACAACACTGATTCGCGCGCACGACCCGCAACCGGGCATTCCCTTGCCCACAGCCGCGGCCCGCTGGTGGGATCTCGACCGTATCCGCAGCCACCACGATCTTTTTCTGCGCGAATACACACCCCACCACAGCACCCTTACGAACCCGGATGCCGCGCCACCGAAGGCCGCCCTCTTCGCTCGCTACGTGCGTCTCATCGACACCTGGCGGGTTATTGCCTACATCGACCCGGGCCTGCCCCCGCACCTCTTACCCGCCGACTGGCCTGCGCCGCGCAGCACACGACTATTCCGTCAGCTGCACGAGCGCTGGCACACCACCGCACACAACTATGCAGCCAGCATCATCGCGCCGTAACAGTGCGTGGCGCGCCGGACATAACGGCACACACAGGCAGCCCAGCTAGCATCGAAACCGCGTATTCCAGCATCCGGATGCTCCGCATTACCGAGTCACAGAAGGTTTTCTCCTATGGCCCACACCGCTGCCCTCCACCACGCTCACGACCTCGCCGACTTTGTCGACGCCTCACCATCGAGCTATCACGCAGCCGAAGAAACAGCACGGCGACTCGAAGATGCAGGCTTCACCCGCCTCGACGAAACGGCCGACTGGCCGCAGCAACCCGGAGGCTGCTATGTGGTCGTGCGCGACGGCGCAGCCATCGCCTGGGCCGTGCCCACAACAGCGACAGCAACCACACCCGCACACATTTTTGGGGCGCACACCGACTCACCCGGTTTCAAACTGAAACCCCGACCCACCACCGGCACGCACGGTTGGCTACAGGCGGCCGTCGAAATCTATGGCGGTCCGCTGCTGAACTCGTGGCTCGACCGTGAACTGCGCCTGGCAGGTCGCCTCGCACTCGCCGACGGTGCGGTCGTGCTCGCCGACACCGGCCCGCTGCTGCGTCTACCCCAGTTAGCAATTCACCTTGATCGCAACGTTAACAACGGTCTCGCACTCAATAAACAAACCGAAACGCAGCCCGTCTGGGGGCTCGGCAACCCCGTGGACGAAGACATCCTCGGCGAGCTTGCGAGCTCGGCCGGAGTAGACCCACTCACCATTCGTGGATTCGATGCGGTCGTCGCCGATGCCGCACGCGGCGCAATCTTCGGTAAAGACAACGCTTTCTTTGCCAGCGGCAGACTCGACGACCTCGCCTCGGTACACGCCGGAATCATCGCCCTGCAAACCATCGCCGGCACCGGAGCCCCCGAAGGACAAGTGATACCCGTCCTCGCCGCTTTCGACCACGAAGAGCTCGGTTCGGCATCACGCTCGGGCGCCGCAGGCCCCTTCCTCGAAGACATCCTCGAACGCATCTATGCAGGCCTCGGCGCCACCACCAGCGAAACCCACCGGGCCTACGCCGCCTCATGGTGCCTTTCGAGCGACGTCGGCCACTCCGTCCACCCCAACTATGTGGGCCGCCACGACCCCGTCGTGCAACCCGTACTCGGCAGCGGCCCGATTCTTAAAATCAACGCGAACCAGCGCTACGCCACCGACGCAGTAGGCGCAGCAGCGTGGAACGGCTGGTGTGAGGCATCCGGAGTGCTCTCGCAAGAATTTGTCTCGAACAACGACGTACCCTGCGGTTCGACCATCGGCCCCATCACTGCCACTCGGCTGGGCATCCGCACCGTCGACGTGGGAATCCCTATCTTGTCGATGCACTCGGCCCGAGAACTCGCCGGAGTCAACGACCTGTACGACCTCGCACAGGTAGCGACGACGTTCTTTAGCGAATAGTTGGGGCGCGAATTTCGCGGCATCCGGTGAAATATTTGCCCCGGCAGTAGCAGACGAGGCATCTGCAGTGCCAGGATAAAGGTATGAGCGACACTAACACCCTCATTGAGCATGCCGGGATCGAGATTATTCCCGACTCCCAGCGCACCGCCAAGCCCCGCGACCTGTTCTGGCCATGGTTCGCCGCCAACGTTTCGGTCTTCGGAATGTCGTACGGATCATTCGTACTCGGCTTCGGCATCTCGTTCTGGCAGGCCACCATCGTCTCGGCGATCGGTATTGTCGTGTCGTTCTTCTTGTGCGGGCTCATCGCCATCGCAGGAAAACGCGGCTCCACCCCCACGATGGTGCTGTCGCGATCAGCATTCGGCGTGCACGGGCAGAAAGTTCCCGGCATTGTTTCGTGGCTCACCTCCATCGGGTGGGAAACATTCCTCGCCATCATGGCCGTGCTCGCCACCGCCACCGTCATCACCCAACTGGGCGGTAACGGCGACAGCATCGCCCTCAAAATCGTGGCAACCGTGATCGTGGCGGCCCTCGTCGTCACCGCTTCGGTGCTCGGCTACCACACCATCATGAAACTGCAGTCGATCCTGACGTGGCTGACCGGAGCCATGACAATCCTGTACGTCATACTCGCCGTCCCCCACATTGACTTCGCCGCTGCCCTGTCGAAACCCGGCGGCAGCATCGGGCAGGTTATCGGTGCGCTCGTCATGGTCATGACCGGATTCGGTCTCGGCTGGATCAACATCGCCGCCGACTGGTCGCGCTACCAAAAACGCACAGCCCCCGACGGAAAAATTGTGTTCTGGAACACATTCGGCGGCGCTGTCGCCCCCGTCATCCTCGTGATCTTCGGTCTGCTGCTGGCAGGTTCCAACGACGACCTCTTCAACGCCGTACAAGACGACCCCATTGGTGCCCTCGCCACACTGCTACCCACCTGGGTACTCGTGCCTTTCCTGCTCACCGCCGTCCTCGCGCTCGTCTCGGGCGCCGTGCTCGGCATCTATTCCTCGGGCCTCACGCTACTGAGCCTCGGCATCCGCATCCCACGGCCCGCCGCCGCAGGAATCGACGGCATCATCTTGACGCTCGGCACCATCTGGGTGGTCTTCTTCGCCGCCGACTTCCTCGGCCCGTTCCAGTCGTTCCTCATCACCCTCGGAGTACCCCTCGCCTCGTGGGCCGGGATTCTTATCGCCGACATTCTGCAGCGCAAGAAGGACTACGACGAAGAAGCACTCTTCGACGCATCCGGCCGCTACGGATCATGGGACTGGGTATCGATCGGCACCATGGTGGTCACCTCGGTGATCGGCTGGGGCCTGGTCATCAACAACTTTGCCGACGAAGCACCATGGAACAACTGGCAGGGCTACCTGCTGCCACTCGTAGGCGGTAAAGACGGCGACTGGGCCTACGCCAACCTGGGCGTATTCTTTGCCCTCGTCCTCTCGTTCGCCATCGCCTGGTTTGCCCGCCGCGGCCGTATCCGCCGCCAAGAAGAAGGCCAGAGTGCTGGGGTGGGTGCTGGTGCGGGCGCTGGTGCTGGCTCGGGCGCGGGTGCTGATGCTGGCTCGGGTGCGGGTGCTGGTGCTGGCTCGGGTGCTGGTGCTGGTGCGGTGACGGAGTAGCGATGACGACTCCGGCAGATGTAACGGCGGCGGCCGTGGCTTCAGCGGCCGCCGCTACCGCCGATACCGCGCTCACCCCCGAATCGGCGGCCGATTCCTCCCCAGCCGTCGATTCCGCCGCGCTCGGTTCTAACGCCTGGCTCATCGTTATCGACCCGCAGGCAATATTCGCGTCGCCCGATTCCGCATGGGGTTCACCATTTTTTGCTGATGCCCTCGTCAATATTCGTCGACTGGCGGCAGCCTTCGATGATCGTGTACTGGTCACCCGCTGGCTTCCGACGGCCGACCGCACCACCTCGTGGGGAGACTATTTTGCGGCCTGGCCCTTTGCCGACCAGCCCGCCGACGACCCGCTTTTTGCGCTGGTTCCGGATGCCACAGATCTCAGTCCGCACCCCACTCTCGACCTACCCACATTCGGCAAGTGGGGCACCGAGCTCGAGGCCGTTGTGGGCCGCGGTGCAACGGTCGTCGTCGCTGGCGTGTCGACCGACTGCTGTGTTGTATCAACGGCACTCGCCGGGGCCGACGCAGGCGCGCGCCTCTTTGTCGCCGCCGATGCCTGCGCCGGATCCACGGCCGAAAACCATGCGGCCGCGCTGCACGTGATGAGCCTGTACCCGCCCCAGATCACGATCACCGATACGGCGACAATACTCGCCGCTCATTAGCATCCGGTCACCGCTCATCAGCGTGTGGTCACCGCTCATCAGCGTCCGGCAACCGCTCGTTAGCGTGTGGTCGCCGCTCATCAGCATCCGGCAACGTCCGCGTACTTCTGGTGCCGGGTTGGTATTGCCAGAAACAGGAGAATTGCCCAGAACAGGACGATTCCGGCCGAATCATGCGCCATTCGGCAATTTTCCTGTTCTCGGCCACATGGCTGGGAGGCCTGATTGAGGAAACAGGCCACAGGGCGAAGCGCCCAGCCAAATAGTGAAGAAGCCAGAAGATCTGGAGCCAAAACCCCCTACCGCAGCCCTATTTTCTGAATTTGCCGGGTTGGCTGTGCCAGAAACAGGAGAATTGCCCAAAACAGGACGATTCCGGCCCAAACATGCGCCATCCGGCAATTTTCCTGTTCTCGGCCAAGTGGTTGAGTCAAGTGGCTGAGTCAAGTGGTTGGGGGCCTGATTGACGAAACAGGCCACCGGGCGAAACGCCCAGCCAAATAGTGAAGAAGCCAGAAGATCTGGAGCCAAAACCCCCTACCGCAGCCCTATTTTCTGAATTTGCCGGGTTGGCTGTGCCAGAAACAGGAGAATTGCCCAAAACAGGACGATTCCGGCCCAAACATGCGCCATCCGGCAATTTTCCTGTTCTCGGCCAAGTGGTTGAGTCAAGTGGCTGAGTCAAGTGGTTGGGGGCCTGATTGACGAAACAGGCCACCGGGCGAAACGCCCAGCCAAATAGTGAAGAAGCCAGAAGATCTGGAGCCAAAACCCCCTACCGCAGCCCTATTTTCTGAATTTGCCGGGTTGGCTGTGCCAGAAACAGGAGAATTGCCCAAAACAGGACGATTCCGGCCCAAACATGCGCCATCCGGCAATTTTCCTGTTCTCGGCCAAGTGGTTGAGTCAAGTGGCTGAGTCAAGTGGTTGGGGGCCTGATTGACGAAACAGGCCACCGGGCGAAACGCCCAGCCAAATAGTGAAGAAGCCAGAAGATCTGGAGCCAAAACCCCCTACCGCAGCCCTATTTTCTGAATTTGCCGGGTTGGCTGTGCCAGAAACAGGAGAATTGCCCAAAACAGGACGATTCCGGCCCAAACATGCGCCATCCGGCAATTTTCCTGTTCTCGGCCAAGTGGTTGAGTCAAGTGGCTGAGTCAAGTGGTTGGGGGCCTGATTGACGAAACAGGCCACCGGGCGAAACGCCCAGCCAAATAGTGAAGAAGCCAGAAGATCTGGAGCCAAAACCCCCTACCGCAGCCCTATTTTCTGAATTTGCCGGGTTGGCTGTGCCAGAAACAGGAGAATTGCCCAAAACAGGACGATTCCGGCCCAAACATGCGCCATCCGGCAATTTTCCTGTTCTCGGCCAAGTGGCTGAGCCAAATGGTTGAGGAGGGTAAGCACCACGGCCGCCCACCACGCAGCGCTGGCCGAGCACAACTGTCACGCAGCCCTGGCCGTGCACAACTGTTCGGCCAAATGGGAGAAGCCAAGTATCGTGTCTCCCATGAGCTCTGCTGCTGGCACGGGTATGCCTTTGCGTGACTATCGCGTACACCGTTATGTGAATGCGTTTTGCCCGAAATGCCATGAAGAGTATCCCGATCAGCCGTTAGAAGACGTGCGCCGTCTTTCGGGGTGGTTAGCCGATCGTGATGGCACGGTGTGGCTAGAACGAGGGTGTCCTGAGCACGGTTTGGTTTCGACCCTGTACGACGAGTCGGCCGAAATTTTGCGGTATCTCGAACAGTGGACAGCGCCCACCAAGGTGCACACGCCCGACACGATGGGCAACTTTAAACCGGTGCCTGCCGCGTATGCCGATGGCCTGCCGCAGATGCAAACGCAGCACACGTGCATTCTGCTCGAAGACATCACCGATCACTGCAACCTCAAGTGCCCCACGTGTTTTGCCGAGTCCAGTCCGGCTGCGGCGGCGGTCGCCCCTCTTGCCGAGGTGTTGGCGTCGGTCGATGCCCGGTTGGCGCGCGAAAATAACCGTATCGATGTACTCATGCTGTCGGGTGGTGAACCGACGCTGTATCCCTGGCTCGAACAGTTGCTGGAGCATTTGGTGGCTCGCCCTGTCGTGCGCATTCTTATCAACTCGAACGGTTTGCGTATCGCGCAAGACGACGCTTTTGTTGAGGTGTTAAAGAAGCATCGCGAGCGGGTCGAAATCTATTTGCAGTTTGATGGGGAGTCGGCCGAGTCGTCGAAGCATCACCGGGGTGCCGATATTCGGCGGTTTAAAGATAAGGCTTTGCAGCGGCTTTCGGATGCCGGTGTTTTTACGACACTGACAATGACGGCGGCTCTCGGTGTGAACGATCACGAGATCGGTGATGTGATTCGCCGCGCTATGGCCACCCCTTATGTGGGCGGTGTCACGGTGCAGCCCGTATTTGGTTCGGGGCGCTCGGCGGGTATTGACCCCAATAATCGGCTCACCCATACCGGTGTTTTGGCGCGACTCGAAGAGCAGACCGACGGGCTCATGTCGTGGCACGACCTCACGGCGCTGCCATGTAGCCACCCGCACTGCTGCTCGGTCGGCTACTTTTTGAAAGACGACAGCGACGAGTGGAAGTCGCTCGTGGGCCTCATCGGTCATGAACGATTGAAGAGTTTTCTCGATCTCAACCCCGACCTCATCGCCAACCGTATTGCCGACTCGAACGTCAATAAGGCTATTCGTGATGTGGTGAAAAGTTCACTCATGGATCTGTTGAGTGAACAGTCGTCACTGTCCCATCCGTCGATGGTCGATATTTGGCGTGACATTTGTGTCAACTGTGATCTGGGTATCGGCACGATCGCCACCCTTGCCGCGTCGAAACTGCCCGGGCAGCATAAACGTCTGCGGGCAATGCTCGCTGACCGAGTACTGCGGGTTACGGTGAAACCGTTTATGGACATCAACACGATGATCGAGGAGCGTCTCACGCAATGCTGCGTGCACGTGGCGACGGTCAACGAAGAGACGCAGGCGCATCAGTGTGCCCCGTTCTGTGCACTGCAGGCGTGGGCTCCACTGTCACGCACCCGTATTTCTACGGCGACCGCCGAGCGTCCCGCCGATCGCATGGGCGACGTACGGGCGACGGTGCCGGGGCGGCGCACACAGTTGCCGGTGCGTGCGCAATGAGTACGGGCGAGGCTGCGCAGCATCCGGAACATTATTCGTTTCACGGGCTTAATCAGTACGACGAGTCGGTGGGTTCCCCGGATGCCGCTTTTGACCCCCTGCGACTGTGTGTTTTTACCACCGTTGCGCTCATCGCCTGTGTGACGGGGCCGCTGGCGGTGCTCGCATTCGCGATCGTGGCGATTATTGGTTATGCCCGGGCTCGCCGGGCCGGGCTGTTGCGTTCGCGCTGCAAACTGGGCGATACGCGCCTGGTGCTCGTGTATTTGAGTGTGGTCGCAGTGGCGTCGGCGGCTGCTGTCCCGCTGTGGTTCATGATGGTGTTCCGGATGCTGAGCTAGCCATGTTTCCTACCCTGCATGACGTTGCCGCGTGGCTACCACCGATCGACACGCATTCGGCGATGGTCGCGGTGGCTTTTATGGCGGCGGGGATTGTTTTTCTCGTGGAACGCCGACGGCGACGCATCAACGACATTCGGCTGATCCCCATCGCGGGTGGCGCTATTTTGGGTGCTGCGATTCTGGCGCGTCTCGGCACCTGGCTGCAGCACCTAGATTTTTCTCGCAACCTGGGTTTTTTTGATCAGCTCGCCTATGGCAATGCGTCGATACTTTCGGGACTTGTGGGTGCGTGGCTGGGCGCACACGTGGCCAAGCGTCTCGTGCGCTACCCCGACCGCACGGGCGACCTGTTTGCACCCGCCGTTGCGCTTGCCATGGTTTTTGGCCGTGTCGGCTGCTTTCTTACCGAAAGGCCAGGCACGCCCACGGGTGGAGAGTGGGGCATTGTGCTCGACCAGGCAGCCGCCGACCGCATGCACTCGATGGCGGGTGTGCCGCTGCATCCGAGTTTTATCTACGAGATTATTTTTCATGCCGCAGCGTTCGCAGTGCTGTGGTGGTGGCTGCGTTTTCGCCCGATTGCGGCGGGCGAAACCCTCACGATCTATATTGCGGCGTACGCGATTTTTCGTTTCTTCGTCGAGTTCGTGCGCGGCAACGATATCGCCTGGCTGGGCCTTACACGACCACAAATCTTTTTACTCATCACTATCCCGCTTTTGGTGGCGCGCTTGATCTGGATGCTCCGCACCGGTAAATTCCGAGCAACGCCATCGAACGTTGCAGAGAGGATGCCTCTTCATGGACAACACATCTGATGACAGCGCATCGAATGACAACGCATCGAATGACAACGCTGGTGGCGCATCGAACCACCAGTTTGGTGGCCGCGGCGATTCTGCCAACATCAGCGGGTTTTCGGCTGCCGCCCCACCGGCTGCCCCCTACGTTTATTCAGGCCCGCCGCAGTCAAAATCTGCCAAAGTGTGGGGCCGGGTAGGAATTACGCTCGGCATAATTCTTGGCGGGCTCGGAATCATCGTCGGTATCGGCATCGTCGTACTTTTCGGTGTCTGCGTGGCGATGATTGTGTCTATGTAGCGGCGCGTCTAGGTAGCGGCGCGTCTAGGGAACGGCCCGTCTAACTCGTCTGCTGCGCCGCAGCCGCAACCGGATTATGCGGCGCAGGCCGTAACGCCAACCAGAGCGCCCGGGCAACGAGCGCTGCCGCAATAGCAACACCCAGCATGGTCGTTACCGTGCCATCGGCAATAAATATCAGCGCCATGGCGGCGAGGATGGGTACGAGGTAGCCGAGGGCCCACAGAATGTATCCGCCGAATGACGGGGTGTGTACTCCGTCGGCATCGGCCACTGCTTTGACCATGAAGTTGGGTCCGTTGCCGATATAGGTGATGGCACCACAGAACACGGCTCCGAGTGAGATGGCGATGAGGTATGCCTCGGGCACGCCAAGACCTGCGCCGATACGAGGGTCTCCGGGCAGTTGTGCTGCCATCTCGAAGAATGTGGCGTAGGTGGGTGCGTTGTCGAGCACGGCCGAGAGCCCGCCCGAAAACAGGAAGAGCGTGACCGCGTTGAGCGGCAGTGAGGGCGCGATCTGGGCGAGGTAGTTGAGCGCCGGCATCATGGCTAAGAAGATGCCCGAGAACAGGGCAGCTACTTCAAGGATGGGCGCCCAGGTGAACCGGTTGTGCACGAAGCGAATGTTTTTGTTGCCGAGCACGATGGAAGCCACGGTGATGGCGGCAAACAGAATTTCTCGCCACGGAAGCAGCTGCATGGTGCTCGCGGTGCCCGCTTCGATGGCGGCGAGGTCTATCGAGGGAACAAGAGCAACGCCCACGATCACGAGGGCGAAGAGCACAAACTGGCCGCTGCCAAGCAGGCGCAGCGGCTGCTGCTGTTGCGTATCGAGCGCGATGGCTTCGGGGTTTTCACGCGCATAGGCGCGACGGTCGAGGCCATAGTAGGTGAGCAGCAGCAGGGCGTTGACGAGGAGCCAGGGGCCCCACAGCGTGAACGTCCATGTGAATGGCACACCGCGCAGCATGCCAAGAAACAGTGGCGGGTCGCCGAGGGGCGTGAGCAGGCCTCCGCAGTTGGCCACAATAAAGATGGTGAAGATGACAGTGTGCACTTTGTGGGTGCGCTCGCGGTTGGTGGCCAGCAAAGGCCGGATGAGTAGCATGGCGGCACCGGTTGTGCCGACAAACGAGGCGATAAGCCCACCAATCGCGAGGAAGATCGTGTTGTTGCGGGGTGTGGCGCGAATGTTGCCCGACAAAAATATGCCGCCTGCCACCACAAACAACGCCAGCAGAAGCATGATGAATTGAAAATATTCAACGAGTGCATGCACGACTTCGCCGCCGTGGCCGGCAACGATAAACCAGAGGGCGACGGGTAGGCCGCAGGCCAGCGCGACCGCCAGCTTGACGCTATTGCGTTCCCACAGGTTCTCTGCCGCGGGCACGAGCGGCAGAACCGCAATGCACAGCAGCAGAATGGCGAACGGAATAATGCTCCACCATTCGACCGCCATCGCTCATCCTTCTCGTTACGCGAACGCTGCCGCTCTGTACGCAGCGAGCCCTGTTATCGGTCGCTGGCTGCCACCGCAGCGGCCTCCTCGACAATACGCCCCCATGCGGCCGGATCGTGCGCGAAACGGCCAAGAAAGAGCCCATCGACGGCAGGATACAGCTGCTCGAGAAGCCCCTCACCTGCCGCTCCACCGTAAATAATGCGGGCGTCTTTTAGTGCCGGATGCTGCGCAAGTACCTCACGCAGAGCTGCGGCCACCGTGCGGACATGCTCCGCCGAGGCCGCGTGCGGTGCGCCGATGGCCCAGACGGGTTCGTAGGCGACGATGAGGTCGCCGCCGCCCGTGGTGCGTGCGAGTAGGTCGCGAAGAATTTCAGCGCAGCGCCTGGCTGCGGCATCCGGTGTTTCTTCTTCTTTTTCGCCCAGGCACAGAATGGGGCACAGGTCGTTGCGCCAGGCAGAGTCGATTTTTGCGGCAACCAGGCCTGCGTCTTCGCCAAAGAGGCGTTCGCGTTCGGCATGGCCGAGTTCAACAAAGCGGCATCCGGCTTCGCGCAGTTGGGGTCCGCTCACTTCGCCCGTAAATGCTCCTGCGTCGTCGCTCCACATGTTTTGTGCGCCGACTCCGATGGGTGTGTCGCGCAGTTCGGCGACGGTTTCGGGGATCGACAGAAATGAGGGCAGCACGATGGTCTCGACCGTGTCGGGAATCGCCACCGATGCTGCCGCGCGCACCCATTCCAGGGTGCGCGCGTGCCCAAAATACATTTTCAGGCTAGTGGCGACGATGGTTCGTCGCAGCGTCATGAGGTTACTCGCGCTCCTCGTAGTCGCAGATCAGCTGTACTTTTTCGGCCGAGGCTGAGGTCTCGTCGAACTCGTACGAGAGCCATTCGCGGGCAAGGCGACGGGCAAGCTCGAGCCCAATTACGCGCTGGCCGAACGTGAGCACCTGGGCGTTGTTCGACAGCACAAGGCGCTCGACCGAGAACGAGTCGTGCGCAACCGACGCCCGGATGCCAGAAACCTTGTTCGCTGCCATCGCAACGCCGATTCCCGTGCCGCACACGAGCAGTGCACGGTCGGCTTCGCCGCGGGCAACACGCTCCGCTGCTTCGATAGCAACGCGCGGGTAGGGTGTGTGGCCGTCGGCGTCCACGCCTACGTCGACCACGCTTGCTACGCGTGAGTCTGCTTCGAGATCTTTTTTCAGAACCTCTTTGTAGTCGAATCCTGCGTCGTCTGAGCCGACGATAATCCTGAAACCGCTCATGGGGTCTCCTTTCTTTGCTCTGCGGGGCAGAGTGCTACGGGTGGATGGCGTCGGCGATGGTCTCGACGATCATCGCGAACGAGATGGCTCCGGGATCGGGGTGGCCCACGCTCTTTTCTTGGTGGGGGCGGGCACGGCCAAGCTTGGGCAACAGGTCGGCAGTGGCTTCGGCCGATTGGCGGGCGATGGCTGCGGCTTTTGTCCAGGCCGAGCTGATGGTTTCGGATGCCGCTGCATTGTCGAGTGCGTCGGCGAAGGGTAGCGCGGCGTCCATCATGGTCTTGTCGCCGATTGTTGCGCCACCGGCCTTCGCAATAGCGTCGATGGCAGCACGAACAGCGCGGGCAACGCCTGCACCGTCGGGCACGTCGGTGTTACCGATCGACTCGCCGGCTGTGCGCAGTGCGAGCCCCCACAGCGCACCCGAGGTGCCACCGGCGCGGTCGGCCCAGGCGTCTCCAGCCGCGATGAGCGTGCTGCCCGCTCCTGCTCCTGCGGCGCTTGCCTGTTCTGCTGCTTCGGATGCCGCGGTGATACCGCGCTGCATACCAATGCCGTGGTCGCCATCTCCGGCGATCGCGTCAAGTTCACCCAGCGCGTCAACATTGGCGTCAATGACGCTTGCGGCCGCGGCAACGGCGCGTGCGATAGGTGCTGCCAACTGCTGTGATGCTCCGGATGCTGCATCATCGGCCGCGTCGGCGGCGCTGCGAGCCGACTCGTCGGCGAGCGCCTCACCTTGCACGTTTGTGCTGCCCTTGCGGTACGCGGGCGTGTACACGGGCGCTTTCCACGCTTCTTCGAGCTCGTCGTTCAGCCAGCAGATGGTGAGCGAGACGCCGGCCATTTCAAAACTCGTGACGAACTCGCCCACTTCGGGGTCAACAACCTCAAGACCGGCGTCATCAAGACGGCGCTTGACCGATGAATACAGCACGAAGAGTTCTTCGCCCTTGATCGAGCCGAGGCCGTTAACAATCACGGCAATACGGTTGCCCGCGGCATCCGGGGCCTCTGCCAAGACTCGCTCGGTGAGCAGCGCCGCTATGTCGTCGGCGGGAACAATCGCACGGTCTTCGAGACCCGGTTCGCCATGAATGCCCATGCCAATACCCATGTGGCCTTCGGGAATCGTAAACAGGGGTTCTTCGGCTCCTGGCAATGTACAGCCCGAGAAGGCGACTCCTAGCGTGCGGGTGCGCTGATTGGCCAGCTGCGTCAGTTCAGCAACGGCGTCGAGGTCGCGCCCCTGCTCGGCAGCCCATGCGGCAACTTTAAAAACAACAAGGTCGCCCGCTACCCCGCGCCGCTTGTGGGCTTCGTGGGCGGGTGCGCTCGAAATGTCGTCGGTAATGGGAACACTGCGGCACGGAATGCCTTTTTCTTGCAGGAGCGCTTCGGCCTGATCGAAGTTGAGCACATCACCGGCGTAGTTGCCGTAGGTGAGCAGAACACCGGCGCTCGTAGCCACCGACTCGGCGGCGTGAAGAACCTGCTGCGCAGAGGGTGAGGCAAACACATTGCCCATGGCTGCTGCGTGAGCAAGGCCGGGCCCGACAATGCCCGCGAATGCCGGGTAGTGGCCCGAACCGCCGCCGATAACAACGGCCACCTGGCCTTCGGGCGTGCGGTGGCGTCGAGCAACACCGCCGTCGACACGGCGCACGAGCGACCCGTGTACCGACACGAAGCCGTCGATCATTTCATCGCGGAAACGCGTGGGGTCGTTGTGCAGATAGCTCATCTGGTCGTCCTCGATCCTCATTCACGGGGTCACGCCATGTGACAAGTTCGTGATTCGTAACGTAGCCCGTGGTGTTTATCACTGTCAAGACGTAACATCTCGCACGGCTTCTTTTCTCATTTCTGCACGACCTCTTGATTGTTAACAGTTGAACGTCTTACACTGAGCAAGACTTGCTTGCCCGCGCCCTCAGCGCTTCAGGAGAAACACCATGACACTGCCGTCCGCGCTCGGATGCTCAACCATCTCGTTTCAGCACCTCCCACTGCGCGAGGCCCTGGGCGAAATCGCTCGCATAGGCTTCAGCCAGATCGACCTCGGGGCTCTCCCCGGTGTCTGCGACCACGTTCCGGCCCTTCTTGACAGCACCGCCATCGATAACGTGGCCGCCGACATCGCCGCCAGCGGCCTGAGCGTGCGCAGTGTTAACGGCGACATCGGCGACTTCAACGCACTCGAAGTCGACCGCGCGACCCGCGACCGCCAGCTGCGCGCTCTGCTCGAACTCACAGCACGCATCGGTGCGCCCGCCCTCGTACTCCCCTGCGGAGCACTCGGCCACGATCCCATCGACACCGAAGAGGCCGACCTCGACCGCATCGCCGCCGAACTGCGCCATGCCGCCCAGCTGGCGAGCGACTACGGCGTTGCCATTTGGGTCGAGTCGCTGCACTACCTGCGTTTTTGTTACAACCGCGAGCGCGCCAACGCACTGCACGCGCGGTTGGCAGACACGAACGTGCGCCCCATTCTCGATCTCGCGCATGGTGAAGCATCCGGCGACAGCATTACCGAGATTGTGGCGGACTGGGGGCGCGCGATCGCTCATGTGCATGTACGCGACGCCACCCTCGGCAATTTCAATGCACCTTTTGGCACGGGCAGTGTCGACTTTGCGCAGGCCGTGCGCGACCTGCAGGCGATCGGCTTTACCGGGGCCTGGGCTCTTGAAATGCCGTCGGCAGCCTACAGCGATAGCGCGACCGACAGTCTTACTCCCCAGGCCCAGGCCGAAAAATCTCACATTATCGAACAGGTCGCCGCCACGATGGCCGCCCTGCTCACCACAGAACACTCTCGTGAAGGAGAAAACTCATGACCCAGCGCACCGCGGTGATCACCGGCGCAACCTCTGAGCGCGGCATTGGTATGGCCGTTGCCGAACGCTATGCCCGCGACGGATGGGGCGTTGTTATTCTCGACCTCGATGGCGCCCGGACCGCCGAGGTTGCTCAGCGTATCGGCAGCGAACACGGTGTGCCCGCTTTTGGTGCGGCGTGCGATGTGGCCGATGAGCAGGCCGTCACCCAGGCACACGCGGCCGTAGCAGCCGAGGTCGATGCCGGCCACCTGCCCACGATTGGTGCTGTCGTTAATATTGCGGGGATTACCTCACCGGTGCCCTTCTTAGAAACCGATCTGGCACTGTGGAACAAGGTCATGGCCGTGAACGCCACCGGCACCTACCTGGTCACAAAAGCGTTCCTGCCCGCCATGCTCGAAGCAGGGTGGGGCCGCGTGATTACGATGTCGTCGGTCTCCGCCCAGCGCGGCGGCGGTGTGTTTGGCAAAGTGCCGTACTCGGCGGCCAAAGCAGCCATTCTCGGGTTTACCAAGGCTCTTGCCCGCGAGATCGCCAGCAGTGGCGTGACGATCAACTCCATCACGCCCGGTGCCGTCGACACCAATATTCGTGTCGGCAACACCAACCCCGAAATTGAAGCGCGTATCGCCGCGGACATTCCTCTGGGGCGGGTTGCCACGACGGACGAGATCTCGGGAGTTATCGCATTCCTGTCGTCGGATGATGCTTCGTACCTGCAGGGTGCCAATATTGATATCAACGGTGGAAGTCACATGCACTGACCAAAGTCGGTGCAGAACGGTAGCGTAAAGCCATGTCGGTAGATGATCAGTTTCACGTTCTCGGATCCATCACGCGCACAACGCGTCGTGAATTGATCCTTGAGCGACTACGCTCGGCGGTCACCTCAGGCGCCCTGCCGCCGGGTACTCACCTCGCCGAAACCGAGCTCAGCGCACAGCTGGGAGTCTCGCGCGGCACGCTGCGCGAAGCTCTACGCCACCTGCAAGAAGACGGCCTGCTGTCGAAAGACTCGCGTGGCCGCCTCTCGGTGCGAGTTGTATCACCGGCAGAGGTGGCCGACATTTTTGCCGTGCGCTTTTCTCTCGAATCGCTTGCGATACGCCTTCTCAATGAGCGCGACGACTTCGAGCACGTTATAACTGCGCTGCGCTCCGCCCTCGACCTGCTGCGCCAAAGCGAAGAGGGCCCGCTCGAGGGCCAGGTTGATGCCGACCTCGCATTTCACGAGGCAATCTGTCGCGCCAGCCGCAACCAGACGCTGGTCGACTCGTGGCGACGCGTCAGCGGCCTGGCGCGCGCCACCATTACGGCAGCGGGTCGCACGACGGCGCGAGAAAACATGTCGGCCGACCGCCACGCACCGATTCTCGACGCAATCGCTTCGCGCGATGTTGAGGCGGCGCTGGCCGTGCTCGAGCAGCACAACGCCGAAGCCCAGAGCCGCATCGTCACCAATATGCCTGCCCGGGCAGCAGAGAGCGTCTAAAGCTCCTACAGTCAGCGCCGCGGTTCCGGATGCTCCGGCCGCGGCGCTGTTGTGTTGGTCAACGTTTTTAGTTCAGACCGGCGATCACGCGGTAAACGCCCGTGTGGTCGAGTTGGCCGTCGCCGACCTCGACGGAGCGTTCGAACGTCTGTTTTGCTGTGCGCAGGCCATCGAGAGTGAGCCCCGCGGCCTCAGCCACTTCTTCTGCGTAGCGCAGGTCTTTGACCTGATAGGCGACGGTGCCGCCGGGTTCGAATGATTCTTCGATCCAGTGGTGGCGTTTTTGCCGCAGCACTTCGCTGGCGGCCAGCCCACCCGAAAGCGCATCGGCGAGGGTGGCTGGATCAATACCTGCTGAGCGTGCCAGGGCGAAGGCTTCTGATAGCGCAGCGACGGTCTCGGCGACCACCACCTGATTGCATAGTTTTGCTGTAGCACCGGCACCGGTAGGGCCCATGTGCACGATGTTGCTCGCGCAGGCGTTCATGGCATCGCGTACGACAGCGAAGTCGTCGGCAGAGCCACCCACCATGACGCTCAGTCGGCCTTCAGCGGCCCCCATGACGCCTCCTGACAGCGGCGCGTCGACGAGGGTGATTCCTTCGCGTTCGACGTCTTCTGCCAGCGCTCGCAGTGCCACGGGCGATACAGTGCCGCACACGACAACGATTGGGCGGGTGGGGCGGCCACGCAGGGCTGCCAGCAGACCACTGTGGCCTGCAGCATCCGAACCATACAGCAGCTCGTGCACGTCGGGCAGGTCGGGCAGCACCGTAATGACAACATCGGCTGCTGCCTCCGCGATGGTGCCTGCCACCTGCGCCCCGCCGAGTTGTTCGGCGGGGCGAGGAGTGCGGTTCCAGACGGTGAGCGGCCCTGCCGAGGCGAGGTTTCTCGCCATGGGCAGGCCCATTGCTCCGAGTCCGATCAGGCTGACAGAACGCTGCTTCACCGCGGGGTTGGTCATGCTCACACCTTAGCGACGAGAGCTTCGGTCTCGCGGCGCAATTCGAGCGCCTGGGCCAGACTGTCGTCGATTTCGACGTCGCTCCACTTGACCGATTCGCCCTGCGCAACAGGATTTTTGAGCGGCACGTGGTGGGCCAGCGCTACAGGCAGGTAGCCCTGCTCAACCGAGGTTTGCGCGGGTACGAGCTTGCCGTACACAGCAAAACCGCCTTCACCGTCGAGCAGTTCTCCGGCGGCGAGGTCTTTTTTGGCTGTGGCCACAACATCGGCGTAGAAGCCCGCGGGGGCGCCCGTTGCCACACCGCGCAGGGCAGCGTTAGCGATCGACATGTTCAGCTCGAGGCCCACATAGTGGTAGGGGCGGTAGAGCGCCGCGTACTGGCCGGTGGGGTCAGGGTGCCACGGGTACTCCTGGAAGCACTCCGACACGTAGTCGTTGGTGGCCTTGACCACCACAAACACGCCCTCCTGGGTGTTGTGCGGAATCCACTCGCCGTCACGCGTGTAGCTCGACATGACGTCGACCGTGCCCTCGAGTTCAAGGGCACCACCGACCGACTGCGGGCGGCAGACCGTGGCAATCTCTTCGAGATCGCCGGGGGTGAAGGTGAGCCCGTTTTCGCCGGGGCGCAGGCCTGCAGCGTTAGCAACGGCAGCCATTTCAATGGCGGCCTTCGTGCCGTCACGGAACGAAGTGTGCATATTGGGGTTCAGCTGACCCGAGGCCTTGAGCTCTTCGGAGAACTCCCAGTGCTCCCACACGTTGTCGGGGTTCATCTGGTGGTAGCCGGGCAAGTATTTTGCGCCCTTACCGGCACACACCACGTCGAATCCGCTTGTGCGCGCCCAGTCGACAAGCTCAACGATGAGGGCGGGCTGGTCGCCGTAGGCGAGGGCATAAACAACACCCGCATCTTTGGCGCGCTTGGCGAGGGCGGGGCCTGCAAGCGCGTCAGATTCGACGGTCACCATCATGATGTGCTTGCCCGCTTCGATGGTGGCGAGGGCATGCTTAATGCCGACAACCGGGTTACCGGTGGCTTCAACAATGACATCAACGTCGGCGGCAATGAGTTCCATAGCGTCGGCGACGACAGCGGTTTTTCCGGGGGCCAGGTCGGCTACCGAGTCGACGAGGTCTTCTGCTGGCCAACCAACCCGCTCGAAAGACTCCTTCGCTCGGGCAACGTTGATGTCGGCAACGCCTACAACACGCACGCCGGGAATGTTCCGGGCCTGCGAGAGGTACATCGTTCCGAAGCGGCCCGATCCGATGAGCCCGACGCGGATCGGGTTCCCTTCGGTCTCGCGGTCACGGAGCAGTTCGTGCAGATTCACTTTCCAGCTTCTTTCTTCTTCGTGGTGGATGCGCGCAAACACAACCGTGTGGTTGGGGTGGGGGAAACCGCCGGGCCCTGCGCAAGGACCCGGCGGTGAGAATTACATGGCGCGGATCTGTTCGATCCAGGCCTGTACCTGATCGGGCAGGGTTGCGTTAACCGACTCGGTTGCGTCGATCCATGCCTGACGGTCGGTGATTTCGTGGAACTGTGCACCCTCGGCCTTGAGGTCTTCGGTGTACTGCTCTTCGTTGTCGAGTGTGTTCTGGCTGTATTCCTTGCCGATGTCGGCCGCTGCCGTCTCGATCGCTTCACGAACGTCGTCGGGCAGTTCGGCCAGGCGGTCGTTCCACATGAGGAAGTGGTAGTTGGCAAACATGTGCTTGGTCAGGCCAATGTGCGGGGCGACCTCGTGTACCGAGTTGAAGTAGATCGCGTCAAGCGGGTTCTCCTGACCATCAAGAACACCCGATTCGATCGCCGAGTACACCTCGTTGAACGGCAGCGCTTCGGCACGCGCACCCAGCGCGTTCCACGTGTCGAGCATGGTCTGCGCACTCGGGGTGCGAATGGTCATGCCCTTGAGGTCAGACAACTGGGTGACGGGGGTTTTGGTGGTCAACTCACGCGAACCACGGAACATGTTTCCGAGCATCGAGTAGCCGGATGCATCCGAAATCGTGTCTTTAATTTCCTGGCCAAGTTCGCCATCCCACACGCCAAAGAACTGTTCAGTGCTTTCGTAGAGGAACGGCGCCGTTTCGACGGCGGCAAGGTCGGTGTATGCCTCAAGCGACAGGATCGACTCGATCACGATGTCGGTGCTACCCAGCTGCAGGCCGTCGATCATTTCTTCCCACGAGCCGAGGGTCGAGTCGGAGTGCACTTCAATCGTCACACGACCATCCGTGGCCTCCGAGACACGCTTCGCGAGCTCTTCTGACGCCCACTGGCGCGGGTCGGTGGTCGAGCCTGCGTGGCCAAGCACAAGTTTGATGCTGTCGCCGGAGTCGGCCGAGCCGCTCGAGCCGTTGTCGGTGCCGGAGCATCCGGCAATCATGAGTCCTGCGGCGGCGATGCCAGCAATAGACGCAAGAATTCGGGTCTTACGCATGGTGGATCCTTTCGGTGGTGGGGTTAGGAGGCTCCGAGGAGCGAGGGTACGAAGAGAGAGATTTGTGGCACATAGGTGATGAGTGCCAGGTAGAGGAAGCCGGTCAGAATGAACGGACCAGCCTCACGGATCGCGCTAATAAACGACACCTTGGCCAGTTCGCTCGACAGCATGAGAGCAATACCCACGGGCGGAGTAATAAGACCAATACCGAGGTTGACAACGATCACGATGCCCAGGTGCACGGGGTCGACTCCCGCCGATGTCAGCACGGGGAAAAGAATGGGCGTGATGATGATCAGCGCCGCATTTGCCTCGATAAACATGCCCGCCACAATCAGCAGCACGTTGACCATGAGCAACAGGATGACGGGGTTCTCGGTGACCGCGAACATGGCTTCGGCGATCATCTGCGGCACGCGGCCCGAGGTGAGCGCCCACGAATACAGTTGCGCGGCCGCCAAGACCAGCATGATGAGACCCACCATGACGCCCGATTCGGCAAAAGCATGCACGAGCTTTTTCCACGTCAGTTCTCGGTAGATAAGAAAACCGACCAATAGTGCATAGATCACGGCGACAGCCGCGGCTTCGGTAGCAGTAAACCAACCAAACCGGATGCCTGCCAGAATCACCAACGGAAGCAGCAGCGCCGGCAGTGCGGGCCACAGTGACGGCCAGAACTGAGGGCGTTCAGCCTTGGGGGTTTTACCGATCTGACTGAAATCTTTTGTCTGATCAATAACCTCTTTGGTAAACCCGCGGCGGCGGACGGTGAGGTGCACGGTGACCATGAGCATCGCAACATACAGCACGGCTGGCAAAATTCCAGCGAAGAACAGCTGGCCGATCGACGTGCCGGTGACCACGCCATACACGATCATGGTGATGCTGGGCGGCATGATGGGCGCAACAATGGGAGCCGCAGCGGTGACCGCGGCGCTATAGGCGGCGCTGTAGTTGCGCTCCTTCATGGCCTGAATAAGAATGCGGCCGAGGCTAGAGATATCGGCGACAGCCGAGCCCGAGATTCCCCCGAAGAACAGCGACGACAGCACGTTGGTCTGCGCCAGCCCGCCGCGCCAGCCGCCCACGATCGAGTCGGCGAGCGTGAGCAAGCGCTTGGTGATGCCACCGGCGTTCATGAGGCCACCGGCAAGAATGAACAGCGGAATCGCCAGCAGAGCGAACGGTGTGATTCCAGCGACGATACGCTGTGCACCGATCGACAGCGGTGTGTCAGAGACGATCATCAAAGTGACAAACGACGCCAGCGCCAGCGCCCAGCCGATGGGCACGCGGAGCAGCATCGAGCCCAGGAAGTTACCCAGAAGCATCGGGCCCATGATCAGATTTCTCCCTTGACAACGGTTTCACCAGCGGGCTGGAAGATGATGTGCGAGGGCAGTGGATCGGCCTCGAGGTCTTTATTCATGACGGTGCGCACCCATGCCTCGACGGCGAAAATGGCGCACAGAATGCTGCCCACAGGCACCGCCAGCGAGACAAGCCCGAAGGGCACGCCCAGGCCGGGCATGGTGCGGCGCATCGCGCTGGGCAACGCCTGGAAGCCGTACCAGACGAGAGCGGCGATCGTCAGGAGCACCAGCAGGCTTGCCACGGTGGTGATGAGCACGGTCAACCACCGACGGTGAGCAAAGAACTCCCAGATGTCGAGCACCATGTGTCGCCCCTGACGCACACCCAGGGCAATGGCAAACATCGACAGCCAGACGAAGGCGAGGGCTGCAAGGTCGACCGTCCACGATGACGATGCGCGTGTGACATAGCGGGCTAGCACCTGCCACGACACGGCAAAGACGACCAGCGCCATAAACACGACGCACAACCATTGCACGGCTTTGTCGAGGCCGTTCATGATGCGGTCGAGGAGGCTGTGTTGCATCTGCTCGCTCCTTTGCGACGTGCGGGCGAGGAGTTTGTCCGTCCCGCGGTAGAAGAATATGGGTAACTGTTTGACTGTTGACAGTAGAACGGAAGCGCGACGGTGTCAAGCAGTTTTTACCCCGCCGTTACCAAACTGTGGTGCGCGCACCCGCAACCCAGTGCCAACCCACCCACCATGCCCGACGCACGCCGAACAACCCTCGGGCGTCATAGCTAGCCCGAGGGTTGTTGCGCAGCATCCGGTTAGCCCTTGACTGCCCCCGCAGCCATGCCCTTGATGATCTGCTGGTTCAAGAACAGATACAGAATCAAAATGCCGCCCACGGTCGTGCAGATTGCCGCGAACAGCGGGCCATAGTTGACCGAACCGTACTCGCCAGAAAAGTTCAACAGACCAATCTGAATTGTGTTGAGCTTGCGCTGCCCCGCAAACACGAGCGCCATGAGCAGGTCGTTCCAGATGAGAAAGAACTGCACAATCGCCACTGTAAAGGCGGCATTGCGCATCATCGGAAGGCCGATCGAGAAAAAGGCGCGCACCATCGAGGCACCATCGAGCGTGGCCGCCTCAAACACTTCGCGCGGCACCGCCCGAAAATATGTGGCCATCATAAAGACCGTCAGCGGCAGCCCCGTGGCCGTATAAATAATGATGAGTGGCGCGAGCGAACCCGTCAGCCCGATCTGAAAGAACGCGGTGAACAGCGGCAGAAGAATCATCTGGCCAGGAATCATAATTCCGGCCAGAAAGCCCAGCAGAAGCGCCGCACGCCCCTTAAACACCATGACCTCGAGCACGTATCCCGCAGCCGAGCCAATAAGCACAATCAGAATGAGCGACGGGAAAGTGACCAGCACCGAGTTGGTCATGGTCGTCGCCAGATTTCCCGTCTCCCACGCGAGCGCATAGTTATCCCAGCGCCACACCTCAGGTAGTGCATACGAGGGGTTATTTAAGAAGTCGCTGTTCGATTTCAGCGAGTTCAAGAACATCCACCACAGCGGGTAGGCGGTCACAAGAATGAGCAGCGCAATCACCAGATAGGTGGGCAGCTTGCGAACGTGACGCATAACCGCATTCGCTCTCTCGTGCTCACGCCGCGGCGGCATCGCACGGACAGAAGAGACAGCAACTGTTTCAGACATGGTCATTTCAAGCACCTCACACAGTGTTGTCGCGGCGCGATGATCGGAAGATGAGCAGCGTGACAACCAAACACATAATTGTCAGCAGCAGGGCAACGGCCGAACCATAGCCGTAGTCGGAGTATTGGAACGCGGTGCGGTACATGTATAGCGTCAGCGGCGTTGTTGAACTACCTGGGCCGCCATCGGTCAACGCGAATACTGAGTCGAAAACCTTGATGGTGCCGTTGATACTGAAAATGAACGAGGCAAACAGGATCGGTAGCGACATGGGCACAACAATGTGGCGCAGCAGCGACCAGCGCTGCGCACCATCAATACGAGCCGACTCAATGATTTCGTCGGGGATATCCATCAGGCCCGAAAAAACGAGCACGCCATAGAAACCCACCGAGCGCCACACGTCCATAATGACGATCACAATGAAGGCGGTTGTGCCCGAGCCGAGCCAGTCGACGGAGTCGAGACCCACGTTGATGAGTAGTTCGTTGACCAGACCGTCTCCGGGCGCCGACTGAAACAGCTTCTGGTACAGCAGCGACACAGCCACGGTGGGCAGCACGACCGGAAAGAACACCAGCGTGCGCACAATCACCGAACTCTTGCGCAAAATAAAGTGGTACAGCAGCGCCAGGCCATAACCCAGCAACACCTGAAAGACCGTAACGACGAGGGCATAGCGCACGGTAAACCAGAACGACTCGTGCACATATTTGTCGCCGAGCAGGCGCGTAAAGTTTTCGAACCCCACAAAGCTAAAGCCCTGCAGCGCGTTGCCGCTGAAGAACGTTAAACCAAACGACCAGATCACCGGCACGACGATGATGAGGGTATACACCAGCAGCGCGGGCGTAAGTAGCAGGACGATGGTCTTGCGATCCGCGAGCACAGACTTCATGGGCGGCCTTTCAAGCAACTGTGGGGCGCAGCCTGTGCCACGCCCCACAGTGTGGTGTGTTAGTTGTCGAGTGCGTCTTGCACGAGGGTCATGAACTCTTCAGCAGAGATCTGGCCCGTAACAAGCAGTGCTGCGTTGTTCGACGAAACCTGGCTGGCCTTGGCGTTAAACAGCGCCTCAAACCACAGCACGCTGTCGGTGCTGGCGGCAACTTCGTCGGCAACAACCTGCGTGATCTCCGGCAGGTCGACCTCGGCATCGGTAACAAAGCCGGTGATCTGGCCCTGCTCGAGTGCCTCGTTACCGTAGTTGTCGGCGATGCAGCCGAGCCAGTCAGCAACCTCGTCAGAGTAAGTCTTCGAACCGAAGGTCGAAGGAACACCCACGTTGGCCGGGTAGGCGTCGATCGAACCCGCGCCGCCTTCAACGGCGGGCAGCTTCATGAGCCCTACGTTGTCGGCACCGATCTGGTTAGCTTCGGGGTTGTTGATGTTCCCCAGAATCCAGCTACCCATGTAGATCATGGCGGCCTTGCCGGTAAAGAACTCGTTGTAGGAGCTGTCCATGTCGAGCGAGGTCACGTTGGCACCAAAGTATCCCTTGGCACCAAATTCTGCGATCTTCTCGGCCGCGGCAACATATTCGGGGTCGGTGAGCTTGGCTTCGCCGTCGGCTACCTTCTGCAGGGCGTCGCCACCCAGGTCACGGAACAGGTATCCGCTAACGAGTCGGGTCAGCGGCCATCCCTGCTCACCGGATGCCGAAAATGGCGTGAATCCGGCATCTTTAATGTCGCCCGCAAGAGCGTCAAGCTCATCCCAGGTTTCGGGGATCTCCCATCCGTTCTCGGCAAACATCGATTTGTTGTACCAAATACCTTCGATGTTGTACTGGAAGGGCAGGAAGTTGAAAGCACCACCGTAGAGCTTTTCGATGGTCGAGACTGCACCCTCGGCGACGGAGTCACGCTTACCCAGGTCGGTGAGCGCTTCGTCGAGGTCGAGAATAACTCCGGCCTCCCACAGCTTCTTGCCCTCGGCGGGGTTGTCGCCGGCGGCAAACATGGGCGGTAGGCCACCCTGGCTGGCCATGAGCTGCATCTGTGAGTCAATATCGGCCTGCGGAATCGAGCTGACCTCGAGTGGCAGTGCGTCGTTTTCGGCGCTGCACGAGCCGGATGCCAGTGCCTTCAGCACGGGCTCGGTGGTGGTGTTTTCTGCGTTCTTGACATATTCGAGCGTGTCGGGTGACGAGGTAGCACCACCACCACCGCCCGAGCAGCCGGTCAGCACGAGGGCGCCAGAAGCAATAAGTGTGAAGGCGGCGAGGGCGGGCTTAGCCAGTCGCCGTGGTGTGAGCGAGGACACATTCCTCCTTGAAGAGTGATCCAAATTGAGACGTTTCAACCTGCATACTATGTTTCGCAAATCGAACATGTCAAAAACACCGCTCAAACTGTTATAAACGCGCACCTCAGTGTTATCTACGCGCGCGCTTCAGCGTTACGGCGTCGCCGAGTACTCGCTGCGCCACAGATGACGCGGCTCAAAGCCCAGCATCCGGCGTGCCTTATCAATCGACATGAGCGTTTCCCACTCCCCCAGATCGGCACGCACAGCAGCGCCCGGGTAACTGTGTTCGGCCAGCTTCCGGCTCGGAATACTCGACCCCACGTCGGAGGCCGCAATGTTGTACACCTCGTACCCCGGAATGCGTGCGGCAAGCGCCAGCGACACCGCATGGGCCGCGTCACGCACATCAACATAGGAGTGCAGCAGATCACGGCGATACTCGGGGTCATCGGCGCGGACAAAAGAGCCATATTCGCCCGGCGCAACAATGTTCGTCAGGCGCAGGGCGGCAATGCTGGCGTCGGGAATCCACCGCACCAGCTGCGCCGTGATTGCCTCTTCTGCTACCTTGCCAAGCGCATACGTGTTGTTGGCCTGCGTATAGTTTTCATCCACCGGCAGCGCTGGAATATCGGCAAAGTGAGGAAAGCCCATGAGGGTAATACTCGACGCCATCACAATCTGCGAAATACCCGCGCGGTAGGCGGCGTGCAAGACGTGAAACGTTGAAGACACATTGGCGGTAAACGTCGCGGCATCCGGGACCAAACCATTCACCGGCAAAGCAGCCAGGTGCACCAGTGCATCAAGGCCATCGTGGCGAGCAGTAACCCCGAGTATGGCGTCGAGCACCTGCCCATAATCGGCCAGGTCAACCCGCGTGAAGCCGGGGCCCGCGGTTCCGTGCAAGTCAAAACCAATAACCTCGTGACCCTCGTCGCGCAGGTGCTGCACGGTGGCACTGCCGAGTTTTCCGGAGCTACCGGTGACAGCGATTTTCATGGTTCCTCGCTTCTGTTGTGAACTGCCATCCATTTTTCCGCACCGAGTTGAAACGTGTCAATCAATGGTCGATGATGGACACTACCAGCCACCGATGGAGAACAATGAGCACCGTCGCCCCCGTTACCTTTGAGCACAACCCCCGCCCCCTGGGCATCGGCACCCCGCGGCCGCGACTGTCGTGGAAAACCACCGCCGCACCCGCCTGGCAGCAAACAGCCTACGAGGTACGCATCCAGCGCGCAGGAACAGAACGAGTCTTTGGCCCCATCGCCAGCAACGAGTCGGTTCTTGTTGACTGGCCCGACGAACCACTGGCATCGCGCGAACGCGCCGAAGTATCGGTGCGCGTCACCGGCCACGACGGCGCTGTCTCGGGGTGGAGCACACCGGCCGCAGTTGAAGCAGGGCTGCTCGAAGCAGGTGACTGGCATGCCCTCGCAGTCGGCTCGAACGCCAACGCTAACCCGCTCACCGACACGCGTCGGCCCGCCATCGTCCGCCGTGATTTTACTGTGCGGCCCGGGCTCACCCGAGCGCGCCTATACGTTACCGCGCACGGTATTTACGAGGTCGAAATCAACGGTGCCCGCATCGACGACCACGCACTCGCACCCGGCTGGACCACCTACCACGAACGCCTGCGCTACTACACGCACGACATCACCGAAGCGCTGCGCAATGGTGACAACGCCATCGGCGCATGGCTGGGCGACGGCTGGTATCGCGGCCGCCTCGGCTGGCGGGGCGGCCACCGCAACCTGTACGGCACCGACCAGTCGCTGCTGGCACAGCTCGAACTGCACTACGACGACGGCACTGTCGAACGCGTCGTCACCGACACCTCGTGGCGCGCAGCCGACAGCCCCATTATTTCTTCGAGTCTGTACGACGGCGAACACTACGACGCCCGCGTTATGCGCGAACTGCGCGGCTGGTCAGAGCCAGGCTTCGACGACTCACAGTGGTACCGCGTTGTTGCCGCACACCGCGACCCGGCCACACTCGTCGCGCCCGAGGGTCCACCCGTGCGCTGCACACAAGAAGTAGCCCCTGTCGAAGTTATCACCACCCCCAGCGGCGCCCGCGTTCTCGACTTTGGGCAGAACCTTGTGGGCCGCGTGCGCCTGCGCGCCACAGCACCCGAGGGCACAACCGTCGTGTTGCGCACCGCCGAGGTCATGCAAGAGGGCGAGCTGTACCAGCGCCCACTGCGCGACGCGAAATCAACCGACACCTACATTTTTGCTGGCGACGGCGAAGAAGAGTGGGAGCCACGCTTCACCTTCCACGGCTTCCGCTACGTCGAGGTTGACGGCTGGCACGGCGACCTCGACGCCGATGTGGCAGCCGGCGCTCTCGTTGCCCGCGTTTACCACTCCGATATGGAGCGCACCGGCTGGTTTGAATCCTCCGACCCGCTCGTCAACCGTCTGCACGAAAACGTCGTGTGGAGCATGCGCGGCAACTTCGTCGATATTCCCACCGACTGTCCGCAACGTGACGAACGTCTCGGCTGGACCGGTGACATCCAGGTTTTTGCGCCCACCGCCACGTTCTTGTACGACGTGTCAGGGTTCTTGTCGACATGGTTGAAAGACCTCGCCGTTGAACAGCTTCCGGATGGCACGGTGCCCTGGTATGTGCCGGTTATCCCGGCCGACACCATGTGGACGCCCATTCGACCGGGCGCTGCCTGGGGCGACGCCGCAACCCTCACTCCCTGGGCCGTGTACGAGCGCTACGGCGACGAAGGTGTGCTCAACGAGCAGTACGAGAGCGCCAAAAAATGGGTGGATCTTGTGGCCGACATTGCCGGAGACGACCTGCTGTGGAACACCGGCTATCAACTGGGCGACTGGCTTGACCCGGATGCCCCACCGCACGACCCGGCCGATGCCAAGACCGATCGCTACCTGGTGGCATCCGGCTACTTTGCCCGCTCGACGCAGGCACTGGCCGACTTTGCCCGCGTGCTCGGTCGCAGCGGCGACGCCGACAACTACTCAGCTCTTGCCGCCCGCGTGCGTGAGGCGTTTACCCGCGCCTATGTGCACGACGACGGCACCATGACCAGCGATGCCCAGACCGCCTATGCGCTGGCGCTGTCGTTCGACCTTATTCCGCATGAACTGCGTGAGGCCGTGGGTGCACGTCTGGCCGAGCTCGTCGACGCGGCCGACGGCAAAATCTCGACCGGTTTTGTGGGCACTCCCCTGGTCTCTGATGCCCTCACCACCACCGGCCACACCGACGCGGCATACAAACTGCTGCTCAACCGTGAGGCCCCCGGCTGGCTGTATGCCGTGCTCAACGGTGGCACAACCATCTGGGAACGCTGGGACAGCATGCGCCCCGATGGCACCGTCAACCCCGGCGGCATGACCTCGTTCAACCACTACGCGCTGGGTGCTGTTGCCGACTGGCTGCACCGCACCGTTGCCGGCCTTGCTCCGGCAGCACCCGGGTACCGCCGCATCCGGTTTGCACCACAGCCCGGAGGTGGGCTCACCTCAGCATCGGCCGCGCACGAAACCCCCTACGGGCGCGCGGCGATCGAATGGACTATTATCGACGCCACCTTTACCGTGACGGTCGAGGTGCCCACCGGCACTACCGCCGAGCTCGTACTGCCCGACGGGACAGCACACGAGCTGACCAGTGGAGCTCACACCGTCAGCAGCCCCTACAACAGCTAGGCATCCGATGTTTGTGCCGACACCACAGTACGACCGCTCGCAACTCACGATCGGTATCGTTCACTGTGGTGTCGGCAATTTTCATCGCGCGCACCAGGCGTGGTATCTCGACCGGCTCATGAACGCCGGACTCGCCCACGATTGGGCGATCTGTGGCGTTGGCCTTATGCCGACCGATGCGCATATGCGTGATGTGATGACCACGCAAGACGGTTTGTACACGCTCGTGCTCAAGCATCCGGATGGCCGCCTCGAACCGCGAGTACTCGGGTCTATCGTCGACTATCTGTTTGCGCCCGATGATCCGGATGCCGTACTGCAGCGCCTCACTCACCCGCACACCCGTATCGTGTCGCTCACCATCACCGAGGGTGGGTACAACATCGACCACACCACGGGTGAATTTAACCTCGATAATGCGGGCGTGCAGCACGACCTCGCCCACCCGCATTCACCGACCACCGTGTTTGGTTTTGTTACCGAGGCACTCCAGCGGCGGCGAGCGGCAGGTCACGCCCCATTCACGGTAATGTCGTGCGACAACATGCAGGGAAATGGCACCGTGGCACGGCGCAGTTTTCTTGCGTTCGCGGCGGCCCGCGACAGTGAACTGGCATCGTGGATGAGCACGAATGTAGCTTTTCCGAACTCGATGGTCGATCGCATCACCCCCGCCACAACCCAGGCCGACCGCGATCTGGTGCACAACCGCTGGCAGATTCCGGATGCTTGGCCGGTGACCGCCGAACCCTTCGCCCAGTGGGTACTCGAAGACACCTTCCCTGCCGGGCGTCCACCCTATGAAGATGCCGACGTGCAGGTTGTTGCCGACGTTGAACCCTACGAGCTGATGAAGCTGCGTCTACTCAACGCCTCACACCAGGCGATGGCCTATTTTGGCACCCTCATGGGATACGAATATGCGCATGAAGCAGCATCCGACCCTCTTATTCGCTCGCTACTGCAGCGCTACATGCATGATGAAGCAATGCCCACGCTCGAGCCGGTTGCGGGCGTTGATCTCAACGAATACATGGCAACACTGCTGGAGCGCTTCGCGAACCCCGCAGTAGCCGACACCCTCACACGGCTCTGCACAGATGCCTCCGACCGCATACCCACCTTCTTACTCCCCGTTATTCGCGACTGTCTCGATGCCGGGCTGCCCGTCACATTCGCCGCGGCAGTTGTTGCCAGCTGGGCACACTACTGCGAAGGCGTCACCGACATGGGCGAGGCCATCACGATAACCGACTCACGGGCTGCTGATCTGCAAGCTGCCGCGAGCGAATCGCGCAACGACCCACGAGCATTTGTGCGCCAACACGACATCTTTGGCGACCTCGGGGCCCAACCAGATTTTGCCGACACATTCACCGCCGTGCTGCAAACAATTCGTCAAGCAGGAGCACGCGGCGCACTGCAACAGCTCGTGGGAACGTAGTTAATTTCGAGTGCGCCTGCTCGTAACGTGGGATGATTCTGCACCGCCTAACAGTTCGCGGGCGGCACAGCCTGGGCACCAGCATCCGGATGCATGCAGTAGTTATTGACGCCCGATCCTGCCCAGGTGGGTCTCGCTAAAACTTGCCGCTTTCAGGCCATAACCGAGAGCGCGATCAACCGCCACATGAAAGCCCCAACACGCGGCCAACAGCGCTATCCAGCGCACATCTATTCCTGCCGCGAGCGCAATAACGTATGCACCCATGATGGCTGCCGGCGCCGCGTAATTGTGCACAATGTTGTACCAGAACGCGCCCACACGAGCATTGCGCACATAGCCGAGCGCCGACAAATCAAAGAGCAGAAAAGCAGCAAAAAGCACCCACCACGGCAAACCCGCCACAATAACGGCCGCCAAAATGGCTATCGCGATCACACCGTTCTCTATTCGCTGCAGCACAACGGCTGTCGGCTTTCGGTCGTGAACCGGGGGAAGTTCAGTCGTCACGGGGGCAACCTCTCGATCGCTGCGGAACCTCCAGCGTGACACATTCCCCGAATTCGGGGCCGGTGGGGCGACCAGTTCGGTCTTCTGCCAGTGTGGTCTGCCTAGGCCCGTAATTCCGCCCCATTAGTCTGACAGAATCGCGTTTGTCCGACACTTTCGCCCTATTTTGGGGCCTTTTTTGAAATCTGTCAGACAAATGACGGGCTGCGCGAGCAGGTCAGCTAACGCACGCAACACAAAACCCCCGCGTTCCCAGTGTTTGCAAGGGATCGCGGGGGTTTTACTGTGGCGGTGACGGTGGGATTTGAACCCAAATTCTTGCCGCAGGATGATGTGACCTTCACCAATTTCCGCATCACTACGCGGATATCGGATCACTAGGAGCGTGCCAGCGTGGCGCAAATTACGAGAAGTGTTGCCAATATGTTGCCACTCTTCTACGCACGCGACGCATGCCATGCCCTGTCAAGTGCGTCTGCCACGTTGTTGAGGTCATCATCGAACAAGTCACCATAAACATCGAGAGTCATCGCCGCTGAAGCATGGCCCAGCATCCGTTGCACAGCCTTCACATTCGCACCCGAACTAATCGCAAGAGATGCCGCGGTGTGACGTAGATCGTGTGGCGTGACGCGCGGAAAAATATCGCCCTGTTCTTCACCTCGAGCTACAGCTTCAATAGATGCCTGTGTATCTGCTTCCTGCAACCGTCGCACCGCAGCTGCGAACCATCCGTCGCGACTATTGGGTAACCGCATATGGTGCTGACCGTCGCCCCACAGCAGGTCGTTTGCGCGCTTGCCTTTCATTGCCGCCTCGACGGCCGACGCAAGAAACGCTGGGTACGGGACGGATCTCGTTTCATGTGTCTTGGGTGATCCGACCTCGATCACGGTACCCACGAGGACAGCATTCTCTTGAACATTCACTCGCCGTCGTTGCACGTCAACATGCTTCACACGAAGCCCTGTCGCTTCACCCCACCGCAGGCCTGTGTATGCGAGGAATAGGACAAGGTCGCGGTGTCGTGATTCGTCTGCAAGCCGAGAAACCATCTTGTGTGCGAGGTAGACCTTTTCTTTCCCGGACTTACGGGGAAGTATCACGTCACGAGCGACATTACGGGCTACGCGCCGATCTCGCACAGCCACATCGAGGATTGCAGCAAGCACACCGTAAGCACGTAAAACTGTTGTAGCGCTTGCCTTTTCGGCCATGCTGGAAACCCATTCTTGAGCCTCGCTATGCCGGATGCTTCCGACTGTGCGCGCACCCCACTTGGGTTGTACGTGTACGCGCCATGCGGAGTCGATGGACCGGTGACTCGATGGTTTCATGACCGTCTTGCGGCCTTCGAGCCATGTTGTGCCGAGCGATGAGATTGTGGCTTTCGCGTCTGTCGGGTTGACGTAGTCGCCTTTGGCTTTGCGTGTCTCAACGTCTGCGAGGCGTAACTCTGCGTCACGTCGACGGGTAAAGCCTCGTTCTTGAGTCTGTTTGTTGTCGGGGCGTCGGTATATGATCCGGTACCGTTTTTTGCCGGATTTCGTCACGTACGCGTAAACGCTACCCATCAGTGGATTCCCCATAATCCCCAAGAAGTCCCAGGCTTCGGGCTCTGCGAATCCAGAGTGTTGCTGTGGGCGCCGTCAAACCTAGAGCGTTCTGGACCGCCTTGGCCGGGCGTCTCTGAAGTATCTGCGAATACCGATAGATCCGAGCTGTGGCAAGCATGGCCTCATCACTTGAGGGTCCGCCGGCAACGATTGAATCCGCAGCGTCCGACACTGTCTGGGGGTCGAATATTCCGCCAGATTGAAGCTCAACTAGGTAGCCCTCAGCGAGCGCATTACGTGACAACTTGAGCAAGGGAAGTTCTCGCAGTCGGGCGCCCGTGATTTCATCTTTTTCGCTTGCAGCGCGTAGCGATATCTGCCGCACGTAGTATCGACCTTCGCTCTCGCTGAAACGAAGCTCTAGCTGAAACTTGTTCTCACGATCGTCGTAGCCCACGACCAGGAGATGGTCATACACGACGAAATCGGGTGCCGTTTTTACCCGCTCGCCTCTTAATTTGACGCTAAGCCATCGCCAGTCCATGACTCAAGTCTATTACTGTGATCCGTCACAGTTGCATTATGCTGCTGTGACGTGGCACAATTATGGTGTCCTGACGCAAGTGGATAGAAAGGATTGAGATGAAGAGATATCTCACACCCGAACAGGTTTGTGAGCTTGTCCCGGGGATGACAAAAGGGAACCTCGCCCAGCTGCGCTTCAAAGGTGACGGTCCGGTCTTCTTGAAGCCGACCCCGCGCACAGTCATCTATCGCGAGAGCGATGTAATCGCGTGGCTTGAAAGCTCGGAGCGTACAAGCACCGCGGAGGTCGCATAATGAGCACCCGCAGCCAACCAATGGCAACCGCAGGTCACTCGTTCGAGGCCGACACGCTCGCCGACGACGAGACACGATCAAAAGTCGAGGTCGTCATCCTCGACATCTTGAAACGCATCTTCTACGCGACCGACGACACGATCAGCGCGGTCTATTCCGCTCGCGCAGAAAACTATCCAGGCGTACCAAAGGTGACACCGCAACGCATTCGAACGGCACGCGCCAACCTCACAAGACGCGGCATCCTCATCGATTCCGGGCAACCAGGCACATCCGCGCTAGGCAACCCAGCAACCGTCTGGACCCTAAACCCGAACCGAGGCGACCGATGACACCCACTCCCAAAAAAACCTCCGCTGCTGGCGGCAACCAGCGCGGAGGCAAAGATCAAAACACCTACGAAGGAGATCGACCTATGTCCACAATACCCGTAACAGTCCCTCCCGTCCCATCGTGGGCCGTGAAGAGACAGCACAACGAGGAACTGTCGGTCGTAACCGACTGGACCGAACTCACCACTTCTGGCTATTCGATCCAGATCTTCCAGGATCACACGATCTCGACCGATCGCACGGTCCAAACGTCGGATATCACGGCGTTAATCAAATGGGAGCAGCGATACGCGGAAGGGAGCAGCCGGGAAGAGTTTGAGCTTCCGGTTAGCGACATCTCTCACCTCATCCAAGCGCTGTCGCTGACGGTTGCGGAGGTGACGAAATGACCCTGAACCATCTGATCCCACCAGACTCTCAGCTGCAGCTCGCGCTTATCGAGGGCACCGAGGTTGAGGCGCTCTGTGGCCACCGGTTTACACCAACATTGACCGTTGGCTCAAGCGGCCGAGCCGACGTGCCGGGTGCGGCCTGGTGTGACGCCTGTGACCAAACTGCGGAACTGCGTAAGAAGTACGAGCTATTGGCTGAATTGCGCACCAATCTGCGGGAAAACATGAATGCCATCGAGGAACGCATCAGTCTCATCCAGATCGAAAAATCACTCCAAAAGGAAGTAACAGCATGAGCACCACAGAACAGCGAAAGCGTTACGAACCCACGTCGGCCGGCAACAACATGCTCACGCGCCAGGAACTAGACCTAATGAATGCCGAGAACATGATCATGCCGCTCGCGGACGAAGGACAACAGGAAATCATAGTCATCCTCAGTGAGGACGCCTCTGAGGCCGTCCACGTCCTCACCGCACCCCAAGCGATCGCATACGCAGAACGCATCCTCGAGCTCCTGCGGCAGCACTCATACGGCTCGGACGACACGAAACGAGGTGCAGTGTAAATGGCATTCAAAGACACAGCCTGGGCATACGGGCTCAGCAATGATCTGTCTTGGATCGAGAAGGCAGTACTTGTTGCGGTCTGCCACCACACTGACGATGCCACACACGAGGCGGTCGTTAGCGTGCAGACCATCGGGAAATCAACCCGGATGTCACGCCAGCAAGTACTCAACGCGCTAGAGACGCTTGAAAAAGTGGGGGTTATAAGCCGGACTATTCGCCGCAGACCTGACGGCTACCGCGGCCCTGACGTGATCCGCGTGAACGTCGACACATACACGTCGGAGGAGGTCGACGACCAGTAATGGGATTCAAGGACGCCGAGTGGGCATACAACCTCAAACTGCAACAAACACAGAAGGCAGTACTTGTTGCACTCTGCCACAGAGCCGACGACAAGACGCACGAAACGTGGGTTGGCAGGAAGACGCTCGCAAGCATGGTCGGGGTCGATCCGCGATCTATCACGAACGCACTCGGCGCCCTTGAATCGATGGGCGTTATCAAACGCTCAAAACGCCGTCGAAAGAACGGCTACCGTGACACCGATTTGATCACGATCAACACATCTTGGACCGGACCTCAGTGGAACGAGGTTCAGGTGAAAGAAGTTCAGGTGAACCTAGATCAGGTGAACGTCGTTCCATTCTCAGGGGAAACTGATGCACACCTTAGGAGAACCACGTTCCAGGCAACTTCTAAAGAAGTGATCAATCAAGAATCAATAAATGATCACTCACATAGTGCGCACGCGAACAATGATGATGATGATGATGAGCATGCGCAACGAGACAAACAAGACCTCGATGCCGCATTCGAAAGCGCATGGGCAAAATGGCCCAAACGAACAGAAAAGAAACGATCCCGAGAAGCGTTCGCCAAAGCCGTCAAGAAACGCGACATCGATCAGCTTGTCTCAGACATCACCCGTTTCGGGGAAGCCCACTCACTAGCCACCGAAACCCGTTACGTCCCCGCACTCGCTAGCTGGCTAAACGGTGAACGCTGGGATGACGAACTCCCCCAGGCATCCCTATCACCCGCCCAGGGACGGCAAGACCGCATGCTTGCGCTTGTGCAACGCTACAAGGCAGAAGAACGGACCTCAGGTCGCTTGTCTCCCACTGAACGGGCGATGCAGACCATGGCAGCAGGCGCCCGCGTTTCCGCACTGTCACGCACGGAAGAGCGGCCGCAGAACAACCTCATGGCTATTGAGCACATGGCCGAACTCGGCGCAAACAGTCAAGGGGGTTTCCCACCTGGCTACATCCCCACCGATGACGAATGGCACGCGATGATTCAGGCGGTCCCCCACACACCCACGGCGAGGCCGACCACGGCACGCCCCCAGCCACCACCAATCACTGAACTAAACGCAGACCACTGCCCACAACACCCCGGCTACCCAATCACCAACGGCACCTGCGACAAATGCAACCGCACCCCAACCAACCAACCGAAAGCAACACCATGACCACACCCGAAGCGACCGGTCGCACCTCACGCGCGCGAGGCAAAAGCAGCCCCACGGGCCGCAAACGTCGACCAGTCGACCCAGAAACGCGTACGCGGATCGTTGAGCTCGCTGAGCAGGGTATGGCGCGCAATGCCATCGCACGCGAGGTCGGTGTTTCAGCGTCGACTGTGACGAAGTACGCCAAACGTGCCGGCATCGCGTTTGACCGTTCGAAGACGGCCGAGGCGACACGGGCGCGGGAGATTGATAATGCGGCGACACGGGCAGAGATTGCGGCGGGGATGCTTTCGGATTTGCAAGACTCTCGGCGCATCATGCGTGAGTTGCCAGCACCGACCGATTTGCGTGGAGTTGAGCAGCGCACACGGGCGCAGGCTAACCAGGCGCGGCAGTTCGCGGATATTACGCGGGCAGCCCCTGTGAAGGAGCATGACGCGAACGCTGAGGTTGTTGGGGCGCTCAAGGAGTTTGCGATGTCCCTCGGCGATGTCGCGCGTCTAGCCCGCTATGAGGCGTTGTACGGTCCTCTCGGCGAGGGTGACGACGACTATGGCCGAGAAGACCTATAAACTCCCACGAACCACTAAGCCAATATCGGCGATTTGTTCGACGCTATCCGCTTAAAGTCGATACAATTACCGTACAAACAATCGAACATACGTCGAAGCTCCACGGCATGATTCCCCAGGCGGGAACATGCACTGTGATTCCGGTCCTTCCAGGTGACGCGACCGAGCGAGAGATCTAGCCACTTCCGGCTATCCAGATCCTCTGCTCGGCGTGCACGAACAGGAAGGACACGCAGCATGACGAAGCAAGCACAGGTCGGCACTGTCGCCGAAGCCTCTACTGTTTACGGTGTCTCCGAGTCCACAATCAAACTATGGATTCGTGAAGGAAAACTACCCGCCACACGCGTCGGCAAACGCCGTTACGAAGTATCCCTCGACGCTCCAGTCAACGACCCCCACGTCGCCTTCACACGCGCACTACAGTCCATCAGCGACTCCGACGCAGTCACACTACGAGACTTCGCTAAACGCATCGACACTGCCGTCAATGGCTCCGCAATGCTGTTCGGCTACGCATGGTCGGCTCTCGGCGCCCAAGCTCGCCGCACATCCACCCAGGAGTGTGACGCATGAGCTACCTCGGACCGCTTCTAGGGCTCCCTGAGGGGCCGATCACCGAACTCTACGACTCAACAGTCCAAGAACTCGCATACACGCTCTCCGCAATCGCTGTGCAAGACGGACTTCCAACTGCCAGCCGATCGATCGCAACAACATTGAACGTGTTCGGCAACGAGAACGAAGCACGAACACGCGTCCTCGCACTCACCGTCGAACGGCTACTTGGCATGATCCGCACACTCGGACTCCACTCAGAACATCCATTCGCCGAAAACCTCCGCACCCACAGCAATCTCTCCGCCGTGATCGCTGAGCAGAGCGCCGATCAGACAGTGAACGAAATAGTTGCGTGGCTTGACCAACAGGATCGAGGCACAGCATGAGCTTCACTACCGCTGACCTTGTATCAACCATTCGCCTTGGCGGTATCGACACAGCATCCCGTGATTTGGAGGGTTTCAAGCAACGGTTAGAGAACGTTGACACACGTGCCTCAAAGCTGGGGAAGACCGCTGAGTCGACGTTCCGGGCAACAGCAACATCGATCGGTGTCGCGTCTACTGCCGCCGCGGTCTATTTGACGAAGCTGATGGCCACGGGTGTGGAATACAACACTCTGCAGCAGACGTCTCGTGCCGCGTTGAAAACCATCAGGGGTGGTGCCGAGCAGGCGAACGCTCAAATGGACCGGCTGGACGCGTTCGCGAAGAAGAGCCCGTTCAGTAAGTCGGTGTTCATCACTGCACAGCAGCAGTTACTTGGGTTTGGTGTCGAAGCGCGGAAGGTTGTTCCGGCGCTGGACGCTATCCAGAACGCTGTTGCCGCGGTGGGCGGGTCGAATGAGCAGATCTCGCAGATCGCGTACACGCTCGCACAGATGCGGGGTCAGGGGAAACTGACCGGTGACACGCTCACACGGCTCGGGTTGCAGGGTATCGATGCGGCGGAAATTATCGCCGAGAAGATGGGTAAGACCAGCGCCGAGATCCGTGAGATGGCGTCGAAGCCTGGCGGTATCCCTGCTGATGAGGTGTGGGATCCGCTCGTTGATGGTTTGAGTGAGAAGTTCGACGGTGCTGCAGCGAACGTTAAAGAAACGTATGCGGGTACGGTGGACCGGATTCGTGCCGCGTCGCGTGACATTGGTGCGGCGTTGGCTGAACCGTTTGTGTCCAAGGATGGCGGCGGCCTCTATGTGACGTGGGGTAACCAGGTCGCAGATGTGATGCGTGCTGTTGAGGGTCATGTCGCGCCGGTGGTGTCGATTCTTACCGGGCGTGCTGCGCCAGCGTTCGCGAAGCTCACCGAGTTCTTGGATAAGACGACTGTCCGTGTGAAGGCGTGGGACTCGTCGAAGCTCGAAAAGGGCTTGGATGCTGTCGCCGGTCACGGCCCGGGTGTTGCCGCGGCAGCGGGTGCCGTGTTGGCGATGAACGCGCAGCTGTTGAACGGGATCCCTGTGTTGGGACGGTTCATTCCGGCTATCCATCCGCTTGCGGGGGCGATTGCTGCAGCCGCAGTGGCTTCACCTGAGTTGCGTACGGAACTTGCTGGGCTGTTGGCCGAGTTGAAGCCGTTGTTGTCTGTTGCGGGTGAGATCGCGGTCGTATTGTCGGGGGCTTTAGCGTCGGCGTTGCCTGTTGTTGCGACGGGTGTACGTGGAGTGTCGGATGTTGCACGCCCGTTCGTGGACATTCTCGGGAAAATACCGTCCCCGATGTTGGCTGCTGTCGTCGCAGGCCTCGGGTTCAACTCCATGCTTGGTAAGGCCCGACCAGCGTTACAGCGCTTCGCTGAGCAAATGGCCGTGCAGCAGGGCATCGCGAGGGCAACCGGAGGCTCACTCGATGTTGCCGGACGCCAGGTCGGGAATATGGGTGCGGCGTTTGCAGTGGCGCGCACGAAGATTAGTGGCGTCGGTCTCGCGCTTAAGGGAGCATTCCTCAGCAACCCCATCGGGATGACCATTCTCGGTGTGTCGACGGCCGCCGCGATCCTCACGACCGTATTCGCCGCGCAAGCGCAAGTAGCGCAAGAAACTCGTGAGCGGGTTGAAGGCTATCGAACAACGCTGAACGAGACGACAGGGGCGATCACGGACGCTACCCGTGCGCAGATTGACAAGAACATTGCGGACGGGGACACCGCTGACCATCTAAAGCGTCTTGATATCGCTCGAGAAACGTACATCCGGTCGTTGATGGGCGAAGAGGATGCTGTGCGCAGGGTGCAGGAAGCGCTTGAGGCAGCGGACGAAGTGCGTGAGAGTGTTAGTGATCGGCGTGGTTTGGATTACGACAGTCGCAAACTGGTCGAGTCTGCCAGCGCAATTCGTGAAAATTATGAAGCTCAGTCGTCTGCAATTCGTACGGCTGTCGAAGATAAACGGGCAGACGCTCAAGCATCGCGCGAAGCTGCCGAAGCCATGTCTGATGCGGCTCGGTCAAATACACGGTTTAACGAGGCGCTAAAGATCGCTCGCGAAACAGGACGTGACGCTACTGAACGGTTGCGTGCACTGAAACTGGCGCTCGATGAGCTAAACGGCGGGACGCGGACACAGGAACAGCTACAACGCGACCTGGCCGAACATACCCTGAACCTTGCTGATGCTTTTGCAGTCACTGATGAGAGTGGAGAGAAACTCGCCGACTCTCTCGTCAAAGCAAACGGTGAGGTCAACAAGTCCACGCGTGAAGGACTCCAGCTAGAAACTCAGATCGCCCGTCTCAATGATCAGATGCTCGAAGCAATCCGCACAACCATCGATTATGAGAAAGAGAACGACAACCTTGCGGGTGCGTTTGATGCAGGTGTTGCAGCGGGGAAAGAGTATCCAGAGATGCTCCGACAGATTGCTTTGGAAGCAGGACTATCGGAGGAAAAGACCGAGGCTCTGATCGCCATGATGATGGACGTCCCTGAAATCATCGCGTTCATGTACGACGATGGGGGCACGTACGACACCAAGATGCGAGAAGGTCTCGCTCTAGCAGCACAGATCTTGACTACGCCAGACGGTGAGTTCACGGTCTCTTCCGACAGTTTCCCGGGGTTGAAGCGTGCGCTGGAAGCGCTTGGGATCGACATCACTTCACTGCCGACCGGAACGGTCAAGGTGCAGAAAGATGACGGATCTTTCGTCACGGTCGAAGAGTATCTGAGTGGTCTTACCCGTACTCGGTACGTGTCGATTGTTGGGATCGCGGATTCGACTGCGAGTTCGTCTGGGCCGCCTCGGCTTGCTGGTGGTGGCGCGGTTCGTGGTGCCGGTTCGGACATGTCGGATTCGGTGCATGCGTTGTTGTCGAATAACGAGCATGTGTGGACGGCTGCGGAGACTCGTGGTGCGGGTGGGCATGGTGTTGTGGCGCGGATGCGTGCACTCGCGAAGTCTGGGATGTTGCCGACGTTTGCTGCTGGTGGGCCTGTGCTTGGTGTGCAGACGGCTGCGTTGCCTGCCCCTGCCTTGCTACAGGTCGCAAGTCCAACCAGCCGGCGGTCTCACGATGACCAACTCTCGGAGCTGATCGCGGAAGTCAGATCTCTGCGATCCGAGCTCGGTAGACCAAACGTTTCCTTGGTGAACCCTGTTTCACGCGACCCGATGGCAGACGCGTGGGAAGCAGCCCAAATCCTGGGCACACATCCACATTAAGAAAGGGAAAAAATGAGCACGAAACTCAAGAACTGGCACAACAGTCTCATCAAAGTTCTAGACGAACATGAGGCGGCGGCACGCCGGTACCGCAGAGAACTCGATGAAGGTCTCCTCACCGAATCTGGGGTCACGGACGCCCTCGACAAGGCTCGTACGTCCGGTAAGTGGCTCGAACGTGTAGACGAAATCGCTACGAACGTGAATGAGTGGATCGACCTCGCAACGGCCGACGTGCACAAGGCCCGTGCCGCGTTGACGAAACCAGTTGACGGTACAGCTACCGAGCAACTACTCGCCGAAACCCGCGCTGTGCGGGCCTGGAACCGACTCCGCCAACGCATGGAGAACGCCGGCGAGGTTAAAGCCGAGGTGCTCGGATTAGATGCCGTCAAGACAACTGTCGGCGACGAACGACGAATCATCTTGGAAGAACTCGGCGGTTACATCGAGTATCGCGGAGGCGGAAACGACTTTGATGACAGAATCAACAAGGCGCTGGCAGAAAGCGACGAAGATTATAGTCGCGCCCTGAACTATCTGAACACTGCCAAGAAAACCGCATCCTGGCTCGTTACCGCGGCAAACAAAGCCCGCGAACATGTTGCTGGAAGCCGTTTGGCGTCTTCTAACGAGGCCACCCTGGACTTGATGGTGCGCAACATCCCCGCCGAACGGCTTCAAACTGCTGAAGGGGCCGGCAATCTCACAGATGCCGGAAGGCGAGACACTGCTCTCGGAGAGTTCCAGAGATGAACGCCGAATACCTCCCGCCAGAGCTAGATCCGAACCTCGCCACTTCGAGCGAGCGGAGCAGTGATCCGATTACGGAACTGGCCCGCGCCCAAGCCGACTACGACGCGATGCTCGACTGGTGGGAACGCCGCCACCCAGTGAAAGGGCCTAAGAGCCGGTGGAACGCCTCCAACCGCTGGCCGCAGGTGCAAATGCGTCTTGCTGCCGCTAAGCGCGCCGTGAAGCGCACAGCCACGCCAAGGCAGGAATGACCAGGCAGAACCATGCTCGAAGATGCCGAGACCTCCCGCATTTCAAATGCGAGATGGCCGAACGCTTCGTGTCCGGTGTCGCTCATGTTTCGCCCTTTCCGTGATCGACACCACCTGAGCGGGCTCGAAGACCACCAATCTTGCCGGGCCCGCTCATCCTCTTGAAACCGAGAATGCATGTTCGTAGCCTCGCGAACGTGTGTCGTAAGATACCGGTGAAGGCGGCAGGCAGTTCACTAGGACAGCTGAGCCGCCTTCACCGTTTCCGCGAGCGTCTAACCCCATCGACATCGACTCAGGTGACTCGCGATCGAGGGGAAGAATGGCCAACGGTGTACCAGTCCACCTCAAAACGCGCGCAATGTTTCGGTGTGCTCCCGCTCTACTCTTCAACTGTTCGTGAAAAATATGTTGCCAATATGTTGCCACGGCGTCTTTTCCAGTAACACAAAACCCCCGCGTTCCCAGTGTTTGCAAGGGATCGCGGGGGTTTTACAGTGGCGGTGACGGTGGGATTTGAACCCACGGTAGGGGTTGCCTACACAACATTTCGAGTGTTGCACCTTCGGCCGCTCGGACACGTCACCGCGCATAAGTTTACGGCACAGCTTCCGGTCGCGCGAATCGGGTTGTGGCGCATCGGGTATCGGGCGTGTCTGTGGGCGATACAGTCATGCTGTGACGACTCTTTCTGCGAAGCAGCGCCTGGTGGTGGCGATTGCTGTGCTGGCCTCGTTTGTGACGTTTCTTGATGGCACGGTGGTCAATGTGGCGTTGCCTGCTATTAGTCGCGAGCTGGGTGGTGGTATTTCGACGCAGCAGTGGGTGGTTGATGCGTATCTGATCACGTTGAGTGCCCTCATTTTGTTGGCCGGCTCGCTGTCGGATGCGTTTGGGCGCGTGGCGGTGATGCGGGCCGGGTTGATTGCTTTTGGGGTTGCTTCGGTCGCTGTTGCTGCGGCGCCTGATCCACTGGTGTTGATTATTGCGCGGGCCGGTCAGGGTGCTGCGGGGGCGCTGCTCGTGCCCAGTTCTCTTGCCCTCATCACGGCAACAATGCGTGGGCCTTTGCAGGCACGGGCTATTGGTGTGTGGACGGCGTTCACTACTGCAGCACAGTTGGTGGGGCCGCTGCTGGGTGGTCTTTTTGTCGACTTTTTGTCGTGGCGTCTGGTGTTTCTTATCAACGTTTTACCTATTGCCGTCACCCTCTTTTTGTTGTGGCGGTTGCCGGATGCTGCGCATAAACGCACAACCCGAGTGGATTGGACCAGCGGCATACTGTGCGCCGTTGGCCTCGGGGCGGTCGTTTTTGCTCTCATTGAGCAGCCGAATTGGGGCTGGTCGGCACCAGCGATCTGGGTGCCGGGTGTTGGCGGTGCCGTGCTGTTGCTCATTTTTCTGGTGCGACAGCGCACAGCCACACATCCGCTGTTGCCGCTGGGGCTTTTTCAGTTGCGTAACTTTGCGTGGGGCAATGCTGCGACGCTGTTTATTTATGCTGCCCTGTCGCTGAACGGTTTTGTTATTAGTGTGTATCTGCAACAGGGGGCGGGCCTCACCGCTACGGCCGCGGGTCTTGCGAGCCTGCCCATTACCCTCATGATGATTGTGCTCAGTTCGAAGGCTGGCACATGGGCGGCAAAGCACGGCCCGCGCATACTCATGACGATTGGTCCGCTACTGATGGCTATCGGTGCGGCGCTACTCATCACTGTCGACCACGACTTCAACTATTGGTGGCAGGTGTTGCCGTCAATGATCGTGCTCGGCCTTGGTTTAGCACTCACCGTGGCACCGTTGACGGCGGCGGTGCTCGGTGCTGTCGAAGAAGAACATGGCGGCATCGCCTCGGCGATCAACAATGCGATCTCGCGGGTTGCCGGGCTGCTCGTGGTCGCCATGCTTTCGACGATTGTTGGTGGCCGACTCGACCTTGCAGGTTTCCACAGCGCCGCCTGGTTCACGGCCGCACTCATGGCCGCGGGCGGCGTTATCTCGTGGATCGGCATTCGAACACCCCGCACCGAGACTGTGACGCCAACCGAGCCCACTGGCCCAACCACTCCCATCCCGGGGTAGCGTCGAAGTGGCAAGCAAGAACGGCACAGTCAGAAAGGCACACCATGGCACTGAATGGCGAATATTTGCCCAGCACCGCAGACTGGGCGCGCGAGCAGGCAGAAAAGTTTGAAGCATCCGGTGGCACGGAAGCACACGAATTAAAAGGCAGGCCGATCATCGTGCTCACCACGGTGGGCGCAAAGTCCGGCGGTATTCGTAAAACGGCGCTCATGAGGGTAGAGCATGACGGCAACTATGCGGTTGTTGCCTCGCGCGGGGGTGCTCCGCAGCATCCGGCCTGGTATTGGAACATCACCAAGAACCCGCTAGTGGCACTGCAAGACGGCGGCGTGCGCAAACAGTATCGTGCCCGCGAAGTGCACGGCGAAGAACGTGACCTGTGGTGGCAGCGGGCCACCGAAGTGTGGCCGCCCTATGACGACTACGCCACGAAAACGACGCGCGTGATTCCCGTTTTTGTGCTCGAGCCGATCGACTAAGCCCGATCGACTGACCTCGAGGGCTCCACTCGCATTGGGGGCTGCCTACCAGACTGCCGCGACCTCGGCGTGGGTGCGCAAGATTCCCTCGGTGGTGCCTTCGGGCGCGCGACCAATGCCGCACTCTGTCGCAACACCAAACTCAGCGGCGTGCGGTAGTGCAGCGGTAATACGGCGCTGTGCTCCGGCGACTCCGTCTTCGCGGTGGACGAGACCCAGGTACAGTTCTGTGCCGGTCGTGAGCGCGAGGTCGTCGAGCGGTGCGAAGTAGGCGTCGTCGTCGCGATCGATCGGCACGGGCAGGTGTAGCCACGTGAGAGTGTGGCGTGCGTCACGCATGACGGCATTAGCAAAACGCACGAGGTTGCCGGTGTCGCGGGGTTCGATGAAGTGCTTTTCTCCGGCGTCGCCGTAACACAGGTGCACTCCGACTTCGACGTCGTCGGGCACGGCATCGATGAGGTGCACGAGTCGAGCCACGAGTCCGTCGAAGGGGTCGCCGGCCCACCATGCCTGCATGACCGCGCCATAACCCGAGGCGCCTTCGATAATGCCCATCTCGCTGGCGACGTCCCACTGAATGGCGAGGTCGTCGTGCGGAATGTTCTCGACAATCTCTTCGAGCTCCCGCAGTATGGCGTCACGATAAAGGGGTTCGATTGCTTTGCGGTCGTCGCCGGAGAAGAACGATGAGATCACGGCGACGGGCGTGGGCAGTGATACTTGAAACCGCACACCAGGCGCTACTGTGCCCTCGTCGCGCAGGCGTGTGAAGATCGCGTATGACTCGCGCGCTGCCGACGCATAACCTAGGTGCGGCAAAATAATGCTGTTCGGATCAATACCGTCGGCAAGCCGCAGCGGACGAGCATCAATACCCGCCGGAAACGGAATCGGTTCGTCGCCTACCCGCTCAATACCTTCAGCCTGCCCCAGCACATCGGGCTGGAACATAATCCAGTGGAAACGCTTGCCCACCTCGCCATCGGGAATGCGCTTCAGACGGCCGCCGAGTTCTGTGGCGGCCGTGCGCATAGTGGTCTCTGCGTCGTCATAATTGACGCTCCCGACGAGGTGGGCTCCTTGAGGCTGGGTCATGGTTCCAGCCTACTGGGCGGCTCTGACACGGCGTGTAGTCGTCCATTGACAAGCCGCACATGGGCATCGATGGTGTCTTCGGGTGGGTTTGTGTGTGAAATCACAATAACGGTCTGACCGGATGCCGCATCAAGCAGGTCGCGCAGCAGAGCGTCAGACGCCTGCGGATCAACGCCCGCCGTCGGCTCGTCGAGCACGAGCACCGGAAAATCATGAAGTAGCGCACGAGCCAACGCCAGTCGTTGCGCTTGGCCGCCGGAAATCAAGGAACCACGTTCGCCGACGCGCGCATCAAGTCCGCCTCGCTCACGAGCCCACTCGGCAAGGCCTACACGATCAAGAACGGCCATCAGTTCGCCATCGGTGGCGGTGTCACGGGCAAAGAGCAGGTTTTGTCGAATATCAAGGTCAAAAAGATGCGGCTGTTGTTGGCACAGCCCGATGTGTTCACGAAGGTTCGGGCCGCTGAGAGTTGCTGCGTCAACACCGTCGACAATGTATTGACCTTCGGCCCGCAAGAACCCCACAAGCGCGGCAGCGAGGGTTGATTTTCCTGCCCCGCTGGGACCACTGATGAGCACTTTGCTCCCGGCAATAACGTGCAGGTCAATCCCCTGTAACACCGGATGCTGCTGCCCGGGCCAGCGCGCCGAAACGCCGCGCAGATGCACGCCGCCGACCGTGGTCGACGCGCTGGGAGCACCAGCATCCGGGGCATGGGGTGCTTGCACGGGCGAAACCTCACGCGGCTTATCGGTGCGGAGTTCTGCGGGCATCGCGGCGGGCAAGACAGTGGCGATTCGCTGGGCGCTTGCTTGCACCTTGCGCCACGCAGATGCCGCTTGCGGCACAGCACCAAAGATGTCAAAAACCGCAAGTGGCAGCATAACGACAACCGCATACCAGGCGGTAGTTGCTGCTCCCCCTGCAAGGCCGGGCACCGCCCACATCATGATGCCGACAGTGGCAGCACCGGCCACTGCACTCACGACTGCACCGGCTGCCACCTGGGCAAGGGCACTGCGGTTTACTGTGCGGCGCAGTTGCGCATCGGCTGCTCGTACTCTTTCGCGGGCCTGAGTGAGTGCTCCGAACGTGATGAGCACGTCAAGACCTGTGAGGTAGTCGGTCAACGCGCTCGACAGCTCGGCACGATAAAGGCTCACTGAACGTTCGGCTCGTGCTCCCCAGCGCCATCCCACGAGTATCGCCAGCACCGCGGCGATGGCCAAGCAGGCAGCCAGAACCAGGGCAGCCGCGGGTGATACACATGCCACAACAATGACCGACCCGATGGCGATGATTCCGCCGGTAAGTAAGGGTTGTACAACGCGCAGGGGCAGGTCCTGCAGGTTTTCTACGTCGTCAACCATGGCCGAGAGCATGCCGCCAGCGTCGCTTGCACCCAAACCCGCAGGAGCAAAGGGGATCAGTCGTCGCACGGTATCGGCACGTACGTCAGCGATTTGTCGTAGAGCAGCATCGTGGCCCGCCAATCGCTCCAGGTAACGAAAAACCGCACGAGAGACAGCAAAAAATCGGACACCGACAATGGCCAGCGACAGTGGAACAAGTGAATCGACCACCGACGCGTTCACAATAAGCCAACCGCTCACCAGCAATAGCCCTACGGCTGCCGCAGCCGAAAGCACGCCGCTGATTAGACCCGGCACAAACTGGCGAGCAGCAGGCATGGCGGCGCGCATAACCTCGCGGGTGCGTTGCTTCACCACATCGGTGAGTGGTTCATGCGCAGCATCCGGATGCCGCAAATGTACTGCCTCTGTCATCGCCTCACCGGTTCTTCGCTGTCAGCTACGTGCATGGTTATGACCGTGTCGGCAATGCGTCGCGCGCTGGCTCTGTGTGAGATAACCACAACCGTGGTTCCCTCGTCGGCGATGCGGCGCAGGTTGTTCCACAGGTGAGTTTCGGTTGTTTCGTCGAGGGCGCTCGATGGTTCATCCAAAGCAAGCAGGCGTCGGCCGGGTGCGCGCAAACGATAGAGGGCGCGTGCCACGGCAATACGCTGCGCTTGTCCACCCGAGACACCCGCGCCGCGTTCACCAAGTTCTCTGTCGGGGGCCAGTTCACTGGCCCCTGCGTCGTCAAGAGCTCGCCGTACGGCGTGAGTATCTGGTTCGGCGCCGAGGGCGACATTGCTGGCAATGGTTCCACGAAACAGTGCAGGTTGTTGCCCTGCCCACGCCAACCATTCCGCCGGATGCAGGCAGCGAACGTCTATGCCGTTCCATGTGGCGGTGCCCGTGTAATCGACCGCATGGCGTAGTGCTGCAAATACGCTCGATTTTCCGGTACCGCTGGGGCCTTCGATGAGCGTAATCGTTCCCGGTTGCGCCAAAAAAGATACCGACGGCAGAGACCGATCGTCATGCGTTATGCACAAGGCTCGCACGTTGAGCCCGGTTGTCTCCCGATCCGCAGCCGCATTCCCCGGCACATCGGTGGCACGGTCGGGGTGAACTTTTTCGGCATCGGCAATAATGCTCAGCACCTCATCTACGGCAGTCACGCCTTCTTCGGCAGCATGAAACTGCACGCCAACCTGTCGCAGCGGCAAAAAAGCTTCGGGCGCAAGAAGCAATACAAAAAGCCCCGTACCCAGATCAAGGTTCCCGGCCAACAACCGCAATCCCACCGCTACCGCAATAATGGCAACAGCTAGTGACGACAACAGCTCTAACGCAAACCCTGACAAGAACGAATACCGCAACACACGCATGGTCTCTTTGCGATACTCTTCAGCAGTTTCGCGTACACGATGAACAGCTCGGTCTTCGCGGCGAAAAATGCGCAGGGTCGCAAGCCCCTGCAAAGTATCGGCAAATTGGGCGGCAAGTCGCTGTAGAACACCCAGCTGCCGCTTGTGCACGCTGCGCGTAGCAAGACCAATAAGCACAAGAAAGATAGGAATGAGCGGCAGCGTGAGTGCGGCAGCCAGCCCGCTGGGCCAGTCATACCACCACATCACCGCAACAATCACGGGCGTTGCGATAGCCGTGAGTACCAACTGCGGAATATAGCGAGAAAAATATGGGTCGAGTGCGTCAAGACCATGGCCCGCTGTTACCGCTAGCGCCGTTTGATTACGGTGCGCCAACCATCCAGGCCCCCGGCGTTCGATCGCGGCCAGCAGCGTCGCCCGTAGCTGCGATCCGGTGCGAGCCGCCGCGCGCAAACCCCAGGCCTCGCTTACCAGCACCAAGAGCGACCGCGCAAGCACTACGCCCACAAGCACGAGCGCTATTGTGCCCAGGGTCGCAAGGACGCCGGATGCAACACGATCATCGCCACCCGCAGCATCCGGGGTGCCCGCTATCGCCTCCGCAACAAGCGCTATGGCATATGCCACCAGCCCCGCAAACGCGATCGTCACCATGGTCTGGGCCAGAGCGATGAAAGCAGCACCCGCCACAAACTGCCGCGCCGCGGGAGCACGACGCAGCAGTTGCGGATCAATGGGTTTCATGTGTGAACAGGTGCCGCTTCTACCGACGCACGCGTGACGCGTTTGCGGAAAACCCAGTAGGTCCAGCCCTGATATGCCAGTACGAGAGGCAATGCGACCAAGGCTGTCCAACTCATGATCTGCAGCGTGTAAGGGCTCGACGAAGCGTTTTCAATCGTGAGACTAAAGGCCGGGTCGATCGTTGAGGGCAACACGGCAGGAAACAGTGCAAAGAACAGAGTGCCCACCGCCAGCACCACCGTGGCGGAGCCGAAAGCAAAAGCCCAGCCCTCGCGATCACGCACATTGGCCACGATAGAAGCGATCAGCGTGATCGCAGCCAGTACAGCAGCCACCAGCACCGCCGGGGAATAGTGTGCTGCCACGGTCCAGGCGAGGAACGCCGCTGCGGCCACGAGCGTGAAAATTCCCGCCTTTGTTGCCAGTGCCCGCGCCTGCTGATGCAGTGCACCATCGGTCTTTAAGGCGACGAATGTCACCCCGTTAGTAAAGAACAGCAAAAGCGTCACGACACCACCCAACAAGGCATAGGGGTTAAGCAACGTGAACAGCGTTCCGGTAAAAATGTGGTTCTCATCAAGAGGAACACCACGCACAATATTGGCAAATGCCACGCCCCACAGCAGCGCGGGCAGCGACGAACCGATGATGATCATCCAGTCAAACCGCTGCCGCCAACGCACATCGTCTCGCTGGTGCCGATATTCAAAAGACACCCCACGAACAATCAGTGCCAACAAAATAATGAGCAACGGAAGATAAAATCCGCTGAATAGCGAGGCATACCATTCCGGGAACGACGCGAAAAGACAGGCACCAGCAACGATCACCCATGTTTCATTAAGATCCCAAATCGGCCCAATCGTGTTGATGATTTGCCGCCGCGAGACGTCGTCCTTACCCAGAAAGGGCAGCGACATTCCCACACCGAAGTCGAATCCGTCGAGCACAAAGTAGCCCACGAACAAGAAGGCGACGATCCAGAACCAGAGCGTTGCAAGATCCATGATCACTCCTTACCTCAGTACACAACCGAGGGCAGCTGAGCTGCTTCATCGGGTTTTTCCGTTGTGTCAGGGCCCTTCTGCGCTGCCCTAACGATGAGTGCGATTTCTACGACCGCCAGTGCCGCATATACAGCGGTAAAGGCGACGAGAGAAATCAGTACGTGGTAAGCCTCAACCCCCGGCGATACACCGTCTTGTGTGGTCATAAGGCTGAATACAATCCATGGCTGGCGCCCCATCTCGGTGAACACCCAACCAACAATGTTTGCCCCCAAAGCCAGCGGGTACGACCAGATCGCGATCTTCCACATCCACGCTGCAGGCTCGCGGCGGGCACCCCGGCGCGTTACCCACAATCCGACGACTGCAATAAACGCGTGAAGCATTCCCAGACCAATCATCCAGCGGAATGCCCAATAGGTAATCCACAGCACCGGTGCGAAGTTCGTTAGCCCTGTGTCAGCAAACTCCACTGCATACTGCGCGTTCAGATCGTTAATACCGTGCACGCATCCGTCGAGCGAGTGCGTCGATAGCAGCGAGAGCAGGTAGGGCACGCGAATAGAGAACAGTTCACTCGAACCATCGGGAGTGCCGAGCGTAAACAGGCTAAATGATGCGTCTTTGCCGCAAACGGTGTCAAAGGTTGCTTCAGCAGCGGCCATCTTCATCGGTTGCGTAGCGTACATCGCAAGCCCCAGCTGGTCACCCGAGATCACAACGCCTACTGTCGATACGATCATCGACCACAGCCCGAATCGCAACGAGATCCGCATAGTTTCGGTGTGTTGTCCGCGGGCAAGGTGCCAGGCCGAAACTGAAATAATGACCCCGGCAGCAAACATTAATGCGCCGAATATGGTGTGCGGAAATGCTGCGAGCGCGACCGGATTGAGCAACAGTGCGGCGAAATCGACCAGTTCAGCACGATTCGTGACGGGGTTGTATTCGTAGCCGACCGGGTTTTGCATGAACGCGTTGGCGGCGATGATGAAATAGGCCGACAAAATGCTGCCCACGGCGACTCCCCAGATCGAGAGCAAGTGCAGCTTGGGCGGCAGTTTGTCCCAACCAAAAATCCACAGCCCGATAAAGGTAGCTTCTAAAAAGAAGGCGAAGAGCCCTTCGAAGGCGAGCGGTGCTCCAAAAACGTCACCGACAAACCGAGAATAGTCAGACCAGTTCATGCCGAACTGGAACTCTTGCACAATCCCGGTGACCACTCCCATCGCGAAGTTGATGAGAAAAATCTTTCCGAAAAAGCGGGTCAGGTGCAGGTACTCCACGCGTGCCGTACGCACCCACATGGTTTGGAATATCGCCGCGGCCAGAGCCATGCCGATAGTCAACGGCACAAACAGATAGTGGTAGATGGTGGTGAGCCCGAATTGCCATCGGGCCAACACTAGGGGGTCAAGCCAGTCCATCGTTTCTCCTCGTTACGCCGTCGTGACAGCGCGCTGGGCTACGCAGCACCCGGATGCTGCTGCTAACCCGCAGCCCTGTGCCTTGATCGGGTTCTTACAAGGCTGTGCGCTCGAGTTCTACGGTGCATTCCTCCGGAGACGAAGGCGTGCGTACGCAGCGCGCGAACAAAGGACCACGGGCCTGTGCGAGCACCCCCTGCATGAGGCCGAGGTGCACCTGGCAGAGCATGGGTCGATGCTCGGGCAGTGCTGCGGCATGGGGGCAGGGGGTGAGCTCAACGGTGAGCTGCTCTTCGTTGATGACGGGCTCAAAACCCGATTCTTCATAATGTTCGATGAGGGCATCGAGCTGGCGGGACTCTTCGGCGTTGAGACTCCCGGCGGTTTCTGGCAGTGCTCGGCGTAGCATTTCGCCGCGTCGAGCTGCGGCCGCTGCTTTTTCTCGGGCAATGGGGCTCGATGCCTCGGGCTTACCTGTGGCTGCACTGTATAGAATGCGTGGCCTGCCGCGCGTCGTGCGTCGTTCAGTTTCTTGAATGATGTAGCCACCGTCGATAAGGCGCTGCACGTGCTCGCGCACAGTGTTAGCGTGCAGCCCCGTCGCTGCGCACAACTCGGCGATGGTGCGCGGCGATTGCGTTTGCACCAGGTGCAAGATATGCACCCGCGAGTAGCTCGAAATCGGCCCGTAAGTGGGCTTCACGGTGGCCATGTCTCTATTATCCGTGCGCTTTATATGTGCCGCCTGCTGGCGGGCCGTGAATAATCACCGGAAGCTGGCGCTGCGGCAATAATCGAGTGTCAGGGGTGAGCACTACCCTGGCTGTATGGCTTCCAAACGTTCAGCACCGCCCGCTTTTTCGTGCACGGAATGTGGCTGGACGACCGCGAAGTGGGTGGGCCGCTGCGGCGAATGCCAGCAGTGGGGCACGGTGGTTGAGTCGACGGCTCCGCGCGGTATTGTCCGCAAGGTTGAGGCAGTTGCTCCGGATGCTACTCGGGCAGCGCAACCCATTACCGCCATCACGACAACCGAGTCAGCACGGCGGCCCAGCGGTATCGGCGAGTTCGATCGCGTTCTGGGCGGTGGCGTTGTGCCCGGTGCCGCGATCTTGTTGTCGGGTGAACCCGGGGTGGGCAAATCAACACTGTTGCTCGAAGTTGCAGCGCGCAGCGCACGCGAAGGCAAACGGGTGTTGTATGCCAGCGCCGAAGAGTCGATGGCCCAGGTGCGGCTGCGCGCTGAACGCACGGGTGCACTGCACGACGAACTGTATTTGGCGAGCGAGACCGACCTCGCCACAATTCTGGGTCACGTCGATCAGGTGCATCCGGAGTTACTCATTATCGACTCGGTGCAAACCATCACGTCACCCCTGTCAGAGGGTGCGGCCGGCCAGCCGGGGCAGGTTCGTGAAGTAGCCTCGGCGCTCATTCGAGTGGCAAAAGAACGACACTTGCCGGTGATCCTGGTCGGTCACGTTACAAAAGACGGCCAGGTTGCTGGGCCACGCATGCTCGAGCATTTGGTCGACGTCGTGTGTCACTTTGAAGGCGACCGCCAAACATCGTTGCGGTTTGTTCGTGCGCTCAAGAACCGTTTTGGCCCCACCGATGAAGTGGGCTGCTTTGAGATGACGGGGGCCGGAATCGCTGAAGTTCCCGACCCGAGCGCACTGTTCTTGTCGCGCGGCGCCGCAGAACCAGGAACTTGCGTGGCCATCGCGCTCGAAGGTCGGCGGGCGCTACCCGTCGAGGTGCAGGCACTGACCGTTCCATCGACCGGCCCCAACCCACGCCGGGTCGTACACGGGCTCGATTCATCACGCGTCGCGATGGTGCTAGCGATTCTTGATCGTCGTGCCGGCGTGCGCACGCACGATAAAGATGTCTATGTTTCGACCGTTGGGGGCGTGCGATTTACCGAACCCGCCGCCGACCTCGCCATTGCCGTAGCCGTCGCCAGCTCACTGTCAACCACGGCCGTTCCCCGCACACTTGCAGCGGTCGGTGAGCTCAGCCTCGCCGGCGAGATCCGGCCCGTCTCACAAGCCACACAACGGCGCTCTGAAGCACAGCGCTTAGGTTACAGCCACCTCGTCGACGAACGCTCTGCCACCCTGCGGGGCGCACTCAGCGACATCCGCACACGCGCCGCCGACCGCAATTAGAGAGAATCAAGTGACCTCACATCTCCAGCGCCTGCAACAGATCTTCAGGCGCCGCCTGCATCGGATGAGGACCAGCGATGTCGATAAAGACCGTCGTGATCGCCTCGTGATGCTCCCGCAAAAAACCCATGAGCCACGCAGGCGGATACACCCCCACATGCGGCGGCAGATTGGTGGGCTTATTTTTCGCATCGCTAAATAACAGCAGCGCGATCTCACCTGTGTCGGGCGCGCGATACGTCCATACTTCTCCCGCGTCGAGCGGATTATCGCGATCCCCTGCTGCCATAAGTGGCACCACCGTGTTGCCGTGCCGCAACGCCAGCGCTACCGCAGCCATATCTTGCTTCTCCAGCGCCTGCGCGAGGGCTTCTGATCGGAAACCGGATGCCACTTGCCGCTGTTTCTTCTTATTTTTCTTCGCTGCCACTGTTCACCCTGTCACTCCTACGCGCGCCACAACGACTCGCTACTGCAAAATAAACTGCACAGTATCCGACGGCGGAAGGCCACCGATCTCCACCGTCAAATGATACGAAGCACCCCCGGCCGCAGCCCGCGGACGATCATCCGAATCACACGTGTCAACACTCGACCGCGTACGATCCCACACCACCGGTTCAGCACTCGACACGGTCGACCCGGCCTTCACCGTCACGATCATGTCGCTCGGCTCCGTCTGACAATCCGTCGACCGCCACCACACATCAGCACCGCTGGTCACCGTAAAAACCTGCTTCGCCGTACCCACGTTCAGCGTGCAGTCCTGCTGCGTACGGTTCGTGATCGAAATCGAGAGTTGCGGTTTCTGATCACTGGCATACACATCGGCATCCGTCACCGCCACGACATCAACATCAGCGGCAGTGCAGGCCACCAACGGCGGCGGGGTCGTGGCATCCGGGGTCGCCTCATCGGTCACTTCGGACGACGGTGAAACCTCAGGCTCGGCAGTGGTCGGCGACACCGAAGGTTGCGGTGACAACGTCGGCTTGCTCTCGTGCGATGAGCCGGATGCTACAACGGCCCAGATTCCCCACACGACCAGGGCAATAGCCAGCACCAACCCACCAAAAACAACAAGACGCCGTCGGCGATAAACAGCGGGCGATGGTCGGGTCATGATTCCAGCGTAGACGCGTTAAAGGTGCTTAAGCATGCGCGTATTACCCAGCGTGTTGGGTTTCACATGCGCAAGATCCAAAAATTCGGCCACACCCTCGTCACCACTCCGCAAAAGCTGCGCATACACGTCGGGAGCAACCACATGCTCACCAATCGGCTCATACCCGCGGCGCGTGAAAAAAGCGACCTCAAAAGTGAGGCAAAAAAGTCGTGACAGTCCCAGATTGCGAGCATCATGCTCCAGCTTTTCCACCAGCCGACGCCCCACACCGCGCTGCAACCAGTCGGGACGCACCAGCAGCGTACGCACCTCACCAATGTCTTCCCACATCGCGTGCAAAGCACCGCAACCGATCAGCTCATCACCTGCCTCGGCCACCACAAACTCCTGCACCGCACCATAAAGCACTGCGAGGTCTTTCCCGAGCAAGATTCGTCGCTCAACCAGCGGCTCCAGCAGGTGATAAATACCCAGGATGTCTGAAGTCCGTGCCGGACGAACATGAAACTCGCTCACCCCTCCACCCTACGACCCCTCCCTGGACGCCCCCGATGCCCTGGCCTGTTTCCCGCACCTCCCGCGCCCCCATCACACGTCCGCGCCCAGCATCCGGCCCTCGCCACTCCCCCGCGCGCCAGCCGGGTTGCCGAAAACAGGAAAATTGCCGAATGGCGCATGATTTCACGCAAAACGTGCAGCTCTCGGCAATTTTCCTGTTCTGGGTCAACACAAACTGCCGACACAAGCAGCAAACAGCCACCCCAACACTCAGAAACACAAAAAACCGGGTTCCGGATGCTACTTCCAGCATCCGGAACCCGGTTTTTATCGAGCTACTCGCCCAGCTATTCGCCTGACGAAGCTGCGAGGTCGGGGGTAGAGGGGATCACTCCGCCTCCGGTGTTGATTCCGACCGATACTTTTTCGCCGCGCGGCCCGTGTTCGAAGGTGAAGGCTCCGTCGACGACGTCGACCTTCACGTGGTCGCCGGTGTCGAGTTCGCCGTGCAAGATTTTCTCGCTGAGGCGGTCTTCGATTTCGCGCTGCATGGCACGACGGAGGGGTCGTGCTCCGAGCGCGGGGTCGAAGCCGATATCAATGAGTTTGTCTTTCGCGTCGTCGGAGAGCTCGACGGTCATGTCGCGGTCGAGCAGACGGTCGGCCAGTTGTTTGACGAACAGGCCAACGATCTGGCGCAGTTCTACCTTCGACAGCTGCGGGAACACGATGATGTCGTCGACACGGTTGAGGAACTCGGGCTTGAAGTGGCGTTTGAGTTCTTCGTCAACCTTGCCCTTCATGCGCTCGTAGGTAGTTTGCGTGTTGCCTTCTACCTGGAAGCCCACGGGTCCGCCGGCGATCGCCGACGAGCCGAGGTTGGTGGTCATGATGATGACGGTGTTCTTGAAGTCGACGATCCGGCCCTGACCGTCGGTCAGGCGGCCTTCTTCAAGAATCTGCAGCAGCGAGTTGAAGATGTCGGGGTGGGCCTTCTCGATCTCGTCAAACAGCACAACGGAGAATGGCTTGCGGCGCACCTTTTCGGTCAGCTGTCCGCCCTCTTCGAAGCCGACAAAACCGGGAGGGGCACCGAAGAGGCGCGAGACGGTGTGTTTTTCACCGAATTCCGACATGTCGAGCGAGATGAGCGCGGCTTCGTCGTCGAACAGGAACTCGGCCAGTGCTTTGGCGAGCTCTGTTTTTCCGACACCGGTGGGCCCGGCAAAGATGAACGATCCCGAGGGGCGCTTGGGGTCTTTCAGCCCGGCACGCTGACGACGGATCGTGCGCGACAGTGCCGAGATGGCTTCGTCTTGCCCGATAACACGCTGGTGCAGTGCCTTTTCCATGAAGACGAGACGGCTGGTCTCTTCTTCTGTGAGTTTGAAGACCGGGATGCCGGTGGCCTGCGCCAATACTTCGGCGATGAGCCCTTCGTCGACAACGGCCTGGGTGGCGACGTCGCCCGAACGCCACTGTTTTTCTAGTCGTAGGCGTTCACCAAGAAGTTCTTTTTCTTGGTCGCGAAGTGCGGCGGCCTTTTCGAAGTCTTGTGCTTCGGAGGCCTGCTCTTTTTCTTCGCGCACGGCAGCGATTTTTTCGTCGAACTCGCGCAGTTCGGGCGGGCTCGACAGAATCGACAGCCGCAGTCGGGCACCGGCTTCGTCGATCAGGTCGATGGCCTTGTCGGGCAAGAAACGGTCGCTGACGTAGCGGTCGGCGAGGTTTGCTGCGGCAACGATGGCACCGTCGGTGATCTGCACCTTGTGGTGTGCTTCGTAGCGGTCGCGCAGGCCCTTCAGAATGTTGATGGCGTGCGGCAGGCTCGGTTCGTTCACCTGGATGGGCTGGAACCGGCGCTCGAGCGCGGCATCTTTTTCGAAGTGCTTGCGGTATTCGTCGAGGGTGGTGGCACCGATCGTCTGCAGCTCTCCACGGGCGAGCAGCGGCTTCAGAATTGAGGCGGCGTCGATAGCGCCTTCGGCGGCACCGGCACCGACGAGCGTGTGAATCTCGTCGATGAAGACGATGATGTCGCCGCGGGTGCGGATTTCTTTTGTCACCTTTTTGAGGCGCTCTTCGAAGTCACCGCGGTAGCGCGATCCGGCAATGAGTGAGCCGAGGTCGAGCGAGTACAGCTGCTTGTCTTTCAGCGTTTCGGGTACGTCGCCCTTCACGATCGCCTGAGCGAGGCCTTCAACAACGGCTGTTTTGCCGACACCGGGTTCACCGATGAGTACCGGGTTGTTTTTGGACCGGCGAGAGAGGATCTGCATGACGCGTTCGATCTCTTTTTCGCGGCCAATAACCGGGTCGAGTTTGTTGTCGCGGGCTGCCTGGGTCAGGTTGCGGCCGAACTGGTCGAGCACCTGCGAGCCGGCCTGGGTGCCGGCCTGGCTTTCGTGCGCGGCTCCCGATACGGCTGCGGGTTCGCGGCCGGGCGAACCGGAGAGCATCTGGATAACCTGCTGGCGTACCTTGTTGAGGTCGGCGCCCAGTTTGACGAGCACCTGCGCGGCGACGCCTTCGCCTTCACGGATGAGGCCGAGCAGAATGTGCTCGGTGCCGATGTAGTTGTGGCCCAGTTGCAGTGCTTCACGAAGGCTCAGTTCGAGCACTTTTTTGGCGCGCGGTGTGAACGGAATGTGTCCGGTCGGCTGCTGCTGCCCCTGTCCAATAATGTCTTGCACCTGCTCGCGCACGGCGTCGAGCGAGATGCCCAATGATTCGAGCGCTTTGGCCGCGGCACCCTCACCCTCGTGAATGAGGCCAAGCAGAATGTGCTCCGTGCCGATGTAGTTGTGGTTGAGCATTTTCGCCTCTTCTTGGGCGAGCACAACCACCCGACGGGCGCGGTCGGTAAATCTCTCGAACATGCTGTCACTCCTCTTGTTCGCACGTTGTGAATCGTCACGGGCGAAGGCACTTAGAAGTGCCGGTTACATCGAGAGTAACGATTGCGGCCGCCGGGTATGCCCGTGTTCGCCGTCGGCATAGCGCGACCCCGGATGCTGCGCTCAGCCACCGTTGCCGTGACTGTTGGGGGAGCTCTTCGCGCAAAGCCCACGCAAAGAATCGAGTCGTAGCCTAGAGGTGTCCGCATATGTGCGGGCGCACTATGACAGCGTCGAGGTCACGATGACAACAGCTTCCGCACCCGGTTTCCGCCGCGATTCGAGCACGGTGGCGCTGGCCGCTATGGGCGTTGTCGCTGTCATTGCGGGTGGTCTGGTTGCGGCGGTCACGGATCCGCTCGAGGTGTATCGCGGCAGTTGGATGGCCGCCTACCTGGTGCTGGTGGTGGGTGTGGCGCAGGTGTCGATGGCGATTGCGCGCTGGCTGTGGCCGACCGAACGTTCGACGATCACGCTTGGGTGGGCACAGCTTGTGCTGTGGAACAGCGGTAACGCGACGATCATCGCGGGCACGCTGCTCGCGTCTCCCTGTGCAGTTATTGCCGGTTCGGTTCTTTTGGTGGCGGCTGTTGCGATCGCACTGATGGTGACGCGGTGGCGGCGGCAGCGCGGCATCCGGGGTCTGTGGCTTTTTGTTTTTCGGGCTTTTATGGTCGTGCTCGTGGTGAGTATTCCGGTGGGGGTTATTCTTTCGACGCTGCGTCACAGCGCATAACTGCCCGGGGCAGCGGTTGCCGGATGCTGCTCTATGACTCCCGGATGCCGCACTATGACGTTCTGTGTCGTCATGCTTTGTCATATGTGGCGGGAATGAAAGCGCTGCGGTTTAGCGTTGTTTGGCATCGGCGCCGCACGACGCCGCATCGGCTTTCTTTCGGAGCACCATGACTACCACCTCTTCCCCATCTCCCACGCGGCCACGCACGGCAAAGGTCGATACGCGCGGCCCTGTTCGCAAACTGCTCAGCTCTTTTGGTTTTCAAATTCTGCTGGCACTGGTGCTCGGCATTGCGGCGGGCCTGTTGGGCCGCAGTATTGGTTCGAGCACCGAGAACCCCACGGCACTGTCGTCAACGCTCGACACGATCGGTAGTTCTTATGTGACTATTCTTCGCGCCGCTGTCGTACCGCTGATTTTTACGGCGATTGTTGCCAGTATTTCGAATCTGCGTCGCGTACAAAATGCGGCCCGTCTTGCTGGGCAGACGCTGCTGTGGTTTGCGATCACCGCGTTCTTTGCCGTGTCGATCGGTATTGTGCTGGGCCTTGTTATTCAGCCGGGTGCGCGTGCCGGTGAGGGACTCGATGCGAGCGAGCCTTCGCGGATTGGTTCGTGGTGGGACTTCTTGCTCGGTCTTATCCCACAAAACTTTCTCGGCATTACCGTGAGCAGTCGTCTCGATTCCGATACGGGCGCGGTCTCGTCGTCGGTCGGTTTCAACATTTTGCAGGTGATCGTTGTCGCCGCTGTGGTCGGCATTGCGGCGCTGAAGGCGGGCCGTAAGGCCGAGCCTTTCCTGGCGTTTACCGAGTCGTTGCTGAAGGTTATTCAGCGGGTGCTGTGGTGGATCATCCGGCTCGCACCGCTGGGCACTTTTGGTCTTATTGGTTCGGCAGTCATCAAGTATGGCTGGGAGAAACTGGCGGGCCTGGCCTGGTTTGCAGGCGCGATCTATATTGGGCTCGCTCTCGTACTGTTTGTGGTGTATCCGATTCTGGCGAAGGCACACGGCCTTTCGCCCAAACAGTATTTCTCGGGCGTATGGCCTGCCGTGCAGCTGGGTTTTGTGAGCCGCTCGTCGATCGGCACTCTGCCGCTGACGCAGCGTGTTACCGAACGCAACCTCGGTGTGCCCAGCTCGTATGCTTCGTTTGCTGTGCCGTTCGGCTCGACCACCAAAATGGACGGCTGCGCGGCCATCTATCCCGCTATTGCGGCGATCTTTGTGGCGCAGTTCTTTGGTATTGATCTGAGCATTATTCAGTACGCGCTTATCGTGCTGGTGTCGGTGGTAGGGTCTGCCGCAACGGCCGGAACCACCGGCGCCATCGTTATGCTCACGCTCACCCTGTCAACGCTCGGCCTGCCGCTCGAAGGCGTTGGTCTGCTGCTGGCCATCGACCCGATTCTTGACATGGGTCGCACGGCGGTGAACGTGGCCGGTCAGGCGCTCATTCCCACGATCGTCGCCAAACGCGAGGGCATTCTCGACCTCGACCTGTACAACGCGCCGCGCGAGGGTCTACCTTTCGCCGACGAAGACGATGACGCCGCCGAGAACATCGACAGCACCGAGAACGATGCAAGCACCGAGAACGACGCGGAGACTCCGGGTGCTTCTGTAGTACCTGCCCCCTAGCGGGAATGATCCGGGCGGGCGCGGGGTTGTTGCTGACGATGACTGCAACAGCCCCCGCCCTCTCTGTGCTCGACCTCGTTCCGGTGCGCACCGCGCAAAGCAGTGCCGACGCGATTGCTGCTTCGCTCGACCTCGCGCAATGTGCCGATGAGCTCGGCATGCGCCGCTATTGGTTTGCTGAGCACCACAATATGCCGGCTGTTGCCTCAACCTCGCCGCCCGTGTTGATCGCGGCGGCAGCGGCGCGCACGAGCAGCATCCGGATCGGCTCTGGCGGGGTGATGCTGCCCAACCATGCCCCGCTGATTGTTGCGGAACAGTTCGCGGCTCTCGAGGCGCTCGCGCCCGGCCGTATCGACCTGGGTTTGGGTCGGGCTCCGGGCAGTGATCCTGTTATTACGCAGCTGTTGCGCGCAGGCGGGCACGGTGGCGACGTGGAACAGTTTCCGCAGCACGTTGACGACATCGGTCTCATGCTCGACCCCGAGGGCGCAACGATCGAGTTCACCAGCGGCGGGCGGTACAGCGTGCATTCCACACCCGCCGCGCTCACGGCACCACAAATCTGGCTGCTGGGTTCGAGCAACTATTCGGCGCAGCTGGCGGCGTCGCGCGGACTCCCCTACGTTTTTGCCAACCACTTCGCGGGCCTCGGGCTCGAGCGTGCGCTTGACATTTACCGTTCGCAGTTTCAACCCAGCGAACAGTACCGCGAACCGGTGACTTTCCTCACCGCCAATGTGGTGGCGGCTCCCACGCAAGAAGAAGCCGAAGACCGCGCCCTGCCGCAGCTGCGCATGATGGCACGCCTACGGCTGAACCGTCCACTGCGAGCGCTCGACACTATCGAGCAGGCGCACGAGGGACTGGCGCGTGCCGACGATAAAGAGAAGCAGGTTGTTGAGGCCGCGCGGGCCCGTTGGTTTGTGGGTACGGGCCAGGATGTTGCGCAGCAGGTGCGTGATTTCGCGACCGAGCATGGGGTTGACGAAGTGATGGTTTCACCCATTGCCGGGTCGTATGCTGCCGAACCGCAGCGCACTGCGCCCGGGCGCCGGCAGACCCTGCAGTTGCTGGCCGATGAGCTTGGTGCGCGCCAACCGGCTGGCTCATGAACAGCGGTCTGTCTACTACGGTATTTTCGGTTTGGATCTCGTCTTCCATACGTACGCAGTGCATAAAACTCTCATCGTCCGAGCTATGAGATTCTAGCCAAACGTCACCTGATTCTCTTCAGGTCTTAAAAAAACTTAGCGATCAAATTGCCGCATAAAAGTTCTCAACTTCGTCAAGATGAGGTGGGTTTGCACCAGCGCGGGCGACCGTAATCGCAGCGCACTTGACCGCAAAGTTCCCGGCGTCGACGAGCGTGTCACGTGAAAACCAATGATTTACATCATGCATCAAAAGCCAATAAATCAAGCCGGACATGAACGAATCTCCCGCACCGATCGTATCGACGACGTTGGTGCGTGGCGCAAATACCCGTACTACTTCAGAGTCGCTCCCAATCAGAGCACCGTTCTCTCCTTGTGTCAGCGCAACAGTACGCCCTGCTAAGCCCACCATCGATGGCAATGAATGAAGCCGTGCTACAACGCCCTCAGCGCTCAAACCCGGATATAGATAGGCTGCGTCCTCATCACTGAGCTTAACGATAGAGCTCCGTTTCACGATGTTCTCAAACTGCACGCGCGCAGTATGGGGATCCGGCAATGCACTTGGACGAATGTTCGCGTCCACCGACACCGGGATCCCCTCGGAAGCAGCTAGCCGAACCAATTCGGCGACCCGCGAGGCACCGGGTTCGAGGAACATACCCAGTGAACCGACATGGACTAGCGGTCTCCCGCTCAGTATGTCGGCGGAGAATCTAGGCAAAGACCAGTCAATGTCGAACTCATAACTTGCCACACCGGCACTGTCGAGCGTTGCACGTGCCACAGCTGTAGAGCCAACAATTGCGGACTCGGGCGACAGAGTCACCCCGGAATCTTCCACCCATTGCTTGACTATCTCGCCCGATGTGTCCTGCGCGTAAGCTGTGACCAGTTCGGCCGGGAAACCGAGCCGTGCAAGTCCAATCGCAACATTCGCTGGCGAGCCACCCGGGCGAATTGCTGGATCAGCCGCGGATCCGATGGCGTCAACGAGCACCTCGCCAACGACTAAGACCGAACGAGTCACGACGCGAACGGTCCTGGCAACTCGCCTGATCCTCGTTCTATCAGCGAGGTCGGTAGGACATGGTGACTGGCAGTTGATGCGATCGTTCCGTCGAGGCGTCCAGCGAGGGTTTCTGCTGCAAGTTCGCCTATGCGAAACGGATCCTGTGCTATCACAGTGAGTCCGGGTTCAACTAGGTCAGCCCCTTCGAAGCCATCGAAGCCAACGACGGCAACGCTACGTTGCTGTCCAACCTGCCGGAGAGCCCGCACAACAGGCCCACACAGCACGTTCTGAGCAACAAAGAATGCTGTCGGCGCATCTCGGACTTCAAGCATTCGTACAACCGCTCCTTCCGCATCGGCTGGTGAGTCGAAACCTCGAACGATCACGGACTCGTCGATGTCGATCCCCGCTGCGGCGAGTGCATCCTCGTAACCCTCGAAGCGCAACTGAGACGAGACTACTTCCGGCCAGTCGCCAATAAAGCCGATACGGCGATGACCGTATTTGACCAGGTGCCGCACTCCGTCAGTAGCACCCGCGCGGTTGTCGGACACAACTGAATCCACGTTGAGAAACGATGGCGGGCGATCAATCATGATGACGTGAGTTCCCGCGCGTACATCGGCGCTCAAGTAGCTGTGGTCATGGCTCGCCGGCATGATAATCAAACCGTCGACACGGCGGGCCGCAAATGTAACGACAGCCTCCCGTTCACGCACGGCATCCTCATCAGTCGATGCAGCAATAACTGAGATACCAAGTGGACGAAAAACATCTTCAATGGCTCGATGCACGGCCGATGAGAAGGGGTTGGAAATATCGACAAGAATGACTCCAATAGCTGCTGCATTCGTTCCAGCCCGCAATTGGCTTGCCGCCAAATTATGTCGGTAATCTAATCGCTCCATCGCATCGCGCACGCGCTCCGCGATCTCGTTAGAGACATACTTCTCCCCGTTGATTACGCGGGATACCGTCTTTGCACTAACCTCCGCAAGTGCCGCAACGTCTCGCATCGTCGCCCGTTGAATCCGCTTCGGACGCCGCACGACAGCGCTTCCCGAATCAGATGCCATAGTTTCCCCTGTCTAAAGTTCTCGCCCGAAGTCGGCCCGACTCGAGTGCGCAGATGCCAGCGTGGTCACATTGTATTGCCACGAGTCATTTCTCTCGCTATGAACTGCATTATGAATCGCGGTCTCACTTAATAGCACCCATTGCCAGTCCGCGAACCAGGCGCTTCTGTGCCGCCCATCCCGCAATGATGACCGGCAATACGGCAACTGTGGCCGCTGCACTCAACACCGCAAGAAACTGTCCACGTCCCGATACAAACCCGCTGAGAGCCGGGGGTGTCGTTCTCGCAACTGTAGACGTAAGAATATTCGCCAAGAAATATTCATTCCACGCAAAAATGAAGCAGATGAGCGCTGCAGCGGCAATTCCCGGGGCCACAATCGGCAGGACTACACGCACTAGCTCTGTACGCAAGTTTGCACCATCCATCTGCGCTGCTTCAATGATTTCCGTTGGCACCTCCATCAAGAAGGAACGGATCATCCACACCGCGAGTGGTAAGTTCATGCCCATATACAGCACAGTGAGAGCGTTGATGTTGTCGAGCAAACGCAACTGCTGGAGCACCAGGTAAATCGGTATAACCGCTGCAGCTAACGGTAGAAACTTCGTAGAAATAAAGAAGAACAAAATATCGGTTGGCCGTTTCACGGGGCGTACCGACAGAGCGTATGCTGCCGGTATGGCCAGGACTACCACAATTACCGTGGACGTTACCGAAGCGATCAAAGAGTTGATCAGATAGCCGCTGAACCCGCTGTCCATTACCTTCGCGAAGTTCTCCATCGTATATTCGGTGAAGATCGTGGGGGGATTAGTCGCTGCCACTGCCTCGGGTTTGAAGGCCGTCAGAACCATCCACGCGACGGGGAAGAAGAACGCTATCGTGACAACGTAAGTTATCGCTGTAAGCACAGTACTTACAACGCGCCTTCGCACCTTTGCCCGGGCCGGAACTGCAGTCGAAGTGCTCATCGCACGATTCCTTCCGTCTTAAACATCTTGAACAGCAACCGCAGGGCGATGGTCGCCACAATGATGGTCACGATCACAGCTAGGACACCGTATGCCGCTGCCTCACCGATTTCGAGGCCGATGAAGGCCCGCTCGTACAGAAGGTACGGCAGGGTCTTCGTTCCGCCGGTACCCCGTGTCATGATCGCGACAGGGTCGAAAACTTGGAGCATCAAGATGACACCGAGGAGTACTGCAAGCTCCACATACTGCCTCAAGTGCGGCATCGTCATTGCAAAGAACGTTCGCAATGGTCCGGCACCGTCGACAGCCGCAGCTTCCAATACGTCCTGCGGTTGGCTTTGAAGACCTGCCAGGAGAATGAGCATCATGAACGGCGTGTACTGCCAGGTGAGTGTGATGACAATAGTGAGGATCGGCAGGTCGGTATTCCAGGAGACTGGTGGTAAATCGACCAACGAAAGCGCCCAGTTAACCATGCCGGAATTTGAGTCCAACATTGCCCATTTCCAGATCAATGCGGATGCGGCCGGCATCATGAGAAATGGCGTGATTAGAAGGGTTCTTGCGACTCCTTGGAAAGGAAACTTCCGGTCGAGGAGCAGTGCGAGGACCATGCCAATTACGAGGGAGAGTAGCGCGCTCGTTCCTACGATGAGCACGGTAGCCCACAGCGAAGAGAAGAATGCACCGCGGCTAAGCACAGCAACGTAGTTGTCGATGCCTGCAAATCCCTGTTCACCAGGCTTCAGCAGGTTCCACTTCTGGAACGATAGATAGATGGTGACGACGAAGGGGACCTGCGTCACGAGAAGCAGCACGGCCAGAGCGGGCCACAGCAGCGTCCGCGAGATGCGCAGTGCCTTTCGATCACGCCCTGTCATTCCGGTCGAGGACCGCGTAGGTGGCTTAGTGTTCTTGGTGACGATCGCGTGCGTCGTCGATTCTGCGATGGTCATGAGATGAGTTCCTCGGCCTGCTTCTTAAATGTTTGAGATCCGGGGTCCGGAAAATGTCAGCACATGTCGGACCCCGGACCGTTCACTAATCGGTTGGCGCTGCCTCTTGAGCAAGCTTCTGAGCTGCGTTCATCGCGTCCTCGACGGACGAACGGCCCGCGTACACCTCGGCGAGCAACTGCGATACCTGATTTCCGAGGTCTTGGAATTCCGGGATGGTGACATACTGAATGCCAACATACGGTTGTGGTGAGACACCCGGCTGATCGGGGTTAACTGCGAGCATAATGTCGTGCGTCAGATCGGCGAACGAAGCGCCAGCTTCCTGGTACTCCGGGAGCGCAAAGGTAGACTCGCGGCCACCCGAGGGAATTCTCCCCCACCCAAGTGTCTCGCCAACGTGCTGGACGTATTCCTTGCTCGTTGCCCACTCCATGAACGCCCAGGCAGCGTCCTGTTTCTCGGAGCTCGCGGGAATGGCAAGGTTCCATGACCAGAGCCATCCGGACTCAGCAGTGTCTCGCACGGGAGCGTGAGCAAAGCCGACCTTACCCGCCACGTCGCTCAGTTCTGGCGTTTCGACGAGGCCCCCAGCACTGGTCGCGTCATACCAGAACGCTGCTTTTCCCTGGGAAAACAGGTTCAAGCACTCCGTGAAACCGAAGGACACCGGGTCTTTCTCACCAGCATCTTTGAGCAGATCGGCGTAAAACTGTACTGCCTCAATGAACTCAGGCTCATTCAGGCCCGCGTTCCAGTTCTCGTCGTACCAACCGCCGCCAAACGTCTGCGCCATCGTGGTAAGCGGGACGATCCCTTCCCCCCAGCCAGGCTTACCTCGAAGGCAGATACCAGTGGTGTCGGAATCCTGAACCTGACGTGCCATAGCAGCAACCTCGTCCCAGGTTGGGTGCTCCGGAACGGTTAAACCTGCTGCATCGAGGATCTCCTTGTTGTACATGAGGAATGACGACTCGGCATAGAAGGGAACTGCGTACAGGCTGTCCTCCACAGTGACTTGCTTTCGCACTGGTTCGAGGAAGTCCTCAACGTCGTAGTCGTTCGAGGCCACAGCCCGGTCGGTGAGGTCCGCCAACCAGCCATTGTCGCCCCAGATCGGCACCTCATACGAACCGATCGTGAGGATGTCGTATTGGCCACCGTTTGTTGCGATATCCGCGGTCACAGCATCACGGAGATCACTCTCAGACATCTGGATGAAGTCGATCTTGATGCCCTGATTTTCTTTCTCGAATACGACTGCCATCTCCTGCAGGTCCGCGAACTGCGGTGTATTCACCGAGGCAAAGGTCAGCGTAACGACGTCTCCGCCGCCAGAACTGCTGCCGCTGCCTCCGGCCCCCGCGCACGCAGTAATGGTCAGGCTTACCGCAACCAGTGCGGCACCGGCCCCGACCTTTCTCCGGGTCAGTTTCTTGCTGCGCATGTAATTGCCTTCCTGTCTTCGTTGACGTAAGTGTGCGAAGGAATTTCGCAAACCTTATATGTCTACGTTGTCATATTTTTAGCTAAGTAAACGATATATCGGCTACGTAACTTCTGTCAACGTAGTCAGATAAGTTTTAACTCACGTTCTACTTTTGAAGCCCCTGGGACGCAACTTGGAGCCAGCTTTGGACACCGTTGCGATGCATGGCACTAAGCGCCGCTGTGTATGCGGTAGTAAATTCTGGCTGCTCCAGAATCTCTCCGAAGAGTTGCTGATCACGCAAGAACGCGAGATTATCCAGGCGCTGCTCACTCGCTCGAGCCACGAGCTCACTCGCTAGACGGTCAACGACCTCAAGGCTATGACCACGCTCATCTACACCTTCAGCGAAACGAGCCCAGACCGCGATGATCCCCGCCGAATACCGGACAGAATGCCCGTCGGCGAGCATCTCCCAAACTGCCGGTAACAACCACTTGGGCAACCGGTCGGAACCTTCCATACTCAAGCGCCGGATCGTGTCTTTAACGTATTTGTTCGAGAAACGGGCGATAAGTTGGTCTTTGTAGACATCGAGGTCGACCCCCGGCACCGGTCTCAAGCTGCTCGAGACTTCATTCATGTAGGCTCGCAAAAATCGCGCGACTGCCGCATCTTGTGCGCTCTGATATGCAAGCTGATATCCCTTGAGCGCCCCAAGATGTCCGACACCGACGTAGCTGACATTTAAGAGCCGAAGCTTCATCAATTCGTACGGCCTCACGTCGTCAACGAACTGAGCTCCAGCGACATCCAGCCTTGGGCGGCCGGTCGTGAACTCATCTTCAATGACCCACTGGAAAAAAGGTTCACAAACGACTGGCCAGTCGTCAACAAAACCCAGCTGTTGCCGCACAAAATCGCGATCATCATCAGTCGTTGCCGGAGTGATGCGATCCACCATGGTTGCGGGAAACGCAACGCTCTCTCGGATCCAGTCAGCCAATCCCGGATCCGATGCTCCGGCGTAAGCGAGAAATGCTTCTTTTGCGATCCTGCCGTTGTCCTGGATGTTGTCGCAACTCAGGATCGTGAATGGGTGTTGCCCAAGGCTCCGCCGCCGCGCTAGCGCTTCAGTAATGAGACCAAACGGAGTCCTGAGCGCGTCAACATCCGCCATCAGGTCGCCTGCAACCTCGGGATTCGTAAGGTCAAATTCACCGGTGATAAAATTTGTGTTGTATCCGCCCTCAGTGATGGTCAGTGAAACAATACGAGTCTTCGGATCAACCATCCTCTCAACCACCGCCTCCGGATCGTCGGGAGCGAAGAGATAGTCGATGATCGATCCGATCACCTGCGGTTGCACAGACCCGTCAGCATCACGTTCGACCACAGTGTAGAGATAGTCTTGAGCACGAAGTACGTCGCGCATTTGAGCGTCTTCCGGGCGGGTACCGACTCCACAGATGCCCCAGTCAAACGAGTGACCTTGGTTCATGAGCGTGTCAACAGCAAGCGCCTGATGTGCGCGATGGAAGCCTCCGACGCCAAAATGTACGATCCCGCACGTCACTAGAGATCTGTCATATCGAGGGCGGCTAACTGTGGCGGGAAGGTCGTTAAGTGTCTGCTGGCTGAGCTGAATCATCACAACTCTGCCTACGCATTCGCGTGAGCAGTCAGAACGCTCTGCTGCAAGCCTTCAAGCCACGCAAGAGCCACGTCCGTAGCATCATCTCGACCTGTAGCATCGTGCCGACCATACTCCCCCACCCGGGTGGCACCGAGTTCGGCCAGAATCTTGTCGATGATCTCGCTGCCTAAGCTGTACGTATCCTCGTAACTTGAGTCGCCGAGACCGAACATTGCATAGCGGAGTCCCGTGAGGTCGGGGCGTTCTCCTTGCAGTTCAGCATATAAAGGCTTAGCACTGGCAGGTAGGTCACCTTCTCCGTAGGTAGCGCAAACAATTAGATGGAAAGCGTCCAAATCAATATCGCCAACGAACTGATCTGCCATATCACTGACTTCGACCTCAATGTTGTCATCAAAATCGGCGATGGCATCTGCGAGGTCGTTGGAAACGAACTCCGAGGTGCCTGATTCGGTGCCAAACAGGATCACAATTTTCATTTCTTGTCCTCCACTTCGTCGCCTTTAGCGAACTCTTTCGTAGCCAATCGCAGCATGTCTTCTCGTGCGGTGACCTTACGCCGTTTCCGCCCTGTTTCTGCTCGCTCGATCTCAAAGCGGTCGATTACGCGCCACCCTGCAAAATCAACAGCTTTCTCTTGCACCGATGCCGGTAGTCCGGGCCATCCCGGTCGCCCCACCAAAATACGACCGGCTTTGATATCTGCTGCGATAGTTTCAGCGACCTCACGAGAATCAAGCCGGTTCTCCGGAATCGTGCCTCGAGGTCCGCGCCTGTACCAGCCGGTCCGGTAGATTCCTGGCGCAATAGTGACCGAATCTGGCTCGGACTCATCCCCTGGATATAGGCGTCGCTGGGCGTGTTGGAAGCCGATGGCGGTAATCACCGAGTCTGCATCCAGCACAAGACGCTTCCCGTCCTCTGATACAAATTCTGCGCGGCACTCGTCTCCATTACCTGACACCGCTGTTGGTGTCCAGCTAAACCTCAGCGTGACAGTAGTCGTCGCGGTTCGATCACTGGATTCAACAAGTTCGCGTACGACATCACCAATGCGGGAGCCCTCGAGGGGGAACTCACCATCAACAGCAAACCCGACACCCGGAAGCCCCCGAAGCTCACGGAGAACAACTGGATCAAATTTCGCTGCTGCCATTGAGGAACGGCCAACAACGTCAATGTTCCGCACGCCAGACCCTCGAAGCCGTCGAAGGACGCTTTCCTCAACATCCGACCCCTCGAATTCCTCCAAAGGTTTCAGCAGCATCCTCATGACATCAACGGCGACATTCCCATTGCCTATCAGCACAATATCGTTGCCAAGAGCGATCTCTTCGCTAGCGTCAGGATGACCGTTAACCATGCGTACGATGTGCCCGGCGCCGATCACACGATGGTGATCTTCGCCGGGAATTCCCAACAGCCGGTCTTCGTCCAACCCTGTCGCGACGACGACGACATCGAAGTTTAACTCGACTGTCTGGATGCTGACATCCGTACCTACCTCGATGTTGCCGGCAAAGCGGACGCCACCGCGCTCAAAGAGACGATCGAATTGTCGAGTTACTGCTTTTGTGCCTTGGTGGTCAGGCGCGACACCGTATCGCACGAGACCAAATGGAACAGGGAGTCGGTCGAAGACCGTGATGTTTGCTTCTGGAATGAGCTTCGATAAGAACTGTGCGGTGTAGCACCCCGCAGGGCCGCTACCGATAATGGCAACCGAAACCATTGTCATTCCTTCTTTCGAGTGAACTAGCCCGCCGGTGCCGACAGCACCGAAAGAATGATGGGAAGGTCAACAGCCGTGAGCCGCCCGCCAATCATCCATTCACAGACAACCAATAAACCATCTGGCGTTACAGCGACATCGTGCGGAGCATTGAACTTGCCGGGATCCACACTTGGCCGCAAAGTCAAGCCGCCCTGGATCACATTCGGCCAACCGTCTCGATCCAGAGCGTCAACCCCACTTTCACCTAGGTGCGTGAGCAACTCATCCTCAGAGTTGAGCAGAGAGATTCGCCCGTTTAGATCTGCCACGACCAAGAGATTTCGCCAAATGGCCATGCCAGATGGCCGTTCGACCACGCCGTCACCGATGACTCGATTGACCTTTCCAGTCGTCGGTTCTATGGCAAGAATACGATTGTTACCTCGATCCGCGACCAGAAGCTCATTCCTGCCATCCCGGTCGTCCCATGCGATGGAATGTGGATTGTCAAACTCAACACCTTCTAGGCCGATGGATCCAAGCAAGTCCCCCGACCGGTTGTATCTGTGAACTAAGTTCGCACCATACCCATCAGCTACCCATAGGTCTTCGGCGGCAACGACGGACGTAGGCCGAAAGACGTTCGAATCGTAAATCGGTAAGGACGGAGCACCAATGCGGACAGCAGTTGTTCCGTCTCGACGAATAGCAAGCACTTGCCCACCATTCTCACCCTCTTGCGTGGAATAGCTTCCCTGCCCGTCGGGACATTCCTTGTTGCCAGGATCAGCGAGCCAGATCAGCTCATCATCTATCTCGATGCCATGGATCTCACGAGCGGGGACATCCATCGACCACAGATTCTGACCGTCTTCTTCGAACGCCACAATGCGCGCGTCGGCTGGATCGGCAGTCAGAAAGACACCGGCTCTGTATGCCAAACCGGGGTGGGCCCACCCTTTCGATCCCGCGGGGAGAACACCAGTGAGGTCATGCCAACTGGTACTGAGCGCCTTGTCCAGCCCGACGGACGACGGGGCTTCCGCACTCACTTGTCGAACACCAGAGGTAGAGACTCAAAGCCACGTTCGTTCATTTTCAAAACACGTTCGGGTTCGCCACCCATCGCAAACTGCTTCATCTGCGGTAATCCGTGTTGGAGAACGATCTTTGCTTCGAGTCGCGCGAGCGGAGCCCCAATGCAGAGGTGTACCCCTCCTCCAAAAGCCATGTGCTTACCAACGCGCCGCGTGACATTTAGTTGATCGGCGTCATCGAAACGCTCTGGGTCTCGATTTGCAGATCCGTAGACCAGGGTCACAGTGGATCCCTGGGGAATCGTGACGCCATGAAGCTCGACGTCTGTCATCGCTGTACGTGATGAGTTCTGGATCGGGCTATCGAAGCGAAGGAACTCCTCAATCATGGGCTGCGCATACCGGGCTGCGCGCTCCTCTACAGTTGACCGCAGTTCGGGATTGCGTGCCATGTACCAGAAGATGTTGGTGAGCAAGTTTTTCGTTGTCGTGATTCCCGCCGAAATAACCAGTGTGCTCATTCCAACCTGCTCAAGGTGGGTAAGCGGCCTGTCTCCAACGGTGCCGTTGGCAATCGCGGACAACAAATCGCCCGTGCCTTTTCCCCGACGTCGCGACTTCAATTCGTTCTCAAGATAGTCGCGCACCTCTGCAGCTGCGCTAAGTGCAACCTGAGGGATTTCAGTGCTGCCCGACTCTCGCTCAAACATCGTAACGAAGCGGCCAAAAACCCACTCATGGTCTGACCCGTCGATACCCAGAAGGTCACACACGACTCCGAGCGGGAGGCGCATCGCGTACTCTCCAGCAAAGTCCACATTTGACCGTCCGTCGAGACGGTCAGTCAACTCTTGCACCCGGCGAGTGACGTCTTCCTCCTGCAGGCGCACGAATCCAGGATTAATGAAGTCAGTGAGCACGAGCCTGAAGATGTCGTGCGACGGGGGATCTTGCTCCACGATGTTTCCTTCACCAAAGAAAATCGAACCCGTACGGTCGAGATCTACCCCTTCGGCACTACTGTAAGTTGCCCAGTCACGGTTCGCTTCGACCACATCGTCCCACCGCGTTAATGCGTAAAATCCACGCTCTTCGTTATGGTAAACCGGACGCTCCTCACGGAGCATCGCGTAGGTCGGGAACGGATCCTCAATAAACGCCTTATCGAACGGGTCCCAGAGCTGAGTACCGCCAGTCATGCGATCTCCTTCGATCATGCAGCGCACCCTTTAGGGCGTCGCCACGCTTCTGTCCACGTTGCCATATTCTTGGCAGATGCCAGACTAGTACGGACTAGCTTTGCCTGTCAACGTAGTCATATTGATACGGATAGAGCTTCGTATTCACGACTGGCGAGCACGACTAGTTGTGAATGCGACATCACCATCCCGGTTTCTGTTCCGCCTGCCCGCAACTGCCCCTCAGTCTCACCTCAGACCAAGGGGCACGCATAGATTGCAGCGAGCACCTACCCCAAGAACTACTCGGTTTCACGAAGGCGCTCAAAGCTTGGCCCGCTGCACAGAAGCGTGGGCTACAGCCATTTATGCGTTGTGAATTCCTCGATGTGTTTCGCGATTTAATCGACTGAGAGGTCAGGCCACACAGCTACCTCTCCCAGTAGCATTTGCATTGCTCTATCCCATCAAGCGATGTAATCAACTACATTCCAACGATTTGATGTGACCGTTTGCGGCAGAGGCCTGAGCACGCGCTCGCAGACACGCAAGCCTACGCGCCGGGTGCCCCGCTAATGAGCGCCCGGAGCCAGTCGCGGGCTTCTTCGAAGACCCCGTCGGCGTAGCGGTCGGGATAGTGCACGATGCGGCGGTCGGCGCGGGGATAGGAGCCGAGGAATACGACGCGCGGCGAGAATCGGCGTATACCCAGGAGGGCATCGGCCATGCGCTCATCGAGAATATGCCCGTCGGCATCGATCACGAACCGGTAGCGGCCGAGGGAGTCGCCGATGGGGCGGGACTCGAGTAGCGAGAGGTTAACGCCGCGGGCCGAGAACTGTTCCAGCATTTCAAGCAGCGCACCGGGGTGGTCGCCGGGGAGCTCAACAATGAGCGAGGTTTTGTCGGCGCCGGTGGGTGGTGGCGGTGCGGCCGCACGCGTGACTAGTACGAATCGGGTGACGGCGTTGTCGTTGTCGCCCATGCTTTCGGCGAGCACTTCAACGTCGTGGTGGCGAATAATTCCCGGCGCTGCAATTGCTGCCTGTGCGGGCGATGAACCGTCGAGCACCGACAGTGCCGAGGCCACGTTACTGGCGGCGGGAACATGCGAATGGTTGGGCAGGTTGTGTGTCAGCCACTGCTGGCACTGGGCGTAAGCCACCGGATGCGCCGTGATCACCGATACCTCGTCGAGCGTGGTGCCTGGTGGTGCTACCAGCACAAAATCGACCTTGACCAGATACTCACCCACGATGCGCAGATCGGGCAGCACCGCGAGGGCATCTTGAGTGGTAGAGACACCGCCCTCAATGGAGTTTTCGATGGCGATCATCGCGGCATGGCTGCGCCCTTCGATCACGTCGTCGAGCGCCTGACCGACGTTGTGCACAGCGCGCCACTTCTGCCCTCGGGCCTCAGGAACCTGATCCAGAGCGGCTTCGGTGAAGGTTCCGGCGGGTCCGAGATAGCTGTAGGTACGGGGTTCGGTCACGACCATCAGCCTAATACTGTGCCGGGGCGACGCCGACAGTCGGGCTGGCCCGCGGCATCCGGAACATCGTTTTTGTGACACGGATGATGCAAATGCACAGGCGACGAGGCAAACTGATTGCATGACAAGCCGTGCCGGCCTCCGTGCGGAGGAAAGTGACCTCATCGATGTCGACGAACTGATTGCGGCCTACTACGACCGCGTGCCCGACCCCGCTAACCCCGCCCACCGGGTGGTATTTGGCACGAGTGGTCACCGTGGTTCTGCTCTGAATTCGAGTTTTAACGAGCACCATATTTTGGCCACCACGCAGGCCATTGTGGAGTATCGACGTAAACAAGGAATCACAGGCCCGCTTTTTGTGGGGCGCGATACGCACGCCCTTTCGCGTCCTGCCGAGCGCAGTGCTATTGAGGTATTGATTGCCGCGGGCGTTGATGTGCGGGTTGACTCGCGCGACTCGTGGGTGCCCACTCCTGCCATCAGCCACGCGATTCTGAGCCACAACCGCGGTCTTGCCGCACACGCTTCGGGCCGGGCCGACGGTATTGTCATCACCCCCTCGCACAACCCGCCCAGTGACGGCGGTTTTAAATACAACCCGCCCCATGGCGGCCCGGCCGACACCGACGCAACCGGCTGGATTGCCGAACGCGCGAATGCGCTCATTGCCGAGGTGCTTGCCGGGGTGCAACGCACACCCTGGGCCGATATCGCACCCGACACGATTGGCACCTACGATTTTCGCGACGCCTATGTGCGCGATTTGCCATCGATCATCGACATTGATGCGATTCGTCGCGCGGGTGTGCGCATCGGTGCTGATCCGCTGGGTGGCGCCTCGGTCGACTATTGGGCGCTCATCGCCGAAATGTATGAGCTCGACCTCACGGTTGTGAACCCTGAGGTCGACCCGACGTGGCGGTTTATGACGCTCGACTGGGACGAAAAAATTCGCATGGATCCGTCCTCGGCGCATGCCATGGCGTCGCTGGTTGAACGCCGCGCCGATTTCGATGTGCTCACCGGCAATGACGCCGACGCTGACCGCCACGGCATCGTGACCCCGGATGCTGGTCTTATGAACCCCAACCACTTCTTGGCGGTAGCGATCGACTATCTTTTCTCGCATCGCACCGGGTGGTCGCGTAACGCGGCGGTGGGCAAGACACTCGTGTCGTCGATGATTATTGATCGTGTCGCAGAATCGCTCGGCCGGCGTCTGCTCGAAGTGCCCGTGGGATTCAAATGGTTTGTGCCGGGCCTGCTCGATGGCTCGGTGGCATTCGGCGGTGAAGAGTCGGCCGGGGCGTCGTTCTTGCGTATGGACGGCAGCCCATGGTCAACCGATAAAGACGGTATTTTGCTGTGTCTGCTGGCCGCCGAGATCATCGCCGTCACCGGCAAAACGCCGTCGGAGCGCTACCGTGAACTCGAAGAAGCCTTTGGTGCTTCGTCATACGAACGTGTCGATGCCCCAGCAACGCCCGAGCAAAAAGCAGCACTGGGCAGGCTCTCGCCCGACAGCGTTTCGGCAACAGAGCTAGCCGGAGAAACCATCGTTGCCAAACTGTCGCATGCGCCCGGAAATGGTGCGGCGATTGGCGGCGTGAAAGTACAGACGGAGCACGCGTGGTTCGCCGCGCGCCCCTCGGGCACAGAAGATGTTTACAAGTTGTATGCCGAGAGCCTCGTAGGGCCTGAGCACCTGGCGCAGGTGCAAGACGAAGCACGCGCCGTCGTCACCGAAGCTCTCGAACAGTAAACCCCGGCACCGTTAGCGGGCGTTTGTCGTTCACGTGCCGTAGGCACCCGCTGCGCGGCCGATGCGACGTGCGAGGTCAGCACCTGCTTGCTCGAGCCAGTGCGCGGCGTCGTTCATGGCGGCGTCGGCGGTTCCTGCCAGTTCGGTAAGCGAAGCGGTGGCAACGAAGGCATCGGTGTGGGCATCGGGCGTTATACGCCCGGCTACGAGCGCGACCGGCACGTGCGCGCGTGCTGCCATTTCGGCAACATAGGCGGGCACTTTACCGGCACCCGATTGGCCATCGAATGAACCTTCGCCCGTGATGACGATGTCAGCATCATGCACGGCTGCGTCCAGCTTTATAAGTTCTGCCACTTCGTGGGCACCGGGCACCAGCCGCCCACCCCACGCCAACAGTGCTGCGCCGAGCCCACCGGCCGCGCCTGAGCCGGGGGTACGGGCATCGACCTCGAGCAAGCGCGCAAGCTTTGCCAACGCCGCATCGGTGCGACCAATGTCAGCGGCGCTACTCAAACCTTTTTGCGGCCCAAACACGCGGGCGGCTCCGCGGCGGCCCACGAGTGCATTCGTGACATCGGTCAGCACGAGAACCTCGGGCGCCGGGCGCATCTGGCTCATGTCGACCGCGACGATATCGGTGAGACCCCGTGCACCCGACGGAGTTTCTTCGCCTTCTGCATCGATAAATCGTGCACCCAGTGCCCGCAGCATTCCCGTGCCACCGTCGGTCGATGAACTCGAGCCAATGCCCACAATGATGCGCGATACGCCTTCATCGAGTGCGGCAGCGATCGCTTCGCCAAAACCTGTCGTATCTGCGTCGAGCGGCAACAGTTCTGTGAGCAGTTCAATACCCACGGTCGAGGCAACATCGATGACGGCCGTGCCGTGTGCGGCATCCGGTGTCGGTGGCAAATAGAGCCACAGGGCTTCGATCTCGAAACCATCGGGGCCCGTGATGGTCACGGTGCGATACTCGGCTTCCGGATGCACCGCCGCAAAGGCATCGAGAGTGCCTTCGCCGCCGTCGGCCATGGGCCTGGCACAAATGTCGGCGCTCGGATCAACGCTATGCCAGCCGACCGTAAGCGCAGTAACGGCATCGGCGGCTGTAATGGTGCCCTTGAAACTGTCGGGGGCAATGACGACGCGCGTCATACGGCGACTCTGTTCATCGAACAATGATCCTAGAGGATCAACCTCGTAGCCATGATGAAACGCTCGTCTGCCGGGGCGTCCGGCTACGCGGAAACCGTGAGTGCAGCTGTGCTGGCGCGCTGCACGAGGGCGGTAGCAATGCTGGCGTGCGCACCGCGTGATACCTCGATCGTTTTCTTCTGATCATTAGTTGCAGGAAGCCCCAGTGCTGTCCATGCGGCCTCCGCCAAGGCAGTAAAGTCTTGCCGCACGGTGGTGAGGGGCGGTAGGTAATTAGCGGCCTCGGGCACGTCGTCAAACCCCACGACACTGACATCCTCTGGCACACGCATGCCCCTTTCGGCATATGCGCGAATGAGCCCGAGTGCCAGGTAATCGTTGGCACAGAAAACGGCCGTAGCGCGGCCCAGCTGCGCTGCCACGTCGTACGCCGATTGCGCCGACCATTCGGCACGCACGACTTCAGGCGGCGTGATGCCTGCCGCAAGCAGGGTCTCGCGCCAGCCTCGTTCGCGCTCGCGGGCGGCAAACGACTCGGCGGGCCCCGCAATGTGATGAACACGGGTGTGCCCACGAGCCAGCAAGTGCGCTGTTGCCGTGCGAGCGCCGTCGGCGTGAGCACTGGAGACGGTACTGTAGAGCGGCGATGCTTCGGCGTCAACCACGGCGATGCGCAGGCCAGTCGGTCGAGGGGTTTCCGGCACAAAAGCGGAGGCCTCGTTGAGCACGATCACACCGTCGACGTTCTCTTCATGCAGCCGGTCGAAGGCGGCAGCCAGCGACGGTTCGTCCGCGGCAGTAACAACCATGACCGCATAACCGTGCCGCGCGGCCGATTCGACAACCGCCTGGACCATGCGAAAGTTACCGACGGTGCCCAACGATGCCGCAACGACGCCCACCGTGTGCGAGCGGCCGGTGCGCAGAGCACGCGCGGCGCGGTGAGGCCGATAGCCCAGTTCGGCCATGGCCTGCTCAACCCTGCGGCGCGTGCTCGGGTCGACGTGCGGGTTACCGTGCACGACGCGCGACACCGTCTGGCCTGACACGCCGACGTGGGCGGCCACCATCGCCATAGATACGCGTGTTGCCACGGTGGTCCTTTCTTTATCGCGCATGATGTCGCGCTGTCATGTTGACGTTATCACGCGCAAACGCTAGCGTGTTGACGTGAACATGAGCGAGGTTCCTGCATCACCGCTGCCGTCGGCACAGCATGCCGCGCAGCAGGTCGAACATCTTTCGGGCGGCATTATCAAAAGGCAGACACTCCTGGCCGATGGCCGCGAGCTGCTGTATTTTGACGACGCCGATACAACGCTCGGGCCCGACCGTGCCGTCGATGCTCGCGCGCTTGACCCTCGCCCCGCCACAGCAACCATGCGTCAAGACGTATTGACTGGCGACTGGATTTCAGTGGCCGCTGCGCGGCAGAATCGGGCCTTTTTGCCCCCGGCAGAACTCGATCCGCTGGCCCCACAATCGGCGAGCAACCCATCCGAGATCCCGTCGGTGTACGACGTGGCGGTGTTCGAAAACCGGTCGCCGTCTTTTGGTCCTGCCCTTGCAGTGGCAACGGGTTCGGCTCCTGCCGCCGATAACGCTCCCACGGGGCTCGACGACCTCTCGCAACTAGATCTCGGCCGTACGCGCACCAGCGTTGGTCGATGCGAAGTCGTGTGCTTTTCTCCCGAACGCACCGGTTCGCTGGCAACACAAACAGTCTCGCGCGTGCGCACCGTGATCGAAGCGTGGGCCGATCGCACAGCCGCCCTGTCGGCGCTACCCGGTATTGAGCAGGTTTTTCCCTTCGAAAACCGTGGCGAAGACATCGGTGTCACGCTGCATCATCCGCACGGCCAGATCTATTCGTACCCCTACATCACGCCGCGCACGCAACAAATGTTGTCCTCCATCGAACGCACCTCACCCGACCTCTTCCAGCGCATTCTGGAACACGAGCGCGCGAGCGAGCGTGTAGTGCTGACGGGTGAGCACTGGACGGCGTTTGTGCCCTTCGCGGCCCGCTGGCCGATCGAAGTGCACATGCTGCCGCACCGGCACGTGCCCGATTTCGCGGCGCTTTCCTCGGATGAACGCGATGAACTCGCCGTGCTCTACCGCACCCTGCTGCGAGGCGTTGACCGCCTTTACCCCACCCCTACGCCGTACATTGCTGCATGGCACCAGGCTCCTGTTCACGTTGCGCGCGACAGCATGCGCCTGCATCTGCAACTGACCAGCCCGCGCCGTGGCGCCGACCGATTGAAATATCTTGCGGGTTCCGAGGCTGCGATGGGCGCGTGGATCGGCGATATTCCGCCCGAGGTAGGAGCGCAGCGATTGCGCGAAGCTCTGCAGCATCCGGATGCCGCAGGCACCACAGAGTCGTCGTCATTCGGGGGTCACGCATGAACGTTCACGAACAGGCCCGCACACTTTTTCGCTCGCTCAGCGATGCCGAGCCGGGCCTATGGTCGGCGCCCGGTCGCGTGAACCTTATCGGCGAACACACCGACTACAACGACGGCTTCGTGCTGCCGTTTGCCATCACACAACGCACCGTGGCAGCAGCAGCGCCCCGCGCTGATCGAATCGTTCGCGTGCGATCAACCTTTGCCGAAGAAACAGTCGAAGTACCGATCGATGATCTAGTAAACCTTTTTCCGACGCCCGAGGGCCAGACGCCAGCGGTTGCTGAGTGGGCCGCCTACCCCTTGGGGGTTGCGTGGGCTCTGCTGCATCCGGAATCAGAAAAGACACCGGATGCTGCTGCCATCACCGGCGTTGATATTGCTCTGGCCTCTGCCGTGCCGGTAGGTGCCGGACTCTCATCATCGGCTGCTATCGAATGCGCGACGGCCGTCGCCCTTAACGATCTTTGGGCGCTGGGCTACAGCGACCGCGATCTTGCCCAGGCCGGTCGCCGCGCCGAAAATCAGGCGGTAGGGGCACCCACGGGAATCATGGACCAAATGGCGTCTATGCTCGGCAAAAACGATGCCGCCCTGTTTCTGGATTGCCGCTCGCTCGACACCGAGATCGTGCCGCTAGGGTTTGCCGAGGCGGGTCTGGAACTGCTCGTGATCGATACGCGTGTGAAGCACTCTCACGCCACCGGCGGGTATGGCAAGCGGCGCGCTTCGTGCGAAGCAGGCGCAACCGCCCTGGGGGTTGCCGCACTGCGTGATGTGAGTGTGACCGATCTCGAGAGAGCCGCCGAACTGCTCGACGACGAAACCTTTCGCCGTGTGCGCCACATCGTGACCGAGAACGACCGTGTGCTCGCGACCGTTACGGCACTCCGCGCGAGCGGTCCGCGCTCTATCGGTGACCTCTTGACTGCCTCACACGCTTCTATGCGCGACGACTTCGAAATCTCGTGCCCCGAACTCGACCTCGCTGTCGACACGGCGCTGGGTGCCGGCGCCTACGGCGCACGCATGACCGGTGGAGGTTTCGGTGGCGCAGCCATCGCCCTTGTCGAACATGCGCACATCGACCACGTGTCGAAAACGGTCATCGACGCTTTTGCTCGGGCAGGGTTCACCGAGCCGCACCTGTTCACGGTCTCTCCTTCGGCGGGGGCTGGCCGCGATCACTAACCTGCCACGCAGCCGCGGCTCACTGGCCTACTGACACACGCGACCTCGACGGCTACAGTGTCGTTATGGAGGGCCTATTCATTCGCGAGGCGACAGTCGCCGACGCACACGACATCGCTGTCGCGCACGTGCGCTCCTGGCAGCAGGCGTATCGAGGGCTTGTCCCGCAGCACGTGCTTGACGATCTCGATATCGCTGCGCGCGAGGCGCAGTGGCAGAAAATGATCACCGACCAGCATCGCGAGCGCACACTGGTCGCCGAGGTTGATCGCCGAGTGCTGGCCTGGTGCACGTTTGGTCCGGCGCGCGATAACAACCCGGTGGCTTCCGGTGAGGTGTGGGGTTTGTATGCGCATCCGGATGCTTGGTCACACGGTCTCGGGCATGCGCTATTGGCCGAGGCTGAGGCCTCGTTACGGATGGGCGGTCACCGACGCGCATATCTGTGGATGCTCGATGGCAACTCGCGCGGCATCGACTTTTATGAGCGCCATGGCTGGCTTGCTGATGGCGGCACAAAGGTCGATGAACGCCCGCGTTTCACCTTGCACGAGCACCGGCGTGTGAAAAGCCTCGTCACCGAAAAGGTTTAGAGCAGCGCACGCACCGCCGCAAAAGCATCCGGCTCGGTGCGACTGGGTACATCAAATACCCGCGACACACCTGGCTCTCCACCATGCTGAGGCCAACCGGGGTCACCCGTAGCGATAAAAGATGTGGCCGCCGTGTGCACCTCGTCGGCAAGTTCTTGTGGCGGGTGAGGCCCGGCCAGCGGTTCGATTGCCGGGCCATCGAGGCAGTCGAAAAAGAACGGCACGTCAAGACAGTGTTCAGCAAAACCAAACGCGCCCGATGTCCACGAGAACCGATACGTCCATGTTGGAGCACTGCCTCGCGCTGCAGCCACCTGCACGACCGCGCGCCGGAACATGCGGTCGGTCACCACACGCCCAGCCAGTCGCGCCTTGCCCAACGCAACAATGTCGGCATTCGCGGCCACATAGGCCTTGCGCGTCTGCTTGGTTACTCCCAGCTTCTTCAGCAGCAGCTGCTGCGGCACGAGGGCAAGCTTTGCTTCTTGACCAGCAAACACCATCGTAAATTCGTCGTCTGTCGCGCCGAGCACCACCGGCTTATCAGCACCAATCCCCTGTCGCAGCGACTCATAGGTGGGGCGGCGGATGAGGTCGCCGTCAACCATGGGCCCCAGCGGGAGACCTTCATTGACGACGGTCATGAACTCGTCGCCCTTCATCTCGGTTGCTTTTTTCTGAAGTGCCAGCAGTCGTTCTTCGCTCAACGATGAAAAACCCGCCAGCGTGGGTTGCACGCCGCCCTCGGCCGCAATCGTGCGGGCAAGTCTCTCTGCACGCTCCGAAGAAACATCGCCGAGAGCACCCGAAATGGCGTAAACCCCGTGAAAAAGGTGCTGCGCTGCCTCCATACCTAAAAGGGTCAGCACGGCACCCCCGCCGGCCGATTGACCGGCAATCGTGACGCGCCCCGGATCGCCACCGAATGCCGCGATATTGTCGCGCACCCATTCCAGAGCCAACAGCCAGTCGCGCACCCCCCTGTTGCTGGGGGCGCCATCGATCCAGCCGAAACCGTCAAAACCCAGGCGATACGACACCGTCACGGTTACGACACCGTCACGGTTAAAGTTGCGGCCGTCGTACCAGGGACTCGCGGGCGAACCCGCAAAATACCCACCGCCGTGAATCCACACGAGAACCGGTAACCCCTGGTCGGTGGGCGAGTGCGGCGAGGGGGTGAACACATTGACGTTGAGCGTGCTCTGGCCGGGAACGCTCGGTTCGGGAATAAGGGTAACGCCCGGGTCACCCCGTTGCGCAGTCGCGGCAAACTCTGCCGCATCCCGAACGTCATCCCAGGGTTCGGCGGGCACCGGCGCCATAAACCGTCGATCCCCTACGGGTGCTTGCGCAAAAGGAATACCTAAGAAAGCGGCCGACTGCCCGTAGGTTCCTTCGCCTATCGTCTGTCGCCAGCGCCCCCGCACGCGTCCGGTACGGATAGTGACTTCCGGATGCTGCCGAACCTCCCCATGTCCAGCAGCATCCGAAATCGTTGTATTGTTCGACACGTTATCTACCTCTTTATGGTCCGCCATCACCGCACACCACGAATAGGAGCGATAGCGATGGCCGCGATGATGACGAGCACGATGGCAAAAACAAAAAGCATGGAGTAGCCACCCAGCGACGTAATGATGATGGCAGCCACCGGTGCGCTCAGCGCCTGCGGAATATTGGTTGCCACGTTGAGGATGCCGAGGTCTTTCCCGGCATCTGTGCCCTCGCTGGGCAATACCTCGGTCATGAGGGCCGCGTCGACCGACATGTAGAAACCGAAACCAACGCCCAAGACAACCGCCATCACGATCATGCCCATGAGTGTCGGCAAGAACAGGGGCACGGCAAGCCCTGCGGCCATGATGACGCTGGCGGCATAAATGAAAATCTTGCGCTTGCCAACGCGATCGCTCCACCATCCCGAAATGACGATCGACGCGAGCGTAGGAACAAGTGCCGCCAGGGTCATACTCACCACGGCGCCCTGGGCAGCCGAGAGCGATAGGCCGATGTAGTCGGTCAGCAAATACAGCTGGTAGGCAACCACTACGAAGTACCCGAGAATGAGCAGAAACCGTGCGGCAAAGGCCCAGGCAAAGTCGGGGTATTTGGTGGGGTTAATCCAGAACCCGCGAAAGAATCCGGCCCACGAAAATGGTGCAACGGATGCTTCTTTCGACGACCAGTCGCGGTTAACCACAACGAACAGCACGGTAGCCACCAGCACAGCAATACCGAACACGGAATAGGCCACACCCAGCCGTGCAGCCAGAGCCCCAGCCAGCATGACACCGAGAGTCATGCCCAACTGGGTTCCGAGGCCAATCATGGCGCTGGCGCCACCACGGCGTGATCGTGGAAAGCGATCGGCGGTGATGGTTGTCAAAGGCGCTTGCATGAAGTTGAGCGACACCTGGATGATGACCCAAAAAACCGTTATCCAGACGATGTCGGTGAGTGAACCGATACCGAGTAAGAAGATTGCTCCTACGGCCGACCCGATGACCATCCAGGGAGCTCGGCGCCCCCAGCGGGAACGGGTTCGGTCGCTCAGAGCCCCGGCTAATGGTTGCGCAAACAGAGTAAATACAAACGACGTCGTCGTGACGATGGCAAGGTTGGCGACCTTGTTCTCTTCGTCCAGCAGTGCCACCTGCGTGGGCAGCAAAATGGCGACGAGGCCGCCATAGGTGGCAAACAGTGTCAGCGCGGCGATGAGCAGGCTCGGCATGAGCCGTTTTGTTGCCGGAGGGCTCGCCGCGGGCTCACCCGGCCCGGGCTGGGTAGTGGCAATTGTTCCCGTAGGAACCGCGACCTGTGGTTCCGGGGTAGGAGAAACTGACATCGTGCTCCTCATTGAGCGTCGGATAAGTGTGAGTCCAGTCTGAAATACCAAACAGTGTTCGGTATATTTGTGCTCTGATCATGACAGGGAATCATCCCGGACACAAGCCCTAGAACTAAAAAAGCGAACACTCTTCGGTTTTTGGGTGTTCGCGCTAATCTAAGGGAATGGCTCAGCGGAGAACCTACGCGAAGGGTGCGGCGAAACGGCAAGAAATACTCCAGGCCGCCCTACGCCTCATCGCCGAAAACGGCTATCGTCATGCGTCTGTGCGCGACATCGCCGAAGCCGCCGGGCTCAGCCCCGCGGGTCTTATGCACCACTTCGGCACAAAAGAAGAACTCTTCGTCGCCATCCTCGAAGCTCGCGATGCACTCGACAGCGAAGTGTTTACCGCCACACCTGCATCAGACGATGACTATCTGACACGATTCTTAGCCGTCATGCAGCACAACGCCGAAGTACCCGGTCTCGTACAGCTCTACACCCAGCTACTGGGCGAAGTGGCTGATCCCCAACATCCGGCTCACCAATACTTTGCGGAACGCACCCGCACCGTGCACGCCATGGCGATACAAGCCGTCACGGCCGCACAAGAAACAGGAACCATACGCAACGACGTCAGCGCCGAATGGATCGTACGCTCAGCCCACTCACTGGCCGACGGCCTGCAGGCAGCATGGCTTCTTGACCCAACGATCGACATGGGCGCGCACCTGCGCCAGTTCTTTATGCTGCTGCTCACGCCGCAGCCTTAGCCGGTGGTGAATCCCTAACACGCCCGAGTTTCGGTCGTTCTGCACCGCCCGGCCCTCCCTGGCCTTCGCTAGCTTCCCGTGCCCTCCTGCCTTCCTGACCTTCCTGGCCATTCCTGGCCTTCCCGAGATCAGGAAAATTGCCGAAAACTACACGATTCGCGCCCAATTATGCGGCATCCGGCAATTTTCCTCTTCTCGGCCAACCCACATCCCGCCGCCCGGCAATTTTCCTGTTCTCGGCCAATACAGCAACACAGCAACACAGCAATACAGCAACCCGAAAAACCCCGCGACCACCAAGCGCCCGACTACGGCGCCACTGTGGCGTCAATGACGCGGGCGTGCGGCATCCGGCGTTGCATGATGGCGATTGCTTCGGGGTTGTTGTCGACGAGTACGGCGTTGCGTCCAAGTGCTGAGGCGACGGCGCCAGTGGTGCCGCTGCCGGCGAAGAGGTCAAGAACGGTGTCGCCCGGTCGACTGGAGGCTTGTACGATGCGGCGCAAGATTCCTTCGGGTTTCTGGGTGGGGTAGCCGGTTTTTTCGCGGCCCGAGGTGGGTACGATCGTGTGCCACCACACGTCGGTGGGGCGTTTGCCGCGTGCGGCTTTTTCGGGAGTGACCAGGCCGGGTGCCATATAGGGCTCGCGGTCGACGTCGTCGGCGTTAAATATGTGGCCGCCGGGGGTCTTGACGTATACCAGAATCGTGTCGTGTTTGGTGGGCCACCGCCTGCGCGACTTTGCTCCATAGTCATAGGCCCAGATCAGTTCGTTCAGGAAACAGTCGCGGCCAAATACGGCGTCCATCATGACTTTTGCGTAGTGTGCTTCGCGGTAGTCGAGGTGCAGGTACAGGGTTCCGTCGTCGCGTAGCAGTCGCCACGCTTCTTCGAGGCGGGGCATCAAAAACTCGCCGTAGTCGTCGAATCTGTCGTCGTAGGTGCGCAGCATTCCGCGCACGCGTTCGTAGGCGTGGCCGTGAAAACCGTAACGCACTTCGCGTTCATAGTCTCCGGATGCTACCGCCCCACCCGCCCCCGTTTGTTCGGCGTGGTCTCGTGCGAGCGTTTCCTCGGCGGGCGTGTTGTCTGCGATGCGCAGGCTGCGCATCACTTGCCGTTCTTGTGCCCGACCCGTGTTGAACGGCGGATCAAGGTAGACGAGCGCGAATGTTGATGAGGGGAGTGTGGAGGCAACCTGCTGGTTTTCACCGTGATGGATGGTGACTGTTCCGGTGGGTGCCGTCGCGGAATGGGGTGTTGTCACGGAGTCCGGTGTGGTCATGGCACTCGATGCAGCCACGCGTCGGTAGCGAACTTCGACTGCACGAGCGCTTCGGCCTCGGCATATTCATCGTCGGTAATGTGGGCGTCTTGTGCGCCCGTGAGGCCGCGGAACGTAGCCTTGAATCGCTCGATAATCTCGCTTCGAGACAAGCCGGTTTGCGTGCGAAGCGGATCAACACGCTTTGCCGCCGAGGTCGTACCCTTGTCGCTCAGCTTCTCGCGGCCAATGCGCAACACCTCGGTCATCATCTGCCCATCGATGTCGTACGACAGGGTGGCGTGATGGAGCACTCCCCCGTTCGCCAATCGTTTTTGCGCAGCGCCACCGATCTTGCCTGCCGGGCTGGCGATGTCATTCAGCGGTTGATAAGTGGCGTCCACCCCGACCGATCGCAACGCTTGGAGTACCCAGTCGTCGAGGAACGCATACGAGTCGGCAAAGGTCATGCCCTGCACGAGGGAGGCCGGTACATACAGCGAATAGGTGATGATCTGGTCGGCGGCCATCAGCATGGCACCCCCTCCTGAGATGCGCCGCACAACATCGAAGCCGTGCCGCAGCGCGCCCTCTGGGTCTACCTCATTGCGATAGGACTGGAACGAGCCAATCACCACCGCCGACTCGTGCCACTCCCAGATGCGCAGCGTCGGGCGACGCAGACCCTGGCCGACACGCGAGGTCAAAACTTCATCGAGTGCCAGGTTCATGCGCGGCGATACCGCATCATCGTGCACGATCTCCCATTCGAAGTCGTGCCACCCTGGTGCTGTAACGAGGGCGCGACGCACAGCCGTACCGACGGCTTCGGGTGTTATTCCGAGCAGTTGTGCGTCGCTCGGCAGTGCTTCGCGCACGGCGGCGGCGATGCCGGATGCATCGGTTTCTGCGGCGATGCCTTCTACTGCACTGTTGATCGCTTCGAGAGCGCTGTCGGGTTCAAGAAAGAAATCTCCGGCTAAACGAAAGTCAACTATTTTGCCTTCTTGCACATCGAAGTCAACAACGACGAGCTTGCCTCCGGGCACCTTGTATTCACCGTGCATGGCTCCCAGCCTACGACGGCAGGACGTAGCTATTGTCGCCGGAGTCGGTGACTACTTCCGCTCCTGCGCGGGAACATGCTTGTCGAGCCATGCCATAAGGTCGGCTCGCACCGCGTCTTGCTGCAGTTCGTTGAATATTTCGTGGCGCGCGTCGGGGTAGACGAGGGTGGTGACGTCGGTGTAGCCGGCCCGCTTGCGGTAGGCATCGGCGAGGCGATGCACGCTGCGTGGGCCACCGACCGGGTCGTCACGGCCCACCATCAGCAGAATCGGAACATCGCGGCCGCCGTGCATAGCAATGAGGTCACGTCGCGGGCGCCCATACAGGCGCAGGGCGTTGAGTGGCCCGAAGAGTTTCAGCAGCGGCACCTCGGTGGTCAGCGGGTCGTTACGAAACTCTTCCCACACGGTCTCGTCGCGCGACAACCATTCCAGTCCTGTGGCGTCGGGGCCTTTCCACCGCGCGTTAAGCGGCATGGCGTTGAGGGTGGTGGGTGTGCGCAGCGCTGAGCCCGACAACACCAGTGCGTCATAGGCATCCGGATGCTGGTTGATCAACATTTGCGCGAGGAATGATCCCCACGAATGGCCCACGAGCACCAGCGGCATGTCGGGATGTTCACGCTGGATGATTTCGGTCACGGCCCAGACGGCAGCCACGGTTGCCCGCATTCCTCCGCGCCCCAGTTTGCCCAGGTGTTCAGAGTTGCCGTGCTGACGTAGTCCGGTTCTTCCGTGGCCGCGATGGTCGTCGGCGTACACGTGAAATCCAGCCGCTGTGAGGTCGTTGATCACCGCGCCATATCGCCCGGCGTGCTCGCCCACTCCGTGCAGCAACTGGACGACACCGCGCTGTGGGGCATCCGGATCAGCAGACCACACGTCGTACACGATTGTTACGCCGTAGTCATCAACGAACTCGGCAGTGCGGGGTTCAAGCATGGTCTGAGTCTACGAAAGGCAGTCCGTGAACGATAGGTCAGATCCCCGCTGCTGCGAGTGCATCGACGATGGCGCGGGCTGCGGCGAGGCCTGTCACTTCGTGTCCGCCAACACCGTCGGCTGCCGAACCCATGCGTACGTTGCCGGTGCCGGTGACGGTGCGTTTTGCCGAGAAGTGTACGGCGTCGACTCCGGATGCTGCGATTTCGGCCACGTTGTCGGCGGTAATTCCGCCGCCGGCCATGATTTGGATACCGTCGGCGGCGGCGACCATGGCGCGTAGTGTGTCGAGTCCGTCGATGGCGTAGGAGGCCCCGCCGGAAGTGAGGGCGCGGACGAATCCGAGTTCACGGATGGTGGCGAGGGCTGCGATTTTGTCGCGGGTGAGGTCGATGGCGCGGTGCACGGTGACGGGCGCGTCGCCTGCTGCATCTTTCCAGCGCGTGAGGGCGTCGGTGTCGAGTGTGCCGGTGGCAGTGATGGCTCCGATGACGACTCCGTGGGCGCCTGCTGCGAGCGCGAGTTGGATGTCGCGGGTGACGGTGTCGATTTCTTCGGGGTTGTAGGTGAATCCGCCGCCGCGGGGTCGTACGAGTACGTGCACTTCGGGGCCGTTATTGTTGGCGATGGCGACGGCTTCTTCGATGGTGGCCTGTGAGGGGGTGAGTCCGCCGAGGGCGAGTGCCTGGGTGAGTTCGATGCGGGCTGCGCCGATTTCGCGGGCTACGCGTGCTCCTGCGGCGTCTTGTACGGCGAGTTCGAGCGCGAGTGCCATGGGTGTCCTTTCGTTGGCGGGCAGTGCTGTGCCCGCGCCCATTCTTGCGGATGTTCGGCCCACATACAGATTGTTTCGTTAGACTAACTAAACAATGCCGAGACCTTCTCATGACCCCCACATGGTTGCTGCCACGCATTTGCGGTTGGCAACGTTTCGTTTAGCGCGTCGGCTGCGGCGTGAGCGCGCTGTCGACTCGATGAGTGATGCGCAGTTTGCTGTGCTGGCGATTTTGCGTGAAGAGGGGCGTCTTACGCTGGGCGCTCTGGCTGAGCGTGAGATGGTGACGGCTCCGTCGATGAACCGCACGGTGAACTGTCTTGAAGAAGACGGCCTTGTTACTCGGGTTCCTGACGATGAGGATCGCCGCCGCGTCTACGTTGACATTACGACCGACGGTGAGCGGATTGTGGGCGATACGATTCGCAAGCGAGACGCGGCTCTGGCCGATGCTCTCGCCGAACTTAATTTTGACCACGATGAGCTCGAGGTGCTGCGCCGTGCGAGTGAACTGATGCGGCAGGTGGCGGTTCGATGAGCACCATGTTTCGTTCGCTGCGGCTGTTTAACTACCGCACCTGGTTTTTGGGCGCGCTGATTTCGAATATTGGTGGCTGGATGCAGGCCACCGCTCAAGACTGGGTGGTGTTGACGGAGCTCACCAGCAACGACGCGACGGCCATGGGGTTGACGATGTCGTTGCAGTTTGGGCCTCCCCTGGTTTTGGTGGGGTTGACCGGTTGGGTTGCTGACCGTTTTCCGCGACGGCGGATTCTTTTTCTGACGCAGGGCACGTTGATGGTGCTGTCGGTGATTATTGGTGTGCTGCTGCTGACCGGTGTTATGACCCTGCCGCTCATGCTGATGTTTGCCGCGATGTTTGGTATTACCAACGCTTTTGATGCTCCTGCGCGCCAGGCGTTTGTGTCTGACATGGTGTCGGTCGAAGATGCTTCTAATGCGGTGGCACTGAACTCGGCGTCGTTTAATATGGCTCGGCTGATTGGCCCGGCGGTGGGCGGTATTCTCATCGTTATTTTGGGTTCTGGCTGGGTGTTTATCGCTAATGCGGCAACCTTCTTGGCCATGCTGGTTGCTCTGCTGTTGATGCGTGAAAAAGAGCTGCTACCGCAGGTGCGTTCGTCGTCGGGCGGGGGCGGCATTATTGGTGGTTTCCGCTATGTGTGGAGCCGCAGTGACCTCAAAGTCACGTTCATCATGGTTTTTCTTATCGGCGCTTTCGGGATGAACTTTCCGATCTTTGCGTCGACGATGGCGTTGGAATTTGGCAAGAGTGCCGACGGCTATGGTCTGCTCAGTTCGGTGTTGGCGATTGGTTCGCTGGCGGGGGCACTGATGGCTGCTCGTCGTGCCCGCGCCCGGGTGCGGGTGTTGATTTTGGCGGCGGGTGGCTTTGGTGTTGCGTCGCTGGTTTCTGCGGCCATGCCGACCTATATTTCTTATGCTGCCGTGCTCGTATTTGTCGGTTTTTCTACGGTTTCGATGCTGACAACCGCCAATGGTTACGTACAGACAACGACCGACCCGGCTCTGCGTGGTCGCGTGCTGGCGCTCTACATGGCGGTCATTATGGGGTCGACTCCGATTGGTGCGCCGATCGCGGGGTGGGTAGCCGACACCTTTAGCCCGAGGTCGGCGATTGTTTTGGGGGGCGCTGCCGGGTTGACGGCCTGTTTTATTGGTGCCGCCTGGGTTATTGCATCCGGCCGTGTGAAGCGTCACGAGACGCAACGGTTTCGGCTCACGCTCGACGAAACCCGGCCTGTGTCGGTTATTGAACAGGTTGAACCGATCGAATTTAGTGACCAGGCGGCCACCACGACACCCATTCGTGTGGCGCGTTCCGACGATTCAACCCCACGGCGGCGCAAAATCTGACTAGCGTTGGGCGCATGAGCATAAACGAGAACGCCGACGGCAACGAAGCCGAGACGATCGCTCCGGATGCCGCCGGCCCTGCGTCGTCCATCAATTCTTCCCTGCGCTCCGCATCCCTGCCGCGTTCGGGCGTGCAACGCTGGGTGTTCTGGCCTGCCGCGGCTGTCATCATTGTTTTTGTTACTTTCGCGCTGGCTGCCCCCGATGTTGCTGAAGAGCTTTTTGAATCGGTGCAGAAAACGATCGTTAACTCGTTCAGCTGGTATTACGTGCTGATCGCGGCGTGCTTTGTAGCGTTCTGTCTGTTTATGGGTTTCAGTCGTTTCGGCGACATCCGGCTGGGTCGCGACGACGATGAGCCCGAATTCTCGTTACTGTCGTGGTTTTCGCTGCTGTTTGCCGCGGGTATGGGTATTGGGCTCGTGTTTTATGGGGTTTCTGAGCCGCTCTCGCACTTTGCCGAGCCGCGCCCCGGGGTGACCGGAACCCCCGAACAGTTGGCGCAGGCGGCGCTGGGGCAAACCTATTTGCACTGGGGTGTGCACGCCTGGTCGATCTATGTGGTGATTGGTTTGGCGTTGGCGTATGCGATTCACCGGCGTCAGCGGCCCATCTCGATTCGGTGGACGCTCGAACCGTTGCTGGGCCGCAGGGCTGCGGGCGGTTGGGGTCACACCATTGATGTTGTTGCGCTGGTGGGCACGCTCTTTGGTGTTGCTACGTCGCTGGGGCTCGGAGTTTTGCAGATTAGTGCGGGGCTACACAGCGCCGGTTTTGCCGACCCGAACGAGTTCACGCAGGTCGTGCTTATTCTCGTCATTTCGGTGTTCGTACTCGGCTCAGTGCTCTCGGGCGTGACCAAGGGCATGAAATGGCTATCGAACATCAACCTTGTGCTTGCGGCTCTGCTGCTGCTGTTTTTGCTCATCGTGGGGCCCACCAGTTTCTTGCTGCGCGAGTTTGTGCAGTCGCTGGGCTATTACATTCAAAACTTTGTGGGCATGTCGTTTAACGTCAGTGCTTTCCAGGGGCAAGCCGGTGAGCAGTGGCAGGGGGCATGGACCTCGTTCTACTGGGGCTGGTGGATCTCGTGGGCACCTTTTGTGGGCATTTTTATCGCCCGGGTGTCGAAGGGCCGCACAGTACGCGAGTTTGTTATTGGCGTGATTCTTGTGCCCACCCTGATCGGGGTGCTGTGGTTTTCGATCATGGGTGGTTCGGCTCTCGCACTCGAGCTCGCGAACCCGGGCACTCTCACGGCAGCCGATGGCAGCGTCGACGTGGAGGGGGCGCTGTTTAGTCTGCTGCAGCATGTTCCTGCGTCGGCGGTTGTGAGCGTTGGTGCGCTACTGCTCATCGCTATTTTCTTTGTCACCTCGGCCGACTCGGGTGCGCTGGTGATGGGTATGCTCGCCACGGGCGGTCAGCAAGAACCGAAGCGGTGGATTCGCACGTTCTTCGTGGTTGCCACGGCGCTCCTCGCTATTTCTTTGCTGCTGTCGGGCGGCCTGGTGGCGTTGCAAACCGCGGCGATTACGATCGCACTGCCGTTTAGTGTGGTGCTGCTGTTGATCTGTTGGTCGACGGTGGTGGCGTTTAGTCGTGAACGACGCGCCTATGCGCGTGCCGAACGCGCCCAGCTCATCGACCGTATTGGTGAGTATTACGGTCTCGAGGTGGAGTCGCGCGACGAACTCGGTGTCTTTGGTGCGCAACCGCGCTGGCTGCGTAATCTGCAGCGGCGTTTCCGGCTACCGGTTGCCCCGACAGAACCCATACGGATTTCGCCGAGTGCGCTCGCCGAAGAACTCAGCGCCGACCGGACTCCGTCGACACTCGATGTTGACGAACTGGTCGACAGCGACGACCTCTCGGGCCTTGATGATCCCGACGCCGAGGGTGAACCGACGCGTCCGTTTATTCACGAGTAGAGAGCGTCACGGTGAACGATTCTCTCGAGCGCATGGTCGGGCAGCTTTTAGAGTTGGCGGTGCCGGATGCAGCATCCGGAGCCCGCAGGCTTCCGCCCGAACGTGAACTCTGCGAACGGTTGGGGGTGAGCCGGGGTGCGCTGCGCGAACAGCTTGCGGTGCTCGAAACCCTCGGGTTTTTGCACCGCACGCAGGGCCGCGGCACGTTTATTGGCACACCGGATGACGCATTTGTGCGCAGCTACTTTGCCATAGCGCAACAGCTCGGCCACCTGGAACAGCAGCAGTTTGCGCAGGCCCGCGAAGTACTCGAAGAGTCGGCGGCAGCAGCGGCGGCGCTCACGGCAACCCCGGCCGCCGTTGCTGCGCTGCGTGCCGATGCGCAGCGTATGATTGACGCCGCACAACGTGATGACCACGAGGCGGCGCTCGACGCCGACGTGTCGTTTCACCGCCGCCTGCAACACATGGTGCACAACCCCGTGCTGCACCTCTTGCACGAGGGCCTCAGTCATGTGTTACACGACACTATTCGCAGCCGCCGACTCGCCGCGGTCGAGGTAGAACAACCCCGCTCCGATGGCATCCGCGCCGCCGACCAGGTGCATCACGACATTGTCGACGCCATCGCACGCCAGAACCCGGATGCCGCCCGGCAAGCCATGCGCCAGCATTTTGCCCTGTGGCTCGCCCTACCAGTTGTGCAGTAGCGCGACAGCATTGGCCTTGCGGGGAGCGGGATTTACGATCACAATGAATTGGTCTAACCAATTCATTGTTACTGCTTTTCGGAGGCCGCGTGCCCGCTGCACTACCCACCATTGCTTTTGTCGGCGCTGGCGCGATCGGGCTGCCGATGGCGCAGCGGCTTATCGCCGCCGACTTTCCAACCACGGGCGTTGACCCCTTTCCGGCCGCGCAAGAGCGTGCTCGCACCGCCGGGGTCGCCATGGTCGGTGCTCTGAGTGACGTTGAGGCACCCGACATTGTGATCGTGATGGTGGCAACGCCCGATCAACTCGAAACGCTCATTGACGACGCCGCGGCAACCCTTTCAGGCCGTCCAGCAACGTGGGTGATTATGAGCACGGTCGGCCCCGAAGCCGTTACGGCCGCAGCCACGCGCCTCGCTGAAACAGGTGCGCGTGTTGTCGACGCCCCCGTGACCGGCGGTGTTGCCCGCGCCCGCACCGGCGAACTCACCATCTTCACATCGGGCGACCCGGAAGCCGTCGCGTTGGTGACACCGGCACTCAGCGCCATGGGCGTGGTGCGCACAGTGGGCGATGCACCGGGGCGCGGCCAGGCCGTGAAGGTTGTTAATCAGCACCTGTGCTCGGTGCACATTGTTGCGGCAGCAGAGGCCCTCGCACTCACCGAAAAGCTCGGGCTTGATCCGGCGGAGATTCTGCCGCTGCTCGAGTCGGGCGCAGCAGGCTCATGGATGCTCTCGGACCGCGGGCCTCGCATGCTCGAAGGCACTGAGGTTGAGGTCGCCAGCCAGATCAGCATCTTCGTCAAAGACGCCGGGCTCGTTGCCACGGCAGCGCGCGACGCAGACGCAGCCACTCCCCTGCTCGATATTGCGCAGGAACGTTTTACGGCGGCAGCAGCGGCAGGGCTTGCCCGCCGCGACGACTCGCGCGTGATCGAAACCTACACACACCCGCAGGAGCAATCACAGTGAAGTGCCTCATTCTCGACGACGACCCCACCGGCACACAGTCCGCCTCCGACGTCACGGTGCTGCTGCGCTGGGATGCCGACATTATTGCCGAGACGCTGCGCAACCACGACGCCGCCTATGTGCTGACCAATACACGCGCGGTCGACGAAGCGGAAGCCGTGCGGCTGCTCACCAGCATCCGGAATGACCGCGATCAAGCCGCAGAAGAACTGGGCGAGCCGATTCAGATTGTGCTGCGCGGAGACTCCACGCTGCGCGGACACGTATTTGCCGAAACCGAAGTGTTTGCCACCTCCAACGATGTGGTGGTGTTTCTGCCTGCTTTTCCGCAGGGCGGACGCACCACCATCGACGGCATGCACTATGTGCACCTCGACGGCAAGAACATTCCTGCTCACGACAGCGAATACGCCGACGACCCGGTGTTTCCTTTCGACTCGGGGTATCTACCCGAATACGTGGCTGCACGCAGCTCGCGCCCCACACAGACGGTGCCTCTCGCGCAGGTGCGCAGCGGTGCACTGCGTAATGTGCTGGGCTCGGTGGCTCCCGGAACGGTTGTGCTACCCGACGCCGAGACCGACGACGACATTCGACTCGCTGCCGACGCCATCCGGCAGGCGTGGGAGGCGGGGGCAAGCGTTGTGGTGCGGTCGGCCTCACCCCTGGCGGCAGCCATCGCGGGCGTAGAAAGCAGCGGGCTGCTGCCACACCCGGTTACCGAGGCATCGGCGGCAACCCTGCTCGTATGTGGATCACACACCGAGGGTGCCACACGGCAGCTCAACCAGGCTGCCCTGCAGTGGGGTGAAGCTGTCACCGTTAACACCGAGGCAGCACTGGCCGACACCCGTGTCGAGGCGCAGCGGCTCACCGAACTGTTGACCACGCAGCTGACCGATAGCGGCTACGCCGCCGTCGCCTCGGACCGACATCGCAGAGCCGAACACAACACCCTCGAACACGGCGAGCGCGTTATGGACACCCTCACCCGCGTTGTTGCTGAGGTTCGCAATTCTGTTGCCACGGTGGTGTCGAAGGGCGGTATCACCTCGGCCGATGTTGCGCGTATCGGACTGGGCGCTGATCGCGCCCATGTGCGAGGCCAGGTACTCACGGGGGTTTCGGTGTGGGATCTTGCGACGCCTGAGGGCACTGCGATCACCTACGTTGTCGTGCCGGGCAATGTGGGCGATCCTGCCACAATCGTCGATGCCTTGACGGCCGTGCAGGCCCCGGTTCCGCAGCACTAGTGCGCCGGTGTCTCACCGATAACGCACACGTGTGGCATTGTTGGATACAGAATCCACTTCTAAGGATGCCGCTATGACATCACTCGGTCAGCGCCGAGGGCTGCTGCTAGCCCTGGGAGCGCTCTCGGCTTTCGGGCCGATTTCGATGGACCTGTATCTGCCGTCGCTGCCCGAACTACAGGCCGATTTGGCCACGAGCGATGCCCTCGCACAGTTCACCATGAGCGCGTGCATGATCGGCCTCGCATTCGGACAGCTCGTGTGGGGGCCGGTCAGCGACCGGTTTGGCCGACGCTGGCCGCTCATTATTGCCGTCAGCGCCTTTACCGTCACCGCCGTGCTGTGTGCTGCTGCACCCACCATCGAGACCCTCATCGTCATCCGGCTGATTCAAGGACTATGCGGTTCGGCGGGTCTGGTGATTGCTCGCGCTGTTGTGCACGATCTTTATTCGGGCCCGGCAGCAACCCGTGGCTACTCAACTTTGGCAGCCATTGCGGGCGCGGCTCCCATTCTTGCGCCCCTGGGCGGCGGGTTTCTGGCGCTGTTCACCGACTGGCGAGGAGTGTTTCTCGGCCTTGCTGCCGTTGGCGCAGCGCAGCTCATCATCGCGATCATCTTCGTGCCCGAAACCCATCGGCGCGAACACCGGGTGACCGGCAGCATCGGCAACGACTTTCGCGGCCTGGCCGAAGCTCTTCGTAACGGTCCATTCATGCTGGCAGCCATCACCATGATGTTCGCATTCACCGCCCTGCTCACCTATGTGCAAATGGCTTCTTTTGTGTTCCAGAGCGAATACGCCGTATCGCCACAAATGTTTGCCGTGATCTTTGCTATTAACCCCTGCGGCATCGTCGCCTGCGCACAAATCAACCGGCGCCTGGCAGGCAGCATCCGACCCCAGCGTGTCATGATGGTGGCACTCACTGTCGCAACCGTGGCAACAGCAGCCATGGTCGCCGCAGCCATGGCAGGCCTCGCGCTCGTGTGGATACTGATCCCGCTCTTTATCGCGATCGCGCTGCACGGCTTTAACGGCCCCATTCTTACGGCTCTCTCGCTCGCCCACATCACACACGGCGCGGGTTCAGCTTCGGCCATCATCGGCATGCTGCCTTTTCTTGCCGGAGCCGTGGTACCCCCTCTTGTTTCGGGCTCGGGGGTGAGCGCCCTCGTCATGGGTGCCACTATGCTCGTCGCCCTCGTACTCGCGCTGGCCCTGGCGAGCGCGAGTACTCTGCGTGAGAGGGCAGACGCCTAACCTCTCGCCGCGTCGAGTACGAGGCGGAGTTGTTCGACGGCCCAGTCGAGTTCGGTGGGGCGTACGACAAGCGGTGGTGCCATGCGAATGGTCTGGCCGTGGGTGTCTTTAACGAGCACGCCGCGCTCGAGCAGGCGCACGGCAATATCGCGGCCGGTACCGATCGCGGGGTCGATGTCGATTCCTACCCAGAGGCCCACGGCCCGCACCTCGGTAATACCGTGGCCGATGAGGGCTTGCAGTTGTTGTTCGAGGTGTTCGCCCAGCAGTTGGGCGCGTTCTTGGTAGCGGCCGGTGTGCAGCATCTGCACAACACGGTGTCCGATGGCTGCGGCTAAGGGGTTGCCGCCGAATGTTGAGCCGTGTTCACCGGGGCGAATAACGCCCAGCACGTCGCGGTTGCCAACGACGGCCGATACGGGCACGATCCCACCACCGAGTGCTTTGCCCAGCAGATACAGGTCGGGTACTACGTCTTCGCGGTCGCACGCGAAGGTGCTGCCGCAGCGGCCCAGGCCCGACTGAATTTCGTCGGCGATGAACAGCACGTTATGTTCATCGCATAGCTGCCGGATGCCGCGCAAATACCCTTCCGGCGGCACGATAACGCCCGCCTCGCCCTGCACGGGTTCGATGAGCACGGCGACGGTATCGGGGGTGATGGCAGCACGGACAGCGTCGACATCACCGTAGGCGACGGCGTCGAATCCGGGCGCGAAGGGCCCGAAGTCTTGGCGTGCTACCGGGTCGTCGCTAAATCCGACGATGGTGGTCGTGCGACCATGAAAATTACCCTTGGCCACAATAATGCGGGCGCGGTCGGCAGCCACACCTTTCACCCGATACCCCCAGGCACGCGCCGTTTTGATTCCCGTTTCTACGGCTTCGGCACCGGTGTTCATGGGCAGTACGAGTTCTTTTTTGCACAGCTGTGCCAGCGTGTTCGCAAACGGTTCGAGCTGGTCACTACGAAAAGCCCGACTGGTGAGGGTTATGCGCTGTAACTGTGCTTCGGCAGCTGCCACAAGATCCGGATGCCTGTGGCCAAAGTTCACTGCCGAATACGCGGCCAGCATGTCTAAATACCGTTTGCCGTCGCTATCGGTCACCCATGCGCCTTCGCCGTGAGCGATGGTCACGGGCAGCGGTAGATAATTCTCGGCAACGTGGGGTTCAGTAGCATCCGGTTGCTCTGTCGTGGTTGTCATCATGCACCGCGCAGTTCAAGGGTGCAGCATTTGATCCCGCCCCCGCCCAGCAAGAGTTCTGACAGGTCGACGCCGATCGGGTTATAGCCGCGTTCGCGAAGCTGCTGTGCAAAACCTGTTGCGCGCGGCGAAATGATCACGTTGTAGCCGTCGCTGGCAGCGTTCATGCCAAAGACTTCGCCGTCGGCTTCTGAAGCCAGAATGGCATCCGGAAAACGCTCGTGCAGAATGCGGCGGCTGGGTTCGTCGAAAGCGTGCGGCAGGTAAGCGATGGTTGCGTGTTCGGGTCCGCCCTGGGCAACACCTTCAACGGGGTCGAGCACGGCGATGGCCGTGTCGAGGTGATAAAAACGCGGGTCAACAAGATTGAGCGACACCACTTCACGACCAAACACTTCGCCAACCTCGCGGTGGCTGTCGCCCGTGGAACGAAATCCGGTTCCGGCAAGAATCACGTCGCCGACGAGCAGAAAGTCACCTTCGCCCTCGTTGACCTCGCGCGGCTCGACCGTGTCGAAACCGTGGCTGCGAAACCAGTCGGCAAAGGCGGGTGCTTCGCCACCGCGCTGTTCAAAACGGAACCTGGGCACATAGGCGCGCCCGCCAATAACAAAACCACCGTTGGCGGTGTACACCATGTCAGGAAAACCGGGCAGCGGTTCAATCAGCTCGACCTCATGACCCAGCTTTTGATACAGGTCGTACAGCTCTTGCCACTGCGCAACGGCCTTCGCTGTGTTGGTGGGGTTGGCAGGTTCCATCCACGGGTTAATGGTGTAGCTGACCGTAAAGTGCTCGGGCTTACACATGAGGTAGCGGCGGCGGTGGGCGGTTCGAACAGGTGCTTCAGTGGTGACGGGAACAGTGCTGGTTGCTGGCGTCGTCATTCGTGCTCCTTGTGAAAGGTGGCGGCGGACGCTGTCCAGGGGCCCGGCGGAACTTCAACTCGCGGCTCAGAACGAGGGGCGAGGAAGATGCGACACGGGCACGCCACTGCCATTGTCTCACCCGGGCGCGTTAAGAACCACAGCTTGTTATCAGAGTCGCAAAAAGAATGCGCCCCCTCCCAAGAGCACGAAGGAGGGGGCGCGCCGACGTTAGATGACGTCGGCTGACCACGGGTCGGGGTTACCGAACCGGTGGGCTGTGATGGTGATCGACTGTTCATGCACGAACGGGAGCAGTTCGATGCGCCCTGCCGATGTCACCTCGTTGTCGTAGACGGCCAGATCAGGGTCGCCTGCGACGGCCTGCGCCAGAGCTTTGTGCGCTTGCGCGACCTGCTCGGCTGGTCCGATAAGACGCACACGCGATGCACCCGCGATAGCTGCGGCACGGGCATCGAGAGCAGCGTCGGCTGCGGTGTGTGCACGCTGGGCAATGCGCTGCGTCCACTGCTGGTCGGTTTCGACATAGACAGGAATGTCGAGTTCGCCCAGCATGTGCCGGATGCCTGCCGGCAACCCTTCTGCTGCTGACAGAGCAAAAGGTGATCCTGCCCGCACCCCGGCAATGACCATCCGCAGCACCTGCGGTAGTTCGGCACCGGTGGTGGCGCGCAGCTGCACCGGTACGGGACGGTAGCGGAACAGGTTGCGCTCGACACCCAGCTGCGAAACATCACGCACGCGCCCAAACTCACGATCCCAGACGAGAGCGTCAGTGAGTGCTGAGCGGCGCAGCCACTCAAAGCCATCGAAGTCGAGCGAGGGCTGTGCTGCCTCGATCACCGAGGTGATACGGGTGTCCAGACCCCGCAGGTGCAGTGTGCTCGACTGGGCGCCACCGGCGGTTGCCCGCCACGAGCCGAGCCCGATCAGATAGTTAGGCCCACCGGCTTTTGTGCCGGGACCCACCGATGAACGCTTCCACCCACCGAAGGGCTGGCGCTGCACGATGGCACCGGTAATACCGCGGTTGACATACAGGTTGCCGGCCTGCACCGTGTCGAGCCACTGTGCCAGGTCGTCGGGGTTTTGCGTGTAAAGGCCTGCGGTGAGGCCATAGTCGACGGCGTTTTGCATCTCGATCGCTTTTGCCAGGGTGGGGGCATGCATAATGCCCAGCACCGGGCCGAAGAACTCTTCGCGGTGAAAACGCGAACCCGGCTTCACGCCCGTACGGATTCCGGGGCTCCACAGTCGCCCTTCGTCGTCGCCCAGCGGCTCGGGCTTGAGCAACCACTTCTCGCCTTCTGCAAGCTCGGTCAGCGCCCACTTGAGTTTGCCCTGCGGTGGTTCAATAACAGGCCCCACCTCAACACTCGGGTCTGTGGGCCAGCCCACCTTCAACGAGCGCGCAGCATCGACAACCTGCCGCTGGAAGCGTTCAGAGCGGGCAACGGGGCCCACAACAATCGCCAGCGACGCTGCCGAACACTTCTGCCCTGCATGGCCAAAAGCGCTGCGGACCAGATCAGCCGCGGCCAGGTCGAGGTCAGCCGAGGGCATAATAACCATCGCGTTTTTACCGCTGGTTTCGGCCAAAATCGGCAGGTCGTGACGCCAGCTGCGGAAGAGCGCCGCGGTGTCCCATGCGCCGGTAAGAATGACCCGGTCGACATCGGGATGTGCAATCAGCTGCTTGCCGAGCTCTCCCTCTTCAATATCAACAAAGGCCAGCACCTCACGGGGAACACCGGCATCCCACAGAGCCTCGGCAATAACCGCGGCACAGCGCCGCGCCTGCGGTGCGGGTTTAAACACCACGCCCGATCCGGCGGCGAGCGCTGCCAGCACGCCACCGGCGGGAATCGCGAGCGCGAAGTTCCACGGAGGTGCGATAACAGTCAGCTGGGCTGGCACAAAGGCGGCACCGGCAATGCTGTCGAGTTCGCGGGCTTTTGCTCCGTAGTAATTCGCGAAGTCGATGGCCTCGCTCACCTCAATGTCGGCTTCGGAGAGCACCTTGCCGGTTTCTGATCCGGCCACTTCGATGAGTTCTGCCCGGCGCGCTTCAAGCATGGCGGCTGCGCGCATAAGAACCTCGGCGCGCTCTGCCGCGGGTCGAGCACCCCATGCTGTTGCCGCGTGGCGGACGCTGCTCACCGTGGCATTGAGGGTGTCTTCGTCGTCGATACGTGCCTGTTCGAGCACCTCATTGCCGAGTGTGGAGTCGGCGATGCGCGCGAGAATACCGTTTGCCCATTCGCGGTTAATCGGCAGGGCCGGGTCACTGTCGGGAGTGTTGCTAAAACCGGGGGCACCAGCGGTGGCCGGGTTGACGGATGCCGGTAGGCCTGTGGCATCCGGTGTCTCTTCGCGTGCGTCGTAGACAGCGGTTTCAACATAGGGCGCGTCGCTGTCGTCGAGGTCGAGCACGGCACGCGTCATACCTTCTTCGCTGTCGTCGTGCGTGATGCTGGTGCGCGCTGTTGACTCGTGCACCGGTGCGAGACGGTTCTGTGTGCGGCGCGGGCCGATGTGGAGTGCCGGGTCGACCGAACGCTCCAGCGAATCGACGAAGCGCTGACATTCGCGGTCGAACAGGTCGGGCACCTCGCCCAGTTGGAAGGCTGCTGACAAGAAGTTTTCTTGCGAAGCGTTTTCTTCCAACCGGCGTACAAGATAGCTGATGGCCACATCGAATTCGGCAGGCTTGACCACCGGAACATACAGCAAGACAGGACCGACGTCGCGGCTAACCGCCTGTACCTGTGCCTGCGCCATACCCAGCAGCATTTCGTACTCGATGTCGGCGTCGGGGCCCGTGCGATTGATGTCGCGGTCGCCTGCAAGCTCCCACGAGTAGGCGATGTCGAACAGGTTGTGTCCGGCGATACCGATGCGCACGGCACGGGTGTTCTCGGGGTGCAGTGCTTCATCCAGGCAGCGTAAATAGTTCGCGTCGGAGTCAACCTTGCGGTCATAGGTGGCCACCGTCCACCCGTGCATGGCGGCATCAACGTGCTCCATGGCAAGGTTCGCGCCCTTCACCAGACGCACCTTGATACGGGCTCCGCCGTGGTCAACACGGTTACGCGCCCATGCGGTCAACTCTCGCAGGGCGGGAAGGGCATCGGGCAGATAGGCCTGCAGCACGATCCCTGCCTCGAGGTTCTGCAGACGCGGGTCTTCGAGAATGCGGGTAAACACGGCGATCGTCAGGTCGAGATCGCGGTATTCCTCCATGTCGAGGTTAATGAACGTGCCGTTGCTGGCGGCGGTCAAATACAGCGGCATGAGGCGCTCGACAACCGTGTCAATAACCTCATCGAGAGCCCACATAGAAATACGGCTGAGAATGGCCGAGACCTTGACCGAGACGTAGTCGACGTCGTCACGGCGAATGAGCTCGTGAATGCCTTCGAGGCGACGACGCGCTTCTTCTTCGCCCAGCACGGCCTCGCCCAGCAGGTTGAGGTTGAGGCGCGCACCACTCTCACGAATCTTGGTGATGGCAGGCCCGAGCTTGTGCGGGCGGGCATCAACGATCAGGTGCCCCACCATTTCGCGCAGTACACGGCGAGCGATCGGAACGACCGGCGATGGCAGCACCGGGGCAACAGAGCCTCCTACGCGAACAGCACCACGCAGGTACCAGGGCAAGAACTCCGGCACGAGCGGTGCGACACGGTTGAGATTGTTGGCGGCTGCCGACAGGCTCTCGGGCCGCATGACTCCGTCAACAAAGCCGAGCGTAAACGGCAAACCGTTCTTGTCTTGCAGTACACCGGCAAGGCGCTCCCCTGCCGGGTCGGCATCAAATTCTGCTTCTTCAACAACCCACTTCTGGGTCAGTTCAATGGCTTTTTGGGCGCGGGCGCGGGTTTCCTCCGACAGCATGCTGGGCATGGGCCTCGTTGTCCTTCATGTCTCTGTGCACGTCGACAACCGTGCGTCGACGTGTCGATGCCTGATGCGGCATCGTGGGTGCTCTTCCGCGGCACGTGTGCATGCCGCTGTGTCTAGCATGCCCCCAAAAACTGTTCGGCAAAAGTGAGCAGATATGATTGATACAGTTCGCTTTTATCGATGGGTGTACGGTGTTTGAACTTCGGCGTTTGCGCCTGCTCCGTGAGCTTGCACTGCGCGGCACGCTCGCCTCGGTCGCCGAGGCACTTTCTTATAGCCCCTCCACTGTTTCGCAGCAACTATCACTGCTAGAAAAAGAGGCCGGAGTCACACTGTTTGTGCCCGATGGGCGCAGAGTTCGACTCACGGCATCCGGGCAGTCTCTCGCAGCCCACGCCGAACGCATGCTCGCCCTCAACGAAGAAGCCCGCGCAGAACTTGAATCACTCCAGGCGCTTGCAGCCCCCGTGCGCGTGGCTGTTATGCAAACCGCAGCGCAGTCGCTCTTACCCACAGCCCTCACCATCGTGGCCGAACACGAACCCCAGCTGCGCGTAGAAGCCGCCGAAGTACCGCCCGAAGAAGCACTGTTTGAACTCGCCGCGCGCGGCTACGACATTGTTGTCGCCGAACAATACCCCGGCCACGCCCGCCAACTGGGCGCACAACTTGTTCGCCAATCGCTCGGCGACGACCCGATTCGCCTCGCGCTACCACCCGAATCTGCTGCCCAGACCCTCAGCGATCTGCACAACGTCCCCTGGGTGCTCGAACCTCGAGGCACCGCAGCACGACGCTGGTCGGTACAGCAGTGCCGCGCCGCCGGCTTCGAACCCGATGTCCGCTTCGAGGTCGCCGACCTCACCACTCAAGTGCGTCTTATCGCCGCCGGTCGCGCCGTCGGCCTACTCCCCGACCTCGTATGGAACGACAGCGCCCGCACCGTGCGTCTGCTCGACCTGCCGGGTAACCCCACCCGCGAAATATTTACCACGCAGCGGTCGTCATCGGTGGCGCGCAACAGCATCCGGACAGTACTGCAGGCACTGCAGCAGGCATTTACTCAGCGCCAACAGGCTGTCGACACCGGCGCAACATCCACAACCCATCCATGGTCATGACTGAAAGACAGAGATCGCGATAAGAATCGTGATCGATGCAATGAGCGGAAGCACCGAAATGATAATTCCGGCGACCGCAAGGCTTCGGCCGTGGGGCTTGACCGCGCCCGCGATGCTAAAGCCCAACGCTGTTATTGCCAGTACAAGACCGACGACCGGAAAGAACCCCAAAAAGAAAGCCACCAGAGCCAACACAAAACCGGTAACAGCGATGGCTTTACTGCCCTCAGGCTGGGGCACGTGCCCATACGGTGAGTACTGGCCAGATGAAAGCGGGTAACTCTGCGGGCCCGGAACATAGACCTGCTGCGCGGGGGCCTGTCCGGGTGCGGTGTGCCCATACTGCGCCTGCCCATACGGTGCCTGCCCGGGTGCCTGCCCGGGTGCCTGCGCCCCGCCACCCAATCCAGCGTGGCTTCCTGAAAATGGGTAATTGGCGCGCGCGTACGGCGGCAGCTGTGACTCGTATGTGGGGTCGGGATAGGCAGGCACAATCCGGTCGCTACCTGCAGCATCCGGTGTCGGCGCCGACGAAGGCGGGGGCGGGGGAACAAAAGACACAACGACCTCCGGATGCCGCAAAACCACAAACGTACGCGTAAACGATGCTATCTGCTTACCGCTTTGCTCATTTTTTGTGCACACCACCTGGCGTCTGCCACCGCGCCACTCGGCGTTTACCTATCGTTTGCCCGGCACGCCCCTGCGCTGATTACGCTCCCCTTTCGCACGGCACCTCTCGTGCACAGTGAAAGGACACACCACACATGACCCCGCCCCTGCAGACTCCTGCCCCGGATGCTGCGTTCCGCCGCCACCGTCGCTGCCTTGCTGCCACCGCACTGACCGCCGCAGCAGCGATCGCTCTTTCGGCAGGTACGGCCGCACACGCCGCCCCCGCCAGCACACTCCCCCACGAAGCGCTTGCGGCTGCTGACGGCGATGCCGTATCGAGCTTTATTTTGCCGATACTGCCCGATACGCAGTTCTATTCGCGGTACAGCGCATCGCAGTTCATGCCTAACTACGGCACGAACCCTTTTGAAGTGCAGACACAGTGGATCGTCGAGAACCAAGACCAGCTGAACATGCCGTTCACGGTGCACGTGGGCGACGTTGTTGACCAGCAGGGTGTGCAGGGCGAATGGGATGCTGCCGAGCAGGCGATGCGCATTCTTAGCGACGGCAACATGCCGTACTCGATCGTGCCTGGCAACCACGATGTGATGAACTCGGGCGGCCGCTCGAACCCCGATAACTCGCGCAACTATCTGGCGCGTTTTGGTGCTGAAACGCTGGCTGCGCAGGCCGGTGAAACCCTGATTGATACGTTCGAAGACGGCCTGTCGTCGGCATACCTCTTCGAGGCAGAGGGCCGCACGTGGATGTCGCTCGCGCTCGCCTGGAACGCCTCGGATGAAACGTTCGATTGGGCGCAGGGCATCCTCGACGCCCACCCGAATACCCCTGTTGTACTCTCGTCGCACGCCATCATCAGCATCGGCGACGACCAGCAGACAGCAGCATCCTGGTGGTGGGGTGAAGAGCTGTGGGAGAACCTGGTTCGCGGCAACGACCAGATCATCCTCACCGTCAACGGCCACTTCCACGGTGCCACCTCACAAACCCGCCTCAACGACTTCGGTAACCCGGTGCACCAGGTGCTCACCGACTACCAAATGTCGGCCGACGGCGGCAACGGCATTATGACGCTGTTCGAGTTCGATCTCAGCAACAACCGCATCGATGTCGAAACCGTTTCGCCGTGGGTGCCGCTGAAGCACGCCGAATCACTGACGTCCAGCGACACACCCGTGCTCACCGGCCCCGGCCAGTCGTTCAGCCTTGAACTCGACTTCGACGAACGCTTCGGTTGGACCCTCGACCCGGCCGAAGAAGACGGCCCCGACCTCTCGGAGCTCGCAAAACAGATCGTCTCAGAGGGCTGGGATGGCGACATGATCGGCTCGGCACTCGTGCCGGCCGGTAACGCCGCCGACTACCCCATTGTTGACGGCACGCTCGCACACTGGCGCTTCGGCGACGTTGATGCCGGAACCGTGATGGACGACACAGTGATCCCCGACGCCGCAGGCGACAACCCACTGCACCGTCCTCACATCGACGACACCGCCGCCCCCGAAGAGTGGGACGACATGGCCATCGACCACGACAACAGTGCGTTCTACTCGGCCGATGCCGGCGCCGTCTGCTTCGCCAACGTGGGCCGCGACGCGGCAGGAGGCCCCAGCCGCCTCTCGTATCTCACCACCGGTGAAGGCTCACCCGTCACCAACGCTGAATTCACAGACCAATCGGGCTACACGATCGAAACCTTCGTGCAGCTGTCAGAAGACTGGACCGAAGCACAAAACCGCTGGTCAGCAGCGCTCACACGCGGCGGAATACGCAGCGAAGCAGGCATCCACGACAATGCCGACCCGGGTGCCGGAACAGCATGGCTCGGCATCTCGAACCTGCGTGAATACCAGTTCTCGGCCGCCGACACCCGCAGCGCACGCTCATACACCCTGTGGTCGGGCGAGATCATGCCCGCCTCCTGGCACCACGTTGCGATCGTCAATGACCCCGAACGCGACGCCGCAACCATGTACGTCGACGGCGTACCCGTGCTGCGCAACGGCGCCAATGTGGGCGGCATGATGTCGGTCGCCGACGCCCCCTGGATCCTCGGCGCATCACTCTGGAACGCCGAACCCAGCCAGGGCTGGCACGGCTGCATCGGAGAAACCCGCATCGTCGACCGCCCGCTCGACACCGACGAGTTCCTCTACAACCGCGTCAACATCGACACCGACGGACCCAACTTCGGCATCACGACCGACCTCACCGCACCCCTCGTCGATATCGACGGCAGCGTCACCATTACCGGCACCGGATACCCGGGGGCCAGCATCCGGGTAGAAAATGCCGAGGACGCCGCAACCACCACTGTTGACGACGAAGGCAAGTGGACCCTGCCCCTCGACACGAACCTGGCAGCCCCCGGCGAAAACGAACTGACCATCGTACAGGCGCTCGGCTCACGCGACGGTAACAGCACAGTTATCACCGTGCTCGTGGCCGAAACCGAAGAACCGGGTGACGGTGGCGACGGCGGCTCGGGCGAGGGCGACGGTGGCGCCGGCGGCTCGGGTGAGGGCGAGGACGATGGCGAGGACGACGGGAACGGTTCGGGTGAGGGCGACGCGGGTGACTCCGGCGACTCCGACTCCGACTCCGACGAGCAAACCAACCCCGGCGACGACAACCTCGCAACGACCGGTGGCGCGGCTGGCCCCCTCGCTGTGCTCGCAGCGCTCGGTCTCGCAGCATCCGGAATCGGCTTGGTGCTTCGCCGCCGCGCACGACTCAACCGCAACGAAGCATAAATAGCTACACCGCGGTATAAGTAAAAACAGAGGGCCGGATGCTGGCGCTAGGCGACCAGCATCCGGCCCTCTGGCGTTCTTGTGCGGGTACGCGTTAGGGTACGAGTGCAGCTCAGTCGGTGTGCGACGCTGCCCGGATGGTCTCGGCGAGGTCGTGCGGTCTGCTCCACATGGGCCAGTGCCCGGTGGGAAGGTCGACGACATCAACGCTTGTGAAGTTCGCGATCTCAGCAAACACGGGGTGACCCGCGTCAACCAGCTCCATCNCTGCTCCACATGGGCCAGTGCCCGGTGGGAAGGTCGACGACATCAACGCTTGTGAAGTTCGCGATCTCAGCAAACACGGGGTGACCCGCGTCAACCAGCTCCATCACTTGCTTGCCTGAGATCGAGCAGCACACCAGGGTCGTCGGGATGCCGTGGCGCGCGTTGTTCGTGAGCTCGATAGGTTGGCGAAGCACAGGAGCAGGCTGGGGAACAGCCTTCGCACGGAAGCGTCCGAGCATTTCGGCGCTCAGTCCTTCTATGCTCGCCTGCCGCCCAAGGTCATCGAACGACGGCAGGGGCAAATCGTGAAGCTCGTCCGGAAACTCGGGGGCGAACGCGGTGCCATCGGCCGCGGGTCCAGAGTCGACCCACACCACCCAGGCGACCAACTCGGGGTACCGATCAAGAACGACACTGACGGGGAGGTTAGCGCCGCTGTGCGCGACGAGAACCACAGGCTCGTCGCCCTGCTCAGCAATCACGTCGCGAATCGCTGCTACCTGGTCATCGATGGTCTTTAGCGCGCGGTCTACGTCGTCTCTGTCGAGACCCGGCAACGTCATCGCGACTACGCGCCCTCGATCTGCATCGAGGTGCGTGGCGACCTCGTCCCAGGCCCAAGCACCCAACCAATGGCCAGGGATGAGAACGACGGTTCGCCTGTCATTTGCTGTTGTCATAAGAGAAGCCTCCCACCCCTAATGGACAAGAGTGTGTCACTATTTATGACATGAATTTGAGGAGGCGTGAGCGGTGAAGCGAGCCGAACGACTGCACGCCATATCGGAGATGCTTCGGCGCAGCGGCGCGCGGGGAGTCTCGGCCGAGCGGCTGGCGCGAGAGTTCGAAGTGTCGGTTCGCACCATCAAACGCGACATTGATGCTTTAGAAAACAGCGGAGCGTCGATCTGGTCTCGCCCCGGCCCGGGTGGCGGGTACGGGCTAGCTAAGAGCGCATTCCTACCTCCCGTCAGCCTGTCCCCGACGCAGGCCGTAGCGCTCATGGTGGCAGTCTCAGTCTCGGCCGATGCACCCTACGCCGATCTGGCTAGAGCCGGCGTCCGGAAAATCATGGACGTCCTCGACCCCAAAACTCGAAAGCGGGCCGACGAGCTTGCCCACCGACTCTGGGTCAACTCTCCACCATCTTCTTCCCGCGCCACCCGGTCAGCAATCGAAACTGCAATGACCGAGCAAAAAGTGCTCCGCATTCGCTACACGTCGCGCGACGGCACCACGACCACCCGCGATGTTGAACCGGTGCTGTTTGCTTCCACAAACTGCCAGTGGTACCTGATCGGATGGTGTCTCCTCCGCGACGCGATGCGATGGTTCGCCGTGTCCCGCATCGAACGCGCCACCGTAACCATGACAGCCTGCAGGGGTCACACCATTCAAGAAGTCGGCGAACCCCCAATGCACGCCAGGCCCGTCCATGGTCGTAATGACTGACTGCCTCAATCAACCTCGTCTCAGCCATTCCGGTAAGTAGACAGCGAGGGCGTGTCTGACAATTGTTTCGGCGTTCGGCTGGGGGTCTTGAGTGGTGTCGCGGTTTGAAGTTCTGTCGGATGCTCAGTGGTCGCTGATCAAGGATCTGCTCCCGCGTCCGGGCCGGCCACGCATTCGTCCCGACGCGTTCCGTGGCGATAAGGCGCACTCGTCCCGCGCGATCCGCGCTCACTTGCGCTCTCGTGGGATCAAGGCCGTGATCCCGGAACCCGACGACCAGAAAGGGCATCGCAAGCGTCGCGGTTCCCGAGACGGCAGGCCCGTCGGTTTGGACGCTGTCGACCACGGGAACCGAAACGTGATCGAACGCAACTACTGCACCATCAAGCAGTGGCGCGGGCGCGCCACCCGCTACGACAAACACGCGGTCGTTTACCGCGCCGCCGTCGTCCTCAACGCTGTGCTTGCGTGGTCTCGACTACTCCTGGAGGCGACAAGAGAGTGACCCAATCCTCGTCGATCTCATACCCGAGGCTGATGTTGGAAGCGAAAATGGCACTGTTCTCCGCAGCACCTCCGGTTCGGAAGACCTCGACGCCATCGCGAAGAAGGGCCAGCACCGAGGCCGCTTTCACGGCCGAGCCGACGCCAAGTCCCCGAAACTCTGCGGCCACCACAGTGAAGTCGGTCTCAGCATGATTCCCGTCGACGTCAACGAAAGTGACTGCAACGGCCCGAGCGGAATCACCAAAAGCGCCAAAGCCTCGTCTCACTGGTGTCACGCGAGCGCTCGACCTCGTCAGGGGGTTGTGCTGGGTCGCCGCTCCACCCGGATAATCAGCCAGCGTCGCCGCGTCCAGCGCGAGAACCGACGCGAGATCTGCGTCGCCGATCTCGCGAATGTCACCATGACGGCGGCCGCGCTGAACCAAGGTCGAGAGTGCATGGACGTCGACGCGCGACGCGGTCAGCTGTGCGGCCCAGGAGCGCGCAACAACTACCCACCCGGCCGCCTCGAGCTCCGAAAGCCTCGCATCGTCGGAACGCACTACCATCTGCTCACGCTGCACCCATCCAGTGTGCCCCAGAACGCCGGTCGCAACATTTCTCAGACACGCGCTAGGCGACCAGCATCCGGCCCTCTGGCGTCCTTGTGCGGGTGCGTTCTTGTGCGGGTGCTACTTCCACACACTCGGCGCCGGGCGCCGGGTCGATGGCAATGCAGAAGCCTGCGCCCAGTCATGAATCCAGTCGTCGATACCGGGAATCGTTTCTGGCGCGCCGAGCGTGGCGAAAAGTTCATCGTGCGGCACGGTGCCACCACTGCGGCGAAGCACCCGGGCGCGCACAATAATGCGCGCATAAATTTCGCCCGCAACAACAATGCGGTGCTCAAGAAACAGAGCCCGGTCATCAAAACCCATAAACCGTGACTCGACCGTAAACCGCTGCCACAGTCGCAGCGACTTACGGAACGTCACCGTCTCGCTCGACACCACCGCATACCAGCCGTGCTGGCGCATCGCATCGAACAGGCCCGTACGAATTAGCAAATCCCACCGACCTAGATCGGCCAGAGAAAGATAACGGCCATTATTCATGTGCCAAAGAATGTCGAGATCGGTCGGCAGGGTTGTCACCCGCACACGGCTCACATCGTGTGCTTCAAGGGCACCTTCGCGGCGGCGTCGACGACGCGCAGCAATAATCACCAGAATCGTTCGCCACAGCACATTCACGATCACAAATCGTAGCGAAACACGCACAGAACCCGAATTCTGTTGTGCTGTTTCTCTAAGTATTGTGCTGCGCCACGCGAGGATGCACGAGTGGATTTTACGATGCACGACAGCGCGCGTAGAGTCAGCTTCATGAGCGCCGAAGCCCAGCCTGAGATCATTGTCCGCCCGGTCCGTGATGTCGATGCCGAAGCGCTGGGACGAGTTCATGCCCAGTGCTGGCACGACACCTACGACCACCTCATCAGCGAAGCCGCCCTCGAACGCGTATCGCCCAAACGTCTCGCCGAACTCTGGGTGAACTGGGCCGCACAGGGCGACGACTTCCGCATGCATGCAGCCCTCGTCGATGGCGAAATCGTCGGCTTTGCCGGATCGGGCCCCGCCCGCGACCGCGACGCCCCCGCCATGCGCGAACTGTACTTCATCTACCTGCTGCACTCCTACCACGGCACCGGCCTCGGCCAACGCCTCTTCGATGCCGCCGTTGACGAAGGCGAACCCCTCTACCTGTGGGTCGCCGAAGACAACCCCCGCGCACACCGCTTCTACGAACGCAACGGATTCACACTCGACGGCGCCAGCCACACCGAACCATTCCTCGGCGAAACGCTCACCGAAGTACGCTTCGTGCGGTAAATCGCGCCGGCGGTAGGTCGCGCCGGGCTCGTTTTCGCGCCCCGGGGGGTTATTCGCTCGCGCGCGCTTTTTCCAGCCACCGGGCGCAACACGCCGCTACCCCTCAACACGCAACGGCATGTTGTGACCGGTCACGGTGAGAGACCGGTAAACCAACACCGGTCGCGGTGAGAGACGCGCAAAACAGCACCGGTCGCGGTGAGAGACGCGCAAAACAGTGACGGTCGGCGCGGCAAGAGAGGCGCACACGCAGCGCGAAGCGATGCCGCGCGGGGCGTAGCATCCGGGGGCTTTAGCGTCCGCTCACCTGGCCGAAGATGCGGGCGATGGGGGCGATGACGAGCGGTCGTGCCCCGGCCCAACCGAGTGCCATCGCGGCGAGGGCTGCGATGAATACCCAGAAGCCTGTCCAGGTGACGGCGTCTTGCGAGGCGAACATGTGGTTGAGGTTGCGTAGGAATCCGGTGAACATGACGAGCAGCACGTGCACGATGATGAACGCCACGAAGTAGATCATGATCGGAAAGTGCAGTGCCCGTGCCCATTCGACGGGGTAAGCGCGAGAGAGGCCTTCGGCTTTTGACGGCCACAGGCCTGACATGCGCCATCCGGTGATGGCAGCCAATGGTGCCGCAATAAATACGGTTGTGAAGTAGGCGATTTGTTGCAGGCTGTTGTAGTTGACCCAGCCGTTTTCTGTGGGCCAGTCGAGTGACACGTATTGCAGAGCTGCCGATAGTGCGTTCGGAAAGACTTCCCACGAGGTGGGTACGAGTCGCATCCAGTGTCCGCTCACAATCAGCAGCACCACAAAAATTATGCCGTTGACGAGCCACAGTATGTCGAGCGCCTGGTGAAACCAGATTGTCAAACTAATTTTTGGTCCGCCACGCTTGTTCGCCCAAAATACGGTGGGGCGCTGATTGGTGCGGATGCTGATTCCCGAACGAATAATCAGCAGCATCAAGAACATGTTAAAGAAGTGCTGCCAGCCTACCCATCCGGGAATACCAGGTTCTGCAGTAGCCGGAAGAGCATATTCGCCCGGGTAAGCGGCCAGAAAATCTGTCATAAAAGACATGCTCAGCAGGGCTCGCACAAACGCGATCGCGGCTCCTGCGAGCAACGCCAGCGCGGCAGCACCCATAAGCGCGCCGATCGCTTGCGGCCAAGTGGGTCGCCGTCCGGTTTCGCGCGCGGGCGCGGCAGCATGCCGGGGCGCAACACCCTGCCACACGGTACGGGGCGTAGTGAGTGGGGCTCGGGGTCCGCGAGGTTCCGGATGCTGCGCAACAACGCCCGCCGTGGGTGTTGCATTCGGTGTCTCATCGAGCGCGAGACCCACAGCTGGGTCTGTGCTCGCAGCGGTACCTTCTGCGGGAGCTGGTGAAGTATCGGCCGCAGCCGCCACGGTTCGTTGTGCGGTTGTTCCGGCGGGTGGCCAGGGTTCGCCGCCATCGACGCGTGGGAGTCCGCGGCGCAGCACAGCCCCGGGCTCGGTCGCTGTAGCGGCAGTATTCGAAGCAGCGTCCGCCGTGGGGGCAGCAGGAAGAGGCGATGATGGCGTCGCAGGCGCGGCTGCGGGTGCGGAAGCAGACGACGCCACCGCCGCGGCATCCGGAACACCAGCAGCGGGAGCCTCAACGGCGGTGCTTGGCACAGTCGTCGTTGCGGGCGGCCACGGTTCGCCACCTTCGCTGCGCGGAAGTCCCCGCCGCAGTGCACGAGTCGGAGCGCTGGCGGTCACGGGTGCACTCACTGCGGCTGCATGTGCTGCAACAGCTTCTGGCACCGCCGCTGGCTCGGCGGCTGCCCCGGCGACCGGGATCACAGCGGCAGCAGCGGACGCTTCGGGCGCAGCAGTGGCTGTCGCCGCGGCATCCGGATGCTGGTGCTCCGCCGCAACCGCGCGTTCACCGGTGATGGTGCTCGGGGGCGGCCATGGTTCGCCTCCTGCTGTGCGTGGCAGGCCTCGGCGGAGTGTGCTGTGCTGGGCCGTCATGGTGGTTACTTCTTTCGCGCTTCGAGCGCTTCGACAACCTGGGGAACGATCGCGAAAATGTCTCCGACAATGCCAAAGTCGGCGATTTCGAAGATGGGCGCTTCGGCGTCTTTGTTGATCGCGACGATAGTTTTGGCGGTTTGCATTCCGGCGCGGTGTTGGATGGCCCCCGATATGCCGAGTGCGACATAGAGCTGGGGTGAGACCGAAACTCCCGTTTGGCCGACCTGGTGTGAGGCGGGAATATATCCGGCGTCGACGGCGGCGCGAGATGCGCCGATGGCGGCACCGAGAGCATCGGCGAGCTGTTCGACGAGCACGAATTTTTCTTTCGAGCCCAGCCCGCGTCCGCCCGATACGACCCGTGCGGCTCCGCGCAGGTCGGGCCGTGACGATGTTTGTTCCACAGCTTCTATCTCGCCCACTGTCGCGGCGGGTGCGCCCGATGCTGTCACCTGCAGTTCGGTGACGTCTGCAGCACCAGCTTCGGCGCGGTCTTCGACGGCCCCTTCGCGCACGGTCACGATCAGCGGGTCGAAGGTGGCGGCCGAGTCGGCGAGGAATGCCCCGCCGTAGACCGAGTGGTGGGCGATGACTCCTTCGTCGTCACGCGAGACACCTACAGCGTCGACCGCGAGCGCCAGGCTGCGCCGTGCTGCGAGACGCCCGGCAGCATCACGCCCGGCAATCGAATGCGAGATCAGTACGGCATCCGGATGCACCGCATCAAAAGCAGCGCTTAACGCATCGACCACGGGCACGGTGAGCGCCGTGGTGTCGTTGGGTGCCGTGAGCACGGCTGCGGCTCCGGCGGCTTTCGCGGCGTCGATCGCGGGCTGCGGGTCGCTATCGGTGACGATAAGGGCGACGGGCGTGCCAATTTTTGCGGCAGCACCGAGCAGGCCGGGAGTGCTTGCGGCGGCTTCGCCGGTGGGCGAGACATCGACGAGAACGAGAATGGCGTCGTCTGCAAAAGTCATGATTTACCTCACACCAGTCGGTTCTGCACGAGGAATTCGACGAGTTTGTCGGCGGCGTCGCCCTCGTCGGTAATGGTGACGCCTGCGGCGCGCGGCGGTTTTTCGTTGACCACGGTCATGATCGATTGCGGCGCTTCAGCCGGGTCGACGGTGACCTCAAGGTCGGCGAGGGAGAGCACTTCGAGCGGCTTCTTTTTGGCCGCCATAATGCCTTTAAAGTTGGGGAACCGCGGGTCGGGCAGCGCCTCGGTAATGGAGACGACGGCGGGCAGTGTCGCGGTGATGCTCTGCGCGCCATAGTCGGTGGCGCGCGTGCCGCTCATGCCGTCGGCGGTCACGGTCAGTTCGGTCAGCGATGTTGCCTGGTTCCAGCCGAGTAGTTCTGCCAGCATGGCGGGCAGTACTCCTGCCGTGCCGTCGGTCGAGAGGTTTCCGGCCATCACCAGGTCGGCACCGCTGCGGGTGATTGCTGCCGCGAGCACGCGGGCTGTGACGGCCAGGTCGGCGCCGTGTAGTTGTTCATCGGCGATATGGATTGCGGATGCTGCGCCCATAGCCAGTGCTCGACGAATCGACGCGGTTGCCGTCTCGGGTGCCATCGATAGCGCGACCACCTCGCTGTCGGGCACGTTTTGTGCTGCGGTGAGTGCTGCTTCGAGCGCGCGCTCGGTGATTTCGTCGAGCACCGCTTCGCTTGCGCCACGATCCGCTAACCCTGTTTCACGGTTAAGCAGGCGATCCCCATACGTGTCGGGCACCTCTTTAACCAGGACGATGATCTTCATCGACAACCTCCCTCGGCAAGCCGAGTCTAACTGTTTCGCGATACTTCCAGCCACACACCGCCGAGACTGATCGTTGTGCATAGCCGCGAACACATCTGCCGTGCAATCAGCCCGGATGCTGGTGTGAACGGTAGCGTGGGTTCATGGCCCATCTTCGCCCCTTGCCCGTGGATCCCCTGGCCGAAGCAAAACGTCAGTGGCAGGCGCACGGCTGGCACGATGCTGCCGAGGGGATGTCGGTGGTGGTGTCGATCATGCGCGCCCAACAGTTGCTGATGGCCCGCATCGATGCGGCGTTGAAACCTTTCGGGCTTTCGTTCGCTCGCTACGAGCTGCTACGGCTGCTGGCTTTCAGCCGCGAAGGCCGCCTCCCTTTGGCCAGTGTTGTCGCCCGCCTTCAGGTGCATGCGACAAGTGTTTCGAGCACGGCAGAGCGTCTCGTGCGCGACGGCTATATTCGCCGCGAACCGCACCCGCACGATGGCCGCGCCGCCATGCTCGCCCTCACCGCCGAGGGCCGCACGCTTGTTGAGCAGGCGACAGAAGTGCTCAACGGCGAAGTATTCACGCATCCGGGAATCAACCGCGACGACGCCACCCAACTGGTGAGCATTGTTGCCCGGATGCGAAAAAATGCCGGCGACTTCGCCGACCCTCGGCCGCAACCCGAACCGCTGTAGGGGGTTCTGCTGGTTACTCACTGACACCTGTTGGTGGGTCGGGTGGTCTGCAAGAATGACGCATGGAAATCGCGGCGATCCTTGATATGGAGGCGGTCCGCCGTGCCTGTCACAAGTATGGTGTCGAACGGCTACGCATCTTTGGTTCTGCGGTCTCGGGCAATTTCGACTCAGAGTCCAGCGATATCGACTTTCTTGTGACGTTCTTACCGCAGCGCGAAAATCTTTTCAACGACTATTTTGATCTGAAATTCGAGCTGGAACACATTGCGGGGCGCAACGTTGACCTCCTCATCGAACGCTCCATCAAGAACCCGTTCATTCAAGCGTCAGCCACCGGTAACGCGCGGGATCTTTATGCGGCCTGAAGCGGGTGCACACCTCTGGGATGCTGCGGAGGCCGCACCGCAGGCTCAATCCCCTTCGTACACGTAGTGTTCGAAGCGGGCGGGTATGCGTTCGCGTTGCCAGGTGAGTTCTTCGTGGCGGCGGGCGGGGTCGTGTCGAAAGGCGCGGGCGGTGTGGCGGGGCACCTGTCTGCTGTGTCCGGCCATGTGGGCAACGCCAACAGCCTGGCCGCAGACGCGGGCGGCTGCGCTTGCTGCCGGATCGTCGACTTCGCGGGCTGCGGCATGGCAGGCGAATGCGCGTTCGCGTACGGCATCGATACTCATTTCGCCGCGAAGAAAAGCCCACGCAGCCTCCAGCGCCTGCTGGGGCCGGGTGTCATCCGGTCGTTTTTCTACAAACAGCGGCAGTAGGCGTTCGGCACACTCCACCGTCCACGCAACGAGTTCGCGGCGGTCGGTCTCCGAAAGTTTCAGGTCGTTATCGTCAGGCAGTTCGCCGTCGCTGCCTGCGGCTTCGGCTGAAGAACCGGCGGCTGCGGCGGCAGAAGAATTAGTCATTGGTGTGTGAACTCCGGGGCGCGTTTCTCTCGGAATGCTGCCATACCTTCTTTTTGATCTGCTGTGTCAAACAGTGCCGTAAATTCTGCCTGCTCCACCTCGAGCCCTTCGCTCAGCGGCGTTTCGCGGGCCGCTGCGAGCGCCTTCTTTGCTGCCCGCACCGACGGCAGTGAGCGCGAAGCGATTGTTTCAGCCATCTTTTCTGTCTCGGCTTTCAGGTCGTCTGCCGCCACGACTCGTGACACAAGCCCGATGTGTTCGGCTTCTTCGGCGTCGATCATGCGCCCGGTCAGCACGAGCTCTGCCGCCTTGTAGTATCCGATTGCGCGGGCGAGGCGCTGGGTGCCACCCATTCCGGGGATCACTCCGAGGTTAATTTCGGGTTGGCCGAACTTGGCGGTGTCGGCGGCGATAATAATGTCGCACATCATGGCCAGTTCGCAGCCGCCACCGAGCGCATAGCCTGATACGGCCGCGATCACCGGTTTTGTGATGCGAGCAAAACGGTCCCAGCCACCAAAAATTTGGGTGTCGCGCATTTCTTGCGCCGATTTGCTTTCCATCTGTTTAATGTCGGCACCGGCCGCAAACGCGCGTTCCGAACCGGTGACCACGATCACGCCAACGCTGTCGTCAGTATCAAAGGCCTCGGCGGCGTCGGCAACGTCTGTTGCGACCTGCGAGTTGAGTGCGTTGAGTGCTTCGGGCCTGTTGAGGGTGATCCACCCTACGCGGCCGCGCTGTTCTACCAGAATTGTTTCGTACTGCACCATGATCGCTCCCTCTGCTGCGTCGTTGCAGCAGATTCATTATCCCCCGGATGCCGCGGGCTGGGGCGTGTGTTCGCTGCGCGCTCAGCCGCTGTCTCGAATGCTGGTAATGATTCCCGAGAAGTCGCGGCCGGCCCCCTCACCTGCCGCATAGGCGGCATAGATTTCTTGCGCGAGACGGCCGAGGCGCGCATCGGTGCCGGTCTGTTCTATGCCCTGCAGCGCAAGCCCCAAGTCTTTTGCCATGAGCGTCCCGGCAAACCCGGGTTCGTAATCGCGGTTGGCGGGGCTCGAGGGCACGGGCCCCGGTACGGGGCAGTTGGTGGTGAGTGCCCAGCATTGGCCTGAGGCCCCGGATGCTACGTCAAAAAGCACCTGGTGGTCGAGGCCCAGTCGCTCGCCCAGCACAAACGCCTCGGCTACCGCGATCTGTGAGACAGCGAGGATCATGTTGTTGCACACTTTCGCGGCCTGCCCGAGGCCCGGCCCGCCGCAGTGCACGATGCGTTTGCCCATGGCTTCCAGTAGCGGCAGTGCGGCGGCAAAGTCGTCGTCGCTGCCGCCGACCATGAAAGCGAGCGTGCCATTTTCGGCCCCCACCACACCACCCGAGACGGGTGCGTCAATGTTGCGGTGGCCCGCAGCGATAGCTCGTTCGTGGGCGGTCTGGGCTTCGTCGACCGCGATTGTCGACGAGTCAATAAACAGTGTTCCTGGTCGTGCAGCGGCCAAGAGCTCGCCCTCGTAGGCGTCGATCACATGGCGGCCGCTGGGGAACATGGTGATCACGACATCGGCGCTGGCTGCAGCATCCGGAGCATTTTTTGCCGTCGTGATTCCAGCAGCCTGCGCTGCTTCGAGCGCGGCGTCAACCACGTCGTAACCGATCACACTGTGCCCTGCCGCCAGCAGGTTTTTCGCCATCGGTAGCCCCATGTGGCCGAGGCCAAGAAATGCGATATTCATGCTGCCTCCTTGAGTACTTCGCGACCGATGATCAGGCGCATAATCTCGTTCGTGCCCTCCAAAATCTGGTGCACCCGCAGATCACGCACCACTTTTTCTATGCCGTAGTCATGCAAATATCCGTAGCCGCCATGCAATTGCAGCGCCTGATTAGCCACGTCGAACCCGGCGTCGGTGGCAAACCTCTTAGCCATAGCGCAACGCTCTGCCACATCGGTGCTGCCGTCATCCATCGCCTGCGCACCATCGCGCACCAGCAGCCGTGCCGCATGCAACTGCGACCGCATATCGGCGAGCGTAAAAACAATGGACTGTTTTTCGGCCAGCGGTTCACCAAACGTAAACCGCTCATGCACGTAGCGCACCGCCTGGTCCATCGCCCACTGAGCACCGCCCAGCGAGCATGCGGCGATGTTCAACCGTCCGCCGTTCAAGCCCGACATCGCGATAGAAAATCCGCGACCTTCGTCGCCGAGCATCGCGCTGGCCGGCACCCGCACTTCGTCAAGAATCACCTGGCGGGTCGGCTGCGCATTCCAGCCCATTTTGCGTTCCGTCGCACCAAAACTTAACCCCTCGGCGTCGCCCGCAACCAAAAAAGCGCTAATGCCGTGCGAGCGCGCCCGACTCTTCTCGTCTTCTGAGCCCAGGTTTCCGGATGCCGCGGTGCGAGCCATCACAATATAAACACCGGCTTCTCCCCCACCCGAAATGAACTGCTTCACCCCCGTGAGCACATAGTCGTCGCCGTCGCGAATAGCGCTCGTGGCAAGGCCCGCGGCATCCGACCCCGCCCCCGGCTCGGTGAGACAGTAGCCGCCGAAAATCTGCATCGAGGTGAGCCCCGGTAACCACTGCTCACGCTGCTGGTCGGTGCCGTAGGTGCTGATCATGCCGGCGACCATATTGTGGATAGAAATATATGCGGCCAGCGCTGGGTCACCATAGGCGAGGGTCTCAAAAATAGCGACTGTGTCAGCGCGACTCAGGCCCGTGCCGCCGTGCTCTTCATCGACATAGATGCCGCCGAGCCCCAGTTCGCCGGCCCTGTGCAGGCTCTCGCGAGGAAACACGTGGTCACGGTCGCGCTCAAGCGCAAAGGGTGTGAGTTCGGCCTCGGTAAATTCGCGGACGGCATCAAGAATCGCCTGGCGTTCTTCGGCCGTAGTCATGATGGTCATCGTGTCTCCTCCGTTCACCATGTTTGTGGGGTCACTGCGATGTGGGCATCACAAAACTTGCCCCCTCGGGTGTGCGTTCGGCGATCGTGTCGCGTTGCGCACTGTGTGGCCAGCGGCTCGTAACGGTCTTCGTTTTTGTGTAGAACCGGAAACCGTCGGCACCGTGTTGGTTGAGATCACCAAAGCCCGACCTTTTCCATCCACCGAAAGTGAACGACGCGATCGGTACCGGAATCGGCACGTTCACGCCCACCATCCCCACGTTGACGCGGGCCGTAAAGTCGCGTGCCACATCGCCGTCGCGCGTAAAAATACTCACACCGTTGCCATAGGGGTTGTCACTGGCAAGCGCCAGAGCCTGCTCATAGTTGTCGGCGCGCACCATGCACAGCACCGGCCCAAAAATCTCTTCGCGATAGATCGACATATCTGTCGTCACATGGTCAAACATGGTGGGCCCCAGATAGAACCCGTTCTCGTAGCCCTGCACCGTGAGCCCTCGGCCATCGGCCACGACCGTCGCGCCGGCCGCCTCGCCCTCGGCAATCAGCCCCTCCACGCGTTCACGAGCCGCAGCCGACACCAAAGGTCCGTATTCGCTGCCTTCGTCGCTCGGGTGCCCCACAACAAGATTCCGGATGCGTTCCGCCAGACGATCCCGCAGGGCATCCGCCGTCTGCTCACCCACCGGCACCGCCACAGAAATCGCCATGCAGCGCTCACCGGCCGACCCAAAGCCTGAACCGATGAGGGCATCGACAGCCTGGTCAAGATCAGCATCCGGCATGACAATCAGATGATTCTTTGCCCCGCCAAAGCACTGCACCCGCTTGCCGTTTGCTGCCGCTGTCGTATAGATGTATTCGGCAATCGGTGTTGACCCCACAAAGCCGACGGCCTCAATAAGCGGGTCATGCAGAATCGTGTCGACGGCCTCACGATCACCGTGCACAACATTAAAAACCCCGGCCGGCAAGCCCGCCTCAACAAACAACTCAGCCAACCGCACCGGCACCGAAGGGTCGCGCTCACTGGGTTTCAGAACAAAAGCATTACCGCTTGCCAGGGCCGGGCCCGCCTTCCACAGCGGAATCATCGCCGGAAAGTTGAACGGTGTAATACCCGCCACAAGACCCAGCGGTTGACGCATGGAATACACATCAATACCCGTACCCGCACTGGTCGAATACTCACCCTTGAGCAGGTGCGGCGCCCCGATGCAGAACTCGATCACATCGAGCCCCCGCAAAATATCGCCGCGGGCGTCGTCGAGTGTCTTACCGTGCTCACTCGAGAGTAGCTGTGCCAGAGGAGTCATCTCCTGGTGCACAAGCTCAAGAAAACGCATAAAAACACGGGCACGCTTTTGGGGACTCGTCGCCGCCCACTCGGGCTGGGCCTGGGCAGCGTTCAGAATGGCCGCGGTGACCTCGGCTCTCGACGCCAAGGGAACCTGGGCCTGCACAGCTCCGGTACTCGGATCATAAACATCGGCCACACGCCCACCCGCCGGGTGCACACGAGAACCGCCTAGGAAATGGGGGATGTCACGGGTCATTGTGCTCTCTCTTCTCACGCCGTCATTGGCATGATGACCAGACTACTCGGCCGACCGGGGAATTACTAGGGCGCCCTAGTAATTGGGTGTGGTGCCGTATGCTCACAAAGCACTTCTCGTCAGGGGTGTTTTACCAGGCCCTGTCGGGTGCCGCAACAAAAGGCTCCAAAGCGAGCTCCGCGGCGCCAATCATGAGCCGGTTACTACCCAGTGCCGCAACCTCTAAACAGACGTCGTCGACAGCGGCCGGCATGGCGTGGGCCGCGATCGCCTGGCGCAAAGCATCCGGGTCGTGCTCGGCGAGCGTCGCCAAAAAACCCGCCAGCACAATCATCGACGGATTCAATACGTTCACAGCATTCGCCAGCGTGGTCGCAACAATGCGACGCTGCCGCGCAATCTCATCGGCCACCCGCGGCTCATGCTGTTTATCCCGCAGCGCTTCACTCAGAGCGACATCATCAGCCGCATGCAGGCCAACGATGTCTAACAGCCGGGCACGATTGACCTCGTCTTCAACAACCCCGCCCTCGGTGCGCCGGTCATCGTCGCGCATAAAACCGGGCCTGTTCTGGCCAAATTCTCCGGCATACCCACCGGCACCCATAACAACAGTGCCGCCAATAATCAGCCCGCCACCGATACCGCTCGCGCCACCATTCACATAAACAACATCGCCAACACCCCGCGCAACACCAAAAATGTGTTCCGCATGCGCGCCGAGTGTCGCATCATTACCCACAAAGGTGGGCAGGCGCACGGCCTCTGCCACACGCTCCGCGAAAGGCGACTCTCGCCACATCAAGTGCGGGGCAAGCCGCACCAAACCGTCCGCAGCCCGCACCAACCCCGGCACCGCAACACCCACGCCCAACAGCCGGACCGACGCCAACTCGTGCGCCTGCCACCGTCGGATCACCGAAGAAATCACGTCAACCGCGGCATCCGGAGTAGGCACACTATCAACCAGCACACGCTCGCGCAGAAGAACCGTCGCCGTCCACGTCACCGCCGCGATCTCAATCGCATCAATCTCGGGATTCACCGCAATAACAGCAATATCGTGCCGCAACGCCACCATCGGTGAAGGCCGCCCCGCCCGCCGTGCAGGCCCCGGAGCCTGCTCTTCAACAAGCCCACCCTCCACCAACTCGGCCACCAGACTGCCCACCGTCGAACGGTTAAGCCCCGTCGCCGCCGTCAACGCCGCACGCGACTGCGGACCCTCCCGATGCACCAAACGCACAATACGAGACAGGTTGCGACGATGCACGCCATCAAAAGTTCCACCACGGTCAGCCACGCGAACAACTCTAGAGGAGGGCCGGCGGTGGCATCCGGATCCCCTCACTCCCCTTGCCCGAGAACAGGAGAATTGCCGGGCAGCGCAAGATATCCGCGAAAGTAGCCTCTATTCGGCAATTTTCCTGTTTTCGGCAACGCTCGTGCACCGAAAGCAGGGCACAGCGGGCCCAAGCAGGGCACGGCATATCCAGGCGGGCCCCGACCAAACCCCAGCATCCGGAACATGGCAAAAGCCCAGCATCCGGATGCCACACGAACACCACACCCGGATGCCACACGAACACCCCAGCATCCGGGGGGCGTCATGCCGTCTACGGTTGGGTGTATCCGTAAAAGTCGGTCATTGCGCCGTTCACCCATAGTTCCCACCCGTCGGGCGTGGCGATTCGCAGGGTGCGGTTGTATGCCTCGTCAACGACGACCGCTTCGACGCCGCGGCTCTGCATCTGTTCAGCGACCGCATCGAGATTGCCACGATGCTCCAGCGACAAACCGATGGGATGTTGGTCAGGGTTCGTGGCCGCCGCCATATCGTGCAGCGCAATGGCTCCGCCGCCGTCGACGCGCAATTGCACCCAGGTTCCGGTTTCGGATGCCACCTGAATGGTGAGTCCGAGAGCCTCCAGTGCGTTGCGGGCGGCCGCCACATTCGGGGTAAAGATCAATGGCGCTACCGATACGTCACCGCTGGGGGCGCGCGCCTCACCCACCGCCAGGTTCACTGCGCAAGCGCCGTCGATGGTGATGGTCAATACGTCTCCGATATCGGCCATGCTGCTTGAGCGAACGGGCAGGTTGTGCGCCTCGACCCGCGATTGCACCGACTCCAACTCGGCCTCGTCGCCAACCAGCAACCATATTTCTGCCGTCGTCGCACGCGGATCGCCAGCCGACGCTTCATGCACTGCCAGAGTGCCATCGCCATCGAACTCCGCCCACCCCTGCAAAACATCGCCGCGCGAACGCAAACCACAATCGCGGGCAAGCTGATGCCAAGCATCCGGATGCTGCGTGAAATACACCACCTGCAGTCTCATCATTGGTCTCCTTCAACATAGGCGCGCATGATTTTTTCGACGAGGGCCGACAGTGATGTTCCCTCGTCGATCGCCGCGTGCTTGATCTGCTTGACCAGCGCGGACGGCAGGTAGACGTTGAACTGCACCTTGGCCGCGTCGTCCTTTTCTATCATGCTAGCAATTTAGCACAACGGAGCTCGCCCGGGAGTCGAGGCCCACTTCACTTGATCCACCCATCCCTCGGGCCCACGTTCGCCCGCCCCATTTGGCTCTCCGCCATCTCCCCTTGACCGAGAACAGGAAAATTGCCGAGCGGCGCTCGATATGCGAGAAATCAGCCTCCATTCGGCAATTTTCCTGTTTTCGGCAACCTGCGAGGGCCAAATCCAACCAGCCCCGAACCCAGCCAGCCGAGCCCAAACCAAGCCGAGCCCGAACCAAGCCGAACCAAAATGAGGAGCGGCAGACCCAAGCAGAACGCGGCGAGGGCTCAGCATCCCGAGCATGGCAAGACCCAGCATCCGGATGCCGCACCCTAAACAGGCACTTGACACACACGTCGCCTCCGTGGTTCATTAGTTGAGTAATGAACCACGGAGGCACTGTTTATGTTCGAAGAAGGTCGACCACTCTTCGTTCAGATCGCGCAGCAGATCGAGAACGACATCCTCGACGGAACGTATCCCGAAGAGACTGCGGTGCCTTCCACCAATGAACTGGCCGCTTTTTTGCGGATTAATCCCGCGACCGCTGGCAAAGGGCTCAACCTGCTGGTCGACTCCGGGGTTCTCTACAAGCGGAGGGGTATCGGAATGTTTGTCGCGGCAGGCGCCAAACAGAAACTGCTCGATGACCGTCGAAAAAGCTTCCGTGATGATTTTCTCGCGCCACTCATTCTCGAAGCCCACAAACTCAATATTTCCATCCCGGAGCTCATAGCAATGCTCACGAAGGAGGCCCAATCATGATCGCGATCGAAACGCGTGACCTCGTAAAGACATATAAAGACACCCGTGCCGTTGATGGCGTAACTCTCAGCCTCGAAGAGGGCCGCATTTACGGGCTCCTCGGCCGCAATGGCGCAGGAAAAACGACCCTCATGAAGCTCCTGACTGGGCAGATATTCGCATCTCGCGGCGAGATGAAACTGTTGGGGCAGCATCCGGTAGAAAATGCCGAGGTTCTCGCGCAGACATGCTTTATTCAAGAAAGCCAGCGGTACCCTGACACCTTTCGTGCGCGCGACGTATTCAAAGTGGCAGCTGCCATATATCCGGCTTGGGATTCCGACTTTGCCGAGCAGCTTGTCGAAGATTTTCGACTGCCGGTAAAACGCGGCATGAAAAAACTGTCGCGAGGCCAACTCAGCGCCGTCGGCATCATTGTGGGTCTCGCCTCGCGCGCTCCATTGACATTCTTCGACGAACCCTATTTGGGGCTCGACGCCGTTGCACGACAAAAGTTTTACGACCGGCTCCTCGCCGACTATGCCGAACATCCTCGAACTATCGTGCTCTCAACGCACCATATCGACGAGGCCGCGAACCTGCTCGAACACGTCGTTGTCATTGATGACGGTCATATATTGCTCAACTGCGACACCGATGAGCTACGCGGGTCTGCGCTGCACATCGCGGGCCAATCTGCCGCTGTTGACGCGTTGAGTGCCGACCGTACTGTCTATGCACGCGAGCAGATTGGCGGGCTGGCCTCAGCCACGATCGCGGCACAAGAAGGCGATGCCGAACGGGCGGAAGCATCCGGCCTTACCGTCACTCCCGTGTCGCTCCAAAACCTCATTGTTCATTTGACCACGCAGGCTGAGCGATCTTCCGTCGCTGCATGAAAGGTGTAATTATGCGAACCTCGTCTGTCATAACACTGCACACCTCTAACCGATTCACTGTTATTGGGCAGCCGCTCATGATTGCCGGTTTCTCTTTCAGCGCTGTCGTGATCATCGGAATTATTGGAAATATTGTCGGCAGCAGTAGTGACGTCATCGACATTTATAACGGCATGAAATGGAACGGAGCGATCTTTGCGCTCATCGGACCGCTCATGGGTCTTGGAATCGGCGCCATGACCCAATATTTTCCGCTCGCCACAGGCTTCGGCCTAACCCGCAAAGAATTCGCAGGCGGAACCACGATCGTATTTCTGGCAACAGCACTCGCGTTTGCTGCTTTCGTCACGGTCGGAAAAGTCGTGGAGTCAGTGACCAATGGCTGGTGGCTACATATTCGCTTCTTTAACGTGGTGTACACGGGCCTTGGTCCGGCATGGCAAACTCTCGTGCAGACTTTCCTTATTATCTGCCTCGCGATGTTTATCGGCGCCACGTTAACGACAATGGTGAATCGTTGGGGAACAATCACGCTGTGGGTGTTCTTCGCTGCACTCGCAGTGCTCAGCCTGGTTGTTATCGCACTCGCGACCATAAACCTCGAATTCCACAACTGGATACTCGGGTTACTCAACGCAACATGGTGGCAGGGCATGCTCACGATCGCCGCGCTCACAATTATCGCCGCTGCCAGTTGGCTGGCACTTATGCGAAAAGCGCAGGTTCGGTAGCGGGTTCGGACGACACAGGGGCCTTCGGAGTGGTCCAGGCCGCAGTCTTGGTCTGTTCCATTGACCGAGAACAGGAAAATTGCCGAGCGGCGCAAGATATCCGAGAAATCAGCCTCCATTCGGCAATTTTCCTGTTTTCGGCAACGCGCGAGGGCCGAATCCCAGCAACGCGCGAGGGCCAAAGCCCAGCATCCGGGACGAGGCCGAACCCCAGCATCCGGCACGAGACCAAAGGCCAGAATCCGGCACAGGGCCAAACCCCAGCATCCGGATGCTGCACCCAGGCCGGCCGCTCGAAGCTAGAGTTTCTGTTTGAATCCGGTGTGCGAGGCTTCGAACCCGAGGCGCTCATAAAAGGCGTGTGCTTCGGGTCGGGCTTTGTCGCTGGTGAGTTGCACGAGTGTGGCGCCGTTGTGGCGGCCGTGTTCGATGGCCCAGGCGATCATCGCAGAACCGAGGCCTTGCCCTCGTAGGGCTTCATCAACCCGCACTGCCTCTATGTTGAGTCGGGTGGCTGCGGCCCGGGCCAGGCCCGGTAACAAGGTGAGTTGCATGGTGGCGACGATGTTCTCTTTTTCGTCGGTGACCACGGCGAGGTAGTGCGCTGGGTCGGCGTTGATCGTTCGAAACGCGGTGCGGTATCGTTCGACGTCGCTGTTGCCGGCGGCCATTTCGGCGCGGCGTAGTGGGTCGTTGCTGAGTAGGGCAACGATGGCGTCGAGGTCGGTTTCGGTTGCACGGCGCAGCGTAAATGGGGTGCTATGAACGGTGAGTGTTGTGGGGGCCATACCTCTATGTTCACAGGCTCCGGGTCATAATGCCCGAGTGTCAGTGGTGCCCTCTAGTGTGAGAATGCACTGACGAGGAGAGCCATGTTCTTTCTGCTTGACGACACTGACGCCGACACTGACGCCGGCGCTGACGCCGGCGCCGCAATCGGCAGCGATGCCACTGCTGCCGCTAGGCCACGCTCGCGCCATGTTGTCACGAGCGCTAGTGATCTTACGTCGGCATCGCAGTGCGAGTGGGCGTTTTTGCGTCGCCTCGACGCGAAGCTGGGCCGTATTCCTCCGATTGTCGAAGAGCGTGACGCTATGAACGTGCGCACCTCGGCGTTGGGTGATCAGCATGAAGAGCGCATTTTGCAGCAGTACCGCGAGTTATTTGGCGATGGAGTGGTTGAAATCGCTCGCCCACCCGCGATGACGCGTGGGCATCTTGAGGCCGCGGCCCAGCAAACGCTGGAGGCGTTTCGTCGCGGTGCTGCCGTTGTTTTTCAGGCAACTTTTTGGGACGGCTCTTTTGTTGGTTTCGCCGATTTTATTGTGCGGCGCGACGACGGCAGTTACGAGGTGCAAGACACAAAGCTTGCCCGCTCGGCAAAAATAACGGCGCTGCTGCAGTTGGCAGCCTACGCCGAAAAAATGGCCGAAAACGGTATCCCTGTTAGTCCCACGGCACGACTCATCCTCGGTGACGGCAGTCACAGTGAGCATCGCCTCAGCGACATCCGCCCGGTCTACCGTCGGCGCGTGGCGCGACTACAGAGCATTATTAACACCCGGATGCAGCAGCCCGAGCCGCTTGTCTGGGGCGATGACCTGTACGCAGCATGCGGTCGCTGCGACATATGCGAAGCCGCCGTGCACGAACACCGCGACCTTCTTCTGGTGGCCGGGCTGAGTTTGCGCCAGCGGGAGCGGTTACGAGCCGCCGGTATTACGACGATTGACGGGCTGGCAGCGGCATCCGGCCCTATTCCTGACATCGCCGAGAGCACGTTTCTTTCGCTGCGTGAGCAGGCTCGGCTGCAACTCGAGACCGAGCTCAGCAGCAGCGCCACCGACGCCGAGTCCGCCGCTGCTACGCCCCCTCCTCGTGTGCGGGTGTTTGCTCCAGAGGCGCTCGCCGCTATTCCACCGCCGGATGACGGCGATATCTTTTTCGACTTCGAGGGCGATCCGCTCTATAGCGAGCAGCGCGCCGACGGCACGGTGGAGTGGGGCCTCGATTACCTCTTTGGTCTCATTGAGCCCGACGGCACTTTTCGGGCGTTCTGGGCGCACAGTTTTGCTGAAGAACGCCAAGCGCTGCTCGATTTTCTCGACTATGTGCAGCAGCGTCGGGCCCAGTACCCGGCCATGCACATTTACCACTATGCGTCGTATGAGCGCAGTCATCTGCTGTCGATCGCCGCACGGCACGGTGTGGGGGAAGACGCAGTCGATGAACTCTTGCGCGCCGAGACGCTGGTTGATTTGTACCCGATTGTTCGTCACAGCATCCGGGTGGGTTCGCGTTCGTATTCGATCAAAAAACTCGAACCGCTCTATATGGGCGACGATCACCGCGACGGCGATGTCACGACCGCGGGCGACTCAATTGTTGAATACGCGCGTTTTCGTGAACTGTATGAGGCGGGCAAGAACGGTGATGCCCCTGCGGCGGAAGCTGCACAGAGCATGCTTGCGTCGATCGCCGACTACAACGAATATGACTGCGTTTCTACGCTACGGCTGCGCGACTGGCTTCTCGAACGAGCCGAGCAGGCAGGCGTCACACCGTTTGCCGCGTCAGAGCGCGACGAACTGGTCGTCGAGCCCTCGCCGTTGCATAACGCGCTCCTCGCGTATGCCGGAGACCCTCTCGACACCGGCCGCACGGCCGAGCAGGCAGCCCTCGGTGTGGCGGCCGCCGCGATCGACTACCACCGGCGTGAACAAAAAAGTTTTTGGTGGGGCCATTTCTCTCGCCTCAGCGACCCGATTGAAGACTGGGCCGACACCCGAGACTGCTTCGTGATCGACAACGCTATTGTCGACACCGACTGGTATCGCGAAGGTCGCCAGCGCACTGATCGCCGACTTCTGCTGGTGCACGGCACCTGGGCACCCGGCAGCACGGCCGGCAAGCCCGGCGCAACACCGTATGCCCTCTACGAGCAGCCGTCGCCGTTATCGGGCCCCAACGACAACCCGATCAGCCGTGCAACACGTGTCGTCACCATCCGTGAAATTTTTGACGACGGCCGGATGCTGCTCGAAGAAACCCTCGCCCGCGGTATCGAGCCTTACAGTGCTCTGCCCGTCGCACTCACCCCCGCAAGCCCGCCTAAGCCGGGTACCCAGGTCGACGCCATCGAATGGTGGGGCACCGAGATTGTCGATGCACTCGGCGATGCCGGTATCACCCCGGCATCCGGTCACGAAGAAGTTTGTGCGGCGCTGCCGGCGGAACCCATGCTCGACCTGCTGCGACGCCGGCCCCCACGAACCCACGGCGGGCATCTGCCGCACACGGGCGACAATCTGCGTGATGTGACGGCGGCTGTGCTCGACCTCGACGACTCATATCTTGCCGTGCAGGGCCCGCCCGGCACCGGAAAAACCTATCTTGCCTCGCACCTTATCGCCGAGTTGGTGCGCCGGCACAAATGGAAAATCGGGGTTGTGTCGCAGTCGCACGCGGTCGTAGAAAACGTGCTCAACAGGGTTGTTAGCAGTGCTGACCTCAACCCCGAACTCGTGGTCAAAGCGCCCCGCAATGGCGAAGACGGTGAGGACTGGCCCTTCACGCCCATCGACAAAAACAGTTATCTTACGTTCCACCTCGACCACGAAGCATCCGGCTATGTCATCGGCGGCACCGCGTGGGATTTCAGCAACCCGGCACGGTTCACCAAACGATCCCTTGACCTTCTCGTGGTCGACGAAGCAGGCCAATACTCGCTCGGGTCAACAATTGCGGCGAGCGTGGCAGCACGCAACCTGCTTTTGCTGGGTGACCCGCAACAGTTACCGCAGGTGAGCCAGGGCACGCACCCCGAACCTGTCAATGAGTCTGCACTCGGTTGGGTCAGCAACGGCCACGATGTATTGCCCACCAACTTCGGCTATTTTCTTGCCGAGAGTCGGCGCATGCACGACGCCGTCACGGCCGTTGTGTCTGAGCTGTCGTATGAGGGCGCACTGCACGCACACACCTGTTCGGGCAGTCGCCATCTCGACGGCATAACGCCCGGCCTGTTCATCGACGAGGTCGAGCACAGCGGCAACGCCACTTCGTCGCCCGAAGAAGCCGCGCGGGTCGTTGAACTGGTTGAGCAGTATTTGGGTGCCGCGTGGACGGATCCGGATGCTGGCCGTACCGCCGACCCTCTCACCGAAAACGACATCATTGTCGTCTCGCCGTACAACGCTCAGGTCGCCGAAATTCGTGAGGCACTCGACCGGGCGGGTCACCGCTCCGTGCGTGTCGGCACCGTCGATAAATTTCAAGGTCAAGAAGCAGTTGTTTCGCTCACCAGCCTGGCTGCCTCGGCGCCCGCCGAAGTGCCGCGCGGAATGGGGTTTCTGCTCTTAAAAAACCGGCTCAATGTGTCGATCTCGCGGGCCCAATGGGCAGCGCACCTCATCTTTTCACCCGCGCTCATCGAGTATTTACCGGGTACACCGACAGAACTTGCCCAGTTGAGCGCCTTCATCACCCTGACAGAATCGGCACAGTCCGGCAACGCACGCACCAACCCTGCCTGACCACTAGACAGATTCTCCCCACCGATATATGTTGTAGCTCACAACTTATACCCCATGGAGGGACCCAATGACGCTTACACCCACCCCCACCGACCGGTTCTCGTTCGGCCTCTGGACCATCGGGTACAACGGCACCGACCCCTTCGGTGGCCCCACACGACCCGCACTCGACGTCGTGCACGCCGTCGAAAAGCTTGCCGAACTCGGCGCCTACGGCCTGACCTTTCACGATGACGACCTCTTTGCTTTCGGCTCGACCGACGCCGAGCGCCAGAAGCAGATCGACCGCCTCAAGCAGGCGATGGACGACACCGGCATCGTTGTGCCCATGGTCACGACCAACCTCTTTAGCGCACCGGTATTTAAAGACGGCGGTTTCACCTCGAACGACCGCCAGGTGCGACGCTTTGCACTGCGCAAAGTGCTGCGCAACATCGATCTGGCCGCAGAACTCGGTGCCACCACCTTCGTGATGTGGGGTGGCCGCGAAGGCGCCGAATACGACACTGCAAAAGACGTACAGGCTGCTCTCGAGCGCTATCGCGAAGCCGTCAACCTGCTCGGCCAGTACGTGACCGATAAGGGCTACGACATGCGCTTCGCCATCGAGCCGAAACCTAACGAGCCGCGCGGCGACATCTTGCTTCCCACGCTCGGCCACGCACTCGCCTTTATCGAATCGCTCGAGCGTCCCGAACTGGTGGGCATCAACCCCGAGGTCGGGCATGAGCAGATGGCCGGGCTCAACTTCACTGCCGGAATCGCACAGGCGCTGTACCACGGCAAGCTCTACCACATTGATCTCAACGGGCAGCGCGGTATCAAATACGACCAAGACCTGGTGTTTGGCCACGGCGACCTGCACAATGCTTTCTCGCTCGTCGACCTGCTCGAGCACGGTGGTCCCGGCGGTGTGCCCGCCTATGACGGTCCGCGCCACTTCGACTACAAGCCCAGCCGCACCGAAGACGAATCGGGTGTGTGGGATTCGGCCGCAGCCAATATGCGCATGTACCTGCTGCTGAAAGAGCGGGCGCAGGCTTTCCGTGCCGACCCCGAGGTGCAAGAGGCGTTGGCTGCCGCCAAGGTTTCGGAGCTCGCCGAGCCGACCCTCAACGAGGGTGAAAGCTACGACGATCTGCTGTCCGACCGCGCATCGTACGAAGACTTCGATGCCGACTCCTACTTTGGCAACCGCGGCTTTGGTTTCGTTCGTCTGCACCAGTTGGCAGCCGAACACCTGATGGGCGCACGCTAATGGCTCTGGTCGCCGGCGTCGACTCTTCGACGCAGTCCTGCAAGGTTGTTATTCGCGACGCCGCAACCGGCGCTCTTGTGCGCTCGGGCCGGGCCGCCCATCCGCACGGAACCGAGGTGCATCCGGATGCCTGGTGGCAAGCCCTGCAGTCTGCGATCGACGACGCCGGCGGCCTCGCCGATGTTTCAGCCATCAGCATTGGTGGCCAACAGCACGGCATGGTCGTGCTCGACGAAACAGGCGCCGTTATTCGCCCGGCCCTGCTGTGGAACGATACGCGTTCGGCCGATGCCGCAACCCAACTGACCGCACAGTTTGGGGCCGAAACGTTGGCCGAGCGCACGGGTGTTGTGCCCGTGGCCTCATTCACCGCCACGAAACTGCTGTGGCTGCAACAGAATGAACCCGACACCGCCGCTCGCGTCGCAGCCGTGGCATTACCGCATGACTGGCTCAGTTGGCGGCTGCGCGGCTATGGCCCGCAGGGTGCGCCGGATGCACCGGCAGGGCCACAACTCGATGCCCTCACCACCGACCGTTCCGATGCCTCGGGCACCGCCTACTGGGGCCCGAACGGTTACGACCGCGAGGTGCTCATCGCATCGCTCGGCCACGACGCAATACTGCCCCGAGTGCTCGCCCCACACGAACGGGCCGGAACCACCCGCGACAATACCCTGCGGGGTGTGCCCGCGGGGATTATCGTCGGTGCGGGCGCAGGAGACAACGCTGCCGCAGCTCTTGGCCTTGACGCGCGCCCGGGCGACGTCGTCGTATCGATTGGCACGAGCGGCACCGTTTTTGCTGTCTCTACCACTCGCACAATTGACCCCACGGGCACGGTCGCCGGTTTTGCCGACGCCGCGGGCGACTGGCTGCCGCTGGTGGCAACGCTCAACGCTGCCCGCATTCTTGACACCACCGCGGCCTTGCTCGGAGTCGACCACGACGAACTAGGTGCACTCGCCCTACAGGCCGAACCCGGTGCTGCCGGTCTCGTGCTCGTGCCGTATTTTGAGGGTGAAAGAACCCCCAATCTTCCGGATGCTACCGCCACACTCACCGGCATGACGCTGGCATCGACCACACGGGAGAACCTGGCACGCGCCGCCATCGAAGGCCTGTTCTGTGGCCTTGCGGATGGACTCGATGCTGTGCAGGCCGTGGGTGCCGAAGCGCACCGCCTCCTGCTTATCGGCGGTGCCGCAGCCAACCCCGCGGTGCGCCACATCGCCGCGCAAGTCTTTGATTTGCCACTGGTTGTGCCCTCCCCCGGCGAATACGTGGCCGATGGTGCCGCCCGTCAGGCCGCATGGGCGCTTCAAGGCACGCGCCCCGAGTGGCCACTCGATATCGCCGAAGAGCGGGCTGCCGACACACATCCGGCTATTCGCGCTGCCTACCGACGCGAAACGCTCGCGTTCAACTCTCGGCCGAGCGTGGCGTCTGAACCATCTGCGCCTGCGTAACAATCTTGACCGGTTCGGTGCGCGGTGCCTGCTTTTTGCGCGGCGCATAGACAAACAGTGAGTGGTATACGAACCGGGCGATAAACGCCACGGCCAGTGTGAGCGCGGCCGCAAAAACACTGTGCAGACCCCACACCTCAACCAGCAGTGCTAACACGGGTATACGAATAGCGGCTTCGGCGTTGTTAAACGTAAACGAACGCAAAAAGCGTATCCATCCGCCGGCTGCCTGGGCCCGCAGGTCGTGAAAAACAAAACGCTCCTGCAACAAGAAGTTGCCAATAATGGTGACCTCAGCGCCCACAATGGCCGCCCAAATATAGGGCACACCCCACTGGATCAACAGCCACATAATGCCGAGGTTGGCGACGGCTCCGAGCGCACCAATAAACGCAAACACCGACATTTTTCCGAAGCGCAACCGTGCCAGGTGGGCGAGGAACGTAGCCCCCTGCCGCATGCTCGCCTTCGACGAGCCGCGCTGCCGCTCCGCAAAATCCATCGGCACCTCGGCCATTCGAATCTCGGAGCGCACAAGAATTTCTAGCAGAATCTTAAAACCGCTCGGGCGCAACGCATCGACATCAAACCGGTCGCGGTCGACCAAAAAGAACCCCGTCATCGGGTCGGTGCTGCGCGATAGTCGCAGCGGAAACATCGCCTTGGTAATCGCGGTCGACACACGCGAAACAGCAAACCGCAGCGACGTACCCAAACCGTGCGCGTCACCTTCACCCACATAGCGCGACGCCGCAACCACGTCGACATCACCGCGGGCATAGCGGTCGAGCATCCGGGGAATCAATTCGGGCGGATGCTGCAGATCACCATCGATCACAATGCACAGCCGCCCCCGTGCTCGCCGGAACCCTTCGACCACGGCACCCGACAGCCCGCCAGTACCCCGCTCACGATGATGCATCCGCACGGGCAACGGCGCCGACTCGGCGATACGCCGAACAACATCGGGGGTGTCGTCGGTGCTGTCGTCGACAAAAAGAATCTCGGCCTGCTGCCCCTGCAAGGCAGTCGCCAGCCGACCGACAAGCTCTGCAGCATTGTCTCGCTCGTTATAGGTAGGCACGATGACCGTAATAACAGGGGAGTCGGTCGTGGTGCCGGTGGGGCTCTGGTCCATCACCTCTATCGTTTCACGCTCGACCGGTCTATGCGAAGCCCGGCATCCGGATGCTGTGGTTAACCCCTATTCTGCTGCCTATCCGTCGTGACGGTCGTACCCTAGACATATGACTGCTCCTGCTTCTGACACCATCACCATGTTTGGCGCCGAATGGTGCCACGACTGCCGCCGCACCAAGAAACAGCTCGACGAACTCGGCATCGAGTACACGTACATCGATCTGGTGGCCGAGCCCGCCGCAGCCGATGTTGCAAAAGAGATCTCGGGCCGCACCAATATTCCCGTTGTTGTGTACCCGGATGCCACTCACCACGTTGAACCCTCGAACGCTGACGTCGAGGCAAAACTGCGCGAACTGTCGCTCATTTAACGTTTATGTCGGCGGTCATGCATACAGCGTGGCCGCCGACATAGGCTAGAGGCATCTCGAAGCTACCTGCGCCGAAGGAGGAGCCGATGCCTGCCACGCTCGACGACGATGTGCGTGAGCACCTGGATGGTGCTCTCAACGAACTTGCTGAGGGAGCCCAGTCGTGGGCCCATCTGTCTCTGCGGCAGCGCACCGTGTTGCTGCAGGCGCTGCGCCGCACCATCGCACAGCAGTCGCGCACCTGGGCACGCACCGCCGCACGGTCAAAGGGCCTCGACGACCAGCATCCGCTACGTGGTGAAGAGTGGCTCAGCGGCCCCTATACGGTTCTCGATATGGTCGACGCGCTCATCCGCTCTCTCGAGAAACTGGCCGAGGATAGGAGCCCGCTCGACGGCGTTCGCCTGGATCAGACAGCCAGTGGCCAGATGCGTGCGCATGCTTTTCCGCTCACCGGCATGGATCGCTTTTTGTTGGCCGGGTTTAGCGGCGAAGTGTGGCTGCGCCCGGGCGTGACCGAGACCGAGGCACGTGCGGCAGCAGGTTTAGCGCAGCGCACCCCGCAAGAATCGGGTGGTATCGGCCTGGTTTTGGGCGCAGGAAACATCACATCGATTCCTGTGCTCGACGTTTTTTATGAGCTTTTTGCCCACAACCGGGTGGTGATCCTCAAAGTCAACCCCACGCAAGACGCACTCGTGCCTGTCTATGAGAAGGCTCTGGCACCACTCATCGCCCCCGGCTTCGTGCGCATTGTGCAGGGTGGCGGCGATGTCGGCGAATATTTGACCACGCATAAAGCAGTCGACCATGTGCATATCACCGGTGCCGAAGCCACCTTTAATGCCATCGTGTGGGGTACGGGTGGTGCTGCAACGCGGCGGCGCCGCGAAAACCGGCCCAAACTCAAAAAAAGCATCACGGCAGAGCTCGGCGGCGTATCGCCCATCATTGTTGTTCCGGGCCCGTGGAGCGAGGCCGACCTGCGCTTTCACGCCGAACACATTGCCACCATGCGACTGCAAAACTGTGGCCACAACTGTATTGCTGGCCAGGTGGTCATTGTTTCTGCCGACTGGCCCCAGCGCGAACAATTCGAAATCGAGTTGCGCCGCGCCTACGCTTCGGCACCCGAACGGCTGCTGTGGTACCCGAAAGCTGATGAACGCATGCAGCAGGCTGCCGAGTCGTATCCGGATGCCTGGAAACTGGCCGATCGCCTGCTGGTCGAGGTCGGCCCTGACGACGACGCCACCGACCTGCAGACGACTGAATATTTTGCGCCCGTCCTCGGTGTTGTTTCTCTGCCCGGCACGGGTCAAGAGTTTGTCGACGCCGCCGTCGCACACGCCAACACCCAGCTTCACGGAACACTGGGTGCCAACCTGCTGATCGACCCGGCGACCGAAAAAGCACTCGGCGACGGCTTTGATAACGCCATTGCACGACTGCACTACGGTTCGATAGCGATCAACGCCTGGACCGCGTTCGGGTTCATAATTCCTACCCTCACGTGGGGTGCCTACCCGGGCGGAACACTCGACAACGTCACCAGCGGCATCGGCGTTGTGCACAATGCGCTGCTGCTCGATAACGTCGAACGCTCGGTTATTCGCGGACCCTTCCGGCCATTCCCGCGCGCTCTCGCCGCACCGTTCACCGGTGACCGTTTGACGATACTGCCCACGCCGCCCTGGTTTGTTTCATCACGCACGGGGGCGGAAGTCAGCGAGGGGCTCACCCGGTTCCGGGCGCGCGGAGGCGTGCTCGCGCTGCTGCGAACCCTGGTTTACGCGCTGCGCGCCTAAGAGCTTGCGGCGTCGGCGAGTTGATCTGTTGCCGAACGCAGAGCGCGAGCAATGCCCGGCTCGGATGCCGCATGCCCCGCGTCTTCCACAACAACGAACTGTGCCTCAGGCCACGCCTGGTGCAGCTCCCACGCCGTCATCATCGGCGTGCACATGTCGTAGCGCCCCTGAACAATGACCGCGGGAATGTGACGAATCGCGTCTACACCCGCCAGCAGCTGCCCCTCTTCTAACCAACCACCGTTAATAAAGAAATGATTCTCGATGCGCGCAAACGCAGTGGCGGTGGCCGGCTCGAGCATCCGGTCGACGTTTTCTTGATCGGGCAGCAGCGTAATGGCCGCTGCTTCCCACGCCGACCACGCAAAAGCGGCAGGAACATGCACGGCCGGGTCGGTATCGAAGAGTCGACGATGGAACGCTTCAATCAGATTGTTACGCTCAACCAGAGGAATCGGCGCCACGTATTGGTCCCACAGGTCGGGCAGAACAGCCGCGGCACCACCCTCATAGAACCACTCCAGTTCATGTTTGCGGAGAGTAAAGATGCCCCGCAAAACAAGAGCTGTCACGGCATCCGGATGCGCCTGGGCATAGGCCAACGCAAGGGCACTACCCCACGACCCACCAAACACGTGCCACGCGGTGATCCCTAAGTTTTTGCGCAGCAACTCCATATCGGCCACCAGATGCCACGTGGTGTTGTACCGCAAATCGGCATCGGGCTCACTGGCATGCGGAGTGCTCTTGCCACATCCACGCTGGTCAAAAAGAATGATGCGATACTTTTCGGGATCAAAAAAGCGACGATGCCACGCCTCCGTCGCGCCACCCGGCCCACCGTGCACGAACACGACCGGAATACCCTCAGGGTTTCCGCTCTGCTCCCAGTACATTCGATGGCCATCGCCGATCGGTAGCATCCCCGTCTCATACGGTTCGATCGGCGGATACAGTGCATCCACGTTCATTATTTGCAGCCCCCCGGCCGTATTCACCCCGGTACTGGGGTGTCTCCATACTGCATAACGCTACCCGAGACAAAGCAATTGTCTCGAATACACCGATGTTTGGCGCTAAAGTTCGTTGCCCGCCACGGTAAACGTGTCGCACGAATTCACGCCCTGCGAGAACCCGATAGCAAACCAGCGTTTACGCTGTTCACTCGAGCCATGCGTCCACGATTCAGGGTTCGTCATGCCCGACTGCTGCTGAATATGGTCATCGCCCACAACGGCCGCAGCATTCAAAGCATCTTCGATCTGCTGTTCGGTGGGCGCCAACATATACGGCTGACCGTTGGGGTCTTTCTGCTGTGTCATATCGGCAATAAAAGCACCGGCAAAACAGTCGGCCTGTAATTCCATTCGCACGCTATCGCTCGTCGCACCTGTTGCGCGACTCGGATGCTCTTGCATAATGCCGGTGATGTTTTGAATATGGTGACCATATTCGTGCGCCAGAATATATATTTGCGACAGTTCACCAGCAGAAGCACCAAACTGCTGCCGCAAAATCCCGAAGAACGTCGGATCAATATAGACACCCTCTTCGGGTGGGCAATAAAAAGGCCCCACCGCATTCGACGCCGTACCACACTGCGTCGACGTCGACCCGTCAACAACCGTCAACACCGGTTCGCGATACCCGTCAACATAGTCGGCCCAGAAGTCGTCCAGCACAAGAGACGCCGCCGCAATACGGCAGTCATCGGCCTCGTTAGCGTCGGCCCCCGTCTGGCACTCCGAAATCACAGTGCCCTCCGACTGTGCACCCCCCGAAGGCCCCGCATCAGCACCCCCACCCAAAAACGGGGTGAGATCAACACCGGTAAACATGCTGATAAGCAATACCGCAACGGCGCCCAAACCCACAGCGCCGCCCCCAGCAACGGCAGCAGTACGGCCACGACGCCGCGCCTTGTTGCCGCTGACATCTGCTTTTGGATTGAAGGTCATGTCACGAGATTAGTCGCACGCGCCGGCCCCTGCCGAAAAAACCAGCGGCGGCGTATGCTCAGGCCATGGCGACGACAGTAACAATCACGGGAGCCGGCGGGCAGATCGGATACGCGCTGCTCTTTCGCATTGCCGCGGGCGACCTCCTCGGCAACGACAAGCCTGTGCGGCTTCGGCTACTAGAAATACCCGAAGGGATGAAAGCCGCCGAGGGCGCAGCCATGGAACTGCAAGACTGCGCTTTTCCGCTGCTCGAACACGTTGAAGTCAGCGACGACCCGGCCGTCGCCTTCGACGGCTGCGAACACGCCCTTCTCGTTGGAGCACGGCCACGAGGCCCCGGCATGGAGCGCGCCGATCTGCTCGCTGCCAACGGCGGCATCTTCGCCCCGCAGGGGCGGGCGATTGCCGGGCACGCGGCATCCGGGGTTCGCATTACTGTTGTCGGCAACCCTGCGAACACCAATGCTCTGATTGCGGCGGCTGCAGCCGACGGCCTACCCGCTGAACGTTTTAGTGCGCTCACTCGCCTCGATGAAAACCGTGCTCGCGGTCTGCTGGCCGACGCGCTGCATGTTCCCGTCGGATCGGTGCACCGGCTCCCCATATGGGGCAACCACTCCGCCACGCAATACCCAGACATATCGCACGCAACAGTTGGTGGGCGGCGAGCACTCGATATTTTGCGCGAACGCTTCGACGACGTGCGGCACTGGCTCGATCAAACATTCATCCCTCGCGTCGCTCAACGCGGGGCAGAAATTATCTCTGTACGCGGCTCATCATCGGTAGCCTCGGCAGCCAGTGCCACCCTCGACCATGTTCGCGACTGGACCACAGGAACACGCGACTGGACAAGCGCGGCGGTCGTCTCGCGCGGCGAATACGGTGTGCCAGAAGGGCTCGTGTGCTCTTTTCCTGTTCGTGCCGTAGACGGCCGGTGGGAAGTCATCGAAGGGCTCGAATTGAGCAGTTGGGCGCGTGCCCGCATTGATGCCTCTGTCGCCGAACTCGTGGCAGAACGAGAAGCCGTACGCTCTCTCGGATTCGCTTAGCGGCACGCTGCACGTGCCATGCGCGGCATATATTGGCCGGGCAGGGCAGAATAGAAGGCGGAGGTGCGAAGATGAGCGATCCGACGCCGGAACGCGTGCCCGCAATGGCACACCCAGACAACGCCGTCGACGACGCCGTGACCAGCCCGCTCCACCTTCCCCATGCCGCCGCCGAATGCCCCAAGTGCTTCACGCAGCTGCAACAAAACCGGGATTGGTGGCTAGCAAGACCAGAAGGGTCACGACTCGTCGGCCTCGTCGTCGCGCGCGAAGACATGCCGCCCGTCGTGCAGCAGCGCGAAGACCTCACCCGATTTGGGGTGCCCATAGAAGGGTTTCGCCACCCGGCCCCCGAAATAATGGAAACGTGGGCGCAACGCCTCACGCGCCTGATCGAAACGCTGCATCCGGGAGACGTACTGGTCGTAGCCAATGTGCATGCCCTCGGCACAAACATTGACGAAGAAGCACGCACCGTCGCCGAACTGCGCCGACGCGGCATCATGGTAAAAGTCGTGAGCCACGGTGCGCGGCATCTGGCCGACACGGGGCGTTAGCGGGCACGCGGATCACCTGACCGAAAACAGGAAAATTGCCGGATGCCGGATGAAAACCGTGAAATCATGCGTCATTCGGCAATTCTCCTGTTCTCGGCAACAGCAGCCCGAAAAACAGCGCGCCGGCATGCTTTCTTCCGCCGCAGGGCACAACACGCCGTTAGTGCGATACGAGTAACGGCAAGTCGTGACCGGTCGCGGGCACGCGGGTGCGCGGGCACGCGGGTGCGGGCACGCCGGTACGCGGGCGCGGATACACGGTCCGGGCACGCAGGCGCACCGGCCCCGCAACGATAATGGGGAGTCGACGTCTTTTGTCGACTCCCCATTGTGTGTTCGCTGCTCGTTGAAGCTGCCGCGATTATGGGCCTTGTAACCGTTGCACTCAACGCGCCGAACGTAAACGCTCGGCTACCGCAAGTAAAACTGAAGGCGCCCATTTGCGCGATGGGGAGAAATACCCATGCACGCGTCGCGCTCATGCATCCGGCTATCGCTGGCGCAGAATCGCTTCGGCTCGATGCAAGAAGCCTAGTTTTCTTGATTGCGCCAGTTGGCGTTCCCGGTCGCCGACAATGCCGCGGTCGGCGAGAACGTCAAGGGCAGCCGAACGCGCCTGCAGCAGAGTCTTGCGTTCGTCGGCGGGTAGTTGCCGTACCTGGTAGGTCAGTACGGTTTCGGCGTCGGCGTTGTTGCCCGGCGCAACGTTTTTGGTGGAATATCGCGCCACGATCGCGACAACGAGCGCCACGGCGATGGTGGCCGCGACCGGTGCCGGTGTTAACGCCCACACGGGCACGCTGACCCCGTCGTATCCGGCCCGAGTGGGAAGGCCAACGGTCGCAAATATGCCCATGGTTCCCGCGAATGCAGCATAAACGAGCAGCATCGCATTCCAACGTGCACCGCTACGCAACCAGCGCACCGCCATCACGATGAGCACGACTGCTGTTATGGCAAAGCTCACGGCTGTGCCCGCAATATAGGTGTCGGGGTTGGTGCGTGGAACCGACGCAAGGTAATCGTGTTCGCCATATACAGCAACACCAAAAATGGGTGTGATGATGAGCAGCAGCATCCCGAGAAAAACGAGCACACCCGGTACTCGTTTGTCGCGGTCGGTACCGGTAAGAAAGGCTCGTTCGTCGTCGTCGATCGCCCGCAGAATGTCGGGGTGGTGAGCAAATAGTTGCCGTTCTACACTGCCGAGACGGTAACTGTGGGGTTCGATCTCACGAGCCCACTCCTGCAGCCGCTGGGTCATGCGGGCATCCACGAAACCGACGAAACACACAGGTCAAACAGTGTTTTCATCGCGACGACAGGCGGGTCATCGACCGGAGCATCGGCTGGTCGCATAACAACGGCGGTGAACTGTAATGCGCGGCGCCGCTCACTGCCCGGAATCGGAGTCAAATACACCACGGTGGTGACTCCCAGGTGCTCACCGTCAACGTTTTCCATCGTGTCGCGTTCCATACGCAAAAAACGTTTGTCGTCAAACAGCGGTGTTGCGCCGTGGTTCACAATGGCCGAGCGTACGAGCGCGTCAAGGTTGTCGCTGCCTTCAGCATGCCGGATGCTTGCCATGAGCGAGGCCGGTAACACCAGTGCTCCGCTCCCCTCACGGGGCACAAACATTGCCACGGTCGACTGTTTGCGCATCTGATCGAACGCTTCGCCGGCCATTTTGCGTACGCGAGCATAAATATCGGGGCGGTTGGCCTGCATGAGGCGGTTGCGTACGGCGCCGACCATTCGGGCCTGCTCGTCTTCATCAACGCCTCGCTGCTCCCAGCCGGGAGGAAGCGCGACAGTAAAGTCGGGGTCGGGAACACCACCGAGTTCTTCGCGCAGGCTTATGCGCGCGGGGGGATTCTCGGCATCCGGATGCCTCTCGGCTGCATGTTCTTCGCCCATACTGCGACCCTTTCACAGTTCACTGTGCTCATCAAAGAATTGTGCGCATCAAAGAAGTATGCGCAGCCGTAACCCATCTAAACCGGCCACTGTTCGTTGTCTTCGGCTTCGAGTATTTGGGGCCGGTCGGCGATAAATTCGCTGCCGTCGGCGTAGGTGACGCGCAGCGACTGCACCATGCCGTGCAGGCCGTTCACGATGAGTGAGAGCAGGCTCACGGCCGTCGGTTCAACGTCGACCACAACGGCTTCACGGCCCTGCACGAACACAAATTGCACTCCGAGTGTCGCGCCCTCAGCGTGCTCTTCGGCAACCGGAATTTGCACACCGTAACCCAGACCGTCGGCGTGGTACAGAATGCCATCACCGGGGCCCGGTAGAGGGTGGTCGTCAACCAGGGTTCCGAGCGTCACATGCACGAGCACGCAGGCGGGCGCAGGCGCGGGCCATACAAGGAACATGTATTCATCGCGCTCACGGCGGCTCTCCAGCCCGCGGTACAGTGCGAGCCGCGCAAGCTGGTCTTGGTCGTGCGTCCACCCAGCGGGCATTGCCGCAGCAAGCTCTTGCGCGCTCTGATCAATCCACTCCTGCGCGTGCGCGCTGTCGGCGTCGAGCGCAGGAACAAGAAGCCAACCACTATCGACCGTGGACAAATGCAGTGTGGGCTCCGGATGCTGCGGTACTACGGTCACTTAAATATGGCTCCTACCCAGGGGAACAGTGTGCTCGGCTTTTGATCACTGTTCCCAGTCCAGGTGGCAATCTTATCGATGCTCTTCCACGGGCCGCTGAAGAGGCTGAACCCGAACTCCCATGACGCCGAGAATTTGCTACCGTCGGTGAGCATTTTTTCGGTGAGCTCCGTGAACTTATTGGTGTCTTTACCAAACAAGAACCGGGTCATCACGTCGCCGGGGCCCGTGGGGTTGTTGTGTTTAAAGAGGTCCCAGGCGGCACGCCCGCCACCTTTCCAGCCACCGCCACCGGCGTGGAATGCGTCGCGCAAGAACCGGCCCTCTTGTGCTGCGTTTGACCATGAGCTGGGTTTAAAGGCCTTAAAACCATCGCCCGCAAATTCGACGGCACCACTGCGGCCATTAGCCAGTTTTCCGATGCTACCGAAGGGTATAACGCCAATAATTGCTAAGACCATATCGGTCCATCCCGCATCACCACGTATGAATTGATAGGTGGTGAGCACCAGCGTGGCGATGGCAATGATCGAACCGATAAGCGCAAGAATCGGTCCGCCGATAAGAATGGCAAGAACGCCGACAACGATTCCGGCCCATTTCAGTACCACGAGCATCGAGGCAACAAAGCCGTCGACGTTGTCCCAGAAGCTGTCTTGAATACCGTCGCTGAGTACGTCGCCGATGTCGTCGGCTGCAGCATCGAAGGCTGCCTGCCAGTCATCGACGTAGTCGTCGTATTTTTTGCCGGATGCCTGAAAGTCTTCCCACAACTGCTGCCGCCGCTGATCCTGCGCCTGCTGTGCGCTCACCTCAGCAGCGTCTTCGCTATCGGCTTTATCCCACGAGGGGCGGTCACCAGCAAGGTATCCGGGTGCGTTGAAGTACGCCTCCCACCGGTCACGGCACTCGTCGACCGTGCAGTTAATCGAGGGCTGCAGGTCGGCGAGCGCGTGGCCGTATCGCGTCAATATGGGCCCGGTGGCACCATACATGCGGGCGACCTGCTCGAGCTCCACGTGGGTGTCGCCCACGATCTCTTGCAGCTTCTCAGCGGCGGCGCCTTTCTGGCCCGCCGTGTCGTCTGCCAGGCGCTTCAGAAACATGGCGCTGGCACTCATGTCGTCCGCGAAGCTTGTAATGTCGTTGCCCCGCTGAATAATTGGTCCTGGTTCGCCATCGACCTCGCGAATAAAACGGCCCTGAGGGCTAAAAATCGCCATGTGTTTACCCTCCGCCTCTGCTACTTCTGGTCGACTTCTGCAGTCACATCGATCTCAAGCTGCGCGGCCGTCTCGACGTCCCACTCTTCAACTCCGTCGAGCACACCCTGCACGTGCTCCTGCACTTTTTTGATCTCGTCGGTCAGACTGCTACGGCGGTCATCCCACTGTTTTTCGAAGTCTCCCGCCCGGTTGCGCAGTTTGCCCTGATCGAGCGGAAAATCAATCGCCGACTGCAGCTCTTTACGCGCACTGCGCGCGCCGTCAAGCTCATCAATCACGCGAAGAAGCTGCTCGTTGACAGCCTTCAGGTCGTCATACCTAATCAATATGCCGTCACCCACGAAGAGCTCCTTCCTGCCCAGTCAACTCATACTGTAGGCAGCAGCGTCTTTCGCGGCGATGGGGAGGATTCCCCATCGCTCACGCGCCTTACTGTGAGGGGCGCACGGGCGGGTCGGAAACAACCGGTTGCGGGTCGACAGGGGTACCGTCGCGGTCGTAGTATTCGGGCCCACCGGGAGGGAAATAAAACTGGGGCGCAGCATCCGGAGTCTCGGTCGCTGGCACACGACGCCACGAACCATGTTCATCGGTACCAAAAATCATGGTCGATAATTCTGCTGCCGACCCCGGCAAACAGTCGGTACGAGCAGTGACCCGGATGCTGCCCGTAGCCGGATACACCGTAACAACGGCCCGACCCACAATTGGGTCTTCGGCGATCACGTTGCGCTCTTCACGCTCACCCTCACCAAAACGGGTGACTTCGGTCGAAAACCCGTGCCGTTCAAATGCGGCGAGAGCCGCCACCTCGATACCGTCGGGGTCGGCGTCGTCCAGTTGCACCGTGCGCACGTAGTTGAAGAAATGACCGAACGTGTCGCCATCGATCTGACACGACGACGGATCGGCACCATAAGCGCCCTGATCCACCTGCCACGTGCCCTCATAAACCGACATGAGTACGTCGTGCATCACCGCGAAAGAAGCATGAAACCGCGCCGAGGCCGCATCATAGAGCGCATCGGCCGCGGGGGCGGAGTTTGCTGAGCTGCATCCGGTCATGATCAACACCAATCCGGCGGTAAGCGCCACGAGTCGGGTACGCAATCGAATATGCATGGTTATTAGAAACGATACGGGTCAAACGGCATCCAGTCGGGCAGATCCCAGAACCCGCTCTTGCTACCTTCACCGCCACTGACCGTGCCCGGGCGACCATCGCGAATGATTTCTTTAATGTTGTAGAACGATTCTGTGCCCGGCATAAAGTAGCCCGAGTTGGGGTTTTTGTTGCCGAACAGCCCTTTTCCGCCGTAGTGCGCCCCGTGGCCCGTGCTCGGATTGAGATGGTTGCCGTCACGGTCGTACCCGCCATCGCTGTCAAAAAGGGTCGTGCCCGGAAGCGTCTCGGGAACAACCCCGTGACCAAAGCTCGAATCCCGACCAAAACGGGCGAGGCCGTCATCGTGGGCAATCGTGGCAAAAATCTGTGTTCCCTTGCGCAGGTTCTCCAGCACCTCTGTGTTGTCAGGAAAACCAGCAGAGCCCGCCACAATAAACCGGTCAACACCCAGGCCGTCGGCCGCAGACCCAATCGCAAGCGCAGCCATTGTGCTGCCATACGAGTGCGCGATCACATTCACTTCGGCACGTGGATACAGTGAGTCCAGGCCCAGCAGGAATCCGCGTAGCGCTGCCGCGCCATCGATAGCGCGGTCCATAAACGGTTCTTCAGGAATATTGGGCGAGTCATAACCGAACCACACGATCGCCGCCGACCCCGGCCCCACATGATCATTGAGGTCACGGGCCGACATGCCCCAGTCACCCATTCCGCGGACGTTCGAGTTCATACCGGGCACAAACACGCTCACGTCTGTTGCGTTCTCAATATCTCCGTATGCGATTGCCGCGGTCACCTGCGCTGAACCATCAGGATCAAAGCTGACCAAGCGCGGCACAGGCGGACCCTTGCCCATCTCTTGCCAGATCGCATCAATCTGGCTGCGCACAGGCTCTTCTGTACCCGCCTCATGCAGTCGCCGCAAATGCTCATAGTTGGCATCAGCGCGCACATCAAGCGGAATACCGTCAAGGTTGCCAATAATCTCCGGATGCACGCGGGCCAGCTCGTCGTGCAGTTCGGGGTGATCACGCCACAGGCGATACACCTCTTCGGGCGTATCGGCCGCCAGCAGCGCATCGAGCAGATCACGCCCATCAGCGCTCACGTAACGGTGTTGCCCCTCGGCCAGCATCGACAGAGCGCGGTCATAGGCCGCATCCCATGCCGAGTAATACCGCTCATACTCTTCCCACAGCGCATCCAGACGTGCACGGGCAGCGTCACGAACGGCGATAGCGTCTTGCGCATCTTCGCGGGCTTTTTCAGCATCCGGATGCTCCGCATCGAGCCATCGCACGCGGTCTGACTCCCCCGCAGCCGTCGCCGCATGCTGACGCCACTGGGCATGCGCGTCTTCAATTTCGCCAATCATGCCGTTGGCTCGCACCGCCGACTCGTTATACGCATCGGCATACTGCTCGAGCACACTCTGCAACAGTTCTGCCTCACTGATATCGGCCGGCATGACCGACCGCAACGACCGCGCGTCACGCCGCGCCGCCGAAACCGCCTTACCCCTGCCGTCGAGCAGTGTCGTCTGCGAAGCTGAATCTTTCAGATCAGTGAGCCGGGCAGCAAGCCGCTCGAAAACACCCGCCCAATACGCCATAGACCCGGCGTCACCAACAATTCGTTCGAGCGGATAACCATAATTGGGTGATGTGAGAGCCACAGTTACTGGTCTCCCTGCAATTCAGCATCAAGCTCGTTATAGCGGAATGCGATGCTCTCCACATTGCTTGCCAGGTTCGATGCCGCCTCAACACGCTGCAACACCGTGTCATGCAACTGAGTGAGACGCCTACGCATCTCTAACCGCAGCCCGGGCCGCTGAGCAGGATTTTCAATACCCGTGTCGTCGCCCGAAACCTCAGAATTTTGCAGCAGCAGATAATACGCGTCATCGCGCAAACGCTGCCCCGCATTCAAAAGATCGGCATAAAAGATGTCTACATCGCCCACCCTGGCACCTCACCATTCGAATACGCGACCGTGCGAACACGCTTTCAAACTAGCGGGCGGCAGGCGCTGAGGGTATGGGGAGGATTCCCCATCGTGACGGGGTGGACTGGGGGGTGAGTGGGGGGGCTGGGGTGCGTGGTGGGCTGGGGTGCTTGGTGGGCTGGGTAGCAGCATCCGGGAACAAGAAAGGGGGACGGCTAGGCCATCCCCCTTTTCGCGACTCCTCCGGTCGCGATCGCCGATCAACCGCCGGCGAGCTGCTGATCCAGATCCTGAATCGCACGCATCATGCCCAGAAGAGCCTCAGACATGTCATTAATACCATCCACAGCATTCTTCAAACCGCTCGTGAGCTCGCCATAACCCTCA
>NZ_JBNTKE010000005.1:0-143645 GCF_050408645.1 Microbacterium luticellae
CCAAAAACAGAATGCCATCACTGACAATCCATGAAATTGATCCAAAAACCCCAACCACAAAATGGCCGAGAAAAATTGGCATTTGACAAGTGCACGCTGTTGAGTTCTCAAGGATCGGATGCTCCCACAGTTGTACCCGAAGGCTTCACAAATGGGGCTTCTGACTTGCTCACCTCCCGCTGCACCTTGCGGTGAACCTGAGAGGTGAGGATCCCCAGACTAAAACAAGACTTGCTGTTTAGCAAGTCACATCTTTGTCTGAGGGGTTATGTTCACTGCTTGAGGGGAGCCAGGCCTTTCGGCCTCTCGCTCAACCCTTTGGGGCGAACAAGTAATAAGTTACGCACTTTCCGGCGAGGCAGCAAATCCACACCTCCTTCCGGGCGTGTCGCACCTGTCTCACTCTCTGTAGGGTGGGGGCATGATTGCTTGGAACACGGGCACATGGCTCAACGAGCCCCCGACGCACACAGTCACCCCGCATGACCAGTCACTGACCATGACAACAGCGAAAGGCAGTGACGCCTGGCGCGATACGGCCTACGGCTTCGTCTTCGACACGGCGCACGCGCTGCTGCATCCGATCGCTGTCGGGGAAGCAATGCAGATAGACGTCACTGCACCCTGGGAAGGTCAGTTCGACCAAGCCGGCCTTCTCATTCGAGCGGGCGCCGACCACTGGATCAAGACCGGGCTCGAATATGCCGATGGTCACCTCGGCCTCGGAGCCGTCGTTACCCAGCCACACTCGGACTGGTCAACGGGCATTGTTGACGAATGGCTGTCATCCACCGTCAGCCTGCGCATCAGTCGCTGGGCCGACTGCATAATTGTGCGCGCGAAAGCCGCGGCTGAACCATGGCGACTCGTTCGCGTTGCGCCATTCGCCACCGATCCTTCGGCCCCCGTGCATGCTGGTCCCTATGCGGCGTCACCGCTGCGCGAAGGGCTCAACGCCACATTCCAGCACTGGCAACTGACCCCAGCAGACACCGATGTGCACGAACAACCAAGCACATAACCAGCACAGCAACGGCCGCGCTTACACTCCGAGCGCGGCCGTCGCCGTCTGGATACGAGCCACAAGCTCCGATCGCTGTTCGGCCACACGCTCCGGTGCCGTACCACCGACGCCAGAACGGCTCGCAACAGAACCCTGAATCGACAGCACCTCACGCACGGCCGGTGTCAGATGCCGAGAGACCTCGGCCAAAAGCGCATCAGAGGCATCTTCGAGACCAATACCGCGCACCTCACACTCACGCACCAGGGCACCCGAAATCTCGTGAGCCTCCCGGAACGGCACCCGCTGCTTTACCAGCCACTCAGCAACATCAGTCGCCAAGGAAAAGCCCTGTGGCGCCAAATCAGCCATGCGCTGAGTATCAAAACGCAGCGTGGCAATCATGCCCGTAAACGCCGGAAGCACAAGCTCCAGCGTCTGCACCGAATCAAAAATCGGCTCTTTGTCTTCTTGAAGGTCACGGTTATAGGCCAGTGGCAATGCCTTCAGCGTGGCCAAAAGCCCAGAAAGATTACCGATCAAGCGCCCCGACTTGCCCCGGGCAAGCTCCGCGATATCCGGATTCTTCTTCTGAGGCATAATGCTCGACCCGGTCGAATACGCATCGTCAAGAGTGACAAAACCAAACTCCCGCGTATTCCACAGAATGACCTCTTCGCTCAACCGCGAAAGGTTAATACCCACCATCGCAAGAATGAAAGCGAACTCTGCCGCCACATCACGCGACGCCGTGCCATCAAGCGAGTTCTCGGCCGGTCGATCAAGACCCAAGTCTTCTGCCACCAACGCCGGATCAAGCCCGAGCGTTGAGCCGGCAAGCGCTCCCCCGCCATACGGCGAAACTCCCGCGCGCGCACGCCAGTCAACCAGGCGCTCGACATCGCGCACAAGTGGCCACGCATGAGCCTGCAAATGGTGAGCGAGCAACACCGGCTGCGCATGCTGCAAATGCGTACGGCCCGGCAGAATAGCATCCGGATGCGCCTCGGACTGTGCCACCAGCGCATCAATCAATCGCCGCAGTTCACGCGCAATAATCTGTGCGTGGTCGATCATATAGAGCCGCACGAGCGTGGCAATCTGATCATTACGGCTACGCCCAGCACGCAGCCGACCGCCCAGTTCTGCGCCTACCTCACGAATGAGTGCTGCCTCTAAAGCCCCATGCACATCTTCGTCACCCGGGTTCGGCTGCACACTGCCATCGGCAACGCCGCGGGCAATGGCTTCGAGGCCCTCGTGCATGCGGCGCTCTTCCTCGGGCTCCAGATAGCCCGCAGCCGCCAACGCTCGCGCATGCGCATGCGAACCAGCGATGTCGTAGGGCGCAAGCAGCCAATCAAAATGCGTAGAACGACTCAGTGCCTCAAGCTCCGGTGACGGACCACCGGCAAATCGGGCGCCCCACAGAGCACCCTCGTTGGTTGTTCCGCCACCCTCAGAAGTACTCACGCCTTCGCCTCCTGCTTGTTCAACAGCCAGACGAGAAGCGCTTTCTGTGCGTGCAGCCGATTCTCGGCTTCATCCCACACAACACTCTGCGGACCATCAATGACTTCGGTATCGACCTCATAACCGCGGTCGGCCGGTAAACAGTGAATAAAAATGGCATCGGTGCGAGCCTGCGCCATAACGCTCGTTGTTACTTTATAACCACCCAAATCACGCAGACGAGTAGCCTTTTCTTCTTCTTTCCCCATCGACACCCACGTGTCGGTCACCACGACGTCAGCGCCGGATGCTGCGTCAGCAACCTCCGTGAGCAGGGTAAGAGAGCCGCCCGTTTCGGCTGCCCGCGCGCGGGCAGCCTCGACGATATCGGCACGTGGAGCGTAGCTGGCCGGAGACACGACCCGCACGTGCATCCCCGCGGTAACACCGGCCAAAACATAAGAGTGCGCCATATTGCTGCGTCCATCACCAAAGAACGCCAGCGTCAAACCAGCAAGCTCACCCTTATGCTCACGAATCGTCAGCAGATCGGCGAGCAGCTGGCAGGGATGAAAGTCGTCGGAGAGCGCATTGACCACGGGAACACGTGTTCCCTCTGCCATCTGCTCCAACCCCGACTGCGCATAGGTCCGCCACACAATCGCAGCCACCTGCCGCTCGAGCACCCGAGCGGTATCTGAGGGCGTCTCTTTACCTCCCAGCTGACTGCTGGCCGTCGAGATAATCAGCGGCGAACCACCCAGATCAGCGATGCCCACGGCAAAAGAAACTCGCGTGCGTGTCGACGACTTGTCAAAAATGACGGCCACGGTCTGAGGGCCGGCAAGCGCCTTATTGGCAAAGCGATCTTTTTTCAGTTCGACCGCAAGATCAAGAACTTCGGCCTGCTCGGCCGCAGTGAGGTCATCATCGCGAAGGAAATGACGGGTCATGCGCTGACCTTTCCGGTCTCAGAATCTTCGTACTCCGATGCTGTCGCAGCATCGACCTCCACCAACGCCTGCTCGAACAGCGATGCAAAAGCCGAAACTTCTTCATCACCGATCGTGTAGGCCGGAGCAATACGAATAACGTCGTCTGTTGGTGCGTTCACGATCAGGCCACGAGCATGAGCCGCCTCACGCACCGCCGCCGCAACCGGCCGCGCAAGCGTGATACCGATCAGCAAACCAGCGCCCCGAGTCCCTGATACCAGCGGTAAACCAACCACCGCATCGCGGAGCCGCTGGCCCTGCGCACGAACATGCGCCAGCACATCGTTATCTTCTATGTATTCCAGCACAGCATTCGCGACAGCACTGGCCAAGGGGTTGCCGCCAAAAGTGGAGTTGTGCGTACCCGGATAAAAGAGCTCACTGGCAGCACCAAAGGTTACGAGTGCCCCGAGCGGGAAACCAGCACCAATGCTCTTGGCCAGGGTCACGGCATCCGGAACAATACCCGCGCGCTGGAAAGCGAACCACTCCCCCGTACGACCCGACCCCGTTTGCACCTCATCAAGGATGAGCAGCGCGTCGTTTTCAGTTGCGAGTCGACGAGCACGCGCCAAGAAGCCCTCGGGTAGTTCGACAACGCCTGCCTCACCCTGAATAGGCTCGACAATGATCGCTGCCACCGACTCATCAAAGGCGGCGTCAAGGGCATCCACATCGCGCTCTACCACGCGGACTCCCGGCAGCACCGGCTCGAACGGGTCACGATACGCCGCCTTGGGTGTCAGTGACAACGCCCCCATCGTGCGGCCATGAAACGCGCCCTCGACCACAAGAATCGTGGTGCGCCCCGTCTTTGCGCCGTGCAGGCGCGCCAGCTTAATCGCCGTCTCATTCGCCTCGGTGCCCGAGTTCGCCAAATAAACCCGGCCCGAGTCGCCCGTACCAGCCAGACGCTTCAGACGAGCAGCGAGATCAAGCTGCGGTTGCGTCGCAAAATAATTCGACACATGCGCAAGAGTCTTGGCCTGCTCGGTGACAGCATCAATAAACACCGGATGCGCGTGGCCCAGGCAGTTGACGGCAATACCGCCGAGGAAATCAAGGTACCGGTTGCCCTCGTCATCCCACACCCACGACCCCTCGCCGCGGGTGAGAAGCGCGAGCCTCCCGCCCAGCGACATCAGATCGCGCGACGCTGTTTCTTGCCAGACGGTCATCCCGACACCACCTCCGTGCCAATCCCCTCACTTGTGAAAAGTTCGACCAACACCGAGTGGGGAACCCGGCCGTCGATAATTGCCGCGGCACGAACGCCCGACTCTACAGCGTCTAAGCACGCTCGCATCTTAGGAATCATGCCCGACTCCAAACTCGGTAAAAGCTCGCGCAGACGCGTGGTTGTCAAATGCGACACCAGAGAGTCACGATTGGGCCAATCGGCATAGAGCCCTGGCACATCGGTCAGAACAACAAGCTTTTCAGCGCCCAGAGCCTGCGCCAGAGCAGAGGCTGCGGCGTCGGCATTAACATTCAACGAAGCGCCCGGATTATCTAAATCGGGCGCAATACTCGAAACAACCGGAATACGACCGGCAGCGAGATGATCAAGCACCGGAGTGGGATCAACCTCAACGACATTGCCGACCCTGCCCAGATCAACCTCTTCGCCGTCAACAACCACTCCGCGACGGCGCCCACCAAACAGCCCCGCATCTTCACCGCTCAGCCCCGTTGCGATCGGACCATGACTGTTGATCTTGGCAACCAGCTGCGGATTAATATGACCGGTCAACACCATGCGAACAACGCTGATCGCCTCGGTCGAAGTAACGCGATAGCCGCCCTTAAACTCGCTCGGAATAGCGAGGCGATCCAACATATTCGAAATCTGCGGACCACCACCGTGAACGACAACAGGCTGCACACCGACATAGCGTAAATAGGCGATGTCCTGTGCAAATGCGTCTTGCAACTCATCGCTGATCATGGCGTTGCCGCCATACTTCACAACCACAATGCGGTCACGAAACTTTTTCAGCCACGGGAGAGACTCAATAAGCGTTGCTGCCTTGACCGCGGCCTCAGCCGGATCAGTGTGCTGTAAATCAGTCATGAGGAATAAGCGCTGTTCTCGTGCACATAGTCGTGGGTGAGGTCGTTGGTCAAAATAGTAGCCGTGTGCTCGCCCACAAGAAGGTCAATGATCACGTGGGTTGCCCGCGGAGTCAGATCAACCTCTTCTCGCGGTCGGTCTGGCCCACCCGCTGTGCACACGCGCACACCGTTCATCACCACATCGACGTTGTACGGATCAAACTCCGCATCCGTTGTGCCGATCGCCGCCAGCACGCGCCCCCAGTTGGGATCATTGCCAAAAATCGCTGCCTTAAACAGGTTATTGCGAGCCACTGAACGGCCCACCACAACAGCATCCGGCTCGCTGGCGGCGCCCCGAACCTCGATCGTAATGTCGTGACTGGCACCCTCGGCATCGCGTTGCAGCTGCCCTGCCAGATCGGCGCTGAGTTCACGCAGTGCCGCGACGAACTCGTCCGAGTCGGGCACAACACCGCTTGCACCGCTAGCCATAAGAGTCACCTGGTCATTCGTTGACATGCAGCCATCCGAATCCAAACGGTCAAAGGTGACGCCCGTTGCTGCGCGCAGAGCTTCCGCGGCCTGTTCTGGTTCAAGCACGGCATCGGTGGTAATGACAACCAGCATGGTCGCAAGCCCGGGCGCCAGCATTCCTGCACCCTTAGCCATACCACCAATCGACCATCCGGCGCCCTGCACGACCGCGGTTTTTGCCACCGTGTCGGTGGTCATAATTGCTTCGGCAGCAGCCCGGCCACCATCAGCACTCAGCTGCGCCGTTGCCTCACTCACGCCATGCAGCACACGCTGGCGAAAATCTTCGTCTCCCGTGCCGATGAGGCCCGTCGAGCACACAACAACATCATGGGCATCCACCTCGAGCAACTCGGCAGCACGCTGCGCCGTGAGTCTGCTGGTTTCAAACCCAAAGTCGCCCGTAAAACAGTTCGCGCCACCCGAGTTGAGTACAACCGCCGCCACCGTGCCGTCGGCCACAACATCTTGCGACCACAGCACAGGATTAGCTTTTGCGCGGTTACTGGTAAAAACAGCGGCACCCACGCGGCGTGGCCCACGATTGACAACAACCGCTACGTCTTTCTTACCCGTTGATTTCAGGCCCGCCACGACACCAGCCGCAACAAACCCCTGCGGGGCGGTAACACTCACGGTGCAACTCCGTTCACCGGTAGCGCCAGGTCTTCATCAAGACCCAACGCAAGGTTCATCGATTGGATAGCGGCCCCCGCCGTACCCTTAACAAGGTTGTCAACGGCGGCAACCACCGTCACGCGCTGCGCAGCACGATCAATAGCAACGCCCATGAGCGCTGTATTTGCGCCAACAACATCGGCCGTGCGCGGGAACTGCCCCGGGGGAAGCACGTGCACAAAACGCTCGTCTGCATAGGCATCGTGCCAGGCCTGAACGATGTCGTCATCGCTCGCACCCTGCGCAATGGGGGCTGTCGAGGTGGCCAGAATCCCGCGCGCCATCGGCACAATAACCGGTGTAAACGAGATCCGGATGCCGCTACCATCACCCCAACGCTCAGGGTTCGTAGCCGCCAAAGCCTGTCGAATTTCGGGAATGTGCCGGTGGCTTCCGCCCACAGCATAGGGATTCGCCGTACCCAGAATCTCACTGGCCAGCAAGTGTGTCTTGACTGCCTTACCTGCCCCCGAAGGACCAACCGCGAGCACCGAGACAATGTCGGACGGCTCGATCACCCCGGCCGCAACGCCCGGGGCAAGACTCAAGCTGACGGTGGATGCGTTGCATCCGGGGGCAGCAATTCGTGTCGCACCGCGCAGATTCTCGCGCTGCTTGATTCCGGCCACTGTCAGCTCAGGAACCCCATAGCTCCACGGTTCATGGAACACACCACCGTAAAAGGCGTCCCAGGCCTGCGCCGACTGCAAACGGTGATCAGCCCCGGCGTCAATAACCAGCGCGGCGTCGGTGAGCGCGTCGGTGTACTGCCCCGATTGCCCATGCGGCAGAGCAAGAAAAACCACGTCGTGCCCAGAAAGCACCTGCGGCGTTGTCTCTTGCAGCGTCATGTGTGACAGCGTGCGCAAATGCGGTTGATGCTGAATAAGCGGCTGCCCCGCGGTCGAATGCGCGGTCACCGTACGGATCTCTACCTGCGGGTGCGCAGCAAGCAACCGCAGGATTTCGCCTCCCGCATAGCCTGATGCGCCCGAGACGGCGACGGTATACGTCATTCTTCTACCTTAACGCTCGAAGTGAAACAGCCTTTGAGCCGCGGCCGGAATAGCCGCAGCCACTCTACTCGCGGATCGTGGCACCCCACAGTTGCGCGGCCACCGCGACGCCCGCCATTTTGGCCTCGGAGGCCTCGGCAGCGGTGAGCGTTCGATCCGGCGCGCGGAACCGCAGCGCGAAGCTGAGGCTCTTTGTTCCCTCGGGAATACCGTCACCCCGATAATCATCGACCAGGCGTGCATGCTCAAGAAGTTCTCCCGCCCCTCGAACCAGAGCGGCACGGACCTCGGCGGCAGCAATGCTCTGCGGCACAACGAGAGAAACATCCTGCGTTGCTGCCGGATACCCCGACAGCGATGCGGCCATAACCCGATGCCCGGCATGTTCGAGCAAGAGATCAAGATCGATTTCTAGCACGCTGACACGTCCCGGCAGGTCGGCATCGCGCGCAACATCGGGATGCAGTTCACCCACATAGCCGATAACAACGGTTTCGCTCTCGCCCGTGCGCACGTGCAGGGTTGCTGCGCGGCCCGGGTGCAGCGCCGGACGCTGCGCCTGCTGAACCTCGATTTCGGCACCGGCCGCGGTAGCGATCACGTGAACAGCATCAATCACCTGGGCCACACCGGATGCCTCTGCCCCACGCCCGGGCTGGCGTGCTGTGACGTTGCCCGTGACGAGCAGTGCCAGGTGGCGCCGCTGCGGCGGAATAGCAGCATTCAGTTCGGCGAGAGTTTCGTCGCTCGGAAGGACTCCCAAAGGCGGCACCTCATCGGTACCGTACGAGATGCCGTGCTCGGGCAGAAAAACGAGTCCTGCTTCAAAAAGGGCGAGGTCGGTCATTCCGCGCGACTCGTTGCGGTGCGCTGTGTGCAGCAGACCGGGCAGAAGTGAGCGGCGTAAAAAGGCGGCCTGGCTATCGATAGCGTTGGCTAACCGCACCGAGGCGACTTTCTCGCCGGTGTCGGAGCCGTGCACAGCATTGTCGCGCTCTGATACGAACGGGAACGACGGTGTTTCAACGAATCCCGCAGCGGCCAGGGCGTCGGCCACGCGCCTGCGCCCGCGCTGGAGCGGTGTGTAACCTCGGCCCGAGGGCGGGGTGGGCAAAACAGACGGGATGCGATCGAGCCCGTGGATTCGTGCAACTTCTTCGGCCAGTGTCCACTTATCGGTCAGGTCGGGTCGCCAGCTGGGCGGAGTCACCAGCCAGCCGTCGCCGTCGTCTGATACCTCTGCACCGATTGTGCGCAGGGCGCCCACGATCTCGTCATCGGTGTATTCCACACCCACAAGGCCCGAGACAAAGGTCGGCGGTAGCGCGACCGCGGCAATCGTGACCTCGCTGTAGAGCGCACCGCCCTCGTCGGTGAGTTCACCACCGGCGAGTTCCACCAGCAGATCGGCTACGCGCCGCGCGGCAGCAAAGGGAATGAGGGGATCCACTCCTCGTTCAAAACGCTTCGAAGCTTCGCTGGGCAGGTGATGGCGTCGCGCGGTGCGGGCAATGGTCACCGAGTCGAAGGTCGCGGCTTCGATGAGCACGTTACGCGTGGTGTCGCTCATCTCTGTCGTTGACCCGCCCATCACACCTGCCAGGCCAATGGGGCCTGATTCGTCAGTAATAAGCAGGTCTTCCGGATGCAGCGTGCGCTGCTGCCCGTCGAGTGTTGTCAGCGTCTCGCCCGACTCTGCCCGGCGCACGGTAATGCCGCCCTGCAGTTTGTCGAGATCGTAGCCGTGAATCGGGTTACCCAGTTCGAGCATGACGTAGTTCGTGATGTCGATCAGGATCCCCAGCGGTCGCATGCCCGCCAGCACCAGCCGCGCGACCATCCACGGCGGCGTGGGTCGGGTTGGATCAACGTTACGCACGACACGAGCGACGAACTCCGTAGCACCCTGGTGTCCGCGCAGCGGCCGTGCGTCATCAACCTGCACCCCGAACCCCTCGCCCGGCTGCAGTTCAACAAAATCGCGATCTGCCGGGTCGGTGAACCGAGCGCCGGTAGCGTGCGAATACTCACGCGCTAATCCTCGCAGCGAGAAAGCATAACCGCGGTCGGGTGTCACGTTGACCTCGACAGCAACATCGTCGAGCCCCAAAAGAGCGATCGCATCGGTGCCCGACGGGGCGTCAACGCCCCAGTCGGCCAGCACGATAATGCCGTCGTGCTCATCGCCGAGTCCCAGTTCCCGCGCCGAAGCGATCATGCCATCAGAAACATGCCCATAGGTTTTTCGTGCCGCAATAGGAAACGGCCCGGGCAAAACTGAACCGGGAAGAGTAACAACCACCCGGTCGCCCACGGCAAAGTTGTTCGCACCGCACACGATTCCACGCGGCTCATCTTCGCCGGCATCAACCTGACACCAGCGAATCGTCTTGCCATTCTTTTGCGGCTCTTCGACAAATTCGAGCACTTCGCCGACAACGACCGGGCCCGAAATCTCAAACCCGTGAATATCTTCTTCTTCAAAGCCGACAGAAACAAAGGAGGAAAGGATGTCTTCTGCAGAAGCATCCGGAGCAACCTCAACGTATTCACGCAGCCACGATAGAGGGACGCGCATCACACCACCATCCCGAACTGTTCACTGAAACGCACATCGCCCTCAGCCATATCTCGCATATCTTGCACGTCGCTGCGGAACATCAATGCCCGCTCGACGCCAATTCCAAAGGCAAAACCGCTGTATTCTTCCGGATCAATTCCGGCGGCACGTAACACATTGGGGTTTACCATTCCGCAGCCGCCCCACTCGATCCAGCGCGCACCACCCTTAAACGTCGGATGCCACAGATCGAACTCGGCCGAAGGTTCGGTAAACGGAAAATAGTTGGTGCGCAGACGAGTTTTCGCTTCGTCGCCAAACAGCTGGCGCGCCAGATGGTCGAGCGTGCCCTTCAAGTGCGCCATGGTGATCCCACGGTCGACCACAAGCCCCTCGACCTGGGTGAACACCGGAAGGTGCGTGGCGTCAAACTCATCGGTGCGGTACACGCGACCCGGACACAAAACATACAGCGGCAACTCGCGGTCAAGCATCGAACGCACTTGCACGGGGCTCGTGTGTGTGCGCATTACCAGGTGCCGAGCCACCGGGTCGACGTAGAACGTATCTTGCTCTTGTCGCGCCGGGTGGTCCTCATCAAAGTTCAGCGCGTCGAAGTTGAACCACTCGTGCTCAAGCTCGGGTCCCTCGGCAATCTCCCAACCCATACCAACAAAAATGTCGCTAATCTGCTCTTGTAGAACCGACAACGGATGCCGCGCACCCACGCGATTACGCGTAGCAACGGCGGTCATGTCGACCGTCTCGCTCTGAAGGCGAGCAGCCAGCTCGGCCTCGGCAACCTCGACCTCGCGAGCAACAAAGGCCTTATTAACTCGGCCTCGTGCCTGGCCGATCAGCTTGCCAAACTCCGCTTTGTTTTCGGGGGCCACGTGCCGCATCGACGCATTCAGCACGGCGAGGGCAGACCCCTCGGCCAGGTGCTCGTGGCGGGCCTGCTTCAGTTGCGCGGAGTCCTGCGCAGCGGTGATTGCCGCCACAGCGGCATCGACAGCGGCCTGTACCGCTTCGGGTGAGATTTGTGGTTGCTCAGACACGAGAACCGAGTCTACCGGCGCGCCCGCCTCTATGGCTAAGCGCGCCGGCGACAACTGGCAATCTATGGCAGAGGTTTTCCTGCCTTTTTGGTGTCTTTTTGCAGTGCGATGACCTCGGTGACAGTTGTTCCGCCGTGAAAACGAGGGTCGTCATCATCGGCAGGCTGCTCATCACCATCGGTGACACGCACCTTAATGGAGTGTCGCGTACGAATCTNCAGTTGTTCCGCCGTGAAAACGAGGGTCGTCATCATCGGCAGGCTGCTCATCACCATCGGTGACACGCACCTTAATGGAGTGTCGCGTACGAATCTCTAACCACCGCGCAAAGCCCGACAAAATCATGCACAGCACGATGTAAATCGCACCGATAACAATCGCCGACTGCAAAATCGGCCTGCCCTGCTGCGACGTGAGCTGCTTGGCGTAGTACAAAAGTTCGGGATACGTGATGATAAACCCGAGCGCGGTGTCTTTCAGAGTGACAACCAGCTGCGCCACAATAACCGGCAGCATAGCCCGCAGAGCCTGCGGCAGCAGAATCAGCCGCATAACGCCACTCTTACGCAGACCGATCGCGTAACCCGCCTCTTTTTGCCCCTTCGGCAGCGCCTCAATTCCGGCGCGAAGCACCTCGGCAAGCACCGATCCGTTATAGGCCATCAGGGCGAGCACAACAGCCCAGTACGGAGTCATCTTCACGCCCAGCACGGGAAGTCCGTAGTACAGCAGCATCATCATGACCAGCACAGGAACAGCACGCAGCAGCTCGGTAATCACCGTCACCGGAACACGCACCCATGCGTGGTCAGACAGACGACCAACGGCAAGAATAAAGCCGAGCGCAAGACTCAACACTGCCGACAGCGCAAAGGCCCCCAGCGTCTTACCCAGCGCACCGAAAATGCCTTCCCACACACTCGTGAAGGTAAAGACATACCAGCGGCTGGCAGAAAACTGTCCGGTTACCCAGAACCGGTAGACCACAAACCCGATCGCACCCAGCACCACCACAACGGTGAGCACCGCCAGCATCCGGTTGCGCAAAATCGCGCGAGGGCCAGGAACATCATAGAGAACAGACGTACTCATCGTGTGATCCTCCACTTGTTCTCAAGACCGCGCTGCGCCCAGCTGAGCAGCATCACCAGCGCCACAAACACCACCGCAACCCACAGCAAAACTTCCATCGGGTTACCCGGCCGATCATGGCCGTCGTAGATTGCTGCCCGCAATGCAGCAAGCTCGGCAATAGCAAAACCCGCGGCAACCGTGGTGTTCTTGAGCAGTGCAATAAAAACGCTCATCATCGGCGGCACAACAGAGCGAAAAGCCTGCGGCAACACCACAAGCGTCATGACCTGGCCAAAGGGCAGACCAATCGCCCGAGCCGCCTCCGCCTGCCCCGTCGGCACCGTGCTAATACCCGCCCGCAGCACCTCGGCAACATACGTGGCGGTATAGATACCAATCGCCAAAATACCCAGAGCCAATTTTGATAGCTCGGGTAATCCCAGCTGCGGGTAACCAAAAACAAAAATAAAAAATACGAGCGTCAGCGGTGTATTGCGAATAAGAGTGACGTAGGCCGTACCCACAGCTCGCGCGATAGGCACTGGAGAGACTCGCATCGCACCCACCAGCGTGCCCACAATGAGGGCGATAACCCCGCCCGCGAAGAAAACAATCAGCGTATTGCCGAGCGCTTCTCCCCACAGGTCAAGGTTGCCGAAGATGACGTCCACGTAACCCTCCCCTTCTGGTTAATCGTCGTTGATCACGAGGGGGTGAGGCAGCCCCGCAGCATCCGGAACTGCCTCACCATGAGTAACTAGTCGACAGCGGGCTGATCGACAGTGATTCCCGAAGAACCGAGGTTCTTATCGAAGATCGCCTGCCACACCGAACCGCCGTCGGTAAAGAGCTGGTTGATGTGGTCTTGCAACACCGTGTCACCCTTGGGCAGACCCACGCCATAGCGCTCCTCGGTGAAGAGGCCACCGACGACCTTGAGCTCGTCGGGGTACTGCGCGGCATAACCAATAAGAATGGCCTGGTCGGTTGTGACGGCATCAACAGCATTGTTCAGCAGATCTTCGACACAGGCCGAATACAGGTCATACTCCACCGTGTCAATCTCGGGGTAGTTTGCCTTGATGTTCTGAATCGGAGTCGAGCCGGTTGCCGAACATACCTTCTTGCCATTGAGGTCCGAAAGGTCACTGACGTCATCAATGCCGCTGTCGGCGCCGACGAGAATACCCTGACCCGTAATGAAGTAGGGTCCAGCAAAATCAATCAGTTCTTTACGCTTATCGGTAATCGAATAGGTGCCCACGTAGTAGTCAATATCGGCGTTGACAATTGCCTGCTCACGGTTGGCCGAGGCGATTGCCTTGTACTCGATGTTGCTCTCGTCAAAGCCAAGCGATGCCGCAACCCACCGCGCGATATCAACATCGAAACCGCTGCGTTCGCCCGAAGTGACGTCCAAAAAGCCCAGACCCGGCTGGTCTTCCTTCACGCCAACAACGACCTTGCCGCGCTTGGTCATCGCATCAAACGTCGGGCTGCCATCAAGCTGAACGTCGTCGGCCACCTCGAAGAGAGCGCTGTTATCGCCGCTGTCTCCTGTATCGCCGCCCGTGTCGCCGCTCGGGTTGCTGGGGCTACCGCTGTTGCACCCCGTCAGCGCGAGAAGCGCGGCGGCTGCAATGCCAAGCCCCGCTAGTGTGCGTGTGCGTCGCATGTGATTCTCCTTCTGTGATGTTCTTGGTGTGGAAAGAACAGTGTTGCGCTGCTCAGTGTGTGAGCAGTTTCGACAGGAAGTCTTTGGCTCGGTTGCTCTGTGGGTTGCTGAAGAACTCTTCTGGCTCTGCTTCTTCAACAATGTGGCCATCAGCCATAAACACCACGCGATCAGCCGCTTTGCGGGCAAAGCCCATCTCGTGTGTCACGACAATCATGGTCATGCCATCTTTGGCCAGCTGCACCATCACATCGAGCACCTCGTTAATCATTTCGGGGTCGAGCGCACTCGTGGGCTCATCAAAGAGCATTACTTTGGGCCGCATCGCCAGCGCCCGAGCAATAGCGACACGCTGCTGCTGGCCACCAGACAGTTGAGCCGGGAGCTTCGCCGCCTGCGCGCCTACACCCACCCGCTCCAGCAACTGCATGGCTTCTTTTTCGGCCGCGGCCTTTTTTATACCGCGAACCTTAATGGGTCCGAGCGTGACGTTTTCTAGAATCGTCAAATGCGAGAACAGGTTGAATGACTGAAACACCATTCCCACCTCGGCACGCAGCTGGGCAAGGCCTCGCCCCTCGGCCGGTAATTCTTTACCGTCGATGCTGATCGAACCGCTCGTAATGGTTTCCAGTCGGTTAATCGTGCGACACAGGGTCGATTTACCGGAACCAGACGGGCCAATAATGACGACGACCTCGCCAGCACCCACCGTAAGATTCACGTCGGTGAGAGCTTGAAAATCACCGTAGTGCTTCTGAACGTCCTTAACGATCACAAGGGGCTGACGGGCCTCGCGCACCGCTTCATTGCTCTGTGCCATAGAGGACACTTTATGAGTCCGCGACCAATTCGGGGAATCCTCCACAGGGTGTTACCGAGTTGTAATGAGATAAAGCCCCGGCCCGCACAAAAGCACCGCGCAGTTAGCGCTGTGAAAAAGCGCTCTCATACAGGCATACACTCGCCGCAGTGGCTAAGTTGAGTGATTCAGCACGCCCATAAATAGGTAGCTTGAGGGCCTGGTCGGCCAGCGCGAGAGCTTCGCTGTCGAGACCTCGTGCTTCATTACCGAACAGCCACGCTGTCGGACGAGAAAGCACGCCCTGTGCGCGTGCCTGCAGCAGGTCATCCCCATTAATATCGGCAGCAATCACGTGGAGCCCTGCAGCGTGTGCTCGATCAACAACGTCGCTGAGCTCGGCTCCCACCACGATAGGGATATGAAACAGTGAGCCGGTGGTTGAACGAACCACCTTCGGGTTATACGGATCAACCGTGCGCCCGGATAAAATTACGGCATCGGCACCCGCTGCATCCGCGGCGCGAATAATCGTGCCGAGGTTTCCGGGATCACGAACCTCTTCACAGATAGCCAAGAGCCGAGGCTCCGCCGCAAAGACATCACGAATACCGGTGGGAAACTGCCGCGCCACCGCAATGATTCCCTGCGGAGTGACCGTGTCGGCCATGGCGTGCAGAACGTCTTCGGTGACAAACTGCACCTCATGCCCCGTCTGCTCGGCACGCTCACGGACATCCGGATGCTTCTCCCAGCCCGTGGGCGTGGCGTACAGATCGACGATCGCATCGGCCCGATAGTGCAGTGCCTCCCGCACGGCCTGCGGCCCCTCGAGCAAAAAAAGCCCCGTATCTTGCCGTGTGGAGCGCTTAGCAAGCTTGGCAACAGCACGGACGCGGGGTGATCGAGGATTCTCCAGCACACACCTATTCTAGGCGGTCGCGCCGTTGAGCCGTTCTGGCCTCGACAGTTATGAAGCACAAACAACGGCAGCGGGCGCCCCATAATTGAAGCGCCCGCTGCCGTGAAGAAGAATGCTTATGCTGCAGTCTTGGGAGCGTTGACGTCGGAAGGAAGAGCCTTCTTAGCAACATCAACCAGAGCGGTGAAGGTGGCCTGGTCGTTGACGGCCAGTTCTGCCAGCATCCGGCGGTCAACCTCAACACCGGCAAGGCCCAGGCCCTGGATGAAGCGGTTGTAGGTCATGCCGTTTTGGCGTGCGGCAGCGTTGATGCGCTGAATCCACAGGCGACGGAAGTCGCCCTTACGCTGGCGACGGTCACGGTATGAGTAGACGAACGAGTGAGTGACCTGCTCCTTCGCCTTGCGGTACAGACGTGAGCGCTGCCCACGGTAGCCCGATGCCCGTTCCAGGGTGACGCGACGCTTCTTGTGCGCATTGACAGCGCGCTTGACTCTAGCCATTTTCGTAAATTCCTATTCCTACGTTCGGTGCGCGTCAGCGTCCGAGAAGCTTCTTGATGGTTTTGACGTCGCTATCGGCAACAATCTGGTCTTGGTTCAAACGGCGGCGACGGCGGTTCGACTTGTGTTCCAGGTTGTGGCGCATGTTCGCCTGCTGCTTCTTGATCTTGCCGGTGCCGGTGATCTTGAAGCGCTTCTTGCTGCCCGAGTGGGTCTTCTGCTTCGGCATCTTCTCTTCCTTCGTAGTGCGCCCCTCACGGGCGACGGTGGCAACCCGCATCACGCGGGAGTTGGTATCGCGGATTACTCCGCGCTGTCTGTTGTCGTCGAGGAGTCATCAGCATGTGCATCAGCCCGGGCCTGACGAGCAGCCTGCTTGTGCGCAACACGCTGCGCGTTCTGCTCGGCCTTTGCCTCAGACTTGTTCTTCAGCGGAGCGATCACCATCACCATGTTGCGGCCGTCGATAGTCGGGTTTGACTCGACGACTCCGAACTCAGCCACGTCTTCGGCAAACTTCCGGAGAAGACGAACGCCCTGATCCGGACGGGACTGCTCTCGTCCGCGGAAAAGAATCATGGCTTTGACCTTGTCGCCGCCCTTGAGGAAGCCTTCGGCGCGCTTGAGCTTGGTCGTGTAGTCGTGACCCTCAATCTTCAGGCGAAAACGAACCTCTTTAAGAATCGTGTTGGCCTGGTTGCGACGGGCTTCTTTAGCCTTCTGGGCAGCCTCATATTTGAATTTGCCGTAGTCCATGATCTTGACCACGGGAGGCTTAGAGTTCGGGGCGACCTCAACAAGGTCGAGATCGGCTTCTTGCGCAAGGCGCAGCGCTGTCTGAATCGGGACAACGCCAATCTGTTCACCCGCTGGCCCTACGAGGCGGACCTCGGGCACGCGGATGCGCTCATTGGTGCGGGGATCGCTGATACGGAGCTCCTTAGACGAAAAGTGGGAGAGCCACCGAACGTGAAACGTTCGGGCAAAAGAGTGCTCAATCCCCCCGTGCCAGCATCAGCTACTGACGTTCGCCCTATCTACCGGCGTTGCCGCCGGCGGAGCGTAAGACCCGGTAGCCTAGAGCGGCAAGCGCGGGTGGGATGGAATCCTCTTTCGTACCGAAGCACAATGCTTCAGAGCCCGCAGAAGTCTAACAGAAAGCGCAGCCCGTGACGACCCAGGAACCGCTCCCCACCGCTTCGGCCGCATCACATGACCCTCGACACCGCGCCTGGGCAGAACAAGAAGAAGCCGCGACAGCGGCGACGCGAGACATTGCTGATGTGCCTGCGGTAGAGATTATTACCACAACAGCGGTGCACCTCATGAGTGCGGCAGCCGTGAAAGTTGGCCTCGCCGACGACCCCGAAACCCAGCTCGACCTGGATGAAGCGCGCAAAATCATCAACGCTCTTGCCGGCTTGGTCACCGCGGGAGCCCCCGAAATCAGTGATGTGCATGCCCGCTCTATTCGTGACGGACTACGGTCACTGCAACTGGCGTTTCGAGAGGCGTCGGCCATTCCCGACCCGGTAGGCAAGGGCCCGGGCGAAAAGTGGACGGGTCCTGTCACCTAAGCGTCTGCAGCGTCAGCGAGCAAAGAATATCGCCGAGGTTTCTCGAGAACTTCGGCGATATTCTTCGTTACATCAGTGGCTTCCGGATGCTTGCGCTAGGCGCCTGCACGCCGCAGTTTGACGGCGAGCGAGTCGACCAGCGTGGCAATGCGCTCATCGGCCGACCAACGCTGCGCCAGGCGCGCTAGGACAGCGTCGAGCGTCTCTTTCTCAAGCCCTGCAACGAGTTCGAGCGTCACAACAAGCTCAGGCCCGCGCAGTCGCGCACGAGGGTCGCCTGCTGCCACAGTCACATCGACAACTGCCAGTTCTGTGCCAATACTTTCGTGCAGTCCGGCATACACCTCGGCCGAAAGATAGCTAGGCTCCCACGGTTCTCCCTGCGCCACGGCCCATACAGCCGGTCGGCGCACAACAAATTCCGTGGGCGACCCCGGGTCGAGAACAATCAGATCGGTGTTCTCCGACGACGCTGCAAGCGCCGCACGCACAGCCTCAACCGGTATGGGCCGCGCTGTGGGCTCCCACGCTGCCATCGTCTGAACACTGGAGAAAACCGGCTGTACTGTGCGGCCATCCGGGGCCGATACAGTAACAATCGATAGCTCCTGGGTTTTATCTACCCGCAGCCCCGTGGGACCGACCCCCTCGTCACCTTTCTCAGCAACGAGAGGAATCAGCACGCGAGCAGCACGAAAGGCATCAACAACCTCTTTTTCGCTGCCCTGCTCGGCACCAAATCGGGTGAGCGCTGCTAACAGCGCCGGATCGGCAGAGCCGTCGTCCTGTGCATGCGGATTATCTTCAAAGCTGCGTCCTTCCCAGGGCACACCGGCCGAGTCGCCCGTAGACAGCGGATGACCCGGCTCAGCAGCTTCGTGGTGTGCCGACACTAGTCGCTGGCGACGTCGAGGGCTTCAGCGAGAGTGAAAGCACCGGCATACAGAGCTTTACCGACGATGGCGCCCTCGACCCCCAGCGGCACAAGCTCGCGCAGCGCAGCGATATCGTCGAGGTTCGCGACTCCGCCCGAAGCAATCACAGGCTTGGGTGTGCGCGCAGTCACCTCACGCAGCAGGTCAAGGTTCGGACCCCGAAGAGTGCCATCTTTCGTGACATCGGTGACGACATAGCGGCTGCATCCGGCAGCTTCTAGCCGCTCGAGAACCTCCCACAGATCTCCACCGTCTTTTGTCCAGCCCCGCGCGGCCAGCGTGGTACCGCGAACGTCAAGGCCTACAGCAACGCGCTCACCAAAACGTGCGATGGCGTCGGCAGCCCATTCTGGGTTCTCGAGCGCTGCCGTACCCAGGTTGATACGCGCCGCGCCACTTTCCAAGGCTGCTTCTAGCGATGCATCGTCGCGAATACCACCAGAAAGTTCGATGTTGACGTGGCGGAACTGCTTGACAACACGGCGCAGGATCGAGGTGTTGTTTCCGCGACCAAACGCCGCGTCGAGGTCAACCAGGTGAATCCATTCGGCACCCTGGTCTACCCACTCTGCTGCTGCTGTGAGCGGGTCGCCGTAGCTGGTTTCCGTGCCGGCCTCGCCCTGAGTCAGGCGGACCGCTTTGCCATCGGCAACATCAACGGCGGGCAGCAGGGTAAGAGCGGGTGTAGACGTAAAGTCGTTCATGTCATCCTCAGGTGAGAAGTAAGACGCCGGTTACGGCACAGATTTCGACACTAGTCCGCCTGTGCCCCGGCTTCAAATACAGATAGTGATGGGCGTTTATCGCTGCGTGCGCGGCAGAGACTGAATCCAGTTACGTAGCAGCGCTATTCCGGCGGCTCCCGATTTTTCGGGGTGGAACTGCACGGCAGTCAGTGGCCCATTTTCGACAGCGGCGACAAACTTTTCGCCGTGAGTGGCCCAGGTCACCGCAGGCTCAGGAAAAGGCGGCATAACATCAAGCGTCCACTGCGTTGCAGCATAGGAGTGCACGAAATAGAAGCGTTCCTGTTCGATACCCCGAAAGAGGCGTGATTCGGCTGCCGCTGCGACCGTGTTCCACCCTATGTGGGGAAGCACCGGAGCACGCAGGCGCTGCACATCGCCAGGCCACTCCCCCATGCCCTCATCAGTCTCGGCCGATTCGGTGCCGTGCTCAAACAGTATTTGCATGCCAACACAAATACCCAGCACGGCGCGGCCCCCCGCGAGTCGGCGGCCAATGAGCTCGTCACCGCGCCGAGCGCGCAAAGCACGCATAACCGTACCGAAAGAACCGACGCCGGGCACAACCAGGCCGTCTGCGTGCAGCACGACCTCGGTATCGGCGCTCAGCTGTACCGTCGCACCTGCAGCCTGCAGTGCTTTGACGGCCGAGTGAACATTGCCTGAGCCATAGTCGAGCACCGCAATGCGCGGCGCATCGGTCATAGCGCCCCTTTTGTGGAGGGAACACCCTGCACGAGAGGATCGAGAGCTTTCGCCTGGCGGAAAGCACGGGCGAAGGCTTTGAACTCGGCCTCGGCAATGTGGTGAGGATCGCGACCGGCCAGAAGCCGCACGTGTACGGTGAGCCCGGCGTGGAACGAGAGGGCTTCAAAAACGTGGCGCACGAGCGAGCCGGTGAAGTGCCCACCAATTAGGTGAAACTCAAAACCTTCGGGTTCGCCCTCGTGCACGAGAAAAGGTCGCCCCGAGATGTCGACCACTGCCTGCGCAAGCGACTCGTCCAGTGGCACCAGGGCGTCTCCGTAGCGCGAGATACCAGATTTATCGCCCAGTGCTTCACGGATCGCCTGACCCAGCACAATGGCAGTGTCTTCTACGGTGTGGTGCGCATCGATATGCGTGTCACCGGTTGCTTTCACGGTCAGGTCGCTCAGCGAGTGCTTAGCGAAAGCCGTCAGCATGTGATCGAAAAAGGGCACGGAAGTAGAGATGGTGCTCTGACCCGTTCCATCCAGGTTGATCTCAAGCTCAACGGTCGACTCAGAGGTGGAGCGGGTGCAACGGGCAATACGGGCAGTCATAGTCCTGATTCTATCGATGCGAGGGCGTCAAGAAATGCGGAGGTCTCCGCTTCGGTACCGGCCGACACTCGCAAATGTCCAGCGATACCCACGTCACGGATCAAGACTCCGCGATCGTACAGCTTCTGCCAGGTCTGTGCGGTATCGACGACACCACCAAAAAGCACAAAGTTCGACCATGACTCATAGGGCGTAAAACCCAGTTCACGCAGCGTCGTCGATATACGGTCACGCTGCTGCACGATGTGGTCGACCATGGCCAGCATAGTCGGCGCGTGTCGTAGAGCAGCTGTTGCTGCAGCCTGTGTGAGTGCGCTGAGGTGGTACGGCAGCCGCACCAGCCGCAAGGCATCGATGACTGCGGGGTGCGCCGCCAAATAGCCCACTCGCGCCCCAGCGAATGCGAAGGCTTTACTCATCGTTCGTGACACCATGAGACGCTCACGGCCAGGGAGCAACGTGAGTGCCGAGACAGCGTCGTGCGGTGCGAACTCCTGATAGGCCTCATCGACAACGACAATGCCGGGCGCTGCGTCGTACACCGCTTCGATGACATCAATGGCTAAAGGCGTACCGGTCGGGTTATTCGGCGTACACAGGATCACCACGTCGGGCTGGGCATCGCGCACCTGCTGCGCTGCGTGCTCAGCGGTGAGCTGAAACTGAGCGTCTCGCGTGCCCTCAGTCCATACGGCTCCTGTCCCCTGCGTCAGCAGCGGGTACATCGAATACGTGGGGCCAAACCCGAACACGGTGCGGCCTGGCCCTGCGAAGGCCTGAAGAATCTGCTGCAGGACTTCATTCGAGCCATTACCCGCCCAAATGTTGTCGGGCGTGAGGTCATGACCGAGATAGTGAGCGAAGGATTCGCGAAGAGTGGTGAACTCGCGATCGGGGTAACGGTTGATGTCGCCGAGAACGTGGGTGATGTCGCCGACGATGTCGCGGATGACACTTTCGGGTATCGGATGCGTGTTCTCGTTAACGTTGAGAGCGACGGGCAGCGGGGCCTGCGGAGCGCCGTAGGGTTTCTTGCCCTTTAAGTCATCACGGAGAGGAAGGTCGTCAAGAGAAATACTCACTCTGCCCATGGTAGAGGCGAATAGAACGCTACTCCACCGGAATCGAGATTGTCTGACCCACGGTGAGCACGCCCGAGGGCAAGAGGTTGAGTCGACGAATCTCATCGACCACGTCGCGCGGATCACGCTCGGGGGCGATCTCTGTTGCTATCCCCCAGAGGGTGTCTCCGGGCACCACCGTGAGAGTGGCGAACTCGCGAGGCTCACCGGTACTGTCTGCCGACGCGAGAGCTGCACCGCTGGCAAGCACCGAGCCCGCGAGTGCCGCCGCGAGCGGAAGCGCGATGAGAGCGGCAACGACCCGACGACCCCGCTGCGTGAGGCGAAGACGCGTCGTCGAGGCAACAGCGCTCGACTCAGCGCTGTGGGGAGCAGCGATGCTCATGGTGGTGGTGCTCATCTTGGCCTCCTGCGTTCTTAGGTTCGCAACACGGTGGTGGTGGAGATCTACCCGCAGTGCGAACGTCTGTTCCGAACTTATCTTCGAATCAGGGTCGAAGTCAACTGATTTTCGAAATTTCCGCTCGAAAATCATCGACACGCTCGAACAGATATTCCGAATGTCCCGGCGATTCCGATACGGTAACCATGCGGGTACCTCATCACGGACCACTGACATTCCCGCGACGAAGGAGCATCATGAGCGAGCCAGTCCCGATCTCTTCGGATGCCGATGCGCCGCGGGCACGTCGCCGCAAGAGCCTGAGCGCCAAGCAGATGGCAATTCTTGAGGTGATTCAGCAGTCGATTGCGCGATATGGATATCCGCCGAGCATGCGTGAAATTGGTGACGCCGTCGGCCTGAAATCACTATCGAGCGTGACTCATCAGCTGGGTCAACTCGAACTCAGCGGCTATCTTCGTCGCGACCCGGGCAAAACGCGTGCCATCGAAGTGCTGATCGATCTGCCGGGCACGGCCACCGAAAGCCCCGCCGATACGGTCGTTCCCCGAGCAGATGCAGCGTTGGTTCCTCTCGTGGGCAGTATTGCGGCCGGGATTCCGATCACTGCCGAGCAGCACGTAGAAGAAATCTTTCCCCTGCCACGCCAGCTCGTCGGCAATGGCGAACTTTTTATGCTGCGGGTTTCGGGCGATTCGATGATCGATGCCGCTATTTGTGATGGGGACTGGGTTGTGGTGCGCGCACAGCACACAGCAGAGAACGGCGAGATCGTGGCTGCCATGCTTGACGACGAAGCGACGGTAAAAACCTTCCGTCAGCGCGATGGGCACACGTGGCTTCTCCCCCGCAACTCAGCGTTCGAACCGATCCTGGGCGATGAGGCTGTTGTACTGGGCAAGGTTGTTGCCGTACTGCGCGCGGTATAGCCACACCACGAGGCGAAACAGGCGCACCAGTGCCGTGCACGAAGGCGGTGGCCAAGGAATGAGAGTGTTCCGTGGCCACCGCCTTCACCATGTGCCGTGAGTTATACGGCCGCGGTCACGTTTTCACGTACCGCGCGCGTTGCCGCGACGATGTTGCGCAGCGACTCGGTGGTTTCTTCGTAGCCGCGGGTCTTCAGCCCACAGTCGGGGTTGACCCACAGCTGTGCCGCAGGAATATCGGCGACCGCGATTTCTAGCAGTGACTGGATTTCTTCTGTACTGGGCACGCGGGGTGAGTGGATGTCGTACACGCCGGGGCCAATTCCGTGGTTGAATCCGGATGCTGCGATGTCGTGCACGACCTCCATGCGGCTGCGTGCTGCCTCGATCGAGGTGACGTCGGCATCCAGTGCACGGATGGCATCGATCACGACGCCAAACTCCGAGTAGCACAGGTGAGTGTGCACCTGGGTATCGGTGTGTGCACCGGCCGTCGCCAGTCGGAACGATGCGACAGACCAGTCGAGGTACGCGGGCTGGTCGACACTCTTGAGCGGCAGTAGTTCGCGCAGTGCCGGTTCATCAACCTGGATCACGCCGATTCCGGCCTCTTCAAGGTCGGAGATTTCGTCGCGCAATGCCAGTGCCACCTGGTTTGCCGTATCGGCCAGGGGCTGGTCATCACGCACGAACGACCACGCAAGAATCGTTACCGGTCCGGTCAGCATGCCCTTGACGGGTGCGGAGGTACGGGACTGCGCGTAGCGCGACCACTCCACCGTCATGGGGGCGGGGCGCGACACGTCTCCCCATAGGATGGACGGCCGTGTTGCCCGTGAGCCGTATGACTGCACCCAGCCGTGTTCGGTCACATCGAAACCATCAAGGTTTTCGGCAAAGTACTGCACCATGTCGTTGCGCTCGGGTTCGCCATGCACCAGTACGTCGAGGCCGAGTTCTTCTTGCAAAGCAATGACACCGTCAATTTCAGCACGCAAGAACGCGTCATATTCTTCCTGCGTGATTTCGCCCTTGCCGAAGCGTGCACGAGCGCGGCGAATGTCTCCGGTCTGCGGGAAGGAGCCGATCGTGGTCAACGGCAGTTCCGGAAGCTGCAGACGCTCCTGCTGCGCGACGCGGCGGTCTTCGTAGTCACCACGCACAAAGTCATCCGCCGAGAGCTGCGCCGCGCGCTCGCGCACGGCACCGTCACGCACACCGGGAGCGCTGCTGCGATCAGCCAGGGCAGCGGTGGCTGCACCGAGCTCTGCCGCGATGCTGTCTCGGCCCTCAGCCAGTCCCTGGGCAAGGGTCACAACCTGCTGCACCTTCTGATCGGCAAAAGCCAGCCACGACACCAGTTGCTCGCTCAGTGCGGTTTCATCGCGTACATCGTGGGGAACGTGCTGCAGTGACGTCGACGTGCCTGCCGCAACGTTCGCACCCAGTCCGCGCAGTTGCTCCAGCTTGTCGAAGGCAGCGGCCAGGTCGCCGCGCCAAATATTGCGGCCATCGATAACACCGCCCACGAGTGTCTTGCCTTCCAGACCTGCGACGGCGGCGGGCACCGCGCCACGGCTGAGGTCAAGACCGATGGCCTCCACGGGCGTTGCTGCCAGCGCAGCGAGGTTGTCGCCGAGCGCGGCATAGGCCGCGGCAACGAAGATCGCGGGGCGGTCGTTTGCTTCGCCAAGCAACGTGTAGGCGTCTTTCGCTGCGGCACCCAGCTGCTCGGTCGTGGCAGGCAGTGACTCGCTCACCAGTGCAGGTTCGTCGAGCTGTACCCACTCGGCGCCAGCGGCACGAAGACGTGCCAGCAGCTGCTGATAAACAGGAACAAGGTCGGCGAGGCGCGAGAGCGGGTCAAACCCTTCGGGCGCCTCATCGGAAGCCTTTGCCAGGGCCAGTAGCGTGACCGGGCCAACGATAACCGGGCGCACGGCGAAGCCTTCTGCAGCGGCCTCGCGCACCTGCTGTTCGTAGCGTTCGCTGCTGAGTGAGAAGACCGTCTCGGGCCCGATCTCGGGAACAAGATAGTGGTAGTTCGTGTCGAACCATTTGGTCATCTCCAGCGGAGCGTCGTCGCCCTCACCGCGGGCAATCGTGAAGTATGCGGGAAGCCCAATCGAGCCGTCGGCTTCACGCAAACGCTCAAAACGCGCCGGGATCGCACCGACGGCGACGGCTGCATCAAGAACCTGGTCGTAGAAAGAAAACGACTCCGGAATTGATGAGTCGTGACGCTGAAGCCCGTTCTGTTCGAGCCGAGCACGCACGGCAGAACGCAGCTGCGCAGCCGTCTGTTCGAGCGCCTGCAGGTTCACCTTTCCTGCCCAGAAAGCTTCCACGGCCTTCTTTAGTTCGCGGCGCGGGCCAATCCGCGGGTATCCCAAAATTGTTCCGGCGGGAAAAGCGGTCATGGTCGTTGTTCCTTTCGTTGGTGCCGCAGCGCGACAAGTGTGAGGAGTGTAAAAAGTCGAATCAGCCGTGCAGCACAGGAAGAAGCTCGGCCTGTCGCAGAACGTCGAGCACCGTGTCGTGCTGGTTGAAGGCGTACAGGTGCACGCCAGGCGCGCCTCCATCAACAACCTCGCGGCACAGGCGAGCAGCCCATTCGATACCGACACTGCGTCGTCCCTCGGGTGTCGGTTCGATTTCGAGAGACACCGCCAGTTCTCCGGGTAGCTCTTCTCCTGTGAGTTCCAGCACTCGACGTAAGCGCGCAGGAGAAGTAATCGGCATAATTCCAGGAAGAATGGGGATCGTTACGCCTTCACGTCGTGCACGTTCAACAAAGGCGAGGTAGTCGTCAGCGTGGAAGAACAGCTGTGTGATTGCCACGGTTGCACCGGCGGCCTGTTTTGCCAGGAGTGCCTCGACGTCTTGCATCCGGTGTACAGAGCGTGGGTGTCCGTTGGGGAAAGCAGCCACGGCAATGCTCACGTGTTCGCGGGGCGAAACAACTGCGGCACCAGGAACGCCCGGAACCGGCTGCTCGTGGTAGGGGGCACGCTCAGCCTGCACGCGATCGATCAGCTGCACCAGCTGCGCCGACGATTCCAGATCGCCCAGAAACGGTTCGGTGTGACCGATGGGGGGATCACCCCGCAGAGCAAGAAAGCTCCGGATGCCGGCGTCAAGAAACTCACGGATCAACCGCGTCGCGCCCGCATAGGTGTTGCCCGCACAGGTCAGGTGCGCCAGCGGCTCGACGTGCGTGTTTTCACGAATGAACTTCAAAACCTCGAGCGAACGCCCACCGGTCGAACCACCCGCGCCATAGGTGACGGAAATAAACTGCGGGTCGACCTTGGCCAGACGCAGCACAGTCTCGTGCAGGGCGTGCGTTGACGACGCCTGACGTGGCGGATAGAGCTCAAAAGAAACCGGCACCGGCTTGGTGGTACACGGACCATCAGTGTGAGATGCGTCGCTCGACATGGATACTCCCGGAAAACAGCAGATCATCGACCGTGCCGACCACATCGTGTGGCCCGCGCGGGCGGGTGCCGGGCTCGGCTGTCGCTCCGTCCCGGCTCATAACCGGGTGTCTGACGACAACGCTAAGACACGCGGGAGTGTGATGCACACACGCACGAAACATGGCGTCACACGTAGGCTCAAGGTATGCAGCAGAAGCCCTACGGAACCTGGTCGTCGCCCTTCTCGGCATCGGATCTTGCCGCGGGAGGCTCCCGCATTGACGGTGCCCGTTTTGTGGGCGACGAGGTGTGGTGGGCAGAGTCGATACCGCATGAGGGCGGACGCAACGCAGTGCGCCGCGCTCGCAACGACGGCGCCGTCGAAGACATCCTGCGGGCTCCGTGGAATGCACGCTCACGTGTACATGAGTATGGCGGCGCATCGTGGACAACCACTGCCGACGGCACGCTGCTGTTCGTCGAAGCGAGCGACCAGCGCGTGTATGCGCAGCATCCGGAGGCTGATCCCGTAGCCCTCACGTCTGCCGGCGCACGATACGGCGGACTCACGGTGCAGCAGGGTCGACTCTTCGCGGTACGGGAAGACCTGCGCTCCGAACCGCACGAGCGTTCGATAGTAGAAATTCCCCTCGATGCCTCGGCCGCAACCAGCGACGACACGCTGACTACATGGGTCCGCACAGCAGGATTCGTTGCGCATCCTGCACTGTCACCGGATGCCACGCGACTGGCCTGGGTGCAGTGGGAACCCACCAGCATGCCGTGGCAGCATGCCACCATCGTCATCGGCAACAATCAGGGTGCCTACAGCACGTCTCTCCCCACCCAGGCAGGACTGCAGCCCGAATGGGTGAGCAACCACGAGCTGCTCTACATTGATGATCCGAACGGACGATGGAACCTGTACCGCGCGACGATACGCGACGGTGACGACGGCATCGAAGTAATCAACCACACCCGTCCGGTTGCCCCAGCCCAGGCCGATACTGGCGGCGGCTTATGGGTGCTCGGCCAGCGCTGGTACCGGCCGCTGGACGACGGACGCATTATTGCCGTCCGCACACAGGGCACCGACACCCTCGCCGTCATCACACCCACCGCGTCGCAGCCCGACAACGAAAACACGGCCGCCGAGCCATCCACCGTCGAAGTGCTCACCGTGCCGCTCTCGGCCGACATCAGCATTGCCGACGCCGCAGGCAGCCGTGTGCTCGTCACCGGATCGGGTGCCACCGTATCAGCCGGACTCTGGTGCATCGATGTAGGAGAAGAAACCTTTGTCGCCCTGCGCGGCGGCGACCGCGTGGACTCCGCCTGGATGCCGCGCGCAACACCCGTTGTCTATCCCGGCCCCCACGGACCCGTACACGCCTTCAACTATCCGCCAACCAACCCCGAAGCAACCGCGCCCGACGATGAGCTGCCGCCATATGTCGTGCTCGTTCACGGCGGCCCCACCGCCCACGTAGCAGGGGCCGCATCGCTGGCGATTGCCTACTACACCAGCCGCGGAATCGGCGTGCTCGATGTGAACTATTCCGGCTCAACGGGGTACGGCAGAAAATACCGCGAACGCCTGAGCGGGCAGTGGGGCGTTGCCGACGTCGACGATGTGCTCGCCGCAGCCGAAGGGCTCGCAGCATCCGGTGCCGCGGACCCCCGCCGCATCGCCATTCGCGGTGGCTCGGCAGGAGGCTGGACCGTACTGTGCTCGCTCGTACGAGGCGGAGTCTTTGCTGCCGGAATCAGCCGCTACGGCGTAGCCGACCTGCGCTCGCTGGCCGCCGACACCCACGATTTTGAGAAGCACTACACCGACGGGCTCGTGGGCCCGCTGCCCGAAGCCGAGCACATCTATATTGAGCGCTCGCCCCTCACCCACGCCGACCGCATTACCGTGCCCGTCCTGCTACTGCAGGGAGAAGACGACGCGGTCGTGCCACCATCGCAATCAGAAGCGATTCGCGACGCGCTGGCCGCACGCAACATTCCGCACGAAATGATTGTCTTTCCGCACGAAGGGCACGGTTTCCGTCGTGCCGAAACGATCATCGCGGCCACTGAAGCAGAGATAACGTTCCTTGGCGGCGTCTTTGGGTTTACGCCCGAGCTTGAATAACGGATGAGTACCGCGGCATCCGAAACCTGCTGCCAAAGACAAAAACCCGGCTACTCACCCATGCGGTTACGCAACCGCATGGCACGCTCAGCCTCGCGAGTATCTTGCCGTTCGCGAAGAGTCTGACGCTTATCGTACTCACGCTTACCCTTTGCCAGCGCGATCTCAACCTTGGCCCGGCCATCTTTAAAATAAAGCCGCAGCGGCACGATCGTGTATCCGCCAGCAGCTACAGCATGCCCGAGCCGCGCAATCTCTTCGCGATGCAGCAGCAGTTTGCGCACGCGTTTTGCCGAGTGGTTCGTCCAGTGCCCCTGCGAATACTCGGGGATATGCACTGCATCGAGAAAAGCTTCACCGTCTTTGACAAAGGCATAACCATCGGTCAGGTTCGCCCGCCCATGACGCAGCGACTTCACCTCGGTACCCGTGAGCACCAGACCCGCCTCATACGACTTCTCTAGGTTAAAGTCGTGGCGTGCGCGACGATTAGTGGCGATAACTTTCTCGCCCCGTTCGCGAACCATGGTTTCTCCTCGTCTCGGCCATCTTTGAGCCGCCTATCAGCACTCAGGCAGCCCCACAGTCTAACCGATTCGGCACTCGGTGCACGGTGCACGGCGTTAGGTGCGTAACCAGCGGCGAATCGCGAACCACGCCGACAGCGCTGCCAACACCACACCGATCACGATGAGCACGGGCACCACCAGCAGCGCATCACCCATCGTGATCCACGTGCTAATAAAAGCCACCCGGTCGCGCAAATACTGCTGCACGCCGAAGTGCACACCCGCCAGTACGGCACCGCTCGCCAACAGTGAACCAATCACGGCAGCAAAAACGCCCTCCAGCACAAACGGCGTCTGAATAAACCGGTTCGAAGCACCCACGAGACGCATAATCCCAATTTCACGCCGCCGCGCATACGCCGAAAGACGAATGGTCGTGGCGATCAACAAAACCGCCGCGACAAGCATGAGCCCGGCAATACCCACCGCAATATAGGTCGCGATGGTGAGCGCAGCAAAGAGCGGATCAAGGTATTCCATCTGATCGCGAACTTCTTCTACCCCATCAACCCCAGCGAAAGCCTCAACGATCACATCGGAGCGAGTCTGATCATCCATACTCACCCAGAAGATCTCGTTCATCTGCTCGGGAGTAATGATGTCGGCGTAGTCTTCGCCCACCAGCTCCAGCGTTTTTTCATAGGCTTCCTCGCGGTCTTCAAAACGTACCTGCGAGATGAGCGGGGCAAGCGTATCGCTCTCCAACTGTTCCTGCACGGCATCGATCTGCTCCTGCGACGCAGCACCATCCAGACACGTTTCGGCCGTAGAAACTTCAGAACACAGATATACGGCCACCTGTGCACGGTCTTCCCAAAAGTCGCGCATGGTGCTGATCTGCATCTGCATCAAAATCGCGGCCCCCACAAAAGTGAGCGACACGAAGGTGACCAAGATCACCGAAATAACCATCGAGGCATTGCGGCGTAGACCCGTAAAGACCTCGGAAAGAATGAGCCCGGCCCTCATGATGTCGGCCCCACTTCGTCGTCTTCATTCGTCTCAGCAAGCCCCAGCCTGTCAGCAACACCCAGTTCGGCCACGTCAACATCGGCAACAGTGATCGGATGCTTGGGCACCGCCTGTGCCCGGGGGGTCGGCGTTGCGCCAGCATCCGGTTCTGCAGGCTCTTCAGCAGAGGGCGCCACAGATTCTTCTGTCAGTGTCTCTTCGTGCAGGCGGCGAACCTGCCCGAGCGCCGCCGTGGCCGCAGCGCCTCGTTCACTCTCGGGCACAAGCTGCGGCAGCGTTGAGCGGTCACCATAACCGCCCTGTGCGTCATCGCGCACAAGCTCACCGTCGCGCAGTTCAATCACACGCCGCTGCATCTGGTCAACAAAAGCGGCCTCATGCGTTGCCATCAGCACCGTCGTGCCACCGGCATTAATACGCGCAAGCAGCTGCATAATGCCGATGGATGTTGCGGGGTCGAGGTTACCGGTCGGCTCATCGGCCAGTAGTACCTGCGGCCGGTTGACGATAGCCCGAGCAATGGCCACCCGCTGCTGTTCACCACCGGAAAGCTCGTGGGGCAAACGCTTGTGCTTTTCTTCGAGCCCCACCAACTCGAGCGCTTCGGGAACAGCCTGCTGAATGAACCCGCGCGAAGCGCCAATCACCTGCAGGGTAAAAGCAACGTTCTGGAAGACGGTTTTCGATTGCAACAACCGAAAATCTTGAAAAACCGACCCAATATTGCGCCGAAAATACGGCACCTTGCGGTTGCTGAGCGTACGCAGGTCGTGCCCGAGCACAGCCACACGGCCCGCCGTGGGGTTCTCTTCGCGCAGAATGAGCTGCAGACACGATGATTTACCGGAGCCCGAAGCCCCCACGAGGAACACAAACTCACCGCGCTGCACGTCAAAAGAGACCTGAGACAGGGCGGGTCGGCGTGTTCCGCGATAGTGCTTGGTGACGTTTTCGAATCGGATCATGGCGTTTTGAGCCTAGGCGTGCACCGACGGTCTATGCGGTGCGACACCCCGAAACGGCATCGGCAAGCTGTTCGAGAGCATTTTGCAGAATGGGGCGTGGTGTGGCGAAGATAATGCGGGTGAACCCTGCACCCGCCTGCCCGCACGATGTGCCAGCGGTGAGTGCAACGCCTGCTTTTTCGCGCAGCAGTGTTGCCGGTGTGTCGCCCAGGTCATAGCCACGCCAGTCAAGCCAACCGATGTACGTGCCCTCGGGTTGTGTCACGCGCAGCGCAGGCATGTGTTCCGCGGCAAACGATTGCATGAGCTGCCAGTTGCCTTGCAGATACTCCGTCACTTCGTCGAGCCACGGCTGGCCGTGATCGTATGCCGCGGTGTTCGCGATCATGCCGATAGTGCTCGGCCCGTGGTTGAGCCGCCCTTTCACCTCTGACCAGATTTGCGCGTCGGCATCGTTCGTAATCACCAGTTGCGCACACTTGAGTCCGGGAAAGTTCCATGCTTTTGACGCCGAAACAGCGGTGACACTGTGCGCTGCAGCGGCCTCAGAAACCGAGGCATACGGCACGTGCAGGTGCCCCTCGTACACGAGCGGAGCATGTATTTCGTCGGCAAACACGCGCCCACCGCGGCGCTCAACAACCTCGCTGAATGCGAGCAGTTCTTGTGTTGTGAGCACGCGACCGGTCGGGTTGTACGGGTTGCAGAGCACCACAAGGGCTCCCGGATGCTGCGCAAGAGCCGCGTCAATAGCGTCGAGGTCAAACTCGTAACGCCCGCCGGTGTTCAGCAGCGGCACTTCGATAAAAGCGCGCCCCACCTGCCCCGGCACAGTAAGAAAAGGCATGTAACCGGGGGTCGGCACGATAACGGGCGTACCCGGTGCCGAGAAATGTTCGATGACGACTTCGAGCCCACGCAAAACATCGGCAATGGGATGCACTCGTTGCGGCGCGATAGACCACCCAAAACGCCGCTGCTGGTAGTCGGCTGTGGCACGGCTCAGTTCGCGAGCAATGGGTGCCGAAATATAGCCGAACTGGTTGTTATCCAGCGCTGTCCGCAGTGCGCGATCAACAACGGGGGCTGTACCAAAGTCCATTTCGGCGACAAACATGCCAATGGAGTTGGGGTATGCCGTCCACTTATAGCTGCCACGCTCGCGCAGGGTTTCTACCGTGATGGCATCGAACTGCTCGGCCAGTGTCACCGACTTACTCCTCGTCTTTGCGTTTACGCCACCGGATGCCAGCCGAAATAAACCCTTCGAGGTCGCCGTCAAACACCTGATCGGGCTGTGTCGACTCGTAACCGGTGCGCAGATCTTTTACCAGCTGCTGGCCGTATAAGAAATAGGAGCGAATCTGGTCGCCCCAGCTCGCAGTAATCGTGCCAGCCAGCTGCTTCTTTTTTGCCGCTTCTTCTTCGCGCTGCATAAGAAGCAGCCGTGTCTGTAAGACCCGGAGCGCCGCGGCACGGTTTTGAATCTGCGACTTTTCGTTCTGCATAGAAACAACGATGCCGGTGGGAATGTGGGTGATGCGCACGGCAGAGTCTGTCGTGTTCACCGACTGGCCGCCGGGTCCGGACGATCGAAAAACGTCGACTCGAATATCGTTTTCGGGTATTTCTACCTCGGTCGCTTCTTCCATCACGGGCAAGACTTCGACGGCTGCGAAAGACGTTTGGCGTTTATCGGCTGAGCCAAAGGGGCTAATGCGAGCGAGACGGTGTGTTCCTGCCTCTACCGACAGCGTGCCAAAAGCGTAGGGTGCGTCGATCTCGATAGTTGCCGACTTAATACCGGCGCCTTCGGCGTACGAGGTGTCGAGCACTTTGACGGGATAGCTGTGGTGTTCGGCGTAACGCAAGTACATGCGCAACAGCATCTCGGCAAAATCGGTAGCGTCATCGCCGCCAGCACCCGACCGGATCGTGATGACCGCGGAGCGATTATCGTATTCGCCATCGAGCAGCGTTTGAACCTCAAGCTGGTTAATGACGTCGGTCAACGCGGTCAGCTCGGCACGGGCCTCGTGAGCGGAATCTTCATCGCCCATCTCATTGGCTAATTCAATGAGCACCTCGAGGTCGTCGAGTCGCTGCGCGACAGCTTCAACCCGGTTGAGTTCTGACTGCCGGTGACTGAGCGCGCTGGTGACTTTCTGCGCCTGTTCGGGGTCGTCCCACAGATCGGGGGCTCCCGCTTCTTCGCTCAAACGCGCAATCTCGTCGCGCAGCGCAGGCACATTGACAACCTCGCGTATGTCACCGTAGGTGACGCGGAGGGCGTGGATATCTTCGGAGAGATCGAGTTCGAGCATGGCTCGTCTAGCCTAGCGCGCCGCGCCGTGATCACCGACGTTCGTGTCGCACGGTAACGTGAAGGAATGCCCGAAACTGCCCGCAAGGTGCTGGGTCAGTACGGCCCCATGGTTTATTTACCCACCCTGCTGTTCTCGGTGGGTGAGGGTGCCGTACTCCCCCTTATTCCTGTTATCGCCACCCACATGGGTGCCGATGTGGGCCTTGCAGCGCTTGTGGCATCGGCGATTGTTGTCGGTCAACTGTGTGGCAATATTCCTGCCGGTTACGCGGTTGCCCGTCTCGGTGAACGAGTGACCATGATCGTTGCCGGGGCCGTTGCGCTGCTGGCGGCGGTGGGCATGGCACTGTCAAAAAACCTTGCGCTGCTCACAGTCGCCGTTTTTGTTATTGGTCTCGCAGCGGCGGCGTTCGGTTTAGCCCGCCACGCATTCATGACCACTCGGGTTCCGCTGACTTTTCGAGCGCGCGCCCTGTCACTTCTTGGGGGCGCCTACCGGTTAGGAATGTTTACGGGCCCTTTTCTTGCTGCCGGGCTTCTCGCAATTTTTCGCACCGAGATGTCGACGGTGTGGTTTTTTGCTGCGTGCACGGTCGCACTCATTGTGCTGGTCACTTTTGGTCCTGATCCAGAAGAAAAAGCTGCCGCTGCCGAGCGCTCCTCGACTCGTGCAGCCGATATGGTTGCCGACGATTCGGGCGAGGCTGTTTCGGGCGCTATCCCTGTGCTGCAACGCCAGGGAGTCTTTCGCACCATGTGGGAGCACCGCGCAGTTTTGGCTCGTATGGGGCTGTCTGCGTCAGCTCTTTCTGCCGTACGCTCGGCCCGGCAAGTCATCCTCCCCCTGTGGGGAGTTTCTCTTGGCCTAGATTCTTCGACCATTGCACTCGTCGTGGGTGTTTCGGGTGCGATTGATTTTGCGCTGTTTTATGCCAGTGGCCAGGTCATGGATCGTTTCGGGCGACTGTGGGCTGCTCTCCCGGCAATCGGCCTTATGGGTGCAGGGTTTTTCGTGCTCGCTTTCACGCAGGACACCTCGGCAGCCATGCTGTGGTTTGGCATGCTGGCGGCCGTGCTCGGTGTGGGCAACGGTCTGTCCAGCGGAATCTTATATACGCTCGGGGCCGACCTTGCTCCGTGGCGTGATCCGGCACCGTTCTTGGGTTCGTGGCGCACACTGACGGATGCCGGTGGTGCCGCAGCGCCTCTGCTGGTGTCGCTGCTGTCGACACTGCTTTCTCTGCCCGTAGCGTCGGCTGCCGTGGGCATCATCGGTTTTGCCGGAGCAATCGGTTTTATTCGCTATATACCGCGCTATGTGCCGCGGCCAGGGCACGAGCCCACACCCGGGCCGTAGCATCCGGTGTGCTCCGCTACCACAGGGCCGTGCGACTGACAGCGTTCGAATACAGCACAATTCCGTCGGGAACAAAAGCGCTCACGAGCGGCGGGTTCCAAACAGTACTCACCTGCACCTCGGCAGAGATTCCGTCGAGGGTGAAGGCTGCTTCTAGCACCGCAGCGACGCTCGAAGCCTCAACGATGTAGCTGGCTTCGCGGGCGACGGCGCTGTCGGACAACACAATACGCGCGGTATCAGCTGCCCGTTCGACCGAGTCAAAGCCCTGGGCTCCTGCGAGCGCTGCAGCATCGGCGACAGAGTCGAGCCTTTTTTGGGCGATGTAGAGATCAGTGGCGCATACGCTCACCACAATGAGTGCGATGGCGAGAAGGGCGTATCCGAGCACGAGGGGCAGGATGCTTCCGCGTTCGGTGGAGTCACCGCGGGCGCAGAGTGGTGGTGGGCTGTGCATCACTGTTGCCCTGTCTGTGAGATGCTGTGCACCGCCGAGGCCTCGACCGGTACCGTCGCCCAACTGCCTACCCACTGCGGCACGAGGGGCAGTGACACCTGTGCGGTTACGGTGATACGTGCCAGGGTTCCCGGTGCCGGGCAGCCTACTCCTGCAGGGATGCACGAGATGGCCACCGTCATGGTGCTGTCGTCGATGCCGTATTCGTTGACGATGGTCGATACCACGGCGTCGGCGTGCTGACTGACGGCGGGGTCGTCGTGCGCGAGTAGTCTGGCGGTTTGCCGCGCGGCCTGTTCAACACCGAATGTCTGTTGCTGCACGGTACCGAGGGCAATGATGAGGTACACCAGTGGTACGAGCATGATGACGCCGGCGATCACAAATTCGAGTGCTGCAGCGCCCTTCTCGTCGCTGTCGGTGCTCTCGTCTGGAACGATGCTCTTGTCACTGGCCTGCGAAGGTTTCTTGTGGCGCATGCCCTGTCACCTCCCAGGCTCTCGGCACTCCCAGTAGTCCGACGAGGGGGAAGCTTGTTGTTACTGTCACCTCGACGGTGGGCACGCCCAGGCTCATCGTCGTCGATGCGACGACGTCGTCTGCGAAGCTTTCTCCCACAGCGCGGGCGATAACGCTGTGGGTGCGAGCAACGCCGTCTGCTAGTTCTGCATCGGCGAGCGCTGCCCGATGCACGCCCTCGACAGCGGCATCATGCACCACATTGCGTACATAAACGACGAGCGCCAGCTGCACGACCGCGAGCGTGAGCACTGTGAGCAGAGCGCCAACAAGCACGAATTCAACAGGGCTTGCTCCGCGGTCGTTCGGTGCCAGCGCCCCGCTGCGAGCGCAAGCGTTCACGGTCAACCGATTCCTGAAACGCTTGTGAGTGCCTGGTCAAAAAGACGGGTGAGGGCAGGGCCGGCGAGGCCCCACACGACCATGACGAGCGCGGCTGTCATGAGTGTCACGAGCACCCACCCGGGTACGTCGCCGCGTTCGTCTTCGATCAGTGTGGGCGGAGTGTGTAGGTGTTCGGTACGGCGGGCGAGGCGTGGCATCCGGATGCCTGGTGTGTGGGTCGTTGTCATGAGGGGGTCCTTTCTCGGGGGAATAGAAAGTGGATGGTTACGATCGGGGCGCTATCCGAGTCCGAGGCGCAGCATGAGCACTCCGGGGTAGATGGCGAAGAGGACAGAGAGCGGGAGGATGAGGAAGACCAGTGGCAGCATCATGAGGAGTTCTTTGCGTCCGGCCTGTTCGATGAGGGAGCGCTGGGCTTCTTCACGGCAGTCGGCTGCCTGGTCATGAAGCACGGCCGCTAGCGGTGCACCGCGCTCGATCGCTGCGGTGAGCTGGTCGACGGCGCGCGAGAGCGCGGGTAGGTCGATTGCGCGGGCCATACTGCGCAGTGCGTCTTCGAGGGGGGATCCGGTGCGTACGGCAACGACGACGGCGGCGAGTTCGCGGCTGAGTTCGCCGGAGCCGACGTCGGCGACGCGTTCGAACGCGGCAAGTGGTGTTTCTCCGGCGGCGAGGCACAGGGCAATGAACTCGAGTGTTGTGGGGAGCTCTTCGCCCAGTCGTGCACGCCGCTGTGTTGCTTGGCGGGTGAGCAGGGCGTCGCGGAGCACGAGGCTTGCGGTTCCGGCAAGCACGGGGATGATGATGGTGGGCGGTGTCATTCGCCCCTGCATGGCGAGGAGCACAACAAAGCCTGCGCCTCCGATGACTCCGGTGATTGCCCATACGAGTTGTTGTGCTCGAAACGCTGCCGGTTCGAGTGTGCTGCCGGCCAGTGTGAGTCGGCGTTGGAGTGCCTCACCGGCACCGAGTGCGGTGATGGCCTGTGTGCGGAGGTCGCGTAGTGTGCTGCGCAGTGACCAGCGGGGTGCCGCTATGAGGTCGGCGGTGGTGTGCAGCGGTACGATGTCGCGAATGAACGGAACGACGCGTTCATTCAAGGACGCTGCCCGCCAGCGTGGCAGTGCACCTGCCATGGCGTACAACCCGGCCGCCAGCGTGATACCCACGATGATGGCGAGAGACAGGTCGGTCCACGTGCTCATGCGAACCACCGTTCGGGCTCTGTCAGCTGGCCAATTCTTAGCATGATGCGGAACGCGATCACGCACACGGCGGCACCCACAAGGATGAGACCGATGCCACCCCACGAGCTATACGCTTCTGCTCCTTCGGGGCGGGTGACGAGCATGCCGATGATGACCCAGGGCGCGGTGACGCCGAGAACCGCGGCACCGCGAATCCACGATTGTCGGGCTTCAACTTCGGCGCGCAGGGTGGCTTCGGCTCGCACCGATTCTGATAGTGAGCGCAAAACGTGTGTGAGCTCGGTTCCGCCCACCTGACGGGCCATGCGCAGTGTCTCAATAATGCGATCGGCGGCGGGGTCGGCAAGGTCGTGTTTGAGCGCATCGATGGCTTCTTCGAAGCGTCCTGTGGAGTGAATGTGCTGCGAGCACTGCGCGAATGCTTCTCGCATACTCACCGGCGCGGTAGTGGCTAGACCCGCAACCGCATCGGGCAGTGATTGTCCGACTCGAATAGAAGCGACCAGCAAATCGCACACGTCAGGCCACAGCGCGCGGCGTGCTTTGCGCAGCCGCAGGCGGCGGGCACGCAGATAGGTGATCGGTGCGCTGCCTCCCACCAGGGCGGCCAATAGTGCCAATACCGGATGCTGCGTGACAAGCCACACGATCGAGGCTGCACACAGTGTCGCGGCGACAATGATGGCCAAGGCTCGCGGCTGTGTGGTGCTGGCGTAGCCGGATTCAGCGAGAAGTTTCTCGAGCCGACCGGAGCGCGGCAGCGACGATGATGTCTTCTCTGTGCGTGGCCACAGCCACGGCGAGAGTGTGAGCGTCAGCCCTGCGGCAAGAAGCGCACCGAGCAGTATTGTCACGCCGCGCCTCCTGCCAGCGCCGGATGCAGGCGTGGTGACGCGTAGCCGTGATCGGGTGCGCGGTATACATGGCGGCACATAATCTGGCCGTCAACAACTTCTCCTGTGGGTTCGATAATCTCAGAGATCCAGCGCCGCCCGGTGTGGTCGCGCACGCAGTGAACAACGAGTCCCACGGCAGAGGCCAGTACGGGAGCAATAAACGAGCGGTCAATGTTTCGTCCGGCCAGCAGCGGCAAAAGGCAGAGTTTTTCGAGCGCTTCCTGCGCCGAGTTGGCGTGCACTGTACCTGCCCCGGGCACACCCGTGTTCAGTGCCAGCACAAGGTCGAGGGCTTCAGCGTCACGCACCTCGCCAACAACGATGCGGTCGGGTCGCATGCGCAGCGCTTCTTTTACCAGTCGACGCAGCGTGATCTCACCCGTGCCCTCGAGGCTCGCCTGCCTTCCCTGCAGCGCAACAATGTCGGGGGCGTCAATGGCCAGTTCAAAGGTTTCTTCTACCGTGATGATGCGCTGTGTCTCAGCACAGGCAGCAAGCAATGACCCCAACAGGGTGGTTTTCTCCACTTGGTGCGAATGACGCACCTGTCGAGTGGAGGTGTCGAGATGGCGATGAGTGTGTTGGAGAGGCCCAGATCGGGCGAGATTGCTGGTGTCGCGGAGCAGGTGCTGGTGTATCTGCGGATCAGCGAAGACCGGACGGGTGAAGAGGCCGGCGTCGAGCGGCAGCGTGATGACTGCCTGGCCCTGTGCCGTCGCCTCGGCCTCGATGTGGCCGCGGGGGACGTGTTCATGGATAACGACACGTCGGCGTATCTGAACAAGAAGCGTCCGGAGTTCGAGAAGATGCTGGCTCGGGTGCGGCAGGGTCCGTCGCGGGTCGTGGTGTGGCATGTGGATCGCCTCTACCGCCGTCCCCGCGAGCTGGAAGACCTGATCGACTTGGTGGAGTCTCACCCGATCCGTATCGAGGCGGTGATGGGTGGCGCGTTCGATCTGAACACGCACGAGGGCCGGTTGATGGCCCGCCAGCTCGTCGCGATGGCTGCGTACGAGTCCGGGCACAAGGCCGACCGGATCAGGCGCGCGAACCGGCAGAAGGCCGAGCGTGGTGATTGGCACGGGGCGGCGAAGTTCGGGTACGGCACCGGCGGGGTGCTGATCCCGGAGCAGGCGGCGGTGATCCGCGAAATGGCCGACAGGTTCCTGGCGGGACAGTCGTTGCGGTCGATCACGGCGTGGCTGAACGAGGAGTCGGGGTTCCCGGCCCCGCAGGCGCACACGGGCAAGACGCTCGGGGTGTGGCACGCGACGACGGTGAAATCGATCCTGGTGTCCGCGCGTATCTCGGGCCAACGCGCCTATGAGCCGGCGCGGAAGGCTGGGGATGCTCCGGCGGGGCGGGAGATTCTGGGTCCGGGGAACTGGGAGGCGATCATCACTCCAGAGGAGACGACCCGTATCCGGGCGATGCTCTCCCACCCGGACCGCCGGGTCGGGGCGTCCTCGATCAACCTGCTGTCGGCGATCGCGACATGCGGGAAGTGCGGCTCCGGGCTGGTCTCCGGCAAGAATCGCCGCGGCCCCTCGGATGCGAAGCGCCGCTACTACCGTTGCATGCCCGTCCCCGGCCACCCGGAACGCGGCGGCCTGTCGGTGACGGCGAGCGGGTTGGAGACGGTGGTGTCTGAGGCGGTGATCGCCCGGCTCGCGGCAACGACCCTGCCCGCCGATGACAGCACGACCGGCGGCCAGGTGGCGGAAGCGATGGGGCGGATCATGGCGGCACGGCACCGGATGGAAGACCTCGCCCGCGACTACGGCGCGGGACTGCTGGCCCGCAGCGAGTACCACGCGGGCCGTGTCGCGGCACAGAATGCCGTCAGAGACGCCGAAACCACCCTCGGCACCCTGAACCGCGGCGACGCCCTCAAAGGGCTCCCCATCGGCGACGAGGCCGCCCTGCGGCACGCTTGGTACGAGGAGTGGACGGTCGGGCAGAAGCGGGCGATCCTGAACGCGCTGGTCGACACGCTCGTCGTCCTCCCCGACCCGAACAGTGGCTCCCGGTTCCGGCCCGGACGGGTCCAGCTCACCTTCAAAGCCTGACCGGCAGCCGCCCGCGCAGGGCGGGCGGGCATCATCCGGGGTGGGCAACGAGGGCGCGGAGCCGGTCGAGTGCCACCGGGTCGGTGACGGCGAAGGACACCCCGGATGCCTCGCACGCCTGCCGCGTCCACTCCCGGACATCGAAGTCCCCGGCCAGCGCCGGCGTATGCGGGGCCGGGCCAGCCCCGTCCGGGCTCGTGTCCGGGCGGCGCTCGGGCCGTCGTGTGGTGGTCATGGCAGCTCTCCGGTGTCCGGGTTGAGGCCGGCGTAGAAGTCGTCCTCGGCCTGACGGCGGGCGGCGACATCCTCCCCCGTGAACTGTGCGAAGTCCGCATCGCGGTTCGCGATGACGATGTCCTCGACCGGCGGGGCGGGCTTCTCACCGGGCCAGGCGGTCTGCCGGGTGGGGCGGTCGCGGTCCAGGCGGGTACCGGACGCGGCGACCCACTCCCGCAGCCGCCCTCGGGCCTCGGCGAAGTCGCGGTGCCAGCCCAGCGGCGCGGACCCGTTCTCCTCCGGGTCATACGCGCACAGCCAATGCAGATGCAACGCGGAAAGCTCCCACACCAGCTCGGGGTGCCGGTGCCAGAACGGCGGGAGGACGCTGGCGGGAAGCCCGTAGGTGCGGCGCAACCAGTTCACCCACTTGTTCAGCTCCCGCCACTCGATCTTCGCCTCGTCGGCGGTGAGCAGGTTCCAGTTGACCGGATGCGGCGGCTCCGGCAGCCCCTCTCCCTCGCTGCTCTCACCCGCCTCCGCGGCGTCCTCGGTTTCGGCGTTGATGTCGGCGGGCGGCTCTGGCGCGTCGTCGGGTGCAGGCGCGGCAGCGGTGTGCCCGGTCATCACGGCCTCACAGCGCCGGTGCGGGCGCGGACGGGCGGGTGCTGCGTGGTGCGGTGAACTGCGCCGGCAGGTCCCGGTGCCGGGCGGGCTGGTCGCTCGGGGCGTCGTGGACGGCGGCGGCTTGCTCGGTGGCGGTGGGGCGGCGTCCGACCTTCCACATCTCGAACTCCTGCCCAATGACCGCGGTCGGATCGGTGCGGTCCCGGACCGGGCGGAACCGGCCCTCGGCGACAAACCCGGCACCCTTGGACAACAGTGCGGCCGCTTCCTCGGCGGCGTCACCGTAGGCGACGATGGGGACATACTCGGTGGGCAGCTTCGTGTAACTGCCGTCCGGTTCGCGGCGGCCCTGCCGCTGACCGGCGCGGGCGTAGAAGCGGGGCGTGCCGTCACGGGTCGGGTCCGTGGACGGCTCGGTGGCGACATACCCCGACAAGGACTGGTGAGTGCGGACAGCCATCAGACTTCCTCCTGACATCAACGGCCCCGAGAGTCCGGGGCCTCCATGCCAGGCAGGTGCACCCGCCCACCCCCGCTACGGTCGCTGTTGCAGCAGAGCCTCGACCTCTGTGCGGTCCGCGTGCCGCCTGGCGGCGTCGGGTCGCTGGGTCCAGGTGCGGAGCCTGGTGACGATGGGTGGGGCGGATCGGAGCAGCACCAGCGCTGTGCCGAACGGGAGGGTGCGGATCGCGTCGGGTGGCATGATCGGCACCCGCCGGATGGAGCGTTGCGCGGTGCGGGACCCGTGGTCGCCGATGGTGGTGGAGTCGGTCACCTCGTCGCGCTCCCCGATGAGGGTGGTGAGGTCGTGGAGGTCTTTGGAGTTCGATGCGCCGCCGAGGATGATCTTCACAATGCTGGCGTCCCAGATCGCGCCGGCGGCGTTCTCGGACCACTTCTCCCTGGCCTGCGCCAGGCTTTGCAGGACGGGCATGGTGGTGATCCCGGTGCCGCCGCCTTCGGCCATCAGCGTCGGCAGCGACGGGAGCGGGGCGAGGTTGCCGACCTCGTCCAGCGCGAGTAGCAGCGGCGGGTCCAGGCGTGCGCCGGGGCTGGTCGCGGCGATCCGCCGTGCGGCCTCCACGACATCCTCTACGAACGCCGCGACGAGCGCGGCGGAGTTGTTCGCCCCGGCGCCGGTCGCGAGGAGGTAGAGGGTGCCTTTGGCGCGGAGGAACGCTTCGGGATCGAAGTCCTCGCCCTCTCGTGGCGATACGGCGTCGAGGACGCGGGGGTCTGCGAGGGCGGCGAGGGCGAGGGAGACGCCTTGCCAGATGGAGTCGCGAGTTCTCGGGTCGGAGTCGATCATCGCCTGCAAGCCCTCCGCCCACCCGACCGCAGCGTTCGGGTTCGCGGTCAGGATCGCGACCGCGTCCGCTGCGGCGGAGGGGTCCAGCGTCCACCGGAACAGCTCACCCGGCGGACGCCGATCCAGCGCGGCGGCATGGAGTAGCGCTTGGAGCGCGGTGCGGGTCTTCCCCTCCCAGAATCCGCCGCCTTCGACGCCGCCGGCGGATAGGCCGGTGCCGGCGGCGAGTCCGGTGGCGCGGATCATCGCTGTCAGCGGGTCCTCGCATCCGCGGATGGGTGACCAGCGCAGCCCGGCGGGGACGCCTTCGGCGAGGTGCTGCGGGTCGAACACCGCCACCGGCCCGCCGCGGCGCTCACGGGCGCGGAGGGTCGCGGTGAGGTTGTCCGGGCGGGTGCTGGTGGTCACCACCGCGCCGGGTGCGTCAAGGATGGCGTTGATGACGATATGGGCGCCTTTGCCGGATCGCGGCGGGCCGAGCAGGAGGATCGAGTCCTCCACCGACGCCCATACTCCGTGTCCACGGGACGCGCCGATGCGGTAGCCGACGTCTGCGGGTTGCGGCGTGTCGAGGGAGGGGCGCAGGTGCCCAGCGCGGCGTAGCAGTGCCTTCTCGGAGGCGGCGCGTGCGACCTCGGCGCGGGTGGCGATCCCGGCGATCCGGTACGGGTCGGTCTTCACCTGCCGGCCGTGTTCGCGCAGCAGCCGCCACACCCACCACCCGACCGCACCCGCAGCGAGGATGAGGACGGTCGCGGTGATCCAGTACGCGACCGTGCCCAGCCCTGGGGCGTCGAGTGCGGTGGCCGGGTCGCCGGGGTTCAGCAGCACGCCCAGGCCGGCTTCGACACCACCGGCGGGTTGGGTGGTGCCGGTGATCCATGCGGCGACGGACCCGGCGCCGCGGAGGAGGCCGGCGAGGATCGCGGCGGAGATGAGGATGCCGATGCCGAGGTTGCTGAGCTCGTCGCCGAGGGACCCGGTAGGTCTGGGGGCGCTCATTCGGGGTGCCCGATCGTGAGGGTGCCGGAGACGCGGCCGAGCAGGACCACCTCGCGGGTCGGACTCGCGCCGGCCTGCTCGGCGGTGAGCAGAGCACGCATGGTGCCGTCCGGGGCGGCATCGCCGTGCGCGATCACCACCGCCACCGCGACATCCTCACCGGGCACGAACCCCTCGCCGCGCATCACGACCAGCTCTGGCATCATCCGCCGTGCGGGGCGGTCGGGGGCGGGTTCTGGTGCGGGACGGCGGCGGCGAGTGCTGGGGGTGATGATGTCGGTGAACACGGTCCCGTCCGCCTCACGGACCTCGACCCGCACCGCCGAACGGTGCGTGTCGGTGAGCTGGTCGAGGACACGGGCGAAGTCCTCCCGCCGCCACGCCGGCGCGAACGGCTCCGGCTCCACCTGCTCCCCGTCCACGGTGACCGTCATCGTCCCGGTGGCGGCGACGGTGATGACCACCTGCGGGAGCACGACCGGGACCGGCGGTGTCTCGCTCTCGCGGCCACGGTCGGGGGTGGTGCGCTTGTAGCGGGGGCGGGCCATCATGCCTCACCATCCGTCGCTGGAACCGTCGGTGAGGGTGACGGTTCGTCAGCCTCAATGACCTTTCGCGGTTCTGTCTCTACGGCTACGAATTCTTCCGGCGTCCTCATGTGGGGTAGGTGCGCCGTGCCACCAGGCTGATGGGTTCGCGAGGCTGGGAAGATCGAGTGTCGATGCTTCGCGTCCTCACCAACGCGCAGACCCGCGCTTTCCAGGACACCGCGCGCCGCCTCGCAGCCCCGGCCATTCCTTCCCTTGGAGGAAAGCCGGCCTGAACCCGCAGTCCCTGCGCGCCGACCGCATCCTTGCGGAGAGCCACGCCACCGGCGGCGACGGCCGCCGCATCTGCGATCTGTTCGGCGTTGGCATCGAAACTGCGATGCGCTACACCGCCACCCTCGGCCGACCCGCGTTCTGCGACGAGATACCGGTCCGTCGTGCCCTCGGGCTCGACTCGCCGTCAAGACGGCTTCCGAATCTGGGGTGCTGTTGGCGTAGGCTGGCGGCGGCGCGTCGGGAAGTCTGGTCGACATCGACGCCGGCCTGTCGGGTCGGCGGTACTTCCAGAGGAGAACCATGACGTGCAATACCGCTGTAGAACCGCATTGTCTTCGCTCCTCCTCCGGAGGATGGACGAAGCGCTTGGCAGCTCGGTGCCTCAGAGAGAACTGCGATGGCTGAGGCGCTGGTAGAGGGACGGTCAATGCGCGTTCTCCTGGCGACGGCCGGCAGTCGTGGTGATGTGGAGCCCTTCTTCTCGCTGGCGTCGGCGTTGCGTGAAGCTGGGCACGTTGTGCGGGTCGCCGCGCCCGAGGACCCGGACGCGGGGCGCGATGTTGACGTGGTGAGTCTCGGGGTGAGCTTCGCTGAACTCGGGCGGGCTGTTGCCGATATCGGCGGGATGCGGGCGTTTCGGGAGCACATCCGTCCGGCGATGCGCACGATGCTGGGGCGCGTGGTGGATGAGGCTGTCAACTGGCAGCCGGATGTGATTGTCGCCCACCCAAAGCTCCTCACGGTGCCCGTCGTGGCCGAGCATTTGGGAGTCCCGTATCTCACGGTTGAGCTGGCCCCTGTGTTGACTCCGACGGGTGAGTTCCCTGCCGCCGGGGTGCTGAACCGCTCCTTCGGACCGGCGATCAACCGGCTCAGCTACCGGGCCGCCGCGGTGGGCGAGCGCATGTTCAGGGCGGACATCCGCGCGGCGCGGCAGCGCCTTGGCCTCTCCGGCACGCAGAACCTCGCTCCGCCTTCGGGGTCGCTGGTCGCGGTGAGCCCGACGCTCCTGCCGCGTCCGGCGGACTGGCCGGCCACGGCCCATCTCACGGGCGACTGGCCACGCCAGCCGTCTCCTGAGGGCAACCTGGATACGGCGGTACGGGACTTCGCCGCCGGTGAGGCCCCGTACCTGTATGCCGGGTTCGGGTCGATGCGGGGCGGGGACGCTGCGACACGCGCCGAAGCGATCGTCGACGGCGGACGGCGGGCAGGGCTAAGGGTTCTGCTGGCGACGGGCTGGGGTGGCTTGGAGCCTCCGCAGCGGTGTCTGGGGGGCGACGTGCTGGTCGTGTCGTCGGTGCCGCATGACGTGGTGCTTCCTCGGGCGGCGGTCGCGATCCACCACGGTGGAGCCGGCACCGTGCACGCTGCCGCCCGCGCCGGCACACCCTCGGTTCTGGTCCCGTTTCTCGCGGACCAGCCGTTCTGGGCTCGGCTTCTGCACCGATTCGGGCTCACCGGTCTACCACTTGATCGAGATCGCCTCACCGCGGACCGGGTGCACGCGGCGATCGCCGATGCGGCCGATCGTCGACCAGTGGTCGACCGTGTCGCCGAGCGGATGCGCGCCGAGAACGGCCCAGCCACAGCCGCCGCCGTCATTGCCCGGATCACGGCTAGTACGGGTGGGTCGTGACGGGCGCCGTTCTGTTTCTGGGTGATTCGTTCCTCCCACCGCCCGTCGTCAAACCTTGGCGGTCGGAGCCGGCCCGAACGATCGTGTGGGTGAGCGATCTTCGCGACACGGGCGGCAGACGTGCCGCACGGGCGGCGTTGAAGACCGCAGCCCGCGTGGCGTTCGATGCCTGCCGGGGCCGGCCGGGCATCCGCCACCTGCTTCTGGCGTACCGGGCCGAGCCGGCCATGAGCCTGGCCTTGCAGCGTCTTGCTGGGTCGGTCGCGATCCGGCTGCACACGGAGATCGAGCTACGGGTGGGATGCGATGTCGATGTCGTTCTTCTCGACATCTCTGATCTCGACGACCAGGAACTTCTGCGGGAACGTCTGGAGGAGATGACGCGGCAACCGGCTGGGCTCGCCGGAGCTGCCGCTTTGGGCTGGAACGACATCCGCAACGAGAGCATTCGCAACGCGGCAAGCAGCGAGTACATCTGAGCGGCCGCCCAAGGTGCGGTGGGCCACAGCACGGTAGGCTGGGTGTGGCGCGTCGGGAAGTCTGGTCGACACATTCTGTCTCTTGTCGACCCTGATCGGACCTGCCTATGACTTCTCGTCGACCTGCCCGCCGCACGCCGGAGCGTGCCACATTCCCCGCCCGCGGAACCTACACTGAGGCTCGGCGCATCGCGTCCTTGCTGCGCAAGGAGACCGTTGGCGGTGGGCTGCTCGTGCTCATGGCCGTGATCGGTATCGTCTGGGCGAACTCGCCCTGGGCGGACGGGTACTTCGCGCTGCGTGACCTGGAGATCGGGTACGAGCCCTGGCACCTGCGGTTGAGCCTGGGGACGTGGGCGGCGGACGGGCTGCTCGCGGTCTTCTTCTTCCTCGTCGGCCTCGAACTCAAACGAGAGTTCGTCGCCGGGGACCTGCGCCGCTTCTCCACCGCCATTGTCCCCGTCGCGGCCGCGGCCGGCGGGGTGGCCGTGCCGGCGCTGTTCTACCTCGCGGTCGTCGGGCAGGACCCGGCGCTGATGCGTGGATGGGCGATTCCCACGGCGACGGACATCGCGTTCGCCGTCGCGGTGCTCGCGCTGATCGGCTCGCACCTGCCGAGCTCGTTGCGGATCTTTCTGCTCACTCTCGCCGTCGTGGATGACCTGATCGCGATCACGATCATCGCCGTCTTCTACACCGACACGATCGAGATCGTCCCGATACTGTTGGGCCTTCTCACGGTCGCGGTGTATGCGGTGCTCGCCCAGCGGTATCGGCAGTTCTTCCGCCTCAAGCCCGCCGCGGCGTGGCTGATCCTGCTGCCGCTCGGTGGCGTCGCCTGGGCATTCGTGCACGCCTCGGGCATCCACGCGACCATCGCCGGGGTTCTGCTCGGCTTCACGATCCCCGTCCTGCACCGCCGCCGCGACGGTGTCGCCGACACCGAGCCGGGACTGGCGGAGGTGTTCGAGCACCGGTTCCGGCCGCTGTCGGCCGGGTTCGCGGTCCCGGTGTTCGCGTTCTTCTCCGCCGGCGTCGCCCTCGGCGGCCTCGAGGGGTTCCTGTCGGCACTGACTGACCCGGTCACGATCGGCATCGTTCTCGCGCTGGTCGTGGGGAAGCCGGTCGGCATTGTGGCGGTCACCTGGCTGACCACCCGCATCCGGGGCATCCGCCTCGACCCGGCCCTGCGATGGATCGACCTGGTCGGTGTGGGTCTGCTCGCGGGTATCGGGTTCACGGTGTCGCTGCTGGTCACCGAGCTCAGCTTCACCGCGGCCGATCCGCACCACGATCACGCCAAGGTCGCGATCCTGCTCGCCTCCGTGCTTGCCGCCGCGATCGCGTCGATCCTGCTCACCAGCCGAAATCGCCGCTACCGCCGGATCGCGCAGGCCGAAGTCGTAGACGAGGACGGAGGCGGTATCCCCGACGTGTACCAGCGCCGATAATCGACGCATGCTTCAGGTGCGTCAGCCACCGACCTGAGCGTTTGCCGAGGGTGGTTCGTGTCGGGCACGCGGATGCCCACGATCTTGGTTCGCGCCCTCCGGTCGTCGAGTGTGCCGTGCTCGTGAGGGACCGGTACGGCAAGGTACTCGAGGCTGTCGAGTGAGTCGCCGTAGAGGAGCAAACGACCCGGCCCAGGTTGCGGGCCTACCGGGATCGAGCGTGTGGCGTGTCGGATGGTGTCCATTATTTGAGGCACCTGCCTTGCCACTGCTCGTCCTCACTGCCCGGGCGGATGCGGGCGTGGCGGCTGGTGTTTTGTCCGAGGGCGATGGTGCCATCGCAGGTGAGGGCGAGGAGGTCACCGGGGGCGCAGGTCTGCGGAAGCAGCACCCTGATGGCGGTCTGCGTGTGCGGGGAGCGCAGCAGGGTCGTCTTGCGGTGCCGCGCGTTCGGGCACTGCGCGGGCAGGACGTCAAGGACGCGGGAATCGAGGGCGGACAGGTCGCAGTCGACCGTCAGTTTCATGGGATGCCGCAGCCCGCGGCGCGGTGTGCGGGCGAGGATTGCCGTAATGACGACGCTGCGGTAATCCTCTCCTCGCGCCGACGCGCTGCTGGGCGCGATCAGGAGGCAGGGGGTGCCGCGTTGTGCGGCGAGGGTGGTGAGTGATTGCGCGCCGATGCTGATGTCGCGGTCGGCGAACGTCGTGTCTGCGGGCCAGGGTGCGCAGTCCTCGTACAGGGCAGCAAGCGCCATCGCACGGGAAGAGATCAAGGTGTGCATGATGCTCATCTGGCCACCGCGAGTTCCCGTGCCTGTTCTGCGGGTACGAAGGCTTCCTGCGGACGCGGGCGCACATCGCTGAGTGTGACCGCTCCGGCGCAGGGGACGGTGAGAAGGTCGCCTTGGTGGATGTCTGCGGGAAGGATGACGATCGGGTACGGCCAGGGCGCAGACCCGGTTTCGCCCGGGATGAGTTCTATGGTGGTGTTCTTCGCCGTCGAGGTGCGGCCGATGAGTCGGCACTCGTCCCAGTACGGTGTTACCCGGTCAAATCCGCAGTCGGTGAGGGCAACGCGTTTATCGCTGTCAGTGTCGATGCGGAGGGTGACCTGGAAGACGAGGACGGTGACATCGTTGCCGATCCCCTGGGCGCGCGCCTGGGCCGGTTTCGGGTGCGGCAGGTCCCCGGTGAGGAGCGCCGGCGTGCCGCTGATCTCCACCAGTCGCCTCAGGGACACTCCGCCGATCACGACATCCGAGACCGTGGGGACGGTGTGCTCGGGCCAATGTCGGGGTTGGAGAGAGTCGGGGATGCTGCGTCTGAGGGTGGGGAGGATGGCGGTGAGGGTCATGCCTCCACTTCTACGCGGCAACCACCGGGCAGGGAACAGCCCCTCACGGAACTCATGCGCCTTCCCGGCCTGCCGCTAACAGCACCACGCAGAGGAGGGTAGCGACCCGCGTCCGTGCCCTCGGCGCGCTTTGCGGGCCTGTCGTGTTAGCGGTCCGTCAGAGTCCGCCCGATCCTCGTATGGGTTCTGTTAGGACACCTGTTTCGGTGGTGTGGGTGGGTGTTTGATCGTGAGTTGCGCCCGCTGTTTCGGGTTGCGCGGCTAGTGGTCCTGCTGTCGCTTGTTATCCGAATGGAGCTTGTTGTGCTTGACATCGTCTACGTGCTCGGCGTGATCGCCTTGTTCGTCGTCGTCGGGCTGCTGGGGAAGGCGGTGGAGAAGCTGTGATCGTTTTTGAACTTCTCGCCGCCGGTCTCGGGGTCGCGGCGATCGTGTATCTCGTGTTCGCTCTCGTGAAGCCGGAGCGTTTCTGATGGAGTGGTGGATGCTGATCGCGAGCGCCGCAACGCTCGCCCTCGCCCTGGGTCTGCTGTACCGGCCCGTCGGCGATTACATGGCCTGGGTGTTCACGACCCGGAAGAACTGGAAGGTCGAACGCGGGATCTATAAGGTCATCGGCGTTGACCCGTCGAAGGAGCAGTCCTGGCAGGTCTATCTGCGGTCGGTGCTGTACTTCTCGGTCGTCGGCGTGCTGCTGCTGTTCCTGCTGCAGCGCACGCAGCAGTGGTTGCCGTATTCCCTGGGGAACGAGAACATCGACTCGGGGGTGGCTTTCAACACGGCCATCTCGTTCGTCACCAACACCAACTGGCAGGCGTACTCCGGTGAGGACCTGTCGTACACCGTGCAGTTCGCCGGCCTGGCGGTGCAGAACTTCGTCTCTGCGGCGACGGGTATCGCCGTGGCCGTGGCACTGGTGCGCGGGTTCGCGTACCGCCGCTCGGGCACCATCGGCAACTTCTGGGTCGACCTGGTCCGAGGCACCTTCCGTATTCTTCTTCCGCTCTCGATCGTCGGGGCGATCGTCCTGATCGCCGGCGGCGTGGTGCAGAACTTCAACGGCTACGTCGATGTCACCACCATCACCGGGGGCACGCAGACGATTCCGGGTGGGCCGGTAGCGTCCCAGGAAGTCATCAAGGAGCTCGGCACTAACGGCGGTGGCTTCTACAACGCGAACGCGTCACACCCGTTTGAGAACCCGACCGGGTGGATCAGCCTCTTCCAGTGCTTCTTGATCCTGCTGATTCCGTTCTCGCTGCCACGTACCTTCGGCAAGATGGTCGGCGACAACCGGCAGGGGTACGCCATCCTCGCCGCGATGGGCACGCTTTACCTCGCCTCGGTCACGGCGCTGGCCGCGTTCGAGTTCGCCGGCAACGGCACCGCCCCGCAGTTGGCGGGCGCCGCCATGGAAGGCAAGGAGGCCCGTTTCGGGCTCGCGCAGTCCGTGATCTACGCCGGCACGACCACCCTCACCTCCACAGGGTCGGTGAACTCCATGCACGACTCGTACACGGCTCTGGGCGGGATGATGCCCATGGTCAACATGCTGTTGGGCGAGATCGCTCCCGGCGGTGTCGGTGCGGGTCTGTACGGGATGCTGATCATCGCGGTAATCGCCGTGTTCGTCGCGGGACTGCTCGTGGGACGCACTCCCGAGTACCTGGGCAAGAAGATCGGCCCGCGGGAGATGAAGCTGGCGAGCCTGTACATCCTGGTGATGCCGCTGCTCGTCCTCGGTGGTGTCGCGCTCAGCTTCGCGATCCCCGCGCTGCGAGACAGTATCGTCAACGAGTCGCTCACGAACACCGGATCGCACGGCCTGTCCGAGGTGATCTACGCGTTCGCGTCGGGCGCGAACAACAACGGGTCCGCGTTCGCGGGACTGACCGCCAGTACCCCGTGGCTGACGGCCGCGATCGGTGTCGCGATGCTGTTCGGCCGGTTCATCCCGATCGCGCTGGTCCTCGCCCTGGCAGGCTCCCTCGCCGCGCAGGACAAGATCCCCGCGACCGCAGGAACCTTGCCCACGCACCGACCGCTGTTCGTCGGGCTCACTGTCGGCACCGCAGTCCTGGTGACCGCACTCGTCTTCTTCCCCGTTCTCACGCTGGCTCCCCTGGCGGAAGGGCTGCTGTAAACCATGTCAACTCTCACACACACCCCTGTTCCCGAGGCGCCGAAATCGTCGGCGCCCGCACGGCGCAAGACCCTGACCTGGGCGCAGATCCAGGCCGCGCTCCCCGGTGCGCTGCGCAAACTCGACCCTCGCGCCCAGTGGCGCAACCCGGTGATGTTCATCGTGTGGGTCGGCGCCGCGCTCACCACTCTGCTCGCCGTCGCCGAGCCTTTCCTCGGCGGCCCCGCGGAGTCGGGCGGCACGAGCGTGCCCTGGTCGTTCACCTGGATCATCGCCGTCTGGCTGTGGTTGACGGTGCTGTTCGCGAACCTCGCCGAGTCGATCGCCGAAGGCCGCGGCAAGGCGCAAGCCGACACGCTGCGCAAGACCCGCACCAGCACCACCGCGCACCGGGTGGTCAGCTACCACCCCGGCACCGACCCGGCAGCGGAGCAGACCCCGGCGGCGGACGTATCTTCGGCGGATCTGCGGCTGGGCGACATCGTCGTGGTGTCCGCCGGTGAGCTCATCCCCGGCGATGGGGACATCGTGTGGGGCATCGCGAGCGTGGACGAGTCCGCAATCACGGGCGAGTCGGCCCCCGTGGTGCGCGAGTCCGGTGGTGACCGATCGGCCGTCACCGGCGGCACCCGGGTGCTCTCGGATCGGATCGTGGTGCGGATCACCTCCAAGCCGGGCGAGACGTTCGTGGACCGGATGATCGCGCTCGTGGAAGGCGCGGCCCGGCAGCGCACCCCGAACGAGATCGCGTTGAACATCCTCCTCGCGTCGCTGTCGATCGTGTTCGTCGTCGTCGCGCTGACGCTGAACCCGATCGCCTCCTACCCGGCGAGCCCGGCGAGCATCACCGTACTGGTGGCGCTGCTGGTCTGCCTCATCCCCACCACGATCGGAGCGTTGCTGTCCGCGATCGGCATCGCGGGCATGGACCGTCTCGTGCAACGCAACGTCCTGGCCATGTCCGGGCGGGCCGTGGAAGCGGCCGGAGATGTGACCACGCTGCTGCTGGACAAGACCGGCACCATCACCTACGGCAACCGCCGCGCGACCGCGTTCGTCCGGTTGGACGGCGTCCGCGAGCAGGAGCTCATCAAGGCCGCCGCACTCTCGTCCCTGGCCGACCCCACCCCGGAGGGCAAGTCGATCGTCGATCTCGCCCACGCCGAGGGAGTCGACGCGGAAGCCGCGGGAAACGGGGAGATCGTGCCGTTCACCGCGCAGACCCGCATGTCCGGACTGGACCTTCCCGACGGGACACAGATCCGAAAGGGCGCCGGCTCGGCGATCACCGCCTGGCTAGAAGAGGACGGCACACGCCTTCCCAGCAGCGAACTGGCCGAGTTGGATGAGCACGTCGAGCACATCTCTTCCTCCGGTGGCACCCCGCTCGTGGTGGCGGTCAAGACCGGAACAGGAGAGCACCGGGTGCTCGGGGTGATCCACCTCAAGGACGTCGTCAAGGAGGGCCTGACCACACGGTTCGCCGAACTGCGCGCCATGGGTATCCGCACCGTGATGGTCACCGGCGACAACCCGCTCACCGCAGCGGCGATCGCGAAGGAGGCCGGCGTGGACGACTTCCTCGCCGAGGCCACTCCCGAGCAGAAGCTCGCCTACATCCGCAAGGAGCAGGAGGGCGGCAGCCTGGTCGCGATGACCGGTGACGGCACCAACGACGCACCCGCCCTCGCGCAGGCCGACGTGGGCGTCGCGATGAACACCGGCACGTCGGCGGCGAAAGAGGCCGGCAACATGGTCGACCTGGACTCCGACCCGACCAAGCTCATCGACATCGTCGCGATCGGCAAGCAGTTGCTGATCACTCGCGGCGCGCTGACCACGTTCTCGATCGCGAACGATATCGCGAAGTACTTCGCGATCATCCCGGCGATCTTCATGGGCGTGTTCCCGGGCCTGTCGGTGCTGAACGTCATGGGGTTGCACTCGCCCGCATCGGCGGTGCTGTCCGCGGTGATCTTTAACGCGATCGTGATCGTGTTCCTTGTGCCCCTCGCCCTGCGCGGCGTGAAGTACCGGCCGATGAACGCGTCGAAGATCCTCGGCCGCAACCTCGCCGTCTATGGCCTGGGCGGCATCATCACCCCCTTCATCGGCATCTGGCTCATCGATCTCCTCGTGCGCCTGATCCCCGGATTCTGACCTTCGAAAAGGAACACACCCCATGAACACTGCTACTCGCAGCAGCGGACGGACCCTGTGGGTCGCTACCCGTGCGCTGCTCATGTTCACCGCCGTCCTCGGCATCGGCTACACCCTGCTGATCACCGGGATCGGACAACTCGCATTCCCCGCCCAGGCCAACGGATCATCCCTCACGAACAATGAGGGCGATGTCGTCGGGTCTTCGCTCATCGGCCAGTCCTTCACCGACTCCGACGGCAACCCCTTGCCGGAGTACTTCCAGAGCAGGCCCTCCGCTGCCGGAGACGGCTACGACGGGCGCTCCTCGTCCGGAACGAACTGGGGCCCGGAGAACGAAGACCTGATCGCGGCGATCACCGAGCGTAAGGCTCAGATAGCGGAGTTCAACGGCGTCACCGAGGCCGAAGTCCCCGCGGACGCGGTCACCGCGTCGTCGTCGGGACTGGACCCGCACATCAGCCCCGCCTACGCGCAGATCCAGATCCAGCGGGTCGCCGACGCGCGCGGGATCCCCGTGGAGCAGGTGCGGGAGCTCGTCGCGGCACACACCCAGGGCCCGGACGCCGGGTATTTGGGAGAATCGAGGGTGAACGTTCTGGAACTGAACCTCGCCCTGGACGAGTTGGAGGGCTGATCATGCCGAAACGGGGGCAGCTTCGGGTGTTGCTCGGCGCTGCCCCCGGCGTCGGCAAGACCTTCACCATGCTGGAAGACGGGCGACGCCTCCTCGGGAGCGGGAAGGATGTCGTCATCGGGATCGTGGAGACCCACGGCCGCGCCGCAACGGCGGCGATGACCGCGGGAATCCCGGCCGTCCCGCGCACACGCAGCGAGCATCGCGGCGTCACGCTCGAGGAGATGGACCTGCAGGCGGTGCTGGACCGTCGCCCCGAGATCGCCCTTGTCGACGAGCTCGCGCACACCAACGCGCCCGGATCGAAGAACGACAAACGCTGGCAGGACGTCGAAGAGCTCCTCGCTGCGGGGATCGACGCGTTGACCGATCCGGGGCGGACACGGCTACCCCAACCCGATCCCGGACCGCGACACCCACGAGTGCCGGGGGCTCCCGCCGCGACCGAACGCGGTCACCGGAGGCAGGCGGCGTGCCCGCTCGCTCACCACCCGTGCCCCTGAGCGGGCGACGGTGCGCGCACCCCGGTATGCCTGCCCGGGTGCTTGGCGGGTACGACGGGCAAGCTCGGCATGGAAGTCGATGCCCTGCCCGGCGACCCTGCCCGTCCGCGCCGCCAGCAGATCAGTGGGCCGCACCCACTCCACCCCCGATCGTCGCCACCCCGCCCCCGCGCCCGCCTTCGGCTTCGTCACGGACGGGTCGCCGTGCCGGCCCAGCTCCGACACCTCCCCGTCCCCGCCTCGCCTCGGCTCCTCGGTCGGCGCCGCCGGCTCATCGCGGTGTCCCTGGCGGACGGGAACGGGATGCTGCTCGTGCGTGGCAGGGGTCTGGTTGTCGTCGTTCATGTTCTCTCCTCCGAGTCGGGGCCGGTCAGCGCCGGCCGGGCGAACCAGCGGCCCACCGTGGACGGGTGCACGCCCAGGTGGCGGGCGATCTGCTTGTTCGACCACCCCTCTGCCTCCCGCAGCAGCACCGCCGCCTCACGCCCCTCACCCCGCGACACCGCCGCCGTCGCCACCGGGACGGACGCCACCACCGCGTGGCCCGGGCCGGCCACAGGCGCTGTCGGCGGCTCGACAGGCAGATCGGATGCGGGCGCAGGGGTGGGGCGGGTGAGGATGACGGTGAGATGGGTGATCGCCAGCAATACCAGCGGGGGCACCGCCGCGACGGACGCGGCGAGCACCGCCGGCACGTCGGCGTCGGCGGCGACGACGGCATGGATCGCGTTCGCTGTCACCGACACCACCGCGCCGGCGGCCAGCAGCACCCACGGGTACCAGGCCTGCCGGTGCCCGGCCAGGGCGACCACGGCGACGGTTGCGACGACGATGATGCCGTCCACGATCAGCGGCCACGCCCACGCCTGCCCCTCCTCGATCCCGGAGCGGCGGGCCAGGTCCGCCAGAGCGGTGAACGACAGCCAGAACGCTCCCGCGGCGATGAACACCGTCCCGCCCGCCGCGGTCACCACCGCCCACCGCCTCCCCATCTGCCTCGCCATCACAACCCCCTCAGCGGCACGACCGAGCGGGCTGGGGTTGGTCGGTGGTCGAACCAGCCGGCCCCTGCCGGTGACGCGCCCTGCGTCGCGGAGGTCGTCGTCCGCCGGGCGGGGTCGGGGTGAACGGCGCGGTAGGCGGAGCGCACGGTCGCGGTGATCTCCCGCGGCCCGAAGTCCGACTTCGCTGCCGTCAGCACCGCATCGAGCGCATCAGCGAAGGGGACGCCGCCCTCGGCCAGTCGGCACGACGCCCAGAACAGTTTGAGATTGCGGTCGGTGTCCTGCCGGTCCAGCCACCGCGCCAACCGCTCCGCATCCTCCCGCCCCACCTGCTGCCCGCCGACAGGGCGGGGGCGGATCGGAGGGCGGGGGTCGAGGAAGTCCCGCAACCTGCCCGCATCCAGCTCTCGTCCCGGATCGTGGGCGACGTGGACGATGCGGTATCCGACTGTGGTGGTGCCGATGGGTCGGGTCGAGGGCGGGACGATGATGTAGCCGCCGTCGCCACGGAAATCGACTCCCGCGCGCCCTGCCTGCCAGGACCGTTGCGCGGCGCCGGGCGTCGCCGGGTAGTAGGCGTGCATGCCGCCCGTGGGGGTGCGCACCAGCAGCTCCCACCCGCCGGCCAGTCCGGCGTCTCGGACGCGGCGGAAGCTCGCCCGCCCGTCGACCGGACCGTGCACGTCCACATCCACCACCACCAGCCCGGTCGCCTCACCTGTCGGGATGGCGATGTTCGCGGCCGGCCGGCGTCGCCACCATGCCGATACCTGGGCGGGATCGGTGCTCGCCTCGTGGAAGCCGTGCTCGGTCAGTGGGCGCTTGCCGCCCGGCACGCACGGGAACACCGGCACCCCGGCGTCCGCGAACCGTGCCGCGGCCGCTGGCAACGGCAGGCCCGCGGCCTCGGTGAACAGCGACGCGGCCCGCATCACAAGCCCCTCACCGCGGTATCCGCCGCCCGAGACGCCCGAGGTCGATCCACCCGCAGCGACGCCGCAGGCCGCTCCGGCCGTGCGTCACGTTGGGTGCGCGGGGCGTCGCGGGTCAGGCCGGGCGGGTCGCCCCCGCCGAGCTGCACGGTCGAGAGAGCATCAAGGATCGCCCCGGCGGTCTTGCGGACCCGCTCGCCAGTGGCCTGCACCACCTCAGCGGGCTCCTTGTCCTTCACCGTCCCGGCCCACCCCGACACATACGGGATCGTGTAAGAGCTCGTATCCATGCCGTGCGCGGCGCCGATCATCAACGCCACCGACTCCGCCTCCACCTCCCCGATCCCGCGATGCCGCGTCGCATCCGGGTTGTCCGGGCCGTGCAGGCGCACATGCGCGAGCTCGTGCGCGAGGGTCTTCACCTGTGCGGCATCGTCCATGTCCACCCGCACCGCGACCGTGCGATTCGTGTAATCGGTCAGGCCGTTCGCGCCACGGATCAGCCCGGCGTGCTCGACCCGCAGCACCGCGAACCCCTCCGCCTCCACCAGCCCGGCCAGGCCGTCCCACAGCCCTTCGGGCGCAGCGCCTTCCAACAGCACCGGGGCCACCCGCTCAGGGATCGGATCACCCGTCGTCTGCGACACGTCCCAGACGTAGGCGGGCTTCGCGCCCACCATCCGCGAGCGCACCGCCTCACCCGGCTTCGGCTTCTCGAACCGCCCCAACCGGCGCCACGACAACGAGTCCTGCGGAGTCGAGGACGCGAACCGGCCCGTCACCGGGGCGAAGATCATGTACCCCGGCTGACCCTTCTCCACCTGACGGCCGAGTGTCTGCCACTGCTTGTACCCGGCGACATACGACGGCTCCGGCGCCGGCGCCCGCCCCTGCTCGAAAGCATCGAGATGCTGAGCCCAGATCAGCAGCGTGTTCCCGAACGACCGCGACCGGAACCGAGCCGCGAACTCGAGCGCGCGCCGCCAGTCGTCCCCGGAAGAGAGCTGACCGACCGCAGCCGCCAGCCGTTCATGCAGCGCGTCGAGCTTCGCATCCCGCGCCGCACGCTGTTCCTCGGTCGCAACCATCTGTGTCCTCCTCCCGGCGTGTCACACCGCACACGGCGGATGACTCCTGCGACCAGAAGGTGCACCAAGAGGAACAGCGAAGATCGAGACGGACGGCGGACAAGAACAGTGAGCGACCGCCAGGTGCATCGCTGAACCCGACGTGGTCAACCCACCACTACCTCACAGGCAACAGGCCTGGTGATCCGAGCCTAAAATCATGCCCGTTTCGTCCGGTCACCACGCGCGTTTGCTCCGGGTCCGCCCTCACGAACCATCCGCCGGTATCCGCTCGGGGAGACCCCGACGCTACGGCGGAACTGCCGGGCGGCGAAGTCCGCATCGACCCACCCCACCGATGCCGCCACAGCCGCCACCGGCAGCTCCGTGTCCCGCAGCAGCACGACCATATGCTCGGCGCGCAGCATTGTCAGAAACGCGATCGGAGACTTCCCGAACGCCTCCGTGAACACCCGTCGCAACTGCGACGACGACAGATGCACGGCATCCGCAAGCTCGACCACGCTCCACCTCCGGGCGAGGTCGCCCCGTAACAGCGCCTCCACCGCTCGCGCTTCCGCCCGCAGGGGGCGGAACTGCCGGTGCCGCGGCCGTGACGGCAGAACGGCAGTGCGTTGCGTCGGGCTGGTGCGCTCACCCGTCATCGCCAACCGAGGCACGACCACATCGAGAAGGCCAGACAGGAGCGCTTGCGCTCGGTAGAACCGCTCCGGAGGCACCCCGTCCACGCTCAGGGCCGCGAGCTCATCCAGCCACGGCATCAACAACCCCGCCCGGTGCTCGCCGAGCCGGACGACTTGCGCCGGCTCCGCGTAGTGCACTTCCAGGAACTCGCTCGCATCGTCGCGGGTGCCGAAGCGGGCGGCGTACTGCCAGAACACCAGGTCGACGATGTAATCGCGATCCAGGTAGAGCGTGGTGGTCGTGATCCAGCCCTCCGGCTCCGCCCCGCAGAGCGTGTTCGCCGCCAGCACCACCACATCGCCAAGACGGACGTGACGAGTTCCGAACTCACTGAACAGAATCGCGGCCCCAGAGCGCACCACGATGACCTTCACGCAATCAAACGCGACGGGGTCAATCGGCGAATGTGCAGTCTGGGTCCGGGCCTCTACCGGCGAGTACGTCCTCCGAGCACGACCATCGTCCGTCCTCGTGGTCCAAGTGATGGATGGAATCTCTGAGCGCAACTGGTGACAGATTCGATCACTCACTCGCCCCGCGAAGGCGCCGCCAGAACACGGCTAAGGGTTGAACGAGCTGCCGAGACACCTACTCGCACGAGTAGTACGCCGCACGCGAGGAAGACAAGCGTCGCGGCGACGAAGAGCGGCGAGTTGGTCGTGGCAACCAGGAGAAGCGGAAGGGTGAGCGCGGCGGCAGCAGCAGCGGAACCGGCGATAGCGATGATGGCGGGACCCGCAGCTTGGTGTTTGCGGGCGCGGTCCATTTCGCGTCGCGGCATGCCGATTCGGTCGAGCGCGACGTAGAGTTCCCGGTTTTCGATGATCGCTGCGGTCTGAGTGATACCGATCTGGCAAGCAGTGAGAACGTATGAGATGGCAACAAGAATGAACAGCACGGTCCGGGCATCCGCGAACAGCATGATCTGTTCGTGGGTGAGCACGGAGTCGCTGCGTTCGACCGCGTTGAGGAAGCCGAGCATTGCACCGCTGGGAAGCAGAATGAAGCTGGTCAACGCGATTGCCGATACTCCTCGCCACGCGGTTCTTGGGTCTTCCAGGTTGCGACGCGCAGCGATCAACCGTGCTGCGTCGGATGTGGTGTTGGCGCGTCGACGTGCGGTGAGGCTGATCGCGAACGGCCCTACGATTCCGAGCACGCCCATGATGATGAGCACGGCGATCGTGAATCCGATGACGATTCCTGTGATGCCCCAGTTCGGCGAAGCGAACTGCGTGAGGAGTATGCCGCTCACCAGGGCGGCAGCGCCTATAGCGAGTCGTACCCAGCTCATTCGAGGAGCATTGGTGCGGTTCGCCACTCCGAGCGGGCTGAGCACCACTTGACGAAGGCCCATCATCGCGCTGATGGGTGCCAGGGAAACCAGGATGAACAGGAGCACGACGGTAACCCATACAGGAAGCCATGCTGTCTCGACAGCCGAAGTGTCGTTCGCGAGCGGTAGGTGCGCGACAGCGAGGGGCACCGGTACGGAGAGCACGGCACCGATGACGACGCCGAACAGTTGTAGCGCCGTGGCTTCCACAACGGACGCGGCCTGAACGATGCGTGTTGACGCACCCAGAAGCCGAAGGTTCGCAAGTCTCTCGTCACGGCTGCGAACAGTGAGCCGGGTGGCGGCGCTTCCGAGCGTGAGCAGTGGAACGAGAAGCAGACCCGACAATGCGACCGCCAGCACGCGGTACGCCCCCGATTCATCGGGCACCGCCCAGAGACGCACTGCGAACGTGACAACAGTGAACGACAGCAGCGTCGCTACTGCCGATGCGACGATCTGAAGCCAGGCCATGACACCTGAGTGCCGGCGTGGGCGCAGGAGCATCCACAGCGCTGTCATTGACCCGCTCCACTGTCGATGCGCCCGTCAAAGACCCGAATGACTCGGGTGCACCGCGCGGCGACCCGTTCATCGTGGGTGACAATGACCACCGCGTAGTCGTGCCCTCTTCTCTCGTTGATGAGGAGAGTCAGAACCTCCCCAGCGGTCTGGGAATCGAGCGCTCCAGTGGGTTCGTCGGCGAACACGATCTGAGGCTGATGGATGAGCGCACGAGCAACAGCAACACGCTGCGCCTGTCCGCCAGAGAGCTGCCCGATACGACGGTTCTCAAGTCCCGCGAGCCCCAGCGCCGCGAGTTCTTCATGCACGCGGGAGAAGGCTTCTTGACGAGACCGGCCGGTAAGCAGAAGCGGAAGCGCGACGTTCTCCGCTGCTGTGAGCTCAGGAATCAGGAGGCCCTGTTGAAAGACGAATCCGAACCGGCGGAGCCGAAGCGACGAACGGTCGTCGTCCGAGAGGCCGGTGATATCGACATCCGTACCGCCTTTTTCGTCTGCGAGCGTGACTCGTCCTGACTGGGGATGGATGATCCCCGCGAGGACATGCAGAAGAGTGCTCTTCCCTGATCCGCTCGGCCCCATGATCGCAACGGATTCGCCAGCGAAAACGTCGATCGTCGCATCGTGCAGCGCGACTGTGTCGCCATAGCGAACCTCAACGTTCCTGGCATGAAGAAGACGCGCCTGCTTCCGCTCCGTCATGAACTGCTCCTGCCTGCACACACTTCGAGATGCCGCCATCGCGACATACCTCCGACGCTACGAACCCCGAATCGTTCGAGGCACCACCCACGGGTGGAAGTTCCGAACGTCGCGACAAGCGACAGTTCCACCCGTGGGTGGTGCCCCTGGGGAGGCGTCAATTCGTAGCGTGAAGACACCGCCACCACCAGGTGCACACGGTCTCGCTCGACAGGAAGAGGAACCCCGCAGTGTCAATCGAAGTCAGCAATCTCACGAAGAGATACGGCTCCACATACGCCGTGAAAGACGCTTCATTCCAGGTCCAACCGGGGCAAGTGACGGGCTTTCTCGGACCAAACGGTGCTGGGAAATCAACGACGATGCGCGCCATCGTCGGGCTAGATCACCCCACCTCCGGTTCGGCGACCATCGGAGGCAGAACCTACGCCAAGTTGCGTGCCCCACTGCGGGAGGTCGGGGCGCTTCTCGACGCGAAATCCGCGCATAAGTCGCGCACGGCACGAAACCACTTGCGGACGGTCGCAGCGACATGCGGCATCTCCCGTCGACGTGTCGATGAGGTGCTGGACCTCGCGGGTCTGACCAGCGTGGCGAACAAACGGCTCGGCGGGTTCTCTCTCGGCATGGGCCAGCGCCTCGGACTGGCCGTTGCGCTCCTCGGCGACCCGCACACCCTCATCCTCGACGAGCCGGTCAACGGTCTCGACCCCGACGGTGTGACCTGGATCAGGAACCTACTTCGCGAACTCGCGGACGAAGGACGCACCGTATTCCTGTCCTCGCACCTCCTGGGAGAGATGTCATTGATCGCCGACCACATCGTCGTCATCGGCAAAGGTGAGATCCTCGCAGACGCGCCCGTCAGTGAGTTCGTCCAGGCTGGCGATCTCGTACGCGTAAAGACCCCGGATGCCGGGCGACTTGCCCAGGTCCTCGCCGCACCGAACGTGACCACAAAATACGACGGCTCCGGCTATCTCGACGTTGAAGGCTTGACCGCGGAGCAGATCGCAACCACCGCGGCCGGGGCGGGACTGGTGCTCTTTGAGGTCACCCCGATCCAGCGCAGCCTGGAAGACGCCTACCGCGATCTCACCCGCGAATCTGTGCAGTACCAGTCCGAACACACATCCGCGCTTCCCACCGACGCATCAGACCCACGGGAGCAGCGATGAGCCTCATCGCCTCCACGAAACCCTCTTCGAGCACGGGGGCAGCGTCCGGAGAAGTCCGGTTCCTTGGCGTCATGCAGTCGGAGTGGGTGAAGTTCGCCACCTTGCCGTCACAGTGGCTCACCGTGATCGCGGCGATGCTGCTCATGCTCGCCGTCGCAGCGCTTCGACTCACGACGACGATCGTGCAAGGCGATGTCGCGGACCCTGTGCTGCTTGCGAGTCAGCTCCACGAGGGGGTCGTGTGGGGCGGGGTGCTTCTCGCGGTTGTCGCGGCGCTCTCCGTGACGAGCGAGTACACCTCGGGCGCGATCCGCACGACACTCATCGCTGTCCCGGCGCGAGCCTCTGTCGCAACAGCAAAAGCGCTCGTCTTCGCGCTGATCGGATTGCTTCTCGGCTCGGCGGCCTCCGGCATCGCACTATTCGCGAGCTGGCTCGTCGGCAGAGAGAACGCCATTGAAACTCATCTGCCGACGGAGTTCGTCGCCCAGCTCGTCGTGGGCTCCGGCCTCTATCTCGCTGGCACCTGCGTGCTGGCCATCGGCCTCGCGTTCCTCATCCGTCACCCCGTCGGAACTCTCGTAACCGTCCTGGTGCTGCTCACAGTTGCCCCGTTGCTGCTCGCTGCAGTACCGCTTGAGATCATTCGCGACGTCATCACGTTCCTCCCCAGCATCGCCGGGCAGATGATCTTCGCCCCCGACACCGGAACAAGTGCCTTGTCGCCCTGGGGTGGCCTCGGAGTGCTCGCCATCTGGGCAGTAGCACTCTGGGGAGCCGGAACGGCACTCCTGCAGCGTCGCGACGCCTGAAACCTGACCTCGACCCCACATCGGAGAACCCTCTTATGACCACCTACAGCCCGTCTCTATCAACGAACCTGCTGCGTAACCGCGCAACGTTCCTTCGCTCACTCACGGCGGAGTTCGTCAAGTTCTTCACCTTGACCTCGAACCGCATCCTGATCGCCATCATGACGCTGTTCGTTCCCGCATCCGCCTCGATGCTCGCGTTGTCTTTCGCTTCCCCCAGCGATAACCGCGCACCGGGGACCTCGCTCACCGAGGTCCAACCGATCATGTTCATCGACAGCATCCTGTGGGTACAGATGCTCTTCGCGGTGATCGTCGCGCTCTTCGTCACCAGCGAGTACAACTCGGGCCAGATCAAGCAGACGTTTCTCGCCGTGCCGCGTCGTCTCACCGTGCTCGCGACAAAAGCACTCGCGGTCGCCGTGCTCGGATTCGCGTCAGGATTCGTTGCGGCGCTGCTGGCACAGGCCACACCGGTCGCGATTCTCGCGAACTCAGACGTGAGCTATGACTTCACCTGGGAGAACGCGCTGCTCCTCGCCGCCAAGTCCGGGTTGTATCTCGCGGGCGTCGCCGTATTCGTGACCGGCTTCGCGTTCCTTGTCCGCAACGTCATCGTCGCGATCATCGTTCCCGTCCTGTTCTTGAGCATCCTACCCGAGATCATCCGCTCGATCCCCGTCGACGCCATCCGCAATGCCGTCGAGTTCTTCCCCAGCGTCGCGGGTCGCCTGTTGATCAGCACCATCGAATCGGGGGCTGGTCTCACCGGCTGGCAAGGGTATGGAGTAATGAGCATCTGGGCGCTCGGGGCACTCATCATCGCCGGGCTCACACTCAAGCTGCGAGACGCGTAGCCAGAGAATCCCCGAGGTCACAAAGCTAAAATGAGGTCACAGGAAAGGACGACCGTGCGGAGTACAGAGGGGCGGGAGGCGGCGCCCTTTGAGGCGGATGCGTTCTCCCCGTCTCTGTGGGCACCGCTGGAATGGGTGCGCCATCATCCACGCATCATCGACATCCTCGTGATCCTCGCATGCACCGCACCTGCGTGTATCGGGTTGGTGCTGATCCAGCCCCCGTATGCCTGGGCGGGTTTCGTACTCACCGCTGCCACCGGGATCGCGCTGTGGTGGCGACGGACCCACCCGCTCCTCGTTCTCGCGATAGTCGTCGCGTGCGCCAGCATGAGTCCTCTCGTGCAACCAGGGTTCAGCCCGCTACTGATCGAAACGTTCGTCGTCGTCTACACCGTCGCCTCCCTGCGACCGCTGACACACGCACTGATCGGTTTAGGACTCAGCCTCGGCATACCGTTCGCCGCAGCCGCACTCCGGCAGTGGATCGGTTTCGGAGAGCTCTCTCCGACCCTTGTGCAACCGCTCCTCCTCGCCGCGCTGTTCCTCGGCATTGCCGTGCGATCCAGACGGCAGCAGCGCGAAACCCTCGCCGCTCTCGTCAACACGAGAATCGAAGCCGCCGCCGCGAACGAGCGCAGCCGCATCACTGCCGAAATGCATGATGTCGTCGCCCACTCCGTCACCGTCATGATCGCCCTCGCCGGCGGTGCGCGGGCGGCCTGGCAGAAGCACCCGGAACGAGCAACCGCCGCGCTCGAACAACTCGGGAACGTCGGAGAAACCGTGCTCGGAGAGATGCAGACCATCCTCCACGTCCTCCGCTCCGGGGACAGCGATCTCGACAAGGCCCTCCACCGATCAGGGCACAATCTGCCCACGCTGGAAGAACTCGCAGACACCTTTCGTGCCACAGGGCTCCCCGTGACGCTCAGACAAACCGGGTTCCCCTCCGATGACCTGACGCTCAAGAACGCCACATACCGGATCGTCCAAGAATCACTCACGAACGCGCTCCGCTACGCCGACAAGCCAGGCGAAGTTGCAGTACGCATCACCGGAGACGGCGACACCCTCACGATCACTGTGACCGACGACGGTCGCCCCGGACCCCCGGCACAGAGCCTGGGATCGGGGGCCGGATTGAGCGCCATGGCCGAGCGCGCCGCGGCGCTTGGCGGCACCCACGACGCAGGCCCACGACTCGGAGGCGGCTGGGAAACCCGCACAGTGCTGCCGCTGACGAAGCCGAGGCGACGATGAGCGACACTCAATCAGAAACGCGAAATGCACTGACCGTCGCGGTCGTGGACGATCAAGAACTCGAACGCACAGGCATCGCACTCATCCTGGACTCCGCCGACGACATCACCGTCATCGCAGAAGCGGCAACCGGCGAAGAAGCCATCCCGATCCTGATCGAACGACAACCTGACATCGTCATCATGGACATCCGCATGCCAGGAATGGGCGGCATCGAGGCCACGAAGATCATCAGCGAGCGCATCCCGAACACGAAGACCATCGTTCTCACGACCTTCGACCTTGACGAGTACGCGTTCGGAAGCCTGCGGGCAGGGGCTAGCGCCTTCCTGCTGAAATCCACCAAACCCGAAGCCCTCATCGACGCCGTGCGAACCGTCGCGACGGGGGCCGCAGTCGTAGACCCACGCCTCACCGCGAAACTCATCGATCACTACGTCACAAGCCACCGCACGGGCGACGACGCGCTAGGCGACAGTGAGCACGCTCTTGCCCTTGCGGAACTCACCCGACGAGAGACCGATGTACTCATCGAAATCGGGCGAGGACACACGAATGAAGAGATCAGCACCAAACTGCATCTCGCAGAAAGCACCGTAAAATCGCACATCAACTCGATCTTCGCCAAGCTTCACCTCCGAGACCGGGTGCACGCAGTCATCCTCGCGAGAGAGACATGGCCAAATCTATAGTGGTGTTTCCCGTAATCAGGGGTCGCCTGAACTAACCTTGTTGCGCCGCGTTCAGGGAAACATTAAGTAGATGGTCAAGAACTCGATCTGCTTGCGACGGGAGAACACCGTTTCCTAGAGCCATTAGCTGCTGGGCCACGGTCAGGTCATGACACTCATCTGTTACCCAACCCATCGGAAGCCCCATGAGCCATTCCACAAACGCGGGGGCGGGGCGCGGGGCGGTCTCGTCGCTCAGAAGCGTCGGCGACGGTGCAGCACGGCCGGTGATGTGCTCCCATCGGGTCACGGCTTCGGCGTATCTTCCCCAGCGTCGAAGAGCTCCCCGATCAACGTCCATAGGCTCTCGGGGTCCTCGGAACGCGGGTACCCGCTGGGTCCGTGGAGGGCGAGGTCGATGATCTGATGACTGAGCGCGATCGTGCCTCGACGCGCTTTCACCCGTTGCAGACTCTCCCCGCCGCGTGAGGCGTCCGACGCGAGTGGTGTGCGGAAGAGCGCGGTGGGCAAGGATGAAGACCCGGAATCGGGGGTGGGGTGCGCCGATAGCGGAAGCCGGTAGACCGATCCATTGCGCGTCATACCGGAGGTCGGCCAGGTCTCCCAGAACTGCGCCCGCCGCCCGAAGAGGTCGAGTTGCGGTTGCTCCCATATCCCACGGGTCGGGTTCCACGTCGCCAGGGGTTGCTGAGTAGGGGTTGCGTTTCTCATCGTCGTCTCCTTCCGAGGGCGGGCGGATCGCGGGTGCCGAGAGCAGCCCGCGCACGTTCTCGATCACAACCCACTCCGGTTGCAGGGCGTCGATCGCCGCCGCCATGTGCGCCCAGAGCCCGGAGCGAGTGCCGGGAGCGAGGCCGGCCATCTTCCCAACCGTGGAGACGTCCTGGCAGGGGAACCCGCCGCAGAGGATGTCCACCGGGGGAACGTTGCTCCAGTCGATGGTGGTGATGTCGCCGAGGTTGGGGGCGTCGGGCCAGTGGTGGGAGAAGACGCGGGCGACGGGGTCGTTGATTTCGGAGAACCAGATGGTGCGGGCGTCGAAGACTTCCTCGACGGCGAGGTCGAGTCCGCCGTAGCCGGAGAACAGCGACCCGACCCGTAGGCGACCGTCGTTGGTGTTCTCGATTTCTGACATGCGGACTCCGCCGGATCGGGTGACCCCGGCGGTCTCCTGCACATGAGTTCGACGCCGGGCTGGTCACCTGCCAGGTGCTCACCGCGCTTCCCAGGTCCCTGTCGACCCCGCCCGCCGTCTACTCCCGGAGCCGTCGCCACGTCCCCGCTTCTGAGCTGCCACGCGTCTTGCAGATCGAGGGCGCCGCGTGATTCGTCGTGTCGCATCTGATGTCACAGACCGCCTCCGCTCACCTCCTCAGTGAGCGGAGGGAGGCGACCTGAGTGACGGTCTCGATGCGTGTGATGTCGGCGGGTGATGGCTACAAGTACTTGCTGCGCACCGTCGCTGCGGGCGACGGTGACAGGTCGCTCTCGACACCGTTGACGCGCTACTACGCCGAGGAGGGAAGCCCGCCCGGTTTCTGGCTCGGCTCCGGCGTGAGGACTCTCGGTGGCGGGCAGATCGCCCAGGGCGATCAGGTCTCCGAAGCCCAGCTCCAGCTCTTGGTCGGCATGGGGCGTGACCCGATCACCGGGGCACCATTGGGCCGGGCGTACCCCGAGTATCGGCCGGTGGCCGAGCGAGTCGCTGAGCGCGTCTCGGCCCTCGACCCGACGCTCGGGCCGCTCGCCCGTACGGAGGCGGCGGCGATCCAGTCCGAGGAGGCAGCCCGTGGGACACGCCGCGCGGTCGCCGGCTACGACTTCACATTCTCGATCCCGAAGTCCGCAAGCGTGTTGTGGGCGGTCTCAGACGCCGGGACGCAAGCCCTCATTGCAGACGCGCATCATTCGGCGGTTGCGGAGGTGGTTGCGTTCATGGAGCGGGAGGTTGCAGCCACCCGTGCCGGTGCAACCGGCCGCGACGGCGCGGTTGCGCAGGTCGATGTCCACGGTCTGATCGCCACCGCGTTCGACCACTACGACTCGCGCGCCGGTGACCCGCACCTGCACACGCATGTCGTCATCTCGAACAAGGTGCAGACCGTCCTCGACGGCAAATGGCGCTCTCTCGACGGGCGGCCGATGCACGCCGCGACCGTCGCGCTCTCGGAGTTGCACGAGGCGGTGTTCGCCGACCACCTGACCCGGACGTTCGGTGTGGAGTGGGAGGCGCGGGAGATGGGTCGCGACCGCAACCCGGCCTGGGCGGTCGCGTCGGTGCCGGAGGAGCTGGTGGCGGAGTTCTCGTCCCGGTCTCGGCACATCGAGGTCGAGAAGGATCGGCTGATCGCCGAGTACGTCGCCCGGCATGGTCGGCAGCCGTCTGCGGCGACGATCATCAAGCTCCGCGCGCAGGCCACGCTCAGCACCCGCCCGGAGAAGCAGGTCCGCTCTCTCGCGGACCTGACTGCCGAGTGGCGGGCGCGGGCGGGGCGCATTCTCGGGAAGAACGCAACCTCATGGGCGCGCACCGTGATGGCGAACGACGCGCCTCTGCTGCTGCGCGCTGATGACGTGCCGTTGGACGTGATCGGCACGCTCGGGCAGTCGGTCGTGGATGTCGTGGGCGAGAAGCGATCGACGTGGCGGCGGTGGAACCTCACGGCCGAAGCGGCCCGGCAGACGATGCGTTACAGGTTCGCGTCCACAATGGATCGGGAAGCGATCGTCGGCATGGTCGTGGACGCCGCCGAAGCCGCCTCCCTGCGGTTGACACCGCCCGAGCTCGCATCGAGCCCGGCGGTGTTTCGCCGGCCGGACGGGACCAGCGTGTTCCGGCCGAAGCACTCGGCGGTGTTCTCCTCCGAGACGTTGTTGGCCGCCGAAGACCGGCTCCTCGAGCGTGCCCGCACGACCACCGGCCCGACCGTCCCGCTCGCCACCGTAGAGAAGATCGCGGCGCGACCGGACCGAAAGGGCCACACCCTCGGCGACGACCAGGCCGCCGCGCTGGCGAAGGTCGCTGTCTCCGGCCGGCTCGTCGATGTCCTTGTCGGCCCTGCCGGCGCGGGCAAGACCACGGCCATGTCCGCGCTGCGGCGGGCGTGGGAGCACGAGCGTGGGGCAGGCAGCGTGGTCGGGCTGGCGCCGTCCGCGGTCGCCGCGCAGGTCCTCTCCGACGACCTCGGCATCCAGACCGAAAACACCGCAAAGTGGTGGCAGGACCACCTCACGACCGGCAAGACGTTCCGCCCGGGGCAGCTCGTCATCGTGGACGAAGCCTCCCTCGCCGGTACCCTCTCCCTCGACCGCATCACCCACCTCGCGGCCGAAACCGGCGCGAAGGTGCTGCTGGTCGGCGACCACGCACAGCTCCAGTCCGTCGATGCCGGCGGCGCATTCTCCCTCCTCGTCCACGACCGCGACGACGCCCCCGAACTGATCGACGTGTACCGCTTCGCCAACGAGTGGGAGAAAACCGCCTCTCTGGGCCTGCGGCACGGCCGCACCGAGGTTATCGACACCTACCTCGACCACGACCGCATCCACGGCGGAGGCACGGAGGCGATGGTCGATGCCGCCTACGCCGCATGGCGGGCCGACCGGCAGACCAGACGCGCGACAGTGCTGGTCTCCGACTCGAACGAATCCGTCCTCGCCCTCAACCAGCGTGCCCGCACCGACCTGATCATCGACGGCACCGTGAACCCCCGCCGCGAAGTCGAACTCCACGACGGCACCCGCGCCGCGGTTGGCGATTCCGTCATCACCCGCCGCAACGACCGAAGGTTGCGCGCCGGCCGCGGGTGGGTACGCAACGGGGACAGGTGGACGGTCACCGAGGTCCGAGACGACGGGTCGCTCACGCTGCGTCGCGCCACGGCCCGCTGGGGAGGATCGGTCGTCCTCCCCGCCGACTACGTGGCCGAACACCTCAACCTCGGCTACGCCGTCACTTCTCACCGCGCACAAGGCATCACCGTGGACACCTCACACGTCCTGGTCGACGCCGCGATGACGAGGGAGAACCTGTATGTCGCGCTCACCCGCGGCCGGGATGCGAACCTCGCCTACGTCGCCCTTGACAAGCCCGACGCCTCCCACGACGGCCCGCACCCCGGCGACAACACCGAAGCGACCGCACGAAGCGTGCTGTTCGGCGTGCTCTCACACGTCGGCGCCGAGCTCTCCGCACACGAAACCATCACCGCCGAGAAAGACGCCTGGGCGAACATCGGCCAGCTCGCCGCCGAGTACGAGACGATCGCCGCCTCCGCGCAACGCGACCGCTGGGTCACGCTCATCTCCTCCTCCGGGCTCACCGACGAGGAGACCGAGTCCGCGATCCATTCCCCGGCGTTCGGGGCACTCACCGCAGAACTGCGCCGTGCCGAGGCGAACCACCACGACATCGAGAACCTGGTGCCGCGCCTCGTGCAAGCGCGCGGGTTCCGGGACGCCGACGACATCGCCGCCGTCCTCCACTACCGCCTCACCCGCGCGACACAACGGCCTGCGGGATCGGGCCGGACCCAGAAGACGCCGCGGCTGATCGCCGGGCTCATCCCCGAGGCCACCGGCACCATGAGCGCCGAGTTCCGCCACGCGCTGACCGAGCGACGCGACCTCATCGAGGCCCGAACCGACGCACTCCTAGACGCGGCGCTCACCGAACACGACGGCTGGACCAAGACTCTCGGCTCTCCACCGAAGCAGTCCCGAACCATGGCCGCGTGGCGGCAGGCCGCCCGTACCGTCATCGCGTACCGCGACCGCTACAGCATCACGGATGCCTCACCGTTGGGTCCCCCGGCCGAGGACGACGCGCAGAAGATCGACGCTGCCCGCGCCCGCGCAGCCCTCGACCGCGCCCGCGCCCTGGCCGATACTGGCCGAACCGAACGTGAACAGCCTCGACGCGCCACGACGCGACCGCTCGGACCGAGGCTGTAGTCGCTCACAACCGGACCGAACCCGTGGCTGCCCTTACGAATGTCGCCGGGAAGTCGTACCCTGGAAGGGAGGCAGCGTTTCACATCTCTGCGGGTCCTTCGGGACAGTCCCTTCGGGGCCACTCATCAAAGTTTCTGCCTCCTCGACGGAGAAACACGTCCTGATGAGAGGCCCGACCATGCTCCGACTGCTCTGGGCGGCCAGCGTCCGCACCCGCTACTTCCTACGCCGCTACATGCCCACCAACATCCTGCTCGATCGCATCCGCACCCGCCGCGGCCTCAAATGGGGTCTACCCGCGATGCTCCTCGCCGCCCCCTACCTGCTCGCCGCGAACATCTGCACCAACCTCATCGCAGACGGCGGCCCCGGTTGGCTCAACCTCCTCGTGATCCTGTTCATCTGGAACGCACTCAAGTTCATCCTCAACGGGCCCGTCAGCCTCACCCACCTGATCCGCGCCCACGTCCACGAAGCCTCCGAACGCCGCCGTGTCCGCCGGCGAAGCGACGCGATGAAGTCCGCCCGCTACGCAACCATCGGGTCATAAGGGCTCGGGACATAAGCTCTGTTCCCGGACTGGTCAATAGGCTCGAATCATGCTCATGCCGGATGGAGACGACTACCGCATCTGCCCTCAGTGCGGGCGCGACTGCAATCCAGCACCGTTCGACAGCGCCGGCGACCGCGTCGGCGTTTCGTTCATCTGCCCCATCCACGGAGTCCACACCGTCGTGGACCCGTTCGCCGATACTCGGACACTCGACACCTGAGCAGTCGAAGCCGGCCGCTCACAGCCGAATCAGGTCATCCAGTGTCTTACTCCGTCTAGGTTGGCTGCGGTGGTCGCCTGCTGATCCGCCAATACTCTCGCGGGGACACGCCGACGCTACGACGAAACTGGCGGGTAGCGAAGTCGGGATCAACCCAGCCAACCGAGGCGGCGATCGCCACGATCGGGCTAAACCGGCTCCGACCTAGACGAGCGAGGTGCCAGCGAGCCTCTGGGCGCTACTCGCTATTGCGCCTCTTCCTCGCGCTCGTCGGTTGGCACCCCAAGCTCATGAGGGGGAGATAGCGTCGGGGCGTGCTCATCGGAGAACACGACACCGTTCGAGTCCTTGATCTTCGCGCTCCCGTTCCAACCGAGCCGCCACATCGTCCAAGCGGCAACATCCGAGAGCCAACCCGCGACCTCGACTGCTTCAGTCATGAAGGTCAGGTTGAGGCGAGTCTTGTCCTCCTCCATCCATCTGCCGAACGCCGTGTCGTGGAACCACGTCACCATCAACCGTTCCTCTTCGGATGAAGCCCTCAAGTACATGTTGTGCGCAAGGAAGTCCCGCAGGCGCTTCACCTGCAAGTAGGTCGCGACGAACTCACCGTGCCGTCCCTCCTCCGGCAACTCACGCTCGGAATAAAACTCGAAGAACAGCGGTCGGCTCTGATCGTTGAGACGCGTAGACAGCACGAGTGCGTGCCAACTCTCCTCGTTGAACCAGGTCTTGTCCCTCATCTCATGTAGGAACGATTGATTGCGCTTCCGCCACGTTCGGATCACCTGATCGGGGTTCCAACGGCCTACCTCCTCGAACGCCGCGCGGACAGCTTCATCAACGCCCGTGCAGCGTCGAGCAAGCTCATCGACCTGCCATTGCATGTGCGCGAACGTCGAGAAGAGCAGGAGGGTCTTGTCAGCCACCGAAGTCACGCTCGACCACCTCTCACCCAAGAAAACTGGCGGCCCAATCATGGGCCAACAGCTCTAGCCTTTCAGAAGTGCTCAGGCGTGAGCGGGAGACTCACGCTCTCGACCTCCCTCCGACGTGATCGCCGGGTAAGGATGCGATTGCATGGGGATGTATGTGCCTGCCGATAACATCGGACACGAGGCCAGTATCTGGCTCAACTCCCTGAGGAATCTGGAGACTGTCGACCACGCACCGTGCTGCCTCACGTCCAAAGGAGGAGCATTGCCAGTCGAAAAAATTGCCGAGAGTGAGAAGCCGCGGCGCTGGTGGCAGTTCTGGCAGGCACGGACCTCACAGCCCCTAAGCCTTCGGCCGCTCACTCCCGAACCAATCGCAGAGCAGCACGACGTATACAGCACGGAACTCGTCTCGCTCCTCCGTGACCGGAAGCGTCGCCACAACGTTTGGAACATCGCGTTGACCGGCAGCTACGGCAGCGGGAAGAGCAGTGTTCTCGCTTCGGTCCGTGCAGAGCTTCCACGAAGGGTCGTCGAGATCTCCCTGTCATCGCTCAGCGACATCGGCGTCCAAGCTGACGCCGATGAAGACGAGACCAACAACCTGATCCAGAAGGAAATCGTCAAGCAGCTCCTCTACCGAGAACGAACGAGCAAGCTACCCGGGTCACGATTTCGTCGCATCAGCCGCCTCCCGCTCTGGCGGACCATCCTCATCTCGGCCGTGATCGGTGCGGTCGCGACAGGGATTCTCTGGCTCACCGGCCTCGGCGCCCCGCTGGATCTCCCACCTGAGCGAGAAAGCGAGCGGCTGTTCCTCTTGCTCGCAATCGGTGCTGGCGTGGCAATCCTTGCCTTCGCCCTTCAGTCGTTGCTCCACAATCGTGTCAGCGTCGACAAACTGGGCACAGCATCGGCATCCGTCAGCCTGAAAACGGACAGTGCGGGAGAGGACGGATCATTCTTCGACAAATACCTTGACGAGATCGTCTACTTCTTCGAAAAAACGCGACGGACGATCCTTATCATCGAAGACCTCGACAGATTCAAAAATCCCGCCATTTACGGATCCCTACGAGCCCTCAACACCATCCTCAACACATCACGGCAGCTGCATCGACGCCCGGTCCATTTCATCTACGCCGTACGGGACAGCATCTTCGAAGACCTGACCAAGCCACCCTCACCACCGGCCGAACCCCCGCAGAAGAAACCAGCTCAGCCTGACCCGGCAGAGAAGTCCGGAGTCTGGCAAGCGCACAGCTCGCTATCCAATCCGCCGACGCAGCGCACCAAGTTCTTCGATCTCGTCGTCCCGATCGTTCCGTTCATCACCCATCAGAACTCGCGCGACCTTCTGGTGAAGATGATGAAGAAGGTCGACTCTTCCGTGTCGATCGAAGTGCTCAGCATCGTCGCCAAACATGTCACGGACATGCGGTTGCTGTTGAACATCATCAACGAGTACCGCGTATTTCAGACCCGTGTCCTCGTTCCGAAGAAGCTCAAGGGGCTCACCCCGAGCAAGCTGTTCGCGATGGTCGCGTTCAAGAACACGCGCCTCGCTGACTTCGAACTCATACGTGTGGGAGACAGCTCCCTCGACCGCCTCTATCGGATCTCTCGCGAGATCATCGACGAGGGTTTGGCAGAAGTGGCCGACGAGATCGCCACCGTCGACGCACAAGCCGATCCAGTCGCCGAGACCGTCGCCCGTGCGGAACAGCTCGGGACAGCACTCCAGACACTCGCCGAACGCTGGCTGCCCCGACTCGGTCATCAGCCGCAGAATCTCCGGTTCGCGGTCAACGGCAAGGTTCAAGCGACCACCGAGATCAGCACACCGAAATTCTGGGAAGGCGTCATCGATAAGGGAACTGTTATCGAAGTGTTGGCATCTTCAACGGCGGTGTTCAACATTGATGCCGCCGGGTTGCGAGCTGAGCTAGGAACAACAGTGCCAGAACGTTGGGCTGTCCAGAAGAAGGCAGCGCACATCGCGGAACTGCAGCGCCTTCGAGGTATTCAGCAGTGGCTTCGCTCCGCGGACTTCCACGCACTCACCGATCCAAGACGAGAATTGCACCGCAAGGACAAGACGGAAGTTGACTTCCGGACGACGTACGTCGAGGCAGTAGCCGATCCACTCCTGAAGGACCTCCTTCTTGACGGGCACATCGATCGCAACTACCACCTCTACATGTCCGAGTTCCATGGTGAGGTGGCCTCCGCGGATGCGATGAGCTTCCTCATCCAGCATGTGCGCGCTGAACAACCCTCGTACCGCTACCCACTGAAGCCTGAAGAAGTTGAAGCCGTCCTGCGTGAAGGAGGCCCAGGAGTCTTCAACTCGACCGGTCTCTTCAACATCGCCGTGTATGACACGCTCCTCAAAGCTTCCGACACGCGGCTCGAACGCAACCTGAAGCTCCTTTCGTGGGTCCGACCGTCCGGTGCTGAATTCATCGAGGCATACATCGCAGAAGGTAAGCATCAAGAGCAGCTCTTCGAGCGCCTCGCCCCGCTGTGGGATGAGGTATTCGTGTTCATCTCTGAACAGGCCGAAGATGAAATCACACGGCTCGCGATCGCGGCACTTGACGGAGTTGATCTCGCCACCGAGTATCCAGTACCGGAACCCGTGCGCGAGCGCATCGCCGCCAACTACAACAAGATCCGGAACCTCACCGAGGACGCCCGTGAAGCTACCCTGACCGTCGAAGTCCTCCAACATCTTGGAGTCCGACTACCGTCGCTTCGAGACCTGTCTCGCACAGCACTCCAAGAAATCATTGCGGCACGTCAATACCGAGTAACCGAAGAAAACCTTCGAATCATCCTTGACGGAACTGACGAGATCGGTATCGACAAGGTCTTCGAAGCAGGACAGGACGTATCCGATCACGTCCTGGCGCACTTCGACGAGTACCTCGCCGCACTCGACGGCACGAATCCGTCAGAGCCAAGCCTCCGCAACATGGACTCCCTCATCGAGATCATGACAGCCGTCGAGGCATCCAAATCGGGAGAGTCGATGCAACTGCTCACCCGTCTTCCCAGGGGCGCCAAAGTCCAAGACCTCACTACCGTCCCCGACAGCCTCAAGACGTTGCTCGCTCGAGCCCAGCGTTTCGCGCTCAACTTCTCCAACGTCAACGCATACATCGAGGCATGCACCATCGACGAAGCACTGGTCAACTTCCTGGAAGCTCAACCGTCTATCGACGCGAGTGATGCCAGCACTGAGCAACAAGAACTGCTTGCGACTCAGCTCCTGAACGTCAAAACGCTCACCGTAGCCAACCGCTTGAACCTAGCCAAGTCGATCGCACGCGAACCCCTCGCGATCAGCAGAATCTCTGCACGAGAACCAGACCTCATTTCAGGTCTGATGCAAGCTGGACTGCTCGCGGATGACCCCGACACGTTCGCCGCACTGAGCAAGTCCCAGGGCGCGCAGGTGGCCTTCATCATCAGCTCTACGGACGCGGAAAACTACTTCGCGCAGCTCTCCCTCACACCAGCGGTCCTGGCACTCCTCCTGCGCGATGATCACGTCAAGGACGGAATCAAGACGCTGATCGTCAACGGACTGCCCCAGACTCCGCAGAACGCCACCGACGACGTCCTCGAAGCAGCCGCAGAATGGGCAACCACAACCTCGACGCCGCTGCCTCACGACACCGCTCAACTCGTGCAACAGAGCACCGTTTCGACGCCGCTAAAGGCCGCAATGCTAAACCTCAGCGCATCGCAGAGTGCCATTGATGAGCTCGTGGGGTACATCCAGCAACTCCCGAGCCCCTATCGCGACCTGCTTGAGCGCGGAACCACGGCGGTCGACCTCCCAGCAGATCCGGACTTCGAGACCGCGCTCCAGAAGCTCAAGACCGATGGAGGTGGAGCTGTCACGTCATGGAAGCGTGTGGACGATTTCACCCGGGTCTGGCGACGGCGACCACCCAAGAAAGGTGACGATTCCGCGCCAGCGTAGTGGCGTCAGATTTCCCATGTGGTATTTCCGGCATGGGTTGCCCCGCTCACAATCACACTGCGCCCGGCGCGCATCGCCTGCGCCAGCATGTCGGAAACCGCGGCGGGCATTGCACCCTGCTCCACCAGTGAGTCGAGCGTTTTGAGCCGCGGCAAGAACTTACGAATGTTCAGCGACCAGCCGCCCCGCACCACATCGGCAATAGCAACGTGCAACCGCGAACCGTCTGGCAGCGAGGCGTCAACAAAGGGCTGGTGAAAATCAACACGACGGCCTGTCGTCTGCAGCATCCGCTCTACCAGGTCGCGAATCATCGAGGCTTCTAACCGCAACGATATGCGCTCATGCTGACCACTGCGCGCCACATGCACCCAGCCGTCGCCGTTGAGCCACACCTCTTCAATCGTCGGGTCATCAAGCAGCGGCTGCAGGGCACCAAAACCGCTCACAGCAGCCAGCACATCGCGCACGCACGCATGTTCGTCGTCGACCGTCGGCGCACCCGTCGAGAGCGCATGGTCGTTGTAGTGGCGCACCTCGGCCTGCGCGATTCGCCGCGTCATCTGCGCCGACACCGTGGGGTCAATATGTTCGCGGCGCAGACGCTCACGCACGCGCTCGGCGACGAGAACTGAAGGCTGGGTCACCCGAGCATCATGGCAAGTTGGCAGAAAACGAGTCAGAAACTATCCACAGGCACATCCGGATGCTGCATCCGGGCCGACCATCACACGAGAAACAGTGGCAGCATACCGGGGTTGTGCGCGTGCACGAGAACGGCAAACACGACCGCGTCGAAGAGCAGGTGCACAGTGACCACGTAGCCGAGTGACCGCGTGCGCATAAAAATAATGCCCTGTAGCAGCGCGAAGGGGATCGTCAGCACGGGCCCCCACGCCTGGTATCCCAGCTCCCACAAAAACGACACAAACACGATCGTCTGCAAACCGTTCGCCACTGCCGCCGGGAAGTGGCGGCGCAGCAGCACAAACACGGTGCAGATAAAAAACAGTTCGTCCCAAATACCCACAGCTCCCACACCCACAAACAGTCGGGCGATGAGTTCGGGAGTATCTACGATGGGCCAGTTGGTATATACCCCGCTGGTTATGAAATAGAACGGCAGAATAAGCCAACCTAGAACGAGCACCGCGATCAGCCAGCCCCAGTGCAATCTGCCCCATCGTGCGCCTGCACGCCACGGAAAAGAGATTGCACGATCCCGATACACAAACCGCGAGATCACATACGGCACAACAACCGCACCGCCAAGAGCAAGCGTAAACCGAACCATCGCAGCGTTATCAAGCTCAGCCGCTAAAGAAATGGTGCTCACGACCGCAAGACCCGCGGCGATCAGCGAAAGGTCGCGCGTGAGCGAAGCATCCGGATGCCACACCCGCCGTTGCTCTCGCAGCAACGCCAGCGCCACACCCACGACCAACAAAATCCAACCGCCCCAACGCACCTGCGCCACGAACAGCACAGGAGCGGCCGCACACACCATCAGTGCGGCAAGAAAGGCCACAGCGTCGAAAGAAGAATCCGCTAACCCGCGCGAAGCGACCCGATCGTGCATGCTCACAACCCTAATCGGCTGTCGCAGGCACGCCGATCACCTACCCAGTGCACGATCACGGCGCCCGCAGGCCGCACACGATTGTCCACAGCACCGGGTCGGATGCTGTGGACAATCGTGAATGTCATCTGGCGGAACGCGTATCGAGTTATCGAACCACCTGGCGACGCCGTTGCTCGAGCTCAGCGGTCATCGCGTCGCGGTCTCGATGATAGATCGGGTAAAGAGCCGTCAGCACAACACCGTTGATCGTCATCACGACAACGACAAGCCAAAACATCACGGCGGTCAAACCAATACTTTCCGCAAGGAATCCACCGACGAGCGAGTAGATGGCAAAACCAAGTGACTCAACAATCGAGACAAAAATCGCAAATGCTGCGCCCCGCAACTCCGGAGGAACAATGGCCATTACCAGCGGTCGGTTCACCCCTGGGTTCAGACCTTGCGCAACACCGAGGAGACCAAACATCAGCAGGAACGGCGCTAGGCCCGAGAACCCACCAAAAAGGGTGATAGCGGCGACGAGGGCGAACAAGAACTGTGCACCCTGTAAAAGACCAACACGACCATAGTTGGGTGAAAGCTTGTTCAGCCCATCACTGAGGAACCCACCAATAAAGGTTCCGGCTAAGTAACCAATGCCGAACGGTGCCATGACGCTGGCTGCCAAAGCCGTAGTCAACCCGAAGTCCTGAACCAGCAACACCACGCCAAACGCACCAAAGAGCATATGGCTAGAGAGCATTCGACTCAGCAGCAGCACCGTAAAGCTTCGGATCTTCATCAGTGAAACAACCGAGGACCACGTCACCTTCGACGTCTTCGACCGTTGTTCGGCCGAGAGGTCAGCTAACTGCCGCTCCGCACTGCCAGAAGCGGGGTCACGATAAAAGATCACGATGAGCAAACCAAACACAATGTTTAGTCCGCCGAAGATAGCAAAACCGTACCGCCACCCGTCCTCCACGTTTGCCAGCTGGCCAATCAGCGGTGCCAAGAGCGAACCAAGCGCAGCCGTACCGCCATACAACAGGCCGCTCACCCGCCCGCGCTTGCGATCCTCGAAAGAGTCACCAATCACCTCGGGGATGATGGCATGGCTGGCCGCGAAACCAGCTGCAGCAATCGTGTAAAAAATCAGCAGTTGCGTAAAGTTCTGTGACAGCGCCGCACCAAATGCCCAAGCGCCCCAGAACCCCGTGGCCAGAGCAAGAACGAATTTGCGGCTGGTTTTGCGCGCTAACCACACCCAGAAAGGACCGGCGATCATATTGACCAGGCGGCCTGCCGCAGTCAATATGCCTAGCGCACTCATACCCAGTGACAAAGACGCCTGAATCACGGGGAAAAGCCCATTGACCACGCCACCTTCTCCGCCATCGACGGTCATGGAACCGCCGACAACGAAAAGGTTGCGTACGCGATGACGCACGCCCGGATCCGTCGGTGTTGCTATCGTCTGGGGCCGTGAGTCATCGACTGTCATGTTCGCTTCGGACATGTCACTCCTTTGTGTACCGAAGAATGCGGCCGTGCGAATGCTTGGCCGTCAGGGAGAAGGGTCATTTCGACTGCGTGAGCGCCTCGGCCAACGCAGACAGTTGTGGTCGCGAAATCATTCCGTTCGCAATAGCTGCGATCTGCAATAACGTCAGCGCACCAACGAAGGATTGATACTGCGGGTCGCTCAGCATGGGAAGATGCGCTAACAACACCGATTTATGTGCGTCTTCTGCCATGAGTTCCGACACAGGAACCGCCAGCACTTCACCGAGTTCACCAAAATCACCCGGCTTCACTGCAGGCTGGCGTGACTGCTCAACCTGGGTCCATTGATCCCGAATGAGCAAGTGTTCGGATGTCAGAGCGCCCTCCGAAGGTAAGCCCAGCCGCTCAAACTGCGACAAAGGAACATCGGTGGCTCTTAAAAGGTCTCTGAGCGCCGTAGCCATCCGTAACTCGAGCTCATCATCAATGAGAGGGTCACGCTGATGAGGATCATGCTCGAGGTCATACAGCAGTGTGCCGAACGAATACGGGTTGAAATATGTGCTCCCCGGCGTCTGCAGCGTGTGCAAACCCTTCGTGAACGAAAACGGCTCAGCGAGGGTCACGTTGGCGAGATCCTGCGTGCTGAAAAAGCCGCGCATACGAGTGGGCATCAGCGTGTACTCGTACAGCGGCTGATTCTGCGGTGTTGCGCTGGAGCGCATATACACATATCGGCCGTCGGTGATGCACGCGTGGCCGCCAAACGTGCCAAACAGTGCGTAGTCACGCACCGGCGTGTCCGATTCCAGAACCGGCGCGACCGAGCGACCCTGCATATCGGCTGTGGGTGCGACTCCGAAAAAATCAAGCAGTGTGGGGCCGAGGTCGATCGTTTGCACCAGAGCCCCGCGCCGCTCGTCGCGAAGACGCGTGCGAGGGTCCCATACGAATAGGGGCGTATGGATGGTCTCGTCATACCATGGCTGCACCATCTTGCCCCACCACCCGTGCTCACCGAGCAGGAGTCCGTGGTCTGTGCACACGATGAGCATGGTGTCTTTCCACAGATCGTGCTCGTCCATCGCATCGAGCACTCGTCCGAGCGACTCATCACACATCGTCAGAAGAGCCTTATATTCCGCCCTGCCATGCTCAACCACATCGTCATCTTCAACGACCCGTGAGTAGTCAGGCCAGTCAAATCGCGGACCCTGATAGCCCGTGTCGTAATGGCGTTTGTGCTCGGGGTAACTGAAGAACGGCTCGTGCGGATCAAACGTCTCAATCTGAACGAACCAGCCGTCTTCAGCGGCGTTTGTGTCAATAAACTCGATCCCCGCATCAAACGTGAGCGTCTGAGAGTGCTGGGACTTCTCTTGCATGTGCGTTCGGTTGATCCAGTCCTGACGCCACAGGTCAGCTTTCAACGCCCGGTTGAGGCTGGGAACGCTATCGGGAATCTCCGGATCACGCACCTGCCCCTTCCAGGGGTCTCCTTCCTGGCCCCGAAACAATTCAAACGTCGTAAAGCGTGTGTGATACGTCGCTCCACCGTCTTCCCAATAGTGCGCATGATCGGTACTCAAGTGCGTATGCACTCCCGCTTCACCGAGCATCTCGGGAATGGAATCGTCAAACGGTTCCAAGGGTCCCCAGCTTCGGTGCAAAAAGTTGTAGCGCCCAGTGTGTAGTTCTCGCCGCGCAGGCATGCATGGCATCGATCCGCCGTAGCAGTTGTCGAAGATCACGGAGCGCTGAGCAAGTCGCTCGAAGTTCGGAGCAACAATCCCCTCTGCGCCATAGGGCGGCAGCATCCGGCGATTCAAAGTGTCAAACATGACGACGATGGCTTTCATCAGTTGCCTTCCTGCTTGTTGTTTTGCTGTAGTTCCGCCCGGGTGGTCTCGAGCCACTGAATCCAGGCGTCCACGGCATTTTTTCCATGCTCATGAATGCGTAAATGAATATCGTGAGCGCGGGCTCGCACGTCATCAGGTACCGCATCGGCGCTGTCGATACTCAACGATCGACCACGGCTAGCCGCAACTTGCGCGGTACGAAACGCAAGCTCCGTGTCGATGAGGTCAACGATCTCGTCGGGAGCAACGATGGTGAGAAACCACAAACGACTAACGAATTCAGGATCTTGGAACCTGCTCGGCGGTTGGTATGGCGAACGAGCAACCTCCACCAAAAGGGCACGTCCGGTCTCGGTAATCCGATAGACCTTTGCATCCGGGCGCCCCTCACTGGAATGCACGGTGTACTCCACCAGGCCGTTCGCGACCATCTTCCCCAACGCGCGATATATCTGACTGTGATGCACGTTGGACCGCAAAAACTGCCCTTCGCGATCAAACCATTTCGTGAGGTCATACCCCGAGTACGACCGAAACGCGAGCACACCCAACAAGATGAATTCGAGTTTCACGGCTCTCCTTTGACTTCCTTATGTGCAAGTGCACCTATGAGCATAGTCACATATCTGGCTACTGAGTCAACTCTTTATCGCCAAGACACGACGAGCTCCGAAAGTAAAGATCGCTCTCGAGCGCGACTGACGGGAGATATACAGGTGAGCGTGACCTGGCCTGCCGTAGACTGTTCATGCCCGCGGGAGTGGTGGAATTGGCAGACACGCAGGATTTAGGTTCCTGTGCCTTTGGGCGTGTGGGTTCAAGTCCCACCTTCCGCACAGTGAACAGCACCGTTTTTTCTTCACATTTTTCTTAACGACAGGACCCCACTGTGCACCAACTTGCTTTGATCCCCTGGCTTGACCCCCAGTTGATCATCCACTCGGCAGGACCGTGGGCTCTGCTCGTTGTGTGCCTCATCATTTTTGCCGAGACGGGTCTTCTCGTCGGCTTCTTCTTTCCCGGCGACACACTGCTGGTTATCTCGGGGCTACTCACCCACACCAACAATGTTTTTGGCACCAACATTTGGATTGTTGGCACGCTCATCATGATTTCTGCGTTCGTGGGTGGTGAAGTCGGCTACTTTATTGGCCACAAGGGTGGCCCTGCGGTGTTTGAACGCAAAGAGTCCGGTGTCTTCAGTAAGCGCAACGTCGAACGAACCAACGCCTTCTTTGAGCGTTTCGGTGGCCTCACGGTTATTCTTGCGCGGTTTGTTCCCGTCGTTCGCACGTTCACGCCGGTTGCGGCAGGCATCGGCCACATGCCGTGGAAGCGTTACTCGCTCTACAACCTCATTGGCGCTGTCGTCTGGGGTTACGGTCTTACACTCCTCGGCTACGTTGTGGCCTATATTCCGTGGATTCGCGACCTTGTCGTTGCCTACATTGACCTTGTTCTGTTGGCGGCTGTTGTGGGCACCGCGCTCATCGCTGTGGGCCACGTGCTGATCGAACGCCGCCACGCACAAAAAGACGCACAGGCTCTTGCGGCAGAGAAACAGCAGGCGGAAACCGCCGCGACCGCAGGCACCGACAACTAGTACTTCTGACAACTAGCACTTCCGGCAACCAGTACTTCTAGTGTGCCGCGAACTGTGGTGGTACAGGGTTAGTCGTGGAGAGCTTCGCACTCTTCATGGTCGGCCGGTTCGAGCTGGAACGTCGAATGTTCAACGTCGAAATGGTCGGCGAGGCACTGTTCAAACTCCGCCAGTAGCGGCCCCGCACGCCCGTCGCGAAGCACCTGCGGGTCGACGCGAATATGCGCTGTGAACACGGGGGCTCCCCGCGTCAGCTGCCACACGTGCACGTCGTGCACACCCACAACACCGTCGTACCCGAGCAGGTGCTCGCGAATCTCGCTCACCGCCGTACCCTTGGGTGCGGATTCGGCCAGTACCGAAAACACTTCACGCAGTAGTGACACGGCCCGCGGCACAATCATGACCGCAATGAACAGTGACGCGATCGCGTCGGCCGGAACCCAGCCGGTGGCAATAATAATGATGGCCGCCACGATAACCCCGATCGACCCGATCAGATCGCCCATCACCTCCAGGTACGCGCCGCGCACGTTAATGCTCGTTTTTTGTGCGCGCGACAACAGCCACATCGACAGTGCGTTCGCAAGCATTCCCACAGCCGCCACCGCCAGCATGAGTGGGCCGGCTACCTCCACCTCACCCGGATGCAGCAGCCGACCAATCCCCTGCACGGCAACCACCGTTGCCAGCACGGTCAAAATGATCGCGTTGATGAGGGCCCCAAATACTTCGGCGCGTTGATAGCCGAAGGTGCGACGGTCGTCGGCGGGGCGAGCAGCCACCGTGCTGGCGATGATCGCAATCACCAGCGCCGAGGCATCGGTAAACATATGGGCGGCGTCAGCAAGCAGAGCGAGCGAACCGCTAAGGATCGCTCCGACAACCTGAACCACCATGACCGTCGAAGTGATCGCCAAAGACAACACCAAAAGACGGCGGTGACTACCACTGCGAAAGTCGGTGGCGGCGGGAGCATGATCGTGCATGCTTACAGGCTAGGCAGAGAACACGATGTGTGGCATCTTTCGCACCTAGTCGGGAACGGTAACGGTTCTCATCAGAGAGCTGCGAGCAGCGGCAGAAGCGCTTCGAAGGCGCGTGCCCGGTGCGACTGTGACTGTTTTTCTTCGTCGCTGAACTCTCCCACCGAACGTTCTGCACCGTGCGGCTGGCCATCCGGAATGAACACCGGATCATAACCAAAACCGCCCTCGCCGCGTGCCTTCGTGGCAAGGCGGCCGGGCCAGACGCCCTGCACCGTGTGCTCGCGGGGGTCTGCGGCATCCGGGATCACCATCGCAATGGTTGTCACAAACTGGGCGCTGCGATGCGGGTCGGCAACATCAGAGAGCTGATCGAGCAGCAGCTCTAGGTTTGCCCGAGCATCTTTCTTGTGTCCGGCCCAGTACGCCGAAAAAATTCCCGGCGCACCGCCGAGAACATCCACACAGATACCCGAGTCGTCGGCCACTGCCACCAGCCCCGTATGTGCTGCAGCCGCACGCGCTTTGATCAGGGCATTCTCGGCAAAAGTGACGCCGTCTTCTACCGGCTCCGGTCCGTCATAGGCCACAACGTCAATATTTGGATGCGTGCGAGCAACGATCTGCTGAAACTCTGCCACCTTGTGCGGATTATGCGTGGCCAGCACCACCCGGGTGGGGGCGGAACTATCACGCGGCGCACGGACGACACTCATGCGCTGTGCTCCGCCAGTGCCTGCTGCTGAATATCGCGCAGCTGTGCGCAGCCGGCCAGACCATGGTCGAGCAGAGCGTTCAGTTCATCACGGTCAAAAGGTGCGCCCTCTGCGGTTCCCTGCACCTCAACAAAGCGGCCATCACCGGTGACCACAAAGTTCATATCGGTCTCTGCCCGCACGTCTTCGACATAGGCAAGATCGAGCAGCGGTTCGTTGTCGACGATGCCCACCGATACGGCAGCGACAGAGTCACTGATAACGCGAGCCTTCTGTGCAATGAACTTCTGTTCACGCCCCCACGCGACGGCGTCCATGAGCGCCACATATGCGCCGGTAATGGCGGCCGTGCGTGTGCCACCGTCGGCCTGCAGAACATCGCAGTCGATCACAATCGTGTTCTCGCCCAGCGCTCGTGTGTCAACCACGGCACGCAACGCTCGGCCAATGAGACGAGAAATCTCGTGCGTACGCCCTCCAATGCGCCCCTTCACGCTCTCGCGGTCGCTGCGGTCATGCGTGGCTCGCGGCAGCATCGAGTACTCGGCAGTCACCCAGCCGCGCCCTTTTCCTGTCAGCCAGCGCGGCACGCCGTTCGTAAACGATGCCGTGCATAGCACCCGCGTATCGCCAAATGAAATAAGTGCCGAGCCTTCTGCGTGAGCACTCCAGCCGCGCTCAATTGTGACGGGACGTAGCTGGTCGGGTGTGCGCCCATCGGCGCGAACGGTCATGGTCATGATGCTCCTTCACGGTGGTGGTCGTGGAGTGCGCTGAGGTCGGGCAGGTCGATAACACCCGTCTGCACCAGCTGCACATCGCGAATTTCTGCTCCCATGAGTCTGTTGGCTAGCGCCGTGAACTCGGCGGCCGAGGCTCCTGTGGCCTCATAGACATAGGTGGGCACAGAGTTTTCTGGTGCCAGCAGGTCGGCGCGCACGAGCTGCTTATACACACCCGCCGCGGTTTCGTCGTCGCTCGAGACCAGGCTTACGCCGCTACCCATGACGTAGCTGATCGCGCCGCGCAAGAACGGATAGTGCGTGCATCCCAAAACGAGCGTGTCGACATCGGCTTCGCGAAGAGGTGCCAAATAGTCTTCGGCCACGGCAAGCACTTCGGGTGTTCCGGTGACTCCGGCCTCAACAAACTCCACGAAACGCGGGCATGCGGCAGTAAAAACGTCGATGTCTTCGTTGACTTCGAGCATGTCTTGATACGCGCGTGAAGAGATTGTTCCCTCGGTGGCGATAACGCCGATGCGGCCGTTCCGCGTGGTTGATATCGCACGTTTCACGGCGGGGCCGATCACTTCGATAACGGGCACGGAATATCTTTCACGGGCGTCGCGCAGCATTGCGGCCGAGGCCGTGTTGCATGCGATGACAAGCATTTTTACGCCCTGGTCGACGAGGGTGTCGAGCACTTCAAGTGCATAGCGACGCACATCGGCAATCGGCTTCGGACCGTAGGGAGAATGTGCCGTGTCACCGATATAAACGAACGATTCCTGGGGCAACTGCGCTCGGATAGCTCTGGCCACTGTGAGCCCGCCAACACCAGAGTCAAAGATTCCGATCGGTGCGTCGTTCATGATTCCCCAGCCTACCGGCCCCACCGCTGGTTCCGGGTGAGCACACCGTTGCGTGCAGGGCACGGCACGGCCTAGTGTCTGATTGTGTCGCAAATACCCGGGGTTACCGTTGTGTGTGTTGGTGAAGGGCTCGTTGTCTTTGTTCCTGACTCGGCCGGTTCACTCGCCCACGCCCGCACGTTTACCCGGTCTCTGGCCGGTGCCGAGCTCAACACGGCAATAGCGCTTGCCCATGCAGAAATCTCCAGTGGGGTGATCACTCGCCTGGGCGACGACGGCTTCGGGCATTTTATTGTCGATGAATTACAGCGCCACGGTGTAGCCACCGACGCTGTCGCTTATGATGACCAGGCAGCCACCGGCCTCTACATAAAAGAGCTGGCTGTCAATGGGCGCGGCGTCGATAGCCGCATGCACTATTACCGTGCAGCATCCGCTGGCAGTCGCCTTTCGCACGCCGACATAGAAACGCCCTCTGCCATCCGGATGCTGCAGTCAGCCCGGGCAGTGCACACCAGTGGCGTGACCACGGCTCTTTCTTCGACCGCCCGTGAGCTGCAGCTTCACCTGTTTGACCGCGATAACCCCGCGGTTTCTCGCGAGGTCATTCGCAGCTTTAGCGTGCACTGGCGCGCGGCGCTCTGGCACGGCCGCGAACAGGAAGGTCACGAAGCGCTGGCGACTCTGGCACGCCGTGCCGATCTGGTGCTGGTGAGCGAAGAAGAAATGCGCGAGGTTTTTGAGCTCAATGATCCGCTCGCGCTGCGCTCAGAGCTTCGCGAGCCACACTATTTGCTCGTTTCGCATCGCGGCGGCACAACAGCGTTTTTTGGTGATGACCGGGCCGACGCGCCCATGGTCGAGCACCGTTTTATCGAGAGCATTGGCGGCAGTGACGCTATAGCTGCCGGCTTTCTCGCGGGGGTTCTCAGTGGGCTGTCACCGGCCGGATCACTGGCACGGGCCAATCGTCTTGCTAGCCGCGTAATGGCAAGCACGCACGATCATCTTGAATAGGTGTCGCGGAACAAACCCGTGTGCTGGTCAATAGCTCGACGCGTGCGCTGCAACTCTTCGCGGCTGCCACCGCTGTGCTTTTGCACAATCCGAGTAAAAAGAATGTCGATGACGGCCAGCTGCGCGATGCGACTCGACATCGCACCGATACGAAAAGCCGATTCCCGGGCTTTTGTTACCAGCACATAGTCGGCATGGGCGGTTGCCGGTGACCCGGGTGCATTGCTGATCACAATTGTGCGCACGCCCCGCGATCGTGCCAGCTGCAATGGTTCAATAACTTCGGGGGTCATACCCGAGTGCGTGATTCCTACCGCGACATCCGAAGCACCCCGATGCGCGGCCTGCACAAGAGCTAAGTGCACGTCAACGCTGTGCCAGGCGGCCAGGCCAATCCGGGTCAGCTTGAGATGCAAATCGGCGGCCGCCAGGGCCGAGGCTCCCACGCCAAAGACATCGATGTGCTGCGCGCTGCCGAGCAGTCGCGCGCAGGCATCAATATCGTCACTGTCTAGTCCCTGCGCTGTTTGCTCGATGGCACGCATCTCTTGATACGCGATTTTTGATGCGACCTCTGCTGCAGAGTCATCAATGAGAACACCGTCTTCTTCGAGACCGAAGCGCTCTCGCTCGGCTTGTTCTCGACTGAGCGCCTGTGCCACTTCTAAGCGAAACTGCCGATAACCCGAAAAACCCAGCGTCTGCGCGAAACGCGCGACCGTAGCAGGAGACGTTTCGCCCAGCACGGCCAGATCGGTAATCGTCAGGTCGATAACGATGGTTGGGTCGGCCATGATCTTTTTGGCCAGCCGACTCTCGGCAGCACTCAGGCCGCTGGGGTCGATACGTAGCGCTGCCAGTGGATCATTCATGCGCATACGGTTCTTCCCCTCTTCTGCGAGAGTACGCCATTATTTATGTGGCGCTACTACCGCTCTCAAGGGCGTTCCGAAGGTGCCCGTGATACTGATCCAGCAACTCCTGCGCCTGCGCGGCGCTCACCCCACGAGCAGCCACAACAATGGCCGACTTGACGTCGCCGGCGGCGGCACTCAGAGCAGCAACGGCGGTGGCAGCATTGCATCCGGCACCGGTCATCACAATAGATTCGGCCCGTGCTCGCAGCTTGGCGTTGGTCGATTGCACATCGACCATAAGGTTGCCGAACACCTTGCCTTCGCGCACCATCACCAGGGTCGACAGCATGTTGAGCACCGTCTTCTGCGCGGTTCCTGCCTTCAGCCGCGTCGACCCTGCAATTGCTTCTGGCCCCACTTCGACCTCAATCGCCACATCGGCGTGTGCTGCGATCACTGAATCCGTATTGCATGCCACGGCCACCGCCAGCGCCCCGTGTTCCCGCGCATAGTCGAGCGCTGCAACAACAAACGGAGTGCGCCCAGATGCCGAAATACCCACCACTGCATCATGGGCAGTCACGCCCACCTCGGCGAGCGCCTTTCGCGCAGCATCCGTATCGTCTTCAGCATTTTCTACCGCGTGACGCAGCGCATAGTCACCACCGGCAATAAGACCCAGCACTTCGCTGGGATCGGTACCGAACGTGGGCGGTATTTCACTGGCATCGAGCACTCCCATACGGCCCGCTGTGCCCGCGCCGACATAGATAAGGCGGCCTCCCTGTGCTCGTCGGTGAGCGATCGCCTCAACTGCCTGCGCAATCGTGTTTCGCTGCGCTGCAACGGCGGTGGCCACGTGCGCCGTGTGTTCGGTCATCAAATCAACCTGCTCGAGCACACTCCAGGCGTCAAAGGTGCTCAACTGCGGATCAATACGCTCTGTCGCGAGGGATTCGAGATCGGCACGCAGCTCGTCGGACCTGTTCATGCGACAACTTCCAATCGATTCCAGGGTGTGACCGTGCTCGGCTGCAACGGGGGTGCCGGCACAGACTGCGGCATCCGGGATAGTGGTGACTCCCGTGTTAAGAAATGTGGTGCTGTACTCCAGCGCCCCGCAATGCGCGCCGGTGTCACGCCGAGGCTTACCGGTATGCCATACCAGCTGTGTGCTCCCAGTAGGGCAAACAGCAGGTTCTCTTTCATATCGGGACCGACACCGCGCTCGGCGCTGCTGTGCACAGTAGTGTTATCCACCGTGCTGATCTCTGCAGCGCCACCCGACATAAGCTCGGCAAGCCGCCGCATGAGCAGCGGGTGATGCACTCCCCCGCCCGAAACAATCACCTCGGCCGGGCTGTGCGGTACGAGATCGCGCGCAATGGTCATGGCTGTATATTCCACGAGGGTGGCGATCGCGTCTTCGCTGCGATAGTTGCCGATCCCGATGGCGTCGAGCAGGTCGTCACCAAACTCGTGCCGCCCGGTGGTTTTCGGGCGAGTTCGCTGCAGATAAGGGTGCAGCATGAGCTGCTCGATCAGTGGCTGCTGTACCCGACCCTGCAGGGCCAGCGTTCCGTCACGATCGTAAGCCATGGTGTTTTCGGTCGCGCGCATGACAGCCGCGTCGATCAGCGCATTGCCCGGCCCGGTATCCCACGCCGTCAGCGTGCCGTCGGGGCTGATCACCTGCGCATTAGCTATGCCACCAATGTTCACACTGGCAAAGTTGCGCCTGCGCTGTGCTGCTTCGGCACCCAACCACAGCCGGTCAAACACTGCCATCAAGGGGGCGCCCTCGCCGCCAGCCGCGATATCGGCGTGACGCACATGCGAAAGTACGGGCACACCACATCGCTCGGCAATCAAGGATGGCTCGCCAAGCTGCAGGGTTCCGCGCGTGCGCTCGCCGTCGTGCCAGTGGTACAGGGTCTGTCCGTGAGAGACGACAAAATCGCACGGACCCGACTCGCGCAGGACTTCGGCGGTGGCCTCGGCAAAGCACTCGCCGAGCGCTGTGTCGAGCCGGCACCAGCGGGCAGCATCCGCTGGCTCCCCCTGGGTTATGGCAAGAATTTCTCGGCGCACGTAGTCGGGCCAGGCGTGTGCCTGTGACGTCACCGGATGCATGTGCACGGCATCGTCGACGCTTTCTACCTCGACCACAAGTACGTCGATAGCGTCGGCAGATGTGCCTGATTGCACAGAGGCTATGCGCAGGCGGGTCACGCTGGCTCCTGGCGTCCGGAAACAAAATATTCGCGTGCCACCTGCGCGGCCAGTGCGCTTGCGGCCCCCACTTCGATGAGCGCCGTGGCTGGCCGACCGTTGGGGCCGTCACTACCGAGGGTGCCGGATGCATCGGTACAGTACGGCCCCACGTTGACGACCGTGAGGTCGTCGTGCTCGCGCGCGAATGCCCGCACAAGTTCTCTCTGCGGCGAGCCGAGTTCGAAGCGGTCAACCACCACCACAACGGGCCCCGCCGCTGGTGCCGGATCAACCGATGTGTCAGCAGACAATAGTTCGCTCAGTTCGTCGCGTAGGGTGCCGTTTTTTTGCACATCGGGATGCACGCGCGATATGGGTCCTCCTGCGGCAAGCGCACGGGCAACATGATTCGAGGTGCTGTCAACGGCAAGGGTCGAATGGCGCCGTATGTCGAGCACGGGCACCGGCTGGTCGGGGTGGGTCCATGGTGTTCCGTGGATGCGCACGGACGCCTGTGCTATGCGGTGCAGTTCTGCCGTGTCCAGGGGCGGATGGTTGCCGGATGCCGCACTGCGGCGCTGTGCTGCCTGTGCGGCGAGGGCTGCCACCCGGGCGTGCGCTTGCTCGATGCGTTCTGTCGAGAGGCGTCCGGTGGCGAGTGCGTCAACGACGGCGTCGAGCGCTTCGCGATAGTCGTGTTCGTCTTGGTCGGGGCGGGCTGCTGCACCGGGATTGGTGGGATTGCCGATGCATACGAGGTCGACGCCTGCGGCGAGTGCTTGCACAGCGCCTTCACCGAGGCCTCGCGTGTCGCGAATGGCTGCCATATCAATGGCGTCGGTCACAATAACGCCCGTGAAGTGTGCGTCGCGCAGGCGCGCGAGGATCGTGGGGTTGAGGGTGGCGGGTTCGTCGCCCCATTCAGGGATGCGGATGTGAGCGGTCATGATCGCATCGACGTGGGCGTTGATGGCGGCGACGAAGGGCGGCAGGTGAATGGAACAAACCTCGTCGGTGGATGCCGTGATCGTGGGCATGCCGTGATGGGAGTCGACTGCGGTGTCACCGTGGCCCGGAAAGTGTTTGGCGCAGGCGCTGAGCCCACCGCGCTGAATCCCGGTGATCATGGCGGCCGTGTGTGCCGCGACTGTTGCTGTGTCAGAGCCAAATGAGCGCACACCGATAACGGGGTTGGCCGCGTTGGTGTTGACATCGGCGACGGGGGCGATCACTATATCGATGCCCTCGGTCGCGCAGCGACGTGCGAGCTCGTAGCCAACTTTTTCTGTGGCGTGCAGGCTGTTTACCATGCCCAGTTGCGCGTGGCCGGGCAGTGTCGACCCGGATGCTGCTTCGAGCCGGGTGACACTGCCTCCTTCTTCGTCAATACCAATGAGTGCGTGAGGGTTCAGCTGGTGAATCTGTTCACTCAGTGCCGTGGTGTCAGCGCTGATGTTGTGGCCGAAGTAAACGACTCCCGCAAGCCCTTCTTTCAGTGCCGCCGCTAACCATGGCGGCACACGGGTTCCGATAAACCCGGGCCATAAGACTCCGGATGCCAGTCGGCGCAGCGTGCTGTCGGTGGTCATCCCTTCACTGCTCCTGCTACGAGTCCTTCGCTCAGTCGTCGCTGCACGATGATGAAGAAGATCATCACGGGCAGGGTGATGAGTGTCGAGGCGGCCATGATGAAGCCCCACTCATTGGAGTGTTCCCCGAAGAACTGGCGAAGCCCGATCGACACCGTGTACTGGCTCTTTTCACCGCCCAAGAGGGTCATGGCGAAAATGAATTCGTTCCACGCCGTGATGAATGAGAACACGCTCGTGGCAACGAGCCCGGGCATTACCAGCGGCAGCATGACCGAACGAAACATGCGTCCCCACGATGCCCCGTCAATATATGCGGCCTCTTCGAGTTCTACCGGCACGGCCGCAACGAAGCCCCGCAGCATCCAGATACCAAAGGGCAGCGAGAGTGCAACATAGACGATCATGAGGCCGATGAGTGAGTTTAAGAGCCCCAGGTTTTTCACCTGAATAAACAGCGGGATAACGAGTGCTTCCAGTGGCACCATTTGCACGATCAGAATCATCAGCAGCATCGAGGTGCGCAAGCGAAAGCGGAATCGTGTGACAGCGACCGATGCCAGGAGTGCGACCAGTGCACTCACGAGCACCGTCACAATGGCGACGACTGCCGAGTTGCGCAGAAAGATACCGAATCCGCCATCGGTGAGCACGAAAGCGAAGTTGTCCCAGGTGAATTCGCGCGGAATCAGTGAACCGCCGCCGCTGGAGGCTTTCTTGTCGAAAGCGCTCATGATCATCCAGTAGACGGGAAAGAGTGTGAACAGCAAGAGTGCGACGACGGCCACTCCAATACCCACCCGGCCCAGAGCAGATGGCTTTCTCACAGCTGGTCCTCCTTGAGCAGCGTTCGAATATAAACGACGGTGATGGCTAAGAGCACGAGTGTGAGCAGTACCGCGAGCGCCGAACCGAATCCGTAGCGATTTTGCCCAAATGACTCGACGTATGACCACACACCGAGGTTGAGCACCGATCTATTCGATCCCGAGCCTCCCGGCATCAGAAACACCTGGGTGAAGACTTTAAAGTCCCAGATCGTCGAGAGAATAATGACGACCGAGAAAACGGGGCGCAGGGTAGGAAAAACAATCTTCCAAAACCGCCGCCACGCACCCGCACCGTCGATCTCTGCGGCCTCGAGCATTTCGCGAGGTACCCCAAGAAGCCCGGCAAGAATGGTGATGGCCACGAATGGAAAACCGTGGTGCACGACGTTGATCAGCACGATGGCGTAGAACGCCCAACGGTTCGTAAACCAGTTGACAGGGCCATCAATGACCCCCATTCCCTGGAGTGCCGTGTTAAAAATTCCTCGATCAGCATCGAAAATCCAGGTCCATACGTAGGTGCCGGTAACCGCGGGCATCGCCCAGGCGACCATAATGGCGCTGCCGACCAGCATCCGCCACACTAATCCCAACCGTGCCAGCAATAGCGCCACGAGCGTGCCAAATGCCACGGTGGTAAAAACTGCCACGACGGCGAAGCCGACGGTGTTAGGAACAACCACCTTCCACAGCTGCGGATCGGTGAGAGCCTCAACATAGTTGTCGAGGCCGATAAAGTTTGTGGAGTTCTTGCGAATTTCGCGGATGCCATAGTTTTGGAACGACAGCAGCGCAACCTTCACCAGCGGCCACAGCAGCAGCACTCCCAGGATGACCAGGGCCGGGGTCAGCAGCATCCACGGACGCCACCGGGTAACAGAAAACGTCTTCTTCTCGCGGGGACCCGCGGGGGAAGAACCCTGTGTCTTCCCCCGCGGAGCCGTCGCTGGAGCCAGCGATGAACTCACTTCTACCTACTTCGTGTTGAGCAGTTCAGTCATTTCTGCCGCGGCAGCTTTTGCTGCGTCGGCAACAGTGCGCTGACCACTGAGAATTTCTTGCATCATCGTGTTGGTGGTCTGCTTGGCTTGCACCGCACCAAACTGCGGTGTTACCGGTACCGAAGCGCCGCCATCAACCATCTGCTCGGCGAAGGGAGCAACCAGCGGGTCGGTCGAAGCAAGGGCGTCTTGCATGAGCGACTCCACGCCGGGGAAGTATCCGGTAGCATCTGCCCACTCTGAGGCCAGTTCACCCGTCGTCATGATCTTGACCAGTTCCCACGCCAGCTCGGGTTCCTTCGAGTCTTCAAAAATCGACAGGTGCGAACCGCCCAGCACCGAGGGAGCAATACCACCGTCTTTACCAGGAATCACCGCAACACCGATCTTGCCCTCCATCTCGGGATTGGCTTCAATCAGCGACTTTGGCGTCCACGAGCCCGACAGCATGGTGGCTACGGTGCCCTGGGTGAAGGCATCACGCACATCGGTTTCTTTCCACGTTGTCGCCCCCGCGGTGGAGAAACCGTGTTCGAGTGCCAGGTCGGCATAGAACGTCAGACCTTCAATAGAGGCATCCGAGTCGAGCTCAGAAACCCACTCGTCACCGTCTTGTACCGCGACCTCGCCGCCCGCACCCCATACCCACGGGTACACCTGGAACTCGGCGTTACCGGGCACAGCAAATGCTGCCATCTCGGGGTATGCCGCTTTAATCTTCTCGCCGTTCGAAACAATTTCGTCCCACGTCGTAGGTGCCGAAAGGCCGAGCTCTTCATAAATATCGGCGCGGTAAACAATCGAACGTACCCCGGCATACCACGGCATACCGAACAGCTCTCCGTCGTACTCCCCCGACTCTTGGAGGCCGGCCACGAGGTCATCGCGCAGGCCAGACTCGGCGTCGACAAAGTCATCAATCGGAACCAGTGCTCCGGCGTCGGCGAACTCCGGAGTCCAGGTGGTGCCGGTCTCGGCAACATCGGGCGAGGTGCCGCCAGCGATCGCCGTCACAAAACGGTTGTGGGCGTCGGCCCACTGCACCTCTTCGAATTTGACGGTTGCGCCGGTTTCTTCATTGAACTTCTTCGCCACAGCGTCGAGATAGGCAGTGGAGTCGGGGTTTGTTCCCTGCATGATCCATGCCGTAATGGTTTTACCTTCACCGTCGACAGGACCATCGCCACTATTACCCGAATCGCCGTTCGAACAACCGGCAAGAGCCAGAGCCGCAACAGTGCCCAGAGCGAGCGTTGACATGAGACGAATTTTCATAGGTGACCCCGGTTTCTTCATTGAAAACATCTGTTTCTTCGGTGAAATGAGCCGCGGGTTCAACCCCGCCGGTGTAAGTAGTATTCACCCAGCACCACATCTATGCAAACAATTTTCATGAGCGTGATCATTTCGATACTCTCTGTGTATGACGAGCAGAGCCGCGGTAATGGCCATCGACGTGGGCGGCAGCGGCATCCGGGGTGCATTTCAGTCGGCCGACGCCAGAGGTTCCGCCGATGTCGCGCGCACCGAGTATGAACTCGATGCCGCCTACACGCACACCGATCTTGCCGACACTATTACGGGCGCGACCACAACAGCCATCACACTGCAGCCACCCGCAACCACACTCACCGCCATCGCAATCAGCAGTCGTGGTGTCGCGTCGCTGGTCGCGCAGCCTCATGCGCTCGCTCAGCAGTTGGCACATACCACCGGATGCCCCGTGACTATCGTTGCCGATGCTGTCGCGGCCCACGAAGGCTGCCTGGGAGGCATGCCCGGCATTGTCTCGGCGGTAGGCACCGGATGCATCACTCTCGGCACGAACACCAACGGCAGCCTCATCCGCGCCGGTGGATGGGGCCCTCTCTACGACGATCACGGCTCAGGATTCTGGATCGGCGCGCAGGCGCTTTCTCGCGCTGTTCGCTTCGCAGAAGAAATACCCACTCCTCACGCCGAGCCTCACGCTCTCCTTCATGCAGCCGAAGCACGATTCGGTGCCGTCGACGACTGGCCCGCCGCTATCTACCCGCACGGCGACGGGGTGTCACGAATAGCAGCCTTTGCTGCCACAGTGGCAGAGCTTGCAGCATCCGGTGACTCGGCGGCACGAGAAATCGTCGATGAGGCAGCCGAGCATGTTGCCGCGGCAATCATCTCGTGCGCACGACGCGGCGCGGCGACCCGCGTGGCGTTGACAGGTGGCGTTGCGCGGTCGCAGGTTTTTTGCGACGCTGTCGAGCGCGCCGTACTCGCACAGGCGCACCTGCTTTCTGACCCCGAAAGCGTGCAGTGGCACCGGTCGACCGGCACGCCCCTCGACGGCGCACTGATCCTGGCGCACCGAACAGCACAGCAGACTGTTACCACCCACCCCGGGCTCGCGTGGTCAAGCAGCCCGACCCGACGCTGAGTCATCGATGCTGCCAGAACTGTTTTTACCCGCCCGGGTTATTACACTTAGCGCATGACCTTCGCTTCGACTGCGCTGTTGACCGACCGCTACGAACTGACCATGCTAGGCGCTGCCCTCCGCGACGGTACAGCTTCGCGCCCCTGCGTTTTCGAACTCTTTACGCGCAGGCTCTCGGGCGGCCGACGCTTCGGTGTGCTCGCCGGCACCGGACGCCTTTTGAGCATGCTGCGCAATTTTCGTTTCGGCGACGACGAACTGCGGTTCCTGCGCGACGAGAACGTGGTCGACGCCGAGACACTGAAATATCTCGAAGCGTACGAGTTTCGCGGCACGATTCGCGGTTATCGCGAGGGAGAACTCTATTTTCCTGGTTCTCCTGTGCTCACCGTCGAAGGCAACTTTGCCGATGCCGTCGTGCTCGAAACACTGGCGTTGAGCGTGCTCAACCACGATTCCGCTGTGGCAACGGCTGCCGCGCGTATGAGCATCGCTGCAGGTGAACGACCCCTTGCCGAAATGGGGTCGCGGCGCGCAGCCGAAGCATCGGCGGTTGCTGCCGCCCGTGCCGCCTATATTGCCGGTTTCGGCGCAACCAGCAACCTTGAAGCCGGACGACGTTGGGGCATTCCCACAATGGGAACCGCAGCGCATGCCTGGACTCTTCTGCACGACAGCGAAGAAGATGCGTTTCGCGCCCAGGTTGACGCGCTCGGCCTTGCAACCACCCTGCTCGTTGATACGTACGACATTCAGCGCGGCGTAGAAACAGCCGTGCGGGTGGCGGGAAAAAACCTCGGGGGCGTACGCATTGACTCCGGCGATTTACCGATTGTTGCCGCCGAAGTGCGCGAGCAACTCGACGCTCTCGGTGCCACGAACACCGAGATTACTGTTACCAGCGATCTCGACGAATACGCCATCGCCGCTCTTGCCGCATCGCCCGTTGACGCCTACGGCGTAGGAACCTCTGTTGTCACCGGCTCCGGCTACCCGACAGCCAGCATGGTTTATAAGCTCGTCGCCCGACAAGAGGCATCCGGGGAATGGATTCCCGTGGCCAAAGCGTCGTCCGACAAGGCTTCACAGGGCGGGCGCAAAACGGCTTTTCGCACGATTGCCGACGGTGTCGCGCGCGAAGAGACCGTGACAGTCTCGTCGGGTTACGAGCACAGCGATACCGCCAGTGACCATCCGGATGCCCGTGCACTACAGGTAACCCTGGTCGACAACGGTCACATCAACGACACCTACGAAGGCCCCGCTGGTACGCAGTTGGCGCGCGAACATCACCTGCGTGTTCGTGAAGAACTGCCTGTGCGCGCTCTTGCGCTGAGTAAATCAGACCCGGCTATCCCGACGGTTTTTGTTGACGCGGCTCACTAAGAAGCCACGCGCCTACTTCATGAGTGATTCGTAGATCTCTTTGCACGTCGGACACACGGGAAATTTCTCGGGGTCACGGCCCGGAGTCCACTTTTTTCCGCACAGCGCTCGTACGGGTTTACCGGTGAGCGCCGATTCGAGGATCTTCTCTTTTTTCACATAGTGCGAGAAACGCTCATGGTCGCCGGGCTCTTGTAACTCTTCTTCGAGCAGTTCTTCGAGTTCACGGTCGAGGGTGGCAATACCACCCTGTTCAGGGGCGTCCAAAGGAGTACTCATGTCGTGATTCTACTGCGCTGGTGCACCTGCGGGCGCTGTTGTCTAGAACGAGTCGATGAATTCCATCAGTCGCGTGCCTCGACGTTCAAACAAGACCCCGCCTATGACCGTGCCCAGGGCGACGACAACAACTCCCGTGATCACGCCGGTTACCAGCGCCGTGGTGACCGACCGCGTCGGGTCAATCAATGCCTGCCATGCGAGCCACAGGGTGGGGCTTGCCAGCACGAGTGCTCCCAAGAGGGTTCCGGCCTGCCCCCAGCCACCGTGAGACAGCGACGATCGCTGCGGCTGCTTAAAGGGGCTGTCACCGGGGTGAGTGACCGCATAGGGGTACACGGCCGAAGCAATCGACGACAACCCGAGCCCACTAAAGAACAGCGCGAACGTTGCGCCGATAAGTGTCGGTAGCAGCGACCAGCGGCCAATCACCGCGAGCGTACCCGCGAGTGCAATCGCAATCAGCGGCACAGAAATAAGAATGATCGGAACAAGCCTTCCCCAGCGGTCAGCGGTGCCGCGAACACCGGCGGAAACATGGGTCCACAGTGCCGTGGAGTCGTATGCCGTGTCGTTATGCGGCAGCCAACCAAGAAACAGTGCCAGGATGAGAACCGGCAGGGCTGCGGCGTGCACCATGGGCACCCCCGCCACCAGCAACGGAACGATAGCGATAACCGCGGCCACCGGAATAATCACGACATTGGCGATATAGCGTCGGTCGCGCAGCCAGTAGGTGAGGCTGCGCGCGGCTACCGCCCCAAACGCATTTGCTGGCAAGAGCGAAAACCATCCCAGTCCGCCCCATTCTTGCGAGCGTTGACGCGTTTGTCCGGCCGAGAAAACCCGCATAACCCGCCACTGCCAGAGGGCGGCAAAAACAAACACCGTACCGACGGCAATGAACCCACTCAGCAGCGCCTGCGAAGAGTTGCCGGATGCCGCGGCAAAAGGCCACGCAAAAGCTGCACCGAATGGCGTGTTAGCCGCGATGGCTGTCGCGGTCTGCAGCTGTGTGGGTACTCCGCCATCGCCCCAGGTGGAAGAAACCAGCAACAGCGCCGTGGGTATAGCCACCACGATCACGGCCAGGGCAAAAAGCGCGGTGAGTTCACGTGAGCGGCGTTCGGGAAGAATACGTGCCGTGATCACCAGTGCGAGCCGCGCGCCGATAATACAGGTAAAGAGCGCGCAGATGGCGCTCGCAATAGCAACGGCCGGTGGCGCACCGTGGTCGATCGTAACGCCGGCGACGATGCCAAGAACGATCATCAGCGCGATCGTCGGAACGCTGATAAACGCAGCACCCAGCAGTGTCAGCGGTAACCACCGAGGTTCGATGGGCAGGCCGATAAAGTTTCGCGGGTCGAGTGGGTCAGTAGCTCCAGCAACCACGGGGGCTGCGCAGGCACCCACAACGATTGCGGCACCGACAAGTACAACAACTGTTTCGGCAACGGTAGCCGTTGTCGCCGCTAGCGCGCGCACAGCGAGTGCTGCGGCAACGGTGGCGATGACCAGCAGCAGAAACGAGGTGATGAATCGTGCTGTGCGCTGACGTTGACCGCGCAGTGGTGCCAGCAGCAGATCGACCCTTAGCCGGAGAATGAGTGCAGCCACTCCAGGCCCTCCAGATCGCTACCGCTACCCGAAAGCTGCGTGAATCGTTCCGCTAACGACAAACCGTCGCGCACCTCGTCGACGGTCCCCTCGGCCAACACAACTCCTCGGCCAATAATCGCTATGCGTGAGCACACGCGCTCCACCAGGTCGATTCCGTGGCTCGAGAGCATCACGGTGCCGCCATGGCTGACATAAGCGTGGAGCACATCAAGAATGGCTTCAGACGACGCAGGGTCAACCGACTCAAAAGGTTCATCGAGAATGAGCACCCGCGGCGAGTGGATGAGCGCACCGGCGAGCATGATTTTCTTCAGCGTACCCGCGGAATAATCAGAAACCACACGGCCCAGAGCACCGGTTAAATCAAACGCCTGAGCAAGGTCGGACGCCCGCGTTTCTACCACGTCGGCGGTGAGTCCCCGCAGCATCCCGTGATAGTACAGCAGCTGGCGACCGGTCAGTCGATCAAAAGTGCGTAGCCGGTCGGGCAGCACACCGATGGCTTTGCGTGCTGCCATCGCTTCGGTTTCTAGGCTATGACCCGCAACCGTTACCGAACCGCCGTCGGCGCGAAGAAGGCCCGAAATAATCGACAGCGTCGTCGTTTTTCCTGCACCGTTCGGCCCGACAAGGCCGTAGAAGCTACCGGCCGGCACACTCAACGACACCCTGTCGAGCACGGTCGAACCGGAATATGTTTTTGTTAGCTCGCGTGCTTCCACCGCCAGAGGCGCATCCGCATCGGGCGGAATAACCACCGGCCGCGGGCGCGGAAGGAGGTCTGCTGGGGCCGCAGGCTGTGCGGCAAGTACCGGCTCGGCCACGGCATCCGGTTCATCGACCGCAACAGGTTCTGCCACCGCAAAAATCTCAGTAACGACATCAGCGTCGTCTTCGGGTTCGGGGTCTCGCTCGTCGTCGTGCTCGTGCTCCGCGGCTACTGGCTCAGCGTGCACCTTTGCTTCTGCGACTGCCTGAGCTTCTGCATCGGCTTCAGCCAGCGCCTCGGCTTCAGCCAGCGCCTCAGCTTCAGCCCGCGCTTCAGCCTCCGCTTTTGCCCGCGCCTCTGCTTCAGCCTTGGCCCGGGCCGCTGCCTCAGCCTTGTGCTTGCGCGCCTGAGCAAGCTTCGCTTTTCGCTTTGCTGCCGCCACCTGAGCCGCGGTTTCTTTCGCTGCTTCTTTCTCGGCAGCTGTACGTTCCTGCGCCGCCTGCTCCTGCTTTTTCTTCACTGCGGCTGCTCTTTCAGCCTGCCTTTGCGCAGCCGCGCGAGCACGCGCTTTCTGCGCTGTCGTTACCGTGGCTGTGCGCTTTTTTACCGCCGCAACCCTGGCACGTTCTTCTCGCGCAGCCTGTTTCTGCGCGGCAGTCGTAGCGGCAGCACCGGGTCGTGCCGTATCAGTTTCGGCGGGTGAGCGATCGTCAGAGGCAGCTGTCACCCCACCACGGTATCAACCGACGCTTGAGATTCATCGGCGCACGCACGCGCGTTCACCCGTGTTCTTCCTGAAGATATGCCGTGCACTCGATTACGAAACAGCAACACCGTCGACGTTTTATGGTTCCACTCAGCACTCGTCGTTACCATGTACCCGACACGAAGATGTGTCGCTTCGGTGAATTCACCGTAAAACATCATCTTCTTTCGGGAGTAATTTGTGGCTCTTCAGACCGTCATTCTCGCAGCAGGAATGGGCTCGCGCCTGGGCCGTGCCCTGCCCAAACCGCTGACAGCGCTCAACGACGGTCGGTCGATCATGCAGCAGCAGCACGACAATATTCGCGCTGCATTCGGCTCAACCGCCCGTATCACGACGGTTGTGGGATACCGAGCAGAGACCATCATTGAAGCTTTCCCGCACGCCCACTACGTGCACAACGAGCGTTACGACGAAACCAACACGTCAAAGAGTCTGCTGCGTGCCCTGCACACCACGGGCCGTGGTGGCGTTCTCTGGATGAACGGTGACGTCGTTTTCGACCCACGTGTACTGGGCCGCGCTATTGACCTGATTGAACGCGATCAGTCGTTTGTTGCCGTTAACACGGCAAAGGTCAGCGATGAAGAGGTCAAATACACCGTTACGGCAGAAGGCTTTATCAACGAGCTTTCTAAGACGGTTGTTGGTGGCATCGGTGAAGCCGTCGGCATCAACTATGTTTCTTCTACGCACAAAAAAGCGTTTATGCGTCAACTGCAGCGCGTCGGCGATCAAGACTATTTCGAGCGCGGTTTAGAACTTGCGATCGCTGAGGATGGCGTGCTCATCGAGCCGCTCGATATCTCTGATCTGTATGCCGTCGAGGTTGACTTTGCTGAAGACCTGGAGCGCGCCAACCTCTTCGTTTAACCGAAGAAGCGACCGTCCGCTCTCTTTTCGGCGCCGATAACGGTTCCTCCCCAACCACTCAACATTCACGGTTATGCACCGTGAGCACAACCACCGCGCGCACAATATCTGCCGTGTCAGTGCTCGCTTTTACGGTGCTGGCATGGCTTTTCACGACGACTCATCCTCGGTACCTCACGAACCCGCCTATGCCCTGCCATGGTCAGCCGATGTGCGTGATTTTCGGCACCCTCGACTCGCACTTCGCGGTATGGAGCCCGTCGACTTTGTCACGGTTTTTACCCGAGGCGACGGTCGCATGGACGATGCCCAATTGTGGGGCCGTGTGCTCCCGGGAGAAGTGCTCGATCTTTGCCTGTGCGCCTACACGGGTGACGACGTAACAGTGTCGATCACGTGGTTTCGCGAACGCGGCGGCGACGAGCATATTTGGTCGTTTACGCCGTGACCCTCGCCGCCGCGTCAGCACAACGGTGACTTACACGAAGCCTTCGAGATGCCGCGGCGTGTAATGTGCACCCAGTTGCTGCAGTTCTTCGTCGCTCAGTTCAAGGTCAACCGCAGCCACTGCGTCATCCAGGTGGTGCGGTTTGGTCGTGCCGACAATGGGCGATGATACGACGGGCTGGTGCATGACCCACGCCAGTGCCACCTGCGCAGGGCTCACGCCGCGCTCCTGCGCAACAGTAAACACGGTTTCGACGGTTGCCCGATCTCCGGCCTCGTTCTGCTGATACAACACAGCGGCGAGCGGATCAGTTTCGAACCGAGCGGAGTGTTCGTCCCACGGGCGCGTCAACTTGCCCCGTGCAAGGGGACTCCACGGCAGGGCTCCTACTCCCAGGTCACGACACAGCGGGTACATCTCACGCTCATCTTCACGCGAGAGCAGGTTGTACTGGGCCTGCATAGAAATAAACTCGGTCCAGCCGTGCAGTCGTGCCGTGTACTGGGCTTTGGCGAACTGCCAGGCCCACATCGACGAAGCACCGATGTAGCGCACCTTGCCTGAACGGACCACATCGTGAAGCGTTTGCATCGTCTCTTCGATAGGAGTGTCGTAGTCCCACCGATGAATTTGATACAGATCGATGTAGTCGGTGTCGAGGCGACGCAGGCTCGCGTCAACCTGTTCGAGAATGTGGCCGCGAGACAGCCCTCGCCCACCGGGGCCCTACCGCATCGGCGAAAAAACCTTGGTTGCGATAACAACCTCTTCGCGTCGCGCATAGTCTTTGAGCGCTCGCCCTAGAATTTCTTCGCTGCGTCCGGCCGAATACACATTGGCCGTGTCGAAAGTGGTGATGCCCTGTTCTAGCGCTCTGCGAATGAACGGGCGGCTCTCGTCTTCGGGCATCGTCCAACCGTGTCGGCCCTGGTCGGGTTCACCAAAACTCATGCACCCGAGCGTCACCGCCGAAACAGTTAAACCGCTCGAACCAACGCGCTGATATTTCATGGAGTTCTCCTACCGCATGCCGTATGACTGACCGTTCTCGTGCGCATGCCAGCGATCCCACTCGTGCAAAAGCTCCTCGATTGCACCGTGAAACTTTGCTGTCGCCGCGCCCGGACTCGTGTCGCCGAAATAGTGCGTCGCCCAGTAACGTAGCCGTTCGACTGCACGGGTGTCATCGCGTACGCGGGCCACCTCGTCGACGATGCTAGTGGCAGCATCAGCGTGAAGCCACTCGCAGGCCGATAAATATCCTCCTGTGTCAACGACAGCATTTTTATCGCTCGGCATAGTTACCATCAGCGGCTTTCCTGTTGCCAGGCGGTCATAGATCATGGCAGAGATATCGACAATGGCTACGTCGGCTGCTGCTAACTGCCACCCCAAATCGGGTCCGTCATCGTAGACATGCGCCGCTGCGGGGTCGGTCTTGTTCGCGGCAGCGAGCGCCGAAATAATCCTCTGGTTAGCGGCTCCGTACTCGGGCCGCACAACGCCCGAGCGCGGGTGCGGGCGATAAATAATGCGGTGCTTGCCCGTTGCCAACAGTTCGCGCACGAGAGCTTCGCCATGTGTACCGATCGAACCATAGTGTGCTTGCGGGCGGTCGCCCTCCCACGTCGGGGCGTACAGCACCACGGTTCGGTCGTCGGGCTCATAGGGCAGCGCTCCCGAGTAATGATCGGCCTGCGGTCGTCCGATCTCGCGTGTGCGCGTATCGAGGTCGTAATTCCACAGCACACGGCTCAGGCGATCGCGAGCGGCCTGACCAGCAATAAAGGCATAGTCATAGGCCTTGTACTGGTTCGTGGTCATATACATCTTGTCGGACTCGCCGTGGTTGATAAATACGTGCCAGCGGCGTGCATAACGAAACATTTGAAAGTTGCGGGTGTTTTGGTTGACGTACAGCACAACCTTCAGCGGCTGCTGGGCAACAAAGCGTTCGACGTCACGCACGGTGGGCACGAAGGTTACCGGGAGTCCGCTTTCTTTGAGCAGCAGTTCGGCGCCGGTCGCCGACCGTGCAATCAGCACAACAGGCCAGTGACGTGCCAATTCTTGTAGCGGTCGATACCACTGGCGCAGTTGATAAATGTTCACCGCGCCGTCGGCAAAATAAACGCCGATCACGTATTCGCCGGGACTGTGCCGCGGGAGGGCTGCTAATTGCCGCCTGACCCTTTGCACTGCCGATCGCGATTGTAAAGCGCGTCGTAACAGGTCATACGACTTTCGTGCATCCGACATCACACCCATCCCTTTAGATTACCGAGGCCTGTCGTGACTCAGCTTCGTATCTGCTTGGCATGGGATGATCACAGGGTGAAGCCCAACCGCCACGGTGCAGATGCAGTGTCATTCGTGATGCCGGTGCTGAACGAACTCGATTACCTCGAAACCGCAGTGGCATCGGTATTGCAGCAAGAGGTTCCTGGTGCTTCCGAGCTCATTTTGGCGCTGGGTCCGTCGAGTGATGGCACAACGGAGTTGGCTGAACGCATTGCTGCAGCCGACCCACGCGTACGGGTTGTCTATAACCCGCAGGCACATATTCCGGTGGGTTTAAACCTGGCCATTCGTGCCAGCAAGCATCCCATCATCGTGCGCGTCGATGCACATTCCGAGCTTGCTCCCGGGTACACGGTGCAGGCGATCGAGACTCTCCATCGCACGGGCGCTGCCAACGTCGGCGGTATTATGCACGCGCAGGGGCGCAACCCGTTTCAACGGGCGGCAGCATGGGCCTATAACTCGCGCGTCGGACTCGGTGGTGGTGCGTATCACGGTGGTGATGAAGAGCAAGAAGCAGAATCCGCGTACCTCGGGGTGATGCGGCGCGAAGCCATTGAGAGCGTCGGACTCTTTGATGAGTCGGTGCGCCGAGGCGAAGACTGGGAGCTCAATCTGCGGCTGCGACAGGCGGGGTTTCGGGTGTGGTTTGATCCGGCTCTTTCGGTCACGTACTGGCCTCGTGAGAGTCCGCTGCGACTGGCACGACAGTTTCGGGCCACGGGTACGTGGCGCGGCGAACTTGTTCGCCGCTATGGGCGTAGCAACAGCATCCGGTTTTTTGCCCCGCCCCTGCTGTTTGTCGCGCTCATTATTGCTGTTGCGGTGGCAATAGCGCAGATGACAGGGCTGTTTTCTGGGCCCTGGTTGCTGTGGTCAAGCATTGTTTATGTTCCGTTGGCGCTGTATGTGCTGCTTATCGCCGCCACCGCGTGTGTTCCGGATGCTGGTGCCCACGCCGTACGCCGGGGTCTGCGTGGTCGCCTATGGACCCTCGCGGTGCTGCCCACCATGCACCTGTCGTGGGGGTGCGGTTTTCTTATCGGCGTTATGCACGGCGCGCACGACACCGTCGATGCTTCCAGGCTCGGCACCCGCAACACTCCCCTGCCATAGCTTTGTGTGCGCTCGCAGCGCCCTAGCGACGCAGATAGCCCTGGTCAAAGAGGCGATCAACCACGCGTGAGGCCGCCTGGCCATCATCGAGCGAGTTAAACTGCGCGCGCCACGCGGCATACTTCTGCGCAAAGTTCTGACTGACAGCCGGGTCGTTGAGAGCCTCGGTCAACTCATTCTGAGTGCTCACAAGGGGGCCCGGCGCTCTCTCGCTCAAATCAAAGTAGAAACCTCGCAGTTCGCCGCGGTAGTGCTCAAGATCGGGAACCAAAAAATATAGCGGCCTGCCGGTAACGCTGAAATCGAACATCACCGAGGAGTAGTCGGTGATCAACGCATCGGCAATGAGTAGCAGCAGCGACGTGTCAGAAAAACCAGTGACATCAATGACCCGCGCACCCGACTGGTCTTTGCCGTGCGTAAGGGTTCGTGAATGGCCGCGCACGAGCACAACAGCATCCGTGTCGCGGGCGAGTTTTTCGAGGTCGATAAAGTCGACGATTTCGGTACGGTCATCACGCCACGTGGGCGCATACATCACCACGCGCTCCTCGGCTCCGATGCCCAGCGACTGGCGCACAGCAGCCGCAGTACCATCAGCAGTACCCGTCACAAGAACATCGTTACGCGGATACCCCTCAACCCACAGTGTTCTGCGAAAAAACGCATATGCCTTTTGCAGAATGCGAGCAGCGTAGGCGTTTTGGGCGAGCAAAATATCCCAGCGACGCGACTCACGAATGACGGCCACCATACGCCGCGGATCAAACCCGGGGCGGTGCAGAGCCAGCCGTTTGAGCGGCGTACCATGCCAGGTTTGCAGCACGCGCTGACCCTTTTTACGCACATACCGGCGTCGCAGCCAGTCGTTGACGATCAGCAGACGTGACTCACTGCGCGCCCTCCACCACTGCGCCGAACCCTCAACAACGGCAACAGCACCCTCGGGTACGGGCACCGAATAGTCGGTCACACTCCAGTAGCGCGTGATCTCGGGTGCACGCCGGGCTATTTCACGGTCGAGCGCCTGGGGGTTGCATCCGGTAGAAAAACCATAAAAGCTTTCGAAAAATACAGCATTTTCGGTAGCCCCTGCCTGCCAGCCATACCGGGCTTCGAGCGTGCGCTGTCCATCGGCCGACGCCAAACGAGGATCAATCGGCGGCGAAATTGTCACGTCGTCGCCGCGCACAGTCACAAGCAGCGAGGGTAAAAGCGCATCGACAGCAGTATTTTCGGCGGCGAGATCGACGCCCGCGATCGCCAGACGATACGAACCCGAAGGCAGCGGCAGCTCCGGCCCGCCCCAGCGTGCAGCGCGCAAAACAAAAAGAGCGCGCCATGTCTTGCCACGACCGGTCAATTTCGCTTCAACGCGTGCCCGTGGCCCCTCTAACACAGCCCAGTCCGGGCGCGCGCCCACGCCCGACACAATGATCGACGCGCTCTCTTCATCCACGCGAACGCTCGTCATGCTGTTCCTCTCGCTGTGAGTCGACGGCGACTCGACAGCCACCGCGCAGGCGACTGTACAGCACTACCGTAACGCGACACGATCACGCGATATAAACGCTCGGTATTTTTACCGTCACGAAACGCGTGCATATGGGCGCTGAGCTCGGCAGAATCCCGTGCATATTCTGCCTCTATCGAAGGCTCGCTCCACAGCGTCTGCAGAGTTGCCAACACGTCGTGCCACGAACGCGCAGGCTCACGACCCGCCAACACCTCGGCGAGTGTTCCATACAGGCCGCGAGTGGCGGCATAGGTTTCGGCATCCGGAGCAAAACACACCACCGGAGTTGCCAATAGCCCCGCGTCGTACAGCAGCGAAGAATAATCGGTGACCACCGCATCGAAAGCCGCCAGCAACACCGTGACGTCGGGGGCGGCATCCGAACCCAGCATGTGCACCCCCGGCAGCGGCAGCGCCGACTCATAATCACCACGACCCAGCGGATGCGGGCGAATAAACAGCTGCGCATCATGCTGCTGGAAGAACGCAGCGATCCGCTGCCACTCCCCCGCATTCGGCACAGCCGGATCAATCTGCCCGTCACGCCACGTGGGCGCATACAGCACCCTGCGTGCGCGCTGCTGCGACGCCTGCGGCACCGCCCGCTGCAATAGTTTTTGCGCAGTTGTACGACGTTTGTCACGCGACCCCGCCGAAAGCACATCGACCCGCGGCTCACCCGTTACCACCACGCGCCCATACGGCAAACCAAAAGCCGACTCTAAACGGCCGCGAGCGCGATGCGATGCCGCCGGAAGAATACGAATAGCCGCCTGCGTGCGGCGATACAGCGTGGCCATCGCCGCACGTGCCCACCGAAAACGAGAAAGTATGGGCACATCGACGGTGACAGCAGAGTCGAGGCCGATCTTTTTTAGCGGAATACCGTGCCATAGCTGCACAATAAAACCGCGGCCGGTACCAAAACGGTTCACGTCGCCGAGGCCATGCGTAACAACAATGACTCCGGCGCGGGCCGTTGCCCACCAGCCTGCCCACGAATTTTTGCGCACAGTGCGGATGCCGTGCTGTGCAGCCTGCTGCTGCTCCGTGCTCGACGCCACCAGCCACACAGAATCGTGACCATGCGCGTGAGCTGTCTTCCACAGTGCTAAAGCGCCGTCGGCCACACCCACGGCGCAACCAAAAACCCACCTGTCGGTGCGCGGTATCAGGCCCGTGGCAGCCCTACCCGCAATGTACAGGGGTACGCGTGCGAGCTTTGCTGCATTGCCCGCCCGAAAAGAGAACGACGCCACGGTGGGAGCCTATCGCGCTCTGATGGGCGGGCAACACAGCCCGGCCGCACACGGACTGTTACTACAGTGCTCCGAGCGTTGCCGTCACGGTTTGCGTGCGCCCATTGCGCACAAACGTCACGGTCGCCTCACTCGCCGCTGCTGCAGCGCGCACCTGAGCGGTCAAATCCGCAGCGCTCGTAATCGGTGCGCCGTTAAACTCCGTCACCGTGTCACCGTCACGGAGCCCTGCTTCTTCGGCAGGCCCGCCCGGTGTGACCTCGGCAATGTGAGCGCCCACCACCGATGCGCCCTTCACCGTACTTGCCGAACGCACCATGGCACCCAGCAGACCATGCGAAGCCTCGCCCGTATCAATGATTTCATTCGCCACACGCTGAGCAACATTCGACGGAATAGCAAAACCAACACCGATCGAACCGGAATCATTCTGCGAATTACCCGCTGTAGCAATCGCCACGTTAATGCCGATCAGCTCGCCCTTATCGTTCACGAGAGCACCGCCCGAGTTACCGGGGTTAATAGCGGCATCCGTCTGGATCACAGCGATCGAGATCGTCTCATTCGCTGTTGCTGCCCCGGGGCGCTGCCCCGGAAGGTCAAACAGGAACGGCCGTTCACCCTCGCCCTGCTCATCACCATCATTCTCGTCTCCCGATCCTTCGGGAGCCGCCGCCGAAGCAATCTCAATACTCCGGTTCAACGCGCTCACGACACCGGTTGTCACTGAGTTCGACAGTCCCAGGGGTGCACCCACTGCCACCGTCGTTGCGCCGACATTCAGCGCCGACGAGTCAGCAAATTCAATCGGCGTCAAACCCGAAGCATCGGCCAGCTTGAGTACAGCCAGATCATAAATGGGGTCAACGCCCACCACCGTGGCATCAACAATGCGGCCATCCGAGGTCGTCACACGAATATTCGGCTCGGCCACCCCACCGTCGAGAGTCACCACATGCGCATTCGTCAGCACGTGACCCTCGTTATCGAGCACAACACCCGAACCACTCCCGCCGCTCGTGCGACTGGAGACCTCAATCGTCACTACAGAAGGCACCGCCTTAGCAGCGATCGCCGTAGCAGCCTCGACCGAATCAGGGTTATTCACCGTGACCGTGCCCGGGCCGCTCGCCGAGGTCGACGAACCACTGTCGGTCAACATTGCGTGCAAAGCCGAACCGCCATAACCGGCACCACCACCCAAGAGCGCGGCCGCCAGCAACAGCGCAGCAGCCTTCGTACCGCCACGACGAGCCGTCGGCTGCTGGGACTGAGAGTGCTCCGGGTGCTGAGCGTGCTGAGACTGCTCTGCGGCAAGCCCAAAGCTGCTCAGCGGCACCGTGGGGCCGCCGGCATCCGGTTGTGCATTCGATTGCGCCTGCGGCTGTGCATTCGGCACCGCACCCGACGGTGGCGCAAAAATGGCGTGCACAGGATCAGTGGGCTGCGCCGGGTTCGTGGGCTGCGCCGGGTTCGTGGGCTGCGCCGCGGGTGCACTCGAGAACACAGTGGGCATATCGTGACCGGCACCTGTGGCGTGGTCAGGATGAAAATTTTGGTCGTTCATGGTGCTCCTTCACATCGGACACTTTCACAGTGACGCTGGAGTCTGTGTATTTCTTATGTCTGCGATGAATGTCTGCTTAGCCATTACCCTGGGCCGCATGGGAATCGTCACGGGAGCATGGCGGCGCACAGCCGCCGGAGCAGGTTTACTTTCGCCGGATGGCAACGTCGCATCCACTATTTTCGCAGAGATTTCAGCGCTCGCGGCCCGAACGGGGGCGGCAAACCTGGGTCAGGGGTTTCCGGATGCTGCGGCCCCGGCCGAAGTCCTCGAGGCCGCGCGGTCTGCTATTGCCCGCGGGCACAACCAGTATGCGCCGGGTCGCGGCGAGGCGGGGCTGTTGCAGGCGATTGCGCAGCATCAGCAGCGATTTTATGGGCTGCCACTAGATCCGGAACGTGAGATTGTTGTGACGGCCGGCGCCACCGAGGCTATTGCGGCGACACTGCTGGCGCTCATTGATTCGCCCCACGACGAAGTGGTGGTGTTCGAGCCGTTCTACGACTCGTACGCTGCGGTTGTCGCGCTGGCTGGCGCAACTCTGCGTACGGTGCCGCTGCGGTTGCCCGATTTTCAGCCCGATCATGATGAGCTCGCTGCCGCTGTCACCGACCGCACCCGCATCATTCTTGTCAACGACCCACACAACCCCACCGGTACGGTGTTTGATCGCGCCACGCAGGAGCTCATTGTTGAACTCGCGCACCGCCACGACGCCATTATTGTCACCGACGAAGTGTATGAACACCTCACGTTTACCGGCCCGCACGTGCCCCTGGCGACCCTGCCGGGTGCAGCCGAACGCACCCTCACGATTTCTTCGGCCGGTAAAACGTTCTCGGTCACCGGCTGGAAAATCGGGTGGATCCACGGGCCCGCCCCACTCATTACCGCCGTGCTCACCGTAAAACAGTTTTTGACCTACACCAATGGCACGCCGTTTCAGCAGGCCGTCGCGGTGGGGCTGGGGCTTGACGACGCCTTTTTTGCTGCCGCTCGCGAACAGATGATCAGCAAACACCGGATGCTGCACGACGGCCTTACCGCTGCTGGTTTTACTGTTTATGCTCCCCAGGGTGGGTACTTTACCGTCACCGATGCAGCTGGGGTGGGCGGCACCGATGCCGATACTTTCTGTCGTGCACTGCCCGAACGTATGGGGGTTGCGGCGATACCGCTCACCGCGTTCGTCACCGAGCGCAACCGCCATCTCTACGCGAGCCTCGTCCGTTTTGCCGCGTGCAAGTCTGCCGAGGTGATCGATGAAGCCATGCGCCGGCTGAGCGGGATGAGACGCGCCTAGCACGGGCGGCCTGTGGTGCGACGTTGGCGGTGGGCGCCAGCATCCGGAACATTCTGTCGCGGGAATATTTATGCCCGGCGCATCATGGGGCTCACCCGGTAGCGCCGTAGTCGCAGCGCCGGATTGACCTCGCGCACACGCGCGATCTCTGACGTGTCGAGGTGGGCCAGCGCAATACCTTCGTGCGTGCTGACGGCGGCGATCGTCACACCCTGCGGATCGACCACGGCAGAGTGCCCCACGCCAATGGGCGTCGGGTGGTCGGCGGCCACAACATAGGCGGTGTTTTCAATCGCGCGCGCCGCCAACAGCGTCTGCCAGTGGTGTTCTTTGAGAGGACCACGCACCCATTCCGCCGGCACAATAAATACGTCGGCGCCCGCATCGGTGAGGGTTCGTGCGACCTCAGGAAAACGCAGGTCGTAACACGTCATCACGCCAATCGTGAAGCCCGCGACCACAAAAGTTTCGGGCGTTGTGAGGGGGCCGGGCGCAATCCACTGCGATTCGCGCTGCCCAAAAGCATCGTACAAATGCTGTTTGCGGTGGGTGGCAACAACACCGTCGGCAGTGACCGCAACAGCCGTATTGTGCACGCGAGCCGGATGCTGGTCGCCACCGCCCGCACCCGAATTCTGCGCTACTTCAATGAGACCGGCAACAATCGTGACGGCGTGCTCGCCCGCCAGCTGCTGCAGGTGCTGCACAAAAGGACCATCGAGCGGTTCGGCATTCTGTGCGAGCCTCCCATCGATGGGATTAACAAAAAAGTTGCTGTATTCCGGAAAAACCACCAGCTGCGCACCGCGTTGCACGGCATCGCGGGTGAACTGGCTCATACGCTGCCGGTTATCGGCAACATCATCGGTAGGGGCAAATTGGCACACGGCAACAGCAAGCATGCTTCTATACTGCCGCCCACCGCCGTACGACGATAGAGGCATGTCGCCCCATGACACGCCCGAGACAACCACGCCACACACACGATTCGCGGCACCCCCAGGCCCATGCTAGAGTTATGTCTTGTGCCGCGGGGTGGAGCAGTTCGGTAGCTCGCCGGGCTCATAACCCGGAGGTCGTAGGTTCAAATCCTGCCCCCGCAACCAGTGCCGAAGGTCCGACTCTCTTGCCAGAGGGAGTCGGGCCTTCTTTCTTGTCCGCGGGGGTGGTAGAAGAAGTTAATTCCTCGTGGTTTGTTTGGTTTTCAGTTGTAAGTTTTTCAGCAGCATAGCCGTAGACGATTGGGTCGATCGGCAGCTCGCCACGCAACCACTCCTCCGACACATCGAAAGCTTCCGCAAGCTTCTTCACGTCCGATGCTTTCCATCGGCCTTTTTTCTGCTCCAGCATCTTGTACTGCAGCGTCCTGTAGTCGAGGCCTGTGATCCGCTGTACTCCAGCGAGCTTCATATTTCCGTTGAGAAACATCAGCAAGTTCGTTCGGACGGAGATATGTTGCTGCTCCGTCGTTGCGATCGCGCGGGTTGTCATGCCCCAAAATCTACGCTAAATATGCGACATAGTGGCGCCTCAACACGCCAAAGTAGTAGATTTTGAGAATCTGGCGAACGAGGACAACTGTGTTGAAGGAATATAAGGCATCACTTGTCGCTGCCGGTCGTGCTTCAAACACCATTGTTCAGCGAGTAGGAGACGTAGAACGCTTCATGCGGTCGGTTTCCAATCTTGAAGCCGTAACCGCAGCGGATGTTACGGCGTATTTCGCTGCGCACCCCCAATGGAAACCGGAGTACCGCAAGAAAGTTGCCACTAGTTTGCGCCTGTTTTTTCGATGGGCAGGACGAGAGCGATTGATCCACGACCCGTCGCGTGGCTTGCCAGTGGTACGAGTTCCGCGTTTTGCTCGCCCACCGGCACCAGATGCACTCATTGAAGATGTACTGAGATCTGCACCCCTGAAAGATCGTGCTGTCTTGCTTTTGGGAGCCACACTCGGGCTCCGCCGCACAGAGATCGCAACGCTGCATCCACGTGATCGACTGGAACGTGTCTTGACCGTGACCGGCAAAGGCGGTCACTCTCGTCGGATTCCGCTCGATGACCACACACTGGCCACGCTACGTGAGCTGGAACGGGAGCAAGGTGCGGACAGTTACTATTTTCCGGGGACCAGCGGGACCGGTCATGTCCATCCGTGCACGATCTACAAGTGGGTGCGCCGCATGCTTGGCCCGGATTGGACACCGCACAGCCTGCGTAGACGGGCCGGTCATGCCGGCTTTCAGCGGACAACCAACATTCGCGCTGTCCAGACTCTGTTAGGACATGCATCGTTGGACACGACCGCTCTCTATGTCCACGTTGATGAGGACGACGTAGCTGAGGTCACTGCGGCCACCAGTATGGCAACCAAGCTCCCGCTCCCTGGACCGTTAAACGCGGTAGTCATGCCGGACAACTCGGTCGCTGATGTTCTTGAACAGATAATGACCGTGTCCGCACGTGCTCGAGCTGCAGGGCTGAATGTGATCTTGTCGGTGGAGTCTCATACAGACCGCACCACAACCATGTGACTAAAGAGCGCTGTTTATGGAGCACAATTGGATCATGGATGGATACTTCCGGTTAGTCCAGCGTCCACAGCGTCTTCGGAACCTGGAGGGGCTCTCGGAGTCCGGCCTGTTCGCGGCCGCAGTATCCGTGATGCTCGGTTGGCGTGAAACATTTCCGTTTCAAGCCGCCGTCGAGCGGCAGTTCGGCGGAGACCCGGTGAGCCATTTCACAATGAAGGTGGACCCGGGGCTGATGCGGTATGAACTCCATAATCTCGACACCGGAGACTTCGAAACCTACGACGGCTGGGCCCATGAGAAGATTTTCAATGGCAAACCACAAGCGTGCTCTGTGAGGTCGGTGAGCCCGGAGGCTTTTGTGACAAGGCTCGCCTTCCCAACATCCCTCGGCGTATGGGGACGCCCCGGGGATAACTACACACTGACGGGTGGAGCCACGATCGAGGGCGACCTGATCCGCCTCGACCTCGTGCACATCACCGAAAAAGCACTTCAGGGTGCGCTCTATGTGAGCGCACCCCTCAGCATGGCCGTGAAGATGGACACACCGAACATATCGGTCTCGTACAACTCCATCTGTTGGATCTGACGATCAGAGTGGCGCTTCCTGCCCATTGGGGAAGTAGCAGCGATTCTGACTCACACTGCAGGTAAACCGGTGGCTGGGGATACCTCCGTCGAAGTTCCCGCTGAATCCTTTCGCTGAGTCCACGATGCGGATGTTGTCGATAAGCACCGAGTGCGAGCCCTCCTCCGTCATCTCTCCTGTCCACGTCGTCGTGGTTGCGAATGATGCATTGGAGAAAGGCACACGATCAAGCTCAATTGGGGTATAGATCCAGTTCTGCTTGCGGCTCGTGAATGATCCGCTCATCGTTGGGCTTCCCGCCGACGGTATAATTTTGAAGAGGTTCTGCGCTGACGGCCTACCTGGGTACATGTTCCACTCCCAGTCGATCGTGCGCTGCCAGATGATTGCGCCGTTACTCGTGTTGTACTCGCCGTATGCCGCGCAGCCGTAGATGAGCTCATGCAGCTCGCTCTTGATCGTGCGCGTCACGCTGCCATCACACACTACGGCCATTGAAGCTGCGGAATACGGGACTGCGAGAGGCTCCGTGGACGCTGAATCTTCCGGATCGGCGGGATGTGACGTCACGTTTCTACTCGATGTCGACTCATCTGAGAACCTCACTTCAACCTGGGCCCGCTCCTCATTGGGTGTCCCGGCATCGGCTGTCACGACCACCTGATTCCCAAAGCATAGGAACTGGATGGTCTCGTGCGGCTCGATCTCGGCATGTTGTGCCGCCAGCTTCGCCACGTCAACACAGGTACCTTGTGTGCTGGCATCAGGTCCCTCATCAGCAACCGCGCCAAATGGAGCGGATCCGAGTACCAGCGCGGCCGCGACTGCGGCGACAATCCGTGACCCCTTGCGAATATTCATTCATGCACCTCCGGTTCGGCCCCGACGTCTTTGACGGGGCATGCAAAGCTGTCTAGCATCCAGGCCACAGAAAACGGCACCGCCACTCGAAGGGAATCTCACAATGGCTGCCAGTAACGATCGTTTTCGGCCAGATGCCGAATGTGACACCGTGCTTGGGCGACACGCCGAGAAGCGCCCTCCGAAACCCCCTGCCGAAACCAAAGTGCGTCGAAACTCAGACGGTAACGTTTTCGGCATGGGACATATCGTGGGATACGCACGAGTATCCAAACGTGAACAGAATCCGAACGCGCAGACCGCTGAGCTGCGAGCCGCCGGATGCGACCGAGTGTTCGTTGATCATGGAGAGTCCAGTCGTGTCGCCGACCGACCGCAATGGTTAGCCTGCCTTGACTATCTCCGACAGGGGGACACCCTCAAGGTACGTCGACTTGATCGGCTTGCTGGTAGCGAGCGCATGCTGATCGAGACGTTGCAAGACCTAGAAGCTCGACAAGTAAATATCGTCAGTCTTACCGAGCCGATGATTGATACAACGACACCGATGGGGCGAGCGCTTTATGGCATAGTTGCTGTTTTTGCGCAGCTACGGGTTGATACGATTCGCGAGAATACTCTGCGTGGCCTTGAGTATGCGCGCAGTCAAGGAAGGTCTGGCGGACGGCCGACAGTAATGACACCCGAGCGAATCGCCACTGCTGAACGTCTGCGTGCCGAGAACCAGAGCTGGGAAGCTATTGGCCGCGTGCTCGGTGTGGGCGCGTCAAGTGTGCGGCGATCCCTTACCTCATAGCTTGACATAATTGACGCATCCCCTAAGGAAGTAACTTCTTTAGGGGATGCGAATCATCATTTTATATCGTGGCTGACTGTGACCTCGTTGCCGTCGAACCTGATGCTGAGAGTGGCCCCATCGGGAAATTTCTCACGCAGCGCACTGGGGCTGCTCGGCGTTACTGTGAACGTAACAACAGCGTCGATTAGCTCCGGTGCGCAACTACCGCGCGCAGGTGTCTCAATTACAACAATGAGGCAGTGATCTTCATCCGCGGAGGGATCGGCAACCGTAGACGTTCCGACCATAATGGAGTAGAAGTCGTCGTACCTTGTCTCTGTACCCATTCCAATGGAAAACTCTTCAGGCCAGGGCGCTAGTGAAGCCTGCAAAACCTCAACTCTGTTACCTTGTTTTAGAGCCCAGGATGAAATTCCCCAGATTGCAAGAATAGTTATCGCAATTGCAGTTACACCTAATAGCCATCGCGACAATGGAAATTTTTTACAATCCATCCTGACCACGGATGATTTGTTCATTATGCCTTTTCACTGTGGGACTGAGTTCAGCTGAACCGCACGTATCCGAGCGGGGTTCCAGCAGGGCTCACTGTGCAGGTAGTATTGCCGGGACACGCTATCCAGTTCAGATTACTCGGTCCAACCAAAGCGTTAGTAGAAATTCCATTTCTATACCAGTTCCAAGGAGTAATTCCCGGTCCGCTCCAATCCCCACTGCCACACCAGTGCAACGTATAAGCCCCATGATCGGAAGTGCCTTTTGGGCTAGAGGTGTATGGGCAAGTGCTAATGCCGGCAAACGCAACGATTGGCGGGTTGACTGTCGTTGTTGTGCGATCTGGATGTGACTCTGATCGCAGGACCGCTTCTTCGATTTGGTCTTCTGCCGACTGATCGACGAGAACGGCGCCTCCGTAGCCGCCACTGTCGAAGTCAAGTAGAACTTGGACGTTCTGAGTGGGGCTGGCTTGAGAAATTATCTCCTCAATCTCGGACTTGGTTTGTGTGGCCCCGAACTCTTTCATTTCTTCAGTGTCTAACAGTTTTTCCACATGGGGGAAACCGTACTGATCGAACTGAATGTTAGATAATTGGACATCTGGTTTCGGGGGCTCATCGCCAGCCATGGCGGGGGTAGCGAGAGAACTCGCCGCGATCACGACCATTGACGCTAATGCTGCGAGTCTAAAATTTCTTCTACGTTTCATTACTGCCCCTATCGTGTTCCGGGCGGGCGCGATACAAAACTTTGCAGTTTACCCTACCGTTTGAGCAGAGGCTATCGACAACCGCCTAAGCGCATACCGTATTGTTATGCTTTTGTTACCCGCATTTTGGAGTGTTACCGAGTTCCTGCCAGATCGTGTTCCTAAGTGTGAGCAAAGGAATTATGTGGGAAGGCTCATTGCGACGAGTTTTGTTCTCGTCGAACGTCTTGATCACGCGACATGGTTCACTAGACGGAGGGGTGGCCGACATGGCTGGATTTAATGTTGTAGCAATGTGGCCGGAGTTGTTCGAGGAACTTGACGGCGAGCAGCAGGCTTCCGTCCGTCAAGTCTTCGCGACCGAGCACCTCTCAGGTTGGGAGCCCGATCGTGCGGCCGTCGCAGACCTCGTGGAGTTCACCCTCGGGCGCATCGACTTCGACGCCTATCTGAGCCGCGCTGCGGAGCGTGCAGCCGCGCACCATCCCGCGAGCTGACGTGGCTGCGGGCTGGGAAGCTTGGGAAGCTTACTTCTATCCCGAAACGTACGACACCACCACCCGTCAGGGTACGCTCCGTAACAAGTTCGGTGAGCGTAATGCTCACCGTCTCGACGTCCGAGAACGGGCGGCGACAGCGGCGCGAGCACAGCAGCTCGCTGCCGGGCTCGTGCAGATCGATCGCACCTTCGATACCGAGCATCTGCAGCAGATCCATCGACACTTGTTCCAAGACGTCTATGAATGGGCGGGCGAGCTACGCACCTGCAGGATGCGAAAAGACGAGGATACCGAGTTCGCACAGCCCTGTCGCGGCGAGGTTCTCGACCTCGTCCACCAGGTGCAGGAGCACATCCAGACGGTCGACTGGAGCGTGATCGAACGGCGCCGCTTCGTGAACAACGTCGCCGTCATTGCGGCATTCATGAATCAAGCACATCCGTTCCGTGAGGGAAACGGACGCTCGACCCAGTGGTTTATGCGTCATATCGCTGAGCAAGCCCGGTTTCGGATCGACTTCGCACGCGTCAACCGCAACGACTGGAATAACGCCTCCGCCACCAGTAGCCCGCAGCCGAATCGTGCCTGGATTGACCCACGTCCACTGATCCCGCTCATCGACGACGCAACGGTCGACCACAATGCGGGGCGTTCTCGCCAAGATCCGGATGGTTCCATGCCACGGATCCGGCGCGATCCGGGACCTAATACTGGGCCGTCTATAGAACCACCATCCGGTACCCACGGAAGTGGACTGGGCCTCAGCTGACTTGTGGCCATTTCCTCGATGGTCATCGTCGTGGAAGCTACAGATCACGAACATCTCGCCAGCGAAGCTAGCATTCGACGAAATCTGCTCGTCAGAACCCGCTCCCTTCACCAAGCTCCCATAGACCGGCCATGCGCCAGTCGGCCAGGGAGAGAAATATATGAACGATAGAGCTTCGACAGGAAGCAGCGCCGCTACACCGGTGCCCTCGGGTATGGAAGCAGTACGGCGTGGAGTAGTCGCGCTGTGCGCGACCCCCTTTTTTTGCCTTGAAGCCTTCGGCAGCATACAGCCGTCGGCTCTCCACGCAAGGGGCTTTCGCAGCATATCCTCCCTCGCTCCGCTCAGTCCGGTATTCCACGGTCCCCTTGCGCTCCGATTCTCTGGCTTAGCGGCACTGATCGTGCCTTCAAGGCAAAAAATCAGGAGGAAGACCATGAATAACAACGGTAGTTCTGCAGGTCAGGTGACGGTCTTCAGTCGCGAGGGTTGTGTGCAGTGCAACGCGACCTATCGTGCGTTCGAGGCCAAAGGGATCGCGTATGAGGTGCTCACTGTTACCGAGGCCGTTGCCGATGATCTTCGTGAACTGAGATTTCAGCAGCTACCGGTAGTGAAAGCCCCCGGGATGAAGTCCTGGAGTGGATTTCGGCCTGAAAAAGTCGACAAGCTCGCCGCGATCCTCGGGAATACGCGATGAGCAACTAACTTATCGGAGATCTGGAGGCTGCCGAGGGCAAAGTACCGCACGAGGTGCCACCGACTGCACCGTCACTCAGTAAAGAGCAGTGTTGGAATCGAGGCCTGTGGGTTCTCTAACCGGATTACACGCCGATGCTCCGGAGCCTGCCGATCTCCGCACCGCTGTTCCTCAATTGGCTCATGGCTACGTCCGTGCTGTTAGCTAGCGCCCTACAAGAACGGGCGAGGCTCCGCAATCAGGGTCGTTTGGGAGCCTCGCCTCGTTTCACCGCAGCTGTCCGAGACCAGGCCGTTCAGGCTCTGGTGCCTTCTTGGCAAGCAGTAGATAGACGAGGAAGCCCATTATGAAGCCGATCGGGATGCTGAGGTTCACTCCTCCGCTCGCTTGCATTAAGGGGCCAGTGAAGACACCCTCGACTTCCGCCCAGAGTCCGCCAAAGATCATTCCTCCTACTTGCGCGACAACTGCCGACCATCGAACCCCGCCGATACCCCAGTACATCCCCTTGTTTGTTGGAGTGGGGAACAGAGATTCGGCATCGTATTTGCCCCGACGAGCTATCCAGTCGCAAAGGTACACGCCTGCCCATGGCGCTACCCAGAGGCCAAACAGTGACAAGAACACACCTAAGGCGTCTTCGAAAGTTGGAGCAAGTACCGCGAAGAACGCGATGGTTCCTCCGACGATCAGGTCGAAAAAGACCGCGCGTGTGCGTCGCACTTTGAGCCCAAGTGTCTGCAGATTCAGTCCTGACGAGTACATTGACGATGCGTTGATGGATAGCAGAGTGAGGATTGCAATGACTACATAGGGGACGAAGAACACGTCGGGCAGGGCGGATGGGATTCCTGAGATCGGGTCCTCAGCGAGAGGTGTAACCGATGCGACAGCGGCACCAAGGATTTGGAGTGCAATGATGGGGATGCAGTTCCCGATGACCACTGCCCACCAGATGCGACGTGAACTTGTGTTCTTCGGAAGGTAGCGCGTGTAGTCGCTTCCCGTGCCGGCCCAGGAGAATCCGCCAGACGCGAGCATGAGCATGATTCCCGCAAATAACGCAGCGCGTCCTCCTCCGCCTGCGAGGCTCGAGTAATCCGCATTTGGAAGAATATAGATGGCGATCGCGCCGAATGCGATAAAAAAGATTGCAGTGAAGTACTTCTTCACGAGCATCAGGGCTTGATAGCCAAGTCGAGGAAGCAAGAGTTGAAGGAGCGCCAGACAGATCAGGAGGGCAATTGTCCCTGGCATCCCGATCTCGATGTCGAAGTACCCGAAGACGCTCTTAGCGGCCGCTACCATTAGCGCCAGTCCAATTGCTTCGAATCCAACGATGGATATCCAATTGAGGAACGCGTAGCCCCGCGCTGCGTTTGGTCCGAATGCCGCACGGGAAATGACCATCGTGCTTGTTCCGACTTTTGGCCCTTGAAGACTTGTCAGCCCGAGCACTGCGTACGAGACGACGTTTCCGATGATGATAGCAATGGTTGCCTCAGCGAGGGAGAGTCCCATTGCTATTAGGACAGGGCCGTATACGACAGCGAAGACACTCATATTGGTGCCCGCCCAAAACCAAATGAGGTCTCGTGGGGAGCCGTGTCGCTCATTCTCCGGGACTAAGTCAATGCCCCGTTGTTCGACTGTAAACGCAGTCGCTTCGGTATTGCTGTTTTGCTCTTTCATGTGATCTCCTTTGACCGAAATTGCGGTTAATCTAGGTGGTCGTCATCTGCCCAAGCCTGTGATTTATAGCGCGTGTGTTGTGATCGAGTTGCCGATACTGCTCATAGAGCGCGTCGTACTGTGTCGATGCCTCAGCATCCGGGGTGACAGTTTTGATCGGCTGACTGTGTGGGATTGGCTCAAAGTCTGAATTCAATGCTTTGTGTGCCAAAATTGCGACGCCGAACGGAGCTCCGGACCGGGATGATGTAATCGATTGCGTGACACCGGTGCAATCGGAAACAATCTGCATTCCGAGTGGATGGCGTACGCCACCGCCTGACGCAATCAGCTTCTTTGGCGCTACACCTGCGCGAGCCTTCAGTTCTTCGAGAATGTGGCGTGCAGCAAAGCCTTGGGCTTCTAGTCCGCCCCTGTATAGATCGCCCACTCCGTGCGACAGCGTGAGTCCGCAAATCACCCCTCGTGCGTCCGGATCGAAGATCGGGGTTCGTTCTCCCGAGAAATACGGCAGGATAAGGAGACCGTTGCTGCCAATTGGCGTAGAGTCCGCGAGTTCGATTAGCTCTTCAAATGGCGGATCGCCCGCAATACGCCGTAGCCAACTGGTTAGCGCGCCTGCGCACGAAGTCACGCCTCCGAGAAGATGTCTTCCCGGCCGGAGACCGACACAAGTCCAGATTTCCTTACCAGGTACCACCTGATCCACGACGATATTAAGTACGAGCGTTGTGCCGTATGTTATAGCGCCGTCACCCACTTCTGTGGCATCAATCCCTGCCAGCTCTGCAGCAAAATCGATTGCACCCGCGATAACCGGAGTTCCTTCTGCAAGGCCGGTGATCCTCGCAGCGTTCGAATGGATGTAGCCGACTATTTCATTCGGCCACTTGAGATCAGGCAGCAAGTGCTCCACACCGAACTCGCGAACCAATTGAAAATTCCAATCGTTATTCCACGGGTTGTAAAGGGGATCCCAGAGACTCGCAGATGTGTGATCGAGGACGTACGCGCCGGTTAGCCGGTGAACGACGTGCGTATGGGAGGTGTGGAGTTGCTTAGTCTCACGCCAGATCGCCGGTTCTTCTTCCTGCACCCATGCGATCTTGGGACCGACTGATTCAGAACTGAGCGAATGTGAGCACAAATTCTGAAGCGTTTCGTCGGTATATTTACGAGTGAGTTCTCGCACCTGACCCGCTGAGCGGTTGTCCACCCCGTACAGGATGCCTTTACGCAATGGTTGGCCACGGCTGTCGACGGGAAGCAGACACGGGCCGAGCCCGCTTACGCCCACCGCAAGGATCTGTCCATCCACACGCTCCGTTGCGGAGCGAATAAGCCTGGCTGTGGGCCGCCACCATACGTCGTCGGCGTCCTGTTCCGCCCAGCCGGGCGCCGGGTACTCTGTTGCGTGCTCAGAACTGAGTTCGAACTGAACTCGCCCGTGCCTGTCGACGCAAACCAGCTTTGTGCCGGATGTGCCTATATCAATACCAAGGGTGACACCGGTTTCAATGTTCTTCGTAGAGGCAGCCATAGCTAGAACTCCGAATCGGGAAGTACTGCAACTTTGATGCCCTTTCCGGATGCGGCCATGTCGATTGCTGCTTGGGCGTCCGATAGCGAGTACCTGTGGGTCAGCATCGAGACGACCTCGACCTCCCCGTTAGCGATGAGCCGAGCGGCCGTTCTGAACTCTCCAAGGGTCGCGTCAGCATTGCCAATGACGTCGAGTTGGTTGTAGTGGATGGCGTTGAGGTCAAGCTCACCGATCCCCGCATGGCCAAAGCCCGCGAATAGGTTGATCACGCCGCCAGGACGCGTGCTGTAGATTGCCTCATTCGCCAACTCCGTTCGTCCGATACAAATAATGCTTACGTCGGCTCCTTCGTTGTTCGTCGCCTCCTGCACGAACGCTGCTACATCTGTCTCCAAGGGGTTGATCACGCTGGAGGCACCAGCTTGACGAAGAGTTGTCGCTCGCGCCGGATCTGGCTCGCTCACAATTACCTGCCCCGCGCCAGCTCTAAGTGCAAGCTTGGTGTGAAGCAGGCCAATTGGGCCTCCTCCAAGGATGAGTACTGTTTCGCCGACCTTAATGTTGCATCGAAGATGTCCATGAAATACGCATGACAATGGCTCGCTGAGCGCCCCGACTTCTGGTGGAAGATTCTCTGGCAGTTCAATCAAGTTGCCGTTTGCGACCGCTTCTTTGGGAATGCGCACGAACTCAGACATGGCACCAGGGAGCTGGTACCCGAAAATTTTCACGTTCGGGCACAGGTTCGTTTGCCCGTTAAGACACGCTGTGCACTTTCGGCAGACAATCCAAGGAACGACTGAGAAAAACTTCCCGATAAGATGCGATTCCTCAGAGCCTCCCACCTCAACGACATGTCCTGTGAACTCATGTCCTATCACGACCGGCCATTCCACTCCGCCGGTCTTCTCGCCGGTGTAAATACGCACGTCGGACCCGCAGAGGGTCAGTGCGGCTGTCTTCAAGAGCACATCGCCCGCAGCGAGTTCTGGGATAGGTACGTCACGTTCCACGAGACGACCCGGTGCTTCGAGAATGAATTGTTTCAAGGTTCCGTTCCTGTCCAATTAGTTGTTAGAGCTGGCTAGTGTTTCCGAGCGGAGCGCCTGCGCTTTCCATTCGTTCACGAGCTGACTTGATGTCACTGTCGTGCACTACGTGACGCAGCGCGCTGATCGCAGCGAGAGGGTCCGGGCGATTCCATACATTGCGCCCGACCACAACGCCCCGAGCGCCGTGTTCCATCCACCTGGAGACCTCTTCTAGAAAGTCAGTACCGTCTCGTGGCGTTCCTCCGAGCACCAACACGGGAACTGGGCTCCAATCGACAATTTCCTGAAGCACTTTCGGATCATCTGGTGCCGGGATCTTGAGTACATGAGCACCGAGTTCGACGCACAATCGTGCCGCGTCTGCGATCGCTGTGTCGCTCTTGCAAGCAGAGTTCTGGCCCCAGAATGCTGGCTCGAGCATCAGCGGAATGTCTGCCTTTTCCGCCTGCGTGATTCTTTGCGCGATATTGCGGAGGGCGCGTCCCCACGCGTGTGTGTCAGTTAGACCGAGCGGGAGCAACATCTTGCACATTTCCGCACCAGCGTGAAGAGCATCCTGCGGTTCCCACGGAGAGATGGTGGAGTCCAGCGGGTCGCCGCTTCCGATTTCAGCGCTGAAGACGGGAACGTCAATTCCCGAACAAACGGTCGGTGACTTTTCGGAGAGCTTCCCGTACGTGACGTTGTAGACACGGCTCAGCCCGATAGTGAGTAAGAGCGAATCGGCTTCGGAGCCCGACAGCTTCTTAAGCATGCCGGGGACGTGCTCACCACCGACAATTGCGCCCTCAGTCCCGTGGTCGAAAGCTACCATCACGCTCCGACCGGTTGTCTCGTCAAAGATGGCTTCTGTTCGAGCCTTGATCTTCATCACAGCACCGCCTTAATTCTTACTGTCTGACTGCCACGGTCGGTTCGAGTCCATGCCCGCGAGTGTTCAATGCATACGCCTGTCTCGTTGTATGTGAACTGATCGTGGACCAACACCGCGGCTCCATTGGGCAGCCCAAGCCTGCCCGCCAGGCTCTCCGATGCGATCTCAGCCGAATACGCGCGTTCGGCATACGACAAAGAAACGCCCCACTTCTCACGCAACAACCTGTGGAACGGTGAAGACGCCAAATCATCTTCACTAAGAGACTCGATGCCAGGGACCTCGTCGAGAAGCACTTCAGTCGTGATGAGCGCCTCGGGCCCTTCGAGCAACGTCCTCAGACGGGTGAATCGCATGACACTGCCACCGCGGAAGGGACCGACTTGTTCGCTTTCCGCCACAATCTGAAGCTCAAGAACATCGTCTACGAAATACAGACCAAGCCTCTCGAGGCGCTCGCCATTAGACAGCAGCGATCCATGCAACCCGTTCGCTTCTGAGTCCTCGGCAGAGTTGGAGGCAACAAAGGTGCCTCGACCGTGAACCTGCACTAGAATCCCCTCTTCCACCAAGTCGCGCAGCGCCCTTCGGACTGTCCCTCGCGCAACTCTGAGGTCGACAGCAATGTCGGCTTCCGCACGGAGTTTGTACCCGGGCGGCCAAAAATTGCCGCGAACGTTGCGTCTGAAGTGATCCGCAATCTGCTCGTGCAGAGGGATCGCAGTGTCCCGGATCAGCTCGATTGGGGCTTGACCACGAAGCTCTTTGGACATCCCACCTCCAATATACGTCTATGTACCTATGTAGAGGTACACTAACGTCCAGTTCACTGCAATGTCAAAAAATTGGAAAAATAAGAAGAAGGCATCGTATTTCCAGCAAACCTCGATGCCCATGAAGGTGAGCGGCTCGAAGCGCTCCCAAGTGACTTCCCTAAGCAGTCGTTCATAGAACACGTGCTGCAGATTCTGAATCGAACTCAGTAGACCTCAATCTCAATTCAGGAGCTTCTCCCCCACTAGCAGCCTCTCGTTCCGCTGTTCGTACTTGCTCCACCACGTCGTCTGCTTCCAGATGCCAACCGACTCACAGGCCGAGTTCCGATTCCTGTCAGTTGTTTCGGGATGTGCGGCGTGTGCGGCGGGACATCTTTCCTCGCGATCCAGAGACGTGAAGCGGCCACAGCACCGACTACGATTCCGGGACAACAACGCAGAGAACGTGCACGAACAAATGACCGACCGAAAGTGAAGATGGCGAAAAATCTAAACATCTCAGCACCCGTACCCAACGGCTAGACGTAGCCATAACGGCCACATAGGACAATAAGAGATTGCAATGCACGCAGGCACTTGGAGTGAATTGGCGCTACGCTAGCCTCATGCGCGGTGGTGTTGCCCGGTGGAAACGAGGCCTCGGAGGGGCTGGAATATCGTCAGCGGCCGCCTACGCTTTCGGCGGAGCATGCGACTCTGGAACACACGAAAGTGTCGACGCAACGCAAGGGACGATCGCAGCGGCCCGGTACGCGGGCGCGACCGTAGAACGGCGGGTTGTCACGGATAAATCAACTGCCATTGATCGATTGACTGTTGACGAACTACAGACATGGTTCTCCGGAGCTGATCCCGCTACTGGTCAGCACCGAGGTCGAGATCTGCAGTCACCGTCAACCGATTTAGTATTCGATGCGACTATTAACGCTCCCAAGAGCTACAGCCTCGCAGCCGTTTTAGACCCGGAAATCGCTGTTGCTTATGAAGCCTTTCAAGACCGTCTGCGCGACCGGATTGTGCAGATGTGGCTGAGGGAACTTAACGCGCGCCGCGGACGCGGTGGTCTTATTCGTGAAGAGCTGGCGCAGATTGAGGTCGTTGAGCTTCGCCACGAACGTTCACGCGCACTCGATGCTCATAAGCATCGACACCTGTGGTTGAACGCCAAGGTCCTTGGGCGTGATGGGAAATGGTCATCTCTAGACTCTCGCGTGATGTTACGGTTCCAGAATCTGGTCAACGCCGAGGGGGACTTGGCTGGCCGGACAGACCCTGAGTGGATCGCGGCCCTCGCAGCAAAAGGGTACACACTCGATGACCGTGGCGAGATAAAACAGTTGAGTAAAGTTGTCCGGCCACTGTCACGCCGGTCAAGTCAGATCGAAGCGAACCGTGCCGCACGGCTCGCTCAGTGGCGCGCGAGTAACCCTGGCCAGGAGCCTGACCACACTGTACTGACAGCAATTGACCGATGGGCATGGGCCCATCAACGACCGGACAAGCCAAACCTAGTTGACGAAGACGAGTGGACAGACACCGTTCGGCGAGAGATTGCCGATATTGACCCTGCGCTGTTGTCCGGTCATAGAGCATCTCCTGCCCCAATTAATGCGCTGTCCATCGCGGACATTGACCGGGACGATTTGGCCGCACAAGCTGTCGCCGACGCTGACAGGCGTGCGGCCGGGACAGGTGGACGTTTCTCTCAGTTTGACCTGCGTGCCGGTGCGGTCCGTGCCGTGGCTGCGTCCGGAGTAGTGGCAGAGCGGTCAGCGCTGACCGAACTCATAGAAGACGTGACAGAACGTGCGGCCAACACGGGAACAGTGAGTGTCTTGGACATTGCAGACGTGCCCGGACATGTGAAGCACCAGATGGCAACTCGTACGGTCAGTACAAAAATTGCTTTGGCCGATGCCTTTGACCAGCTAGCTACGCCTGGAGAGACAGTTCCAGCCCAGACAGTGTCAGAAGTCGCCAGTGAAATGCTGCCAGCTGACCGTCCATTAGATGCTGGCCAGATTGCGGCAGCTGGTGCAATCGGTGGCAGTGACCGGCTTGTCACGGTGACCGGACCCGCTGGTGCCGGAAAAACGACAATGCTACGTGTGGCCAAGAGTCTGTTGGACAACCAGGGTCGTCGCTTGGTTATTGTGGCACCGACCAAAAAAGCTGCGTCTGTTGCCGGACGTGAGGTTGGTGCAGAGTCGTCCAGCCTGCATGCGTTGCTGCATGATTGGGGTTTCCGTTGGTCGGACAGTTCGAACGGTCAGGTCTGGACGCGCTTGGTACCTGGACAAACTGATCCGGAAACAGGCCACGCCTATGGCGGACCGCATCACTTTGCTCTACGCAGAGGCGATCGAATCGTGGTCGACGAAGCTGGGATGGTTGATCTAAACGCAGCTCAAGCGTTGGCCAGTGTCGCAAAAGATGCTGACGCTGGAATCGCGATGGTTGGTGACCACCTACAAGCTTTGCCTGTAGGTCATTCCGGGGCGATGTCACTGATGCGAACCCGCTCCACGGCCGCTGTCGAGCTTTGTGCCGTGCACCGTTTCAAGGACCCAGCCTGGGCCGATCTTTCTTTGCGGTTACGTAATCCCGGCGATGATCTCGACGCAGTCGCTTATCAAATCGTTGAAGACGGCCACGCGGTGGTCGTTGCGACCGAAGTGGACGCTCACCGGCACATGGCTGATGCATGGATGGAGTCGGCTGGCCAGGGTAAGCGGCTGGCCATAGTAACCGCGACTCATGAAGATGCACAGATAGTGAATGATTTAGTGCAAGCGCGTCGCCTCGCTGCAGAACAGCTCGATACGACGTCTGCCGTCGGCTTGCAGAACGGACAAGTTGCTTATGTCGGTGACGTGATCCAAACGCGTCGAAATGACCGGAACATGAACGTTGAGAACCGTCAGCAGTGGGTTGTCCAGTCCATCAGTGCGGGGCAAGACGGTGCGTCTTCGTCAATCACACTCGTTTCATTAGAAGACTCCGGTGTCTCACGAGTAGTGGATGACTTTTATCTTGCTGAACACTCGCATCTCTCGTATGCGTCGACTGTTCATGGTATCCAGGGCGAGACTACAGATCGATCACTCGTGGGGCCCGGCGTCGATGCCGCAGGCTTGTACGTGGGGCTCACGCGAGGCCGTGAACACAATGCGGCTGTCGTGATTGGAGATGGTAATGCGGCTGCGCGAGAGCAACTTATGCAAGCCATGCAACGTGGGGCTATCGAGGCCACCCTGGATGACTCGCAGTCAGCTGCTCGGCGGGATTTGGCGCATGCTGCTCGACAGGCTCAGATTCCAACGGTCGATGGCAAAAAGTATGCTCCCTGGCATGACAAGACCGCCCGACCGTTCGGCGATTTGGTTAACATCGATCACTTATTGACTGAAGCGGCAGATCAAGAAAAGAGTTTGTTTGAACAGATAGCGCGCCTTTCCGACAAGATCGCCATCGATCAGGCCGCGCTCAACGAAGCTCAACTCCGACTAGCGGCGTGGGATGCTCGTAAACATGCGTCTAAAGTCGGCGGAGGAGCACAGGCTGAGGCTCCTTTACTGATGTCGACAATTGATGCGCTTCAGGAACGTACGCACACGATGCGCACGGAACGGAACGAACTAGCGCAATCGTACCGCGCGCTGACGCAACGAATGTCTGCGTTACACCGTGAAGTTAGCATTCGCAAGCGACTCGGCAACCAGGTGTCCGCATACGAAGACGATGCTCGACGGCGCCGACAAAATCACAATGATGTCGAAACTGTTCCGGCATGGAATGACCAAAAGCTTCGCCCTCTTGGCCATGTAGCCGCACTGAGAGCCAAACAGCTATCGACGGCTGCGGAGCTCGCACGTATCACTGCTGACGCCGAACAACGTGCCTCAGCAATCGCAGCAGTTCAGGAAACACTTCGACGTAGCAAGGTCTCAGCCGATGAAGCGATCGACAGGGCCCAGTGGGAGCGCGCGGCACGGCTACTGCCTCATGCTCAAGTCGCTTATGACCGGGTTGTCCAACGGCGGTCTGAGCTCACTCAGTTGATGCGGACGATTGATGTTGAGATAAGTATTCGTGAGCAGTTGCATCGCGAATCGCCTACCAGGAGTAGGCAGGAAGCATTGGATCGATCTTCACAAGCATCCAAGACCGGGACACCTCGTCTTCCTCAGCATGAGGTCGACAGCATCTCAACCGGCTAATGCTCAGAGTGATTCTGGTATTTCCGGCAGAACCCTTACGAGGTCTGCCCGGTGTCCACCTTCACAGCGCGAACGCATCGTTGAACGCTGCAGTGCAGCAGCGTATCGCTCGTGCCAGCCGACGGGCCCGTACCCCGCGTCCGCTGGGTCAAAAGCCACGAGCCACGCCGTATGAAGCGCGGATAACTCCTCGATCAAGTCCCCGTGTTGCCACCAACAGTCAGGGACGGTGCGGGTCTTTACCGCATACCGTGGAATTAGCCATTCATGCACCCACTCAACAAGTGCACGGGACGCATTAATGCGCTGCATTCCCGTGATTTCACGCCAGTTGACTATTACTTGAGGGTCCAGCGCTGATTCTCGGTGACGATCGGCCAATGCTTCGGCACTGAACTCCGTGTCGTTTTCAAGACGATCAACAAGTTCTTCCATCGTCATATTTTCGTCGTCGTTGAACTCGACCATCACAGCCCTTTGAGATAGTTCACTATACGGGCGCGTAGCCCTGCAATTACTCGTTCATTAGCTTGTCGCCGAGTACTCGCAGAGCCCGCTGCAGGATCGGCGTCGAGCGCGCGATGAAGCCATTCATGACAACGCGGATGAACAGCGACGAGATCGCCGTGTTCTTCATTCGCGAGCCAAACACCGTTGCCTATCTCCTGCACACCTGTGTAGTCGAGGTGGTGCAATTCAAAATCGCGCTTAGAGCCGCTCTTCATACACACGGCACACTGGATTTTCCCAGCACGCTCTTGCTCCGTTTTGAACCAGCGATCGCGCCTGGAAAACCAGGCTGTCGATCGAAGATAACTCGTCACGTACTTCTTTCCTGCTCTACGTCCCGCGCTCAGTCTTCTATACGGCGTGTTCATACCCGGCGACCCTCTTCGTCGACCTCGACCAACTGTTTAGAGTTTCTTTCCATCTGCTGCCGAGAAAACACCAGTTGCTGCGCTAGTTCCGTCTGCTTACGCCCTGATTGCACAGATCGAGCATCTTTGCGATCAGTCCACTTTTGCAGATCAAGCAGCACGGGGCGAAGGTTTTTTGCGATAAGTAACCCAAGTGATTGAGGCATGCGCCTTATCTCATCGATACCGATCAACGGTTCCTTCTCTTGCTGCACTGAAGTGCCTACGCCTTGTTCGCTATACGATTTTGACTGCCGCCTAGTTGCTCGTTGTCCGGCCAAAGCCTGGATCTCTCCGAGGAAATCATTGTCGCTCGACCCACCTAGTTGGATCTTGACGGTAGCCGCCCCGAAAATTGCATGCATCCCTGCAGCTGACCATACAACTTCGGCTTGCTTGCGCGACTGGAGAACAACGATCGGGCAGATCCCTCGACCTCCCCCGTCCGACATGACGTTTGGCAGTTGCGGCCACACAAACATATTCGCTATCTCGTCCAAGATCAGTCCTAATGGCGGGTCGATTCGGGACTCCGGAGATGCCAATGCTTTACGGCGTGCGGTCTCCACGATGTCGTCCAGAATTGCTGCGAGGTATCCCCCGGCAGCTCCGGAGCCGGTTTTTGTGCCGATGAGGTATAGCGTGTTCTGTCCACTGAGGAATTCCAGCGGATCAAAAACGGGTTCTCCTGGGCGCGGCATCATGGCTTCTGCAATTTCAGGAATTCTTAACGGTGCTACCGCTCCACTGACGCCGAACCATATATTTCCGAGTAGTCGAGGATCACCCTCGATAACGTTCGCCAGTGAAGCAGCCCAGCTGCTTGGTGCGTGCGGGTTTGATGAAAGCGCGTCGACCGCTTCCATCGCCATTTGTGGGGCCGAGCCCCAACGAGCGAGATCTTCAACGTCAAATCCTCCAAGTGCCGCGGCACACAACAGAGACGCAAGCTGAGATTTTGCTTGCTCTGCCCACTCCTCATTCTGTCCGCCCACCATTCCTGCTCCTGCGATGAGTACGGCCGCTCGCTGTGTTGCAACGAGCGGGTCTTCACAGCCTGTGATTGGTGAAATTCGAATCGGATGTTCCTCACCCGAGAGCTTCTGCGGATCAAAGACAAGAACGCGGCCGAGTCGTGCGCGATGAGCTTTCGTCACACGGAGGTTGTCTGTGGTTGTCGAGGTGGTAACCAGAGGTCCAGGCCAGTCCAAGATCGCGTTGATCAGCACCCGAAACCCTTTCCCAGAGCGAGGAGGCCCGAGTAGCACCACCGATTCTTCGACGGACACCCACAGCGGAATCCCACGAGACTTACCCACGCACCACGCCACATCGTGTGCTTGTGGTTTACGTAGCTTCGCAACTCCAGGGCGTAGCCGGGTTCCTTGCCGAGCGACAGCTGTTGTTGACATTTGCTTGCGGAGTTCGGCTGTACGCGCGAAACCCACTCGGTAACGAAGATCTCGAAGCAACTTGGTGTCAGATTCTCGCCAGCGCACCCACAGCTCCCACCCGATGACTCCGAGCGCAATAACGCTGACGAGCATCCCTACGAAGCAAAGAATCACGGTGATTTGCGTTGTTGTGCAACCCGTCTCTGTGGTGGGGAGGTCTCCGGCAATAGCGCGAAATCCGCCAAGCAGCGCCAACGCTTTTGGTGATTGGCCACACGACACACGCACAGCCAAACTAGTTGCGACCCATAAGCTCAGTGCTGCTGCGGCTAGCGTGCCAGCTACGTACACGAACGCCTGTTCTCCCCTGTGATTCATGCCCCCGACCCACCGTGGTCCGTACGAAACACATTGAATTCGCCGTCCGATAGCTTGTTTTTCACGAGTGCGACCCGGTCGGCGCCAATCTGCCAAAGCGATTCGCCTTTTTTCAGCTCATTCTTTACGACAGCGCTCATGGTCTGGTTCCACCCGAGAACCTGGGCCATCGCAGGGATCTCACCCGGATGCTGCGAAAACGAAACTCTGGTCTCGCAGTCTGCAAGAAGGCCGCGTGCTTGGGTTTGCATGGCAGAGCCATGGTCTCCCAGGGCGTCCAGGTCGCTAAGCCGATGAAGAAGGTACCAATTCGACACTCCCATGTGGCGTGCGACTTTCTCGTCGGTCACGCGGTCTTTCAGCCCGGTCCCGCCGTATGCGTCATTCATCAGAGCAATCGCGGCTTCCTCATGCACGATAACTCGGGGTCTGACATTAGACCCTGTCGTCGCGTTGCGAACCCATCGCGAGGTGGCGAATCGTGTCAACGCTTGCATCTGTGGTGATGCATTTTTTAATGCTGACGTGTTGACGACCATCATCGGTGCAGTCGGGTCAAACATTACGGTCGAGATGCCGTCAAACATGCCGGCAAGATCACCCGCGACGAGACGCCGGAGAGTATGCGCGAGCTGCCGACCAGCTACGACGACATCTTCGTCCACTTCGTCTCCGTCTGGGGTGAGGTCACGAAGTGCTTGGAAAACGTGAACGACGGTCACGATGGTTTGCGTATCTAAGCTTCGGAGCGCTATATCGATGGCGGTGTGTTCATATGGCGGCAACTCGTGCGTTCGCCGCAACTGCTGGACTATCTGCGAGATAACACCGCGGCGATCTTGTGTGATGTGGTTACGCCATGCCTCACCAGACATGGTGGTGTCTCGTTCTCCTGCTTCTAGGAGGTTGATCTTAAATGAACCAGACAGATCGATGCTGATCGTTTTGCCACCGACGTATTCCGATACCCGTTCCCACTCACCATTTGGATCGTGTGGTACGGCGACATTACGCCCCATGCGACACAGTCTGGTCGCAAAGCTTTTGGCGAGCATCGATTTACCTGTGCCTTTTACACCGGTGATCGCTAGTGAGTGCGACTTCACGATTCCGGCGGTGTAGGCCTCCCACGGATCAAAGCAGAATGGTGAACGGGAAGATAAGTTTTCTCCGATATATGGACCGCGCATGATTTGGCCAGCTTCGGAGAGGAAAGGATAGGCTGCGGCCAATATTTTGGATGATGCTCGATGTGCAGGAGGGTCTACGCGTACGGCTCCTCGCATGTTCTTGGGAGCTCCCCATCCGGTCTTGGGCATAGCTGAAGGTGGCAGGACGTTAAACGACGAGGTTCCCCGGTCTCGTGACTGTCTATCTGCACGAATCCGAGATGCAACTTCCTTCTGCCGTTGTCGACGCTCTGCCCGGGATTCCTCGGGCCGATGATGAGAAACGATTAAACGGTTCATTTCTTCCTTCTCCCGCTTCGCGTAGGGATAGGTAGCACCGAGGTCACAAGGCTGGCCCATTGCTGGTTGTACAGCACAGACATACGAACTCCACAGCCGAAACCTGCTTGTTCAAGGGCGCTTCTGTCGCGGTCGAGCGCACTAACAGATTCCCCAGAGATTGTTAAGAATCCGCGAAAACGCTCATCAGTGAATCCGTCGCTGAGATCCTTCTCACGCTCCAGGAGGTTGTTTCTTTCTTGTTCATGATGAATCCCGGTACGAGCGCCCCATGTTTCGCGCACTCGATCTGCCGTATTCATGTCGATTTGAGCGTTGTTCAATTCTTTGAGTGCAACGTCTAATGGCACTGGTTTAAATTGAATCGTTAGGCAACGCGTCGAGTCGCCAGCGTAGAGCAATTTCTGCAGGAAACCGGTCGATACTGCGGTACGTGGCCATTCGTGAATCCAGAGGGTTTGATGAACAGATTCATCGAATTCAATTCGGTCACGATGTTCCTGCCCGTCCATCACCGGCGGCCTGGTGCGTAGTTCTCGTTTCGAGGTACCAAGATGTTCGCGTCGTCGCGCGGCACTGATGGGATCAAGCCCGGTTGATGTCATCCCTTCAAGTTCTTCTGCGTCTAACCACGCGTCGAACTTCACGTATAGGTCGTCCAGGGACTGCTTGAGCAGTTCGACTTGGTCTGCAATGACCGCGCTGATGCCGAGAAGGCCGCCGCCGGAGCGGCGGATCGCCGAACTCAGCTCGGCAAGATCAAAGCTCAGAGTGATGGTGTTGGTGAATTCCATCGAACGGTTGGCTTCTTGCGCAATGAGCGTTGCGTACTCGCGCTGGACTTCCTCCGAAATCGTCGTTTCTCGCACCTCATCGCGAGACGCGACATAATCGGCGAGTTCTGTTGCCGCGGCGCGATCGACGCGTACGCGCATTGTGACCTCGTGCAATCCAGCGAGCGATTCTGTACTCGATAGCCATCCGGCAAATTTGTGATAGATCTGTTCCTTCACACCTTCGTCGCGCAGCGGCCACGCTGAGGAGATCACGCGGACAGAGGCAGAAACGAGTTGTTCTCGTTTGTTCAAGACGAAGCCGCCACGGGAAGGAATATTGACATATGCGATGTCTCCTAGGCCTCCCGGCAACGTCTCGTGCTTTACCACTTCGGGGATCGGGATCAACTCGCCGGTAGTACCGGTGGGAATCGGTTTTGTCGTAATCCGCCACCACACGCTCCGCTGAAACTTAGTCTGTCCTTGCATTGCGCGGAGTAAGTAGGAAATTGACTGGGCGATCAGTGTGATGACCGGAATCCCTCGGTGCATCCATATTCCGACGACGATCACACCGACGAGCATAAATATAAAAGCAGCAGCGCGGTCGTACCCTGCAGTGATCGCCAGGAAGAGTATGCCCGCTAGCGCACTGCCTGACACAACCAGTTGCGCTCCTGTACGTCCCATGAAGACGCCGCGCCGTTCTCGCTGCGTAAATCTCACTCTCGCCGGTGATGCACTAGCCCAAACGTCCTGTTGGACTGTCTCTGTCATGGTCATGAGCTATCTCCCTCATCTATCGACGGAATGTGTTGATGACGTTGCCTACCGCATTTTTCGTTGCAGCGATGGGGTGGGCGAAAACTTGTACTGCGTTTCGAGAGAAGTTCTTAACCTGGTTGATGCGTCCGGCACCGCGCGAGGTCTGGGGTCGGCTAGCCATAGCACCACCAAATTCGTTACCGGCGAACTCAAACATCTTGACTACCCAGAAGGGAGCAAGTCCGCATACGAAGAGAAACAACACTGCGATAGTGATCTCCACGAAGGTGTTTCCTGTGGTCTCGCCGAGTACTGCGAGTAGGAGAGACACGATTCCGACGGTGATTGGTTTCGCAAGCAGTAATCCTGTGACCAGACCGATCCATTTTTCGGCCCATGCAGTGAGTCGACCCTGGCCGATCATCATGAGCGCGATCGGGGCGAGAGCAGCGAGGATCAATAGGCCATGATTTCGGACGATCATGCCGCACATCAAGACGAAGGATGCAAGCAACACCAGCACGACAACAAACAGGAGAAGAAGTAGCCCACCAGCAGACTTCGCCAGAATCGCTTGGTTCATAGCACCTGCCGCCCAGGTGTTGTCTCCGAATGCTTTCCCTGGGTTTTCACTGAGTCCTAAAACCGAGATGAATGCTTTCCCAATGCCACCATCCGCTGTTGATCGGATGACGATCATTGATGCTTCATCGACAGCTGTTGTGAGACGTGCCATGAATGCCACAGCGAACGACGCGAGCGGGATTCCCAATGCCGCACCCAAGGCCGCCTGGAAGATGCGTTCTTTGTTTGCCATAATCGCGCCCAGGGCGATCTGGTACAGCATGACAATCAGTACGAAAATGGATGTGGCAGCAGCCCATTTTCCCCACTCGGTGAACGCTACTCCCCACTGGGCGTCACTAATCGTCTGGTCAAATGCGTTGACGATGGTGTCTCCGGCGAAGTTGCCCATTTCTACGATTGCTTGGACCAGGAAGCGCGCCGCGCTTTCGACGCCGTAGCACGCCATGTCACCGAAGCCGCAACCAAATTTGATCTCAGGAATCTCAACGCCTGGCGGTGCGTCTGCTGCAAAAGTACTCATCGTGTTGCTTCCGTCTCGTTATAGCGTCAGGTTTGCGCCGAAGTCGACAATGGCACCAGCGCCAGCACCGATCATGGCGGCGATAAGAGACAGACCAAGGGTCCAGAGTCCGGCCACATGCAGGCGATTTGATTGGGAAGTTTTGCCGAAGATCAGGAGAAGTGCTGCTGTGAGCACACCAATTCCAGCGGCTACGAGGACGATCGCCCATAATCCGTTGTAAAGAGACAATGCCGCATTTAAGCCGAGAAAATCCCAATCTGGGATCGGGTTAGGCAGCTCGTTTGCTGGCACGAAGAAGGTGGTCAGCTTAGTCATCATTGGTTTTTCTTTCGTTAGCGGGGGTATCCGTCTCACCGGGCTGACGGAGACGGTTGGAGACAAAAAGTGCTTTTATGAACACGCCAAAAGCCGCAATGGTAAGTAGAAGCAGAACACTGCCACCGGTTTGGAGCAGCACGATCAGGTTCATGAGCTAGGTCTCACGTAGTAATCGCTGGGAGAGAATTCGACATAAATGTTGGACTCGAAATTGGGGTCCCAGTTCTTGATGTAGCGATCATCGACGTAGTTACTCATCCGTAAGTCGAGGACACTCGCGCCGTATGGCACGTAGTACGCAACCGCGTAAGTCCGGCTTTCTCCGATGGGAATCTCTTCAGGGAGATCCGCATTATCGAGTAGGGTGAGTCCACGTTCTTGCGCCACCCGCTGAGCGTCCGACGGGATAACCACTGGGGCATCTGCGTAAGGTTCCGCGTTCAAGTGAGCACCGTCGAGGAAAACTGGGCTCAAACCGATTTCCGGCAGGATCACAAAGTCGGTGTCATTCCAGACATGCTTGGTAGCTGTGAACACCAACCGCAGCATGATTACGTCGGTTCCTGCGGGGTATCGCTCCGGCTCGTCCTCCGTAATACCGAGTTTGCAACCGCATCCGTCTTCGGCTGGATATCGCAACTCCTCAAAAATCGTCAGGTCAATGCCATAGGTGGAGTCAGTTGCTAATGGCTCAGCAGCACCTGGTCGTGCCGTTGGATGATCCTCAGGAACGGGAGTGAATGAGATTGTGGGTTCGCTCTCAGCGGTTGCGGTGGCGGCGCACCCAGCCATACCGAAAACTCCGGTGAGTGCGAACACTGCTACCGATACGACGAGTCGTCGCGTTCGAATCATTGTTGAGCCTTCCGTCTAGTAGAACTTGTAGGGGTATACAGAAACTGACGATCACTTCGTAAAGCTCATCGGCCTTCGTCCGTTGTGTAGCTGCACTGATCAGGTGGGCAAAGGTCGATGCCAAACCATGCCATGTACTCGTTCGGATGTACCCAGTCCTCTGGTCCGCCTTCGAGCTCGGAGCGAGCAAGCTTCGGCCATACACCGAGTTGCTCGTTTGGCGGTACAAGTCCGTTTGTCGAGATTCGAAGGTCCAGGTGTTCGGCATATCCGAAGGCCCCTCCAACTCGACCAATAGGCTGGCCCACTTCGACTTCCTCACCATGTGTGACGAGAACATCTTCGGGGTACATGTGCAGGTACATCACGTCGAACCCAGATTCAGGGTCTGTAATCGATAGTCCATTGGCTGCCCCGCCAATAGACGACACGACTCCTGGACGTATGGCGTACACAACCGCACCGGGAATCCCCTCACCGTTGAAATCCCAGGCTGGGTGCCACGACGACTCGTTTGCCGCTTCAGGAGTGCGAGCTCCATAGCCGCTAACAATGTTGTAAGGAGGGGTCAGCGGCAGCCCTGAACATTCTGATGAGTCCAGAAGGCTGTCGGTCATCGCTTGAGCGTCTCCGTCGGTGTACCAGCGCTGATAGTCACTAGCACGTTCATTGTTTTGTGCGCGATGTGCAGCTTCCCAAGGATCCAGTTCTTGCCAGTCTTCGACTTCTTCAAGGCGGTCTAGAAAGTTGTTAGTCGCCCATGCCGGGGTCATACGCTGCTGCTGAGTACCGTGCTCTGGTCCTATCTGGAACACACCGATGGTGTCTTCGCGCAGAGTATCGCCGTGATCGATGTTCCGCAGAGCGGATTCTTGCATGGCCGTCATCATTGTGGTGTAGGCAGCCTTATACGTCACTCCCCCACGTTTCAGCACGGCGTTCACGATTTCATATGCAATCTTGCGCTGTTCCAACGTCCAGCTCGCATTTGTGGTTTCGGTGCGGGCTGCATCGACTGGCTGGATGAGAACACATCCAGAAATTACTCCGGCTTCGTGAGGGTCGTGTTCTTGGCTTAGTCCAGAGACGCTGGCACCAAGGAAAATTGTTACGGCGATGACTGGAACGAAAATCAGTCCGAGCATTAAGACGGACAGTGCGCCGCCGAGAAAGTAAAGGTTGGTTCCGCCTTTTTTTGCGAGTTTGCGTGCTTGCGCACGACCGGCGGCCTTCGCAACCTTGGTCGCAGCTTTACCCGCGGCAGCAACAACGGCAGGAGCCGGCATTAATCCACCGTCCGATCAGTTCAAGCCATCCATGACTGCAGCTGTGGCTTCGAGCCATGCTTCTTGGCTCTCCGGGGTGAGCTTGTCGAAGTCGATCGTGTCGCCACGATCAAGTGCTGCATCGAATGGGACAGAGACGACCGCACGCGTGAGCTGGCCCATGTGATCGATGATGCGTTGTTCCAGCTCGGGGTAAGAGGTCAAACTCGATCGACCCATGATCGTGACTGCGTTATTGAGCTTGTCGCCGTGCCCTTGTTCGATGAGCGTATCCGCGACAGCAGCTAGTGTGCGCGCACTGTCTTCCTTTACGATCGTGGGCAAGATCAACACGTCTGCAGTCTCAACGGCCGTCTGCCAAGTCCCACTTCCTGGATTATTTCCCGTGTCGACGAGGATCAGGCGATAAAAGCGACGTAGTGCCGCGTGCATTTTACGGAAATCTTCGCCGTCGATCACGGCAGAGTTGCCAGCTAGTGACTGTGATGCGAGAACATCAAATTTGCTCTCCCCCTGCGGGCGGACAAAATTCACAAGGTCAGCACTGCTGCTTTGGTTTGTGAAGGAATCGATGACTTTAAGCAGGTCGTGGGCAGTGTGATCGTGGCTAGCTGCTTGCGCACGGATACCCATCGTTCCTTTGTACTCGTTTGCATCCCAAGCGAGTATGGTTCCACCACGCACGCGGCCGATGACCGAAGCGATCAACATCGTGGTGGTCGTCTTCCCTATGCCGCCCTTTAAGTTGATGATGGCAGCAGTTTTATGTCCCGGTAGACCTCGTTGCACAGATGCTTGGCGGGAGCGACGAAGCAACTCAACTTTGCTGGGTGCCACTCGAAGTTTTCCTCCTGTAGCGCGATTAAGTTGTCCACGCCATCCTTCGAGTGCTGGAGCTGGTGCAGCTTGTGGCCGCGATTCCGCGAAATCACGCGCAGTGAGCTGGCGCGTCTCCCTGCGCGTAGGTGCCTCGGTCACGGCCGATAGTGACGCCGAGGTCACCCGGAGTTTTTCGTCAGTGTTTGGAGTGGCCGGTGTACTCGAATCTGTGCCGCTAACTAGTCTCGCGTTAGTGGTCGCCGGTACCGGCTCAACTTTCGACGGCCTCCCCGTTAGGTTCGCCTGGCTGATTGCAGCCACGACATCAACGTTTCCTTCCGGATCGATCGAGATTTTGTTCGTTCCCGTCCGCGGGTCCGTTGCGAGAACTGTCACTGCGGTTGAGAGTGGTTGAGCGACTGCTGCAGCAATATGTGCAACAGCAGTCCGAGTAACCGCATTGAGACTGTCTGCTTTTAACTCAAGTTCTGCACCGTCGATCGTGACAGTTGCGGTGCCGTCCTCGCGCGCGATGACGCTAACCTCAGGGGCCGTTTTAGACATAATGGGGATTTCCTTCGCCATTGGATAAGTTCATTAAGAACTTGTGGCACAAGCGTGAAATTGACGAGCAACTGCCAGCAGTACGGGAACAACTGCATGCTGAGTCAAACGCTGGCGACAACCTCACTCATCCGCTTAATAAGTGCGCGAGTCCGCCGTACTGTGGCTTGCGAGAGCCGTAGCCGCTCAGCCGTCGCGTCCACATCGGTGTCCCAGAGCTCGAACACTTCCCTAAAACCACCTTCTGGCGGTAGACAGCGCTGGAGGACCACGGGAATGCCGTCATCACGTGCTTGCAAAGCAGCGCGAACTGTCTGTACCAACGCTGCGACACGGCTACGAGCCGCCCGCACGGTACTCGCCGGCACATCGAGGGCTTCGGCGACAACGGCGCTTGATCCGTCCGTCTCCGCAAACGCCAGCACCACTTGCCATTCGAACGTGGAGGCTGCGGCACTCACCACTGACACCCATTCGGCGACGTTCTGGTTCTCAACCAGAAACGCAAGCGGATCCCCCTGGACGCCCTTCGAAGCGTCCGACATGCTGTTCTCCACATAGTGATCCAAATTCGTGGTCAGCTGCCAGAGGCTCTTCCTGCGACTGACCGTCAATTTCACCGTCATTCTCACGATCCCGAACACAAAAGCACCAGGCTCTCCGCGTCTCGGATCGTATTGAGAAGCTCGGGTCAAAACCACTTCACGCGCAGCTTGCAACACATCATCCACCTCATGTGGAAGCACACGCGTACGGACGAACGTTTCCCAGCGGCCCACGAGCGCTGCCATCTCTCCCGGATGAACGACCAACGTATGACTCATCATCGAAACCATTTCCTTCGATCTGAGGGCTATGCAGCCGTCACACCGTCTGGTCGACCAGCGTCGTCATCTTTGGATTTCAACGCTCCGCACGACGGACAATAATCGTCACCGTCTGCCATCGACAGCCAACGATGGATACCCGAATCACATCTCGGGAGGAAGGACTCTGCTTCTGACACAAGTTGGTCCCAGTCGGATTGACCGCCTCGGGGCCACCGCCACCGCTCACGAATGATCGAGGTCGCTACGTAAGCCGATGGGCTGCCAATACGGGCCCCTGCACGAGATGCGATCACCTCTGTCGCTGCCGCTACGACATCGACGTCAGCGACATCGATACCCGCGTCTCGTAGGCGACCACGGATAGTTGCCAGATCAAGCGCCGGATGCACCTCGGTCAACCGTTTAGCCGTGGGAGATTCAGATTCCTCGTCCTCGACCGTGACGTGCTCAGAGACTGGTTCCTCGACGGAGGAGGATGAGTGGTTATTAGGGGTGGTTACTTTAGGAGGAAGGGGACGTACATGTCCCCTTCCTAAAGTGACACGGCTGTCCTCTTCGATCTCCGAATCTGCCGGATCTTCCCAAGGTGACACCGTGTCACCTTGGGAAGAATTCGAGGCTTCCAAGGCCGCAAGCCTGGCTCGGAGCCTCTCATTTTCAGCTTCCAGTTGCTCCACAGGCGACGGTTTTATTGATTGCTCTTCCTGCCCAGAAGTCGCGTCCGCACGCCAACTGGTAACTCGATGGGGATGGCTCTTCGCAACGTTGTTCAACGTCTCCTGCGTCACGGTGAGATCAAAAGTGATGATGTCTTTCCCGCGACGGTAACCAAGATTCTTCCGCTCGGTTGTAATGAGCCCCATTTCGCGAGCACGCTTTAGGTGCCGCTTCACCGTACGAGCCGTAATGTTGTCGCAATGGCCAGCAATCTTCTCAATCCCTGGATAGGCACTATTTGACTGGTCCACGAAGTTGGCGATTGTCTGGAGGATCGCTCGGCTTGTCGATGCAGCAGCCGCCGACCCGCGACCTGCTCCCCACATCACAGTCAAATCAAGCTCTGCAAGCCAAGCCATCACGGCATATGTTCCGTAACGCTTCCCGCTCATGATTCGTCCTCGATTACCGCTGGACCGATATGAGTGAGCAGGTCGCCCCATCCGCGTGCATAAAGCGCTGTGAGAGCCTTCTTAGTCGCCTCGGGGGTGGTGCCGACTTCTTTAGCCAGCTGACGCAATGTGATTGATTCGTCTTGGCAGTGCGAAGTCAACGCAACGTAAACGGCCTTCGACTGTGCCGACAGTGCCGGAGTGCGAGCCAAGTCAATCGGTATTATCGCGAAGCCGTTGAAAGTACTCACTGCGCGATCTCCAGCTTCTGCTCTTGTTCAAACAGTTCTGGATGTTCCTTGCGCAGTCTCTCGATCCGGCGACGACCAGTGCGATCTGACACGCCTTCTGACTGGACGAAGAGCTCAGGCGTGATCCTCTCGCCGCTGGCTACTACCTCCTGGAGCTGTTTAAGTGTCAGACTCCCAACGGTTGACTCAACCGCGTGTAGCCGACGCGCCGGACGTTGATCGGCTACCTGCGGTGTCGGTTCAATCTTTCTCGGTGTCGTTGTGGTTTGCTGCTGCACCGAGGGCACCGAACGCTGATCTTTTGCCGTAGTTTGTGTAGATCGCTCCGTCTTCGTAGGGCGCGTGGCACGTGTCTTCGTCTTTCCGGAGAGCATCAACATCATCAAGTGCGACGACACTAGAAGTGCAATCGCCGGAACACTTGCCCCCAACGCGGATACCCAAGCCGGGAACGTTGCAGTTGGACTGTCAATGGCGTGCGCAGCGTTGCCAAGCACCGATAGCGCGCCGAATACGCCCAATGCCGACCAGGGATACCACGTTGCTCGTGGTCCCCGTTTTTTCATGGTGAAAGCCGCCGCTGTCGCGATAACAATAAAGCCGTCGATCACCAAGGGGTAGATGAAAGCCAGGCTAGAAGCAATCGCAAATTCACGAATTGCAAGCTCCCGCAGCGCTGTAAATGAGAGAGTAAACCCGCCAATCGCCAAACCTGCGACGCCAAGGGCAGTCAGCACTGCAAGTGCCTTATTCTGTGGGCCTACTGTCAATAGATCGCTCATGACTGCACCTGCTCCCCGATGGCAGCAGATGCGGTGCTCGCTGAAGCTAGCGTGTCGAACCTTTGAAGCATCAGTGAACTTGCGTACACTAAGTAACACATTGATATGTCCTCTCTTGAGGACGCCTCACTCGGCCCGGCGCGTACCAAGCGCCGGGCCGAAGCTTTTTAGGCGGCCTCCTGCAGAGGAATCCACGTCTCTACCGACTCAGAGTCATCGCCCACGCGGGCACGTATCCCGGAGGTCGTAGGTTCAAATCCTGCCCCCGCAACCAAGTACAAGACTCCCGACCAGGAGAAATCCCGGTCGGGAGTCTTTTTTCGCCATGCCGGATGCTGCGGCGCCCGGGGCGCTTAGGCCGTGCCTGCGCCCCATTCGTC
>NZ_JBNTKE010000006.1:0-128153 GCF_050408645.1 Microbacterium luticellae
CTGCGACAACGACGATGCGACCTGCTCCATCGCACCATATGATGCACCAAAATCAGCCATCGTGCACACCTCCGAAAATCTTACGAACCGGACCACCCCGGCCCGACAACAACCAAACTACGAAATTCTGTGCGGCACCGCGATGGGGACAACTACCCATGCTCCCGGATTGCCCCTTCGTGCACCTTTCCTGCACCTTTCCTGCACCCTTCCCGCACCCTTCTTGCACCCTTCCCCCACCACTTGACCGAGAACAGCAAAATTGCCGAAAGAAGGCCAAAATCCCACAAATCATCCGTCTCCCGGCAATTTTCCTGTTCTCGGCAACACCAAACCCCACACCCCCCGGATGCCGCAGGCCAACCCACCCCCGGATCCAGTCCGGCCCTGCATGCAGCACACCAACCACGACCCGGATGCCGCAGGCCAACCGACCCATCTCCAGCATCCGGGAACACCTCTCACCGCACTAAGCCAGGCCTGCCCCTACTTTCTCCCCACCACTTGACCGAAAACAGCAAAATTGCCGAAAGGAGGCCAAAATCCCAGAAATCATGCATTTTTCGGCAATTCTCCTGTTCTCGGCAACCCGGGGCGAGGGAAGGAAGGAGTGCCAGGCGCAGCGGCAGGTCAAGGAGGACCAGGCCGAGCAAGCTAAGCCACGTGACGGAAAGAAGGAGACGCGAGTAGCGAACGCGGTCGGTTAGACGTCGACGATGTGAATGTCGGGGCCGGCGTGGGCTTCGCGGTGGAGCTGTTCCATTTGGGCGTCGAGTTGTGACGCTGCCGACGCGGCATCCGTGAGCTGTTGCACGAGGCGTGGTGGTACGGAGCCCGCAAATTTGTAGTGGATTTTGTGTTCGAGGCTCGCCCAGAAGTCCATGGCGATCGTGCGAAATTGTACTTCGACGGGTACACGGATGGTGCCGGTCGATAGATACACGGGCACCTCGATAATGGCGTGCAAACTTTTGTAACCGTTAGGTTTGGGGCTGGCGATGTAGTCTTTGACGACTCGCACGCTCACATCGTCTTGTTGGGTGAGCAGTTCGAACAGCAGATAGACGTCGGCAACAAAACTGCAAGTAACGCGCACGCCTGCGATATCGGTAATTTCGCGGCGGATCGTGTCGAAGTCGCCATCGAGGCCTTTTCGCACCACTTTTTCGACAATACTGTCGGCTGATTTGAGCCGCACTTTTACGTGTTCGATGGGGTTGTAGGCGTGCAGGTGCGTGAATTCGTCGCGCAGGATCGTAATTTTGGTTTCGACCTCGCGCATACCGAACTCGTATTCGCGCAGCATCCGCTCAAATCGGTCACGTAAATCGCGGGCTTGAGCGAGTGTTGCTTTGTCGACGGGAGAAATCTCCATGGTCATGACGCTACCTCCTGCCTCCGACGCTACGCAGTCCGTTTCGGAATCGGCTGGAAATTAGTGCCCGGTGTGCTCCGAGTGCCCGGTGTCCCCCGAATGCCCCGAGTGCCCCGGATGCTGCGCAGCATCCGGTCGCGTTTCGATTTTGGCGGGCTCTCGTTCGAGGTCGAGGCGTCGCAGCGTTTGTGCGTTGATGGCGACGACGATGGTGGAGAGCGACATGAGTAGCGCACCGATCGACATGGGCATGACGAAGCCGATGGGCGCGAGCACGCCTGCTGCGAGGGGCACGGCGATGAGGTTGTATCCGGCAGCCCACCACAGGTTTTGTCGCATTTTGCGGTAGCTGGCGCGGGAGAGCGTCATGACGGAGGTGACGGCGCGGGGGTCGGATCCGGCAAGGATGACGCCGGCCGAGGCGATGGCGACGTCTGTTCCGGCTCCGATGGCGATGCCGACGTTGGCCTGTGCCAGTGCGGGTGCATCGTTGACGCCGTCGCCGACCATTGCCACGGTTTTGCCTTCGTTTTGTAGTTCGGTAACCTTGGCGGCCTTGTTTTCGGGACGCACTCCGGCGTAGACGCGGTCAATGCCGAGTTCGCGGGCGACGGAGTCGGCGACGGCCTGTGCGTCGCCGGTGATCATGACCACTTCGGCGCCGCGTTCGTGGAGTTCGTCGATCGCTTGCCGTGATTCGGGGCGGATCTCGTCGGCCAGGCGCAGGCCTCCCACTACTTTTCTGTCACGGACAACGTGCACGATGATGGCGCCTTCTTGCGACCATTCTTCGGCTTCGGCGACAGGGTCTGCGCCGTTTTCTTCGAGCAGGTAGGGGCCGCCGACGCTCACGGTCGCGCCGTCGATGGTGGCTGTTACTCCTACGGCGGGGGATGAAGAGAATCCGGATGCCGCAGGTATCGCCAGTTCTTTTTCTTCGGCGGCGCGCACGATGGCGCGGGCGAGCGGGTGCTCGCTATCGGCTTCGGCGGCGGCCGCGAGCGCCAGCACTTCGTCGGCACTGTGGCCGTCAACGGGCGCGATGGCGGTGACGACGGGTTCGCCGCGGGTGAGTGTGCCTGTTTTGTCGAAGAGTACGGTGTCGACGGTGCGCATGGTTTCGAGCGCAATTCGGTCTTTGACGAGCACTCCGGCGCGTGCGGCTCGTTCGGTGGCAATCGATACGACGAGGGGTATGGCAAGGCCTAGCGCGTGGGGGCATGCTATGACGAGCACGGTGATGGTGCGCACGATGGCGTCGTCGGGTGAGCCGATGAGCAGCCAGACGATGACGGTGATGATGGCGGCGCTGAGCGCGAACCAGAAGAGCCAGGCGGCTGCGCGGTCGGCGAGGCGTTGTGCCCGTGAGCTTGATGATTGTGCTTCGGTGACGAGTTTTTGTATTCCGGCGAGCGCGGTGTCGTCGCCGATGGCCGTGATTTTTACTCGTAGCCCTGAGTCGGTTGCGACGGTGCCTGCGGTGACGTGTTCGCCTTCGCTACGGGTGACGGTGCGTGATTCACCGGTGAGCATCGATTCGTCGATGGCAGCTTGGCCGTCGACAATAATGCCGTCGGCGGGAACACTGCCGCCGGGTCGTACGACGACAACGTCGTCGATGCGGAGGTCGTCGGGGTGGATGGTTTCGACACCGTCGTCGGTGATGCGCTCTGCAGCATCCGGGAGCAAAGCGGCGAGCGAATCGAGTGCCGAACTGCTCTGCGCCAGCGAACGCATTTCGAGCCAGTGGCCGAGCAGCATGATGACGACGAGCAGGGCGAGTTCCCACCAAAATTCGAGCTCTTTGTCGATGATTCCGAGTGTCGAGCCCCATGAGGCGAGGAACGCGACGGTGATCGCGAGCGCCACCAGAAGCATCATTCCGGGTTTGCGTGCTCGTAGTTCATCGACCGCGCCGGTCAGGAATGGGCGGCCACCCCACACATACATGAGGGTGCCGAGGATGGGGGCGATCCAGGTGGTGGGGCCGCTTTCGGGAATCGTGTAGCCGATGAGTGATGCGAACATTCCCGAAAATGCGACGACGGGAATCGCGATAATCAGGTTGATCCAGAACAGCCGTCGGTACTGGGCGACATGCGCTTCGTGGCCGCCGTGACCGCCGTGACCGCCGTGCCCGCCATGGTCACCGTGCCCACCGTGAGCGCCATGCCCACCGTGAGCGCCATGCCCAGTGTCGTCACCGTGCCCCGTGTGCGCGCTGTGTTCGTCGTGCGAGGTCGTCATGCGGAGTCCTCTCGTATCACTTTCGTGGCGGAGTGCGTGCCGGTTCGTTACCGGAACCGCCGCAGTCGCAAACTGTTACCAACAACAAAGACGCTCGAGAACGCCATTGCTGCCCCGGCGATCATGGGGCTCAGTAGCCCGAGTGCTGCCAAGGGTATCGCGGCGGTGTTGTAGGCAAAAGCCCAGAACAGGTTGCCTTTTATGGTGCCGAGTGTGCGCCGCGAGAGCCTTATGGCATCGGCGGCGACGCGCAGATCGCCACGGACAAGGGTGATGTCGGATGCCTCGATGGCCACGTCCGTACCGGTCCCCATGGCCATGCCCAGGTCGGCCTGTGCCAGGGCGGGTGCGTCGTTGACGCCGTCGCCGATCATGGCCACAACTTTTCCTTCGTTTTGCAACTGCTGCACAACATCGACCTTGTCGGCGGGCATGACCTCGGCGATCACGCGATCGATTCCTACCTGCGCGGCAATGTGTTCGGCTGCTGCCGTGTTGTCTCCGGTGAGCAGTATCGGGGTGAGGCCCAGGGCACGCAGGGCCGTTACGGCTTCTTTGCTGCTGGCCTTCAGTTGGTCGGCCACCACGAGCACGCCACGCACGGCGTCGTCCCACGCCACAATAACGGCGGTTTGTCCGGCAGCTTCTGCCTCGCGCATGCTCGCTTCGAGCTCTTCTGACACCCGGATGCCTCGGGCAGACATCATTGCTCGCCGCCCCACTAGTACGGTACGGCCCTCAACAAGCCCGCTCACGCCGTGGCCGGCATGGTTAGCGAAGTCGCTCACTGGCGGAAGCACACCGGCCCCATCAGTTGCTGCCTGCACTATGGCCCGGGCGATGGGGTGTTCGGAACCGTTTTCGACGGCGGCGGCCAGGCGCAGGAGGTCGGCGGCGGGGGTTGTGGCATCCGGAATGGTGTCGACGAGGGTCATGCGGCCCTCGGTGACGGTGCCTGTTTTATCGAGCACAACTGTGTCGACGCGGCGGGTTGATTCCAGAATTTCTGGGCCCTTGATGAGGATTCCCATGCGTGCGCCCCGGCCGGTACCGACCAGCAGTGCCGTGGGTGTCGCCAATCCTAGAGCGCACGGGCACGCGATAATCAGCACGGCCACCGCGGCGGTGAATGCCATCGACCAGCCCTGCCCCGTTGCTGCCCACACAATGAGCGTGGCCAGGGCAATAACAATCACAATGGGCACAAAAACAGCCGAAATTCGGTCGGCCAAGCGCTGCACTTCGGCTTTGCCGGTCTGGGCGTCTTCGACCATGCGAGCCATGTGCGCCAGCTGCGTATCGGCACCCACCCGCGTGGCTCGCACTACCAGACGGCCACCGGCGTTCACGGTGGCGCCAGTAACGGCATCGCCCGGGGCAACCTCGGTCGGCACCGATTCACCCGTGAGCAGTGACGCGTCAATGGCCGAGGAACCATCAATAATCACACCATCGGTCGCGATTTTTTCGCCCGGCCGCACAACAAACTCGTCACCCACCTGCAAGTCATCAATAGCGACGAGTTTTTCTGTGCCGTCACGCAGCACAGCCACCTCTTTTGCACCCAGTTCGAGCAGGGCACGCAGTGCGGCACCGGCCTGCCGTTTCGCGCGCTTTTCAAAGTAGCGACCGGCAAGCACAAACATGGTTACGCCCGCCGCGACCTCAAGATAAATCGCCGCGGCACCGTCGGTGCGTTCAAGCGCAAAAGAGAAACCGTGCGTCATGCCCGGCACACCTGCGGTGCCCAAAAACAGCGCGTACAGCGACCACAAAAACGCGGCGCTCGTGCCCACGCTAATCAGGGTGTCCATAGTGGCTGCGCCGTGCCGGGCATTAACAGCCGCGGCGCGATGGAACGGCCACGCACCCCACACCACAACGGGCGCCGTCAACACCAACGACAACCACTGCCAATAGGTGAACTGCAGGGGCGGCACCATCGCCAGCACGATTACGGGCACCGACAGAATGACAGAACCGATAAGACGCTGACGCAGGCCCTGCAGTTCGCGGTCGGCGGCCGTGGGCGTAGCATCCGGAGTCGTATCGCTGGGGGCTGTAGCCGCCTGGGGCGGCGGGGGCACCGTCGCGCTATATCCGGCATTTTCTACCGTGGCAACCAGCAGGGCCTCATCGAGCGTGTTTTCGCTTGTGACCCGCGCTTTTTCGGTGGCATAGTTGACCGTTGCGGTTACGCCATCGAGCTTGTTGAGCTTTTTCTCGATGCGCATGGCACACGAGGCACAGGTCATTCCACCGATTTCGAGTTCAACCTGAGTGAGGTTTGTCGGGGTGGTCATGCATGGGTTCCTGTTCTGCTCGGGAGGTATTCGGATGCCGGTATCGGATGCCGGTGCTCGGCGGATTAGACGCTGACCGCGCTGTACCCGGCCTCGTCAACAGCGGCAATAACAGCGGCTGCGTCGATGTCGCCGTCGCCTGCAACGACGAGTGTGCCGTCGGCGGCGCTCACGGTGATGCGTGTGACTCCGGCAACGTTTTCTACTTCTTCGCGCACGGACATTTCGCAGTGGCTGCAGGTCATTCCGGTGACGGTAAAGGTGCGGGTGGTCATGGCTGTTTCCTCCTAGGGGGACCGTTACTACACCTCAACCATATACCCCCCTAGGGTATTCCGTGATCGCTACTTTTCTTCGACCGGACGCAAACGCTCCACATGGCTTCGCGCATGTGCGGCCGCAGCATCGAGGTCATCAAAGAGGTGATTGCGGTGTCGCAATGACCGCACCACGCCCACGCGTTCGGCGAGGCCCAAGTGTTGGGGCTGAATACCTTTGATGAGCACGGTCATGCCCCGCCGCTCCAACGACGAGGTCAGTTCGGTGATCACCTGAGCACCCGTGGCGTCAAGAATTTGCAGCTTCGACATGCTGATAATCACCACGTGAATATCGCGCAGTTCGGTGATGCGCTCGAGCATCGCTTCGGCCGCACCAAAAAACAGTGCCCCCTCCAAGCGGAACACGGCGATGCGTTCATCACCGGGCCGCACAGGGCCGGGCAGATCGGCCCGCTGCACACCACTGGTACCCGCCAGCTGACGCAGTGCAAAGAACGCAGCCGCCGCAATACCAATAATGACCGCATAAACCAGGTCGACACTGATCGTGATGATGGCGGTAATGATGAAGATGATCGCATCGGACCGTGTAGAACGAATCACCGTGAGCACGGTAGCCAGTGAGATCATGCGCATGGCCGTGACCATCAAGACTCCTGCGAGCGCTGCGAGTGGAATGTGCGCGACGACTGCCGATCCCACGAGCACAACCAGAAGCAGCAGCACGCCGTGAATGATGGCGGCGAGCCGTGTTTGCGCCCCGGCACGCACACTCACGGCTGTGCGGGCGATGGCGCCTGTTGCGGGCATGCCTCCGAAGAGACCGGCTGCGATAGATGCCAGACCCTGCCCCACGAGTTCGCGGTCGGCTTCGTACGGACCGGTGTCAGAAATAGATGCGGCAACGCGGGCGGCGAGGAGGGATTCGATTCCAGCGAGCGCGGCAACGGCAACGGCTGGCCCGGCGAGTACGGCGATGAGTTCGCCCGACACCTCGGGGAACATGGGGGCGGGCAGGCCTGTCGGTAGTGCACCGATGGTGTCGACCGGCATGCCCGTCGTTACGGCCAGCACGGCCGTAATAACAATTGCTACCAGCGAGGCCGGAAACTGTGGGTGGATACGCACAGTTACAAGCATCGTGATCACAACGATTGCCACCATGAGCAGCGCCCAGCCCACCCTGGCGGGGTCAACACTGGTGACTGCCTGGAATGCGGCGATGGCAGCGTTCGTGCTGTCGGCCTGCGTGCCAGCCACGGCGGTGGGCACCTGCTGTAAAAAGATGATGACAGCGATACCGAAGGTAAACCCTTCGATCACGGGCCAGGGGATAAAACTCACCGACCTGCCGAGACCGAAGACCCCGGCGGCGATCACGATGACTCCCGACATCAGGCACAGTAGCGCAAGAGCGCCTGCCCCGTGCACGGCAAGTACGGGTGCCAACACGACAACCATGGCTCCGGTGGGGCCCGAGACCTGCACATTAGAGCCACCAAAGATCGCGGCAACAATACCCGCAATAATGGCGGTGACCAGGCCGCTTTCGGCGCCTGCTCCCGAGCTCACCCCGAAAGCGAGCGCCAGCGGCAGCGCAACGATCCCGACGGTAACACCCGCCATGAGGTCGCCCCGCCACGTGCGCTTGATGTCGCGGTAATCGGCCAGCGAAGGCAGCAGTGCTTTTAGGCCCGATAAGGCGTGATCCACATCATCACAACCCTTCCGTTGGGGGTGTTTGCTTACCTGCCCTGATTGTAAACACCACTAGTGCTGCACGGGCATCAGCTTTCCGCGGTGTGAGGCGCGGGGGCGATCGGGGGTGAGAGCTGCGAGCGTGCGAATAAACGTTGACATCCACAGCAGGCAGATGCCCACGACGATCACTTCGAGCACGGTCACCGGGAAAACGCCGAGCGGGTCGGCGAGTATGAGTGAGGCGAGCGAAAGCAGTACGAATCCGGCCGTGGAAACCCACAGAAAACGGGGCGCGTTTTTGAGCACGGCGGTGGTGGCGATGGCACTCACGATAAGCAGTGCCAGTGCGGTAACAGCAGCCACGGCGTGCGGCAACGGCACAAGATGTTCGGGCAGCAGCCCGACGGCAGCGAGCGCGAGTCCGGTTGCCGCCCACAGCACGACCGACCACGTGATCGAGGCAAAAGAGTCGTCGCCATACAGCCGGTGCAGGTCACGGCCGATATATGCGCCCACGGTGGCGATCAGCAGCCCCGCAACAATCACCGTGCCGTTAAATGCCCAGGCTCCGGCGCCTGTGCCTAGTTGCGAGAAGTTGCGTTGCCACCACGTGGCGTCGGCGGCGGTCACCATGGCAAAGAGTGTGCCGATCACGAGAAAACCAAAGAGGACGCTGGCGAGGTCGCGGGTGCGGAGCCCTACACCGGCGGTAAAGGCAAATCGGCCTCCGGTGGCCGCTGCAGCGCCGGTAAAGATTGCGCCGCCCCACATAGGGAGGCGCAGCCCCTGCAAACCGATGGTCAAGATTTGACCGGCGAGCAATAGCCCCAGGGCCGTGATTCCGGCGAAGGCCAGGGTGAGCGATACCGCCGAGAGGTTTGAGACGACGGCCTGCCAGCGGGGCATGCCGCCAGTTTCGCCGCGGCGATACATGACGGTGCTCACCACAAACGCTGCCGCCGCAATAACACCGGCGACACCTGCAGCGGGCACAGAGAGTGAAAGTTCACCGACGAGCGGCCGCGGTGGCCCCCACAACACAACGAGCCCGGCGAGGGCGCCGACAATAAAGCACACAACCGTGGCGATGATCGATCGCCCTACCCAACGCACTCGCTGTGTCTGCTGCACTCCTCTATGCAACCATGCACAGCCGACGCTGCCGAAACCCACAGCACCCGCAACCGCACCAATGCGACTTTGTCGGTGCTCGGTGACATGATCAAGAGAGCATGTCTTCTTCTCCCCGCCTTGATCCCTCTCCGTTCCTGGCTGCGTCAAGCCCTGATCCGGATGCCGTGTACGCGGCGTTTGTTGACTGGGTCGAAAGCACCGGTCTCTCGCTGTATCCCGCGCAAGACGAATCCCTCATCGAGATCGTGTCGGGCAGCAATCTTATTCTTTCCACGCCCACCGGCACGGGTAAGTCGCTGGTAGCTGTCGGTGCCCACTTCGCGGCTCTGGCGCGCGGTCAGCGCAGCCATTACACGGCACCGATTAAAGCCCTGGTGAGCGAAAAGTTTTTTGCTCTCGTCGACATTTTTGGTGCCGACAGTGTGGGTATGGTCACGGGTGACTCTGCTGTGAACCCCGACGCCCCTATCGTGTGCTGCACGGCCGAGATCGTGGCTAACCTTGCACTGCGCGAGGGCGATGACGCCGATATTGGCCAGGTGGTGATGGATGAGTTTCACTACTATGGCGACCCCGAACGCGGTTGGGCGTGGCAGGTTCCTCTGCTGACGCTGCCACAGGCACAGTTTGTCCTCATGTCGGCAACGCTCGGCGACGTCACCGAGCTTGCCGCCGACATCACGCGCCGCACGCTTCGTGAAACGGCCGTGGTTACGGGTGTGGAGCGCCCGGTTCCACTGCACTTTTTTTATGAGACCACACCCATTCACGAGACGATCACCGAGCTGCTCAGCACCGACCGCGCACCGGTGTACATTGTTCACTTTTCGCAGGCTGCCGCTATGGAACGCGCCCAGGCGCTGGCCAGCGCACAGGTGGCCTCCCGTGAGCTGCGCAATCAGATTGCTGAACTCATGGGTGGTTTTCGTTTCACGACCGCATTCGGTAAAACACTGTCGCGTCTCTTGCGGTTGGGTATCGGCGTGCACCATGCCGGAATGCTGCCCAAGTATCGCCGCCTGGTAGAACAGCTCGCACAGCGGGGGCTCCTGCGCGTCATCTGCGGCACCGACACCCTGGGCGTGGGCATTAATGTGCCCATTCGCACGGTGCTGCTCACCGCCCTCACGAAGTTTGATGGTTTCCGGATGCGGCACCTTAACGCCCGCGAATTTCACCAGATTGCCGGGCGTGCGGGCCGCGCAGGTTTCGACACGGCAGGCACCGTTGTGGCGCAGGCGCCCGAGCACGAAACAGAAAACCTGGCTGCTCTGCGCAAAGCGGGCGACGACCCGAAGAAGCGGCGCAAGATTGTGCGCAAAAAAGCGCCCGATGGTTTTGTTTCGTGGGGTGAACCGTCGTTTCGCAAACTGGTTGACACCGAACCCGAAACGCTTACCTCGCACATGCACATCACCAGCGCCATGATGCTGAACGTTATTGCTCGCGGGGGCGACGTTTTTGGCAGCATCCGGAAACTCATCTTTGATAATCATGAGTCGCGTGCGCAGCAGCGGATACTGGCGCTTCGCGCCCTCGGCATTTATCGCACGCTGCGGGAGTCGGGTGTCGTTGAGCAAGACGAAGACGGCACGATTCGGCTCACGGTCGACCTGCAGCCCAACTTTGCGCTCAACCAGCCGCTCTCACCCTTTGCTCTCGCGGCATTTGGACTGCTTGACCCTGAATCGCCCACTTTTGCGCTCGACATGATGTCGATCGTTGAGGCCACCCTCGACGACCCGCGAGCGGTGCTCAGCCAGCAGGAGTTTCAGGCGCGCGGCGAAGCTGTCGCCGCGATGAAAGCCGAGGGTATCGAGTACGACGAACGCATGGAACTGCTCGAACAGATCACTTACCCCCGCCCGCTCGACGAGTTACTGCATGCGGCGTTTGAGACGTTCAGCGCCGCGCAGCCGTGGATTCGCGACAGTGAGTTGCATCCGAAGTCGGTCGTGCGAGACATGTATGAACGGGCCATGTCTTTTGGTGAATATGTGGCGTTCTATAAAACCGCGCGCTCGGAGGGTGTGGTTCTTCGATACCTGTCCGACGCTTACCGTGCTGCCTCACAAACGATCCCTGAGCACCTAAAAAACGATGAGCTCCGTGATCTCATCGAATGGCTCGGTGAACTTGTGCGACAGGTTGACTCATCGCTGCTCGACGAGTGGGAAGAACTGGTGTCGGCAGGCCCGGCACGCGCCGACAATAGCGAACCGATCGTGCCCCCGGCACCCCGCACCCTCACCAGCAACGAACGGGCCTTTCGTATTCTGGTGCGCAACGAACTTTTTCGCCGTGTACTCCTGGCCGCACGCGACGACGTCGAAGAACTCGGCAGGCTCGATCCCGACTTCGGTGAGGCCAGGTGGGACGACGCCCTGGCCCGCTACTACGATGAGCACGACGAAATACTCACCGGTGCCGACGCGCGCAGCTCTGCGCTCCTACTCATCGACACGGCAGAAAACCCGCGCGAATGGGTTGTGCACCAGATTATTGACGACCCGGCAGGGCACCATGACTGGCGCATCACGGCACGGGTCGATCTTGATGCATCGGATGCCGTAGGCGAAGCGGTCATCGCCATCGACCAGTTCGCGCGCCTCTAGCACCCCAGCCTGCCTGTGCGAGGGTCTGCCCGTGCACTCGTTCATGCGCCCTCCAGTCACGGCGCGCACAATAGAAGCATGGGACTATTTCAGCAGCGACCCGAACAGCACAACGACGAATGGGCGGGGCTTCCCTCAGAACCCTTAAAACCGCAAGGCTTTGCCGAAGCACTGCCCGAAGAGCAGACAGTAGCAGCAGCTAGCCTTGATCCTGCAGGCGAAGGGGTAACCTCAATCTCTATCCCGATTCCTGCCACCCCCGACACAGTCGAACCCGGCGAAGAAGATACACAACGCGAGTGAAGTGATGAACGAAACGAACCTGACCGTTATTGGCAATCTGACCGCCGACCCCGAACTCCGATTCACCCAGTCTGGTGTGGCCGTGGCCAACTTTACGGTGGCCAGCACGCCGCGCACTTTCGATCGGGCCTCCGGCCAGTGGCGTGATGGTGAGGCCCTGTTCATGCGCTGCTCCATTTGGCGCGAAGCAGCCGAAAACGTTGCATCGTCGCTCACAAAAGGCATGCGCGTAGTCGTCACTGGCCGCATTCAGCAGCGCAGCTACCAAGACCGTGAAGGCAACAACCGCACCGTCGTCGAAATGACCGCCGACGAAGTCGCACCATCTCTGCGCTTCGCTACCGCACAGGTCACTCGCGCGGCACGCCAAGGTGGTGGCCCGGGCTCCAGCCCAGCGCCGACCGAGACTCCCGCAAGAGGCGGCGGTGGCTATGGCGGCTCCGCGCCCGCGGCTCAAGAATCACCGTGGGCAACGCCGGGTTCGGCCGACGGTTGGGCGCTTCCGGGCGACGAAGATACGCCGTTCTAGCGCGCGAACACGCCGCAGCCTCGCCATGGTCGAAGCCGCCGTGCTCTCCGCCCAACAGCACCAGCGCGTGTTGATCGACAGCGTTATTGAGCAAGCGCGCCGCGATGCCATTGAAAAAGCCCCGGATGCCGGCATCCGGGAATGGCTCGAAATTACCGCGGCCGCTGAGCTCGGCGTCGCGCCAGCCAATAAATAAACAGAATAATGAGGCCAACAGCAGCGAGCGCTGCCGAAGCGATGCGCAGTTCGACAACATTGTTTTGTGTGCGCGATAAGAATGCCATGGCGCCCACCACGAGGCCCGCGATCAGCACGGCACAGCCAGCGATAAAAAGCATGGGTGACGTGTGTCGTGCTGTAGCGGCCGCGTCGTTAGGCGCTGGTCGACGCCACCGGGCAACGATGACACCGAGGAGAAAAGCAGCAGCCGCAAGTATCAGCAAGAACTTCACGGCGGCGGCAATCATGTATCGAGCGTATCGGCAGGTCGACACCCTCGGCATAATTCACGATCACGTGTGCGTGTCTGAGGTCGACGTTACGATGCCGAGAAGGTTCGTTTTTCGCGGAGGTGGCTGATGACAACGGTCAGTGCAGTTTTTAGTCCCTATCACTATGCGCCCGAAGAGTTTCGCGGTGCCGTCATCGCAGCAGAACGCGCAGAGTTACCGGTGCTGTGGCTGTGGGAAGACTGTTTTCGCGAGTCGGCCTATGCCTCGGCAGCGGCAGCACTCGCGTGGACCGAGAACCTGCGCGTAGGAGTAGGTATTTCTCCTTTTCCACTGCGCAACACGGCGCTCACGGCCATGGAGATCGCAACCATCGAACGCATGTTTCCCGGCCGATTGATTCCTGGATTTGGGCATGGTGTACTCGACTGGATGAGCCAGGTCGGTGCGCGCGTTGCATCACCGCTGACTCTCATGAAAGAGTCAATCCCCGCTATTCGTGCGCTATTGCAGGGAGAGAAGTGCACCGTCGAGGGCAGGTATGTGACTCTGCGAGAGGTAGCTCTCGACTGGCCGCCAACATCGACCCCGCCCCTCTACGCGGCCGGTGAGGGGCCCAAAACACTGCAGCTGGCGGGTGCTCTGGCCGATGGTGTCATTCTTGCCGGAGGGTACTCGCCGCAAGAGTTTGGCGAGCAGATCGCTCATGTGCAGCACGGTGCCGCGGATGCAGGAAAGACGCAGACGCCACGCGTCACGATGTATCTCACCGCTTCGTTCGGCGACGGAGCCGGAGCACGAGTATCCACAGACCTGGGAGACCGCGGCGTCGACAACGCCCGCGCGGCCTGGGGCGACCCGGCCGATGTTGCCGATGTTGTGCGGCAACTACAGCAGGTCGGCGCCAATGAGGTGGCGCTCGTGCCGACCTCGGCTGAACCCGACCTTGCCGAATTCTTTGCAGCAACGAGCGAAGTGGGCCGCATCATTGCGGAAAAGAACGAAGAAAATCAAGCAAACGATGGCCCATAACCGCGATAAGTACGAGACCCGAACCGTGCAACACGAGCGGCAGGCCGCCAAGGGGGCGACAACGATGCCCGACTTTGATTCCGCCCGACGCGAAACAATTCGCTACCACGACGAGCTCTACTCCAACGTCGAGCTCGGCGAAAAAGGTACGTGGCTCGAACGCCCGCACCGCCTCATCTTCGATGCGCTCCACCTCTTGCCCAACAACCGGCCCGTTATCGCTTACGACCTCGGCGCAGGCGTCGGCCGTCACGTCGTACCAATGCTCAAACATCTACCTGATGGCTCCCACGTCTACGCGATCGACCTCTTAGACACAGCAGTGCAGCAGCTCGAAACTCTCGCGCCAACAAGCGGAACCACGCGCCTCCATGCACACCAGCAAGACCTCACGAGCGTCGAATTCGTGAGCGACGTCGACCTTATTTTTGCTTTCTCAGCAATCGAACACCTTCCAAGCGTCACTGCTGTACGGCAACTGCTCACAAAAGCTCGAATATCACTGCGAGAAGGTGGCGTCATAGCCCTCGGCGTCATTGTCGACCGCTATGAAATCGACAGTGCCGGCAAACCGCGCCCCGCACTCATCGAAAGCGGTCTCTCTAGCCGCGACGTCAACGAAATACTCACTGACACGCTGCACGAGTTGCGTCCGGTAACCACCAACGCCGGCCGCGCCGAAATAGACGAAGAACGCGACGGCGAGTCCTACACCCTCGCGTCAACGCTCATCACCTACATCGGCCGCCTCGACCGCGAGCCTCACCGCCGGCCGCGCTAGCGTCACTGTCCGGCGCGAAAAAACTCCACCGCAGCCTCACGGAATTCACGTGAAGCAGGGGCATTGAAATGATGACGGCGCGGAATAACAAAGAGCTCTGCGTTACCGGATCCATCAGCGAGTTCCCGCGAAGCAGCAAGATCCGGGTCATTCTCACCACTGGCAATAAGCACAGGCAGATCAGGAAGCGCCAGTGTGTCCGACGTCAAACCTGTCTCATGAATGCCGCGCGCCATAGCCAAAAGTGCTGAGGCATCATTGCCTGGCACGCGCTCGGTAATAGCCACATACTGTTGGGTAGCGGCATCCGACACCGCCGTTCCCTCCCGCACATGCGTCTCGACCTGCGCGAAATCAATCGCCGCAAAAGGCGCACCCTCGGGAACTCCCCCCAAAACGATGCGGTCAACACGATGGGGAATCTCGGCAGCAACCCGCCACGCAACCTGCCCACCCAGCGAATAACCGAGCAGCAGGGCGTCGTCGATCAAATACGTATCGAGCACCTGCTCAACATCATTCGCCAACGTCTTCACGCTATAGGCATCAACCTGGTGCGGCTTTTCGCTATCACCATGGCCGCGAAAATCAATACCTAAAACCCGAAAACCGGCCGCGACCAGAGCACGCTCCCACCCGGTCAACACCCACGAATCATGTGTGCTCGAAGCAAAACCGTGCAGCACAACAACCGTCGGGGCATCAACCTCACCCCACGTATACGTCGCCAGCCGCACACCATCACCCGTAAACACACGCTGAGGGTCAGGCATACGCAAGTCAGACAGTGGAATAGACATATCTCTCATTCTGCTCCTGTCTGCACCAAAAAGGGTCGAAACCGTGTCTCCCAACCCCCGGTAGACTGTGTTTGCCCCGCCAGCCTGATCTTGGAGTGCGCGTGAACACCCCTGTGAACACCCCTGTTGACCACGTTCCCGACTCGGTCGAGAACGCCATCGCCACCCCCGAAAGAGAACAGCCCTATGAGGCTCTCGGGCTCAAGGCCGACGAATACGCCAAGATCAAAGAAATTCTTGGCCGCCGCCCCACCTCAGGCGAACTCGCCATGTACTCGGTGATGTGGTCAGAGCACTGCTCCTACAAGTCGAGCAAGATCTATCTGCGCCGCTTCGGTGAAAAAGTCAGCGAAGAAATGAAAGAACGCCTCATGGTCGGCATGGGTCAAAACGCGGGCGTCGTTGACATCGGCGAAGGTTGGGCCGTGACGTTCAAGGCTGAAAGCCACAACCACCCCAGCTACATCGAACCGTTCCAGGGCGCCGCAACCGGTATTGGCGGAATCGTACGCGACATCATCTCGATGGGTGCTCGCCCCGTCGCCGTCATGGACGCCCTGCGCTTCGGTGCCATCGACCACCCCGACACACCTCGCGTCGTACACGGCGTAACCAGCGGCATCTCGTTCTACGGCAACTGCCTCGGCCTGCCCAATATCGGTGGCGAGACTGTATTTGACTCGGTATACCAGGCCAACCCCCTCGTGAACGCTCTCGCCGTGGGTGTACTTCGCCACGAAGACCTCAAACTGGCCAACGCCACCGGCGTGGGCAACAAGGTTGTGCTGTTTGGTGCACGCACCGGCGGTGACGGTATTGGTGGCGCGTCTATTCTTGCCTCCGACTCCTTCGACGACGGCGGTCCCACCAAACGCCCCGCCGTGCAGGTGGGCGACCCCTTTGCCGAAAAGGTGCTCATCGAATGCTGTCTCGAGCTTTACCAGGCAGAGCTCGTCGAAGCCATTCAAGACCTCGGCGCAGCAGGAATCTCCTGCGCCACGTCAGAGCTGGCAGCCAACGGCAACTCGGGCATGCATGTCTCCCTCGACAGCGTGCTGCTGCGTGACCCATCGCTCACGGCCGAAGAGATTCTTATGTCGGAGTCACAAGAGCGCATGATGGCCATCGTCGCCCCCGACAAACTCGACGCCTTCCTTGCTGTGACCAACAAGTGGGAAGTAGAAACATCTGTGCTCGGCGAGGTCACCGGCGACGGCCGCCTCGTTATCGACTGGCGCGGCGAGCGCATTGTCGACGTCGACCCCACGACCGTTGCTGTCGACGGCCCGGTTTACGAACGCCCCGTCGCCTACCCCTCGTGGATTGACGCGCTCCAGGCGGATGCGGCTGAAAACCTGCCGCGCTCCAACGACCCCGCTGTGCTGCGCGACCAGTTCTTGGCGCTCGTGGGTAGCCCCAACCTTGCCGATAAGTCGTGGATCACCAACCAGTACGACTATTACGTGCTCGGCAATACGGCGCTTGCCTTCCCCGACGATGCGGGAATGATTCGCGTCGACGAAGAATCGGGCCTCGGTTGTGCGATTGCCACCGACGCTAACGGCCGCTACAGCCAGCTTGACCCTTATGCGGGTGCACAGTTGGCCTTGGCCGAGTCGTTCCGCAACGTTGCTGTAACGGGCGCTAAACCCACGGCTATCACCGACTGCCTCAACTTTGGTTCGCCCGAGAACCCCGAGGTTATGTGGCAGTTCGGTCAAACCGTGGATGGTTTGGCCGACGGATGCTACGCACTGGGCACCCCCGTCACCGGCGGCAACGTCTCGTTCTACAACCAGACAGGCGATGTACCCATCCACCCCACTCCTCTCGTGGGTGTGCTCGGCATTATTGACGACGTCGCCCGCCGTATTCCTTCTGGCTGGCAAGACGCAGGAGAAAACATCTACCTGCTGGGTGTCACGTCGACCGAGCTGAGCGGTTCGGCGTGGGCTGACACCGTGCACAACCACCTGGGTGGGCGCCCTCCTGCTGTTGACTTCGCCGCCGAGAAGCGGCTCGCCGAACTCATCGCGGCGGGGGCCGAACAGTCGCTCATTTCGAGCGCACACGACCTGTCGACCGGTGGTCTCGGTCAGGCTCTCACCGAAGCCGTCTTGCGCTTTGGTGTTGGCGCACGTGTGTGGCTCACCGAGATTATGGAGCGCGACAGTGTTGATGCCGCATCGGCGCTGTTCTCCGAATCGACGGCCCGTGTTCTTGTGACCGTTCCACGCGAAGACGACGTCAAGTTCAAAGGCCTGTGCGAGGGCCGCGGCTACCCGGTGCTGCGCATTGGTGTCACCGACTCGGAGCCGACGCTCGAAGTACAAGACGTCTTCACTGTGACAGTCGATGAACTACGAGCCACCGCCCAGGCAACACTGCCCGCCGTATTTGGCCCGACGGTTGCCGAGGCACAGGCATGAGCGACACCATCGACACGAGCGACGACTACAGCGGCTTCGAACGCCGCAATCGTCGCATCCGGATCACCGCGTGGGTCACGATTGCCTCACTCATTTTGGTGGGCGGAGGCGCCACCGTTATCACGCTGCTGTTCGGTTAGCGGGCACCCTCAGGTCACAATGGGGATATGACCAACACTGAACGCGAGCGCCTTCGGGCACGGTGTGCGTCTTCTGAACCGACAACGTGGGTGCTGACAGGTGACTCCATTACGCACGGCCTCGTGCACACGCACGGTGCTCGAAACTATGTCGACCATCTGCATGAGTTGATCCGTGGCGACCTGGGGCGCACCCGCGACGTCATTATCAACACCGGTATTAGTGGTCACCGCATCACGCAGATACTCGACGACTTCGGGCGTCGCGTGGCCGACTGGCATCCGGATGTCGTCACGCTGATGATCGGCACGAACGACGCCGCCACCAACCGTGCAGAGGTGGTGCAGCCACACAACTTTGGTGATTCGCTGCGCACCTTTGTTGCTCGTGTGCGTCAGTTCAATGCGATACCGGTGCTGCAAACACCGCCGTTTGTTGACATTACGCACGCTCCCGAGAGAGCGCGCATTGCCGAGTTTGTTGCTGCGGTTCGCGCCGTTGCGCACCTCGACGACGTTATTCTCGTCGACCAGCATGCGTGGTTTACCGAAGAGGCAGCCGGCGGCGTGCCGTGGCGTTTTATGTCTGACCCCTTTCACCCCAATGATGCCGGTCACGCAGCCCTCGCACTCACGCTCGCCGAAGCCCTCGACCTGCACACGATCGACCACCCCGAACGGGTGCTGACCGATCTGCGCGCCCGCATCGCCCTCGCACAGCGCCGCTAAACTGGCCGGTCATCAAGAGAAAGCACGGCGAATATGCACAGCACCACCGACAGTGAGTCGCTTCTGGCCATGTTGCACCGCTTGCACGCCGAAGCCAGTGAGCGTGTGACGACCACCGCCACTGCCCTCGAAACACTGGTTCACGACCGCGAAGGGGCCAACGATGACGACGAGCACGACCCCGATGGTGTGACTCTGTCGAGCGAGTGGTCGCGGCTGAGTGGCCTGCTCGATGAGGCCCGCGCCGAGCAGCAGCAGATTGAAGCGGCCCTCGACCGGTGGAACGCAGGCACCTATGGCGTCTGCATCTCGTGCGGCACTGGTATCCCCGCTGCACGGCTCGAGATACGGCCCTTTGCCGAACGGTGTGTTCCCTGCGCCGAAAAACGGTGACACCGCCACCATTCCCGCCTGGTTAGGCTAAGTGGATCATGGATGCATTCTTTAGTGGCCTCTGGCAGTTCGTTGGTTCATACTGGTGGCTCATTTTTCCGCTCATGGGCGTCGCGGGTGGCATTGGCAAGTCGATCGAAGCGAGCGCAAAGCGGCGGCACGAACGGCGGCTCGAAACACTGCGAGTGAAGGGTGAGATCAAGGCCGCCCAGATCGCGGCACGCAGCGGCCGTGCGGTGGGCGCTGGTATTCAGCATCCGGATGCTACCGCCCCCGCCACCGTTGAATCATCGTCGTCTCTGCCCACCGACCGTGAGCTACTCGAACGCCTCTTTGCTGATCACGATGACGTCACTGCGCGCTGGCTCGACTATGAACTTGATGTAGCTAAGCTGATCGCTTTTCCGGCGATGAGCGACGGTCGCCAACCGTTGACGGCTGAATTTTTGCGCGCCAAAAAGACTGCTGATGCCCTGCGCCCCGCCTCTACCGACGCGAAACTGAGCGAAAAACAGATGGCCGAATATTTAGAGGCCGTCGGCAACTATGCCGTGGCCTTCGACGTCGCCGAGCGCGACGCACGCCGCCTGCGCGACTCGTCATTTACCGAACCAGAACGCAAGCGGCTCGACCGCGCGCAGCAGCTGCTCAAAGTTGCTGTTGATGAGTCGGCCACGCAAGCAGAACGCAATGTTGCATATAAGCGCGTGCGTGAAGAAATTGACGGCCTTATCGCGCTCTCTGATGAAGCCGTTGAGGTGCTGCAGAAAAAGGTGGCGCCGCAGTTGCCCTCCACAAACACCAGTGCCCCGAGCCATAAAGACCCGGGGCACTGAATAGCGTCGTCGATTACTCGGTCAGAGTTGCGACGTAGTCCTGGTTTTCGTCCATCCAGGCACGCACAATGTCGGTGTAGTCGCTAACGTCTTCTTCACCCGAGTTGTACATGGCGTTCTCGAGCGAGAACAGCACGTCGCTGCTCATGCTGAAGGTCGACAGCCACTGGAAAACTTCCGGTGCGTCTTCTTCTAGCGTGGTCGCGGCGATCGTGTGGATCGACTCGGCCTCGCCCAGCGTCAGCTCGGGGTCTTCGAGGTCTTTAATGTCGAAGGCGTCGTATGCCCAGTGGGGACGCCACAGGGTAACAACCACGTTCTCACCGGCGTCGAGCTTCGACTCGAGCTCAGCGAGCATAGCCGGGGTCGACGAGGTGATGAAGTCCATGCCCTCAAGACCATAGGTCGGGATGGCGTTCTCCTGCGTTGCCTTGGTCAGACCAGCACCGGGTTCGATACCGATGAGACGGTTGTCGAATTCGTCGGCCTTCTCAGCAAGCTCGGTCAGTGAGTCGACCGGTGCATCAGCGTTGACGGCAATCGTCAGCTTGGCGTCGTCGTTCCACGAGCCGAGGTCAACGATGTCGTTGCCGAACTCCTCAAAGTAGTCGGCGTGCGTGAACGGCAGCCAGCCATCGAGAGCCAGGTCGTAGCTACCGTCGGCAACACCCGAGAAAACGGGGCCAGCGTCGGCGTACTGCAGGTCAACGGTGTAGCCCTGGTCTTCGAGAACCAGCTTCCACAGGTACGAGGCAGCCTCGCCCTCGGGCCAGCCGTTGAAGACACCAATCGTCAGGCTTGCTTTTTCTTCCGTGGTGCTGCCACCGGTGTCACCGCTGTCCGTGCTGCCGCCGTCGCTTGCGCAACCGGTCAAGGCAAGAGCTGCGGTAACACTCAGCGCGAGAGCACCAAAAATGTGTCGCTTGTTCATTGTGTTTCCTTTCCTCCCGTGTGCTGTGTCACGGGTGTTGGGGATATTCCGCGGTGTGCGCGGGTTCCTTCACGTGTCGGGTGCACGCGTGGTCTAGTGATTCCGCAATTACGCGGTGGGGATGGTCGCCGTGCCCGTGGGGGTGGCGCCCGATGCGCCAGCATCCGGAGTCGATGAGCCTGAATCTTCTTCACCGTTGTTGGCAGAGTTGGCGTTTTCACCGTTGCTGTTCTTCTTGCGGCGGCGGCCACGGCCACCAAAACCGCCCGTGATGCGGTCAAGAATCATGGCAATGACCACGACGGCGGTTCCGGCCTCGAAACCGAGGGGAATGTTGACCGAGCTCAGCGCCTGCACGATCGGGCGACCCAAGCCGGGAGCGCCCACCATGCTGGCGATAACCGACATCGACAGCGAAAGCATGATCACCTGGTTGACACCGGCCATAATCGACGGCATCGCCAGCGGCAGCTGAATCTGTCGCAGAATACGGCCCGGCGTAGCGCCGAACGCATGCCCTGCCTCGACAACCTCTTCGTCCACGCCGCGGATACCAAGTTCGGTCAAGCGAACACCGGGCGCGACAGCGAACAGAATCGTTGCCACGATGCCGGGCACGGGGCCAACGCTGAACAGAAAGATCGCGGGCAGCAGGTAGACGAAGGCGGGCATCGTCTGCAAAAAGTCGAGTATGGGGCGCACGGTGTTCGATACGGCTTGCGAACGTGCCGCCCAAATACCCACCGGAATCGCGATAACGGTGGCGATCAGCACCGCCACAATCGTGAGCGCCAGCGTGAGCATAGCGTTTTCCCACTGCGCCATCGTGATGATGAGTATCAGGCCGAGAGCCGTACCCAGAGCCAGCTTCCATCCCTTCGCCAAGAAGGCGACGGCGACCAGCGCGATAATGATCACCCAGGCGGGCGGAGCCGTGAAGAGCCATGCGGCTGCGTCATACAGCGTGCTGAAGACAACAGCGAGCGCGTCAAACAGCCAACCGACGTATTCCTTCAAGAAGTTAATGAACTCCTTGACCCATTTTCCGAGCGGAATTCGGCCGCCTGACTGCAGCCACGGAATGATTTCGACCATGCCGACGAGGTTCATGCGTTCACGCTCCCTTCGGGCGTTGCACCGGATTCGACCGCATCAACCAGCGGTGTGAATTCGGCAACCATGTCGATCGGAGTCTGAATGATCGGCATTTCGCGAGTTGTCGGTGGAACGTTGCCGAGCGCGGCCAAGAGCACAACGCGGGGGATAACGCCCACGAGGCGGCGGTCTTCGTCAACAACGGCCAGCGGAACAGGTGTTTCGACTGCCCGCTCAACAATGTCGGTGAGAAGGTCGTCGGGGCCCACGGTGAGCACTGTGTCGTCAACGATCTGACGCAGGTCGGTCTGACCTGCCTTGACTGCGCGAATCACTGCGCGGTCGGTCACTACGCCGACGAGGCGGCGGTTCTCTACCGCGAAGATGGCGCTGGCCTGGTGCTCGCGCAGCACGCGCAGCGCACCGCGAACACCGGCGGTGAGCGGCGTCGTCAAGTGCGGCGGCTCCATGACGGCGCTGGCGGTGAGTACGCGCGTACGGTCGACGTCTTGCACGAACTGTGCCACGTAGTCGTTGGCCGGGTCAGTGAGAATTTCTTCGGGGGTGCCATTTTGCACAATGCGGCCATCACGCATCACGGCGATGCGGTCGCCGAGGAACATGGCTTCGTTGAGATCGTGCGTAATGAAGATGATGGTGCGGCCCAGCTCTTGCTGCAGTTCGACCAGCTGCTCTTGCATTTCGCGGCGGATCAACGGGTCAAGCGCCGAGAACGCTTCGTCCATGAGCAGAATATCGCTGCCCGAGGTTAGCGCACGGGCAAGGCCAACACGCTGGCGCATTCCGCCCGAGAGCTCGTCAGGGAACTTATCGGCCCACAGGCCCAGTCCCACCTTTTCGAGAATCTCTTGCGCGCGAGCATTGCGCTCTTCGCGGCCGACACCCTGGATTTCGAGCGCGTATGCGGCGTTGTCGAGCACCGTGCGGTGCGGCAGCAGCGCGAAGTGCTGAAACACCATCGATACGCTTTTACGCCGAATATCGCGTAGTTCTTTCGCGCTGGTGCGGGTCACACTGCGTCCCTGGATGAGCACTTCACCATCGGTGGGCGTCAGCAGGCCGTTCAGCATGCGAATGATGGTGGATTTTCCGGAGCCCGACAGCCCCATGATGACGAAAATCTCACCGGCTTTAACAGAGAAGCTTGCATCGATCACGGCTGCGGTGCCCGCGTCGAGAATGTCGTCGCGAGTCTCGCCCGCTTTCAGTCGCCGAACCCCAGCGGCGGGATTCTTGCCGAACACCTTGTACAGATGATGCGCTTCAAGAGCGGTTTCGGTCACGTTTCCCCCGTAGCTCACCCCACAGGTGAGTCCACTTCGGTTGCGCCCGGGTGGTAGTCGCATGGCCGCTTCGATTTCGCCGTGCTGGCGACTCTGGCGTCGGATTTCGGATCCGCGCAAAGACTACCGACCATACGTCTGCGCCGCTCCGAATTGCACAGAATCGAAGGAGGACACAGACGCGGACTGGTCTTGAGGCCACTAAGCCCAATGAACCAACGTAACAAAGTGACGCTTTTGTGCCAAGCGGCGGCACCCAGCGTTATTGTGACTTTTCGTGTTTTTCTGCGGAATTCTCGACATTCTGCACTTGGTCCAGTATCGAGAACCGTTATCTGAACGTTGCGCAACCCCGTTGACAGAGGGTGTTATTTTGCCCGTAAAACTGTGCGCGTAACGGTAAATTTCGGCGTTCTATGTATCTGTTCCGTGGGTCCAACGAGCGCCGTGAGCGCCTGTTTATGGTCGAGATGCGAGTTAAAAACTGTCCAGATCTGCCCACCCGGCGCAAGCAGCCTGCCGGATGCCTCAATAAGGCGCCGCCCTGCCCCCTCGTGCACACTCGCACCCACGTGAAACGGCGGGTTGAGCAGCACGATGTCTGCGCGCGCCTCGGGCAGGCGCGATCCGGCGTCGTCGAGCGTCACGATAATGCGATGCTCGAGCTGCTGTCCGCGCACGGTCGCGCGGGTTGAGCGCACCGCGGCAGCCGAACGGTCGGTTGCCCACACCGTGGCATCCGGATGCTGCAGTGCAAAGGCAACTGCAAGCGCCCCTGTACCGCATCCCATATCAACGGCCGTCAGCGGCATGGTCGACGTGGCAGCCGCCCGCCGGTCCGATGCATATTCTCGACGGAGGCGTGGCAGGCAGTCGAGTAGTACTCGTGTTCCGATGTCGAGGCGTGGTCCAGCGAATACGCCACCGTAGGCGTACAGCGTGACGGGTTGGGTGACTCCCGGCAGCGTGTGCGTTTCGTTCGTAGGAAATGGTGGCTGGGGTGCAACCGGGCGGGCGTCGCTGGCAATAACGAGGCGAGACTTTCTTTCGGCCCGCTGGGGCTGCACGCGGTGAAAGTAGCGCGCGAGTATGTCATTTTGCCCGAGTGTCATGTGTTTTACGCGGCCGCCGGCGATGACGGTTACGGCAGGGTCAGCCCACCGCGCGATGGCGTCGGCGATTTCTTCGAGCGCCGAAAGCACGGTCGGCAATTGAACGATAACGAGCGTCGCACCGGCGAGCAGGTCGGCGTCGAGGTCGCCCATGGTTGGTGTCTGCATACCGAGCATGCGTGCGTTGGCGGCGAGCGCGCGCCGCCCTGTTTCATCATCGTGGTGCACGCGTATGTCGGCGATACCTGCGTGTTGCAGTGCGAGTGCGATGGCTCCGTAGCGGTCGCCGATCACGACGGGCGGTTGAGTGGCGGCCTGCTGTTCGTGCTGCTGCCGGGCTTCGTAGATACGCAGCGCTTCGCGCACGAGCAGAGTGTCGGTGGCGTCGTGGGCTTGCAGATTGGGCGCTTCGATATCGGGGTATCGGCGCAGCTGGTGGTAGGGAAAGTCGGTCATGGCAGGGTTTCGTCTCCGGCGACGAAGTCGATTTGCCACAGTCGTGATTCCGGATGCTGCGGGTCATGCTCTTGCCGTGCGTCGTTGACGATGTTTTGTATCGTGGCGAACATGTCGTGAAACTCTTGCGGTGTGAGCCGCAGACGCGACTGCACAAAAGTGCCGTGTTCTTCGGTGGTGCGGCCGCTGATGTATTCGGCCGAGTAGGCGATGACTCGGCGAACGAGGTCGTTGTGGTCGTCGACGAGTGCGCGGATGAGGGCACTGCTGAGCGCTTCGTCGGTTATGGGCGCTTCGGGTCCGCCGACGTTGAGGGAGGCGGGAACCGCCGCCCAGACGCGGTCGCGGCGGTCGCGTGCTTTTTCTGGTGCTTCGGCGATGAGTTCGGCGTCGGCGAGCACTCGCAGGTGAAAGCTGACCTTGTTGGCGGGTTCGTCGAGGGCCACTGCTATGTCGGCGGCGCGTGCGAATTGCTCGCGCATAACAACACGCATGATTTCTTGGCGCAGGGGGTTGGCGAGTGCTTTCAGCATCGCTGTTGTCATGGTTCGCGGGGCGGGGTCTTCTTTGGCACTGCCCGGCTTCTTAGTCATGGCGTTATTCAACCAGAAATAATTGCGCATATTTAGTTGCGCAAGTTTTATTGCACAACTATAGTCGGTGACTATGACCACTGTCTTGCACAGCAACCGTCGCTATTTGGCATGGCTCATCAGCGACACCACCAAGGGCCTCGCGCAGGCACTTTTTGCCTTTGCTGTGCCCCTCATTGCGCTCATCGTCACCGATGACCCGGCTCAAGCCGGCATCATTGGCGCGGTGAGCGGAGGAATGCGCGTGACGCTCATGCTGTACGGCGGGGTGCTCGCCGATCGCCGCAACCGCATAGCGCTCATGATCATGGGCTCGGTACTTGGTGCCCTTATCGCACTGGCTTTTCTCCTGCTCGCCCTTGGCGAAGCACTCACCTTCACCACGCTGCTCGTGCTAACTGCAGCTCTCGCTGCCCGCGGCGGAATCTACGACACTGCAGGAGAAAGCGCGCTGAAAGACATCGTCACCGACGACACCATGGGCCGCGCACAGTCGGCCAACCAGGCCCGCGATGCGGCACTCCAGCTGGCGGGCGGGCCACTCGGCGGCATGCTTCTGACCGGGGGCGCCTGGCTTGTCGCCGCCGTCATGGGCGTGCTGCACGCCATCGCTGGGTTTACCGCATGGCTCATCCCCCGTACGCGAGGACCACGGTGCCTTCCCGCCGCGCCGGAATCACGCTCCGTCGCACGCACGACCTCGATGCTCCACGACGCACGCGAAGGCTTCTCGTGGCTGTTTTCTCGGGCCGACACTCGCGGCAGTCTCATGGTGCTCACCACCATCAACCTGGGTGTGAACACTGCGATGGTCACCGTCACCTACGCCCTGCAGCAAGACGGCTATTCGCCCACCATCATCGGGTGGGTGGGCACGGGTTTCGGAGTGGCCATGCTGCTCGGGGCGCTCGGTGCCACATTCCTGGTCAGCCGCATCGGAGCGGGTGCCATCCTTATCGCGGGGCTCATCGTGTTCACCCTCTGCACGGCAGCGGTCTCAGCGCTTCGCGACCCTATTGGCATCGTTATTGCCCTGGGCGTTCCCGGCCTTATTCTTCCTGCCATTAACGCCGCGATCGGGGGCTATTTTATGGTCGCCACTCCCACCGAGCTCATGGGTCGCGCGTCGAGTGCCATGGGAATCTTCAGCATGGGTTCCATGCCGTTTGCTCCGCTCATTGCCGGGTTTGGTCTTGCTCTGTGGGGTCGAGGCGCCACGATTCTCATCGGCGCGGGCATCTGTGCCGCGGCAGCGATCTTGGCCATCACGACACCGGCGCTTCGCTCTATCCCTGCCGAAAAGAAGTGGGCCGCGCACGCCCGGCAATTCCAGCATCCGGAAACCTGCACTCAGCCGAACGACTCAGGCGCTACCGCAATAGGGCCTACCGCAGCGGATCAAACGGTGCGATCGCCGGGTCAACGCGACCGGTAACGATCTGTTCGGCGAGCAGCTTGCCCGTTGCCGGACCGAGCACGATTCCCCACATGCCGTGTCCACCCGCCACATAAACGTTCGGGGCCTGCGTGGCACCCACCAGTGGCAGGCCATCAGGAGTCACCGGCCGCGAGCCCACCCATTCGTCGTGCCTGTTCTCAAGATCGACGCCCGTGAGCAGGTGGCGCGACTGCGCAATGATGGCTTCGACACGACGCGGCTGGAACGGCTCATCGGGGCCGCGAAATTCCATCGTGCCGGCGATACGAAAACGCCCCTGGTACGGCGTGCATGCAATGCGCTGGAAGGGCAAATACACCGGATGCTTCGCAGGCTGCTCGCTCTCGACAGTAAACGAATAACCGCGCCCGGCCTGCACCCGCGTGCGCACCCCCAGCTGCCGGGCAAGTTTCGGCATCCATGCGCCGGTGGCAATCACCACGGAGTCGGCTTCGAGGCGCTCACCGTTCGACAGCGTGACGACGGGCCGTCTGGTCGACGAAACATCGGTCACCTCAACGCCGGTCATCAGCTGTGCGCCGCGCTGCACTACGGCATCACCCAGCGCCTCAACGTAGGGCGCTGGTTCAATAAATCGTTGGCCCTCCAGGCGATACGCGACCTTGACCGCGTCAGACAGCTGCGGGGCCAGTTCTTGGGGGTTTTGCAGCCGCTCAAAGGGTACGTCTTGGCCGTGGCGAATGACGCCTTCTACCTCTGACAAAAACCCTTTCGAATGTGCTTCTTCTGCAAAACCGATAACAAAGGGCCCCTCACGCGTCCACGAATCAACCCCGCCCGCTTCGAGTTCATCGAAGCATTCCAGAGCGATCTTGTCGATGGGGGTGAGCGCTGCCATGGTGCGATCCCAGGCCCGGTTCGTACCGTGCATGGCGAACTGCGCCAAAAAAGTCCACAGCGTCGGGTCAACGCGAAACGGCACGTGCAGCGCAGCATCCGGATCAATCAGTGCCTTCGGCCCGTACGTCCATAGGCTGGGGTCGGCCAGAGGAATAGCCTTGCCCGGCGTGAGCCAACCGGCGTTTCCCCACGATGAACCGGCAGCGATTCCGGTGCGGTCGATAACCGTCACCTCAACACCACGTTCTTGCAGGTGCCAGGCTGTGGCTAGGCCCACCATTCCCGCACCAACAACAATTGTGCGCGTCATTGCGTTTCCTCCGTTCAGGCACGAAAAACCGAGAGTAGCTTCTGCTGTGATTATGCAGAATTTGCGCGAGAATATGTTGCGGAACGAAGATTCTTCGATTCAGAAATTTTTCATTAAATAATCTGCGACTCAAGGGGCGAGTACACGATGCCAACGGGCGATTCTTCATTGCGCATACAGCGCGGTCTGCACCACCACAGCGACCTCGACGATGTCGACCTCACGCTCGTCAACGAGCTCAGCCGCAATGGCCGCCTTGCCAACTCCGAGCTCGCTGCCCGCGCAGGCATCGCCGAATCCACGTGCCTCAACCGCGTGCGCTCGCTGGTTATGCGCGGGGTCATCACCGGTTTTTATGCCGATGTGTCACCGACTGCCCTGGGCCTTCACCTCGAAGCCCTCATCACTATTCGCTTGCATGCACATGCCCGGGGCGATCTGCGTCGCTTTCAGAAGTATCTCGAAAACCTCTCCGCCACGCAGCGCGTATATTTCTTGGCCGGCGACCGCGATTTTCTCGTGCACGTTGCTGTGCACGACGCCGGTGCGCTTCGCGAACTCGTGAGCGACACTCTCAGCCTGCGCCCCGAAGTCGCCTCGACGAGCACGAGCCTGATCTTTGCCCACGCCGCGGGAAAAAGAGGACTCTAGCGGCCAGCATCCGGATGCATCTGAGCCGGCCCCCACGCAAGACCCAGCGCAATCTGCAGAGCCGCCTGCCCCACACCCGCAAACGGTGCCGCACCCTGTCGGGCAAAGCGCACGGGAACAGGCAGGGTTCCGCGCGGCGGGTCGGCGAGCACGCTCTGCACTCGACGCAAGAACGGTTCGCCCAGCACATGCGCAGCACCACCCAGCACAACCTCGCGCGGCGCAAGCATGGCCGACAGCAACGACAGGGTTTGGGCTAACGCCAACGCACCCTGATCAATGCGTTCCGGGTCGGCCGCGGTCACGTGCCGTGCGAGCGCATCGTGATCGGTGTTTTCAGTAAAGTCAATGCCCACCATCGCCTGGAACGATGCCACCGCTTCGAGACAACCAATCCGTCCACACTCACACCGCATATCGTGGCCGCCCACAAGCGAACGCACGTGCCCAATCTCGCCCGTGCGACCCTGCTTCCCGGCCAACAGTCGACCATCGATCGTGACCGCCGCACCCACACCCTCGCCCATATAGGCAAAAAGTCGAAGCCCCGAAGGTTCACTGTCGAGCAGGGCCTCGGTGACGGCTGCGGCGTCTACGTCGTTAACGAGCCGAATCGGGCCCGAAAATACTTCGCTGATCGGTTCGGCGATATCGGTATCGTGCCATCCCATCGCGACGCTTTCGAGCACGGCCTCACCATCGGTAGCACCCTGCACCTGCACGGCAATACTCAATAGACGATCGCCATAGTCGTGTTGCCACTGCTGCGCGATGGCAACGATCGCCGCGATATGTGTTGTGGGGGTGCCTTCGACTCGCTGCTCGGTGATGACGGTGGCGTTCAAATCCAACAGCGCCGCACGAATATCGCTCGGAGTAACAACAAACACACCCAGCGCATAATACGATCCGTCAACATGCAAAGTGGTGGCGCGTTTGCCGCCACTACTGGCCGCCTGCTCGCCTTCAACAACCAGATTCGCATCAATCAACTGCGCGACGAGTGACGACGCCGTCGCCGCAGTCACCCCGGTCGTGCGCGCAATCTCGGCACGAGTAGCAATCCCCGGATGCTGCACAATAACCTGCATCGCACGCCGCAGGTTGTCATGTCGCAGCAGCGAACGTGACTCATCAGCCTCGTTACGTGCCCGCCTGGCCACAATCACTGCCCTTCCGCGGCAGCCGTGTGATGACGAATCACCTCGGCAACAACAAAGTTGAACCACTTCTCGGCAAACTCAGGATCAAGATGCGCCTCGGCCGCCAAAGCCTTCAAACGGGCAACCTGCTGCTCTTCGCGGCCCGGGTCAGAGGGTGGCATCCGGTGTGTTGCTTTTAACTGCCCGACCTGCTGCGTGCAACGAAACCTTTCGGCAAGCATAAAAACCAGGGCGGCATCAATATTGTCAATGCTGGCGCGCAGACGCAGCAGTTCAGCGCGGGGATCTTCGACAGCGGTCATGCGTGCCCTCCTTCTTGCGGCACTATTGACGATAGTCGCTGCCCACACACCACCTCGATCACGGCACGGCAAACCCACAAGTCACAGCGGACAACATAGTGTGGTGCCATGAAGGCGAAGAAGAAAATGCGGAGCCCTGCCGAAGCCGTGAGCGTGACGCACGATCACCCCTCGGCGGCGCTGACCGACGGAAGCAACGCCCGTGCGTTCTGGGCTCGGCTCGACAAACCATTCGCCATCGGTTTTCTGCTCACCCTCGGTGGGCTCACCGCCTTTGTCTTGGGACTCACCCTCGTCAACCTGTCGACCGTACTCATCTATATTGCCCTCGCACTCTTTGCGGCACTCGGCCTCGACCCGGCCGTGCGTTGGCTCGAAAAACGCGGAATTTCGCGCCCGTGGGCCGTCGTAATCGTGATCGTTGGCTTTGCCGCCGTGCTCGCCATCATCGTGCTGTCGATTCTGCCGACAGTGATCTCACAGATCACCTCGTTTGTGCAATCAATCCCCGACACCATCGACACCTTCTTAGCCAGCGATGTCTATGCGCGGCTGCAAACCCAGTTTGGTGGCGGCATCGGTGACCTCATGGGCGAGGTCGAAAAAGTTCTCAGCGACCCCGACAAGCTCATGCAGATTCTTGGCGGAGCCGCACAGGTCGGCGGCGCTGCCCTGCAGGTGGGCGGCGCCATCGCAAGCGGCCTCTCCGGCGCCCTCATCGTTATCGTGCTGACCCTCTACTTCTTAGCAACCCTGCCCAGCATGAAAGACGGCCTCCTGCGCCTTGCCCCCGCCCGCGACCGCCGCGGAATTGGCGAAATCGTCACCGAAATCACCAACTCGGTCGGCGGCTACGTCATGGGCATGGTCGTTCTCGCACTCTTCAACGCAGCACTCGTATTTGTACTGCACCTCGTACTGCAACTGCCCTTTCCACCACTCATGGCTACAGCCGCATTCCTCATCACCCTCATCCCGCTCGTCGGTTCCGTACTGTTTTGGGTGTTCGGCACGGTACTGGCCCTGTTCACAAGCCCCGTAGCGGCACTCATCTTCGCTCTCGTCTACGTCGTGTACATGCAGGTGGAGGCCTACTTCATCACACCACGCGTCATGAACCGCGCCATCGCCATTCCTGGTTCCCTCGTCGTGATCGGTGCACTCGTGGGAGGCACCCTGCTGGGGCTGCTGGGAGCCCTGGTGGCGGTGCCGGTTACCGCATCGGTTCTCATCATCATTAAAAAGGTGTGGATTCCCCGGCAAGATTCCCGCACATAGAGCGCTTATACCCCCTGGGGTATAAGGTGGGCCCATGGCTACCATCGAAATCACCTCTGACAACCTCGAACAGACCATCACCGACAACTCCATTGTGCTGCTGGACTTCTGGGCTGAATGGTGTGGTCCGTGCCGCACATTTGGGCCCATTTTTGAACAGGCTGCGCAAGAGAACCCCGATATCGTCTTCGGCAAAATCGATACCGAGGCACAGCAACGCCTAGCGGCCGACTTTCGCATCACGTCGATTCCGACGCTCATGGCCTTCCGCGACGAAATCATCGTTTTTGCTCAGCCCGGCGCCCTGCCGTCCGCACAGTTGACCCAGGTCATCGAAGCCGTACGCGGCCTCGACATGGACGACGTTCGCAAGCAGCTTGCCGAGCAAGACGCCGCCGACACAGAAGCTCCGTAGGAGAACACCGTGCGTATCGTCATTGTGGGCGGAGTCTCCGGAGGCATGAGCTGTGCAGCCCGTGCACGCCGCATCGATGAGTCTGCCGAGATTATTGTTCTGGAACGCGGCCCCTACGTTTCGTTCGCCAACTGCGGGCTCCCCTACTACGTCAGTGGCGAAATCACCGACCGTGCCGACCTTCTCGTGCAAACACCCGAGCGGCTCGCTGCCTCTCTCAACCTTGACGTACGGCCGCATCACGACGTCACGGGTGTTGACCCCGACAATCGCACCATGACCGTTGCCACACCGGAGGGCACACAAACTCTTTCCTACGATGCACTCGTGCTCGCACCCGGGGCACAGGCCTTTCGCCCGCCCATAGACGGCATCGATGAATCTACCCGCGTGCGCACCCTGCGAACCGTCGACGACGCCATTACCCTGCGCGACCGAGTCGATGCAGGCGCACAGAAAGCCGTCGTGCTCGGGGCCGGTTTTATCGGCATCGAAGCGGCCGAGGCGCTGGCCCTGCAAGGGCTCGACACCACGGTCATCGAACTAGCCGACCATGTGCTCCCGCCGCTCGATGATGAGCCCGCGTGGTTCATCACGAACGAGCTTGCGCGTTTGGGTATTACCGTACGCACAGGCGTGTCGGCCGAGCGCATCACGCCCGGCGCTCAAGCCGACACGGTGCACCTCAGCGACGGCACAACAGCCGAGGCCGACATCATCGTGCTGTCGGTTGGTGTACGCCCCGACACAGCAGTGTTCGAAGCAGCCGGAATTCCCACCGAGAACGGCGCCATCACCGTCGACGAACACGGCCGCACCGGCAAGCCACACATTTGGGCGGTCGGCGATGCAACCGCGAGCATCGACGCCGTCACCGGCATCCGGCGCCCCGTTGCCCTCGCTGGCCCCGCCAACCGAGCGGGCGGACGCGTTGCCGACAGTATTCTGCGCCCCGATACAGCGCGCCCCATACCGCGTCCGCTCGGAACAGCGATTGTGCGCGTGGGCACACTCACGGCAGCCATGACCGGAGCCGGCCGTGAATCGCTGCGCAAGGCATCGATCCCGTTCACTACCGCCCACCTGCACCCTCCGCAGCACGCCGGATATTTTCCTGGCGCCTCACCCATGCACATCACCGTGCACTTCGCACCCGACACCGGGCAACTGTTGGGTGCACAAATCGTCGGACCCGACGGTGTCGATAAGCGCATCGATCTGTTTGCCACGGCCCTTCGAGCACAGTGGTCGATCACAGAACTCAGCGATCTCGACCTGGCCTACTCACCGCCCTACGGTGCGGCTAAAGACCCCATCAACCTCGCCGGCATGGTCGGTGCCAATATGCTCGACGGCACGCTCGCCACATGGAACGCCCGCGAACTCGACCATGTGCGCGCCACCGCTGTCATTCTCGACGTGCGCACCGACGAAGAAATCGCCACCGGAATGATCACCGGAGCACTCCACATTCCGCACACTGAACTACGCTCACGCCTCGACGAGGTGCGCGCGGCAGCACACGGCCGCCCTGTTCGTGTGATGTGCGCCTCGGGTGTGCGCTCAGCGATTGCGCACCGGGTGCTCGTGCAAGCAGGGTTCGATTCGGCTTCGCTCTCGGGGGGCATGATCACCCTCCGCGCACTACTGGGCAACCGCATCGATTCTGTTCTCACTTCGCGAAAGGAGTCAGATCGTGAGCCTTTCTGATCCGGATGCTGCTCGCCGACGCGTCATCAATCGTCTCAAACGAGCCCGTGGCCAACTCGATGCCGTGATCACCGCGGTCGAAGACGACTCGTCCTGCCGCGACGTCATTACCCAGCTGGCCGCCGTCACCCATGCGCTGCAACGAGCGGGGTTCGTGATCGTTGCCGAGACTATGAAAGATTGTCTCGAATCGCCCGACGGCACGCGCACGCACGATGGCCTCAGCACCGACGAACTCGAGAAAATCTTTCTCACCCTCGCCTAAGCCTTCACACAACAACTGCGCGGGCGCCCCATAGCCATGGGTGCCCGCGCAGTGATGCTTCGATGATCGCCGGTTACTAGATAAGCCCCTGATCGCTCAGCCATGTTTGAGCGATCTCGGGCGCCTCCTGCTGGTCAACCGTGCTGAGAACGTTAAGCGACACCAGTTCGGCAACCGTGAGCTTCGCGCTCACCGCGTTGATAATGTCGGCGACCTGATCAGCCACGCTGCTCGAAACAATCGGCACCACATTCGACGACAAAATCATGTTCTCGGGGTCGTCGAGCGCCACAATATCTTCGGTTTCAAACGCCGGGTCGGCACTATAAATATCGGCAACCTGAATGGTTCCAGCCAGAAGCGCGTCGAGTGTGGTCGGGCCCGTAGCCGAGAACGCCAGATCAACACCATAAACCTGCTGAGCAGCATCCGGGCCGTAGGGGCGCTGCTCAAACTCGGGCGCCGCGCCAATCGTTACCTCGCCATCAACGTTGGCGAGATCAAAGATCGACGTCAGGCCGTGCTCATCCGCAAAAGCCTTCGTGACCGTATATGTGTCTTGGTCACTCGCTTCGGCATAGTCGAGCGCCACCAGGCCCTCCGGTAGCGCCTCTTGCAACGCGGCATACACCTCGTCGGGACTCGTTGCCTGCGTGTCGGGGTCAAAGAACTCCAGCAGATTGCCCGTGTACTCCGGGAACACGGTGATCGCCCCAGAAATAATTTCGGGCATATAAGCATCGCGCTGGCCAATGCTGAACTGACGCTTCACGTCAAGCCCCGCATTTTCGAGAGCCTGCGCATAAATCTCAGCAATAATCTCGTTCGAATAGTACGCCTGTGAACCCACAACGATTGTGCTCTGCTCACCAGCATCCGGAGCCGCAGTGTCGCCGGCGGGCTGATCATCTAACGGATTACCGCTTCCGCACGCGGTAACCAGCATCGCTGTTGCCGCCAACGCAGCAACAGCCCAACCAGCACGGGTGTGACGCAGGGGAAGAAAAGACATCATGAACCTCTCTCTCAAGAAACCAGAAACTTACAGGGGCGACGCCACAGCATCGGCATCCGGATGCTGCTCACCACCTTCATACTCACCGTGTGACGCTGCTGCATCGGCACGGATTCCCTTCGGTACTGCAGCGCGCTGCGCAAGTGCCAACAGCAGATCGGCAGCAAGCGCCAGCGCTGCCACCAAAATTGCGCCGCCCAAAACCTGATCGAACTTGCGCAGCGGGATGCCCTGAATAATGGGCCAACCCAAACCACCCAGGTTTACGTAGGCCGCGATCGTCACGGTGGCGATCACCTGCAGCACTGCCGAACGCAAACCTGCAATCAGCAGCGGTAGACCGAGCGGAATCTCGACCTTCGTGAGAACCTGCCACGGCGTCATGCCCATGGCGCGAGCCGCATCGATAACACGACGATCGATGGCTTCAAAACCCGTATACGCACCGGCCAGCAGCGGCGGGATAGCCAGCAGCACAAAAGTGATCACCGCGGCCAGCGGCGTACGAATCACGCCCAGCAACAGCACCAGAAAAATAAGAAGCCCAAAAGAGGGTAGCGCCCGGGCAGCGCCCGTAAAAGCGACAGCCACCTCACGACCACGGCCCGTATGGCCAATCAGCCAACCGGCCGGAACCGCAATAACAGCGGCCACCACCACCGAGATAATCGTGAACCACAGATGCTGGCCGAAAAGGGTGGGAAGGGAGTAACTGCCTTCCCAGCGGTCGGGCGAAAACAGCCAGGCGAATGCCTCAGCAAAAAGGTTCACTGCACACCACCCGCCCCTGCCAATGTTGTCAGCCGGTTCCACGGCATCAGCACACGACCGAGCAGTACCAGCAGAGCGTCAACCACGAGGGCAATAACCAAAACGGCCAGCACCCCGGCAAAAACCTCGACCACGAGGCGCCGCTGCAGACCCGTCGTAAACAGATAACCGAGGTTATTAACACCGACAAGAATGCCCACGGTCGCCAAAGAAATAGTGCTGACAGCAGCCACCCGCAAACCCGCAAGAATCACCGGCCCGGCCAGCGGAAAATCGACAGCCCAAAAACGACGAAAAGGTCCATACCCGACAGCAGTCGCCGACTCGCGAATAATCGGGTCGACAGCATCGAGACCATCAGCAACCGAGCGCACCAGAATAGCAACAGCGTAAATCGCGAGCGCCACCATCAGGTTCAGCTCGCTCACCACCGAAATGCCCAGCGCTGCTGGCAACAAAATAAGTAGCGCCAGCGAAGGGATCGTGTACAGGAGTCCGGTAATAACGACAATCCATCCGCGTAGCAAACGGTAGCGCCACGCCACCCAGCCGAGCGGAATCGAGACGATAAAACCGGCGGCCAGAGGAATAAAACTCTGCCGCAGATGGATGCCGGTGAGGCTGGCAATCAGCCCGCCGTTATCGATCATCCAGTCCATATCAGTCGCCAATCACGCCCTGCGTGCGCCCCAGACTGTCGACAACAACCGTGCCGCGCGGAGTCTGTTTCAAGCTCAGCGTGCGCGCCCCACGATCAACCCCCACAAAAGACGCCACAAAATCATCGATCGGGTTTTCAATGATTTCGCTCGGGCTGCCCTTTTGCACAATGCGTGCCCCGGCATCAAGAATCACAACCTGATCACCCAGCAAAAAAGCCTCTTCAATATCGTGTGTGACAAACACCACGGTTTTATCGAGTTCGCGCTGCAACCGCACGAGTTCTTGTTGCAGGTCGGCCCGCACGATCGGGTCGACCGCGCCGAAGGGCTCATCCATGAGCAGCACATTGGGGTCGGCTGCCAGCGCTCGCGCCACACCGACCCGCTGCTGCTGCCCACCCGAGAGCTGGGCCGGGTACCGCGTCCCTAGTGCACGATCAAGGCCCACAGTGTCGAGAAGTTCTTGCGCACGACTGTGTGCTGCAGCGCGCGGAGTTCCGGTAATGCGCAGCACCGTTGTCACGTTATCGAGCACACTAAAGTGCGGCATAAGCCCCGAGTTCTGCATCACGTAGCCGATACGGCGGCGCAGTTTCACGGGATCTTGGCCAAGCACACTCTCGTCATCGATGAGCACGTCTCCTGTGCTCGGTTCGACCATGCGGTTGATCATGCGCAGAAGCGTTGTCTTGCCGCATCCGGAAGACCCAACAAACACGGTGGTGCGGCGCGAAGGGATCGTGAGACTGAACTCGTTGACAGCGCGTGTGCCGTCAGCGAATTCTTTTGTTACGGAGCGGAACTCGATCATGCGTGCCCTTCTCCGTGGGCGCCGGTCACAGTGTCGACGGCGGCACCTCCGGGATTCGTGTGGCGTTGGCTGTCATCATGCGTTGGTACGTCTTTATGCGTTGGTACAGTGCGGTCACTTTTGCCGCCGGACGCACCCGCAAGCACAACCGGCTTCTTCGAGCGTAGGCGATTGTGCACGCCTGTGGCAGCCCCGCACACAAACTTTTCGCTTTGGTATGCCGATGTTATGAGTCGGCATAGCAGTGTTATCGGGCGAGTAAGAAGTGCGTCGGCGTGGGGGAATCGATGGTGTTCCGGATGCTACCCGGCACGCCCGTACGACTGTCGAGGTCGATCACCGTAATGGTGTCGCTACGCTGACCGGCAACCAGCAAAACACCCTCGTGCACGAGATGGTGGCGGGGCCAGTCGACGCCGGAATCGGTAACAGCCACGGGTTCTACGGTTTCGCCCGCACCTCGAACGCGAAGCGCGGCAATCGTATTGCTGCCCCGCAGTGCGGTGTACAGCGTCTCGCCGTCACGCGACATGGCAAGCTCCGCCGGGTAGTCGTTACCGACCACTGCCACGGGGGTTGTCAGCGTCGAGGCGACAACACTCCAGCATCCGTCACGGCCCGCAGCGAGCGTAAACACCTCACACGAATATTCGGTGACAACATGCAGGTGACCGCTGGGGTGCACCACCATGTGGCGTGGGCCGGTACCCCGCGGAAGAGTCACCTCGTGGTCAATCGTGAGGCCGGCCGTGGTCAAACGCCAGATGCGCACCAGGTCGTAGCCCAGGTCGGTGGTGGCAATGCGGCCGTCGGGCAAGAACGCCGCAGCATGCGCGTGCGGTTGGCGTTCTTCGGCACCGCCCCCATAGGGGTCGGTCGCTAGCGATGCTGCCGTTGCGCGGCCCAGTCTGCCGTCGGCGGCAATACCGATGCGCACAACATGGCCGTCACCATAGTTGCTGACAATCAGCGCGCTTGCGTCGGCGGCCACCACGGCGTGACACGGGCCGTGTCCCACTGCAATCGACTCACCCCACTGCTCGAGCGAATCTTCACCCGAACGCCGGTAAGCGGTCACAGCATCGCTGCTCTCTTGCACGGCATAAACAATGTCATGCACCGGATGCTGCGCAAGCCACGACGGCGACTGTGCATGCACCGCCGTGCCCCGTACGGCAAGGCTGCTGGCCCGGCCACTTTCGTCGGTTGCGAGCGTGTTGATGCCCGTGCTTGTTCCTTGCATCTCGGCGCTGTATCCGCCGAGCCAAAAGCGTGTCATGCAGTTTTCCTGTGGTCGATTCGGCCTAAGGATAAAAGGGATTGGTGGGCTGGTTGTGGGCTGGTTGTGGGCTGGGTGATAGCCGGGTTTAGTCGACGAGGTCGTGGCGCACAATAACCTGGTCGCGTTCTGGACCAACACCAATCACCGAGATGCGAGTGTTGCTCATCTTCTCGAGTGCCAGCACGTAGTCTTGCGCGTTTTTCGGCAGGTCATCAAAACTGCGGGCCGTCGTGATGTCTTCTTTCCACCCGGGGAACGACTCATAAATGGGCTTCGCGTGGTGGAAGTCAGACTGGTTGACGGGCACATCGTCGTAGCGTTTGCCATCGACGTCGTAGGCCACGCACACCGGAATAGTCTCGAGACCGGTGAGCACGTCGAGCTTGGTGAGCACCAGGTCGGTAATGCCGTTGATACGCGTTGCATAACGGGTGATAGGGGCGTCATACCAGCCAACCCGGCGCGAGCGGCCGGTCGTCGTACCGAATTCGAAGCCCTGCGTGCGCAGCCATTCACCCTGCTCGTCAAAGAGCTCGGTGGGGAACGGGCCAGCACCAACGCGCGTGGTGTATGCCTTCACGATGCCCACAATACGGTCGAGCGAGCCCGGGCCCACTCCAGAACCGGTTGCTGCTCCGCCCGCTGTCGCCGACGACGACGTCACAAACGGGTATGTGCCGTGGTCAACATCGAGCATGGTCGCCTGACCACCCTCGAACACAACAACCTCATTGCGGCGCAGTGCCTCATCGATCAGGTGACCGGTGTCGGCAACCATGGGGCGCAGACGTTCGGTATAAGACAGCAGATCGTCGACAATTTCGTCGCACGTGATCGCCCGGCGGTTAAACACCTTAACCAGCAGGTGGTTCTTCTGATCAAGAGCGCCCTCAACTTTTTGACGCAGAATATTTTCGTCAAAGAGGTCTTGCACGCGGATACCAACACGGTTGATCTTGTCGGCATAGGCCGGGCCAATACCGCGACCCGTCGTGCCAATCTGACGCTTACCCAAGAAACGTTCGGTCACCTTATCGAGCGTGCGATGGTACTGAGTAATAATGTGCGCGTTAGCGCTCACCTTCAGTTTCGAAACATCAACGCCGCGGGCGGCCAAGCCGTCGAGCTCGTGGAAAAGCACCTCAAGGTCAACGACAACGCCATTAGCGATGATCGGAGTAACCCCCGGAGTAAGAATTCCTGAGGGAAGAAGGTGCAGGGCGTATTTTTCGTCGCCGACAACAACCGTGTGGCCCGCGTTATTGCCGCCGTTGAACTTCACCACCCAATCGGTGCGTTCGCCGAGCAGGTCGGTGGCTTTCCCTTTGCCTTCATCGCCCCACTGGACGCCGACGATCACGATTCCTGGCATGCGTGAACCCCCTTGGGTCTCTGCCGTGTAGATGGCCCGACCGGGCGGCACCATCCTACCGGGCATGACCGACACGACCCATTTCGCCGCGCCCCAGGCCGGTTCCGTTGGCGCCGCACCCCCTGGCTCCCCGGCCTGTTCCCGTGGCGCAGCGCCCCTCCCCCCTGGCTCCCTGGCCTGTTCCGTTGGCGTCGCACCCCTCCCCCCTCACCTCGTCGGCCCTGATGTTGACCGAGAACAGGAAAATTGCCCAAAGACGGACGATTCACGCCAAATCATGCGCCATTCGGCAATTTTCCTGTTCTCGGCAACGGGGGTTGGCGGGCAGGAGGTGGAAGCAACAGGTTGGCGGGCAGGAGTTGGAAGCAACAGGTTGGCGGGCAGGAGGTGGAAGCAACGGGTTGGCGGGCAGGAGTACCTGGTAAGGGTGGAACCAACGGGTTGGCGGGCAGGAGTACCTGGTAAGGGTGGAACCAACAGGGTGAGGACAGGGCTGCCGAGTTTCGGCCTACCTGCACCGCACGGGAACAACAGCGGTGCCATTCTGTACAGATTTGACAGGGGTGACGGGTAACCTGGGCACCTGACCGAGCCGACAAACGACCGGAGACGAGAGGCGGCCCGTCCGTGGAGAATCATCGTGATGCGTTCAGCCCTGCACAATCACCCGCAGGCGCGGGCATGGTAGTTCCGCCGCCCCCGCCCGGGCCACTGAGCACACCCTCTCAGCATGGCGCAGCACCAGCACCAGCACCGGCCGCAGCACCAACACCGGCCTCAGCACCCCCAGCGCCACCAGCACCAGCGGCATCCCCTGCCGCGCCACAAGCCTCGTCCGGCAGTGCGCCAGCACCCGCACCCGCACCAACACCCGCACCGGCACCGACCTCGATGGCATCGCCCACCGCGCCACCGACCCCCTCCACCAACTCGTCGGCCTCAACCTCCGCGAGTGACGCAGCCGCATCGGCGGCCAGCCGCGATAAGGCTCCGACACCATCGGAGATGAGTGAGGCTTCACGCATTATCACCGCGGTTTCCGAAGCCTATTCGGCCACGATGGTCGGGCAAGAACGGCTGCGCGCCAGTTTGCTGATTGCGCTGATTGCGGGCGGCCATGTGCTGCTCGAGAGTGTTCCTGGTCTGGCGAAAACGACGGCGGCGAGCACTCTTGCGGCCGCGGTGCAGGCCGACTTTAAGCGTATTCAGTGCACGCCCGATCTTTTGCCGGGCGATATTACGGGCACGCAAATTTACGATGCGTCAACGGGGTCTTTCCGCACCGTTTTGGGTCCGGTGCACGCGAACTTTGTGTTGCTGGATGAAATTAACCGGTCGAGCGCGAAAACGCAGAGCGCCATGTTGGAGGCCATGCAGGAGCGCCAAACAACGATCGGTGGCGAGGTGCATCCGGTTCCGCAACCGTTCTTGGTGATCGCCACGCAAAACCCGATCGAGCAGGAGGGCACCTATGAGCTGCCTGAAGCGCAGATGGACCGTTTCTTGTTGAAAGAAATTGTGGAGTATCCGAGTCCGGCTGATGAGCTCGAGATTCTTGACCGGCTCGACGCGGGAGTGTTCTCTGCTCAGCATGAACAGGCGTCGGTGACTCTGGCCGATATTGAGAAGCTGCAAGAGATTTCGTCGCGCATCTATGTTGATCCGGCCATTCGCAACTATATTGTGTCGCTCGTTTACGTCAGCCGAAACCCCAACGCCTATATCGGCGACAAGCTGGGCGGCTACATCAAATATGGGGCGAGCCCGCGCGGTTCGATCGCTTTCTTGCAGGCGGCTCGCGCGTTAGCGTTGCTGTCGGGGCGTTCGTATGTGGTGCCGGAAGATGTTCGTGCACTGCGCCATGTTGTGCTGCGTCACCGTGTGTTGCTCACGTATGAGGCTGAGGCCGAGGGTGTGCACAGTGAAGAGATTATTGACGCCATTTTTGGTGCTGTTCCAACACCCTGATCGTTATGGCTATGCTGCTCACGCCCGTGAAGAGCAAACTCTTCATCCACTCGTCACGTAAATCAACGCATGCACTCGATGGTGCCCATGCGTCGCTGATGCGTGGGCGCAGCATGGACTTTGAAGACCTGCGTTCGTACGAATATGGGGATCCCGTGCGCGATATTGACTGGCGGGCGACGGCCCGGTTTGGCGAGCCGCTAGTAAAACGCACACGAGCGAACCGGATGCATACCGTGCTGTTCGTTGTCGACACGGGCGTATCGATGTCTGCTCTGGCTTTTGACGAAAAACCTAAGCGTGAGCTGGCTGTACTCACGGTGGGTGCGTTGGGTTTGTTGACGCTGCGTCATGGTGACGATTTTGCTGTCGTGTTCGGGGATAGTCATAGTACGAAGAGCACGGCGATTGGCCGCTCGGAGTCGGCTCTCGAGCATGCTCTGCGTGACATTGATACGGCAATTGCCGGGGCAACGCAGCCGAGCAGTCGTGAAGAGTTGCTGCGCACGGTTATCCGTTCGGTCAAGCGGCGCATGATTGTCGTGGTGGTGACGGATGAGTCGCCGATTGATGCCGAGTCGGAGCGTCTTTTGCGCCGCATCCGGGTGCAGCACGATGTTTTATGGGCGACGCTGAATGATGCCCGGCCGGTGTTGGAAAGCGCGAAGCCTGGTGCTCGCACCGATGTTGTGACGGGCTGGAGTGTGCCCGATTTTGTGCATGGTGATACCGAGTTGGTGCGCGAACTGGCGCGACTCGATGCGGAGATCGAGGCGGCGCGCGCGCGTGTGCTTGATGGTCTTGAGATCGACCATGTCGCTCTAGGCAGCCAGGACGAGGCCGTGCCGCAGCTGTTGCATATGCTCAACAGGAGGTCGCATGCCCGCGCCCGATGAGCTGTATCCGCCTGCGCAGTATGAGATGTGGTGGTTGCTGATTGCCCTCGGTGTGCTCGCGCTTGTGGTGTTGGCAGCGTGGCTTATTACGCTGTTGACGCGCACAAAAACTACGGTGGCGGCGGCAGCCGGTGACGCAAATGTTCCTTTGGCGCCTGACAATGTTATTGCTGTGCTGCGCAATGAATACCTCGAAAAAATTGCGCAAATTGAGCTGGCGTATTGGAGTGGTGAGCTCAGCGACCGCCAGCTGAGTGCGGAACTGAGTCGTACGGTGCGTACTTTCGCTAATGAATACAGCGGTATTGAGGCTCCTGTGCTGGCGCTGCGTGATCTTGAGCAGCGCGGCGTGCATCCTTCGCTGCTTGGGGCACTGCGGCACCACTACTATCCGAGTATTTTTCGTCGTCATGCTTCTGTTGATCCGGATGCTAGTGTCGCAGCCGCTCGAAATGTGGTGTCAACGTGGTATTAAAACAGGCGTGGGTGCTGTGGATTGTGCTGGCGCTTATTGCTCTGGCGCTGGTGGTCGGCATTGTTGTCGCGCTGCGAGCGGGTGGTGGCCGACAGATATCCGGTGCGCCTCTTTCGCGGGCTGAGCGGTTGCGTTCGCTGCCGTCTTTTCGTAGGGCTGTGCAGCGCCGGATGCTGGCTTTGACGGCGATTGTGGTGGTGGGTGTTGCCGCGATGGCGGTGGCGGGTGTGATTGCTGCCCGGCCGCAGGTGGCTCAGACTATTCAGCCCGAAAATACGAGCCGTGATGTGATGCTGTGCCTGGATGTTTCGGGTTCGATGGCTGATGTTGATGTTGAAGTGCTGAGTATTTTTGAAGAACTGACCGATGGTTTTGAGGGTGAACGCATTGGTTTGATGATTTTTAACAGTTCTTCGGTGCAGATTTTTCCACTCACCGACGACTATGACTTTGTGCGCGAGCATCTGGCCAACATTCGCAAGAGTTTTGACTATGCCGATGTCACGCCCGAGCACTGGGTGGGCACTCTCAATGCGCCGGGGGCGTCGCTGATCGGTGATGGGTTGGCTTCGTGCGCCATGCGTTTTGATCATGGCGACGACGACCGGGCACGGTCGATCATTTTTGCTACCGATAATGAGCCCAATGGCACGGCGATTGTGACGTTGGAAGAAGCCGCGCAGTATGCTGCGGAGCGCGGCATCCGGGTGTATTCCATTAACCCGGTTGATGGTAAAGATGCCGACAACACGTCAGAGTTGGCGGATGCTGCCGCGCTCACGGGCGGTGAAGGTTTTGCGCTGCGTGACACGGCGACGGTCGACGCGATTATTGATGAGGTGCACAAGCAGGAGGCTTCGCTGATGCGCGGTGAAGCCCAGGTGGTGCGGAATGACGCACCGGGGTTGTGGATTGCTGCGCTGCTGACACTGATTGGCGGGTTCGTTGTTCTGCTGTGGCGGGTGAGGCTGTGATTTTTCAACCGATTCTTCCGCTCTTCGTGATTGTTCTGGTGGGTGCTGCGCTGATTGCTGTGACGGTGATCATGCTTGTTCGTTCGCCGGGTCAGCGTCCGCTGTGGGCGGTGCGTACGGCGATTGCGGTTGCGACGGTGGGTTTGCTGTTGCGTCCGGGGATTCCTGGCGGCGAGTTGCAGACTCTCGCGACCGATGTCGATGTGGTTATTGCTATTGATACAACGGCGAGCATTGTGGCTGAAGACTGGGGCGAGGGTGAACCGCGGCTGGAGGGCGTGCGTGATGATGTGCGGGCGATTGTTGCGCAGTATCCGGGTGCGCGCTTTGCGCTTGTGACCTTTGACGCCTCGGCGCAGTTACGGTTGCCGTTAACGACGGATACGACGGCGCTGATTTCTGCGGTCGATGTGTTAACACCCGAGGTGACGGCGAATTCGCAGGGTAGTTCTATTGGTATTGCGCATTCGGTTGTGGCCGACACGGTGTCGAGAGCTGCGGATGCTGCGCCTGAGCGTGCCCGCATGGTGTTTTATCTGGGTGATGGCGAGCAGACGGTGTCGAAGTCGCCGGAATCGTTTGAGCGCAGCGCCCAGCACATTAGTGGTGGGGCTGTGCTCGGTTACGGTACGGCCGAGGGTGGGCGTATGGCTGTGACTTCGGGCCGGTGGGGTAGCGACGATGAGTACATTCAGTACGAGGGTGCCGATGCGCTGTCGACGATTGATGAAGACAATTTGCGGGCAATTGCCGAGCAGTTGGGTGTTGATTATGAGCACCGTTCGGCAGCGAACCCGATCGAGTTGCCCGAGGCGCCGACAACAACGACGGCGTATCGCGATGCGGGCACGACCGGGGCAATTGATGATGTCTCGTGGATTCTTGCTCTTGTGATCGTTGTGCTGGTTGGGGTTGAGGTGGCAGCGGCGGCCGCACGTATTTTCCGGATGCGGCAGCTTGCGGCACCGACGACTCGTTCGGGTTCGCACGCGAGTGAGGGGGTCTCGTGATGAGCGTCGATCGTGACGTGCGTACTGATAGCGAGGCGCATCGGCTTCTTTCCGCGAATCGGCGCATTCGTGCGGTGCGGCGCTGGTTGTTTATTGGCCTGGCACCTTTTGCTCTGGCGGCGATTCTTTTTTCGGCGAAGCTGTTGAGTATGTATGGCTTTGCCTATCAGTCGATTAGTTCTTTTATCGCCGGCGATTATGCGGGCAGCACGCGGGCTGCGCAGGGCCAGGATTTTGCGAACTGGTTTGAGAAACGCAAGGCCCCTTTTAATGTTGGGGTGGGTTTGGCGGCATCCGGTGATCTTGAGGGCGCTGAGGAGCGGTTTACGCAGGCGCTTGACTGGGCTTCGGGTGTGCAGGAGTGCGATATTCGCGTGAATTTGGCGCTTGTACTGGAGTGGCAGGGTGATGCGGCTCGTAGAGACGGCTTGGGTGCTGCGTCGGTGGAGTTTTATGGTCGTGCGCTTGAGGTGAATGTGGAGGCGCCTGAGGAGTGCAATGATCCATCGGCTGATGATGAGTCGTCGGATTCGCAGCGCAGCATGAATGACACTCTGGAAGAGCAGCGGCAGCGGTTGCAAGAGAAGCAGGAGCAGTCTGATCCGCCGCCGGAGCAGGGCGAGTCTCAGGGGGATGACGAGCAGCAGAAGCCGAAGCCCGATGACTCGGCGCTGGATGAGTTGCAGGATCGCCTCGAGCAGGGTGAGCAGGAGCGCCAAGAGCATGATCGTGGCGACGGCGAGTCTGGTTGGGGGACCGATAAACCGTGGTGATTCGTGATTCGGGTTCTCGCTATGTCGGTAGCGCTGAGGGTGCGCCGCCGCTACCGCCACCGGGGGGCTATCGGGGTGCTCAGCGCGTCACCTTGACGCGGCGGGGCACGGCGCATCCGGATGCCACCCGTGCAGAGGCAACCACTCCGGATGCTGCTGCGACGGTTGAGGTGGTGCCGCGGCCTCGCGCACAGATGACGGCGATGGGCATGGTTGCTCTGACTGCCGCGAGTGTTTTTGGTTTTGTGCTGCTGGTGTTGGCTGGTTTTCGTCGTGGTGATCTGATTTACAACGTCACGAGTGTGCTGGTGCAGGTGCTGGTGCTCGCGGTGGTGATTGTGGCGGTGGTGTCGAAGCGGTCACGCCTGTGGGGTGCTATGGCGTTGACGGCGGCGCTGCTGATCAATGTGGTGACGACGGGGGCGCTGGCTTCGGTGAGTGCTGACGCGACGGGCACATATGCGGGCGTGAAGTCGGATGAGCAGCTGTTTTGGGAGGCTTATCCGGGCATGAAGGATGTGTCGCGGTGGGAGGTTCTTGAGCAGCGTTCGCTCGAGGAGGCCCGCGACTGGTCTGAAGAGCTGATGGCGGATGTGCGTGAACGTTTGTCGCAGGAGTATGGCTTTACGTGGACGCAGATTGCTGAAGAAGATTTGCGTCCTGAACGCAATGGTTATGGCGGTGAGTCGATGCTGCAGCAGTTCACGTCGGTGCGCTGGTCGACGAATGAGCCGGTTCGTGGCTATGACCTGAAAATGGATGTGCTCGACACGATCGCCGATGTTATTGCTGATCACGGACTGTATCGGCTGTATGAGCTCAATGGTGACGGCCTATCGATCACGCCCGAGATGAAAGAGAAACTTTTTGGTGGCACCGAGCCTCGCAATCAGCCGGCGTGGGAAGCATATGCCACTGATTTTCCGGGGCCGATGCGTTTTTATGCCGATATTTATGACTTGAGCGCGGGCGACAGCGACATTATTCGGCAGCAGCGTACCGATGCGCAGGCGCGGACGGGTGAACCGGCCGAGGCTTTACAGCTGATGGTGCTCGGCGATCCGCTGCTCAGTGACGCTGATCGCGACGAGTTTGAGCGGCGGATGGCCGAGTACCAATAACGCTCCGTGTGTTCCGGATGCTACTGCCGGGGTTTCATGCTCGCGGCCGTGATCGCCGCAATAACGGCGGGAATATAGAAGATTCCTACGGTGAAGACGGCAACGAGCGCGAAGGCGGCGAGCAGAATCGCCGAGGCGATGGATGCTGGCTGCCATGCGTGATCGCGAGCAAACAGGGGTAGGGCGGCAACGATCAACGGAATGGCCAGGAGTCCGAGGACGGCGGGCCCGACAACGTGGAGAACGGTGTCGCTGGTGAAGGTGTGGCGCCCGCCACTTGCATGGCACGTTTAGCGCTGCCCACCGAAAAACGGCGTTGCGCGTGACTGTCGCTCGTGGATAGTTCGTATCGAAGTGTCATTATGGTCCTCCTTTCACGGTGCGGTCAACGGCGTCGCGCAGTGGAATCCAGATGGACTGGAACGCTTCGAGCGCTCGTTCGCCTGTTGACGTGAGTACGTAGTATTTGCGGGGCCGACCGCGGTCGGATTCTCCCCATTCGCTGTCGACGAAGCCTGCGGCACTGAGTCGTGAGAGCAGGGGGTAGAGCGTGCTGGAACTGGCGATGAGCCCGTCGCTTTCGAGTCGCCGCGCGAGTTCTAGGCCGTAGGCCGGACTCTGCCGCAACATCGCGAGCACGCAATACTCGCTCACGCCTTTTCGAAGGTTAATCAGTGCACGATCTTCGAGCAGCATGCAATACATCATATCATGCAATACAAGTATCGTCATGGGAGCGTGTGTCGCCGATTAGGATGGAAGCCATGTCCAAAGTCCTCCAGTCTCTTCCTGTCGGCGAGCGCGTCGGCATCGCCTTCTCGGGCGGCCTCGATACCTCTGTAGCTGTCGCCTGGATGCGCGACAAGGGTTCCATCCCGTATTCATATACGGGCGACCTCGGCCAGTACGACGAAGACGACATTGAGTCGATCCCTGGCCGCGCACTCGAATACGGCGCCGAGAAGGCTCGACTGATCGACTGCAAAACAGCCCTGGTAGAAGAGGGCCTAGTTGCTCTCTCGTGCGGCGCCTTCCACATTCGTTCGGGCGGCAAGACGTACTTCAACACCACCCCCATCGGTCGTGCCGTTACCGGCACCCTGCTCGTACGCGCCATGCGCGACGACGGCGTCAACATTTGGGGCGACGGATCGACCTACAAGGGCAACGACATCGAGCGGTTCTACCGCTACGGCCTGCTGGCCAACCCGCGCCTGCGCATTTACAAGCCCTGGCTCGACGAAAACTTTGTTACCGAACTCGGTGGCCGCCAAGAAATGAGCGAATGGCTCATCGAGCACGGTTTTCCCTACCGCGACTCGGCCGAAAAGGCCTACTCAACCGACGCCAACATCTGGGGCGCCACGCACGAAGCCAAAACACTCGAGCATCTCGACGTATCCCTCGAAACCGTCGAGCCCATCATGGGCGTGCGCTACTGGAACGAATCTGTTGCCATTGCCACAGAAGACGTCTCGGTCACCTTCGACGGCGGCCGCCCCGTAGCCATCAACGGCGTGGAATATGGCGACCCCGTTGCACTGGTACACGAGGCCAACACGATCGGTGGCCGACACGGCCTAGGCATGAGCGATCAAATTGAGAACCGCATCATCGAGGCCAAATCGCGCGGCATCTACGAGGCCCCCGGTATGGCACTGCTGTTTATTGCCTACGAGCGCCTGGTCAACGGCATTCTCAATGAAGACACTCTGGCCACCTACCACGAACAGGGTCGTCGCCTGGGTCGCCTCATGTACGAGGGCCGCTGGCTCGAGCCACAGTCACTCATGCTGCGCGAGTCGATTCAGCGCTGGGTGGGCTCCACGATTTCGGGAACCGTCACACTGCGTCTGCGCCGTGGCGACGACTGGACAATTCTCGACACGGTTTCGGACAACCTCTCGTACGCCCCCGACAAACTGTCGATGGAGCGCGTGGGTGACTCTGCCTTCGGGCCCGTTGACCGCATCGGACAGCTCACCATGCGCAACCTCGACATCGCGGATTCACGCTCGCGCCTCGAGCAGTACGCAGGGCTCGGCCTGGTGGGCGGCCCGACGGGCGAGCTCGTGGGTCGTGTTACCTCCGGCGGCGCGGATGAAATCGCGACGTCAGAAATTGAAGGCGATGCTCAGCTCGCCGAGGCGGTGGCCGAGGCTTCGGTATCAGCCTCATTTGACACCGGCACCGACTAAACGCCGCATTATCAAGCACTGTGCTGCGTGGGTGGAAACGCCCGCGCAGCACAGTTGTTTCTGGCCTGTTTCTGGCAGTTGTCTGGCAGTTGTCTGGTAGTCCCGGCGTTATCTTGCACATAGATATGCAAGTTACTTATGCTGGCTTCATGCCCGCAACACCCACGGTTTCCGCAGCACCCGCAGCATCCGGATCAGTACCGTCACGCCGCCCACGCAGCGACGCCCGCGCCAACCGTGCCGGAATCTTGCGGGCAGCAGCCGACGCATTAGCGCGCGACGCCCACGCCTCACTCGATGGCATCGCTCGCGAAGCGGGCCTTAGCCGCCGCACTCTTTATGGCCACTTTGCTGATCGCGACGCCCTCGTCCACGCGCTCATCAAGCAGAGCGCCGAGCGCTTTAACCGCATCGCCGCGAGCATTAGCGACAGCGATTCTCGTGTGGCTCTGGCGCGCATGGCAGCACACCTATGGGCCGAGGCCTCGCACGTGCAGGTCGCTGCCGCGCTCGCTCTCGACGATGCCCACGTGCATAAAACCGCACTCGCCCTGGCACCCCTGCGCGAGCGCCTGCTGAGCATTGTTCGCCGCGGGCAAGGCGCCCACGAACTGCGCACCGATATGGCGGCCGAAACCCTATCGCGCCTGATCGAAGAGGTCGCTCGCACGATCGTCACGCGCACACCGTCACGCAGCCACACCAGCGAAGACAACCCCAGCAGCAACACGGCCACGGTAGTGGTTCACGCAGTACTGAGCATTGCGGGCCTATCGTGGCGAGAATCGGCAGAGCTGTTGCGCACAACTCCCGACCTCACCGACGCCGGTGGTGTCACAACCGAAATTCAGTCATGAGAATCACACTGCACAACGTCAGCAAGGGCAAGGACGGCGCCGCACTGCCCGAAACGTCACTGGCCTGCGAGTCGGGGCACGCCCGCTTTGCCATCGCCGAAACCCAAATGCGCCCCACTGTTCTTGGCCTCATCGCCTCAGGCCGCATGCGCCCCGACACGGGCACGGTGTTTATCGATGGGGTTCCGGATGCTGCGCAGCTGCGCCGGCGCACGGCGCTTGTTGATGCGCCCGAGGTCAGCGACCCGCATCCGGGTGTTTCTGTTGCTGCCGTGGTGGGCGAGGAGCTGATGTTTGCGGGGCTGCCGGCGACCCCGCGTCATGCTCGTCGCTGGCTGCGCGACATGGGTTTTGACGAGCTTGCATCGACTGCCATAGGCCATGTCAACCCGGCTGCGCGGCTGCGCATCATGTGTGAACTGGCTGTTCTGCGCCCCGACATCGACGGGCTCATCATTGTTGCGCCCGACCGTCACGGGGGAACACCCGAAGGGTGGTGGCGCATTGCGGGCGAGTTTGCCGACCGCGGGCAGGCCGTGCTTGTGATCGTGGGCGGTGCCGCTGCATCCGTCATCGCCAGCATGCCCGAAACGGTGTATACCGATACGCGTTCGGCAGCCGAAATCACGCCCGATGAGGCTGTGAAGGAGACCACAGCATGAAGGTTCCCTCGATGATCGCCGCCGAAGTTCGGCGGCTCACCGCGAGCCCCATGGCCGTGCTCGCCCTCGTGGCGCTCATCGCCGTTCCTGTGCTGTATGGCGGACTATACCTGTGGGCCAACCAAGACCCCTACGGTCGTTTTCCGGATGTACCCGTGGGGCTTGTGGTCGACGACACGGGCGCCACGAATGCTCGCAGCGGTGAATGGACCAACTTTGGCGAAGAAGTCGCCGACACCCTGCTCGACGGCGGAGCCTTCGACTGGCAGCGCATGACGGGTGAAGAAGCAACCCAGGCGCTGCACGAAGGCAGTGTCGATTTTGTTGTGACCCTGCCCGCCGACTTCTCTGACGCCCTCGTCTCGGTCAGCACCGATAATCCGCGGCAGGCCCGCATCGAGCTCGAAACCAATGACGCCAATAACTACCTAGCCTCATCGATTGGGTCGACAACCGTTGAACGCATTCGCCGGTCGGTGGCAGAAATGGTGGGTAAAGAAGCCGCCGACACCATGCTGACGGCGCTCAGCGATATTCGATCGAGCCTGAGCGATGCCGCCGACGGCGCCGGGCAACTTGCCGACGGCGCGTCGACAGCGCACACGGGCAGCGGCGACCTGGCTGAGGGTACGGGAACCCTCGCCGACGGTATTCGCACGCTGGCTGAGGGCGCCTCACAGGTGGCCGAGGGAGCCCGTGGCGTGCGCGACGGCAACTCAACGCTGTCGGACAAAGCAGACGATGTGGCCGCCTCCTTACAAAACGCTACCGACTCACTGCCCGAAATTCGAGAAGAAATATCCCGGATGCTGCACGACAGCGGCCTTACTCCCGAAGAGGTGGCCGACGTTCTCGCCCAGCTTGATCCACTCGCCGACACCCTGCGTGAGGGCAACGACGCCGCCCAAAACGCTGTTGGCCAGATCGATCTGCTGGCCGATGGAGCCCGGCAGCTTGCCGACGGTGCCGGAGACCTTGCTGCCGGTGCAGAGACCGCATCGCAGGGCGCGTCATCGGCCCACGAGGGCGCGCTATCGCTGCGCGATGGGCTCTCACAACTGGCATCCGGCAGCAGTGACCTGCGCGATGGGCTCGCAGACGGTGTCGAAGAGATTCCCGCCTCCACGGCACAGCTGCGCACTGCCCAGGCGAAAACCATCGCCGACCCGGTCACAATTTCTTCTGACAAAGTGGCCGCCGCGCCCGACTATGGTGCGGGGCTCGCGCCATTCTTCGCCGCCCTTGCCGGGTGGATTGGCATCTATGCGCTCTTTCTCATCGTCAAACCCATTTCGCGGCGCGCAGTGACAGCACTGCACTCCCCCGTTCGCATCACCCTGGCCGGATGGCTCACACCCGCCATGTTTGGTGGCGTGCAAATGGTGGGCCTACTGGGTGTGCTCGCTGTCGCTCTCGGCTTTACCTTTCATAACCCACTGGCATCGCTCGGCATTATGGTGCTCGCCTCGGCAACCTATGCCGCGATTATCTTGGCGCTGAACGTCTGGCTCGGTTCGGTCGGGCAGTTTATGGGGCTCGTGCTGATGGTTTTGCAGCTCGTAACGGCCGGCGGCACCTTCCCCTGGCAGACACTACCCGCGCCGCTCACATGGCTGCACCACGTACTACCCATGGGATACGTGGTCGATGCCATGCGGCAGGTGATGTACGGCGGTGACCTTTCGCGCGTGGGCGTTGATATTGCGGTGTTGCTGGCGTGGCTGGCGGGCGCGCTCGTACTCGCCATGTTGGGTGTGTCGCGCATGACACAGCGCAGAACCCTGCGCGACCTCGAACCGAGCCTTATCGGGTAGAGAATCAAGCGAGCGCCATCAGTTCGAGGCATGGCGAACAGACGCGCTAGGCTTTCGACACACCCGAATGCATGCTCCTCTTCGAGGAGGGTGTTGTCTTTACCGAAAGGGTCAGCGATGACGTCGACCGCGAGCATAACCACATACTCCGACGGCAATGCACGGCGTCGCCCCGGCCGAGTTATCGTCAAAGTCGTGCTGTGGGTGCTTGCCATCGTGCTTGTTATTGCCGCGGCCGGCAGTGCTTTTGGCGCATGGACAGTGCAGCGCTCCTTCCCGCAGCTCTCGGGCGAGGCAGCGCTTGCCGGGCTCGATTCACCCGTGACCGTGCAGCGTGACGGCCGGGGTATTCCCACCATTACCGCCGACAACGCTCACGACCTTTTTCGGGCTCAGGGCTATGTGCATGCTCAAGACCGGTTTTGGGAAATGGACTTTCGGCGCCACGTGACCTCGGGGCGCATGGCCGAGCTGTTCGGTGAATCACAGGTGGGCACCGACGCCTTTCTGCGCACCCTCGGCTGGCGCGTTGTTGCCGAACAAGAGGTCGAAGCCATGGACGACGCAACGCGCGGCATGTACGAGGCCTATGCCGAGGGCGTGAACGCCTACCTCGACGAACATCGCGGAGCCGACCTCTCACTCGAATATGCCGTTTTGGGCATAATGAACCCCGAGTACGATCCCGAGCCGTGGCAACCGGCCGACTCCGTCGCCTGGCTGAAAGCCATGGCGTGGGATCTTCGCACCAACGTCGAAGAAGAAACCCAGCGGGCACTGCTTCTCTCTGCCTACGACAGCGAAGAGATCGACGCCCTCTTCCCGCCCTACCCCTTCGGCACCAACCCCGTGATCGTGCCGCGAATTCTCCCCGCGCCCGAGCCCACAGACCCCGAAGCCACTGCCCCGGATGCCGCAGATAACAGTGACGACGAAGCCGGCGGCGAAGGCGCAGGTGGTGGAGCACCTGCGGAATCGGTCATTGAATGGGAGCAGGTGGCCAGCGTTGTTGATGCCGTCAGCACGCTGGTGAGCGGCGCCGGCGAAGGAATCGGTTCGAACTCGTGGGTCGTTTCGGGTCAACATACCAAAACCGGAATGCCACTGTTGGCCAACGACCCGCACCTGGGTGCTGCTATGCCGTCGGTGTGGCACCAGATGCAGCTGCGATGCGGCACCGTCTCGGACGACTGCCCCTTTGCAGTCGCGGGATACAGCTTTTCCGGTCTACCCGGCATTGTGATTGGTCACAACGAGCGCATCGCGTGGGGCTTTACCAACCTCACCACCGATGTGGCCGACCTTTATGTTGAACGCGTCGATGGCGACGACTACTGGCGCGACGGTGCTCGGGTGCCGCTAGAGACCCGCACCGACACGATCCGCGTAGCAGGTGGCGAAGACGTGCCGCTTGAAATTCGCTCAACCGTACACGGCCCCATTGTTTCGGGCCTCACCGCCGACTTCACCGGCATCATCGACGCCATCCACGACCTCGAACAAGACAGCGGAATGCAGGCGGCGCCCGACGAACAGATGCCAGGAGAGTACGCCATCAGCCTGCGCTGGACGGCTCTTGACCCCGGCACAACCGCATCAGCAATCTTTGCGATGAACACGGCCGAGAACTTTGGTGACTTTCGTGCCGCCGCGGCCCAGTTTGACGTGCCTGCCCAAAACCTGATCTATGCCGATATCGACGGCAACATTGGCTATCAGGCGCCCGGGCGTCTTCCCATTCGTTCGGGCGGCGATGGCACACTGCCGCAGCCGGGCTGGGATAGCTCTTTTGACTGGACCGGGTTCATCCCCTTTGAAGACCTGCCCGTTTCGTATAACCCGCCGCAGGGCTACATTGTGACGGCAAATAACGCCATCGTCGACGAAAACTATCCGTATTTCTTGTCGCGCGATTGGGACTACGGCTACCGTGCCGCGCGCATCACCTACCTCGTCGAGCGTGCGATAGCAGCGGGGCCCGTCACGGTTGCCGATATGCAAAATATTCAGAACGACAACGAGATGTGGCTGGGCAAGAAGTTGGCCACCGTTATGCCCGGCGTGCCGGTCTCTCATGAGGGGGTTCGCGCAGCCATTGCATTGCTCGGCAACTGGGATGCCCAAAACAACGCCGATTCGGCTGCCGCTGCCTACGCCAATGTGCTGTGGTCGCGCATAGCCGACAACGTCTTTGCCGAGCGCGAGAACCCCACTCCCCTGACCGACCACGGCCGCCTGTTCACCATCGTTGGCCCCATGCTCGACAACCCCGATGACCCACGATGGGTGAACGAATCACTCGGGGTTTCTTCTATGCATGAGATGCTCGCGCTCTCGGCCGAGCAGGCCTACGACGAGCTTCGCGAACTGCAGGGCGACAAGGTTGAGCGCTGGAACTGGGGCGATCTTCACGCCCTCACACTCACACACGCCACCCTCGGCACATCGGGTATCGCGCCCATTGAGTGGCTGTTCAACCGCGGACCATATGCGACGGGCGGCGGCACATCGGTTGTGAATGCCACCGGCTGGGTGCTCGGCGAATCGTACGCCACCGCCACGGTGCCCTCATTCCGCATGGTGATCGACCTTGACGACTTCGACCGCTCCACCTGGATCAACCTCAGCGGCACGAGCGGTCATGCCTTTCATGACAACTATGTCGACCAGGCGGAAGATTGGGCGGCGGGTATTCAGCGACCGTGGGCGTTTACTCCGGATGCTGTGAGCCCCACGATCACGAATACGCTCACGCTCACCCCAAAAAAGTAGCGCTCTAGCCGCCCGCTGCTGGTGGAGTCTTTTTTGACTCTGCCAGCTCGTCGATCACCATTTCGTGCCGTTCGATGCGTCCGTTGCGGTACGCCTGACGGCCGATCATGTGTGCGGCTAGCGGTGCTGTAGCAAACTGCATGAGAATCACGGGGAAGACCAGGAGCGCGGCCAGCAAAATCCCTAGAACGTTCCGCTGTGACAGCGCCACCGCCGCGCAAATAAAGACGAGCCCGAGCACCTGCGGTTTGGTTGCGGCGTGCAGGCGGGTGGGGACATCGCGGAAACGCAGCAGACCAATCGCTGCTGTCAGGCACAGGAGAGCGCCGGCAAGAATCAATGCCAGAACAGAGACGTCGATAACGGCATCCGGAATCACGAAGTTAAAAACAGTCATGATGGAGTGTTGTCCCTTCGCGCTACATAGCGGGCAACCGCTATCGAACCGAACACGCCCACTGCTCCCATAATGATGAGCACGGGTATTGTGCGCGTGTGTTGATTGATGGCCATTTCTGCGCCGAGAACACACATCACCTCGGTCATGAGAACGTCGGCGGCAACCGCACGGTCAAGTATCGACGGACCCAGCACGATACGAATGACGGTGATGACCGCGGCGATACCAAAAACGATCATGATGATCAGGAGAAGCGTGTTCATGAGGCCTGCCCCCCGGACGCATTCGTGCGGGCGCGGGTGTGGGCGAGCGGTCGCCCCTCATCAGCACGCAGCGCGGCATACTGTTCCCGACTGCCCACTGCTCGAACAATGCGTCGCTCCCAGCGCAACACATCTTGACGCTGCTTTTCAACCTCGTCCATCGACCGCGCACCAATGAAGTGCAGATACAAAATTCCGCGCAGGCGGTCGGTTTCCACCACGAACGAGCCGGGAATAAGCGACGCAGTCACAGAAACGTGCGTCATCACCAGATCGTCGGGATAACGCAGTTTCACCTCAATAATGGCCGTGCCCGGCTGCCTCCGAAAATCAATCACCTGCCAGGCGACCAGCAGCGCGCCGTGCACTACGGCCGCCAGGAACTGGGTGAGAAACACTGCGCTCCACCACACGTTTATGCGACCCGAAAGCTCCACTGTCGGCAACCGAAAAACGCGGGTAACAAATATGGCAACCACAATGCCTGTTACCAGTGACAGCACCGTGAACTGGTTCCACAGCAGCATCCACAGCACAACAAGCCACAGTAAAAAGGGCAGCTGGATGCGCACATCGCGCCACGCATTGCGGGGTATCTCAGGGCTCACGACTCACCCTCCTGCAGACTTACCAGTTGCACCGGTTCGAGAAGAGTATCGCCAATACGTTCACACAGCGCATACAGCGGCCCCGCAAAAATCGTCAGCGCCACGGTGACGACAACCATTCCGGTGGTCGCGGCCGTCATGATGCGCGGAATACGACGGCGCTCGTGCTCGTCTTCGGCGGCCGGCGCCCCGCCCAGGTAGGCGATGCGTTTACTCTCGGCCTCGGCCGGTTCACTGTCGTCACGCCAAAACGCCAGGTTCCACGCACGCATGAGGGCATACAGCGTGAGCAGCGAAGTAACAACACCCCCGGCGATCAGCACCATCATGATGGGTGTTCCCACCTGCGCAGCAGCATCGAACAGAGCCACCTTGCCGATGAATCCCGAGAAGGGCGGGATACCACCCAGGTTGACGGCGGACACAAAATACAGCACGGCGATGACCGGAGCCGCCTTCATGAGCCCCTTCACCTTCAAGATCGACGTGCTGCCCGCGCGCCGCTCAATAAGACCAACCGCCAAGAACAGTGTGGTCTGCACCACAATATGGTGCACGATGTAGTACACCGTCGCGCCCAAAGCAGTGGGTGTAGCGATCGCAAGACCAAAGATCATGTAACCCACGTGGCTCACGAGCGTAAACGACAGAATACGCTTGAGCTCGGCCTGGGCTACTGCACCCAGCACACCCACCACAAGTGTGGCGAGCGCCACAATGAGCAGGGCCATATTGATGTTGTTATCGACGAACAGCATCGTCTCGGTGCGAATGAGCGCATACACGCCCACCTTGGTCAACAGACCCGCAAACACCGCTGTTACCGGGGCCGGAGCCGTGGGGTATGAGTCGGGAAGCCAGAACGACACCGGAAAAATAGCGGCCTTAATACCGAACGCCGCCACCAGCAACACATGCAGCACCAGCTGAGTTTCTTGCGGTAGCTCATGCATACGCTCGGCAATGTGCGCCATGTTTACCGTGCCCAGCGCGCCATAGATCATGGCGATTCCAGCCAGGAACAGCACCGAAGAAACCAGCGAAACAACAATGTAAACCGCGCCCGTGCGAATACGCGACTCGGTGCTGCCGAGCGTAATCAGCACATACGAGGCCACGAGCAAGATTTCAAAACCCACGTAGAGGTTGAACAGGTCGCCGGCAATAAAGGCAGTAAAAATACCGGCCGCGAGAATGAGATAGGAGGGGTTGAAGATCGAAATTGGTGTCTCTTCGGGCCCATCGGCAAAGCCCTGTCCCATGGCAAAGAGTAAAACAGCCAGCAGCACAATGCTCGACACCACAACCAGTAGCGCAGCCAAGCGGTCAACGTACAGCACGATACCGAACGGCGCTTGCCAGCCTCCCACCTCGACAGCAATAGCCTGACCAGCATCAACAGCCACCAGCAGCACGGTGGCAATGATCGCCACAGCCACCAGCATCATGATTGAGACAATCGCCTGCAGTCGCGTGCGACGACCCGCAACAAGAGTTATTGCCGCCCCCAATAGCGGCAGACCCACGAGAAGCGGAACCAGTGCGTGCATCATCGAGCACCACCGCCATCGGAATCATCGCCAGGGTTCGCACCACGGTCGTCGCGGGACAGCGGTCGCTGCGACCGCTTCGGGCGGCGCGAAGACGTATTCACCGGCGCGTTATCCACGATGGCGTCTTCGTCACGATGATGCAGAATACGAATCGGGGCGGTTGCGACATCGACGAAGTCGGTCACGGCATCGTCATCGGCGCCCGCCGACTCTTCATCCATAATCTCTTCTTCGATATCACTGCGTTCACGCACGGCAATATCGTCAACGTCATCCTCGACGGTGTCGGCACGACCCAGCTGCCACGAACGGTAGATGAGGGCGAGCAGAAAAGCGGTGACGGCAAAACTAATCACGATCGCCGTCAGCGTCAGCGCCTGTGGCAAGGGATCACTGAGTGGGCCCTCGTCGCCAAAGAACGGTGCAGCTCCGGGCTTGCCCATAACAATCAACAGCAGCAGGTTCACCGCATTGCCCAGCAGTATGAAGCCGATGAGCACACGCGTCAGGCTTCGTTCGAGCATGGCGTACACGCCGCATCCGAAAAGCACAGCCATGATGATGATGAGGGTCAGTGACGTATCCACTACGCACGCGCTCCCCTCGTACGACGAGACATCGCCTGACGATCAACCTCTGCTCCGAGGCTGCGCAGCACGTCGAGAACCAGCCCGATCACCACCAGGTACACGCCAATATCGAAAATGGTCGAGGTGACAAATTCAATATGGCCGAGCAGCGGCACCGTGGCCTCCCACATAACACTGGCCAGTGGCGGCAAACCAAAAAACAGCGGAGCCATCGCGGCCCCTACGGCAAGAATCACACCGGCACCCAGCAGACGACCGGCATCGGTGGGCGCAGCCGCACCCAGCTCCCACGGTCCGCCCGCGATATAGCGCATAACCAAGGCCATACCGGCGACCAGACCACCAGCAAAACCGCCGCCGGGCAGATTATGACCGGCAAAGAGCAAGAAGATCGACACCACAATGATCGTGTGGAAAAGCACCCGCACAATCACTTCGAGCAGCAGTGAGCGCTCTTCAGGCCGCTGCGTCTGCCCGCCAATCAACCAGGCACGAGGGCTGCCACGGTTCTCTGCCGTTTGGAAGCGTGCACCCTCGGTTGTTTCGACCAGCGGTCGCCGAGAGAGCCGCCGCCCAGCAGGAGGAAGACTGCGCGTATTCGAGAGCAGGTCGGTGCGGTGCGTCACAAACACCAATGACGCCACACCGGTCGCCGCCAGCACCAGCACGGTAATCTCGCCCATGGTGTCCCAACCACGAAGATCAACCAGCGCCACATTCACAACGTTTTTGCCATGGCCCAATTCGTAGGCCATGTCGGCAAAATTCTTGGAGACCGGATCTGCCACGCGAGCACCCGTAGCAACAATGGCGACAACGGCCATCGTGACACCGGCTGCCGCGCCCAAAATTGCCCGGGGCAGGCGGCCCACCGAGGCATTGTGCTCCCCCAGCCGTGCAGGTAGGCGACGCAACACCAGCGCAAAAGTAACCAGGGTGACCGTCTCGATAAGAATCTGGGTCAGAGCCAAATCGGGGGCACCGCTGGTGGCAAACAGCGTGACCATACCGAGGCCGGTCACCGATGCGAGCACAACCCCCGTGTACCGCTTTTGGGCACGAATCGCCAAAACAGCAGCGGCCATCATGACCGGTGCAACAATCAACTGAATCGGCGAGTGCCAGGGACTCAACTGCACATCGCGCGGGCCAGCCATGAATAGGGCGGCCGTTTCGGCCAGCACCACCACGACCACAATCGTGCCCAAGTACACCGGCAGTGAGCCGCGTTGAGTCAACGCTGTGGTGATGACAGAAAGCCGGTCGACACCGCGCGTGACCGTGTTATACGCCTCCTGTGCCGTAAATGTCACCAGGCGCGGGCGCTCATGCCACCGTGTGCGCTGTGCAACAAAAAACAGCGCAATACCTGCGACAACAGCGAAGAGCGAAAGAAACAGTGCAGGCTCAAACCCGTGCCACAGCGCCAAATGGCCCACGGCCGGAACCACACCATCTGCCCGCGGAATAGACAGTGATTCGGCGTAGCCACGCAGCGCCGAGTCAACCAGCGGTGCGGCAAACCCGCCTGCCAGAGAAAGGCCCGCCAGCACGATCGGCGCCGCCAGAAAGCCCAGCGGCGGATCGGGCCAGGGCGTTGTGGGAACAGGCTCGCCCGCCGCAGTCTTTTTTGTCCAGAATGCACCCCACAAAAAGCGCAGCCCATAGGCCGCGGTAAGAATAGAGCCGGCAACAACGCCAACAATGGCAACCCAACCCCATAGCGAGCCACTCTGCGCATCACCGACAAGCGCTGCAAGGGTCGACTCCTTCGCCACAAAACCGAGCGTGGGCGCGACGCCCATCATCGAGGCCACCGCGATAAAAGCCGCCACCGTCATCACCGGCGCCTGCTTACCCACCCCCGAAAGCTCGCGCACGTCACGCGTCGCCAACTGGCGGTCAATAACGCCCACAATTAAAAACAGTGTCGACTTAAAGAGGGCATGGCCGAGCACCAGGGCAAAACCTGCCAGCGCAGCATCCGGTGTACCCAAACCAAGAACAGCCGTGAACATACCCAGCTGGCTGACCGTACCGAAAGCCAAAATTCGTTTTAGGTCGGTCTCGCGTAGCGCCTGCAGCCCTCCCAGCAGCATGGTAAAAACACCCAGGCCGACGGTGAGTGGCCGCCACGGCTCGCTCAGCGCGAAAGCCGGCGCAAACCGGGCCACCAAATAAATGCCCGCCTTGACCATGGCAGCCGCGTGCAGATAGGCACTGACCGGCGTGGGAGCCGCCATGGCACCGGGAAGCCAAAAATGGAAGGGAAAAATAGCCGATTTGCTCAGCGCCCCCACCAGCAGCATCACAACCGCGGCGTTGACCAGCGGCCCCGACGGTGCCGCCGCAATAATGCCGCTAATACTCGAAGTGCCCGTGGCAACGACCAGCAGAATCATGCCCACGAACATCACGAGGCCACCGAGCGTGGTTACCAGCAATGCCTGCAGTGCCGAACGACGGCTGGCACCCCGGCGATGGTAATACCCAATGAGCAGATACGACAGGATGCTGGTGGTCTCCCAAAACATCACCAGCAACATGGCGTCATCCGTGAGCACGAGCCCATACATCGCCCCGGCAAACGCCAGCAGTACTGCGGCGAATTGGCCTAGGCCGTCGCGATCATCGCGAAAATACCAGGTGCAATACAGCAGCACGAGAGCACCAACACCGGTCACGATGAGGGCCAGCACCCAGCTGAGCACGTCCATCCGGAACGACAGGGCAATGTCGAGCGAAGGAATCCAGGCAACCGACTCGACCGGAACATCGTCGGGCGACGCAGCCGCCAACACTTGTGGCCCCAGCACGACAGCGTGAACAAATGCCGCAGCAGGAATAAGGCTGGCCACCGCAAAAGCACGAGCCCCCCACCACGAAACCATCAGCGGCAGTACAAGCGCGGCCACCGTGAAGACGGCAAGGAGCATCAGCATGCGGCGGCTCCTCTGGCTCGTCAGTCCCCGGGCAGGAAGGCGGTCAGTACCCGATCATTTTACGGGCAGAATCTGACTTTCTGGTCCGATTCTGCATAAATGCGTGTGGTGGAATAGGTAGTTCCCACAAATTTCTCCAGCCCCATCAGTGCTGTCACCGGGCCTGCCGTGCTCGCGTTGCGGGTGCGGCTGTGGTTGATCCGGCACGAAACTGGCTCGTAAATCGCCGCGAGGCGACGGCTTCGCCCTCTAGCATCCGGGCAATTGTTTCGCCTGCGGCGCGCCCCTTCTCGGCCGCCGGTTGCACCGCTGTTGTGAGCACTCGACCCTCGAGACCATCAATGGCAATGCCATCAAACCCGGTAACGCTGACGTCTTCGGGCACGCGCACGCCGAGCTCGGCCGCCGCGCGAATAATTCCGGCCGCTAAAAGATCACTCTGCGCCAGGATCGCGGTGGGGCGCACAGGCCCTTCGAGCAGCAAACGCCCAGCAAGAACACCCTCGTCAATCGAGCTGGCCGCTGTCGACACAACGCGAGAGGCAGGAAACACCTCGTGCACGCCCGTCAATCGGTCGCGCGTGACATCGACCTCGATGCTCGCCTGGCGCTGCGCACTCGCATCACCGCGCACCCGGTCACTATCAAAGGGCAGCGTCACAGTCGCCACATCGTCGTGGCCAAGGTCGGCCACATGACGCGCAATAAGCGCCGCGGCCTCATAGTTATCGAGCTCAATTCGTGGAATATCGTCACCCGCATCGCCCTCAATAACCACCACCGGCAGGTGCCGCGCACGCACCTGATCAAGCGCAGCCCTCATACGACCGTTGCATCCGATAAGCACAACCGCATCGATCGGTGCGGTGGCAAGACTCGGGGCATCCGGATGCTGGTGGTCATCGCGCAACAGCAGCACACCGGCGCCCACTCTCGCCAGCCCCTCGGTAAGGCCGTCCATGGTGGCGGTTGTGACCGGGTCGCGAAAAGCCGCACGCAAACGCCCTTCAATAACCACGGCCACGATTCCGCTGCGCCCGCGACGCAGAGACGCCGCGCGCGGGTCGGGTCCGGCAGCTCTTCGGCCACCTGCAAGACCCGTTCGCGGGTGGCTTCGGCAACCGGCGCTTTGCCGCTGAAAACGACCGAAGCGGTGGATGGTGAGACTCCCGCGTGACGCGCGACATCGGCGATCGTGGCGCGGCGCCGAGCGGACGCAGGTGCAGGAGCCATAGGGCGAGAATACTCGCTGTGTGCCTCCGCAGTCGAATCGATTCGATAGAATGGGACGATGCACACGGTTCTTAGCCGCGCCCAGTTCGTGCGCTGGCGCGCCGCCATTTTTGCCATCTTTCTGGCGAGCGGCCTCTCCATTGCAACCTGGGCGTCTCGTGTGCCCGATATTAAAGTCGCACTCGAGATCGATAAAGCCCAGGTAGGCCTACTTTTGCTGGGTATGGGTATCGCCTCGATCATCGGCATTTCATCCAGCCCCGCTGTCATGGCACGAACCGGTGCACGCCTGGGCATGCTGATATCGATGCTGATGTTCGGCGTCGGCGTGACGCTCATCGGTGTGGGAGCTAACGTTCTCGGCTCGGTGCCGGTCGTGCTCCTTGGCCTTGTCATGTTCGGCTTCGGCAACGGCTGCCTCGACGTCATGATGAACGTCGAAGCCACCGCCATCGAGCAACGCATGGGCAAAACGATCCTGCCGGTCTTTCACGCCTTCTTTAGCTTCGGCACCGTGATTGGCGCGGGCCTGGGCGCAGTGGCCGCCCGTTTTGGTTTCGACGTTGCTACGCACGCGAGCACCATCGGTATCGTCATCATTGCCCTCGCATTTTTGTGCTTTAGTGCCGTACCGCAGCATGAGCAGCCTGCGCCCGAGACCGATACCCCACCGAGCTGGGGCGAACGCATGCACACGGCCCTCGAGGTGTGGCGCGAGCCGCGCATTTGGGCGCTCGGCATCGTCATGCTCGGCATGTCTTTTGCCGAGGGCGGTGCCAACGACTGGCTCGCACTCGGCGTCGTCGAAGGGCACGGCGGGGCTGCCGCGGTGGGCGCTGCAGCGCTGGCCGTATTCTCGGTCGCCATGACCGCCGTGCGCCTTATTGGCGGGCCGCTCGTCGACCGCTTCGGCCGCGTGACCGTACTGCGCGTACTGGGAGTTACCGCCGCAGCAGGCATCGCACTGTTTATTCTCGCCAACGGCAACCTCGTCCTCGTCTTTACCGGCGCAGCCCTGTGGGGAGTCGGAGCCTCACTCGGCTTCCCCCTCGGCATGTCCGCAGCCGCCGACGACCCCGCCAAAGCAGCCGCACGCGTCAGCGCCTGCGCCACTATCGGCTACGTCGCATTTCTTGGCGGCCCGCCCATTCTCGGCCTCATCAGCGAACACATCGGCCTCCTCAACACCCTGTGGGTGCTGGTGGCTCTCGCCGCACTCTCGTGCCTGTTCTCGGGCGCTGCACGGCCCCTGCGCGACGACGAAATGTCGACCCCGGCGATGCGGTCAGCAGGCACGGCGGTGTAATCACCGGATGCCGCTGCCCGTGCAGCATCCGGAATCCTCACCATGCCCGTGTCGGTTGTGGCAGGTAGGCTCGACGCGTGCGTCTTGTTATCGCCCGCTGCGCTGTTGACTACACCGGCCGCCTCCATGCCCACCTGCCCCTCGCGACCCGACTTCTTGTGCATAAAGAAGACGGCAGTCTGCTCGTACACTCTGATGGCGGCAGCTATAAGCCACTCAACTGGATGAGCCCACCGTGCCGCCTCGAAACCGAGACGCCCGGTAAAGAAGAAGCCACCGCCGGAGTTATTGACGTGTGGACAGTCACACACACTAAAACAGGCGATGCGCTGCGCGTACAAATATATGAAGTGCTGCACGACTCGCAGCATGAACTGGGTGTCGATCCCGGGCTCCAAAAAGACGGCGTCGAAGCCGACCTGCAACGCCTGCTCGCCGAACAGGTTGATCGCATCGCCGAAGGTGCCACCCTCGTGCGCCGCGAATACCCCACAGCGATAGGCCCGGTCGACCTGCTGGTGCGCGACTCGGCCGGGGCCGCCATCGCCGTCGAAATCAAACGCCGCGGCGAAATCGACGGCGTTGAACAGCTCACCCGCTACCTCGAACTCTTACGCCGCGACCCCCACCTCGCACCCGTCGAAGGCGTTTTTGCGGCCCAAGAAATTAAACCCCAAGCGCGAGTACTCGCCGAAGACCGCGGCATCCGGTGCCTCGTTCTTGACTACGAAGACATGAAAGGTATCGAATCGGGCGCACCGCGGTTGTTCTAACCGGATGCTACGTACCCGCGACCGAGCCCTCGCCGCAGCCGGACACCTATTCGGCCATAGGGTAGAAGTATGCCTACTACTGAATACACGTGCGTGCTGTGGGACGTCGACGGAACTATCGCCGATGCTTCGCGAGGAATTTTGCCCCGACTCGTCGCTGTGTTTGAGTCGTACGGTTTGCCTGTTCCGGATGCCTCGAGCCTTTCGCTCTGGATCGGCCCACCCATGCTCGAATCATTCCAGCGACTGGGAGGCATGGGAATCGACCAGGCCGCAGAAGCCGTCGCCCGGTACCGCGCCCTCGCCGCCGAAGACGGGTACGCGGCAGCCGTCGACCTCTACGAGGGGGTACCCGAACTCGTACGCGACGTTCATGCGGCAGGTATTCCACAGTCAACAGCCAGCACGAAACCCGAAAACCAGGTGCGTGCCATTCTCGAACACTACGAACTCATCGACCAGTTCGAAGCGGTATCCGGGGCAGCATCCGGCCCCGAAGGGCAACACGAAGGCAAAGCCGAAGTTCTGCAACGCGCCCTCACCCGACTCTCGGCTGCCGGAGTCGACGTATCGCGCCCCGTTCTCATCGGCGACCGTCACCATGACATCGACGGAGCCGCGCTCTACGACATTCCCGTGATTTTTGTCGACTGGGGCTTCGGCGAAGCCAGCGAAGCAGAAGGATCGATCGCCAGAGTCGCCACCGTCGACGAACTGCGCGAGCTCATTCTGCCGGAGGGGCGCTAGCGGCGCAGCATCCGGAAACAAAAAATCTCCCCACCGAAACGGGTTCGGTGGGGAGATTTTATAAAAGTCCGCTCAGATGGCGCGGATGTTCTCGGCCTGAAGGCCCTTGGGGCCCTGTGCTACCTCGAACTCAACACGCTGGTTTTCTTCGAGTGAACGGAAGCCGGAGGTCTGAATGGCGGAGTAGTGCGCGAAAACGTCTGCGCCGCCCTCATCGGGGGAGATAAAGCCGAAGCCCTTCTCCGCGTTGAACCACTTCACTGTGCCCTGGGTACTCATTTAATGCTTTCTTACTGGGGGCGGAGCCGACGCTGACTAGCACCGACCCCCTAACGCTAGCGGAGCAGGCTTATAACGCAAGAGCCCATAGGAGATGGTGACATAAACGTTGCATAACAGTTTTTTATACCAAAATGGCCCCCACCACGGGGGGTGTGGTGAGGGCCAGAGACGACCGGAGGGTGCGTCACGTCAAGATTACATGCAAAAGCTGAGTTTTGTCCCCCAAATGGGGGACAAAAGCGCGTGTTGCACGACGAGATATTTTTGCGGAGTTGGGCTGGCGTTTTTTGTGTGTTGCTCCCGGATGCTGGCATCCGGCGTCGCTGCCTTCGCCGCGCGATCTGGCCCGTGGGCCGCCGTCGCGCGCCGCACCGTTACGCTCCCGCCGTGACGCTCCCCCCGTGACGCGCCCGCCGTGACGCGCCCGCGACCGGGCACAACACGCCGTTACGCCGCAGCCTTCCCTGCGCGACCGGGCGCAACACGCCGCGTCCCGCGAACAGGGACGGCATGTCGTGCCCGGTCGCGACAGTGGAGAACACACCTGCACAACAGAGCACAACGCCGCCGGGCGCGAAACGCAACGCGGCATGTCGTGCCCGGTCGCGAACGAGAGAACGCCCGCGCACAGCCCCGCGGAAGAAAAGCAGCGGCCCCCTCGAGACGCCCATTGGGGACTGGCCGACTCGAGAGGGCCCTAATGGCGCCGAACGACCACTCGGTTCTGGGGAAACCATCCGCCATACTTGGGGAGAATAGGCGGCGCAGTCATGTGTTCAACGCGCCTACCCAGAGTAGGCCAAGACAGCAAACATGTCCATGTCAGAGCATGTTTTTGGCCGGTCTCGCGTGTCGTTAGATCACCCTGCGACGGCGGTGATCTTTTTACGCCCATTTTCGGTCATCCAGTCAAAAACCGTCTCGCGAATTTGTTCGGCCATGTCGATCGATCGGTCAAAAAACTACTGGGTTTGCAGGCCGTTCGCAAGAGATCTTGGCGTCGTGAATATTGCCGCCACGCTGCCTCAAACACTGGCTCCCGGTGTTTCGGGGGTCATTGTGCTGCTTTTCGGGTTCGCCGGGGTTTTTCCCGTAGGCATTGCGCTTTCTATTCTGGGCGCGTTTGCCGTGTGGCCGATCAAGGCGGTGAAGTAGGGCGGTGAAGTAGGGCGGAAGCAGGGCGGAAGTAGGGCGTTTAGCATGCCCTGTGCACGGCCGACCACTGCTTCACTGTCATCCCCCCGGATACAGATCGGCGAAGTGGTCGGCCGTGCTGGTTGTCGCACTGTGGCGTGTGATTGTCAGTAAAACTCCACGGTGTCGACAACATTGCGCAGCGGTTCGCCGTTGAGCAGGCTCGTGGCGTTGCTGGCAAATAGTTCAGCGATGCGTTTCTCTTCGCTGGTGGTCAGCGCTGCCGTGTGCGGCGCGATAAGCACGTTGCTCATGGCCCACAGGGGGCTGTCAGCGGAAAGCGGTTCGTGTGCAAAGACGTCAAGAGCCGCGAATGCTGCCGGATGCTGCTGCAAGAAGGCCGTCAGCTCGGGCTCGTTAATGACGGTGCCGCGCCCTACGTTGACGATAATGACATTCTCGCGAGCATGCTCGAGAAGATCGGCGTTGATGAGGTTTTCGGTGTGCGCTGTGCCGGGAAGCGTTGTCACAATGGCGTCTGCTGCGGCCACGGCTTTCTTCAGTTCCGCTGGACCCACCACGGCGTCGAAACCATCGGGGACTTCTGTGCGACGCGAGTATCCCACAACCCGCGCGCCGAGAGCCGATGCTTTCGTGGCGACACTGCGTCCGATTCCGCCGACGCCCAAAACCAGGATGGTCATGTCGGTAATCTGCCGCATGGCCCACCGGTCGCTCCAGTTTTTCTGCTGCTGTTGGTGGAGCAACCGGTGGAGGTCTTTTGCCCCGGCAAGAACACCGAATAGAGCGAATTCTGCGAGTGGTTCACCATGCACGCCTGCCGAGGTGGTGAATGTTACTCGGGCGAGCTCTTCGTCGCTGAGGTTGGCTGCTTTCACTTGCCCGCCACCCCCGGCTGCCATGGTGTGTACCCATTGCAGTCGGGGGTTAGCGCGCACGGTGCGGGCCAGCTCGAGCGGATTCACGTCCGGTATTCCGTACAGGGCATCTGCCGAGTCGAGCAGTTCGCAGTAGCGACGCTGCTGCTCCGCTGTGCGCTGATAACTGGGGTCACCTGAGAAGTCGGCCGGATGCCGCATAGGTGGTAGCAGCTCGGGCTCGTAGACGAGCTCGATCCGGGGTTCTTTGTCGGTGATCACCGCGGCATTTTCGGCGTGAAAGGGCGCGGCAACAACAACCCGCAAGCGCTGGGTGCTCATCACGGTTCTGTGGACCTTTCTTAGTTCAGCGCCTTGCGCAGGCCCGTCAGGCGTTCAACAATGACGACGACGAGTATCGAGAACAGGATGAGGATGACCGATAGCGCTGCGACAACAGCGTCTGCCGAGTTTTCGACGTAGCGCATCACCTGTACGGGCAGTGTCGGCTTGCCCGACTCGGCCACGAACAGCGAGATAACGATTTCGTCGAATGACACGATGAATGCCAGTACCGCACCGGCGATGACGCCCGGAGCGATGATCGGCAGTGTCACGCGTCGGAAGACGGTGAAGCCCGACGCTCCGAGCACTTTTGCTGCCTCTTCGCACGAGGTATCTGATGTGGCAAGACTCATCAGTGTTGTGCGCATGAGGTACGGGATGGTGATTCCGACGTGTCCGAGAATGATGCTCAGATACGTGTTGGTGAGTCCGTAGGGCCCGAGCAGCAGCACGAGTCCGAGGGCGATCACAATCGAGGGTACGAGGAGGGGCGAAAGGAAGAAGGCTTCGATCGCACCCTTGCCGCGAAACTCAAACTTACTAATAGCCAGAGCCGCCGGAACACCGATGGCCAGCACGATCGCTGTGGCAATGCTGGCTGTCACCAGGCTGTGCCCAAGGCCCGTCATGAACTGCTGTTTCGACGGCAGCATCTGGTACCACTTGAGCGTGAAGCCCTCGGGTGGGAACGAAATGTACTGGTTCGAGCTGAACGATATGACCACGACGATCGCCAGTGGTGCCAGCAAGAAAATGTACATGAGCACGACGAGCGAAATGAACGCGATGCGACCGCCGCTCGGGCGCTTTTTAAACGTCAACTGTGCGGTACTCATGATGAGAATCCCATCTTGCGAACGATGGCCGAATACAGGGCGATCACGACTCCGAACAGCACAAGCAAAATCATCGAGAGTGCTGCTGCGAATGGCCAGTTCAAGAGGCCGGTTGTCTGGTCGTAGATCTCGGTGGCGAGAACCTGCACCACGCCTCCGCCGAGGAGTCGCGGTGTAATGAATGTCGAGATCGAGAGCACGAAGACGAGCAGGAAGCCGGTGAGAACACCGGGCAGGCTCAGCGGCAGCGTAATGCGGGTAAACACTTTAGTTTTGCTGGCGCCGAGGGATCCTGCTGCTTCTTCTAGCTGCGTATTGATGCGGCCGAAGCCCGACATCATCGCCAATATGGCGTACGGCATAAATATTTCGACGAGCCCGATAATCACGCCGGTCATGTTGTTTGCCAGCACTATCGGGGTATCGATGAGACCCCATTCCATGAGGGTCGTGTTGATCAAACCCTGGTTGCCCAGAATGACCATCCATCCGAAGGTGCGCACGACCGCACTTGTGAGAAGCGGGGCGATAGCGAGTGCAATGAGCACGCCTTTCCACTTGCTCTCGGTGCGCGCCAGGAACAGCGCAATGGGGTACGAGACCAGCACGCACAGCACACCGGTGGCCAAACCCATCCAGAAGGTGTCGACCGTTACTTTCCAGTAGTAGGGGTCGGAGAGCGAACGCATGTAGGTCTCGAACGTGAATGTCTCATGCACGACACCATTGGGTTCTCCGATGTTGAATGACATACGCGCCATGAACAGCAGCGGAAAAACGAAGCTCACAATGAGCCCGAGGATTCCGGGGGCGAGAAGTGCCCACCGGATGCGGGAGTCGTGGCGTTTACGGGCGCGCTCTTGATCGCCGCCCCCGCGTGACTTTCCGGGAGTGATGCCCTGAATCGTGGCGGTTTCTGTGATGCTCATATCAACCGTTGACCTTCTCGGGGATGACGAGGGCGTTCTCGACATCCCACGTGACATAGACCGAGTCGCCGCGCTGCGGAATTCGGTTTCCTGCCGTCAGTGACTCGGCCGAAATGGTGTGGCTCCCCACTCGCACAGACAGCGCGAAAGAGTCGCCGGTGTAGCTGGTGGTTTCGACGGTGCCCTGCAGGCTCTCTCCGGTAAATGATTCTCCGGATGCTGCGATTCCTACCCGATGGGGGCGAATGAGCACGGTGCGTGCCGAGTTTTCTAGCCCTGCATCGCCAATCGCATGGCCCGCACCGAGTCCGTCGACGGTGAACTCATAAATGGTGTCGCCCTCGGCGGTGCGTCCTGTGGCGTTGCCGATCGTGGCATCGAACAGGTTGGCGCGGCCGACGAAGTGGGCGACGAAGCGTGTGCGCGGGCGTTCGTAGACCTCGGTGGGTGTACCGAACTGCTCAATGAGCCCGCCGTTCATGATGGCGATGCGGTCGGCCATGTCGAGGGCTTCGTCTTGGTCGTGTGTCACGAACAGCGTTGTTGCACGGGTGCGCTGCTGGATAGCGCGAATTTCGGTGCGCATGGTTTCGCGCAATTTCGCGTCGAGGTTCGACAGCGGTTCGTCGAGCAACAGCAGGGTTGGTTCAACCACGAGGGCGCGTGCCAGCGCGATGCGCTGCTGCTGACCACCCGAGAGTGCCTTCACGGGGCGCTGCGAGAGGTGTCCCAGCTGCACCATGTCGAGTGCCTGGTCGATGCGCTGCTTCTGTTGGTCTTTACCGATCTTGCGCATCTGCAGACCGAACGCCACATTTTCTGCGACGTTCATGTGTGGAAACAGCGCGTACGACTGAAAGACCATCCCCATGCCACGTTTGTGTACGGGCGTGCGGGTGATGTCTTTGCCATCGACAACGATGGTTCCGGCGCTGGGGTCCATCAGCCCGGCAACCATACGAAGAGTCGTGGTTTTGCCGCATCCGGAAGGCCCCAGTAGGGCTACCAGGTCGCCTTCATCGACCTGCATATTGAGTTTGTCTACGGCCGGGTCAATTCCCGGCGCGTACTGTTTCGTGAGATCGATGAGATCGAGTTTCACATTCGTCATGTGCGCTCCCGCGGTGGTATCAGGGGCTCCGTTGCATATCTCCTGAGCGACGTGCAACATGATGTCGCCGTAGTCATGGGCCATATTGCCGCACAGGAGGCCTGAGGTAACCGGGTCTTCCATAAGCAGTCGTTATGAGGGCAGAACAGATCATGCGTTCATGCGCACGATGACCTTGCCTGAGCGCGCAGAATCAGCTGCGGCACGGAAGGCTTCGGCCGCATCATCGGCGTCAAATTCGTGACTAATGACCTCTTCTATCGTCGGGTCGACAGCCAGCATCGCGAGCGCTTCGTCGAACTCTGAGTCAAAACGCTGAGTGCCCTGCAGGCGCACCTCTTTTGATACGACTGCTGCGAGCGCAACGGCAAGTTCGCCGGGTGGCAGCATGCCTAGTTGCACGATTGTGCCGCCTCGTCGCACCGAGTTCAGTGCGGTGGTGAGTGAGGGCACAACACCGGCTGCTTCAACGACAATGTCGTAACTGTCACTTTCGGGCGCGGGGTCGGTGCCGAGCTGAATTGTCTGGTTGGCTCCAACGCGTGTGGCGATGTCGAGTGGCATCCGGTGCAGGTCGCACGCAGTAATGTGTGCTGCCCCGGCATGGCGGAGCGCGGCAACCGCCAGTGCACCGATGGGTCCGCATCCGCTCACGAGAACGCGAGACCCACCGACCTGTTCTTCGATAAGGCCGACGGCGTGAATCGCCACGGCGAGCGGCTCGGTCAGCACCGCGCGGCGCAGGTCGAGACCGGTAGGAAGAGGCCGCAGCTGCGCCTCGGTCACGATGAGGGCGTCGGTAAAACCGCCGTGCGTGTGCGGTGTGGTCGAGGCGCTGCCGAGGTAGCTACCGCCTACGGCAAGGTTAAGTCCGCTGCCCCGTGATGCTCCGGGCGCGGGTGTGGGTGTTGCCGGGTGAATCGCAACGGGGGTTCCTGGCGGGTATGTTCCGGATGCCCCGGGCCCGTAGCCGTCGACGGTGCCGACCACTTCGTGTCCGAGTGTGAGCGGCTCACGAATCTCATATATTCCATTGCGACCCGTTGCCGCGTAGTGCAGATCAGAGCCACAAATTCCGCCGAAAGCAATGCGCACGCGCACTTCGCCCGGCCCGGGCTGCGGCAGCGGATGCTGGTCGACCCGCAGGTCGCCTGCTCCGTGAGCGACGATCGCTCGCACGGGGCTGTGTGACGTCACGGGGCTGTGTGATGGTGATGCGGTAGTCATCGACTCAGGTACCCTCCGTCGACGGGGATGACCGCGCCGTGAACATAGGCGGCGGCGTCAGAGACAAGAAAGAGAGCTGCACCAGCAATGTCGTGCGCGCGACCCCAGTCGCCGGCGGGAATGCGTTCGCGAATTTGTCGGTCGCGTGTTTCGTCTGCCATCAGGGCGGTGTTCATTTCTGTGGCGATAAAGCCCGGCGCGATGGCGTTAACGCGCACGCCTTTACTGGCCCATTCGTTGGCAATCGACTTGGTGAGTTGTCCCACCCCACCCTTCGATGCCGCATAGGCCGATGCAGTAAACCCGCCGAAGAATGACAGCATCGATGCGATGTTCACGATGCTGCCAGAGCCACGCTGGAGCATAGGGCGACCAAAGTGCTGCGTCATGCGCATGAGGGCGCGCAGGTTGACGTCGAGAACCGTATCCCACTCTTCGGCGGGAAAGTCTTCGAACGGATGCCGGATGTTGATTCCGGCGTTGTTGATGAGAATGTCAACGTTGTGGTCGGCTGCCAGTTGGGCAGACACCGAATCGACAGCGTCGAGGTTGGCCAAATCAAGCTGCACGCTGCGATAGCGCTCGTGTGTGCGCGGATCAACGCTGCGTTGCAGTCCAATCACGTGGGCACCGCTGGCCAGGAGGGCGTCGCAAATTGCCGCGCCAATACCCGAGCGCGCCCCGGTTACAACAGCAGTTTGCCCGGTGAGGTCAACCCTAAATGGCGAAGAAGTCATGATGATTCCTTTCTCGTGGCTCGGCGGCGCGGTTACGCGATGTGCGAGCCACCGTTGACGTCGTAGGTGACCCCTGTCAGGTAGCCACCATCAGGGCCGAGCAGAAAAGCGATGACACCGGCGACGTCGTCGACGGTCCCGATGCGGCCGACAGGCAGCTCTTGCAGCAGCACCTGTTTGCGGTCTTCACTCAACCGCCCGCCCATGATGTCGGTGTCAATTGAGCCGGGCGAGACCGAGTTGGCTGTTATCCCGTGGGGTCCGAGTTCACGTGCAAGCGTGCGAGCAAACCCTAACAGCGCTGCTTTTGACGCTGAATAGGCCGCCCGGCCATAGACTCCCCCGCCGCGCTGCGCCGAGGCGGAGGCGACGTTGACGATGCGCCCGACTTCGTTTGCGGCCATCGTTCTGGCCGCTGCCTGCGTGATATGAAAGGCACCGTGCAGGTTGACGTCGATAACGCGCCGCCACTCTTCATCGGTTACTTCGAGAAACGGTGTGGGCGAACTGATACCGGCATTATTGACCAGGCCCACTAATTGCGGCAGTTCGGCGTTGATGCGTTCTACGGCAGCAAAGGCACCTGCCCGATCAGTCACGTCAAGACCAATTCCGCAGGTGGCCTGGCCATAGTTTTCGGCTACCTCCGCCGCGACGCTGCGCGCCGCGTTTTCATCGAGATCGATAACAGCAACGGCCCAACCTTCTCGCGCCAGGCGGTGTGCTGTGGCTCGGCCTATGCCTCGCGGAGACGCTGCCCCCGTAACAATGGCGGTGCGCTCGGTGGGGAGTTCGTGGGGTGTGGCAGACGTCATCGTTGTGCCCTTCTGGTGAGTGCGACGGTAGGAAGAGGAGGAGTTTCGGAGTCTTTGGGTAGCAGCGAACGCACATAACGCTCGTGGCGTGCGCCGACCGAGAGGGTGTCGCCGCCGTAATGCTCCACCACGATGGGTCCGGTGAACCCGACACTGACGGCATAGGGAATCGCCTGCCTGTAATCGATGATTCCCATGTCGAGACCTGTGGGGTGGGTAAAAACGCGACCGGATGCTGGGTCTTCCAGCCGCGCATAGTTTTTTACGTGCCAGTAATTGGCGCGCGGCATCGTTGCAATTACCAGGTCTTGCCAGGCTTCGATGTGCCCCTGGCGACGAATGAGGTTGCCGAGGTCGGGGTTGAGCCCTGCAGCCGGATGGTTAATATCATCGAGAAAACGGATGGCTCCGGCCCCCGTGCCAAGAAATGTATCCTCGTACATTTCGATTGAGATTTGCAGGCCCAGCGACCCGGCGTGCTCAGCAAGGCTCCGGTATGCGCGAATGGCTTGGTCGCGCACGTCGGGGTCGGTGGGATAAGGGGTGCCCGGAATCGTCCAGAACCACTGCACTTCTTGCTGCTGAGGGGTCAAGGCGTCGTGGGGTCCGTAACACACCACGGTGACTCCGAGCGCAGCTGCTGCATCGAGCGTACGTCGTGAGAATTCAAGGTTCTTTTCGGCCCGCGTGGGGTGGATCACGCTTTCGCGCACAACCGAGACGCCGGCAATGCTCAGCCCCAGAGAGCGCACGACGTCGTTGAGTTCGTCGAGGCGCGAAGCAGAAAGATCACCGACTCGTACCCACGACGACGGCAGCTCGATAGAGGTGTACCCGAGGTCGCTCACCTGTTGCAGCTGACGATGCCACTCTTCGGCCGGCAACTCGGTGGTCGGAGTGCCGTGTTCATCTGTCGCCGGCAGCTGTAGCAGGGCCGCGGCAATGGGCCACTGCGCGGCACGGGGACGCAGGGCGGTGTCGGGGCACTGCTGTCTAGCCAATGCGGATTCCCCCATTGATGTTGTAGGTGGCGCCGGTGATGTAGCCCGCGTCGCTGCCGATGAGAAATTCGAGAAGGGCTGCAACTTCGTCTGTTGTTCCGAGGCGCCCGACGGGTAGCTGGGCAAGGAACGTGGGCTTTCGCTCTTCGGTGATGCGCCCGCCCATAATGTCGGTGTCAATGGTTGCCGGTGCGACCACGTTAACGGTTACCCCGTGCGGTGCCATCTCGAGAGCGACGGCCCGACTGAGCGATTCGATGGCTCCCTTGGCCGCGGCATAGGCCGATTTGCTGTAAGTTCCGCCGCCGTTTTGCGCCGCTGTCGACCCGAGGCTCACAATGCGCCCGTAACCGCGTTCAACGAAGCCGGGCATGACCCTTTTCATCATGAGATACGTTCCCGTGGCGTTGATGCGCATAACTGTGTTCCACTGGTCAAGCGTTGACTCCAAAAACGGCACCGGTGAGCTAATGCCCGCACAGTTGACGAGCGCGTCGACGGCCGGCAGTTCGGCTTCGACCCGGGTAACCGCCTGGTCAACGGCATCCGGGTCACTGACATCGCAGGCCACGCCGATCGCCTGCACACCGTGCTCGGTACGCAGCTGCTCCGCCACGGCGCTTGCGGCTTCGCCGTCGAGATCAAGCACGGCAATGCTCCAGCCATCGCGGGCCAATCGTGCCGCCGTGGTGCGGCCAATGCCACGCTGTGATCCTGCGCCTGTGATGATGGCGGTTGCTCCGCCCTGACGAACAGCCATGTTCGCTCCTAACTCGATATTATATATAATTAGTATGACAGATACACGGCGCGGTGTCGCACCCAATTATGGGCGAATATCGCCCACGGCCTGAGCGAGCACGCGCTGCAAGTGCTCCTGCATCGCCCATTCAGCGGCATCCGGGTCGCCCGCTTCCAGAGCCGACAGAATAACGCGGTGCTCGTCGATAGCCTGTTGGGCGTCTCCGACTCCGTGCAAAAACGACTGCCGCGAGCGCTGTGCCTGGCCATCAATCGTCTGCGCTAGGCGCATGAGAAAAGGGTTCTTGGTGGCGCGAAAAATAACCTCGTGAAAACTACGGTCTACCTGCAGATAGTCGCGCACAGCTGAACGATGATCCTCGCCGCCAGTGTTCAGCATGCGCTCGGCGGCAGCACACTGCGCATCGATAAGTCGCGCCAGTTCGGCGGTGAATTCGCGATCATTCTGTGCTGCGGCACGCCGCGCAGATGCGACCTCGAGCACAAGACGGGCATCCATAATCGACCGCATTTCTTCTTCGGTCGGAAGAGGCGCAACCGTATAGCCCTTATTGGCAACATAGTCGACGAGCCCGGTCGCTTCGAGTTGCACAAGTGCTTCACGAACCGGTGTGTGCGACACCTCTAGCATCTGCGCAAGAGCCTCGACCCGCAGCGGCATACCCGCGTGAAACTCGTTCTCGATCAGCATGGCGCTGATCGACCGATAAACTTCGTCTCGCAACCCTGCACGGCGTACCGGACGCTTGCGCGTCATGCTCACATCTACCCCCACACCCTCAGCGTACACACCGTACGCTGCTGCGGTCTGCCGCGCATGCTTCACACCACGGCATGTTCGGGCTCTTCTCCGCGCGAGATGGCAATGACCGAGTCGAACATGCTGCCAGCCACCCGCTCAGTAAAAGCATCGGTCCAGCACAGCGAATGGGGTGCCAAGATGACGTTGTCGAGGGTGGTGAGAGGGTGCCCTTCGGGTAGTGGCTCGCGTTCAAAAACGTCGAGGCCTGCTCCCGCCAGCCGTCCGTCACCCAGACGATCAATAAGCGCCTGCTCATCGACCACGCTGCCGCGCGCAATATTCACAAGAAAGCCGTGCGGACCGAGGGCGTCGAGTTCTGCTGCGCCGATCAGATGGCGCGTGGCTTCTCCGCCAGGAACCGTCACAACCACATAGTCGCTTGTCTGCATCAGCCCGGGCAACGCAAGCATCTCTACTCCGAGCGTGGCCGCTTGTGCGGAGCGATCCGAACGATTGCTGGCCACAACACGCACACCGAAAGGCTGCAACAGCGCTGCAATGGCTTGGCCAATTCCGCCGAAGCCCACAATGCCCACTGTCGCACCTATCAGGCCGCGACCGCGATACTTTCCGCGTTCATCCCAGCGCCCTTCACGCACGAGACGGTCTTTTGCTGGCAGGTTATGCCCGAGAGCCAGCAACAGCGTCAGTGCCGTATGTGCCATGGGCTCACGCACAGCGTCCGGAGTATTAGTGAGCCGGATGCCGCGAGCCTGAAGAGCAGCAACATCCACGGCGTCGTATCCCGCACCGAACCGTGCGACGTGGCGCAGTCTGCCATCGACCGGAAGAGAACTTTCGTCGATGCGCTCGGGCCCCAGCACCATGACGGCGTCAAAACCCTGCAGCATGCTGGCGGTGACGGGCGATGTTGCCTCGTCGAGCACCTGCCATTCAATACCGGCCTCGGTCAGGCGCTCCCATGGCAAGCGGCCGAAGATGGTGGAGCCATCGGGGTGTGCGTACCCGCGTGTGACGGCGGCGCGATATGCCATGGCAGAGCCTTTCTTGGGGCGGGCGGTTCAGAAAAGAAGTGTTTCAATATTATATCGAAAAGCGGGTCGCGGGTAATTTTTAGCCTCTCGGCGGCCACTCACCGCTGCAGCGTGAATTCGCGCAGCACCTCGATAACAACTTCTGCCGCACGCGACAGCGGTTGATCTTCTGCCGTCGCCAAAGACAGCGTCACCGGCAGGGTCGGCTGCACGATCCGCAATATTCGGTGCTCCGTGTCACCAAACAGCAACTCGGCTGTCGACCGCGGCAAAACAGCTGCCCCCAAGCGTGCAGAAACGGCCTCGGCGAGAGGATACGTGTGCTCCAGCTCAACCGCCACTCGCAGCTGGGCACCCAACTCAAACATCGCTGAATCGAGTCGGCGCCGCAGCGTGTGCTCGCTGCGCGGCATCACAAACTCCATCGGTACCAGGCTCTCTACCGGAACCTCGTCGTCAACAACGCCCTCCGGCCCCTTCCAGCCATCGGGAACAACAAGGCACAGCTCCTCGGTCGTGACCCGTTCAAACCGGATGCCTCGCACAATACCGGGATCATAAATGAGCCCGGCATCTAACTGGCCCTGACGAATTGCCTGGCTATGCGTGACCGACAGCGTCTCGATCGCCCGCACCAAAACCTTCGGGTAGCGCGACCGGATAGCCCGAATGATCGGGATAATCTGGTGCGAAAACGTCGTATACGGTGCGATTCCCACGGTCACCGTACCGCTGGGACTCGACACATCGTTTTCAATATCGTGGCGAGCAGCCTGCTCAAGACGCAGGATTCCCTGCGCATAGCGGTACAGCGAACGGCCTGCCGCCGTTGCCTGCACACCCTGCCTGCTGCGCACCAGCAACTGCTGGCCGAACTCATTCTCGAGAGCAGCAACGTGCTGACTCAGAGCCGGCTGGGCAATGTGCAAAAGCTCAGCGGCCCGCGTGATTGTTCCACTGTCGACAATCGTGACGAAGTAGTGCAGGCGTCGGGTCTCCATGGTTCACAGCGTAACGCCGATCACGATAACCGAAACCTATACGTGCATTAGATCTGCGTATTGGCCAGCATGCGCCATCTCTCCTTACCGTGAAGAGCAGTTGTCCACCTGCCGCTCGCGCGCATCGCCGTCGCGGCCTCGAGAGGAGCATCGCCATGTCGATCACCGTTGATCTCGTCGCTGACCTGGGAGAAAGTTTCGGCTCTTACACGATGGGCGACGACGACGCGCTGCTCGACATCGTCTCATCGGCCAATATTGCCTGTGGTTTTCATGCCGGAGACCCACGGGTTATGGATCGCACGGTAGGTGAGTGTGCTCGCCGCGGAGTCGGCATCGGTGCTCACCCGAGCTTTCCCGACCTTGTCGGTTTCGGTCGCCGTGCCATGGACCTCACCCCCGACGAAGTACGCACCGACATCCTTTACCAGCTCGGCGCGCTCTCGGCTTTTGCCCGCTCGCACGGCCGCCGCGTGACTCACCTGTGCCCGCACGGTCGCCTCGGCAACCTGGTCATCACCCGGCCCGATTACGCCGAGGCAATGGTTCAGGCTGTTGCGGCTTTTGACCCCAGCATCATCATGTTCACCCAGCCAGGAGCCGTTGAGCCATTCGCGCAGCAGCATGGCCTCGATATTGCCATGGTCGGTGCTGTTGACCGCAACTACGAAGACGACGGCACACTCACGCCGCGCTCGCTTCCCGACGCTGTGCTCAGCGACCCCGATGTGATCGCTGAACGCACCGTTCGCATGGTGCTCGAGGGCACAATTATCAGCCGCAACGGCGTCGAACTGCCCGCGCAAACAGACACGGTACTGCTGCACGGCGACGGGCCGGATGCTGTGGCCCTGGCGCGTCGCATCCGCAAAGAACTCGAAGCCGCAGGCGTAACGATCCAGCCCATTCACCGTTCCCTCGGACGTGCGGACTAACCGATGAAAACAGCGCTGCTTGCGCCCTGCGGAGAGGGTGCTTTGCGAGTGACTGCACTCCACAATGACGCGGCAGAGCAGTGGCGATTCGTGCACGCCCTCGCCGAATGGATGCGCGAGCATCCGATCGACGGTGTGTACAGCTGTGTTCCTACCTACGACTCGATGCTGATTGAGTTTGATCCCGTGCGCGTCACTGCGGGTTCACTGGCACCGGTGGTGGAAGCGGCCATGGAGCACAGCGCTGACTTTCCGTCTCATGAGCCCAAACGATTTGTGCTGCCCGTCGTCTACGGCGGGGAATACGGCCCTGACCTTGGGTTCACGGCCGAGCACCTCGGTATTACAGAAGACGACGTTATTGCTCTGCACACGGGTGCCGACCGTGTTGTGCGCTGCCTCGGTGGCCCCGCAGCCTCGTGCATGATCGATGGCCCCGAATTTTCAGCCCCCATCCCGCGGCTGCCCGACCCACGCCTGCAGGTACCACCCAACGCTATTTCAGTCGCCGGGAGACAGGGCGTTATCGGCCCCGTGCGCGCGCCGAGCGGCTGGCGTCTCATCGGGCTCACGCCGGTGGAAATCATGGATATGACGCACGAAAACCTTATCCCCTATCGGCCCGGTGACCTCGTGCGCTTTCGCGCCATCGATGCATCGGAATGGCGCGACTACGAAGGCATGTTTCTGCATCAGATGGAGGAAGCATGCTGATCGTTGACCCCGGTCACACCTGGGTGACAGACCTCGGTCGCACGCAGGGGCCGAGCCTGGGGTTTTCCATTAATGGCGCACTCGACCAATTCTCGGCCACCCTCGCCAACATCCTCGTCGGAAACAATCGCAACACGGCACTGCTCGAAGCGACCCAGCTCGGCCTCACATTTACTGCCGAGCAGAACCTTCTCATAGCCGTGACCGGGGCTGAATGCGCCATCACCATTAACGATCGTCCCGCACCTAAAAACACTCCCCTCAGCGTGCACGCCGGGCAAACCGTGCACCTCGGCTATGCACAGCACGGTCTGCGCAACTATGTTGCGGTGCGCGGGGGAATCAACGCACCCCAGCTACTGGGCAGTTGTGCGCGTGACAGCATGCTCAGCTTCGGCACGCAACTACAAGCGGGCGATCACCTCGAGGGGCCTGTTGATACGCCCGAGCTGCAGCATCCGGTGTTCGGTCTTCCTCTTTTTCGCTTCGCCATACCCGAAACCCCCGTCGGCGGCACCATCACCGTCGACACCACCGACGGGCCCGATCTCGAAGAATTTGGTGACACCGCCTCGCTGCTGTACAAACACGACTACCTCGTGGGTCCGCGCAGCAACCACGTGGGGTTACGGCTCAGCGGTGTTCTTCCGACCCGGCAGGCGACGGGCGAGGTGCTCTCGCGCGGAGTGCCTGTCGGGGCCATCGAAGTGCCGTCCTCAGAGGGACTCCTGGTACTGCATAGGGGACGTGGCGTCACCGCCGGGTACCCCGTGCTCGCGGTCGTGACAGCCACAGGACTCGACGCGATCGGCCAGGTGCAACCTGGCCAGCATGTGCGGTTCCGCCGCGTCGATGTTGACCAGGCGCGCAGCACCTACCTCGATCGCGCCATCGTGCTCGACCGTTTAGAACAGCAGTGCTCCTATCTTCTCGCTACCCACGGCGTCGCAACGCAGCGCACGCTGACGCCCGCCGCCTGAGCGGCTCTCACAAGAAAGAAGTAACGATGCCCCACGTCATCACCACCATCAACCGCCCCGACCAGAAACTGATCGACGGACTCGCGCAGTACTCTTCTGCCACCATTCACGAGGCTCAGGGCCGCAAGGGTGCACTGTCTCACCGCATCAAGCCCGTCGACCCGGCTATGTCTTTTTGTGGGCCCGCCTTTACTGTGCGGTCACAACCCGGCGACAACATCATGATTCAGGTCGCCATCAGCTACGCACAGCAAGGCGACGTCATTATTGTCAATGCCGGGCAGCTCGAACAGTCGGGATCATTCGGCGACGTGCTGGCCACAGCGTGCCAGTCGAAAGGGCTCGCAGCGTTTGTTACCGATTCTGGCGTACGTGACAGCGCCGATATTCGCGAAATGGGTTTTCCTGTTTTCTCCGGCACCATCTGCATCGACGGGACAGTAAAAGAAACCCTCGGGCTCATTAACCACTCACTGTCGGTGGGTGACCAGATCGTTGAACCGGGCGACATTCTGCGCGGCGACGCCGACGGCATCGTCGTGGTCAAGCCCGATGAGGCAGAAGAACTCATTCGCCTGTGCCAAGAACGTGAAGACCACGAGGCAGAACTGCGCGAACGGCACCGCCGCCGCGAAGGCGAAGTCATCGAGCTGCACGGACTGCTCGAAAAACTTAAAGACAAGGGACTGACGGTCGAATAAACCGCGTCTTTACCGTCGAAAGGTTTTCTCATGAGCAATGTCGCCATGCAGGCACCCCAGGAACGCTGGGAACGAATAGCAAGAGAGGTCGAGCGGTCGGCCCTCAACGCAGTCATCGTCACAACACCCGGGAGCATCGCCTTTGCCACGGGCATCGATCCGCGCACGTTTATTGACCGGCGGGCAGCTGTGGCTGTCACATCCGACAGCGCGGTCGTTATTGCTGCCGACTGCGACCTCCCCGCCATCCAGACCAGTGGATTCACCGGCACAGTCGTCACGTGGCCACGCTATGAGGGCGCGGCGGGAAGAGCCCGCGCCCTGACCTCTCTCGGCCTCGATGCCACCACGCCGACGCAGCATGGCATCGGTGCTGCAGACGCTGAGGCCACAGCAGTGGTGGCCCGAGCACAGCGCACGAAATCAGACGACGATGTTGCGGCGTTGCGCACGGCAGCCAATGTCACCGATGTGGCCTACACGGCAACCGTCGACAGGCTGCATCCGGAATTACGCGCCTATGAAATTGTTCGCAACGTTGATCGGTCGATCCGAGCGATGGGCGACGGCGCAGCATGGAGTCTCGACGAGGCCGACGCCGCACTCGGCGCGACCACTGTTTTTCCGCGTGAAGCAATCGTGGGTCTTCTTGATCGTGTGCCAGAATCCGGCGTGCTTGATCGCATGCATCCGCTACCGTTCCAGTTGCATCCGCTCGAAGCGGGCTGGATGGGCGCCTCGGGCACCACGGTGGTGTTTCGCGAGCCCGATGCTCGCCTTCGTTCCACTGCGGCGTCAGCAGCGGAAGGGCTTCGCCGTGCGATCGAAGCGCTCTCACCAGGAACCACGGGAGCCGAGATTCACGCCACGTTTACTCAGCACGTCGGTGGGGTCGAGGGTGCCTACCTTGTTGGATTCGAGTCGGGCATGGGGCCCGGGCCGCTTGCTGTTGGCCCGGCGTGTTCCCGCCCTCTCGAGGACCGTGAGGTGCTTGTACTACGCGCCGGGGCGCCGGGCGCTCATGGAGCTCCAGGCGTGTTCTTTCAGACGACCGTGCTGATCACGCCGCAGGGTTCCGAACGGCTCGACACGGTTATTCCCCTGCGACTCATCGAACTGTACTGAGGCGGATGAATTCACTATGAACACTGTTTCTGTTCCCATAACGAAGCTCGCCAGCGGCACTCCGATGCCGCTTATCGGATACGGCACCCACCCATTGCGCGGTGAAGATGCCGCTCGTGCGGTGACCACCGCACTGGAGGTCGGCTACCGCAGCGTTGATACCGCCACGCGGTATCGCAACGAAGACGGAGTGGGTGAGGGCGTTCGCCGGTCGGGGGTTGACCGAGGCGAGGTGTTTCTCACCACCAAGCTGCCGCCCGATGCCGTGGGGCGTGAGCGAGAAACACTCGCGCAGAGCCTCAAAAGTCTGCGGGTCGACTACGTTGATCTCTGGCTTATCCACTGGCCTCCGGGCGGTAGCGCTGGCGTCAAAGCCTGGGAGGCAATGATCCAAGCGCGGGAAGAAGGGCTCGTTCGAGCCATTGGCGTGAGCAACTATTCTCTGCGGCTGCTCGATGTTCTTCACGAGTCCACCGGCGTTTATCCCGAGGTCAATCAGCGCCAGTGGAGCCCTGTGCATTTCACCAACCGGATGCTGCGCGGCTGCCATGACCGTGGTGTTGTTGTGGGTGCTCATAGCCCCTTCCGCAGTGCTCGATTAGACGACCCCGTGCTGTCAGCCATCGCCGGGCGCTATGGAGTCTCGCCGCGGCAGGTCATTGTGCGCTGGAACGTACAGCACGGAGTTGCCGTGGTACCCAAATCGGCCCATCGCGAGCGTATGGCCGTGAACCTTGCCGTCGACTTCACCTTGACCGACGACGAGATGCGCACCATTGATGAGTTGAGCGAGGTGGGCTGAGTCTTGTCGAGAAGGTAGATATTATATAGAATGTAGAAAATGAGTCGACAGTGAGGTCGGACTCCGCCCGTTCGCGGAACCCCTGAACTCGTCGACACCACGTTGAAGCGAGAGGTGTAGTGAAGTGAACACAATCAGTCCACGCGCATCGGTCTGTGCCCTACTAACGGTGGGAGTTCTAGCGCTCACCGGATGCGGCAGCACTAACACCCCCGCTCCTAGCGGCGCCGATGACGACGCACTCTCCGGATCGATCAACTTCATGGCTTACACCAGCATTTGGGAAGAGGCGTATCAGGAGGCCGTTATTCAACCCTTCCTCGATGCGCATCCGGGAGTGAGCGTTAATTACGTTTCCAAGCGCACATCAGCAGAGATGCTCAGCGCGCTTCAAGCAGAAAAAGCAAACCCCACAACCGACGTCGTCATCATGGACAGCACCGTATCGGCATCCGCCAATACGCAGGGAATTTTTGAAAAGTTTGATGAGTCAGCTGTCCCCAACCTCGCCAACGTGAAGGAAGAATTCCTTGACCCCGACGGGTATGGCCCCTACGTCATGCTCGACGCCATCGCCCTGCTCTACGACACCGAGGTCATTGACCAGGCGCCCACGAGCTGGGAAGTGCTGTGGGACCCGCAGTACGCCGGACAACTTAACATCACGGCTCCCCCGGCGCTCGGCGGCATCGCTTTGACCGCCATCGCCGCTTCTATGGAAGGAGAAGATTACACCGAGAGCATCGATAAGGCGCTCGTAAAATTGAAAGAACTGGCACCCAGCGTGCAAACGTGGGCACCCAACCCCGACGAGTACCAAAACGTCATCAGCGGTCAGACCGTGATGGGTATGGGCCCCAGCGCACGCGCCCAGTATTACACCGACCAGGTCGACGGCAAGCTCGGAATCGTGTTCCCCACCGAAGGAACGACATACCAGATCAACACCGTCAATCTTGTTGAAGGCTCCGACAATAAAGCCGTAGCCGAAGCGTTCATCGATTATTCGCTCTCACCCGAAGCGCAACTGGCGTTCGCAGAACGCATGTTTTATGCGCCCTCCATTGATGTCGACGTTCCCGCCGACATCGCAGCGCGCGTCGTCCCCACCGACGGCTCGCTTACGATCATCCCGCTTGATAATGACTTCCTACACACAGCCCGTGACGAATGGACTGACATTTGGAAGCGCGAAATCATTCGTGGCTGACCACACCACACATACCCTCACCAGGAAGGTAGACATCACATGTCTCTCTCAAAGAACAGCCGTTTTCGGCTCGCTGGCGTCGCAGCAGGCGCCACAGTACTCGCCCTCGCGCTGAGCGCCTGCAGCGGCGGCAGCAGCGCACCCTCCGGTGGCGACGGTGACGATGGGATCTCCGGAACCATCAACATCATCGGCTACTCGGGAATCTGGGAGCAACGCTACACCGAGGCTGTTATCCAGCCTTTCCAAGATGCTCACCCCGGCGTGAATGTCAACTATGTTGCCAAGCGCTCCTCCGCCGAAATGCTCAGCGCCCTGCAGAGCCAGGGCTCACGCCCCGGAACCGATGTTGCGATCATGGACCAATCGGTGGCACAGAGCGGCAACGAGCAGGGCATCTTTGCCAAGCTCGATGAGTCGATCACTCCCAATATTGCGAGTGTCAAAGATGAGTTCCTCGACCCCGACGGTTTTGGTCCTGTCTTGCACCTTGACGCCATCGGCATTCTCTATGACACCGAGGTCTTCGACAGCGCTCCCACGAGCTGGGAAGAACTGTGGAACCCGGAGTGGGCGGGCAAGGTCAACCTCATGGCCCCACCGTCGCTGCTCGGGCTTGCGGCAACCGCCGCGGCCTCAACCATTGAGGGCGAGGACTACACACAGTCGATCGACAAGGGCGTTGCAAAGCTAAAGGAACTAGCACCCAATGTGCAAACATTCGCGCCTAACCCCGACGAGTGGCAGAGCATTATCACCGGCCAGACCGTGATCGGCATTGGCCAGAATGCTCGCGGGCAGTACTACGCCGATGAGAGCAACGGCAAACTCGGCATCGCCTTCCCCGAAGAGGGCACCTTCTACCAGTTGAACACCATCAACCTGGTTGAGGGCGCACCCAACGAAGAGGCAGCCATCGCGTTTGTTGACTACGCGCTCTCGGCAGAGGCACAGCTGGCCTTCGCGGAAGCACTGTACTACGCGCCGTCAGTCGAGGTAGATATTCCTGCCGAAACCGCCGACCGCATCATCGCCACTGACGGATCGATCAAGATCCTTCCGTTCGACGTTGACTTCCTCGCCGGTGTCCGCGACCCGTGGACCGACATCTGGAAGCGCGAAATCATCTCGCAATAACACCACTCCAGGGGCCGGGCGAACTATTCGCCCGGCCCCACTTTTTTGGCAAGGGGGTCGTCCAGTTGACGCGCTCACGGTTCGGGATCCTCGCTTTCACCGCTATTGTGCTCTCCGCGCTCAACCTGCGCACAGCCGTTGCTTCACTGTCTCCTCTCATCGATGCCATAGGCGCAGAAATCCCGCTCAGCGCCAGCATCCTGTCTGTTCTCGGCATGCTGCCACCCCTGTGCTTTGCCATAGGTGCCCTAGCAACACCTCTTATTACGCACCGCATCGGCATTGATAAAGCGATGCTGTTCAGTCTCACGGCCCTCGCACTCGCCCTCGCGTTGCGGGGCGGTGCTGTTCACAGCCCCATGCTCATCGCGGCGAGCGCGCTTACTTTCACAGCCCTGGGCGTGATGAACGTGCTCATGCCGGCACTCGTAAAGGCGCATTTTCCTCATCGCATAGGGCTCGTAACAACCGTGTACGTCACCCTCATGTCGGTGGGCACGTTCTTGCCCCCGCTCATTTCTCACCCCATCGAACAGCGATGGGGTTGGCGAGTGTCGCTCGGCCAGTGGGCCCTACTCGCGCTTATCGGCGCTCTTGTGTGGCTCACTCTCACCGCGCGGCAGCCGCGCACAACAGGGCATGCGGCGCTGCCGCTCCCCCGCCGTCCAGCCACAGTGCGCTGGTCGAACCCGATTCTGTGGGGTGTTATAGCGCTGTGCGCGGGCCCGGGATTTATCGCCTACGCGCTCTTTCTCTGGTTGCCGCCTATGCTCCATGATCTCATCGGCGCCAGTGCCACGACGAGTGGAACACTTCTCGCACTGTACGCCGCTATGGGCACTCCTGCCGGGCTCGTTGTTCCGGTCATCGCGGCGCGAACACAGCGCAGCGGGCTACTCATCGTGGCGGGTGGGCTGTTCTTCGTCGCCGGGTTCGCCGGTTTTCTTACGGTCCCGGCCAGTGCACCATGGCTCTGGGCGTCACTGACCGGAATGGGGCAGATGCTGTTCCCTCTCTCACTAACGCTCATTGCGTTGCGCACAAGAACCGTCGAGGGCGCCGTGTGGTTGGGTAGTGCCTCGCAATCGATCGCCTACACGATCGCCGCTACGGGCCCGCTCCTCATGGGTGCCGTGATGGTTCTTACGGGAAGCTGGGCACCCAGTCTCATTGCGATGATCGTCGTGGCCGTACTCACCGTGGGAATCGGGCTGCTCGCCGCACCTCGCCGCTTTCTCGAAGACTCACCCACCCTCCGGGGCGAAAGATAACGCAATCGCTATGGGCATATAGAGAACAGGGATAACCGAACCGATGCGGAACTCTCGCGCGCAACCTAGCGTGGAGTCGACGCAGTGCACTGGGCACGATCTAGGCACTATTGAATCTCTCGGAGGAGGACCGACGTGACGTTGGAGAAATATCGCACGGCTCTTGTGACCGGCGCATCAACCGGAATCGGCGCCAAGCTGGTCGAACGGCTCACCGGCGCTGGCCTAACCGTGCACGCTATTGCCCGCGACGCTTCACGACTCGATGAACTGGCGCAGCGCACAGGTGCTATTCCTCATGCGCTCGATCTCGGCGATACGGCTGCCCTCGAAGAACTCGTACCCACCCTCGAGGTTGATGTTCTCGCCAATATCGCTGGTGTTTCACGCATGGGCAACGTTCTTGACTCCTCCCGCGACGATATCGACGCTCTCGTCGACATCAACCTCGCCGCCGTTCTCCACCTTGTTCGTCTCACACTGCCGGGGATGGTCGAGCGTGACCGCGGCCATATTGTCAACATCAGCTCCATCGCCGGGCATTACAACTTTTTTGGCCACACCGCCTACCACGCGACAAAAGCAGCGGTACACCAGCTTTCGCGCCAGATTCGCAACGACGTGCTGGGCCGCCGCATCCGGGTTACTGAAATTTCACCCGGCCGTGTCGAGACCGAGATTTTTGCTCGCAACCTTGGTGGCAGCCCTGAGGCCATCGCCGAGGCTCACAAAACCTATTTCGAAGGTTACGAGTCGCTCACCACCGACGATGTCGCGAACTCGATCGAGTTTGCGCTTCGTTCACCCGAGCACATGAATGTGGGGTTGATCGAAATCATGCCCACCTATCAGGTGCCCGGCGGACTCACCTTCGACCGTCACTAATTCCCACCGCTCACGTCAACGAGGACACCATGGCCATCACAATCGCCGACCGCGTCAACCGTATTCACGAATCAGCCAGCGGGGCTGCCGCTCAGCGTGTGCGCGACCTGCGCGCACAGGGCGTGCCTATCGTGAGCCTTACTGTTGGCGAACCCGACTTCGATACGCCCGACAACATTAAGCGCGCAGCCGAAGAGGCCCTTGCCGCTGGAGACACCAAATACACGCCGGTCAACGGCACCCCCGAGCTGCAACAAGCCATCCTTGACCGCATGCGCACGCGCACGGGAGTAAGTTACACACCCAGTGAGCTTGCTGTGGGTGGCGGCGGCAAGCAGGTTATTTTCTTAGCGCTCATGGCCTCAGTGCAAAAGGGCGACGAAGTTATCATTCCCGCCCCCTATTGGGTGTCGTACCCCGATATGGTGCTGGCTAATAACGGTACTCCCGTGATCGTTGAAACCAACGAAAGCGATCGTTTTTTATTAACACCGGATGCCTTAGACCAGGCGATCACTGACAATACGGCGTGGCTCATTCTCAACACCCCGAGCAACCCCACAGGCGCCGTCTACTCTCGTGCCGACCTTGAGTCGCTTGCTGAAGTACTGCGTCGTTACCCTCACGTCGGTGTGCTGACCGACGAAATATATGACGAGCTTTTTTATGGTGAAGGGCAGATTTCAGCGCTCATCGAAGTGGCCCCCGACCTGCGTGACCGTGTTGTTACGGTCAACGGGGTGTCCAAGACATACGCGATGACGGGGTGGCGTATCGGCTGGGGAATTGGTCCGGCCGAACTCATCGGTGCAATGAACAAACTGCAGTCACAAATTTCTTCATGCACGGCATCGGTCAGCCAGGCGGCCGCCGTTGAAGCACTCACAGGCGACCAAACGTTCGTGCACGAATCGCGCGACGTCTATCGTCGCCGTCGTGATCTCGCTGTTGACGGCTTCAACAGCATCCCGGGCCTCAGCTGCTCGACACCCGAGGGCGCCTTCTATGTGTACGTCAACTGCAGCGGTGTTATGGGCAAAACAGCACCGGATGGCAGCGCGATCGACTCTGACGAAGCCCTCACCATGTACCTGCTGAACGAAGCTCAGGTGGCCGTCGTGCACGGTGCTGCTTATGGCCTCTCGCCCTACTTTCGTATCTCCTTCGCCACGAGCGAAGAGATCATCGAACAGGCTCTCGGTAGCATCCGGGACGCCCTGAGCAAGCTTCGCTAACTCCGCACTGTCTACTTCGCACGAAAGTAAAATATATGCCTCAGTCTGACCCGAATCGTCCTGTAGCGCTCGTCACCGGTGGCACGGGAGGGATCGGTAGCGCGATCGCGCGCAGCCTCGCTTCGACGCACTACGTGCTGGCGATTGGTCGCAAGGTCAGCAAACTCGCCGACCTTGCCTCCACGCCCCATATCGAGCCGGTTGCTCTCGACCTGCTCGATCTTGAAGCAACCTGCTCGTATATCAGCCAGCTGTCTCGCCTCGACGTGCTGGTGCACTCCGCGGCGGTCAGCGATCGATTTACGGTAGAAGAAGCGGATGCCGCTGAGTGGCGTCACCAGCTCGAGCTCAACGTGGTTGTACCGGCCGAGCTGAGCCGGGTGGCTCTGCCCCTCTTACGTGCATCTCAGGGCCAGCTGGTATTTATCAACTCTGGTGCCGGGCTACGCTCGTACCCCACACACACGCTCTACTCGGCAACGAAGTTTGCTTTGAAAGCTCTCGCTGATGGGTTGCGTGGAGAAGAGCGTGAGCACGGTGTGCGCGTGGCCACGGTGCATCCGGGCCCCACTGACACACCGATGCTCGCGGGTGATCTGCGCAAAGCCGACCGCGAATATGAGTCAGAAAAATACATTCAGCCTGACTCGATTGCGTCAACGGTGCGGCTCATTGTCGATGCGACAGCCGATGCGCAGATCACCGATATTGTCGTGCGCCCCCGGCTCGAATAGGGGCGCCGGGCGTAACTACGCCACCGGCGTCGCCACGAGGTGCGGGTAGTGTTTTTCGGCCACGTTAGGGTGTGAGCGTAGACGGGCAAGGAAAGCGTTTTCGCCGTACGACTCGAGGATCGGGTTGTCTTCGCCGTACGCTTCGATGCCGCGGGCGTGTGCGGCCAGCTCCGGTGGCAGTTCGAGCGTGGGCACGGTCTGGTCGAGTTGCGGGTTGTAAAACAGCGGCACCGAAATACGGTCGTCACCTGCAGCGGGTGAAATAACGCGGTGGATGGTGGCGCGGAGGTAGCCGCCGGTGGCTCGTTCGAGCAGTTCACCGATGTTGACGACGAGTCCGCCGGGTGCGTAGGGAATGTCGGCCCATTCGCCGTCGACTTCGACTTGCAGCCCGCCCTTGCCGGGTTCGATCCACAGCAGTGTGATCATGCCGGAGTCTTTGTGACCACCAACGCCCTGTCGGTCGCCCTCGTCTTTTCCGGGGTAGCGAATCACTTTAATGAATGTCTGCGGTTTGTCGCCGAAGGTGGGGTCCAGTGCGGCCGGGTCGAGTTGCAGAGATTCAAGCCAGGCGTGCAAGAGGCGCACGGCGATGGCGTTGACCGTCTCACGCCAGTCGGTCAGCACGGTGCGGAATTCGGGCAGCGAGGCGGGCCACTGGTTAGGGCCGTCGAGGCGCAGGTATTCGGGGTCACCGGACTGGAGTTCACGGGCGGGACGATCGGGCCCCAGGTCGATCTGTTCACGCCAGTCGACTCGGCCCTGTGTGCGTTCGCCGCCGACGCGGGTATAGCCAAAGAAGTGCGGCGAGTGGCTGTTTTCAATCGCCAGTTTTTCTTCTTCTGGCAGGGCAAAAAATTCTCGGGACACACGAAGCAGGTCGGCCTGCAGGGCATCGGGAATACCGTGCCCGGTCAAAACAAAGAAGCCGATGTTGTGGGTGGCGGAACGCAGGTCGTCAAGAAAGCGGGCCCGCGCCTCGGGACCCTGCTCGAGCTGCGAGATATCGAGGACGGGAATCTGACTCATAGTCGCCACGGTAGTCAGCAACGGCGGTCTTGTCGCTGTTTATTACTGCGCGTGACTCACTGTTTCACTGTGCGACACAGACCGTAAACAATGTCGTCACACCACGGCGCCGGATGCTACAGATGGGCCAGTGAAATCTGCCAGTCGCTGCAACATTTCGGCCAGGGTTTCTTCATCGTGTACGAGCCCGATACGAATGTGGCCGCGCCCCTGGCTACCAAAACCATCACCGGGTGCCACTGCTACGCGCTGCTCTTCGCGCAGTCTGTTCGCGAAGTCGATGGCGTCGCCTCCATAGGGCACTCGCGCCCACACAAAGAAGGTGCCTTCGGGTTGCACGACGTCCCATCCGAGTTGGCGAAGGGCGGCAACTACCTGGTCACGGCGGCGCTGATAGACGGTGACGAGTTCGTGAGCGGCGTCTTGGTTGGCACTGAGTGCGACGGCCGCGGTTTCTTGCAGGGCGCCGAACATCGTCGAGTATGCGTGGCGCTGAAACGCTTTCATGGCGTCGATGATCGATGCATTGCCCGCCGCCATACCGCAGCGCCACCCGGCCATCGAATACGTTTTCGACAGTGTTTGTAGTTCGACGGTCGCACGCAGCTGCGTGTCGACGGCGAGGGCCGATAGGGGCGTTTGTCCGTTGAATCCAAGCGACGAGTAAGCAAAGTCATGGATGAATGCGGCACCGGTCGCGGCAGCAAAGTCGAGCGCTTCAGAGAAGATGCGGGTCGTGGCGAGGGCACCGGTGGGGTTGTTGGGATAGTTCAGCAGCAGCATCCGGGCATCTTTTACTTCGCTGATGCTCGACCAGTCGGGGGCGTATTCCGGATGCCGCAGCACAAGCGGTGCCACGTGCGCTTGGGCGAGGCTGGCCGCCGAGCGGTACAGCGGATAGCCGGGGTCGGGAAGAACAACCGTGCTGCCGGGGTCGGCCAGCGCCTGTACGGAGGCGAGGATGGCTTCGTGGGAGCCGTGGAATACTGCCACTTCGGTTTCGGGGTCGACCGTCACGCCGTGGTCGACGCGATACCGTTCGGCTACGGCCTGACGCAGACTCGGCCGGGCCTCGTACGAGGGGTACCTATGGTTACGGGGCTCGGCCACCTGTGCCTGCATGGCGGCGACGATGTGTTCGGGTGTGGGGGTGTCTGGGTTGCCCTTCGACACGTCGATCACCCGCGGTCCGGGCTGTGCTGCCAGCCGCGCAATCGCGGCATCCATTTCGCTCCAAAAGTTGGGCGGCAAGATCGCAACGCGCTCGGCAGGCGAGAATACGCGCTGTGCTGCAGAAGAATCGGTCATCTATCGCTTCCGGAATCGGCGTGCCAGAGTGTTTCCGGCGAACTGAATAATCATTACCAGTGCGATGAGCGTGGCACAGGTGAGCAGCATCGCAAAACCGTCGTAGCGCTGGTATCCATAAGAAATTGCGACATCACCGATACCGCCCGCGCCGACCGTACCGGCCATGGCTGAGGCGTCGATGAGTCCGACGGTGGCGATCGTCACGGCAAGAATGAGCGACCCTCGCGCTTCGGGGAGCAAGAATCGCCAAAATATTTGCCACGGTGTCGCACCCATCGCACGGGCTGCTTCGATGACGCCACGAGGCACTTCGAGGAGCGAATTTTCTACCAGCCGCCCGATATAGGGCGAGATCATGACGGTGAGCGGAACAATCGCCGCCCACACGCCAATCGACGTACCGGCAATGAGTCGAGTAAACGGCAGGATCGCTACCAGCAGCACGATGAATGGCAGAGCCCGAATAACGTTGACGACGGCACCGAGCACCGCGTAGACCCACCGGTTTTCTACGATACCGCCGGGCCGGGTAACAGCCAGTGTCGTGCCGATAATCACACCGAGAATCGACCCCAGCGCCAGGCCCCATCCGAGCATCGTGAGTGTTTCGGCGAGCGCACGAAAAAAGAGCTCGGGTGTGATGAGCGTCCACTTGTCATTCATGCTTCGAGGTCCTCTACGCTCACAACACGGTCAGCCAAATAGGTGCGTGCGGCCGCTACCTGTTCGGGTGTGCCGTCGACCTTCACGATCATTTGTCCCACCATGCGGTCATGTATTTCGGTCATCTCGGCGTGCAGCATGTTCACGTCGACGCCGATCTGCGTGATGAGGCCGTGCATGAGTGGCTGTGCTGTTTCGTCGCCCAACAGCAGCAAACGCCACAGACCTGCGGAGCCCAGGTGGTCGATCACCTGGCGGGGCACTTTTTGTTGAATGATTGAGCCGACAAAGTCGCGCGTGATGGGCTGCTGTGGTCGCACAAAAACGTCGAGCACACTGCCGTGCTCAACCACCTGGCCCGATTCCATCACGGCCACTTCGTCGGCGAGGTCTTTAATGACCTCCATCTCGTGGGTGACGACAAGAATGGTGGTGCCGTATTCGCGGTTGATGTCGCGCAGCAGTTGAATGATGAGCGCTGTCGTGGAGGGGTCGAGGGCGCTGGTCGCTTCATCAGCGAGCAAAATTTTGGGGCGCCGCACGAGGGCGCGGGCGATAGCGACGCGCTGTTTTTGCCCTCCCGAGAGTTCTCCGGGGTAGGCGTCGGATTTATCGGACAACCCCACAAACTCGAGTGCTTCTTCGGCACGGCGGCGGGCCTCATCTTTTTTTGTGCCATCGAGTCGCAGTGGGATCGCAACGTTATCGCGCACGCGCACCGTGTCGAGCAGGTTGAACTGCTGAAAAATCATCCCGCTGCGTTTTTGTGCTTCGCGCAGCGCCGCGCCGTGCAGGCTCGCCACGTCGACGTCGTCGACCCAGACGTGGCCGCGCGTGGGGCGCTCCAAGCCGTTGACTGTGCGAATCAGTGTGCTTTTGCCTGCACCCGAGTATCCGATAACACCAAATATTTTTCCGGCAGGCACCTCAACCGACACGTCGCGGAGGGCCGCCGTCACAGCGACCCTCCCCGGAAATTCGCGCGTGACGCTATCGAAGACTATGCGTCCGCCACGTGCGGTCACTTATACCAGTCCGGCAGGTTGTAGCCCACATATAGCGGGTTATCTGCGAGGTACGCACCGAACTCGTCGCTCTCGTAGGCGGCTTTCAGTGCCTGTGCCCAGTCGGTGTCGACGTCTTCTGCGCGGANCACATATAGCGGGTTATCTGCGAGGTACGCACCGAACTCGTCGCTCTCGTAGGCGGCTTTCAGTGCCTGTGCCCAGTCGGTGTCGACGTCTTCTGCGCGGATGGTGACCACGTTCGAGAACTCGAGCGGCTGGTCTTCGACCGCGAGGGCTGCCGAATAATCGAGCCCGCCCGAGATAACAAAGTTGCCCTGAATGGCTGCGTAGTCGACGTCGGGCAGCGAAGGCACCTGCTGCGCGTTGTCGATCGGGGTGATGCGCAAATTATGCGGATTATCGGTGATGATGCCAAGGTCGGCCGTATTCGGGTCGTCGACGTCGTCGAAGTCGATCCAGCCGATGTCACGCAAAATGAGCAGGCCCCGATAGAGGTTTGACGGCGAATTGGGCACCGTAACGGTCGAGCCGTCAGCAACGTCGTCGATCGACGCTTTCTTGCCGCCGAACAGCGCCATCGACGGCGTGGGAATCTGCACGAGCCCCACATTGTCAATGCCCTCCTGAGCGTTAACAAAGTCGAGGTAGGTCGGATGCTGCATGATGTTGGCATCGATCTCGCCACGAGCCACCGCCACGTTCACCACAATCCCGTCGGTAAAGTCGGCGAGTTTCACCTCAAAACCCTGCTCTTCTAGCGATGACAAAATGCCCTCTTCAAACATTTGTTTATAAGGGCCGGGGTTAAAACCGATCGTGATGCTGGTGGCGGCATCGATGTCGGTTACGGGTTCGACAGCGCTGCTTTCGGCGGAGCATCCGGCTGTTGCAAGAGCAAGAGTGACCACGGCGGCGCCGACGGCGATTCTGCGTGAAAGTTTCATGCGAGGGTTCCTTCGGGTGGATACCTGAATGCGAAAGGCGCGTGACCATGGCGCCACTCGCCCACTCTTCAGCATCCGGATGCCGCTCGGGAATATGACGACACACGACGCAACAGTTCGTCGTATTACGACTTATTTTTTGCACCGCTCCGCGCAGAGGAGCGCCCCCGATCCGTTGACCGGCCCAGCGCCGATGGCCACCACACGCGCGACCCAATGTCGTACATGAGCGCCGGCACAAGCAGCGCGCGCACCAGGAATGTGTCGAGCAGCACACCGAAAGCAACAATGAAAGCTATCTGCACAAGAAACAGGATGGGAATAACAGACAGCGCAGCAAAGGTTGCCGCCAAAACGAGTCCTGCAGAGGTGATGACTCCTCCCGTAACAGACAGCCCGCGAATAATGCCGTCGCGTGTGCCATGGTGCAGTGATTCTTCTCGCACCCGGGTGGTCAAGAAAATGTTGTAGTCGATACCGAGGGCAACCAGGAATACGAAGCTAAAGAGTGGTACGGCCGGGTCGGCGCCCGCAAACTGAAACACGTCGTTGAAGACGAGCGCTGCCACACCCAGCGCGGTGGCAAACGACACAACGGTCGTGGCTATCAGCAGAATTGGCGCGACAATAGCGCGCAACAGCAGCATCAGAATGAGCAGAATAACCACGAGCACGATCGGAATGATCACGGTGCGGTCGCGAATCGATGCGTCGTTGGTATCGATAGCGGTTGCGGTGACGCCCCCGACGAGGGTTTCCGGATGCTGGTGAGCAAGCTCTGCGCGTACGTCACGAACCACGTTCTCTGCCGCCACCGAGTCGGCCGCGGCGTTGAGTGTTGCCTGCAGCATGATGCGGCCGTCGACCGTGGTGGGGTCGGGTGCAGGGGTGCCGGGCGGACCGAGGGCTTGGATGCCGTCGCTGGTGACGGGCGCTGTTCCTGAGGGCGAGTCGGCGCTGATCACCGAGACGCTGTCGATGCCATCGTGGTCGAGCAGAGTGTTGGCGACATTCTGCATGTTCTCGGCCTCGGCGACGACAACAACAGGGCTACCCGAGCCACCAGCAAAGTGCTTGCCGAGCGCTGCCTGCCCTTCGCGCGCCTGCGATGCGCCGAGCACAAGTTCGGATTGCGCGACTCCCTGCGCCTGCAACTGGGTGACGCCCAGTGCCCCAATGATGAGTACGACCGCCGTCACGCTCCACACTGCACGCGGATGCTGGCGTACGAGCGAACCGACCCTGGCCCATAGTCCATGCTGTGCCACACCATTTTCGGCGCGCACAACATCGGGCTCAAACCGTGGGCGGCGTGGCCAAAATGCTGCCCGCCCGAAAAAGAAAAGGATAGAAGGAAGGAGTGTCAGCGCAGACATCATGGCGAAAATAATGCCCACGGATGCCACGGGACCGAGTGTGCTGTTGGATTTCAGGTCGCTGAACAGCAAGCATAGAAGTCCGACGATCACTGTTCCACCCGAGGCGACGATGGGCTCCCATGCTCCGCGAAGCGCCTGCCGGGTGGCGGCGCCACGATCGTGTTCTATGCGTAGTGCTTCGCGGTAGCGCGATACGTAGAGCAGCGAATAGTCGGTGGCCGCACCAATCACAAGGATGAAAAGAATCCCCTGTGTTTGCCCGCTCAACAGGAATATGCCCGCTTTTGCCAGCCACCACACGGTAAGAAGCGCGACGGTCAACGCAAACATGCTGGTCGACAGCACGGCGATAGGGAGCAGTAGCGACCGATACACGATGATGAGGATGAGAAATACTGCCGCGAGCGCGACAACAAGAAGGAGGCCGTCGATTCCGGCGAACGCCTGCACCAGGTCGGCCGTGAAACCGGCTGGGCCTGTCACGAAGGCGTTCATGCCTTCGTCGAGCTGTTGCGCGAGTGTGTCTTCTATGTGTGCGACGGTATCAACCAGGCCGGCATCCGAGTCGATGGGCACGAAGACCTGTGCGGCCTTTTTGTCGTCAGAGAGGATGAGCGGCGATATGTCTGACGCTATGCCGCGGCTGCCGGTGATGCTGTCAAGCGCCGTCGCGAGGGTTTCTTGCTGAGCATCGGTGATGACTGTTTCGCTGGTGATCACGACGACGGCAGGAATCGCATCGACATCACTAAATTCTGGCTGCAGCTGGTGCACCTGCGTGGCCTCGGCTGATTCCGGAAGATACGAGGTTTGGTCGTTGGATGACACCTCGCTGACTTTGCCGAAGTATGGTCCGCCAATACCGGCCCCTATGAGCCAGACAAGAATGAGTACGGCAGGGAGAAGCGCGCGAATCCAGCCGTGAGCACGGCGCGTGCTTCTGTTTCGCCCGGTCTGTACGGGTGGCGCTTCGGGAAGCGGTTGAGGGCGGTGCTCCGTGGTGTTCATGAACCCTTTTCTATCGGGAGGGGTTCTTCACACACTACTGATTAGCCCGTAGCGTTCCAACGCCATTTTTATGCCGCCCTCTGCGACAGTGCCGGTGATGAAGTCGGCAACAGAGCGCAGCGATGCGGGGGCGTCGGCCATCGCTACACCAACACCGGCTTCGCGTACCATTTCGTGGTCATTGGCGCTGTCGCCTACCGCCATGGTTCGGGCAGGCGGAATACCGTGCACCGCCGCAACGTGCATGAGGGCGTCGCCCTTGTTGGTTTGCCGCAGCCCCACTTCTCCGCCGCGGGCGCCGAGGTAGGGGATGGTGCCGGTCACCGCCAAGAAGCGGGGGTCTATGGCGTCACGTAGCGCATAAAAGACCTCATGGTCGCGACCAATAAAGGTGGCCTTGGCGATGCCGGTGAGGGGTGGTGGGCCCGTGTACACAAACCGCTGTTCGAGCTGTTCCAGGTGGGCGAGGGCGCTGCGCCCGCTACCGGCCAGCTGCCGCTGTTCGCGCAGCAGGGGTTGCATCCGGTCGGCTAAACCTTCGCTGGCGTAGCTGCGGTGCTCTGCTTGCAGGGTGTATTCGAGGTCGTAGTGGCCAAACAGTTCGATCAAGTACGTAACGTCGGCTGGGGCCATGGTTTGTGTGCGGGCAAGGGCGCCCGCGATTTCGACAAAACCGCCGCTCGCCGAAACAACACCGTCGAAGCCGATGTCGAGAATTTCGTCGGATATGCCCGAGCGTGAGCGGCCGGTAGAAATATACACCCGGTGACCGCGCGCGCGAGCCTGCCGTATCGCCTGCACGGCCGAGACTGGCGGGTGGTGGCTGTCGTCAACCAGCGTGCCGTCGATATCGAGAAATACCAGCCACGGCTGCTGGCCGTGTTCTGAAGCCGGAAGGTTTTCTGTGTTGTGTACCAATCACATCGCCGCCTGCGGGTAGTGGGCGAGTAGTTCTCGTGACCGTGCCACGTCACCCGCCGCGTTGCGGATGAGATCGTCGAGGTGGCTAAATGCTGCCATTTCTCGAATGTAGGCCACGAACACCACTTCGAGCTGTGCGCCATAGAGGTCGCCCGAAAAATCGTGCAAGTAGCATTCGGCGCGCTCGGTGTCGACGTCGCCGAATGTGGGGTTATCGCCCACACTCACGGTCGCTTCTTGCCACGGTGCGCGCTCGGCGGCGTCGGCTTGCGACTCGGGTGCCGTACGCACCCATGCGGCATAAATGCCCGGCGGTGGCAGCAGGTCGTGGGTGTCGAGGTTGGCGGTGGGGTAGCCGAGTTCGCGTCCACGCCCATCGCCGTGAACAACCGTGCCCACAACGCGCCAGTGCATCCGGTTCATTACTCGCCGATGATGCGGTAGCGACTCTGGTGAAAGACCAGGGGTTCGACATCGGCGAAGGGCTGGACTTTGCGCACCTGCAGCAGCACGATGGTGTGGTCGCCGCCGGGTAGTTCTGCGTGCACTGAGCAGCTGAGCCAGAGCGCGGCGCCAGGAAAGTACACGGCGCCTTCGTCGGAGGCCTGCCATTCGATGTCGGCAAAGCGGTCGCCTTCACGGGCCGACAGTTGGCGGCTGACTCGCTCTTGTGTCTGGCCAAGGATGCTGAGGCCGATAACGGGGGTGTGGGCGAATTCTGGCCAGGTGCGCGAGGTGTTGGCAAGGCTAATAGCCACCAGGGGTGGGTCGAGCGAGATGGATGTGAACGAGTTCACGGCCATGCCGACGGGTGTTTTGTCTTCGCGCAGTGCACTGACGGCAACGACGCCGGTGGGGAATGCCGAGAATGCGCGACGCAGCTGGAGCCCAACTTCTTCGTCGGATGCGAGCTGGACAGTCATGGGAACCTCCGAATGACACGTTAGTCAAATTTGTCTAGATAACTCTAACATAAAACTCGTCAACATTGATTAGTGATCGTGCTGCCCCTACGATGAGTGAATGGCTTCCTACACCCGTCTGATCGTGCTCGGCGCCGTTTACCAGTTCCAGCCGGTGCACGGCTACTTTCTGCGGCGCGAACTGTCGACCTGGCATGTAGACGAGTGGGCAAACATTCAACCGGGGTCGATCTACAACGCGTTAAAATCGCTCACGCGCGACGGCTACATCATCGACGATGGCACCGAGACCGACGGCAAATATCCCGCTCGCACCGTCTATAGCGTCACTCCCACGGGCAAGGTAGAACTGCTCCGGATGCTGCGCGACACGCTGTGGCGCGTCGAGGCGTTCGACACCAACTCGGTCATGGCACTCACCTCGTTTATGTTTGCGCTCAGCCGCAGCGAGGTCATCGCGGGGCTCGAAAACCGCGTGAGCAAGATCGATGCGCTCATTACGACGAACTCGTTCCAGATCAAAGACACGCTGCGCTCTGAGACAACACCCAAGTACGTACGTGAGATCTTCGAGCTTTCCTCTGTGCGGTTACGGGCCGAGCAAACCTGGGCGCGTGAACTGATTACGCGCCTCAAAGACGGCGAATATGTTTTTGCCGACGAAGACGAACACGCCTAAGCCCCCGCTCCGCGGCAACTCTTAGCGTTACCAACGGCCACGGGGGCTGCAGTGGCTTAAGCGCGCACGAGCGCGTCCACAGCGCTCACCGTAAGCTCTGGCGTTTGCGCCCCGCGATGTGAGGCGACAATCGCACCGGCCGCTGCCCCGTGCCGGGCAGCCGATTCCAGTGACTCACCGCGCGCGAGCGCAGCAACAAAACCGCCACAAAACGCGTCACCCGCGCCCGTGGTATCCACAACATCGATAGCAAAGGCCGCAACCTCGAACGGCTCGGCGTCCTGCGGGTAAACGGTGAGTCCATCTCCACCGCGGGTGTGCACAACGCTCGCGCGCGAGCGCAGGGCATTGATACCGCCGAGTGCTGCGAGTTCAGAGTCATTGACGATAAGAATGTCGACGTCGTCGAGCATCCGGAGTGCATCGTCGTGTGCGGGTGCAGCGTTGAGCACCGTGACTGCCCCTGCTGCACGGCCCGCGGCCAACGCCGCCGAGGCCGCTTCAATGCTGATCTCCAGTTGCACAAGTACAACGCCCGCATCGGCAACGGCGGCCGCCGCCTGCTGAGGGGTCAGCTGCGCATTAGCACCGGGAACCACGATGATGCTGTTCTCGCCGCCGTCCAGCGACAAAATCTGAGCGATTCCACTGGGCGCCGAAGAGTCAGTAGCAATATGTGTTGGGTCAACGTGCACCTCGTGCAGGGTCGCACGCAAAAGCTGCCCATCGGCGTCGTCACCAATCGCACCGCCCATACGAGTGGCAGCCCCGCACCGCGCGGCCGCAACAGCCTGGTTCAGCCCCTTGCCGCCCGGATAGGTTCCCATACCGGCACCAAGCACGGTCTCTCCCGGCTCGGGGAGCCGGAAGAGACCAATGTACCGGTCAACGTTCAAACTGCCGACGACGCAGACCGATGCCGCACTCATGACGCAGCGGTCACCGACTCATATGCGCGAGCCGACACTGCGGGGTGGTCGGCGGGCAGTGTGGGGCTGGTCGATTCGGTCAGACGTTCACGCAGCGTACTGCCTTCGCTGGGCGCCACCACGCCACGCTCACGCAGAATCGGCATAACCTTCTCGACAAAGTCAATGGTTGAGCCGGGCTGAATAACTGGCGAGAGCAAGAAGCCGTCGAGGTTGGCGCCCTCGGCCATCGCAATCACGTGGTCGGCGACCTCTTCGGCTGTTCCCACAAACGCCTTCGAGCCCACGCCATGCTCGTGCCAGTCTTTCAGCACATCGCCCACCGTGAGGCCGGCAAAACGAGACACCTGCGACTGCGAGAGTTCGGTGTGCAGCTCGGTCATGGGCGTTTCAGGGTCGTAAGCCGAAAGGTCAAGGCCGGTAAACCACGCATACGATGCAATCGTGACCTCGGGCGTCTGAGAGGCGAGCACCTCATCGTAACGGCGCTGGGCATCTTCTTTTGTGTCACCGATAATGCAGCGGAACTCCGCCATCACCTTGACCGAATCGGCACTGCGACCCGACTCAACGGCGGCTTCGCGAATCGCTTTGCTGTGCGCGGCAAGCTGCTCGACCGTGCCACCGCCCACAAACATGCACTCGCCGTGACGACCACCGAAGGCGCGGCCTGCCGGTGAGGCGCCGGCCTGGAACAGCACGGGGGTTCCCTGCGGGCTGTAGGCCGAGTTGCCATATCCCTGGCTCGTAAAGTACGGACCCTGGTGATCAATCGTGTGCACCTTGGCCGGGTCAGCAAAGTTGCCCTGCTTGTCTTTCGTCAGTGCGTCGGGTTCCCATGCGCCCTCCCACAGCTTGTACACCAGGCGCACAAAGTCGTCGGCCATTTCGTAGCGCTCATCGTGGGCAACCATCGGCACACCGAAAGCCTTGACTGCGGTGTCTGCAGTACCGGTGGTTACGATGTTCCAGCCGGTACGGCCGCCCGACAACTGGTCGAGCGTGGCCATGCGGCGGGCAAAAGCGTACGGCTGCTCGAGCAGGGTCGACCCGGTCATCACAACACCCAGTTTCGAGGTGTGCGCCAGAATCGCCGAGGCAACAATGAACGGGTCAAGGCGCGGCAGGTCAAGCCCCTCGACCGATGCGATATCGGGGCGTTCGCCGTTAACCTCTGCCCACCCCCAGGCGTCGGCGAGGAAGAGAAAGTCGAGGCCTCCCTCTTCACACACCTTCGCCAGTGTCATCCAGTAGTCGAGCGTGTCGTACTGGTCACGCTGGTTTTCCGGATGCCGCCACGTTGCGCGTCCGCTGTCGTTTGCCTGTGCATTTTCGAATAGACCGAAGTGCAATTTCTTCACGGGTTCCTCATTTCTCCCAAAAAACTTGTTGTTGATCGCGCGGTAGCGACTACTGCGCAGTGACTTCGTCGCTCCACCAGAGCACCCGCTTGCGCACGATGGCCAGCAGGGCGATGAGCATGATGCCCATGAGGCAGAGCATGAAGATGGCAGCCCAGGTGACGGCGAGGTTGGCCTGCGCTGCCGCAGTCGTCACAAGCGAGCCGAGTCCGGCTGCTGTTCCTGCCGCAACGAATTCGGCAACCGCTGCACCGACTACCGCGAGCGGCAGGCTGATGCGCAGACCTGCGAAGAAGTACGGCATGCTGCCTGGAAAACGCAGGTCGCGGAAGATTTCCCACCGCGATGCGTGCAGGGTGTGGAAGACGTCCATCGTTCGCGGGTCAACACTGCGCAAGCCCGCCAGCGAGTTGACCAGCACGGGGAAGAACACCACGATTCCGGTCACGATGTATTTCGGCAGCATCCCGAAACCGAATGCCACCACGAGGGCGGGTGCGATGGCAATAACCGGTGTCACCATAATCAGCACGATGAGTGGCATGACGGCGCGCTCGACGATTTCGAACTCGCTCATGATCACGGCCACAACGAAGCCCAAAATAATCGCCGAACCGGCACCGATCGCCACCTCTTGCAGGGTGATGAAGAAGTTCTGCCAGTACATGCCGGGGTCGGAGGCAAAGCTGGCGGCGATCTGCCCGAAGGTCGGCAAGATATAGGGGTTGGTGACGGCCACGAGGTGCCACAGTGCACCCACGATGACGAACACGACGGCGGTGGGGCCCCACACGCGCGGGTGTGCCCAGGCCACAAACGCAAATCGCTGGCCTCCGGCACGCTTTGCTTCATTCACGGCAACGACCTGCGTTGCAGTGAGCCCATTAGATTCAGCCGACATGAGCACTCTCCTCCATCACGTCACTGAGGCGCTGACGCACATAGCCTTCGAGTTCGCGGAAGGCGTCGCTCGCATACGACTCTTCTGTGCGGGGTCGCGGCAGATTGACGTCAATAATTTCTTCGATCCGGCCGGGGTGTGCGGCCATCAGCACGATGCGGTCCGAGAGCACGATGGCTTCGGGCACCGAGTGGGTCACAAACATGACCGATTTGCGGTTTGACTGCCAGAAATTAAGCAGGCCGAGTCGCTGCTGGTCGCGGTTGATCTCATCGAGCGCCGAGAACGGTTCGTCCATGAGCAGAATGTCGGGGTCGAACGAGAAGGCACGGGCAATCGCTACGCGCTGCTGCATTCCACCCGACAGCTGTTTGGGATATTTTTCGAGCGCGGCGCCCAGCCCAAATGACCGCAGCAGTGCGTCGGGGTCGCGCAGGGTGCGGCCCTCATTGGCTTTGGGGTTAATGCGCACGGGAAGCTTGACGTTGTCGCGCACCGTCTTCCACGGCAACAGCGCGGGTGCCTGCGGCACCAGGCCGATGCGCTTGCGTTTTGCTGCTGCACGCACGCTCTCGTTACCGATCGTCACCGAGCCACGGTTGGCCTCGTAGAGACCTGCCACAACCTTGAGCAGCGTTGATTTACCGCATCCGCTCGGGCCGATCACCGACACAAATTCGCCAGGATTCACGGTGAGGTTGACGTCGCTCAGGGCGAGCATTTCTTGCCCGGGCTTACCAAAAGTCTTTACGAGGTTTTTTACTTCAACGCCGTGCCCGGCGCTCAATCCCACCGTCATTTGCTGTCTCCCTCTCCCGGCCAGATCAGGTTGCCGTTGGCGTCGTACAGGTTGGCCACAAGGTCAACGTCGATGATGTCCGTGACATCCGGAATATTCTTTACGTTTCCGTAGGCCTTCACGATGTCGGATGCCGCTTGCCACTGCTCTACTGTTTGCACACCGGGTGCGCCCGCCGTGCTGTCACGCACCCACTGCGATTCCACTTTCCACGTGCGTCTGAGCTGCTCAATGGGGAAGGCATCTCCCTGTCCGCCCTCTTTCGCCAGAGCCGCGATGCGCTCGATGCAGTCTTCTTCGTTGTCGAGGCAGTACTGCAGAGCCTTAAGGTCGGCACGCATGAAGTCGGCCACGACCTCGGGGTTCTTCTCGTAGAACTCCTTGTTGACCTCCATCACGTTGTAGGTGCCTTCGAGATCGAAGTCGGCGGGCGTGAACTCGGTGAACTCTTCGCCCATGGAGCGCAGAGTCTCGCACTGGTTCGAGGCGTAGCCAACAATTGCGTCGGGCTGGCTGCGCAGCACAACGGTCGGGTCGTAGTTGGTCATCTTGACCAGGTTGATCTTGTCAATGTCGGCGCCTGCGGCGTCGATCATGGCAACGGCCACGGGGGTGAGGTTAATGAAGTAGCCGAGCTGCTTACCCTCGAGGTCTTTTAAGTCTTTAATGTCTTTGTTGGCGAACAGGCAGAACGGCGAGGTGGTGCCGAAGGTGGCGATCGCTGTGAGGTTTTGGCTGTTGGCGGCGGCCATCAGCACGTCTTCTGCCGAGCCAAGCTCAGTAAAATGCGCCTTACCCGAAGAAACCAGCTGCTGACCGTTACCGCCAGCCGCGTTGATTTCAACGTTCAAGCACAGCTCGTCAAAATAGCCAAGCTCTTTGGCCATAAAAACGTCGAGCTGCCCGGCACTGGCCGAGTAGCCGTAGCCTGAGATATAGGTGATTTTTTCGGCCGAGTTTCGATCGCAGGCTTCTTGGCTGATGATCGAGTTCTCGGTGTTTGCTGCGGGGGCGTTGCCCGCGCCGCTGCATCCGGCAAGCAGAGCCATACCTGCGAGCGCACCGATCATCGCGAAACCGCTTCGCTTCTTTGCTGCTAAGGACACCGTCGTCCGCCTTTCATGAGTGACCTCTGGGGTAGTCAAGAACTGAGTTTACTTCAAACTAGTCAAGAAAAGACTAGTTCATCTAATCACACTTTTGTGACGGTCACACATCTCGGTCGTGAACACCTACTTCACACACCCGGTATGGTGGTCGCAGTGACACGGGGTGCCGCCGCGGCGGCTGAGAACACACCCGTAGAACCTGATCCAGTTCGTACTGGCGAAGGGAATGTCTGCAGCCCACGCTTCGGCGATAACGGCTCGTTTCTTCTTCGCCGGAAGGGAAACCACTTTGTCTGCCACCGCCATACCCATCGCCCACCGCTCGGCCACCCTACTCAACGCACTGCGCGACACAGAACCACTCGTGCACTGCATCACCAATAACGTCGTCACCAACTTCACCGCCAACGCACTGCTCGCCCTCGGCGCTGCCCCCGCCATGGTCGACGTCATCGGCGAAGCAGGGCCTTTTACCCGCGTCGCTGGCGCACTGCTCATCAACCTCGGCACCCCACAACACGAACCACGAGAAGCACAGCGCGAAGCCATCGCCGCCGCAGGCGACGCCGGAACACCCTGGGTGCTCGACCCTGTTGCGATCGGAGCGCTACCGGTACGCACCGATCTGGCGCACGAAGTTGTCGCGCAGCATCCGGCAGCTGTTCGCGGTAACCCCTCAGAAATCATGGCGCTGGCAGGCGTTGGCAGTGGCGGCAAAGGCGTTGACTCTACCGACACCACCGACAGCGCACTGCACGCCGCCGTCACACTGGCACGCACGCACAAGACCATCGTGGCTGTCTCGGGCGCCGAAGACGCCATCACCGACGGACAACGCATCATCCGCGTCGCCAACGGCAGCGCCCTGCTCACCAAAGTCACCGGCGGCGGGTGTGCGCTCGGCGCACTCGTGGCCGCTTTTCTCGCCGCACGCGGCGAAGAATCACCCCTCACCGCCGTCACGGCCGCACATATTGTGTACGGTGTTGCAGCCGAGCGTGCGGCGCAGGCTGCCAGGCATCCGGGCAGCTTTGCCGTGCACCTGCTCGACCAGCTGAGCGCCATCACCGCCGACGATATCGACGCCGACGCCCGCACACGCTTCTCGGCTGCCGAAACAGCGCTGTCGTCATGACATACGGCATCTACCTGGTCACCGACCAGGCGCTCTGCGGCGAGCGCGGAGTCATCAAAACCGTGCGGTGCGCCGTCGACGCAGGGGTGAGCACGGTACAGCTGCGCGATAAAAATTCGGATGCCGCGACGCAGCTGCGCACTCTAGAAGCATTGGCCGGTGTCATCGCCGGGCGGGCACGGCTACTCATCAACGACCGACTCGATGTTGCCGTCGCCGCCCGCCAGCGTGGCATCGCGCTCGACGGCCTGCACGTGGGGCAAAGCGACGACTCGGCACCTCGCGCGCGCGACCTCCTCGGCCCCGATGCGATTATTGGCCTCACCGCCAACACTCGCGAACACTTCAACACTGTCGCGCAGTGGCCACCCGGAACCGTCGACTACCTGGGAGTGGGCGTTATTCGACCCACCTCAACAAAACCCGACCACCCGCCCGCACTCGGCATAGACGGTTTCGCGCAGCTGGCTGGCACGAACACCGTGCCGTGCGTCGCTATCGGGGGCGTGAAGCTCAGCGACATCGCTCCCCTGCGCCGGGCCGGCGCGGCAGGTGTTGCCGTCGTATCAGCCATCTGCGCAGCCGACGATGCCCGCGCCACCGCCGACGCATTCGTTCGCGCGTGGGGTTAGCTACGTGGGGTTAGGCCCCCGCGGCCCACAGTGCATGAAAATGGTGCACGGGGCCGTGGCCCGAGCCCACGTCAAGCGCATCGGCATGCTGCAGCGCAGCAGTCAGGTATGCCTTCGCGGCACGCACGCTCGCGGCCATGTCGTGTCGCGGTAGCAGCGCAGCGATGGCGGCCGACAGGGTGCATCCGGTTCCATGATTGTTATTCGTGTGTACGCGCGTGGCAGTGAACTCTATCGGCTGCTCGCGCGTGCCCGTATGGCTCAGCAGATCGGTGCTGGTCGGCGCGTCGGGCAGATGCCCGCCCTTCAGCAGCACCCACGGCGCACCGATTTCGTGCAGTGCCGGAACAATCTCGCGCATTTCTGTCAGGCTTGTCGCTGCGCGCGCCGACTGGGCGAGCACGGCGGCTTCCGGCAGATTCGGGGTGATCACGGTCGAACGCGGCACCAGCAGTTCGCGCACGGTGGCAACGGCATCCGGTGCCAGCAAATGGTCACCACTCTTTGCCACCATTACCGGATCCACAACCACTGGGCCATGCTCGTACCGGTCGAGAGCTTCGGCAATAACCGCTGCGATTTCGGCATTCGCAACCATTCCGATCTTGACCGCATCCACCCGCACATCATCAAAAACACTCGCTAACTGGTCGGCAACAAATGCCGGCTCCAGCGCAACAAAACTGTGCACACCCCGCGTGTTCTGCGCCACCACAGCCGTAATCACACTCATGCCATAGGCGCCCTGCGCCGAAAAAGCCTTGAGGTCGGCGTGAATACCGGCCCCACCCGTCGGATCTGTTCCGGCAATCGACAAAATATTCGGTACAGCTGCAGTGCGCATATTTTCTCCGCTCACGCCGAGACGCAACGCAGAAGTGCCACACAATCCCGGATGCTGCACAACAGCAACCACTCGGGGCAGTGCAGTCGACATCCCTACGCAAGTGCGAACTCGGTCAGGTTCTTCGGGTGTGTTCTCAGCCCGTGCGGGCACCCCGTGTCGTGAGCGAGCTTAGCCGAACGCCAGCGCCGTGTGCAGCGCGTGGTGGGCCAGATACCGGATGCTGCTAGAAGCGGACCGGTCCGACAGAAAAATGGCCGCGAGCATTTCGGCAGCGAAGCTTCTTCGATGCCTTTGCTGTAAAGCGTGCACCCTCCACCTTGGCGGCAACACTCGTGCGAAACCATTCAATATGAGTGGGTGGGCGCATGGCGCCGCGCATAATGCTTCCCAAAACCTTCTCGGTCATCGACGAACCCTGGCCAAGCTCTGCCGATGCCTCGGCGATCGCATCAACATCAAACGGCAGCGGCATCTCGACCGTTTCCGTCACCGAAGCACCCGCCGGCACATCGATCGGGTCGTCCATCACCCAGTGATAGTTAATGCCGTTTTCTTCACCACTGTTCGACCGGGTGCCCTGCTTTTCGTCAAAAAAATGAAACCGCAGCTCGTCGATCACCCGCGGCTCGGTACCGTGGCCAGTCACATGCACCTGCACAGGAATCACTTTGTCTTCCCATGCGAAATCGCGCGGCATCTCAATCTTTATGCTGACGCCCCCGCCGAACGCATTCCGCATCTTCGTGAAAATGCTCATGATTCCCTCTCCACAAACACACCCCTGTGCCGACAGGCTTCGGTTCGCACGACCTTCGATCTGCGCGTGCAAAAACCATAGCCACCAGCCCTTAAACCATTCTTAAACCGGTGCGGTGGGTAGCATCCGGGGCCACCCGCTCCCCGTTTGCCGAAAACAGCAAAATTGCCGAATGACGCACAATTCAGGCCCAATCGTGTGGATCTCGGCGATCACCCTGTTTTCGGCAACCTTTTCAGGGTGCTCGACTACAGTCAGCGCTATGGCTTCGAGCTTCACTGTTGTTACCGAATGCTCGGCACACGCTGCCGCAATGTTCGACATTTCGCTCGATATCGACGCCCATATCGATTCGATGAGCCAGTCGGGCGAACGCGCTATCAATGGCGTGACCTCAGGAAAAATCGGTCTGGGCCAAACGGTGACATGGCGCGCCCGCCACTTCGGCATCTGGTTCACTATGACGTCAAAAATCACGGCCCTCGACCACCCGCACCGTTTTGTCGACGAGCAGGTGCGCGGCCCTTTCCGGTCGTTTCACCATGAGCACATTTTCGAAGACACAGACACCGGATGCCGCATGACAGACACCATCACGCTCGCATCACCCGTCTTCGGGTCCCTCGCCGAACGCCTCATACTGGTGCCCTATGTGCGACGCCTCATTCACATAAGAAACGCCACACTGCTGCGCGAAGCCTACGGTGCTGCCAGCGCAAAAAACGGAAGATAAGGGTTGAATCCTAAAGCGTCTTCGAGGCTACCCGCGTCAGTAATCCATGCTGCTGTGATCGCATTGGAGTACTTCGTCAGATGCGTGGCGATGACAGTTGCACGCCACGAATCAGTGGCCGCGAAGCTCGGCTTGTCAGCATCGGGTTCGCCTATCACCGGCACGACAGCGTAATCGTCATTGGTGGTGAACACTTTGGCGTCGACCGATGCGGCGGCCATCGCTGCCGAGTCGCGCAACTGCGTTACCGCCTCGACTGCGGCATCCGGATACATCACCAGCACCTGCTCGGCCTGATCGGGCGCCTCGAAAGCACACTGTGTCAGCGGCACGAGGGCTGCCTCCAATTCATCGATGAGCGATTGTGCCCTCTCGCGCGCCACCGTTAACTGCTGATCGACCTGCTGTTTTTCTTCGAGCGCAGCCTCGAGAACGTCGCGGGCATCTTCGAGCACTGCTGTCGTTACCTGGTCATCGGCCACAGGAGTCGGTGTTGTGGCACTGGCTGGCGACAAAAGTTGTTCTACCGCATCGATGTCGAGGTTGAGAAAATCGGTCTGCCACACGTACCCGTGCTCGTCGATCATGCTGCGCGCCTGCGCAATAAGATCGTGTTCGGCCTCTTCCAGTTCGTCATCGGCAAGCCGAGACAGAAGACTCTCGTTCGCGCCGGCAAGCGCAGCCAGACTCTCGGTAGAAAAGTAGTGATCGCTATAGCCAGCAAGCTCTTCAACAACGGCCTGAAAAGCGTGTGCCTCATCGAGCTGCAGGGCATACAGCACTATTGCCCTGTCGGTCTCGAGCTGAGCATGTTGGGTTTGGGCAAAAGCAGTATTAATCTGCTCCACGGTTTCGTTGTATTGCGCTACTCGCTGCTGATGCAACACCTGCGGAATGACAACGGCCGCTGCCGCCCCGAGTGCAACAACAACCAGTCCTCCGCCGAGCAACCACCAGTGTGAACGCTTCATACCGCGCGCCTTAGCCATTGTTGTAGCGGTCGGCACAAATGAGGTCGCCGTCTTCGAAGACGATCACTGCTGCCTCACCGTCGGCCAGCAAGGCCTCTAGAGCGCTGCAGGGCAAAGAAGCGACCGGGTCGTCGACGCTGCCGTCGAGTTCTACCCTGAGTATGGTGTCGTCCCACGTAGCGCGCGCATTCTTACTCTTGAACGTCTTTTCCACTGCCTCGATGACCATTTCTCGCGTTGCCCCGAAGGCACGGTCGTCATCACCGTCTGCATCGGGCCCGCTGAGCGCATCATTAAGCACCTCGACCACTTCTTCTGGTGCCTGCTCACTTGTTACAGCGCCAGAATCAGCATCTGCCTTCGGCGAGACGGGCGCTTCGGCGGCGCATCCGGTTGCCGTAAACGCGAGCACAAAAGCGGCGACCACAGCCGTAGCTAAACGGAGTTTCATAGCTGCTCCTCATAGAAAGACACAACGTAAGCGGAACTCCGCTGTACCGCACACCATACCGAGCCCGATTTCACAATTATGAAACTGTCGTCCGCGCACGGGAACGCTACTATTTCACGGCACCTATGAAACGAATGCGGTGGTCGGGTAGGTGCGGCTCTGGACACCCGCAAACCTGTGACACGAAGCCACGGGCCGCAGCTAGCTCATTGTCATCGACGCTTCATCGATCAGTCACGTGGAATATCCTTGCCCGGCCGCCGCGAGCACCGACACACGTGAGCGTCGTGAGTTGCCGCGCTAGAACACGGCGAAGCCGGCAAGCGCGAGGGCAGGGAAAATAATCCCCGGTGCCGACATCATGATATTGATGAGCCAGTGTGCGATCACGATGGGAAACAGACGCCCTTGACGGCGAGCGATAACCGCAGCGATCGCGCCCCATACGGTGAAGGCGATGAAATAAACGAGCATTCCCGACGCACTTGCAGCAAAGAGAACGTGTTGCGCACCAAATAGCAGCGAAGTAGAGGGCACACCGATTGTTGGTCCGAACCGACGGGAGATGCCGGTGAGAGCATAGCCCCGGTATACCAGTTCCTCGGTCGGCGCGTTGATCAGCATGAACGGTATGACACTGATTATCGCAACTGCGAGTGCCCACGCAGGGCTCGTGATCACATCATCGTTTGCATTGTAAAAAATGGTCTCAAATGCCCGAGGCGCATCGGCCCCATACATAGCAAACACGGTGCCCGCGACGACCAGACTGAACGGGATGTTCATGACAAAAAGCCACAGCAGGCCCCACAGCACATCGCGCCCCACGCGGCCTATTTGAATACCGAGCACGTCAGAAAAATTTTTGTTGTCGGCGCGGTACCAGCGGCGCACAAGCACGAAGCAAACAACGTTCACTGGCAAAAGCGCAAGGTTTGCCCACACCATGGTCGGAGGAAAGGCGGCACTTGGGTTCACCGACCGCAATATCATCCATACGAACAAAGAAAACAGCACGAGCGTCGACAGGCGGACGACCATAATCGTCCAGCCGCGCGCCACATCTGTCTGTCTGGCCACAGACCTGATCCTACGATCACGCGCACGCATCGGTGTCGGCATATGGCTTTAGTCGCCACAGCAAAAGCGATACCGATATGGACGGCACGCCAACGATCAGAATGCACTCCAGCGCGAAACCGAAAACTAACGGTAATCGTCGAGCCCCAAGAGTCGGTAAAGCGCGAAGGCAAAGCGTCTAGACACCCAAACTCCCACCAGCAGGAGCACTAAGTCACTGCCTGCGGCGATGGGCACCGTGGGACTTGATCGCGCCGCGAAGCGACCCTGCGGGCTGACCGCGGCAGCGAGCACGGGCATGAGAGGCGACAATGGCGTCGCTTGCGGAGCGAACCGGTTTGAGATGCGAGTGCAGGTTATCGTCGGTCTGGAGACCAACGGCGTTCAGGTGCGCACGCATCTCTGCGAAGACAGGGGCCCAACGATGAGGATGGGCGATGGTCATAACAGCCGCGTATTCCACCCATCGACGGCAGCGGATAACCAGTCCGCTCGAGATAGTCGACGGCGAACTTCCAGTCGGAGCGAGGGCCACGCTCGCTCATCTTCCTGGTCTCAGACGACTTCACAACCAGCCACTTCATCACCTCCTCCAGGCGGTCTTGCTCGCCCATGCGAAGCGTGTCGGCACCAGGGAGCGTATTGACAGGGTTGAGTTGGCCTCTGACTTTCCGTCCTTCTGACGCTGCTGCAGCCGACCGATAGACTCCACCCGCAGCGGAAGTCAGCCCGTTGGCCTTAGAATCTCGCTGTGCCGTGGAGAAGGCTCAGATTAGTGGGAGAGGGATCCTGAACGGCGAATGAATATTGCGTGAATGTAGCGCGGCGAGTACCAACAGTCTTGGATCGTGTCGCATGCTGAGAAAGAGATGTTATCTGCAGAAGGTGCCCGTCGAGCTGGCTTCAGTGGGGCATTGCTGGTCTTTCTGGTGTTCTTGAGGTTAGGGTGTACGTCGTTCGGTGGCCCGATCGCTCATCTTGGATATTTCCGAGCCGAGTTCGTCGAGCGGCGCAAGTGGCTGAGTGATCGGGCGTATGCGGATCTTGTCGCGTTGTACCAGTTCCTTCCCGGCCCAGCGTCGAGCCAGGTCGGTATGGCGATTGGTTTGCAGAAAGCCGGAGTCCTTGGTCTTGTCGGCGCATGGCTCGGTTTCACACTGCCCTCTGCGGCATTACTGTTCGGGTTCGCGCTTGGCGTATCGACCCTTGGCGACGTTTCGCAGGCAGGGTGGGTGTTGGGACTGAAGGCTGGGGCGGTAGCGGTCGTGGCTCATGCTGTGCTCGGCATGGTGAAGTCGCTCACGCCCGATGCGCGACGAGTGACAATTGCTGTCGCAGTGTTCACTGTCGTGTTGCTCGTGCCCGGCCCGCTGACGATGATCGGCGCAATGGTCTTGGCCGGGGTCACGGGGTTCTTCGTGTGTCGATCTCCGAGCACAGCTGAGAATGATGAATCGCGTCTCCGGGTGCGCTTGCGGCCCGCAGTCGGATGCGTGAGCCTGGCTGTGTTCGTCATGCTACTCGCAGGGTTGCCGATTCTTGCCGTGCTCACCGGAAATGCCACAGTGGGCCTGATCGACACCTTCTATCGTGCGGGCGCGCTCGTGTTCGGCGGCGGGCATGTCGTGCTCCCGCTCGTGCAAGCCGAAACAGTACAAACTGGGCTGGTGGAGTCAGGGGCTTTTCTTGCCGGGTATGGTGCCGCGCAGGCGGTGCCGGGGCCGCTGTTTACCTTCGCCGCTTTTCTAGGAGCGGTCACCACGCGTGGCCCGAACGAGCTGCTTGGCGCATCCATCGCGCTGCTCGCGATCTTTCTGCCGTCTGCACTACTCGTGATGGGTGTGCTGCCCTTCTGGGAGCGGTTGCGTCGTGCGCCGAGAGTGCAGCGGGTGCTGATGGGCGTGAACGCCGGCGTCGTCGGGCTGCTCGCCGCTGCACTGTACGACCCCGTATTTACCGAGGGCGTCACGAATGCGACATCACTCGTTGTGGTGGCACTAGCGTTTGTCGCGCTTATTTCCTGGGAGATACCGGTATGGGCGGTGGTACTCGGGGCAGCAGGAGCCGGAGCATTGCTACTCTAAACACGCAACGCCGATACTCAGGACAATCCGGTCTGCGATGCGAAAAACACGCCGGGTCTGCTGAAGGTTTGGTTGAGTCCAAGTCTGCTTCGATCGAGGCGTCGGAGTTGGAAGGATGGCAGTCATGTCGGTCAAGTACAGCCAAGAGTTCAAGCGTGACGCTGTCGGGCTCATAGAGTTCGGAATATCGCAGAAACAAGTGTGCCGAGACCTGGGCGTTTCGAAGTCAGCGCTCAGTGCCTGGATTCAAGACGCAAGGTTTAAATCCCACGGGCTCACCCCATCAAAGGACCCTGAGGAGCAGCGTGAGATGCGGTAAGCGTTGAAGCGTATCCGTGAGCTCGAGATGGACAACGAAGTGCTCCGCCGAGCGGCAGCCATCTCTCTCAGGTGCACATCACGCCCCCAAAATGACGCTTCTATGCCCGGTGTCAAGTCATGCGTGTGCGGAGTTCGCGGAAGAGTGAGCGTACGACGTAGCGCTTGAGGCAGCGGCGGATCTCACGGCCCGTGCGTCCATCAGCGCGTCGGCGGGCGACGTAGTCGCGGGTGGTGGTGTCGTAGCTCATGCGGGTACGGACGATGACGTCAACGGCACGGTTGAGTTGGCGATCTCCGGATCGGGAGAGCCGGTGGCGGGTCTTGTTCCCTGAGGATGCGGGCAGTGGAGCGATGCCTCCGAGCGCGGCGAACGCTGCCTCGGAGCGGATGCGTCCGTGGTGGGAGTATGCCGTGACGAGGATTGCTCCGGTGACCGGTCCGACACCGGGGAGGTCTTGAAGGCCCGGGGCGAGCTGTTCGGTGAGCGCAGCGAGCTGGCGGTGGTTCTGATGGAGTTGCTCGGTCTGCTCGAGCACTGACCTGGCCAGGCGCTTGGCTTCGGAGCGGGTGATGCGCATCGCACCTTGGTCGCGAGCGGTGCGCCATGCCGCGATCGATGTGACCTGCGCGTCCGTGAGCGGTTTGCGCGCATCGACACCGAGGTCGACGCTTCGGGCCAGGGCGTTGAGCGCGTTGCGGTTTGCTGTGCGTTGCTGGTCAAGCAGCGATCGCGCAGTCAGGAGTACCCGCAGCGCCGTCCGATCTTCGCCCTGGCGTGGCTGCGCCAGCACAGTGACAGCTTTGTGGAGCACCGAGCGAGCAGCTGCCTCGGCATCGATCGCATCGGACTTACCCGCATGCACGTGAGACGCACGCGGTGCAGGACGCACCTCGGTCACGTCAAACCCCGTGTTCATCAGCTGCGTGGTGATGCTCGCCCCGTAGGAGGATGTGCCCTCGATGGCTGCGAGGGCGGTGGTGCCGCCGGTGCGGCGAACGATCCAGTCGAGGGCTCGCGCATTTCCGGCGGAGGATGTGGGGAAGGTGGCGGTGTCGATAACGGCGCCGGTGCGGGAGTGTATGACGCAGTAAGTGTGCGTGCGTGCGTGCGTGTCGATGCCGACGACGTGCTCGAATTGCTCGGCGACGAGTTCCAAGAGAACCTCCAGTGGCGATTGCGGATAGGACCGCCGGCTCGTGGGGCCGCGGAGAGTCACATCTGTAATAAGTCACACCCGCACGGGGTGGACAAGCTTCTGATCAAGGCATCTGCGCGCAGAGACCGGCTTCGACTCGAGCGCGGACACGTCATTTTCAAGACACCGCCGCGAGCGGCGGGTCGGATATACCCGGAGTCACACGCGTGAGTCGAAGACCAGCCTCTCAGCCAGCCACGGGCGGGCTCGAGATCCATTACAGATGTACCTGCTCGTCCAACGCGACTTCACGGCAGATTGCCCAAATCAGTGCTGGCTGACCGACATCACCGAGCATCAGACCGTGCGTGAAGGGAAGCTGTATCTCTGCGCAATCAAAGACGTGTGGTCTAACCGGATCGTCGGCTACGCGATCGATGACCAGGTGAAAGCCTCGCTCGCGGTCCGGGAGTTGGGGAACGCCGTGATGCAGCGTAGGAACCCGGCGAATGTTGTGGTCCATTCAGACCGCGGGTCTCAATTTGGGTCGAAGAAATTCCGGCGCACGCTGAGAGGTCACAAGCTGTTGGGTTCGATGGGGCGTGTGGGTGCTGCGCGCGATAACGCGGCGATGGAATGGCTCTTCAGTTTGTTGCAGAAGAATGTGCTCGACCGGCAGTCGTGGGCGACGAGGCAAGAACTCAGGCTCGCAATCGTGGCATGGATCGAGGGGAAGTATCACCGCAAACGACGCCAGCGTGGGCTGGGCCGTCTAACACCGGTCGAGTTTGAAGCCATAATGATAGATATTGTCGAGTGGGCAGCTTAAGAACACTCCAACTCAAGCAAAGCTTCAGCAAACCCGTGAAAGACGACCGGGGTGCTGGAGATCTCCGCCAGACCGCGAAATGACCATTGAGCGCTGAGTCCACGTCCTGGGGAAGCGGTACCGGCAACGCAGTGAGTGAGGCCGGTGCGGCCGGGGTTCCCCCTAACTGCACCGGCCTACTGATCGGGAGGGTCATCACGGTTTCCTCATGCTGTCGAGCGATCACCTCTGCCGCGTGCGGGCAGAGTGAGGTTCGCGACAGCGATCAGCGCCGAGACACCGACGAGCACGTACACGACTCTCGAGCCGACGGACCCCTCTCCAAAGACAGCATCGACGAGGTTGAACTCAAACAACCCCACGAAGCCCCAGTTGATACCTCCGATGATCACGAGAATCGTCGCGATCCGCACAACCCAGATCATGGGGAATCAGTCCTTCTCGTTCTTCAGGGCGATTCCGAGTGCGAGGAAAGTCGGCGCCCACTGACCGACGAAGATGCCCCACCGATCGGACTGAGACCTGCTGTCGTCCTTGCCACGGGAGATCAGCCACGACAGGAGAGAAACACCGATCGAGACGAAGCCTGCCGTATAGGCGTGGCCGCTTCTCACCCCCCACTTCGAGAGAACACCGACCGGATTCCATGCCGTCGCTTCGGCGGCCTTACGAACATCCTTCTTGTCCATCATCAGTTCTGCTCCTTTCGGTTGACGGCGTCAATGCCGTCACCGATAAGACGCGTGACAGAGCAGATTCGTCACAAAACCGCGCTATCCTGCCCACCTCCGGAGTGTGGCCCCGTGAGGTTCAAGTTCCTAACTCCCGCTCGAGGACGGCCCTGTCTGCCCCGGGCCTGGGCGCACATCGGCGTCGTCTCGAATGTCGGCTCTGGTCATGTCACCGTTCTTGGTGACCTCGATCCGGGGTTCGGCGTCCTCGGGACCGGATTTGAGCGCGGATGTCAGTTGGTCGCGCCGCTTCTCGTCATCAGTCATCTCATGAGCACCCATGATGGGTGCTCTCCTTCGTCTGTTGCCCCGGCGGTCTACCGGATACGGATGGCGTTCGGCTGAATACTGATCTCGATACGTGAGGTTTCTTCGAGATCATCGCCATCGACTTCGAAGACGCGTGGTTCGTTGAGCTCGATGGTCAGTGCCCTCAGGCGGCGATGGGTAGTCGCGTCGCTGCTCTTCGCGTGCTGGTTCTCGCCACCGACCTCGAGGAGTCGCTTCAGGCCGTTATCCCAAACCATGTTCCGGATCGTGTCCATCCACCCGGCCACACCATCCTCGTGGAGGACGAGGAGGTCAAGTTCGCCGTCGGTAGGGTCCGCGTCCGGCAGGAGTGCGATTCGGCCTTGGAGGGTGCCGCAGTTGCCAACGATCAGGGTGTGCGCCTGCTCCGTCGTGGTCACGCCGTCGACGGCGAGGCGGATGTCGATGACCTCGCTGGCGGACACGGCGCGACCGAGGGATTCGACGTAGGCGAGCCAGCCGGCCTTGTCTTTGAGGTCGTCGTCGGTCTCGGTGATCATGTGCGCGTCGATTCCGAACCCGGCCATCACGGCAAAGGCGTGGCGCTGCACTCCCTCGGCCAAGGTGATCTCGGCCCAGCCGATGTCGATCGGCCGCGGCTGCCCTTTTAACGCCCGGGTGACCGCTCCGGGCAGATCGTCGATGGGGATGTCGAGGTTTCGGGCGAGGAGGTTCCCGGTGCCGAGCGGAATGATCCCGAGGTCGGTGTCCGCCTGTGTCTCGGCGAGGTGTTCGGCGACGGCTCTGACGGTGCCGTCGCCCCCGGCGGCGAGGATCACGCAGGCACCGGCGTTGAGGGCCTGCTGGGTCGCGGCTCGGCCGGGGTCGTCCTCACTGGTCTCGAACCATGACACCGGGCCGGTCGTGGCGCCCGCAAGCGCGCCCTCGAGGTCTTCCCGCGTGGTCTTCGACGGGTTCCAGACAATACCGACATGCGGGTCGCTCATGCTTCTTCTCCTTGTGTCGTGGTGTCGTTGATGTGGACGACGGTGATGCGGATCTCTGCGGCGGAAGAGTAGTGTTCCGCGATCACCGCGCGCACAGCTGCGCTGACGCGCCGGATTGTCTCCACCGCGCCGGCATGTTCCTGTATGCCGATCGCGATGTCGACCCTTAGGCCTTCGGGTGTCTGCTCGAGACGGACAAGCGGATCGGAATCGTCGCGGAGGCCGATCGCCCGCGCGCCGGCATCGAGCACCTTCGAGGCGAGCGACCCGACACGGAAGAGAGCGGTGACACCGGGCATCGCCCGGGTCGCGAATTCAATATCGGCCGCGAGAGCGTGTTCCTGCGAAGTCGTCATCGCTCCTCCCCTATCCGGCTGGGTGAGTGCCTGAGGTCCGAGACGGTGATGTCGATTCTTGTCACATTCAACGTGGTGTTCGCGCTCAGGCGTGTGCTGATCTCTGCACGGAGACGGTCGACAAGTTCCGGAATGGGCTTCCCGTAAGGGACGCTGATGTCCACGTGGATGAGGATCGGTTCGCCGGGAACGGTGACGTCACCATCGAAACGGCACCTACCGACCAGAACGCCGGAAACCATGTTCTCCGCCGCCCGGATCACCCCTCGGACGGCGCCCTCGGTGATTCCTGTGTCCACGTCCGATTGTTCGATGACGATAGGGATACGGCGTCCCGCCCGCGCGTCCAGCGCGATGCCGGAAAGGATGCTCTGTACCCAGTTCTCGTCGGCTTCGGCCTCGGCTGCCGTGTCGGCGGCGATCAGCTCGGGAGTCAGGGCACGCAGGCGCTCCAGGGCGTCGAGGGCGATCTGGCATCCTGCGGACTCGTCGATCGACGGGTCCGCAGGAGAGCGCCCTGCGTCGAGGTAGTCGGAGAGCTCTTCGATGGTGTGCCCGTCGAGATCGTCCGGCTCCATCCGCAGGGGATCGGGCATGTCATGAGTGTTGTTCATCGCCACTGCTCCATCCGGACAATGATGTCTTTTCGTGCCCGGGCGAGCAGCCCGCGCACTGTGGAGAGGGGAACGCCGAGCTCGTCGGAGATCTCCTCGTACGTGTATCCACCGATCTCCCGCAGCACCCAGCACTCCCGCTGCGGCGCCGGAAGCTCCTGCAACGCGTCGCTCAACGCCGCCACACCGGCGCGGGCTTCCGCCTGCCGGGCGGGAGCGGAGAGAGCCGGGGCCGGCAGGTCGACGTCCTCGAGATAAACCTGGGGGCGTGCCGCGCGAATGCGGTCGATGGCTTTGCGGCTGGTGATCCGCATCAGCCAACTCTTCACCCTGCCCGGGTCGTCGAGCTTCGGCAACTGCCCCCAGGCGGTGATGAACGCCTCCTGCACCACATCATCGACATCCGCAGTGCCGGACAGGATCCTGCGGGCATATGCGCGCATTATCGGAGTGTACCTGCGCACGAGCACGGCGAATGCTGCGGTGTCGCCGTCAGCCGCCCGCCCGGCGATGATCGTGTCATCTGCGGATTCCCATGGGTCACGGTAGTGGCTCATCCTTCGTCCCCCTCATGCGAAGACGCCCCCACTGGGGAGGGCCAGCGGGCAGCATCGTCGCGACCCACTGACCCCATCTTGTGCCCACAAGCCTAAGGATGCCGATTCACTTTGTGGGTGTCGTCAGTTCTTTGCCTTGCGGCCGGTGATCAGCCCGTAGATGAGCAATACCAGGATGGATCCACCAATGGCGAGTAGCCAGGTGGAGAGGTTGAAAAAGCCCTGTAGGTTGACGTTGAAGATCAGCCCGCCCAGCCACCCGCCGAGCATCGCACCGATCACACCAAGGAGGAGGGTGACGAACCATCCGCCGCCCTGCTTGCCGGGAAGGATGAGTTTCGCGAGCGCGCCGGCGATCAGGCCGAGAAGAAGAAAACTGAAGAAGCCCATGAGAGTAGTCCTTTCAAACAATCAGATGATGTTGTGGGGTGGGGCGACCGATGGAGCCCGCCGCACGGGTGTTACTTCCTGAAGACGTCCTTGACGTCTCCAACCTTGCCCTTGACCGCGCCCTTGGCCTGGTCGGCCTTACCCTCGGCGACGAGCTTGTCGTTGTCGGTGACCTTCCCGACGGTCTCCTTGACCTGACCGGTGGCCTTGTCCGCTGCGGCCTTGATCTTGTCTCCAGCACCCATGATGTTGTTCCCTTCCTTCATTTTCTGTTCCGCCCTCGTGTGCCGAAGGCGAGTCTCTCGCGAAGCAACTGCGTTGCTCCGCCTAGTTACCGAGGACGCTCTTGCGTGCTCTGCCGATCGTCTTCCGCAAGTTCTTCCCCATCCGTCGCCGTGCCTTCTTCGCGTCCGGACTCGTCCACAGCCGCTCGACCTGGTGACGCAGGTCCTCATAGTTCTTTCCGCGCGACTTCGCCGATTCCACACCCACCCGATCAGCGGCGGTGACGATCACCGCGAGAATCACAATGTTCTTGCCCATCGTGTTACTCCTTTCACTCCCTGGGGGAGTTTCAGTTGACTCGCGGTTGGTCGGATGCGAGACGGGCTCGGACGCCCGAGTGGATCGAGATAAGCGTCGGAGTCTCACGGCCCGTCAGAGTCGCCAGGTTGTCCACCAGCCGGGTCACCGTGTCGGCGACGTCGACGGGTGAGGTGTTCTGCCGCGGCGTGACACTGACATGCAGCACATCGTTGCCCCGTACCCTGCTCGCGCTCACCCGCGACGTGAGGATCTCTCCCCGGGAGGCAAGCGAATGAGTGATCGCGTCAGACGCGAAGCCCTGCCCGATCACCACCGACCCCTGGGGGCCGTCCCCACTCTCCTCACGGATCACGACGCTGCTCCGCCCGCCGCCCAACCGCGCCATCACCACCACCGTTCCCACCACGATGACCAGCAGCACGACCAAGACACCGATCGTGAGCCAGCTCGACGTCGTCGCATCCGATATGCGGGACGCTTCATCCGCATCCTGCATCCAGGACAGCGCCGCCTTCGACCAGGTACCCCAGACCTGGGACGCAGCCCGCCATACGGACGTGGCAACCGTCGCGCTCCCCGCAGCGAGAAGAACCAGCCCCGAAAGGAACAGAACAGTCCGGTTCACTCCTCGGTTTGTCGCGCTCATGGCGCAGCGCCCCTCTCTGCGGACTGCTGGACTCGCGCCCGCACCTTCAACCTCGGCGAGGCCCTGTACCCGTCCAGTTCGGTCTCCGCGATCGAACGCGCCCACGCCCGATCAACCACCTGGCCAGGCTCCGGGCGCACCATCACATCCGCGCTGCGGTGACCGATCCCCACAACCACCGCGCCCTTCGGAAGATCCAGCTCGCGACGCACCCGCGCAGCGACCGCCGACGCTATCACCCCGTTATCCACGACCACCGCATGCCCCGACACACCCAGAGCATGCTTGGGACGACGACCCGGAGCAACCACGAACCACAACAGGATCACCCCAACCACCGCGACCGCTGAGGCACCCGCTATTATCGTCGATCGCGGTTCAGCCGTGGGCAGTGTCGCCACCCACGCAACCGCCGTCCCCGGCGAGACCAGCAACGGCGCCGCCCCCAACAGGTGCAGGACGACCTCGATCCCCGCATACACTGCCACGGCCGCGACAAGAACGAGCACGATCACCAGCATCACTGTGCGCGGAGAATGCATCTCACGACGCACCACGCGTCTCAGCACCGTGTTCGACATCTACCTCACCCTCCTTCGCTCCGGAACCGTCGCGCCCGTCACGGTGAACGACACCCGCCGCATCTCGCGCCCGGTCAACCGGCCGAGCTCAGCGCCCAGCACAGACTGCATCTGCCGGAGTCGCTCGATCACCGTCGGCGCGGCACGGATAGCCTCCGTGTCGTCAAGGTCCGGGATCGGCAGTCTTGCCGTGACACGCACGGCGAGACCACCACCCCACTCAGACACCTCGACATCTACATCCCCCCGGGGAACACCGATCGTGACCGCCGAAGCTTCACGAACGACCTTCTCGAGCACCCGCTCCCGCACATGCACAGAACCCCGAACCGCGGGAGCAACTCCCGTGGGTGCCTCAACGGTCAGCGCACTCATACCGAGCTACGCCTCCCCGCGAACACCCCGGCCAGGGCGCTCAGATCCAGCTGACCGGACACCACTCGCCCGGCCAGGGCACCGATACCCATCAGCAGCGCGACCAGCAGGAATCCCCAGAACCCGAAGATCAACGCCGCGAAGGCAAGCACTGCGCCGACGAGGGCGCCGGTCAGCGTAGTGCTCATGAGACGCGCGACTCGTTGTTGTCGTCCGCGTCGTCGCTGGGCAAGTGCATGTCGTCCACGTCGACGTTCACCTCGACGACCTGCAGACCGACCAGTCGAGTGATGGCATCGGTCACGGCGCGTCGGACATTCTCCGCCACATCCTGGATCGGCGCCGGATAGTCCACCACGATCGTGATGTCCGCCGCAGCCTGCGTCTCGCCGACCTCGACCTTCACACCCTGCGTCAGGTCCGTCGCGTTCACCGCGTCACGGATCACTCCCAGCGCGCGTGCTCCCCCGCCACCCAGCGCGTACACACCCGACACCTCACGCGCAGCGATACCCGCGACCTTTGCCACGACACAATCCGCAATCGTCGTACGACCCGCCGACTCGGACCCGGCACCTACCGGAACCCTCGCAGCCAAAGGTGCGCGATCCACCCGCGACACGACGCCCGGCGCCTCCGCGGCACGGGACTCCAGCACAGTCCCCTCCGCAGGAGCTGTCGCGTTCGTCTCATTCGTAGCCATCGGAACTACCTCCAGAATCAAGTGGCGCGGCACGACACCGCACCATCCAGCGAGCGAAGGACAACGCTCTACAACTAAGACGCAGCCACGACGCGAAACGTCACAAGAAATCCGGCACGGCTAGACGCGCGAACGCGACAACGTCCTCACAGAACTCGCGGAGATAGGGCTTAGGCATGATGACATCCTCCCAGCGGTGCGTCAGCACCGAACATCTGGTGACCTGCCCCACGGAAATGGTTCCAGTGTTGGTCGCTGACTCGCGGCGGGGCTGTTGTTGAAGTCGAGTGTCTCGTATTCGATCGGTGTGCGGTAGGCGAGGGCGGAGTGTCGACGTTGGCGGTTGTGGAAGATCTCGATCGAAGAGCCACGAAGCGAATTGCGTTCCGTGGTCCGCGTGAAAGATCCCTCCCGGCGCTGGTCGGCGATTGCGGATGGCAATATCCAGCGCGTCGATGACACGTGTGGTGTCCTGTTTGGAGTTGATCGACCAGTCGACGATGCGGCGGCTGTAAGCGTGGAGGACTACGGCGCAGTAGACCCAGCCCGAGTTCGAAGTGCAACGGTCAGGTCACGGGGGTAACTTCCCAGGCTAACTCATGAAAGATTTCGGCCGGACTCGCCCAGCCAAGGATACTGTCTTACCGTCGAAGGCCCTAACAATACCTCGACTATCCGACTTCTCGGCGCACAGGGCAGCCTGTATTCGAATAGTTCGCACAAATCTTCACCGGTTCGCGACATATTCTGGAATCGTGCTCAAGTACGAACTGTGGTTCTCAGTACGTTAGGAAGGCGCCGGCGTGCGGCTCGTGGCCAGCGTCTTGCAGTGAGCCGTTCCGCTCGGAGGTGCATACTCTGGTCTCCGGATGCCTTTCCCAAAACGGCGAGCGCATTTGCCAGGTTTGCCGCACCGGTTTGGCGCGCGGCAGCGTCGTCAGCGGCAAGTTCGATGAGAATCGTGGTGGCGCGTTGCAACGCACGCCCGGGCCGCAGTCCCCCAAGGCACATCGCATTAATTTGTGCAATGCGGAGAGCCCACCAGTGCCTTTGTCGCAGGTGTGCATATTCATGAGCGATCACTGAGCGAAGCTGCGCTTGTGTCAGAGATCGTTCCACTGCACACGAAAGAAAAATTTCCGGTTTTCGCCCAGGCACTGCAAACGCAACTAGTTCAGATGACTCGAACCGGACTAGCGTAAACCGACCGTAGTCTTCGCGAGATGACGCAATTGGCGCAAGAGCCTCAGTTCTCTGCATGTTCAACTCGACTAGCGGCGCGACGGATACCGACACCAGGGCAAGCATTGCCCCAAAGAATCCAAGCGCGAGCCAGCCAGCTACCGACAGAAAAACTGCTTCTCGCGCAGACGCTGACTCCGAAGCGGTAACGGCGCCGAGCACACTACAGACAAGCCCGGCGAGAACCAGGAGAAGGCCCTGAAATAACGAGCCAAACCATGCCATCAGTGCAGTTCGAGGATGCAACAACTGCCATCTACCGATCGTGAGCACCAATGGCGATAAGAGTGCAGTCGCTGTAGCCGCAGCGAAACACAACAAAGTCCACCCAAGCAACGCAGCCTAAATCTCCCCGCGAATATTGCCGAAAGCGGCACGGAGGATGGCAACCTCTTCTTCATCGAGGTTTCCGGCGAAGGCGAGCAGCGCCGCCTTTCGGTCGACTGCTTTACCCAGCGCGTTGAGCATCGTCTCGCTCGCGTGCTGTTCACCGGATCGAGCAGGATGAAATCGGATTTTTCGGGGCGAACTACCGGAGCGGATAACCTCATCTTTATGCTCGAGTCGAGTAAGTGCGGTCATCAGTGTCGTGTACGCTGGCCTGCGCCCCGTAAACATATCCTGTAGTTCCCGTGCGCTCAACGGGTGATTGTGCTGACGCAACAGTCGCATGATTTCTTCTTCGAGTTCTCCCGGTCTGCGGGTACGTGTTCCACTCACGCCTCTCCTCTCCTTGGAGCTCATTGGAAGTCTGCAGCAGCAGACCCTCAGCTCATACACGGTGCGGTGCAAACTTGGCCTCGCACTTCAGCCTACAAGCTGCACCGTGCGAGGACCCTGACTGTCAACGCTAAGCAACTCGACATCTTGTAGAATTACAGTTGAGACATTTATTGACGTTAGGACGAATGACGCGGTGCGTAACTGGGTGCTGGGAGTTTATGCGTATTCGCATTGTGAGGAGGCTTCGGCTACAGACCGATCCGGTGTCGCTGGAGTGATGGATGCAGAAATCGATGCGGTCACCGACCGGGAAGTCCTTCGTGTCAGTGACCGTGTACACCGAGACTGCTGCGCAGACTGGGTACACGCTGGATGCGGAGGATGGTAACAAGTGAACCAAACGGTCGCCACGCCGGCGGAACGCTTCCACTCCGATGGTCCTGTGATACCACGCCACCGGCGTCTTATTACCGCATGTTTACTAGTTTCAACAGTTCTCGTACTGTTACCTGCAACGTTGACCGCGCTGATTGCAGGCCCAGCGCCCTATGAAGCGCTTCGCACGAGTTTTCCGGGACTACAAGTCGCTATCCTCACTGCTGTCGGGCAAGGGATAGCCGATCTGTCGTCAATGGTAACCATAGGTGCGCTACTGTCGCTGCTTTTTCTTCGGGATGCGCGGGGGAGGTCAGCCGACCGATTGAGCTCCCTATTCGAGCTGTCAGTGGTCCGGGTTGGATCCGCAAGTTGGGCAACTTCATCTGCGGCGATGATCGTACTGGAAATGCTAAGCAAGAACGGATTTCCCTTCTCCATTTTGTTGACGGGACGTGCCTGGTCATTCCTTTACGAAGCCAGCGCGTTCCCGAAAGCATGGACCATATCGCTTGCCGCCGCGCTAGTAACGTTGTTCCTGAGCATGGTTGTCGAGCGTTGGACCGGTCTGCTGATTCCATTGTGGGCTTCATGCTTCGGGATACTGGCACCTGTCGCTGTCGGGCAGATACTAGTTGGCCCGGAGCACGACTTTGGTTGGGATGCGGGTGTCTATCAAGTACTGGTGACGAATGCCGCGTTCGGCGTGGTGCTGGTTGCCGCACTTCGCGTCGCATCTGGAAGGCTCGTAGCACCGGAGATCCTGATTCGCTTGTTCAAGTCTCTGTCCATCGCACTAATCGTGACAATTACCACCGATGCTCTCCTGACGTGGTTCAAGCTAGCGGGTACTAGTTTATTCGACTCGGTGACTGGTTGGCAGATCGCGTCCCGTGGAATGTTCTTGACAATTTTGATCGGTGTTCTCACGACCGGATGGTTGAACTGGCGACGGCTTCGGCTTGTGGAACGCCACGTCACTGTGTTGATTCTTATCGCCACGATCGCTATTTCCGGCTGGGTGGGTATAACTGCGGCGATGACTCGCATCCCGCCGCCACAATACTTCGTTCCAACGAGCATCTCGCAGGTGTTCCTGGGATTCGAGGTTGATGCTGCGCCTACACCGCTGGTGCTACTCACACACTGGCGGCCGAACATTCTTTTCCTTGCGCTGGGCATTGCTGCTGTCACCGTTTATTTGGCTGCCGTGCAGACCCTTCGTCGTCGTGGCGACGCGTGGCCAACTGGGCGCATCATCGCGTGGGTCCTCGGCTGGGTCGTGATCATCGGCGTGACAAGTTCTGGGCTTGGAAAGTACTCTGCCCCTGATTTCGGGATCCATATGATCGTGCATATGAGCTTGAACATGCTCGCACCGATCCTGCTTGTCATGGGTGGCATTGTCACCCTGCTGCTGCGTACAACCCGTTCGAATCAGTCCTTGCCAGCAGGCGCGCACGATTGGCTCCTCTGGATGCTGCAGTGGAGGGTTCTCCGATTCGTTTATAATCCACTGTTCGTGTTTATCCTGTTCGTCAGCTCGTATTACGGACTGTATTTCTCTGGAATATTTGGCGAATACATGCGGTTCCACTGGGCGCATCAGCTGATGAACGTGCACTTCCTAATCGCCGGGTATCTCTTCTACGGTCTCGTGATCGGCGTCGACCGACCACCGCGCCCGCTTCCGCATATCGGCAAACTCGGATTTGTGCTGGCGGCGATGCCTTTCCACGCCTTCTTCGGTGTAATCCTCATGACCAGCGGCGGGAAAATAATCGCTGAAAACTTCTACCGTTACCTCGACCTACCTTGGGCAAACCTCGCCGAGTCTCAGTATTTCGGGGGCGGGGTCGCCTGGGCCGGCGGCGAGCTACCACTGCTGCTGGTGATCATCACGCTTGGAATTCAGTGGTCTCGTCAAGACGCCAAAGATGCCCACCGGAAAGATCGCCACTTCGATACCGGCAGAGACGAAGAATTCGACGCTTATAACCGGATGCTCGAAACTCTCACCGACCGACAAGCCCGCTCTCACCCGATGCAGGGGCGACCATATGTTACGAAGGACACGAACTCATGACTTTACAACAGGTTTCCGCTGAACCCGTGCAGTTCGATGTCTCGGGTATGACCTGCGCGGCGTGCGCAGGTCGGGTCGAGCGTGCCCTGAATCAGCTCGACGGAGTGACCGCAAGCGTCAACTATGCGACCGAACGAGCACTCGTCACAGGCCTGGACGGCGACCGAATATCTGAGGCACTTCAGCAGGTGAAAAAGGCAGGGTATGCGGCGCGCCTCCATGATGACGCGGATGATGCGTGGTCTCGCCGCGCTACCGAAGTGCGGATCACTTCGCTTCGACGACGGCTGATCGTTGCCGCGATCCTTACCGTGCCGCTCATGGATATCACGATCGTTCTCGCTCTCGTTCCTGGTTGGCGCTTCCCGGGCTGGGAATGGCTCTGTGTGGCACTTGCGGTGCCAATTGTCACGTGGGCGGCATGGCCTTTTCATAAAGCGACCGTGCGAAATCTCCGACACGGCAACGTGAGCATGGACACGCTCGTGTCACTAGGTATCGCCGCGTCCTTCGGGTGGGCTGTCGTCACGCTCCTCTTCGGGGTTGGGGTCGAAGGCGCCGGGTACTGGCTTGGATTCGGCATCGCACCTGAGGGCGCGAACTCGATCTACCTCGATGT
>NZ_JBNTKE010000007.1:0-75782 GCF_050408645.1 Microbacterium luticellae
CTGCGACAACGACGATGCGACCTGCTCCATCGCACCATATGATGCACCAAAATCAGCCATCGTGCACACCTCCGAAAATCTTACGAACCGGACCACCCCGGCCCGACAACAACCAAACTACGAAACAACCCGCGGGGAGTCGATGGGGAGAAATACCCATCAGCCCCTTCGATGACGACAGCCCTGCCCGTCAGCAGCATCCGGCCCATCGCTAGCATCCGGCAACACCCCTCACCGCACGAACCCCAGCCCGACCTTGCTTTCTCCCCCACCACTTGACCGAAAACAGGAGAATTGCCGAAAGAAGGCCAAAATCCCAGAAATCATGCATTTTTCGGCAATTCTCCTGTTCTCGGCAACACCAAACCCCACACCCCCGGATGCCGCAGGCCAGCCCGGCCCATCGCTAGCATCCGGCAACACCCCTCACCGCACTAACCCCAGCCCGCCCCTGCTTTCTCCCCAACCACTTGACCGAAACCAGGAGAATTGCCGAAAGGAGGCCAAAATCCGAGAAATCATGCGCCATCCGGCAATTTTCCTGTTCTCGGCAACCCAGGGCAGGCAGATGAGGGATGGCTCAGGCAGACGAGGGATAGAGCGGGACACCGACCCGTGAACACGGGTACTGCTACGGTAGCGGCACCTCGCTCAGGGTGGGCGCTTCGATGTGTGGGATTTGCACGGTGAGCGGGCGTCCGTTCTGCACGAAGATTCCACGACCTTCGGGGAAGTCGCTGCGTTTGACCTTGGGGAACGGCACTTTGAAGACCGAGTCGCCGTCGAAGGCGTCGGGTTTCAAAATAATGCCCTTGCGGCCGGCTTTGAAGTCGCCGATGAATCCGAACCCGCTGGTGACCTGTGTTACGTCGGCGTCACCGACGAGCAGGTGGTCGCTGCGGTTGATGGCTTGGAAGAGGGCTTTCATTTCGCGTTCAGCGGGTCCGTCGGCAAACTGTGGCACATCTTCGACGATGATGGCGATGCGCGCGGTGATTTCTTCGTCACCGACGAGCTCGACCAGTTCTTTCGCGAGTTCTTTCGCGTCGTCGGGTGTGACGGCGCTGCGGGTCCAGTCGGCCCACTCTTTCAGTTGGGCGCGGCGGCCACCGAAGTGGAAGAGTTTGATCGAGGGGTCGAGGCGGCGCATGGCGACCACCATGGCTTTCAGTGTCGTGGTCTTGCCTGAGAGGGGCGGGCCAGCAACAACAAATGTGCCGAGGGGGTCGAAGTCGCGCGCCGCGAGGGTGTCTTCGGCAACCCCCAGAACCGGAAAATCTCCCACGCGGTCGGGTAGCGAAGCGACAAAAAGCTGGGTGGGTAGTGCACCGATCTCGTCGACTTCGCGTGCTCCTGCTTGTCGAAGGGTTGCTGCGTGCTGTTCGAGGAGCTTCGTCTGTTCGGCCACGTTCGGGGTTCCTCCGAGTGTGGCGATTTGGGTTTCGAAGCCGTCAACAATGGCGCGGCCGGGTGCCGATGTTTCGTCGAGCACGTCTTTCGGGGCGTTGAGCATGGCGTAGCCGCCCTCGTCAGAGAGTCGCAAGACGACGCGGCGTGACACGTTCGCGCTGACGGCGGTGGGGACGGAGCCCGAGCGGTCGGCGGTCGCGATCACGTGTACGCCGAGTGGCCGCCCCTCGCCGAGAATGCGCATGAAGGTTTGGTAGAACGGCATGCGCGCGGTGGTTGATTCCCATTCGGTGCGGAACTGGCCGAAACCGTCGATGAGAAAGAGGATGCGTGATTCATCGTTGCCGGTGAGCTCACGGTATTCGGTGAGGTTTGCTGCGTTCGCGGCACTAAAACGTTTCCCACGGTCGTCGAGCACTTTCGCCAGTGAGCGCAAGACACGCTGCACGCGCTCAGCATCGTCACCGGCAATTATCGACCCCACGTGCGGCAGCATTTCGAGGCTCTTGAGCGCGCCCGAACCGAAGTCGATGCCGTACACTTCAACGTTTGTTTCGGCCGAGTATCCGGCAGCGATCGCGAGGGTGCGCAGCACGGTCGATTTACCCGAGCCGCTTGTGCCATAGACAAGCAGTGAACCGTCTTTATCGGGCAAAAAGTATGCAGGTTCTTGTAGCTGCCGCTCGGGTACGTCTTGTTTTCCGAGCAGAATCTGGCTGTCCCCCGGCATGGGTAGTTCGCGCATATCGACGGCGCGTTCAAGGTCATCGAGCCACGGGCGGCGTGGGCGGGGAATGCCTGCGTCGTCCGCAGCTTTTACGAGTGTGGCAACAATACGTTTTTGGTCGTTCGGGCCGAGGTCTTCATCATGCGAGTCGGATTCGGGTTCTTGTTCGGCTTCCCACAGCTGGGTGGAACCAAAACGCAGTTCGGCGACTTTCACCTCGGCCGCCTGGGGTTCGTCGGTTGACCAGCCACCGGCATATGCCGACTGAAACGGTATGAGGCGCCCGGGTCCGGTTTTGGCGATTCCGCGGCCCGGGATGGAGGGCGGGAATGTTGCTGCGATGGGGTCGTCGACAACGTCTTTCGAGTCGGATTCATCGGCCATGCGCAGCGCCACCCGCAGGTTGGTGTTGGCGCGGAGGTTGTCTTTGATCACGCCGGCGGGGCGCTGCGTGGCCATGATCAGGTGGATTCCCAACGAGCGGCCTCGCTGAGCAATGTCGACGACACCGTCAACAAACTCGGGCACTTCACCGGCGAGCGCAGCAAACTCGTCGATAACGAGTACGAGCGCGGGTGGTGTTTCTGGGTCGCGGCGTTTTTCTAGCTCGAGCAGGTCTTTTGCTTTTTTGCGGTTGAAGAGGTGCTCGCGGTAGTGCAGTTCTGCCCGCAGGCTGGTGAGTGCTCGGCGTACAAGGTGCGGGCTGAGGTCGGTGACCAGGCCCACCGTGTGGGGCAGGTCGACACAGTCGGCGAAGGCCGAACCGCCCTTGTAGTCGACGAAAAGAAAGGTGACGCGGTCGGGGCTGTGTGCGGCCGCCATTCCCAGTACCCAGGCCTGGAGGAATTCGCTCTTTCCGGCACCGGTTGTTCCGCCCACCAGCGCGTGCGGCCCCTGTGTGCGCAGGTCGAGGGTCATGGCGTCGGTTTGCGACTGCCCAATAATGGCTCGCAGGTTGCCGGCTTTTTTCAGGCGCGAAGCGGGTGCCCCCGAGCGGTCGATGATGGTGTTGTTTTGTCGCCATCGGTCAATGACGGCACCCGAGTCGGAGGCAATTTCGGCGCCGACGAGTGACAAGAACATGACTGAGTTGGGGATATCTGAGGAGTCTTCGATGACGGTGCTCGAGTCGACGACGGGTGCGAGTCGTTTAGCAAACATGGTCATATAGGCGTTCGAGACGCCTTCCACGCGTACTTCGGTGTATTCGCGGCCTGTGCGTACGACGCCGACGCGCGCTGCGTCGAGGCCGTCGCTGACGTCGAGAAATGTGCGGCATACGGCGGGTAGTGCTTCGACGACGGGGGCAACAAACAGTCCGTAGACGCCTACGTCGGCTCCGCGTTCGAGTATCTGCGTCAGCCGCGCTCGGTCGACGGGTGCGTCGTGTGTGATTATGACAACGATCGCGGCCTGGCCCGGAAACGAGGCTTCTTCGGCGGCTCGCTTGACGTCGGTTCCGTATCGCATCGGGTCCCAGTCGTCGCCGTAGGGTAGGCGAGGTGACCCGGATGCTTGTGCCCGGCGCAGTACGATTTCTTCCAGTCCGCTGAGGAGGGCGTTTCCGGTTGATGCCGAGTCGGCCAGCGGCATTTCTTTGAAGGGGTTGCGTTCGCTGGAGGTGTGGGGCAGCCAGGTGAGCCAGTCGAGTTCTTCTGCCCAGTCGGGGTCGGTGAGCGCGACGGTGACGAGTTCGTTCGAGGAATGCATTCCGAACAGCTGCACGGCAAGGCCTCGCAGTGCGTCTCCGGCCAGTGACGTGGGTCCGGCAACGCCCAGCGACCCAACGCTCTGCAACGATTCGAGCACGGGAACGTCGTCGATCATCCGGTAACGCTCTTGCAAACGTTCGGCACGTTGAATGTATTCGGGAAGTACTTCGTTGGGGTTGGTCAGCTTGATGGTGGTGCGCGAAAAATCGGTGCAGGTGCCCAGGCGCAGGGCCAGAAAGTTCCAGTGTTCGGGGCGTCTGGTCCACAGCATGGGCCCGAGCCGCATGGCTTCGTCGAAGACGACCGCGACGGCAGGAACTTCGTTCTGTCGCACTTCTCTTTCGATGGGGACCAGTTCGTACAGTCGTTCTTCGAGTTTCTCGTATGCTTCTTCGAAAGCTGCGGCTTCTCGTTTGAGTTTTTGCCCGATGTTTGTTTTTTGTGAGATGAAGTTTCCGAACATCATCATGGGCGAGGCAAACACCATCAGCAGCGACAGCACACGGCCGGTGATCGACCACACCGTGACACCCATGAGCACGGGGGCAACGATCATGGGCCACGGAAAGAGCCGTGTTTGCTGGTCTCGAGGATAGGGCGGTTCGGGCAGGTCTTCGCCGACGAAGCGCTCTTCTACCCGTGGGCTGCGGTTAAACAGCAGCGCACCGCCACGTTCAAGCACCGGGTCGTCGTGTGCGGCCGAGCCGTCGTAATCGGCGACCATATGAACGACCAGCTCGGTATCGCCGAGCGTAAAAGGCTGCCCGGGTATCACGCGCAGGCGCTGCACCAGGCCACCGTCGACCACGATTCCGTTGGCCGAGTTGAGGTCGACGACCTCAACGAATCCGGGCCCAATTTCGATGCGCGCGTGCCGTTTAGAGACCAGCGGGTCGGCAACGGCAATATCGTTTGCTGGGTCGCGCCCGATCATGAAGTGTCCGCGGGGGAGCGAAAATTCTTGGCCGGATGCTGGCCCTGACAGCACCGTCACGAGCACAGCCGGTTGCGTGGTCGAGGTGGGGGCTGACGTACGGCCGGGCCCGAGGTTGACCACTTCGGCGAGAAAACCCGATCCAATGGGCGCGTCGCCGACAATAAGGTCGGGATTGAGAACCTCTCGACGGTCGCTTGTGGGCGGCGCGACGGAGAGCGTCAGTGTGTCGTGCGGTGATGCCGCGATGCTGCGCAGCGGGTCGGCCTGTTGAATTTGTGCTGCCACGTCGCCGATGGTGGCGGTGGAGTCGGTCATGACCACAATGTTGGTGAGCGGCGCGTGGGGTCGGCGCAGAGTGAGTTTGACTCTCATCGCAGCATGTCTCCTGTGCGGTTAGGGCTGACGGTGGGGTTCATAGGCTCTCGACTCGAAAAGAACGGTCACCAAAGCGCACCGTATCACCCGCGCGAAGGGCTTCCGGATGCCCCGGCGAAAGCCGCAGCTCATTACCTTCGCGCAGTACTCCCGAGCCGTTGGTCGAACCGCGGTCAACGGCGAGCAGTCCGCGACGGGTAGGCATAACCGCAATGTGTGTTTTCGATACGCTGCGACTTTCGTCAATAATCGCGAGCAGTTGCACATCACCTTCGCCGTGTGCGGCCGCGGGAGCGCGACCAATAAGCACCGTCGTGCGCACCTCGCAGCGCTCACCCGTGTCGAACACGATGACGGCGCGTGCTGCCGGTTGCGCGGGCGTCGATGCGGCACCGGCCGGGGCCGCAGCCTCTGCAACCGCAGGAGCGGCCGGGGCGACAGCAGCAGGGCCAGCGGGTGCAGCCGGGCCAGCGGGCACAGCAGGGCGAGCGGGCACAGCAGGGCGAGCGGGCACAGCCGGCGTCGTCGAGGGAACGCCCGTAATAAGACCGGATGTCGCGGGTGCGGGCGCTGCGCTGGCCGCGGCATCCGGCACCCTTCCAGCCATCTCGTGACCGGGTGCAGCAGATTCGGTAGACGCCGAAGACGAACCAGAAGCCGCACCCGAAGACGAAGGCGACGACGAACGGAATGCGCCCAGCACACCGCCGGAAAACCGACCGGATGGCACGTATTCTGCCGGCGCGTTCGGGTCGAGCGGTGTGGCCAGCGACGGCAGCGGAGTTTTTTCTTCGTGCAACACTGCCGTGACCTGTTTACGGGCGATGCGCATGCGCTTGGAGTTATAGGGGTCAAGTCCACGACGCGCATCGACCAGCCAGGTGGCCGCCGCCATATCGAGCCAGCCGCGTCCGCGCCGTTCACTGTCGAACAGCGGCGACAGCACGATCACAAACAGCGGACCAAAAAACGGCACAATAAACGAGGCGTACGCCAACACGTAACGCACGAAAGCGCCCCGCCAAAACCGAGGTTTCTCGAGTGTTCGAACGTTAACGGTGCGGATTCCAAAAATGGCTTTGCCGAGGGTGACCCCTTTTCGGCCGTGCAAAACAAGCTGCACGATCGTGAAAACCGTGATCAGCAGCTGCGAGGCCGCGACCGCGACGATGATCCAGATCCAATCCGACCGCTGAAAGAAGTTGCGCATCGCGAATGTGCCGTCACTGATCGAGAGCACAAGCGGCACAAGCACAAGGGTTGCGGGCAGAACAAGGATGACCGCGAGCACGATTTCTATGAGCGTCGCGAGCATGCGCATGCTGTATCGGGCGGGCACAAGACCCAGTGATCGCGCGTATTCCGGGTCGGCACGACCGTTTTCATCGACGCCCTCGATCGGTTTCGGGCCGTCATCAATCTCCCAGATCACTCTGCATCGCCCTCGGCAGCCTCGTCATGGGCCTGATCGAGCAGAACCAGGTCGTCTTTTGTGACGAGACGGGTCGAGATAGCGTGCTCAACCAGGCGGGCACGGCGGTTGGTGGCAAAAGAACGTGCGCCACCGCGCATTCCTGGCACTCCGATGCGGTCGAATTTGTCGCACACGTTGTCGAGTTTGCGGTTGAAGCGCGTGACCGTCCACCCCAGTCGCTCGGCGGCAACCGCCGACGAAGGAATCATGGTCATGCCGGTGCCATCGCGCAGCAGAAATGGTTCGGCCAGCGCAAGCACGAGCAGCTTTTGGCTCAGCGTCATGGGCACATCGCCAATGGTCGAGTCTCCCTCACCCACGTCGAGGCGTCGCGATGGCGGAAAAGTGGGTCGGCTGGCATGCACAACGAGCTCGTACGTGGTGGGGCCTGCCGTAAAAACGACGGTGGTACGTTCAAACACGAGCGGGAGCCGTGCACCTGGCGACAACCAGGCCTGCACGCCACCGGCCGCGTCGGTCACCGTTGCGGTCAAACGCGAGCCGACGTTAGCAAGCCACCACAGACCCTCGGAGTGCACGATCTCTAAGAACCGGCGATGCAAGAAAAGGTTGTCGTCGATTGCCAGGTCGCCTTCACGGCCCACTAAGAATGATTGCCCTGGTGTGACCGTGAGGTATTCCCCCGCGAATTCGACCGTCACACGGTTGTCACTCACACCGGTGCCCGCCGGCGGTTTTTGAATGCTCTCGGGCGTCGTCATGATGCACACTCCCTGACCGGGTCAGAACTGCGACCATCTGCTCGTCGCAGAATAACCTCAATGCACGTGGGTCCGCCGTTGCTCGTGCTCACCGATACGGTCGGTTCGTCGCTGCGAGCGGTCGAGCCATTACCGTCAAGGTCGACGAGGTACCACAGGTAGCTGTCGCCGTCTTCGGGGTTCGGATTCTCCCACGTGAAAACAACCGTGTCGCCCTCGATCGTGTGGGCAAGTTCGGTCACAGTCGGCACGCCAGAAACAATCACGTCTTGCGGGCGCGGCACCTCAACAGCGTCTTCTCGAGCTTCTGGGACGGCCGAGTTCAACTGGTTCACCGCAAAAATAGCGCCCACCGTAATCAGGGCGGCTCCGGCAATAGCCAGGGCTCCCCACAGCAGCATGCGTCGTTTTTTGCTTGGCTCCGGCCGGGGCGCACCGTGCTCAACGCCCCCGGCTGCGGCTACATCACCAGCATCCGGCACTCTCCCGACACCCGGAGTTGCCGCGGAGGCATGCGTCGGTGCCGCCGTGCTGTGCACAACCGTCGGTGCCCGCATCACGGTCGCATCGTCGACAGCAGGTGCGGGGCGCTGCGGCGCACGCACCTGGGTGTCGGCCACCGCATCTGCACTCGACGGTGTCGATATCGAAGGTGTAGATATCGACGGCGCCGATACCGCAGGCTGAGTTGCGGAACCCGCAGCGGGGCTAGCGGCAGCAGGCGTGACAGCGTCAAACCGCGGAGCGGTGGGCGCCGGATGCTGCATTTGCCGCGTCGCCGCAGAAGGCCTAGTGCTGCCCGATTCTGGGTCAATATGCGCGATGTTGCGCACGCGAGTGAGACCATCATCCGGGTCATCCGGTTCGGTCTCGTGAACGTAATCATCGACCACGTCAACCGATGTCACCGAGTGCGAAAGCTCAATCTGAATCTTCTGCAACGCTCGAGCAAAAGCCACGGCACTCGGATACCGCTCTTCTGGCTTCTTTGCCATGGCCTGTTCGAGCACGCGCTGCAAACTTGCCGGCGCATCGGCTCTACTGATCGGGGCGAGAGGACTGCGCTCAATTCTTTCAATAAGATCAACGCTCGTATTGCGCTCGCCGGGTCGCTCAAACGGTGACCGCCCCGTCAACAGCGTGTACACCGTCGCCGCCAGCGCATACACGTCGGAGCGGGGGCCACTCGAGGGTGGGTCGGCGAAGGATTCCGGTGGCGACCACGGGATCGACATACCCGTGGCATCCGAAACCGCCCCCGTCGTCGATGCAATGCCGAAGTCTGTCAGCGCAGGCCGATTGTATTCGGTCACCAAAATATTGGCGGGCTTGATGTCGCGATGCAAAACCCCGGCACGGTGCGCTGTTTCTACCGCACCGGCCACCTGAATGCCTACGCGCAGGGCCTCGGCAACATTGAACGGTTCGTTGCGTGCGCGCACCTGCAGGTTCGGTCGCGGACAGTATTCCATCACGAGGTACGGGCGGCCGTCGGCAGCGACTCCGGCATGGTAGATCGTGACGATCGCTGGGTGGGTCGACAGCATCGCCATCACATTGGCTTCTTCTGTGAACTCCTGTGCGGCGGCACTCGCCAAGCGATCGGCGAGCAGCACCTTGACGGCCACTTTGCGCCGCGGCATGTGCTGTTCGTACAAAAAAACGTCGGCGAAACCACCGGTCCCCAACAGCTCTAGATAGGTGAAACCGTCAAGTTCGGGGGGTGGCGAGGGCGGTCTGCTCACGGCAGCTCCTCAAACGTCACCGTGATCCCATCGCCCAGGTCGATCACATCACCACTGACCACCACAGTGTGCTCTCCCGGATGCAGCCGAACAGGGTCGGCACTGCCGCGCAGCAGCGTCGAACCATTTGTGGTGTGCAGGTCGACAGCGATACACGCGCCCGGCTCGAGCCGCACTTCGAGGTGGCTGCGAGAAATATCGTGCTGCGGACTGTCGACAGCAATCAAATGCGGCATGCTCTCGCTGCTAGCGCGAGTCGCACGAGGCCTGCGCCCAATAATGACCGTCTGATCAAGAGCAACCACCTGCCCCGTTGACAGCCGAATGCGTGGCCCCGAAACAGCGTCGGGTGCCGGGTCAGAACCCGAGTCTTCGCGCACCGCACGAAGTTGGGCGAGCGAAATAGTGGCGCCGTCGTGATCTCCCTCGGCCACGACACTATCGCTCCACGGCGAATCAACACTCGGTGCCAGTGTCGCTGCACTGACAAGAGTGTGTTCGGTGGCACTGGGATGCTCGCCAGACTCCGGATGCTGCTCGACGACGCTGGTCTGGTCAACGACACTGGGCTGGTCAACGACACTGGGCTGCTCGACGGCTTCAGGCTGCTCGACGACATCCGGTTGTTCTCCGACAACGGGCTGCTCGCTGTCAGCGGCATCCGGCTCGAGCTCTGCAGATTCCCCCTCGGCCTCTACCATGGCGAACACAACCCGCGCTGCCCCCACAACGCCCCCGACTACGGGAAGAAGGCGTGCTGGTCCGGCATCATCGAGCAGTAGCTCTGCTGCTTCTGCCCGCGGTACGAAGCGTTCGCTCCACGTGGTTACTTCAGCGCCAGTAAAGGTGAGTTCTCCCTCTGCCGAACGTATCCGCACCGACACCCGACCGCGCACAGCAACACGAGCATCGGCACCTTCACGTGTCACGGCAGCAAAGGCCGGCACTGCCGAGAGCACGCCCCCGGCATGCGCCGTCAGCGCGTCAACGATCGTACCCATCGTGGCCTGCTCGCGCACGAGCGCCCATAGCGTATCGACCAGCTCTGGCGCGGCATCCGGGGGCACAGCAATCGTGCCGGTCGGGGCCACCAGTGCCCACCAGGCACCCGCTTCGTATCCGTGCTGCGTCATGGTCGTCCTCCGATCGCCTCAGCGCGTGGTCGTGTTTGAATATCGAGGCCATCGCTGTCAAAGCTCACGATGTCTCCTCGTCGGCTACTGACTCGTAGCGCATCGATCACGATGGCCGTGATGTTGTCGCGCCCACCCTGCTGTAAAGCGCAGTCAATCAGCTGATCGGCGGCACTTTGCGGGTCGCGGTTGTCGCGCAGAACTTCGGCGATAATGGCATCCGGTACCTCGGAGGTGAGTCCATCGGAGCACACCAAAATCCTGTCGGCTGCGGCTGCGGGAATCATCCAATAGTCGGTTTCTCCGCTGCTACCGGCCCCCAACGCGCGGGTAATAATATTGCGTCGGTGGTCGCGTTGCGCATCGCTGCTGCGCAACTGACCGGCGTCGATCAGTTCTTGCACAACCGAGTGGTCAACCGTGATCTGTTCCAGCTCACCGCCCGCCCAACGATACGTGCGCGAATCGCCAATATTCACGGTCAACCAGTAGCCATTGCCGTCAACGGCCGCAATTGCCACACCACTGAGCGTTGTGCCCGCCCGGCCACTCCCCTGCTCCGATAGCGCATTAATACGTGCACGGGCTCGACCTATCGCCGCACGAACATCGTCTACCCCAATGGATGCTCGCTCAACCAGCGGACGCAGCTCGTCGATCACTGCCGAGCTGGCACGGTCTCCAGCCTCATGGCCACCCATGCCGTCTGCCACCATAAACACCGGCGATGCCGCCAAAAACGAGTCTTCGTTCAGCGCTCGTCGTAATCCGGCGTGCGTGGCCATGCCGGTCTCCACAGCAATGGGCGATGTCATGCCCACCCTCCGACCGTTACTATGCGCTCGCCAATCTCAATAGCGTCTCCTAAGCGCACGCGAACACGTTCTCCGGGTGGGCAAGCAATCCGCACACCATCGCGCACAATCGTCATGCCATTGGTTGAATTACGATCTTTTACCCAGCCACCCGTTGCTTCTCCTTCGGCCTCGAAGTGCGTTTTCGACAGCGAAAGAGTCTCGTCGCGCACGGCCACACTGACCGCGCCGGGTTCGCTCACCGGGTTGCGCCCAAAAATGGTCAGCCGCGACACTGACACGCGCGTGCCGTCGTCCCACAAAAACAGCAGCCTGTGGCCGGGAACGCTAATCCGTGTGCTTTCCAGGTCGTCGTCATCGCTTGCATCCGTGGGTGCCGGCGTGACAACAGCGGGTTCCGAAACTGCGGCAGGTTCTGACTGCGCAGTGGCCGGGCCGGCGGGGGTACCACCAGCAGAATCCGGATGCTGCGCAGCCTGCTCCGGCCCGGTCATGGGCGCAGGCATGCTGGCCTGCTGCACAGGTTCTGCACGAGCAAAGCCGGGCACAATCGTGATGATCTCGGCTTCATCTGAGATTGGCGCTGGGTCGGGGGTTGCCTCGGGAGCGTGTGCTGGCTCGGGTGTGGCTGCGGGTGCCGGAGGAACATCGGGCGTCGGTGCCGGCGTGTGTGTGAGGGCGGCCTCCTGCGGCTGCGCGTGCTGCGGCCCTGAATAGGCGGGCGGAGGTGCGGCAAAGGGTGCCGGAGTCGGTGCTGCAGCGGCAAACGGGGCAACAGGCGGTACGGGAATCGGCGGGGGCGTCATCGGGGGCGCGATTCCGGGCGCAGCCGACGGCGCGACAACCGTAGCATCCGGTACAGCCGTCTTTGGTTTTGCCCGCACCGCCGTAACCATGAGGGCGTGAACGGCCTTATCGTGCCACCCCTGCGACCGTCCCGATCCGTCAAAGAGCGGGGTAAAGTAGCCGACCACAATGGCTGCGGCGAGACCAAAAATGATGTTTCGCAGCAAAGCTCGCCCAAAACCTATCCGGCCGCCGGTGTCGGCGTGCACCAGGCGAATACCCAGCAGACGCATTCCCACCGAACCTGCGCCACCCTGCATCGCGGTCATCACCAGGGTCCAGGTGATGCTCACCAGACCGGCGACGGCCCACGTCACCATCATCGACACAAGAAAACCAATAGCGTCGCTCTCAGAGAGATAGCGTGAAGAGGCATCCGCGGCAGTCACAGCTGTTCCTATAAACAGTGTCACCAGCACCAACACGCCACCGATGGCCGCATCGATCAGATAGGCACCGGCGCGGCGACCCAGCGATGCGACCTCGGGCTGATCAGAGCTGCTCATCGTGACTCCGGTTCTTTCGTGTTTGCATCGTGCTTTGCTCGCGCCGTCGCGGCCACACGAATATTCTTCCACCCTCGCGACACGGCAGAGTCAGCGGTCAACGAGCGCAAACTCAACCGCGCCCGCAGGCGGCCACCCAACGTCGTCGACTGGGCAAAACCATTGACCACATCATCGGCCTGTGCCCAGTATTCGTCAATCTGCTCGGGCGAAGGGTCGGAGGGGCCAAAGACATCGGCGTCTGCGCGCTGCGCCAACACCGCTATTTTCTGGCCCATCGTTTCTTCAGCAAAAGACTCCGTCACCGTGACAGCTTCTTCTGTGCGCGTCGCCCCCTGCGAGAACCGCACACCGTAGTCGGTCGCGCGATCGGTGATTTCATCCCAGGCGCCGCTAATGCGATCCGCACTCCGCTCAGCCAAACGGCGTTTTCTGCGCCGCGCTGCCTTCCACGCGCCAATAATAATGAACGGTGAAAGCAGCAGGGCGATAAGCGCCATCAGGCTGATCGCCACCACCAGAATGAGACCGAGATAGGCAAAGGGGTTCTCGGTTTCGTCTTCACTCTCTCGCTCATCGGGCAGAGTGGGCGGCAAGTCAACCGGTTCCTGCGGGGGTGGTGGGGGCTGCAGCACCTGCGGTTTCGGGTCAGCCTTCGGCTTTGTTGTCTGGTCGTTGGGCAGCTTGTCTTCCGAAGGTGTGGGGTTAAACTCCACCCACCCGAAACCGGCAAAGTTCACTTCAACCCAGGCGTGAACATCGTCACCACGAATCGTGAGCGGGTCAGACATCTCTCGGTCATCATCGGGATAGAACCCCATGACAACGCGGGCAGGAATACCCACTTCACGGGCGAGAAGAGCCATCGTCACGGCATACTGCTCGTCGTCACCGATCATTTGATCGCCGCCCAGCAGAGTCAGAATGCGTTCCGCGCCATGACCGGCCCGCGAAATCACTTCGCCCTCCAGCCCATGACTAAAAAAGCCACCCTCTGCGAGGTACGTTTCGAGTGCGCGAACCTGCTCGATCGGCGTTTTCGCGTCGGCGACTGTCTCGGACGCCAACCGTGCAATGTCATCGGGCACGCCCTCTTGTTTCGGCATCCGGATGTTGCCAAATTCTGCTTCGGCAAGCTTTTCATCCGACGGTACGTCCGGAACAACCGCTGCGACCCGGTACGTATCACCCTTGCTCAACCCTGCTGTTGTCACCGGCATACCGGTCACATCGTTAAAGAATGCCTCGCGTCGCAGGGTTTCGGCGCGCTCACCATCGAAGGTGATCTGCGAAGGCAAACCGACGTGCGGCATCCACACACCGGCATAGTCGTCAACAACAATGTCAACGCTCACCTCACGACCCTCAGCCCCGTCGTTGAGCGTCGAACGCAGGGGCGTAAATGCTCCCGATGTTCCCAGACCACCCGCGGCGACGTTGTAGACAACGCCGTTATAGCCGTCCATAACGCCCAGGCGAATGCGGGTGTCATCGGGCAGCCCCGAGATCGTGAAGAGCGTATCTTCGCGATGGTCTTTCAAGTAGCCGCGAAAACTCTGCAGCGGGCTCGCATATTCGCGCACAACGAACGGGGGAATAACGGTGTCACGCAGCACGTGCCGTGCCTGGTCGGGTTCGGCCCAGGCTCCCGCCGCTGCCCCCGCACCCCCGGCGATCACAAGCACGACCCCTGCGGTGACCATACGGCGCATCCGCATGCGTGTGGCACGCAGCGGATCACCGGCATCAGCCGACACAGCGGCGTTGTCGGGGTTCCAGAGTCGCCGCAGCGCTGGCCAAGCAACCGCTACAACCGCGATCAGCACCCCCTGTACGACCGGCATCCACGGTTGCGGCGACCCCATAGCAATAACCATGCACAACAACGCGACAACAGGAATCAGCGCCCACTCCGCACGGCGCAACCGCAGCGATAAAGAACCAGCGATGACCGCGGCAACAAGCGCCAGCATGAAGGGAACCAAGAATTGTCCGTCGGCGCCCGACAGCGGCGTCACCGTGGTCAGCATCTGCTTCCACGCCACAACGGGAGCCAGGGCCAGGGCCGTCAACGACTGCAGCGTCGGAATAAAGCCCCACAGAGCCAGCGCCGGAACAGCCAGCGCCGAACCCATCACAAAATAGGCACCCACCGTGAGCCCCGTGACGACCAGAATCGACCAGCGCCGCCACGCCGATACGGCAGCTATCGCAAGGCCTACGGCTGTTCCGCCCACCGTTGGCAACAAAAACGACGGGCCCGAAAAGCTGGTCCAAAAACCGGCCAAGACGGTCATGAGCACAACGAACAGTGCCGTCAGATCAACCGCAAGACGCCGTGTCGGTAGCATCCGGATGCCGGCGCCCTCGCCTCTCACCCCTGTCGTAGCCACCATCATGCCAACACCTTCGCCAGTGCCAGCGGTAGGTCTTCGAGAACGCCCACGGTCACCACATCGGCGTCAGCGATCTGCCGAAGCGCAGGGGCCGCCGCCTCATGCGCGGCCAGCACGAGAACACGAGACCCCTGCGGCATGCGTGCGCAGGCCTGACGCAGCTGTTCGGCTGAGACCTCGGCGCCGCACACCAGCACAACGACGCTGGAAGGCGGAAGCTGTGCAGCGATACTGTGCGCGAGGGCCGTCAGTCCACCGGTTCGAGCCGGAGCATAATCGATGGCTGCGAGCGCGTCCAGCAGTCGTTTACCGTGCGCTGCCTCCACCGTGTGGCCGGGAAAACGTAGCTGCACATGACCAGAGTCGTGCACGGCCCGCAACCCAATGGAGCCTGCCAGTGACACGGCGAGTTCAAACTCTTCTTCTGAGCCATATTCGCGGCGGCTCGTCGACAAACCAATAACAAAGTGAGAGCGCCGCGTCTCTTCATACTGGCGAACCATAAGGGTGCCCGTACGGGCGGTGGAACGCCAGTGCACCCGCCGCAGGTCATCGCCTGGTTGATACTCGTTGAGGGTATGGAACGACACATCATCACGCGAGAGGTCGGTGGCCGGAAGCCCCTCGAGGTCACGCACAAAACCCAGCGACTGGCCAGGAAAACGCACGGTGCGCGGATGCACGAACAGGTCTACGGGCTCTTCCCGCCGGTGCGCCCGCTCAAACAGACCGAAGGGGTCGCCGCGCACAATGCTCACGGGCCCCACCTGCACAACGCCCCGCCTATGCGTAGGGATGGCAAACAGCTCTTCGCTGGTCTCGCCGGGCGCCAGCCGCGACACCGCAAACTCACCACGACCAGATCCCACCGGCATCACGATACGGGAAGGCAAAATGGCGCGCTCGCCGTCGTTTATGAGCGTCAATGCCCCCATCGCGCGTTCACCCACCACAACGCGGGTGCGAGCAAGGTCAAGAACGATGTTGTACGTGGTGCGACCGATGAGAAAGAGAGCAGACACTGCCAGCACGATGGCAACCACCAGTGCAACAACAATCAGCTCCCACCACCCCCACAGCATGCCCAGCACCCACAGCACGATACTCAGGCCACAAAGTATCCAGGCCGCGGCTCGAAAGACAGCAAAGATCGCGCGCAGACGCTGCATCACGCGCTCGCCAATAACAGCGAGCACGTCGCGCCATCCTGCGGTAGGGGCAGCAGAGGCAGGAGAAGTTGCCGGATGCTGCGCTACCGAAGCAGATGGCTCACGCAGAGCCTGTGTTGCCATCAAGCCGCATCCGCCCGGGCCTGTGGAGCTGCGACAGAATCAACAACGCGAGCCATCACAGTCTCGGCGGTGGTTCCCGAGAACTCTGCTTCCGGGTCAAGCAGGAGGCGATGCGTCCACACTGCTGCGGCCAGAGCCTTAATGTCATCGGGAATCACATAGTGGCGCCCGTGGGCCGCGGCCCACACCTTGGCAATGCGCACCATGGCTAGCGCCCCGCGCACCGAGACACCCAGGTGAATGGCCGGGTCGTGACGGCTGGCCTCGGCAAGCTCTGCCACATACTGCAGCACCGCCGGCTCTACGTGCACGGTGGCGGCCAGATCGGCCATGTCTGCTACAGCGCTCGTGGTAATCACAGCCGAGAGTTGGGCCGAAGGGTTTCTTACCGCTGCCCCCGCCAAAATACGGGCAGTCACCTCGCGGTCGGGGTAACCGATCGACGTCTTGATGAGAAAGCGGTCGAGCTGCGCCTCGGGCAGCTTGTACGTACCGGCCTGCTCAACAGGGTTTTGTGTGGCGATAACCAGGAATGGTCGCCCTGTTTCGTGAGCAACACCGTCGATGGTCACGCGCGACTCTTCCATCACCTCAAGCATCGCCGACTGGGTCTTGGGCGATGCCCGGTTAATTTCATCGGCCAGCACGATCGAGGCAAAAACTGGTCCCTTATGAAAATTAAACGTCTGTGTCTTCTGGTCATAGATCGTCACACCCGTGACATCGGAGGGCAGCAGGTCGGGCGTGAACTGAATACGGCTGCTTGTTCCCTGCACACTGGCGGCCAGAGCCTTAGCAAGACTCGTTTTTCCGGTACCCGGTGCGTCTTCGAGCAGCACGTGCCCTTCAGCCAGCATGGCGGCAAGTACCAGGCTCACCACATCGGTCTTGCCCTGCAAAGCAATATCGACGTTGCTGACAAGACGGTGGAACGTGCCCTGGTACCAGGTCGCCTGTTCGGGGGTCATGCTCATTGTTGTTTTCCATTCACAGTCGTGACGACAAGACGAATTAGTACCACGTAATACTTTCGGATTCACCGTAGCCGCTGATCTTCACCGAGATGCGCTCGCCGGGGTATCCGACAAAGCAGCCGGGTTCGATCGATCCGTTGGCAGGCAGCGACACGCTAACGGGGCTCGTGCCGGCCAATCGGTTGCCATTCATCAGACACTCCAGGGTGTAAGTGCCGGCCGTGAAGTTCTCGGTGTGCACCTTAATCTTCGCGCACGAGGCACTTCCACAGGTCGAGAATGGTCCACCGGTTCCCTTGCTGACCCAGGCACGCGGTGATGGCTTAGGCGCCGATTTCGCAGAGGCCTCTTTCACCGACGACACTTGGCCCTCGGTATCTACCGCGCGAACCTTAATGGTGTGCTTGGTGTCGTACGAGTTACCCACCGTGCGCGAACCACTCTTACTCACGTCTTCCCAGCTGCCGCCATCAATACTGATCTGCATTTTCGCGATAGCGCGCCCATTGGGTGAGGGGGCAGACCAGCCGAGCTTCACCGACTTTCCACTCTGTGAAGCACTGGCCGACGGAGTCTTCACCGGCCCATAGGGGCGGAGCTTGCCCGTGGCCGATGACGGCGAACCGGGCTGTGACTCCTGCCCACCGACAACAGAGTAGGCACGCACCTGCACGGTGTACTCACCGTTATTATCGGCCGAGATTTTACTGCCGTCCCAGTTACGGCTCCACGAGCCACCGTTGACACGGTACTCATACCGAATCTCGTTCGCCTTCGCCCCGTTCGTGTTATCAAGGCTGTACTTCACGGTGACAAAGTTGTTGCCCTCTGTCGTTGAAGTAATCGTCGGGGCACCGGGCGAACCAAAGGCACGTACGGGTGACGAAGCGTTGCCCCAATCGCCCCAGCCTGCCTTATTGCGTGCACGCACGGCAAAGGTGTACTCGGTGGTCGATGTATCAACCGTCACCGCCTGCGAGGTGGCTGTGCCCGCGTCGATCGTTTTTACAACCGTCGAGCCTCGCATCACGCGCAACTGATATTCAGAGGGCTTGTCACCATTCGCCATTGCGGTCGACCACTTGACAGACACCTGCGCTTGGCTGCCCACCGAGGGCGCACTCGACGAGGTCGGTGTTCCCTGCGGAATGGGTGGCCCAGCCGGAATCTCACTCAGCGACCAGTTACTCCAGCTCGACGGCTCGGGAGCACGGTTATGCGCCCGCACTCGCACCTGATAGTCGACACCATTTTCCAGGCCCTCCCACACGACCGAGTTACCGGTCACATTTGATTTTTGTGTGACGTTCGAGGGTGGTGCAGGAGAAATCTCCAGCGTGTACTTTTCCACCGGCGATCCGGGCGTCGTCGGTGTCGTCCAGTTAACCGTGAGAGAACGATCACCAAACGTCAGCTTGGGCGGCACCGGCTTGTCGGGGCGCGCATCGGGCCGTGCCACTGCCGAAGCTCGCGATTCGGGGCCGTCACCCACGCGGTTGGTGGCCAACACGGTAAAGGTGTATTCCACGTTGTTCGTCAGCCGGTTGAGCGTACATGTCGTGGAGGTGCAGTCCTGCGAGAAGTCTCCCGCCGTCGAACGCACGGTGTACCCGGTAATTGGCGCACCGTTGTCGCTGGGTGGACTCCACGAGAGCACCACTGTGCGGTCTTGCACGCTAACGACCTCGGGTACTCCCGGGGCATCCGGAACACCCTGCACCGTCAACTCGATGATTCCTTCGACCTCGCGGTCACGGTCTCCCGTGGCGTCTTGCACGCGGTAACGCACAAGCATCGAGCCAACAAAATCATTCGCCGGAGTCACCGTCACAGTGTCGCCGCTGAGCGAAGCCTCGCCGCGTCCGGTGTCGACAACCGCCGAAACCACCTTCAATGGTGTGTCGGGGAACGGGTTGATGTCATTAGCGAGCACATCGACGTCAACCGGTTTACCCTGGTCTGCCTGCGCAATAGTGTCGGTCGTTGCCACAGCCAGGGGCCGGGTCGAAGCAGAAACCGTAACGCTCACGCTGCCTTCTACAGCAGGGTTATGGCCGTCATTCACGCTGATCGTCACCGTGCCACTGGTGCCCTTCGCCGTCGATGCGGGTGCCTCCACGAGCAGAGTTGAACCTTCAACCCGTGCCGTCATGCCCTCGCCCGGCCCGCTCACCAGGCTGTAGCGCATGGAGTCCATGTCGCCAGCATCCGGATCACGCGTGAGCGCAGCCAGATCAAGCTCGGTCGCGTCTTCACCCGGTGCCACCGTCATTTGCCCGCCATCAAAAGTTGGCGGCTGGTTGGCCGGAGGCAGCACATTAACCGGCAGCGTCAGCATGGCCGTGCGCCCTGCCGGATCGTCGGGGCCAGAGCCATCGGTGACCTCAAAAGTGATGGCGTCTTTACCGAAGTATCCTTCGCGCGATGTGTAGATGAGCGTGTGAGCGTCGTGAATAAGCGAATCTCCGTTGGAGTTAATCGCCGTCACTTTAGCGGCCTCAGTGATACGTACCTGCCCACCACCGGCAACAGTCACGTGCTCCGACAGCGGAATCGTGATGGTTTCGCCGCTAACAACCTCGACGGGCTCGGTCGAGGTGAGCAGCGGCACAAGGTTGCTCAGCGCCGGAACAAAAATGAACGCCGAGGCCGACAGACCATCCGGGTCGGTAATGGTGTACCGAATCAGCTGGCGCTCTTCGCCGACCGTGACGCGCACCGTGCCATCTTCTTGCACGGTTCCGCCCTCTTCGGCGGTGAGCTCAAGCACATCAGTCGTACCATCCGGGTCTTCGTCGTTTTTCAACACTTCAACGTCGACCGTCAACTCGTCGGCGACATCAGAGACCAGCACACGGTCATCACGTGCGATCGGCGGTTGCAGCGGAACATCTCCACCCACCGTCACATTAATGACGCCCACCGCCTGCGCTCCACGGGCGTCACGAATGGTGTACTGCACAGAAGTTTCTAGTTCGCGATCAGGAACCGTAATCACAACACGGTCGCCCGAAACCTCGGCCTCGAGTCCTTCCACATCGGGCACGATAAGGCCGTCGGCCACCAGGCTAATGGCGTCGCCATCCGGATCTGAATCATTGACCATCACGGGCACGGCCACCGTCCGCCCGGGGCGCACAACGACCGAATCCTTCACGGCGTAGGGGGCCTGGTTTGCCTCAGCAGGTGGCGCAATGCCTACGCGAATCGAGCCGACCGCCTCTTTACCCAGGCGGTCACGCACGCGATACGAGAAGCTGTCCACGCCCGCGGCATCGTCGAAGGCCTCATAAACCAGGAAGTTTTGTCCGACCTCTTGCACCTGCCCCTTGGTGGGCGCAGATTCCAGCCCGAGTAGTTCGACGGAGTCGCCATCAGGATCAATTCCGTCGAGGGGCACAGCAATACGCGTGGTCGAACCACTCAGCGTGCGGGCCGTAATATCCCGTGGCCTGGGTGCGGAGTTATTTTCTTCATCGACCTCGAGGATCTGAATCGTAATGTAACCGGCATCTTTTTGGCCGCGTGAATCCACGGCCTCATAGGTGGCGTATACGGTGCGAGCTTCGTTGCCCGCGCGGAATCGCACGGTGTCTTGCGATACGAACGCCTCGCCGTGTTCGGGGTCGATAAACGGCTCAACCAAATCGGGCGCGACCGTCAGTTTGTCGCCCTGTGGATGCGAGTCATTGTCGAGCACAGGGATCGTCACAACGTCTCCTGCGCGCACCACAACGTGGTCATCGCCGGCAATGGGCGCGGCAATTTTTTCCGGTGCGGGTACCGGCAACACCACCACATCGCCTTCGGCCGACTGCGAGCCATTCGAGATGGTGTATTTGATGCGCACTTGCTCTTCGAGTGCGCCCTGATCGGTAATTCGAAGCGTCGCATGATTGAGCACAGTCACGCTCACCCCGCTGTGCTGCGGCACCTGCACCGACTGCACAACGAGCACCCCGCCCGACGGGTCGGAGTCGTTATTGAGCACACCCACCAGAACATCGCCGCCCGAAGGCAGCAGCGCTACGTCGCGCACGGCGACAGGCGGAAGATCCGACTCTTCGGCCTCCAGTACATCAACGCGTACGAGACCAGGAACCGCGTTGGGCCCGGCGCTGACGAGGTATTGCGCGTAATACACACCGGGCTGCTCTGCCCGGAAAGTGAACTTTTTATTAGGAAAGTCAGCCGTAATGTCGGCGCCCTCGACGTCGTCGACCCGCGCTAGCCGCAGCGGTTCGCGGCCCGAGCTGGTGTCATTGACCAGTGGTGAAACAACAACGCTCTCGCCCGCGCGGGTCACAACATGGTCGGCGTTGGTTTTGGGCAGAGTCGAGCCGGGTGGGCGCACATCGAGTCGCAGGGTTCCTGCCGCTACAGCGCCCTGGCCATCGCCCACCGTAATGTCGATGTCTTTACGACCCTGCAGGCTCGCCACCGCACGGTAGGTGATCTGGCCGTCGGTGGTGAACTCTACTTCGTCACCGGATGCCGCCTGCACATCTTTCAGATAGATGTCATCGCCGTCCGGGTCAATCCAGTCGGGCAGCACGTTATACGAAACGGTGCCGCCGGATTCCACAGCGATGGCCGTCGTACGACGCTGGCGAGGAGGCGAGTTGACGTCCCAGCCGTGCACCGTCACGGTCACCTGGGCCTGATCGGTGCCGCCGCGGCCGTCGTCAACCTCATAGACAAATGTGTCGGACCCCGTGGCGTCTTCGGGCACATTAATTTGCAGCGATGCACCGTTAAAAATCTGTTGCACTTCGCCGAGGCGTGGCTGATCGCCCTTGAGCGTGGCAACGAGCACGTCGCCGTCGGCGTCGGTGTCGTTATCGAGCACGGGGAGCATGGTCGATCCCCCGGGCCGTACTCCAAAAGAGTCGTCTTCAGCAACGGGCGGCGTGTTGACGTCACTGCGTTCGGGAAGCGTTGTTTCGACGGTTTCTTCTGTCGTCTGTTCGTCTTCCTCGGAATCACCTTCGGGAGGTGTGATGTCGTTCCAGTTGTCGACGCGCTGCAGACTGTCGGTAACGACCCAGGTCGAGCCGGTAACAACATCGTTGAGTACAACAACGTCGCGGTTAACGCGGAACACGAGCGATTCAGCCGACTCTACGCCTTCCAGTGCGGTGGCAAGATCGAAGTCTTCCCCGGCGCAGTCACGCACAAAACGTGCAGATCCAGCCCACGCCCCATATGTGCAGCCCTGCAACTGTACGGGGGCAGCCGGATTACCTTCGCCGCCCGCACTCGTTTCGGTGGGTTCTGAGCCGTCTAAAGGAACACTCACCAGCTGTGAGCCGGTAGCGATAACCACGGCATCCGAAGCTGCCGATGGCTGCTGCAACACGGCGGTTGCGGCGTTACCAACGTTTGCCCGCACACCGCGCGGCGCAATCACCTCATCGCCATCGAGCACAACGGGCTGCTCGCCGACGACCGTAATCGTGGGTTCCTTACCGTCGGCCAGATCGATATCGCGTGAGGTAGGTTCGGCGACGACACCGGCCGCATCAACACGCACCGTGACAACTTCTGAGTTTTCGGATGACACAGCATAGACCGTGCCCTCGGTACTGACCGCAACATCGGCGCCCGCGCCGAGCACGGTCACTGGTTCTTTCACCTTGACGTCGAAGCTGCTCGCGCCGTTGGAGGGGAGAACCCATAGCTTTCCCTCGGCAGGGTCGAGCAGCGCTAACGTTTCACCGCCGAGCGCGGCTTTACCGCCGGGAGGAAGCGAAAGCGAGTCGCCCAGCGACACCCGCACCGGGTCGACTTCGGTTAGCGCTGACGTAGCTTTATCGTCAACAAATACGGTGTCGCCCGACTGAAGAATGTCGTAGCTTTCGTCGGCGGTTCGAAAACCACCATCGAGCACGCGTGATTCATTGTTGAAATGGCCCACGAGCATGGCCGACGTATTCGTCACCCACACGCTACCGTCGTGCAGGTCAACCTCGGTGGTCGGATTACCCTCGTAGGCAATCGCCATACCCGTGACCGTTACAGCGCCAATGGTCAACCCGGCGATTGTTGCCGCAGTTTTTTTCCGGGCGCGCAGCCAAGTGAAAGATTTCACGTCGGTTCCCCCTTAACACGCGTCCATAGGAGTGCCACCGACAGTGCGGTGGCCGATGCCTATCCTAACCAGAGCGCCTTAACAACGACACGGGGAGCATTCCCCATCTCGCCGTGAGCATTCACAGGTGTGCGGTTTCGACGTGTTAAACGTTGGTCTGCTCGAGCGTTGCCGCATCGATCACAAAACGGAAACGCACATCGGAGGCCAGCACGCGGCGGTAGGCCTCGTTGATCTCGTCGGCGTCAATCAGCTCAATTTCTGAAGCAAGGTTGTGCTCGGCGCAGAAGTCGAGCATCTCTTGCGTTTCAGCGATGCCGCCAATATTAGAACCGGCCAGTGAACGCCGCCCATTAATCAGGCGCAGCGCGTCGAAGCTCAGCGCCTCGGGCGGGGCACCCAGGCACACCATGGCTCCATTAATGTCGAGCAGCGACAGGTAGTCATCGACCGGAATCTGTGCGCTGACGGTATTAATAATGAGGTCAAACGCCCGCTTGTTGTCACGGAATGTTGACGGGTCACTCGTTGCCAGGTAGCGGTGTGCTCCCAGCCGCAGGCCGTCTTCAGCCTTGGCAAGGGTCTGCGACAGCACCGTGACATCCGCGCCCATCGCACGCGCAATTTGTACGGCCATGTGACCGAGGCCACCCAGGCCAACGACCGCCACGCGCGTGCCGGGCCCGGCATTCCAGTGGCGCAGCGGAGAATACGTGGTGATCCCTGCACACAGCAGGGGTGCTGCGCGGTCGAGCGCAATAGCATCCGGAATTCGCAGCACGAAATCTTCGGTCACCACAATTTGCTGCGAGTATCCGCCCTGCGTAACGCTGCCATCGCGGTCGATAGCACCGTAGGTGCCCGTAGCACCCTTTTCGCAGTGCTGCTGGTCACCCACCGTGCACGAGGTGCACTCGCCGCACGAGTTCACCAGGCACCCGACACCCACGCGGTCGCCCACGGCAAAGCGAGTGACCTCGCTGCCCACGGCACGCACCGTACCGGCGATCTCGTGACCGGGTACGAGCGGGTACCGCTGTGCACCCCAGTCGCCGCGCACCGTATGAATGTCGGAGTGGCAGATGCCTGCGTAAGCAACATCAATAACAACATCGAGCGAGCCGGGTTCGCGGCGCTCGATTGTGGTGCGTTCGAGGGGTGCACCCTCGCTGGGTGCGGCAAAAGCAAAAACAGAAGACATATCGGCTCCTTGACGGTGCGCGGTTCGGGGTCATTCGAGCCTAGCGCGACGAGCCGATATGTCTTCTGGGGTTGGGGACAGCTAGTTTTTCTTCTTTTTCTTCAGATCTTTTTCTGAGATAGGGGCTGTTCCGGATGCCTGCTGCTGCGCGTAGTGCTCGCGGGCTTCATCTTGCCGCTGCTGTTCGACCCCGGATGCCAGTGGTGCACGCACGTGCTCGGGCTCATAGCCAAAGGCGTTGACAAGGTCGAGCGCGTGCGGGCGCAGGCGTGTGCACAGACGATCGATGTAGCGCGAAACCGCTGCTGCACGCTGGGTCGAAAGTCGGCCGTTGATAATGTGCCAGGCCAGATGCTTTTCGATCAGTTGCAGACCAAACAGGTCGCGCAGCCACGTCAAGACCTGGCGGCTGTCATCGTCGCGTGTGCGCTCGACGGCGTCGGTGAAGGCTTCCCACTGCAGGAGTTCGCCGTGGGCGCGGGCTGCTTCGATGAGCTGCGCCTGGTTTTCGTTGAAGACCGCTGCGGCCTCTTCGGGGCTCAGTTTGCCCCCGCCGTGCAGTCTCCCGGCGATATCGGCCACCATCTGCTGCACACGGTCGGCGAGCAGTTCGTGCTGTTGCTGGGCGCGAAGACCCAGTTCGACCGAGCGTGCCGTTGAGCCAAAGTCGGTGACAGCCTGACCGAGCCTACGTAGCCCGGCACCGTGAAACACTTTGCCGGCGGTTTGTCCGACAGCAAATGCGGCGAGCGCTGCCGGGTCTTTACCCTTGAGCTGTTTCGCGTAGTCGGTGAGCAGGCGTTTGCCGACCAGTTGCAGCAGTACGTTGTTGTCGCCTTCAAAGGTCACGTAGATGTCGAGGTCGGCGCGCAGCCCCACGAAACGGTTTTCAAACATGAATCCGGCACCGCCGCAGGCTTCGCGGCACTCTTGCAGTGTGTCAAGAGCGTGCCAGGTCGATAGCGGTTTGAGTGCTGCCGCGAGTGTTTCGAGGTCTTCGCGGTCTTGGTCGCTCGTGCTTGTGCCCGAGAAGACGGCGTCGAATTTTTGTAGGAATTCGTCGTGCGCAAATATTTGTGCATACGTGGTGGCCAGGCGTGGCAGGAGCCTGCGCTGGTGCTTGCCGTAGTCGAGCAGCACAGTTTCTTGACCGTCAACGCCCGCGAACTGTCGCCGCTGGGTGGCGTAGGTGATGGCGATGTAGAGGCCGAGGGCCGAGGCCCATGACGCCGCGCCGTCGAGCGACACGCGGCCCTGCACGAGTGTGCCGAGCATGGTGAAGAAGCGACGGCCGGGGCTGTCGATGTCGCTGGTGTACGTACCATCGATGGCAACGTTTCCGTAGCGGTTCAGCAGGTTTGTGCGTGGTATGCGCACGCTGTCGAAGCTCAGCCGACCGTTATCGATACCGTTGAGCCCGCCTTTGAGCCCGTCGTCTTCGCGGGTGATTCCTGGCAGGTCGTTGCCTTCGTCATCGCACAGGGGCACATAGAAGCAGTGCACACCGTGGTTGACGCCGTTGGTGATCAGCTGGGCGAATACGGTCGCGGCGATACCGTGCAGTGCAGCGTTGCCGAGAAACTCTTTTGTTGCCCCGCGGAAGGGCGTGTGAATCACAAATTCTTCTGTGTCGGGATCATAGGTGGCGGTTGTTCCTACCGAGGCGACATCCGATCCGTGGCCGATTTCGGTCATGGCAAACGCGCCAGGAATCGAGAGGTTCATGATTCCGGGAAGCCACTTGTCGTGGTGCTCTTCGGTACCCAATTGCAGTACGGCAGAACCAAAAAGGCCCCACTGTACGCCTGATTTGATCTGCAGGCTGGGGTCGGCGGCGACGAGTTCTTCAAATCCGGCGATGTTAGCGCCGTTGTTTTCTTCGCCCCCGAAGCGTTTCGGGAAAGCCCGGTGCACAGCATTGTTTTCGACGAGCAGGTGAAGCTGTGTCAACACCCGCTCGCGATGTTCGTCCATGCCGAGCGAGTCGTCGCGCCAGAATGCCGGGTCTTTGATCATTTCGCGGGCTTGGCGGCGCACGTCTGCCCAGGTTCCCATGAGCTGTTCGCCCACGGCATCGACGTCAATACGCAGGTTCGATTCTGGGGAGTCTTCGGTGGGGGTGGGTGCGTTCACGCGGACGGCTGCGTCAACCATGAGCATCCTCTCGTGGAAGGTAAGAAGTGTTCTCTCATAGTAGGTCTACAACAACAGACCTCGTAGCTCGCTGTATGTTTCCACCAATTTTTTGGGGCACGGCGCCTCGTCGGATCGTGAGCTATGTACAGCAGCATCCGGATGCCACCCCCCAGCCGCCCACGCAATTCGTGATCGCCCCACGGCCTGCCCCTACCGTTCGCTGCCCGGCTAGCCCCGTTCCTACCCTCCGACACCCCATTTGTCCGACAGATTCTCATCCGTCAGACAAAAACAGCCATATCTGTCAGACAAATGCGAATCTGTCAGACAAATGCAACAGGCATCCGGATGCCACCACCCAGCCACCACACACAGTGCGGGACCTACCGCAGAATGCAGCAGGCCCCGCCCGTGTGATCACACGGTGTTCAGTGTTAGATCAGCGTGAGCGTCAGTACCGCCGAGTAGACGCCCTTGCGAGCGCTTCCGGGAATACCGAGTTCGAGATCTGCGCCACAGGTGAATGCTCCCGCGCTGTGTGAGCGCGGTGACAAACACATGGTGGCGGTGTCACCCAGACCCACGCCGGGTTCTGCCGTGTCGCCGGGGGTGACCGTACTTTCGCTGTTCGGGTCGGCCTCAAGGTCGCCCGTGACAACATCGGCGTGCGGTAGCCAGCCGAGGTTTTGCGCCAGAATACGGCCCGCGTTGCCGGTGAAGTCTGACACCTGGGCGGTGAGATCCCATCCGGCGGCGGTGCCGCGTGAGTCGCGAACCTCAACCGGGTGCAGGGCACCGGTTGTGGTCTGGTCGACACCGCTCAGAGTGACGGGGTCGAGCACAACCGGGTCGCTGCTTGACACTGTCATCGACAGCGCGCCACCCTCGATTTCTGCCGTGATTACCTGGTGGTCGGTTCCGGGTGCTTCCGCACCGAGCGCGTTCACCAGTGCCGCAACGCCACCGACGATCGGTAGGCTCACCGTTGATGATCCCGGCGATACCGTCAGGGTTGTGCCGGGGGCCGGGCGCACCGTGTACTCGTAGTCCGAAGAGAGCACCATGACGCCAATGCGTGAGCCTTCGTTGAACACGTAGTCTTTCGGTTCAAAATCAAACCGGAAGTCGTAGGCGGTGCCGGGCTCGATCGGATCGGTGACGGCGTCGGAGTTACGGTTTTGCACATCCATCCAGCCGCGCGTAATAACCTTCGGGGCTCCGGATGCCGGGTATTCCACCAGCACTGCTGTCAGGTTGGCCTTGTCGCGGTCAACCGCGAGCTTCAGCGATACCGAGGGTGTGCCCGAAAGGCGCACTGACTCTGTCAGTTCGGGTGTCTTGTAGAGCACCCGGTTCGACGAGGTTTCTGCACCGGCGAGGGCCGCGACGCGTTTGCTGGCGTCATCGACAATGCTTTCGGTTGTTCCGCTGGTGTCGGCAGCGAAGGTGAGCGCACCAATACCGCCGGCTTCTTCTGCCGGTGTGAAGTGGAGTGTGGCGTCGGCTGCTGCGACATCCGGGAAGTCTGCATACTCGGTGAGCACACGGTCTTCGCGCTGAATGTATGCCTTGGGCAGGTTTTCTACGCCGTTCTGCTGCTTGTACAGGTAGCGAGTAAACCAGCGGTTGAGCATAACATCGGTGGGGTTACCGCCGTGGCCGCCCTGGTGCAGGTAGATCTGGTGCGGAGTGCCCGTTTCTTTCAGCCCCTCGTACAGGTCGACAGCGTTTTTGGTCATGACGTTCCAGTCATTCAGACCGTGCGCAACCAGGGTTGCTGCCTTAATGTTGCCGATGTTGTTCATGTAATTGCGTTCTTCCCAGAACTCATTACGGTCACCGGTCACGCGGTCTTGCTGCTCGCGGATGTCGTCAATAACGCCCTGGCAGGTGTCTTGGTCGGGGCGCGTGTGCACGTAGTCGGCGAGCACGTCGGCGTCTTCTCCCTGGTAACCACCGGGCGCACGGACGGCACCGTTGGCGCGGTAGTAGTTGTACCAGTCCGAGATAGCGGCAACGGGAACAATGGCGTCAAGCCCCTGTACTCCGGTGCTGGCAACACCGATCGGCAGTGTGCCGTTGTATGACGTACCGATCATGCCCACCGAGCCGGTGGCCCAGTCGGCGCGTACCTCGTCGGTGCGGTCGGCGCTGGTGTAGGCCTTGGTGCGGCCGTTCAGCCAGTCGACAACAGCTTTACCGCCGAGTGACTCGTTGATACCGCCCGTGGTCGGGCAGCCTTCTGAAAAGCCCGAGCCCATCGATTCAGCGTGGATCACGGCGAATCCGCGAGGAACCCACGTGCTCTCCCACGACGAAGAAATCTTCGGCGAGGTGCGGGGAGCTGCAGGCGCAGGGAAGCCCGGCTTGCTTGTGGGTGGTTCACCAATCTCGTGATCGACGTTCCAGTTGGGAACATTGCCTCCGCCCGCGTAGTACGGGCTCATTTCCATGATGACGGGCACTTTGAGTCCGTCGGTGTCGGTTTCGGGCACGCGACTCACGTCAATGTGAATGAGGTCGGGTTGGCCGTCGCCGTCGGAGTCAATTTCGCTTTCGACCCACAGTTCTTGACGAATCCACTCATTGCGGTCGGTGGTGAACACCGACTGCGAGAGTCCGTCTTGAAATGAGGGTTCGGCAGGGGCCGGTTGCGGTGTCGCAAATGCGGGCGCTGAACCTATCAGGCCGCACACGATCGCCGACGTTGCGACAGTGGCTACTGCCGCGCGCCGGGTTCGGCGGCCTGGGGACCGCCGGTGATGCATGGTCATTTTTTGCCTTTCTGAGGGGTGGATTGATCGGCCGCACACCGGGTGGCGCGCGGTCGAGGGGGAAGAAACGTTAGGGGGCCGGTTCGAGCACGGGCTCGGCCTGTTCGGGCTGTTCGGGCTGCTGCGCCAGGGCGGCTTCGGCGGCGGCTAGGCGTCGTCGCATCCGGATGCTGCGTACTGTGACGAGCACGATGAGGGCAATAAGTGCGAGCGTGGCCAGCACGATGAGCCAAGGAATAGAGACGACACTGCCCGTGGCGTGGTGTTCTCCTTCGACCGTGCCCTGATCCGTTTGTGGCGCCAGGTCGACTGCGCCCGTAATAATGCCGGCTGTGCCGACCTGCGGTACTTCCGCGCTGAGGGTTACTTCTGCGCCGGGAAGAAGATCGGGCAGGTCGACCGTGATGGGGTCGCTCAGTGCGCTGCCCCATGGAGCAGCGGTCGTGATCGTGGCGGTGCCGCGCACACGCACATTGCCGGTGTTGCGCACCGTGTATTCGATTGTCGCCGGGACATGCAGACTCCATCCGGCCTGGTGGCTCACCGCAACATCGGTGACGTCGACAGCGGGCAGCACATCGCCGGGGATGCTCAGATACATCCGCACACCTACGCGGCGGTCCACGCTCATATTGGGCGCTGCATTATCGCTACCGGCGGCCGTGGTCACCGAGGCGACAATGCCCGCAGCGTGGTCACCGGGCGATGCATTTTCGGGAACAGTGAGCAAAAACGGGATATCAATGCGCGTGCCGGGTTCGATCGTGTACATACCGTCACCCGAGAACCCCACCCATGAACCGAGGTCGGTGGGTGCGCTGGCTGCCGGCGGCAGCGAGAAAGCACCATCGGCGGTCATTATGGCGTCCATGGCGTACACCTGCACCGTGAGCGACTCGTCACCGAGGTTCGAAACGCCAATGTAATCGGTGACAGATTCGCCGAGCCCCAGCGTGTAGATCAGGGCGTCACGCCCATCGGGCCCCTCGGCCGAAGAGGGCTGTATCGACCACGAAATATCGCCCATAGGGTCGTCTTCGGCCTGCGCCACAGGGGACGCAAAGGCAGCCACCGGATGCAGCAGCAGCGCCGCCGCTGCCATGACAGCGGTCGCCGTACTCAGTCGCCGAAGTCGCGGTGAACCCATGCCTGCTCCCGTCGCTGGTATCGGGCTCATTCCCGATATCGATGCTGAACTTCAGAGCCTCTCATCGGGCAGCTACGGCGTCATCGTTCCGCTGTCGCAGCAGACGTTCAGCATTTGCGACATCTGTCGCACTATCCACAGGTGGCGCACTATCCACAGGTGGAGCACTATGCGCTGATGGCCCGGTGGTGACTCGGCGAAATGTCGTCAAGCAGAAGAGCCATGTGTAAACCGAGCCGATGTACGCCATTCTGCAGATCAACACCAAGCAGAGCTTCAATGCGTACCAGTCGGTGATACAGCGAACTGCGATGCACATGCAGATGAGTGGCGGCATCTTGTGCCCGGGCCCCCATATCGAGATAGCAGCGCAGCGTTTGGATCAGCACATCGCCGTCGCGCTCCGCAGCAAGACGATCAATACCGTCATGAAAATCGGCCGCCACAATCCCGTGCTCCCACGCTGCGTGCACGCCCCGATACGTGTGCAGGCCGCTCCAGTCCGCCACCGGCCAACCCTCCCCAAAAACCTCGTGAATGCGGGCGGCGTCGAGCGCCTGGCGGTATGAACGCCGAGTATCGATCAGCTCGGCGACCGGTTCGCCCAAACCTATGAGTGTGCGCTGCACGCCAGCATCCGGTTGTATCGCACTGCTCACCAGGGTGGTCAGTAGTGTTGCAAGAGCCTCGTTGTCTGAGGCGGGCCGCGCATGATCAACAAAAACCGCGGCGTCATCGATCACGCCGGCCAGCGCAATAGGCGAGGGGCGACGGCGAACAAGCCTGCGCAGTATGCCCGGCCCCGCCGGTTGACTCGCATCGCACAGCAGCGGCCGCACAACAATGGCGCGCACGCCCGTCGCAGCCAACAGCGGGCTGCGTTGCGCAAGCGCCTGTGCCGCCGAAGAACGCATCCGCGCAGGCCCTGTCAGCAAATGGGTGAGAAGCTCGGAATAGCGGCTGTCGTCTTCTGCGTCGCGCGTGTTCGGCCACGCGTCAGCAATCCGCGAGGCAAACCGGCGAGCCCGTTCAATATCGGTTGTCTGCATCGGATGCGGCGCATCAATAAACCACAGATGCCCCAGCGTGAACCCCTCGGCCTGAACAGGAATACAAACACGCGGAAGCATGCCCAGACCAGTATTGGCCGGCACATGCGTGGCCTCCGCAGCACGATAAACACCGATGCGGTCGAGCCACGACATAACCTCTGTCGAAGACTGTTGGCGCAGAATGGTTTCTTGACGCACCTCATCGATCGGATCCGCCTGCGGGCTAAACGCCACCATGCGCCGCAGCCGATCCTCGAGAATCGCCGGACGACCCAGCAGGCGCGCCACCTGATTCACCAGCTCATACACGGTCATGCTTTACCCCCTTCCGCCTGACGCGAGGTCCCCATGGGTAATGTGTGACACTCTACCTGGGGGTGCGGCTGGGAGCCGGTCGGGTTCGCGCCGGCTTGTGACCGGTCACCGAAAATCGGCCGGTTCGTGTTCTACCCGGCCCTATGTGTCCGCCCCACGCCATTTGTCGCCGCGCCCACTCTTACGTGACCGTCCCCACCCGGCTTGTGTCCACCCCGCCCCGTGTCCGCACTCACTCTTACGGGCCCACCCCACCCCATTTGTCTGACAGATTCGCATTTGTCAGACAAAAACGCCCGAATCTGTCAGACAAATGCGAATCCGTCGGACAAGTGGAGCCACCGCAAATGAGGGCACCGCCCGGGCAAGGGGCAAGGGGCAAGGGGCAAGGGGGCGCTCGGTCAGTCGTCCGCCGGTGCGGGCACTGACTCTTCGAACGTGGCGATCTCGGAAAGTACGTCTTCGCCGTATGCTTCGAGTTTTTTCGCGCCGATGCCGGTGATTCCCTTGAGTTCGTCGAGGGAGCGTGGGCGCCGTTCGGCGAGGGCCCGCAGTGTGACGTCGGCGAAGACAATATAGGCGGGTACGGATTGTTCGCGGGCCGTTGCCGCACGCCAGGTGCGCAGCGCCTCGAAAAGGTCGCGGTCGGCGTCGTTGAGTGGTGCACCGGCCGATGCCGATCGTTTGGCGACCGCCTGTTTTCGTGATTGGCTGGCCCGCTGCACCACATCGTGACGCAGGTGCACGGCCGTCGATCCTGCTAGCACCTCGGCACTCTTGTGGCTGAGGGTGAGGGTGCCGTAGTCGCCTTCTGTGAGCATGAGGCCCTGCGCCAGCATTTGTCGTACAACGCTGCGCCATTGCGCATCGTTGAGGTCGTTGCCGATGCCGTAGGTGGCGAGTTCTGTGTGCTGAAATTTGCGGATGCGTTCGGTGTCGGCTCCGCGCAGAATGTCGATGAGGTGACTCGCCCCGAACCCCTGGTTACGTTCGCGCCGTAGTCGCACAATTGTTGACAGCAGTTTTTGTGCAGGAATGAGGCCGTCCCACACTTCGGGCGGTGTCGCGCACGTGTCGCAGTTGCCGCAGGCGGAGGTTGATTCGCCAAAATAGGCGAGCAGGTTTTGTCGACGACACGACACCGTTTCGCACAGCGCCAGCATGGCATCAAGGTGGCTGTTTTGGCGCAGTTGGATGGCGCGGTCTCCGCCACCCTGCTGGATAAAACGTCGTTGCTGTACGACATCGCCGAGCCCATAGACCATCCAGGCAACCGAGGGTTCACCGTCACGGCCGGCGCGGCCTGTTTCTTGATAGTAGCCTTCGACTGATTTGGGGAGGTCGATGTGTGCGACAAAACGCACATCGGGTTTGTCGATCCCCATGCCGAAAGCGATTGTTGCCACGATGACCAGGCCCTCTTCGCGTAAGAATCGTGATTGGTGCTCGGCGCGCACCGCGGCATCAAGACCTGCGTGGTAGGGCAGCGCGGCAATGCCCTGCTGCTGCAAATATTCGGCTGTTTGCATCACCGTGTTGCGGCTGAGGGCATACACAATGCCCGATACGGGGCCGTCCACCGACTGTGAGCGGATAAAAGACACCAGTTGGCGCCGCACCTCGACCTTGGGTTCGATGCGGTAGTGAATATTGGCTCGGTCAAAGCTCGCCACAAAATGGCGCGCGCTGGCCAGATTCAGCCTCTCGGTCATTTCACGGTGCGTGTGCTCTGTCGCGGTCGCGGTCAACGCCATGCGGGGCACACCGGGGAAATGCTCTGCCAGGTCTCCGAGCGCCAGATAGTCGGGCCGAAAGTCGTGACCCCACTGCGATACACAGTGGGCCTCGTCAATAGCGATCACGCTGAGTGATCCCTGCCGCAAGAACTCGCGCATTCCCGGCTGCGAGAGTCGCTCGGGGGCAACATAGAGCAGGTCGAGTTCGCCCTGCCGGTACTGGTCTTCTACCCGCGCCCGTTCGTCTGGGCTCTGGGTCGAGTTGAGGTAGGCGGCGCGCACACCCCACGCTTCGAGCGCTTCGACCTGATCGTGCATGAGCGCGATGAGGGGGCTCACGACGAGTCCGGTGCCGGGCCGCACGATCGCCGGGATCTGGTAGCACAGGCTTTTACCGCCGCCGGTGGGCATGAGTACGATCGCATCGCCTCCTGCACACACGTGTTCAATGATCGGCTGCTGGTCGCCACGAAACTCGTGATATCCGTACACTCGCCGCAGCACATCGTGCGCGGCACGAGAACGGTCGGCATCAATAGTTGCGGGGGAAGACATATGTCAACAGTAGTGACCGCAGCGGGCATCCCGCGTAGGTTGGGGAGAGAGACAAAGGAGAAGCCATGCCCGACGTCACGGTTACGAACAACGAAGAGTTGACCCGCTACGAAGTCCACTCCGACGGCACACTGGCAGGATTCGCCGAGTACAGTCGTCGCGCCGGCAGCATCCGGTTTACTCACACCGAGGTCGACCCTGCGTTTCAGGGGCGCGGGTTAGCGCAGACGCTGGCTCAGGAGGCATTGACCGACGCCGCGGCATCCGGCGACGAAATTGTGCCACTGTGCCCTTTCATTGAAAAGTATTTGCGCAGCAACGACATTCCTGGTGCGCAGGTGCGCTGGCCACAGCGCCCGCAGCAGTAGCGCAGCCGCGCGATCCGGGTACGCTAATCGAATGACCACCCGTCCCGCGCTCACCACGCGCACACTGCTGATCTGTGCCGCTATCGGTGTCGCCACCGGAATTATTGGCGGTGTGGCGGGGCTGTTAACGCCCGTGGTGATCGTGGCGGTGCCTTTTGTTTATGGGCTCGTTTTAGGTTCGCACGTGCTGCCGGGCATTATCGCGCAGGAGGTGTTGCGGCTGCCGCTGGTGGCCCTGCTCACCCATGTCATGGCGGCGCTTGTCTCCAGCGCCTTCAACCCGGCCTGGGCGATGCGTTTCATCGGCACTGCACTGCTGTTCGGCGCTATTCAAGAAGGCGTTGCGGCCCTCACGAGATACCGGGCCTGGGGCGCGTGGCGCTTTTTTATTTCTGCTGCCATCATCGGCATTCTCGTTGCGGTCGTCGTATTTTTTGCCGTAGACCTGGCGCGTTTTGCCCCATGGGTGCAGGTTAGCTACCTCATTATTTCGGTTCTCGGCCCCGTGGCGTGGACGGCCGCAGGGCTCGCCACCGGGCAGGCGCTGCGTCGCGCTGGAGTCGCCGCAGGTCGCTAAGGCTAGCCTTAGCTAAAACTCGCGAAGTTAGCTAAAATATGGTGCACCATCCATTACTCAAGGGGTTTCTGTGCGCCCAGCTGCGCCACTTCTTCGCGTGCGTGATCTGTCTCTGACTCACGACGGCGCAACGCAACCCCTCCCCCGAAACATTAGTTTCGATGTTCACGCCGGTGAGTGTGTTTTGCTTTTGGGGCCGAGTGGTTCGGGTAAGTCGACGCTAACTCTCGCGCTCAATGGTCTTATTCCGCACGCGGTGAATGCCAGCATGCAGGGCAGTGTCGAGGTGTGTGGGGCCGATACGGCACACACGGCGGTGGCTCAGTTGGCGACGCATGTGGGCATGGTTTTTCAGGATCCGGATGCGCAGATTGTGACGGGTTCGGTGTTTGATGAGGTGGCGTTCGGGCCCGAGAATCTGCTGCTGCCTGCTCACGAGGTTGTGGCGCGTTCCGAGCAGGTACTGCGCCGTTTAGGTTTGTGGGATCGCCGCCACAGTAACCCCGACAACCTGTCGGGCGGGGGGCGTCAGCGCCTTGCGTTGGCGTGCGCGTTGGCGTTGCAGCCGCGCGTGCTTGTGCTCGATGAGCCGACCGCGAATCTTGACCCGCAGGGGGTCGACGAGGTTTATCGTGCGCTGGCCGATCTCACTTCCGGTGGCGACAAAGCCATTGTGCTGATTGAACACAAGCTCGATGCGGCTGTTGAGATCGCTACGCGCGTGATGGTGCTCGATCACAGTGGCGAGCTGGTGTTGGATGGCCCGCGCGACGAGATTTTGCGTGGCCATGCGCAGACTCTCGCCAACCTGGGGGTGTGGCTGCCAGAAGCAACGCTGGAGGCCCTGCGGTTACGTGAAGAGGGCGCGGTTATCGATCGTTTGCCGCTGACGTCGGCTGAGCTTGCGATGGTGCCTGCAGCGCAGCATCCGGAGTCATCCGTCCCGCACACGCCGCGGTCACAGTCGATGACTCCGGATGCTACTGCCCCGCCGATCATCACGGTGCGCGGCCTTACCGTGAGCCATGGTCGGGGCCGTGCCCGCACCGAGGTGTTGCACGGGGTTGATCTTGACATCGCCGAGGGGTCGTTTACGGCCCTGGTGGGCGCGAACGGGGCCGGAAAAACAACGCTCATGCAGGCTATTGCCGCCGTGCAGCCGCCACCGCGGGGCCATATTATGCTCGACGGCATTGATCCGGGTCGTGCACGGGCGCGCGATATCGCGGAGCGTGTGGGTTTTGTGTTTCAAAACCCGGAACATCAGTTCATTACCGCGACGGTGTTTGATGAACTGGCGCATGGTTTGCGGCGGCTGCGTTACCCCGCGCCCGAGATTGATGCTCGGGTGACGGCGATGCTTGAGCGTTTTGGGCTGAGCCATAAAGCACAGGAGCACCCGTTTTTGCTTTCTGGTGGCGAGAAGCGGCGACTTTCTGTGGGCACCGCGCTCATTACACGGCCACGGATTTTAGCGCTCGACGAACCTACTTTTGGGCAGGACCGTGCTCGCGCTCGCGCGCTTTTGCAGCTTCTTGACGAGGTACGCAGCGACGGCACGACGATCATTGTGGTCACGCATGACATGCAGGTGGTCGCCAACCATGCCACGCATATTGCGGTGGTCGACAAGGGCCGTATTGCGGCGGCGGGGGTTGCCAGTACGGTGCTGCACGATAGGGCATTGCAGAACTCAGCGCTGCACACTCTGGGGCTCTATAATCCCGGCCGGATGCCACACAGCCAGGCTTCGGGTGGTGCATCGGCGTGACCGATACAGCGGGGATTCCCACGATCACGGCCGTTCGCGATGCGGCGGCGATTGACCCTTTCTCGGGTGGTCAAAAAACGTCGGGCATCCGGTTTCTTTATCGACTGAACCCACTGGCGAAGTTTGGTGCCGTGATTCCGGCGATGCTGCTTTTGACCTTCAGTCGCGATCTTGCAACGCCACTGGCTTTTCTCGCGCTGTCGTATGTGCTTCTGCTGGTGGGTGCCCGGTGGTCGGCTATTACCGTGACCGTGTTGCTGGTTGCTTTTCCGCTAGCCGTGGTGGTTATCGGCCTGGGTTTTTCGCTGTGGGTTGACCCGGCGCAGGTAGCACAAACACCGGCGCTGCTGGCGGTGGGGCAGTGGACGCTACATGTGGGGGCCCTACCGATAGGTTTTGCTACCGCGCTGCGCCTTGCCGCGATTGCGGCGCTCGCTCTCATTGGTGGGCTCACAACGACCGGGCCCGATCTGGTGCGCTCCAGCGTGCAACAGCTACGCGTGCCCTATCGGGTGGGCTATGCAGCGCTGGCGTCGTACCGTTTTGTACCGCGGTTTGGGCGTGAACTGGCCGCTATTCGTGCAGCGCACCGTGTGCGCGGGGCCCATGGTGGCCGCGGCCCGATTGCACGAATGGCACGCGCCGGCAGCTATGCTGTGCCGTTGCTGGCGAGCGCTATTCGACATGCCGAGCGGGTGGCACTCGCGATGGATTCGCGTGCTTTTGGCGCATACGCAACGCGCACGGAACGCTATGTGATGCCGTTCCGTGCGCGTGACGTCGTGTTTATTGTGATTTTTCTTGCGATCACCGCCGCGTGGGCGGTGCTGTTTACTTTCGCGGCTTAGTGTCGCGATTTAGCGTTTGCCCGCAATTTTGCGGCTCACAATATCGCGCATGATCTCGTTGCTGCCACCGTAAATGCGGTGCACGCGGGCGTCAAGGAAGGCCCGCGCGATGGGGTATTCCATGATGTAGCCGTAGCCTCCGTGCAGTTGCACGCACGTGTCGAGAATTTCCCACTCGCGTTCTGTCGTCCAGAATTTGACCTTTGCTGCCTCTTCGGCGCTCAGTGCACCGTCTTTGTAGATGAGCAGCGCGCGGTCAATGTATGCCCACAGGGCGTCGAGCGTGGCGGCGATGTCGGCCAACTGGAATCGTGTGTTTTGGAAGTCGATCACGCGTTCGCCAAAAGCTTCGCGTTCTTTTGTGTATTCGACTGTCCAGTCAAACCCAGCCTGTGCTGCTGCGGCGGCGGCAACTCCGATCGAGAGGCGTTCGAGCGGCAGGTTCATCATGAGCTGCACAAAACCGAGGCCTTCTTTACCGCCGATGAGGTTCTCTTCGGGCACGAACACGTCTGTGAACGACAGTTCTGCTGTGTCGTGGCCGTGGAACCCCATCTTGCTGAGGGTTTTGCCGTGGTCAAAGCCTTCCATGCCGCTCTCGAGGATGAGGAGGCTAAATGCTTCGGGCCGGTTACCGTCGCCGGTTTTGACGAAGGTAACCACCATGTCAGCGGTTTTGCCCGAAGAGATAAAGGTTTTCGCACCGTTGACGATGTAGCCGCCATCAGTCTTTTTGGCTGTGGTTTTAATGCCACGCAGGTCGCTTCCTGCGCCGGGTTCGGTCATGGCCAGTGCACCGAGGATTTCACCGGTGGCCATTCCGGGAAGCCATTTTTGCTTCTGCTCGTCGGTGCCCATGTGCACGATGTATGGCACAGCGAGGTCGTCTTGAATGCCAAAGGCTCCGGCGAGTGATCCGGCTCCGACCGCGATGGTTTCTTCGTTTACCACGGCACGGAATCGGTAGTCTTGCAGCATTCCGGCGCCGCCGTACTCTTCGGGTACCGACAGACCGATCAGGCCTGCTTCGCCGGCGGCCCGCATAGTGTCGCGGTCGATCTCGCCCGCGGCATCCCAGCCTTCACGGGCTTCGTTGGTGGCATAGCGGGCGAGGAACTCTTTTACCAGGCCGCGGAATGCTTCGTGGTCTTCGTCGTAGATATCGCGTTCCATCGCGAACCTCCCAGTCGATGTTGTGCGTCGTCGCACCCGCGAGTCTAGGCCGCGGTGGAGTGTTCAGGAAGACCTTTGTGAGAATGCGTTCCACAAATGCTGAGACTCAGTACCGCGATTGTCGGATGCCTCTAGCCTCACCATTCATCGATGTAGTCGGGCGCATCGGGCAGGCCAAAGAACTTTTCTAGCGACGTGAAGCCGCCCTCGTGGTAAGCGCGCGCCAGCTCTTTGCCCACAAAACGCAGGTGCCATGGTTCGGGTTCATAGCCAGTGATGCCCTGTTGCCCGTGGTCGTAGCGCACAATAAATCCATAGCGCCAGCCGTTGTCGGCAACCCATCGCCCTGTGGCGGTATCACCAAAGTCGAGAATGCCACTGCAGTGGGATTCACATGCGAGAACATCGGCGGCCAGTCCCGTTTGGTGCTCACTGTGCCCGGGGCGAGCCGATTGCGCTTCGGCCTCGGCGATTCCGAACTGGTCAATATGCGACTGAAAGTTTTGCACTTGCACGGCATGCGAACGATATCCACTGCCGAGCACCACTTCGCCGTGGCCCGCATCCTGCGCAGCTTTCGACAGCTGATTGAGCGCCTCCGTCACGTCGGCGCGCAGGTAATCACCATCGCCCTCGCGAATGGCGGCCGGGATCGCCAGCGGCTTGGGCGCATAATTTTGCGGCTCAAGGGAGCGCCGCTTGTTAACGACGAGCCACAACCGCTGCGGTTCGTTCAATGAGATGCAGTCAGCGTCGCCCGCGACAATCGCATCACGAAAAGCACGGCCGCCACCCCACGCGGCAACAACAGCGTCGTCATCTCCGGATGCCAGTAGCTCGGCAATCTCTGGACTGTCGCACGGTGCCACATTCTCGGTTTGCACAATTGTGACGGGCGGCAGCGCGGCCGCTGCCGCGGGCGCAGGCGGGAGTGCCGCAGCAATGGGCTCGGGTGGCATCGGTGCTGTCAGCAGCGCCCATAACACCCCGGCAACTGTAACGATGAGCCCCACAGGCATCCAGATACGCCACAGTCGTGCAGTCTGCGCGCCGGGTTGACGGGCATGCAGAGCTGCGTGCGGATCGGGGTGTGCCACTTATCTATTGTTACCAATTCGGTCCAAGACAGCGAACTGAAAAATCGTCAACAACGAACAGAATTACTAACCTTAACGCTAAGGCGGTTGACAGCTATACGTATTTTTGTTCGAATAGCTGACATGCGATGGCAGGGGCAAAACGTAGGTGACCGCGACATCAATGCGCTTCCCGGGCTCGAGAGCCGGGAGGGCATGGTGCGCTCGGTGACGACGCCAGAGTTTGCCGGAATGACTTTTCATGAGGTACTCGCCAAGTCGGCACTCAATCATGTGCCGGGTAGTTCACGCATGCCGTATAGCTGGACGATTAATCCCTATCGCGGATGCAGTCACGCCTGCGTGTACTGTTTCGCACGCGGCACGCACACCTACCTCGACCTCGATGCGGGCAATGATTTCAACTCGCAGGTGATCGTGAAGGTCAACATTGTTGATGTCTTAGAAAAAGAGTTGCGACGCAGCACCTGGCAGCATCCGGTGGTGGCTTTGGGCACCAATACCGATCCGTATCAGAGAGCCGAAGGCCGGTATTCGCTCATGCCGGGCATTATTCGTGCTCTTGCCGATTCGGGAACCCCAATTTCTATCCTCACAAAAGGCACACTCATCCGCCGAGACATTCGTCTTCTTCGTCACGCGGCTGCGTCTGCCCCCATCGATGTACAAATGTCGATCGCGGTCTTTAACGATGAACTGCAACAGTCGTTAGAACCAGGCACGCCGCAAACGCAGGCGCGACTCGACACCGTGCGCGCGCTGGCAGACGCCGGGTTTCGCGTGGGCGTTTTTCTGATGCCCGTGCTGCCCCACCTCACCGATAACGAAGAAGAGCTCGACTCCGCACTCGCCCGCATCCGTCAGGCCGGAGCCCACCACGTTATTCACGGCGCCCTCCACCTGCGCCCGGGGGTCAAGCCCTGGTTTATGCAGTGGCTAGCGGCTGCCCGGCCCGATCTGGTTGCGGCGTACCGCGGGCTGTATCCGGGGGCGGCAGCAGAAGCCCCTCGGTCCTACCGCGAACTATTGTCGCGCCGCATCCGGCCCCTCATCCGGATGCATGGGCTTGCGCCTCGTTCCAGCGGCACAGGGTATCGTCGCGGCATCGACCGCACACCGGCAATGGCCGGGCAGCAACCGCTCTTTGGTGATGCTCCCCGCGCCGGCACCGCGCAGCCGCGTTTGTTTTAGCGCGCGCCGTCTGCGCGGCGTGCGCTAGGCGGTCAGCATCGCGAGTGTCATCCGGCCCGCGATTTCGTCGATCACGTCGTCGCCCGGCCGGGCCTCGACAAAGGGAGCGGCGATTTCTGCGCGCGAAAGTAGCTCGCCGAGCTTGCGCCGACGAGCACGGCCCACGAGTGTAACGACCGTGCCCTCACGCCCTGCCCGGCCGGTGCGGCCTGCCCGGTGCAAATATGTTTTGTATTCATCGGGAGCATCGGCCTGCACCACCAGATCAATATCGTCAACGTGAATACCACGGGCAGCAACATCGGTCGCGACCAGAACATCAACCTTGCCCGAGGTGAACTTCGCCAGGTTGCGTGTGCGTTTAGCCTGCGTCAAGTCACCGTGCAAAGCCACCGCGGGCACCCCGGCAGCAATGAACTGCTCGGTCAACATCTCGGTATAGGCGCGTGTACGCGAGAACACGAGGGTGCGGCCCTCGCGGTCAACGAGCGACGCCAGAATATCGGCCTTGTCGCGATGCTCAACAAGCAGCACGCGGTGATCGATCGTGCCCGAGTCTTGGTCTTCGCCGGCAACCTCAAACACGGCCGGGTCGACAAGAAACTCATTCACCAGGCTCGCAACCTCGCGGTCGAGCGTGGCCGAGAACAGCAGTTTCTGGCTGTCGTCACGAGTCTTTCGCAGAATACGCTGCACGGGTTCGATAAAGCCCAGCTCACACATATGATCACCCTCATCAAGAACAGCGATCTGAACGTGCGAGAGGTTGAGTTTGCGCTGCTCGACGAGGTCTTCTATCCGCCCGGGCGTGCCAATAACAATGTCGACGCCCTTTTTGAGTGCACCCACCTGGCGGGCCTGCGGCACGCCACCATAAATTTGTGTCGTAAACAGGCCCACACTGCGTGCAATGGGCTGCACGGTGCGGTCAATCTGTAACGCGAGTTCACGCGTGGGGGCCAGGATGATGGCGCTCGGTGCGCGCCCCTGCTGACGTTTCTGGCCTGCCTGTGAGCGCAACACGGCTTCGACCAGCGGCGCCCCAAAAGCAATAGTTTTACCCGACCCGGTACGACCACGACCCAAAACATCGCGGCCCTCAAGAATCGCAGGAATCGTCGCCGCCTGGATAGGAAACGGCGCATGTGCGCCCATGTTCGCGAGCGTCTCGGTGATGTTCGATCCGAGACCCATATCGGCAAAGCTGACCTCGGCAACATCCGTCGCCTGTACGGCCTTGGCCCGCAGGCGCTCGTGCACCACATCATCACCGTTCGAGGCGCTGCGCGGCTTCACGTAACGTTCGCGTTCGCGCTCACCACGGCCGTCTCGCTGCGCTGTCTGCGTGCGCGGACGCTTATTGGCTGGTTCGAACGGCTCCGAACGGCGGCCGGAACGCGAATGGTCGCGAATAGCTTTCGCCTGCGCCCGCCCCTCCCGCTGTTCAGGTGTCAACCGATTTTTACGGGGCGTTTCGGTATCTTCTTCGCGATAGCCACGATGGTTGCGGCTCGGACCGCCAGGCCGCTTACGGCCGGTGGACTTCGCATAGCGCGGATCGAAATTGCGGGCGGGGCGACCGCCCTTAGGGTGTCGTTTTTGTGACATGGCAAATAACCTCAGGGGCTCTTCGAATGATGGTTCATGAACGAACACTTCGTTCACCATCGGCCCCTAGGCTGCACAGTAGATTCCGCGAGCGCGGTTCGCCTGAAGCCGACACCCCAGTGTAGAAGGCGCCGCTGAGAGCCCGCCCACAGCGTTCGGGGCGGGGCGGGCTCGTAGCATCCGGCTCTTATTCGCTGCTATTCGACCTCGTTGGCGTCGGGAAGCTGCTGCGCGCGCAGTTCTCGACGTGTGAGGGGTCGGCCGCTGTGGCTCTCTTCTGCCCCGGATGCAGCAGTGCCAGCAACCTCTGCAGGCACGGCCTCGCTCCCAGCGTCGTCCGCACCATCGTCAACAGCGTCGTCGTCCGCCTCGCCCCCATCGTGCGGGGTGCGCCGCTGTTCGCGTCGCTCGCGTGCGCCTTCGACCAGGTTGTAGAGGGTGGGGAGCACGAGCAAGGTCAGGAAGGTCGACGAGATGAGTCCGCCGATCACCACGATCGCGAGGGGCTGCGAGATAAAGCCGCTGTGGCCGGTAATTCCGAGTGCCATGGGTGTGAGCGCAAAGATTGTTGCCAGCGCGGTCATCAAGATAGGGCGTAGTCGTCGTGCACCACCGGCCACGGTGGCGTCGTGGGCGGTGAGCCCCTTTTCTCGGTACTGGTTGACGAGGTCGACCAGCACAATAGCGTTGGTCACGACGATGCCGATGAGCATGAGCACACCGATCAGCGAGGCAACACCAAGGGGCACGCCGGTGATGATCTGCAACAGAATGGCACCGGTTGCGGCGAAGGGCACCGAGATGAGCAGCAACAGCGGCTGGCGCAGCGAACGGAATGTGGCCACCATCACGATGTAGACGATGAGAATGGCCGCGAGCATGGCGAGGCCCAGCTGCGAGAAGGCGTCTTGCTGCTGGGTGACCACGCCACCCAGTTCGGCGGTGGCACCGGCGGGCAGATCGGCATCGTCGAGCACTGTGGTGACTGCTGCGGCGGCAGCGGTGAGGTCGTCACTATCGGGCGTGACCGTTACCGTGGCGGTGCGAAGCCCCCGCTGTGTTGTGATCGATGCGGGGCTTTCACTTTCTACTACCGAGGCAACATCATCGAGCCGCACAAGACCAAAGGGGCTGGGAAGCACAAGGTCTTTGAGCTCTGACACCGTCTGCGGGGTGTCTTTCGACTGCAAATATACGGTGAGGGAGGCATTGTCGATCTCGACCGTACCCACCTGCTGCGGGCGCATCGACTGCGAAACAACCGACCCGACCGCGACCTCGGAGAGCCCGCGCTGCGCTGCGGCAGCTCGGTCAACCTCCACCGCAATATAGGGCAGTGATGCCGCCAGGTTGCTGGTGACTTGACGCACGCCATCGGCGTTTTTGAGTGCGGCGACAACGCCGTCGGTTGCTTCGTTCAGCACCGCGGCATCCGGGGCCGTCACGTCGATTTCGATGTCGGAGCTGGCAAAGCCTTCTCCAGCACGCAATGCCACCTCACCGACATCATCGAGCCCTGCCACAGCCTTGTGGATGTTCTGGCGCAGGGCGTCTTGGTCGGCATTTGCATCCGTCGTAATCGAGTACGTAATGCCTCCGCCCCCACCACCGAAGGCATCAAGCATCGCCGAACCGCTCGAACCAATCGAAACCTGCACGGTGTCAACGCCGTCGACCTTGCGCAGGGCATCTTCGACCTTCTGTGCGGCTTCGTCTTGCGCGCTCAAGCTGGCAACAGGGCCGAGGTCTTGCGTGACCGTCACCGTGTTTTGACCCGAGTCGCCCAAAAAGTTTTGCTTCATCAGAGGTGCGGCTGCGACCGTACCCACCATCACCAGCGCGGCAATACCGAGCGTCAACCACGAGTGGCGCAGGGTCCAGTTGAGCACGGGAATGTAACTCTTCTGCAGACGTGAAGGAGGGGCATCCGGATGCTCCGCATCAACCACCCGCCCATCGTCGGTCACCAACTCACGGCCGGGCTTTAAGAACCAGTAGGCAAGCACCGGCACAATCGTGAGTGCAACAAGCAGCGAGGCACCCATCGCGATCGTGACAGTCAGGGCGAAGGGTCGGAACAGTTCGCCGGTCATGTCGCCCACGAACGCGATCGGCAAGAACACGGCGACCGTCGTGATGGTTGATGCTGTGATGGCCGCGGCAACCTCGCGCACGGCAAGAATGATCGACTCGCGCTTATCGGCATCGCCCACGTAATGCCGTTTAATGTTTTCAATCACCACGATCGAGTCGTCTACCACGCGGCCAATCGCGATTGTGAGAGCACCGAGGGTCAAGATGTTGAGCGAATAGCCGAAGGCCTGCAGCCCCACAAACGTGATGAGCACGCTGGTGGGAATCGAGATCGCCGTCACAAGGGTCGAGCGCACCGACAGCAAGAACACCAGAATCACAAGGACGGCAAAAACCAGCCCCAGCAGGCCCTCCTGCGCGAGAGCTTCGATCGACTGCTGCACATAGGGTGCCTGGTCGAAGACGATTGTAAACGTGCCGCCCTCCAGGGTGTCTTGCAGTTCGGGCAGTATGTCGAGCACCGCGTTCGACACATCAACGGTGTTAGCTGCGGGGAGTTTCGTGACCGAAACGCTCAGCGCCGGCTCGCCATTCACGCGCGAAATCGATGTGACCGGGTCGCTCTGCTGGGCAACATCGGCAACATCGGCCACCTTTGCGTCACTGCCCACGAGCGGTAGCGCAGCAATGTCGTCAACCGAGGTCAGTTTGACGCCGGTTTGCACCGTGAGCGTGCGGTCTTCTTCGGTGATGTCACCACCCGGCATGAGCACGCCGTTTTGCTGCAGCGCATCACGCAGAGCCTGAGCAGAAAGCCCACGCTCGGCAAGCTTTTCGTTATTCGGGGTGATCGTGATGCGCTGCCCCTGCCCACCCACGAGGGCTGCGGCATTAACGCCCGGAAGGTCGTCGAGCTTGGGAATGACATTGGTTGCGATGCGCTGCTGCATACCCTCAGCGTCGTCGCCACTAAAACCGGTCACCGCCAGCTGAATGACCGGAAAGTCGTCAATGCTCGCCGTGACCACCTGCGGTTCAACACCGTCGGGCAGCTGCGACGAGATGCGTCCGATAGCCTGGGTAATTTTTTGTTCCGCCGTGGCCAGATTCGTGCCATAGGTAAACGATGCCTGTACCATCGACGCACTCGTTGTGCTGGTCGCCGAGGTTGCTTCGAGCCCCGCGACACCCTGAATAGCGGCCTCGATCGGCGTCGACACATCGTTTTCGACGACGGCGGGCGATGCCCCCGGATAGGTCGAGACGATCGCTAACTGCGGAAACTCAATCGAGGGAATGAGTTCTTGTTTGAGCGAGTTGAGTGCGAGCCCACCAAAGATGGCGGCCACGATCGTGATGAGCGCGATCAGTGCGCGGTTGCGCAAACTGAGTACGGCAAGTTTCGACACGGTATCTCTTTCGGGCTAGGCGGTGGCGTCGGTGGAGCACTCGTGCGGGGTGAGGATTCCTCGCAGTGCCATTTCGATGGTTGAAAGCGCTGGCGGCCCCTCATGAATATGTGAGTACCAGAGCAGGCCATCAATAAAGATGGCCACAGCGCGGGCCCTTTCGGGCCCGTAGTCGGATTCAAAAAACTGTGCCATTTGGCGTGACCATTCGCGGGCGATCTCACGCAGTTTTGGGTCTCTAATAGCCGCGGTAACCACAGCACGATCGGCTTGCATTTCGGGCGCAGCGCTGAGCACGCCGTGCAAGAGCGTGGCCAGGGGCTGTGGTGCAGTGCCGTGTCGTGAAAGGTCGTCGCGAACAACATTCATCTGCTCATCAACGTGAGCAACCAGCAGTGCGAGCGCGGCAGCGCGCAGGTCATCGAGGGTCGCGAAATACTGCGTGGTCGACCCGAGTGGCACCTGCGCGCGGGCAGCTACCATGCGGTGCGTAATGGCGTCGACGCCGACCTCGACGATCAGTTCGGCAGCCGCGTGAACGATGGCATCGCGACGAGCCCCCGGATCACGGCGGCGGCGTTCTGAGACTGTCATTTTCCCCCGAAAATTGCCCCTGGCATGCAGCGTGTACATTTGTACACTACCTGTCGCGGCTCAGCCTGAACGTTTTATCAGCGGCATCCGGTTTTATAACCGCGCAAGACCCAGCCCGAGCGCCGCGGCAGCCACCGCGAGCACCAGCATTCCCACCGCATTGCCGACCGCTGCCCGGCGTTCACCCTCGCGCCACAGCACGACCGTGTCGACCATCGCGGTGCTAAACGTCGTATATCCGCCCAAGAACCCGACGCCCACAATAAAGAGCGCTTCGGGCACGGCCCCCGCAATAAGGCCCAGCAAAAACGACCCGGTCACGTTGATCACCAGCACACCCCATGGCCACCGGCTCACCACCCAGCGCGACACAGCCGTATCGACCAGATAGCGCAGCGCCGCTCCCATGCCCCCGGCGGCAGCAGCAGCGCACAGCACCAGAAGGCTCACGGCGTGCCCGCCCGAGGTCTCCGGCGCGCAAACGATTCCCCTACCCGCACGCCCGTATACGCAGCCAGCAGCCCCGCCACCACGCTTCCAAGAGCAAAAACAGTCGACCACGCCGGATGCTGCTGCCACAGCTGCACTACATCCACAGCGAACGCACTATATGTCGTGAATCCACCCAGCACACCCGTGCCGACAAACAGGCGCCACGGCAAACGCTGCAGGTGCATGATGAGCACGCCGAGCACGAAAGACCCGAGAACGTTGACGATGAGTACGCTGAGCGGCCCGCGAGCGGCATCCGGAAGCAGCTGATCGATGGTGATGCGCGCGCCCGCGCCGATTGTGCCACCGGCGGCAACGAGAAGCGCACGCAAAAGAATCACGGGTTAACATTACCGAACCTCGCCAATCGCGATATATCGTGTTATTGTTGCACTCGCGATATATCGCGATCCCTGAAGTTCTTCATAACCCCCGACACCAGGAGACAACATGAACGAGAAATGGCTCATCACACCGGGAGAAACCCGCACGATCAGCATCGAACAGGCGCGCAAAGTCAAAGCAAGTCTCGCCGGCGGCCAAATCGACGTCATCGCCCACGACGAACCACACATCTACCTCGAGGTACACAGTGTGACCGGGCACGACCTGCGCATCGAATGCGATGGCAAACAGCTCACCATCGACCACCCGCAAACCTCGTGGGACAACATTCTGCGCGTCTTTCGCAGCTTCACCTCCGACAGCCCCCGCGCACACATCAGCCTTGCCGTGCCCCGCACAACCGCACTCACCCTCGGAGTCGTCAGCGCCCAAGCGCTCATCAGCGGCCTGCACTGCGACGCACGCCTCAACGCTGTCTCGGGCGAACTGATCATCGACCACCACACGGGCGACATCGCCGTCAACACCGTCTCGGGAGACGTTCACGTGCGTGCTGCCACCGGAACACTGCTTGTCAACGCCGTCTCGGGCGATGTCACCGCCACCGGCCAGCTGCGCCGCATCACCGCCGACACCGTCTCGGGTGCCGTACTCATCGACGCCGTAGGCACCGTCGATTCTGTCTCGATCAACACCATTTCGGGCGCAAGCACCGTGCAACTCGACAACGACTACGCCGCCAACTATGTTCTGCGCACCATGAACGGGCGCATCACCGTCGATGGTTCAGAGCAGAACGCCTCGGGTCCCACCTCCTATACGGCACAGAAGGGCGAACTAGCGGGATCCTTCGTTGACCTGCGGGCCAACTCGGTCACCGGCGCGATCACCGTACTGCGCCGGGCTGCCGACACCGCCGAACCGACCACGACCGTCACCGAGGAGAACTAGCATGAGCACCCCCGTTTTCTCTCACGGCGACCTGCGCCTATACCTGCTATCGCTGCTCAACGAACAACCCCGCCACGGCTACGGAATCATCCAAGCCCTCGCTGAACGCACCGGCGGCACCTACACGCCCAGCGCCGGAACCGTATACCCGCGCCTCGCGAAACTCGAAGAAGAAGGCCTCGTCACCCGCACCACAGAAGGGCGCACGACCGTCTACTCCATCACCGACACCGGTCGCGCCGAACTGGCCGCCCGCGAAGACGACCTCGAAGGCATCGAAGCCGAACTCGACGACTCCGTGCGCCGCATCGCCGACGAAGTCCGAAAAAGTGTGCAAGAGGCCATGCGCAGCCTGCGCGCCGATTTGGCAGGCAGTGGTTCGGGCGGTTCGAGGTCTGATGCCGGTTCGACTGCTGGGGCTGGGGCTGGAGCTGGGTCTGCGAGCCAGGGGGCAGCAGACGGCATGCCGACGGCGGCGCAGCATCCGGATGCCCGCGTACGAAGCCGCGCCGAACTGCAACGCGCCGACGCAGCCATCACCACGTTCCGCACTCGACTCCGCACCGAACTGCGCACCCACGTTGCGCGCGGCGGGACGCTCACCGCCGACACCGTGACCGAACTCACCACCGCCCTCGACGACATTGCCGACCGCATCACACGGCAGCTGGGCGGCGCTTGAGCGGTGCACATGGTTGCCGGGTTCGGTCGTTCCTTACGGCCTCGCCGACACGCTGCTACTACGCCTCGTTCTCGGGCCAGATTTCGCTGTCGTCGTCAGCCACCGAGTCTTGCTGCGGAATAACAAGAACGGGGCGGTGCTGACGGTGGCTCAACCGAGCCGCCACCGACCCTGTAAAGAACTCACGAATCGATTCGCCCAGGCCCCGCCGACGCGTTCCGACCACGATGAGCGTGGCATCAATACTGTTGGCCAGCTGTTTGATCGCCAAAGCAGGATCGCCAACCAGCTGACGCGCAGTCCACACCAAACCCGAACCGTCGAGAGTCTTTTCGGCCGCCGCCTGCACCTGCGCAAAATCGGCCGCGCCAACGTCAAGATTGAGATCAATCGGCGCCGTATGCACATAACCGTCGGGGTCTTCGTAGGTCACAAACCGCGTGACATCAACATGCACAACAACCAATGCCTTCTGCAGCATTTGCGCATATTTCACAGCCTCGGCCAGCACATGCGGAGGCTGATCCGGCTGTATCGCCGCGATCACCGCGCCGGTCAATTCTGCATCTTGGATGTTGGCGTCATCATGTTCTGGGGCAGTCTCAGACATATGGATCATTCCCTTCCCAGCCGCTAGCACGACCGTGTGCTCTAGCACGCATGCTATCCTGAATGCTACTCTTACCGGTCGTGAACCGGTGTCCTTAATACGCGGGCCAGGACAGCCCGCCGACTCGTTAGGGGGTCTCGCGCATGGGGCGTGGCCGTCAAAAGGCGAAGCACACCAAGATCGCTCGTGAACTCAAGGCGTATAGTCCCGCCGTGAACTATGCGGCGTTGGAGCGGGAGCTGGCGCAAGCTAACAAAGACGACGACATGTACGTCGACAAGTGGGCTGACCAGTATGCCGACGAAGACGAGGACGAAGACACGCTAGAGAACGCGTAAGCGATTCCGCAACCGACCACGTGGTCCCACCGCACTGCCGGTGGGACCACGTGTTTTGTGTACCCGGATGCGAGTCGAGAGCGCTGGCTGCCTCAGGCAGCCAGCGTAGCTAGGTATGCGGCGAGTACGGCGGCGGCGTGCAGCATCCGGCATGGCCCTGCCGTTCCTTGAGTCGCGCCCGTCACCTCGTGTCCTTATGGTGCTGCGGCACCTCACTTGTCTGACAAATTCTCGCCAGGCACCCCAAAACAGCCGAATCTGTCAGACAATTGCGATTCTGTCGGACAAGTGGAGGCGCATTCCGCAGTGCACGGCGAAAGGGCGGGTTGATCCGTGCCGGAAGGCGGGTTGGTCCGCTGCCGGAAGCCGGAAGGCGGGATGGTCGGATGCCTCGGAGGAAAGGGCGGGGCTGCCGCTCACCACTGCCGCCCGTAGCGGCGGGCCCAGGCTGATTCGATTGTTTCGTTCCGGCTCACGTAGAGTCCGGCGGGGATCACGATGATCAGGAGCGCCGCCATCACAAGCAGCGGTACCGACCAGTGTCCTGTTATTTGGTGGAGCACGCCAAAAAGGATCGGAAAGATTGCGGCGAAGGCGTAGCCGATGCTCTGCACAAATCCGCTGAGGGCTACGGCGCTCTCGTGTGTGCGTGCGCGAATGCTGAGCAGTACGAGGCTGAGGGGAAAGAGTATGGCGGTGAGACCATACATCACTACGGCGAGCCAGGCGATAGATGCCGGTGCGAGCATGATTCCGACGAGGCCGAGCGATCCGACCACAACAGCGGTGAGAAAAAGCACGCGGGGCGCCCACGTGTACCGTACGACCATGCCGGGAACAAGAAACGAGCACGGCAGTGCTACGGCCGCGAACAGCGACAACAAAAACCCGGCCTCAACGGGGGTCGCGCCGGCCGTGTCGGTGAGCACTGTCGGGATCCACGCGAATGCCACATAGGCCATCGACGACGACGTACCAAAAACTAGTGCCAGCGCCCACGCGAGAGGCAGCCGCACGAGCTTGCTCATCGCGCGCGAGTCCGGTGCCACCACGGCAATAGGGCCTGTCGCCGCGGCCATCGCATCGACTCGGTCATCGGTAGCCACGTCATCGGCAGCCGCGTCATCGGCAGCCGCGTCATCAGCAGCCACATCAGCGGCAGCTGCATCGCCGTGCGGTGCTGGCTCACGAGCATCCGGATGCTGCTGCTGACGTCGCAACAGAATGATCCAGGGCATGAGCCCGGCAATCGCAAACACGGCCCACAGAGCGAGCGAGACGCGCCATCCGGCAGTGTCGGCGATGGGTACGGCGACGAGGGGTGGGATGAATGTCGACAGTGCCATCATGACCGAGTAGACGGTCATCATGAGGCCGAGTCGGTCGGGGAAATATTTTTTGACCAGCGGTGGCAGGAGGATGTTGCCGCAGCCGACGCCCGCGAAGATGAGGGCGGTAGCGGCGAGCAGGGTGATGGAGTTGGTGGCAAGGCCACGGCTGAGGAGTCCGAGGGCGACGGCTGCGGTCGCGATGACGGTGAGACGTTCCAACCCGATGCGGCGTTCCAGCCACGGGGTGAGGATTCCGAAGATGGAGAAGCATACGGGTGGTGCTGTGCCGATGAGTCCGACGACCAGTGGCGAGAGGGTAAACTCGCGCCCGATGTGGTCGACGACGGGGGAAAGCGAGGCCACGGCTGATCGCAGCGAGAAGGCGAGCAGTACGATGCCCAGCACCGCCATCGCGCGGCCCGCCCAGGCGGGTGTAGCGGTCGAGGCGGAAGATGGCGTCACGACGTTTGTGTGCCCTCTACCCACGCCAAATATTCGGGTGTGACGGTTCCGGTCACGTAGCGGCCATCGAAGCAGCTGACATCGAGGTCGTCGAGGTCACTGCCTTCCATGATCGCCGCTTTAAGGTCGTCGATCTCTTGGAACACGATATGGTCGCAGCCGAGTTCTTCGGCGATTTCGGGAATCGTGCGATCAAAGGCCACGAGTTCTTGCCGCGTGGGCATATTGATGCCATACACGTGCGGGTAGCGGACGGGCGGTGCGGCCGAGGCGAAGGTGACCGACAGTGCTCCGGCATCGCGGGCCATCTGGATGATCTGCTTGCTGGTGGTGCCGCGCACAATCGAATCGTCGATGAGCAGCACGTTTTTGCCGCGAAATTCGCTCGAGAGCGCGTTCAGTTTTTGGCGCACGCTCTTTTTGCGCACCGCTTGGCCGGGCATGATGAATGTGCGCCCCACGTAGCGGTTTTTGTAGAAACCTTCGCGGTATTCAATGCCGAGCTTGCGGGCTACTTCCATCGCGGCAGGCCGTGATGAGTCGGGAATCGGCATAACGACGTCGATTTTGTCGCGCGGCACATGCTTAGCGATGGTGTCAGCCAGGCGGTCACCCATGCGCAGACGCGATTCGTAGACAGAAATGCCGTTCATAATCGAGTCGGGTCGAGCCAGATAAACATACTCAAATGCGCAGGGAAAGAATTGGGGTTCTTGTGCACACTGCTGCGAGTACATGCGACCGTCGGTGGTAACAAAAATGGCTTCGCCGGGGGCGACGTCGCGCACAAACTCGTAGTCGCCGTTTTCGAGCACGAGTGATTCGCTGGCCACCATCCACTCGTCGTGGGCGGGTGTGCCGTCTTCGGCCGCTGCAGTGGCAGCGCGTCGCCCCAGGATGAGTGGCCGAATACCGTGCGGGTCTCGGAAGGCCAGCAGCCCGTATCCGGCAATAATGGCGACGACCGCATAGGCACCTTCGAGGCGCTTTTGTGTGCGCGTGACGGCTTCAAAGATGCGTTCCGGTTCGAGGTCGACCGGCGACGTGGTGGTCTGCAGTTCGTGGGCGAGCACGTTGAGCAGTAGTTCGGTGTCGCTCGAAGAGTTGAGGTGGCGGCGGTCGCGCCGTGCCATCTCGACGGTGAGTTCTCGCGTGTTGGTGAGGTTACCGTTGTGTACGAGAATGATGCCGTAGGGGGCGTTGACGTAGAACGGCTGCGCTTCTTCTTCGCTCGAGGCGGTGCCTTTTGTGGCGTAGCGCACGTGGCCAAGCCCCGTGTTGCCGAGCAGCGACCGCATGTCGCGCGTGCGAAACGCTTCACGAACCATGCCGTTTGCTTTCGACTGGTGCATAACACCGTTGGGCTCTGCTGTAGCGATACCGGTGGCGTCTTGACCACGATGCTGCAGCAGCAGAAGCGCGTCGTAGATGTCTTGGTTGACTGGGCCGTTGCCGACCATTCCGACGATTCCGCACATAAGGGTGTTAGTTCGCTCCGTTTTTGTATGTGCCTACGAGTCGTACGGCACCGCCGTCGACCCCTTTCGCGCCCTGCTCGAAGTCACCGTCGGGGCGCGCGTCGGTGTGCACGGTGGCTACCTGCCATGTCTCAATGCCGGTGTTGCGGAGGAACTCGGTGATGGCTGCGGCTTCGTCTGCGGCGACGACGGCCAAGAAGCCGATGCCAAGGTTCCAGGTGCCTTCACTGGATTCGAGTGAGTGGCCAGAGATGTCGCTGAGCACACGGAACACCGCATCCGGAGACCAGGTCGAACGATCAACATCGGCCCACGCGCCCTGCGGCAGCACGCGCGCAAGGTTGGCGGCAATACCACCGCCGGTAACGTGACTCAATGCCCTCACGGCACCATCGGCGACAGCGGCAGAGGGCCCAAAACTTTCGAGCAGCGCCAGCAGCGGCGTGGTGTACAAACGTGTGGGGGTCAGTAGCGCCTCGCCCCAGGTTTGCCCGAGATCGGCCGAGTGGTCGGTGTATTCGAGTCCGGCGCCAGCAATAATGTGCCGCACGAGCGAAAAACCGTTGGAGTGCAGGCCACTCGAAGCCAGTGCCAAAACAACGTCACCGTGCTGCACGCGCTCAGCACCGAGCATAAGGTCGGCTTCGACAACGCCGGTGGCCGCACCGGCAACGTCATAGTCGTTGACACCTAAAAGCCCCGGATGCTCGGCAGTTTCGCCGCCCACGAGCGACGTGCCGGTCAGTGAACAGGCTTCGGCGATACCGTGAACGATCTGCGCAATGCGTTCGGGAAAAACTTTGCCGCACGCAATGTAGTCGGTCATGAACAGTGGCTTCGCGCCCACGACAACAATGTCGTCGACGACCATGCCTACGAGGTCGTGGCCGATCGTGTCGTGTTTGTCGAGTGCCTGGGCGATAGCCACTTTGGTGCCCACACCGTCGGTGCTGCCTGCTAGCAGCGGCCGCCGATAGTCGCGCAGGGCGCTGGCATCAAACATGCCGGCAAAACCGCCGACCCCGCCGATCACCTCCGGCCCGTGGGTAGCACGAACAGCGGACTTCATAAGTTCGACAGCGCGATCACCAGCGGCAGTATCGACACCGGCTTCGGCATAGGTGCGAGATGACACCCCCATAGCCTACCTGGGTGACGGGCCGGGTGGCACCGTGTGTACTCAGCAGACGCGCAGCATCCGGGAGCTTGGTAGCAGCACAGGCCGCCGTTCGCCGCCTAGCATGGAGGCATGGCTGCCGCACCACAGTGGATTGTGCGCGAAGACGCGGGTGTCTCCGTGCTGATTTCGCTTGCGCTGCGTCAAAAACTTGGTATTGGCGAGCTGGCTGATCTGCCGCCTCTGCGCGGCTGCCCGGTAACCGAAATAGATGAAGAACCGGATGCTGCGCTTGCCGCCCAGTGGTTGACCTATTGGAACATGACGATTGAGCCGCGAGCACATGTCTCGCATGGTCCGCTCGAACTCGTTGACGGTTTTGACACACTGGTGGCGCTGCCGGTGGAGGGGGCGGAAGAGTTGCGCGCCGCGATTGAACCGCATGCAGAAGAAGTTGTGGCGTTTGCGCAGCACCATCATTCGGTTTATGCGAGTGCCGTAGGTGCGGGCGCTTCGTCGTATCGGGCCTATGCCAGCGCCATCGCAGGTTTTGAGCGCAACACTGCCCGCCGGGCCCTGTCGTTTGAGTTGAACGTGCAGGTGCTGCCCCTCACCCAACGCGGAATCTGGTGGGTGGGGGCGCTCACCGTTGCCGTCACCGACAGTCTGCGGCGCGACGTTGCTGCTTTTGATGACGCTATTCGCCCGATCATCGCCGAACTGGCGTAATTAATTCAGGTGTCTTCTTCGACGGGACGCACTCGTTCACGGTCGACACGAACAACGCGTGCCGAATGACGCGTTGCCCGTTCCATCAGCAGCCCCACCAGGCCACCCAGTGCGATGCCGACAGGGACCGTCCACAGCAGAGCGAAGCCAAACACCTGCGACGGCGGATACACCACGTCAAGAACAGGAGACGGCGCATAATCGCCCAGCAGGGTAATGACACCCGCCGCGATCAGACCAACCACCGCACCAATACCCATGAGCACCCCGTATCGCGGCACGCGGCGCACACGCGCAGTGGCGGTCTCATCACGGCGATCGATACGAGGGGTGCTCATGCACTCATTCTCCCACGATTCATCTTTGAACGCGCTGGCTACGGGCGCAGCGGCAGCAGCGGCGCAAGATCGGCACGGCTACCAGAAGCCGACACCGCACCCTGGCCCACAGCAGCCGGCCACAATAAATCGCCGACGGCCAACGCCACCCACACCTCGGCACTCATCTCAACAACATTGGGTGGGGTACCGCGCGTGTGCCGAGGTCCCTGCACCACCTGCACCGCACCGAACGGTGGTACGCGCACCTCAACACTGTTGCCCGGAGCTTTCTCGTGCAGCAGCTGCAAAAGGTACCGCACAGCCATCGCCTGCTCCGACCGCCCCGGATGCTGCCCACCCTCGCGCCCTCGTCGCACAGCCGCCACTGCCGCCCGGCCTTCGTCTACCGCGATTTTTCGTGCCATGCCACCACAGTAGAGGGCGCTCGCCGCCGCATCACAGCAAACCGAATAAGCTCGAAGAACCATGACTGCATCTGGCGGCGCGGGCCGCGACACGACGCTCGGCGCACGCCACGACCTTATTGTCGCGGCGCAGTCGCGGGCGTGGGCGGGTCCGTTTCCGCCATTGGCTAACCCGGATGCTGCTCACGACGCCGCTGTTCTTATTCTGTTCGGCGCTCTCGACAACATTCCTGCCCCGGGTGAGAAACCGGCCGTCGCACGCGACCTCGATGTTCTGTTGCAGCGGCGTGCGCCCAGTCTGTCTTCGCATCCCGGGCAGGTGTCGTTTCCGGGAGGGCGCCGCGACCCGGGCGACACGGATCTCATCGCGACGGCGCTGCGTGAGGCAGAAGAAGAGACCGGGCTCGACCCCGACGGAGTTGAAATACTCTCAACGCTGCCAGCTCTGCCCCTTGCGGCAAGCAACCATTTAGTCACGCCCGTGCTCGGTTGGTGGGCTGCTCCCTCGCGGGTTGTCGCCGTCGACCATGCCGAAACAGTCGAGGTGTTTCGCACACCGGTTGCACAACTGCTGGACCCTACAAACCGATTCACGTCTGTACTCCACCGCGACGATTTCGTTTTTCGTGGCCCCGCCTTCGACGTCGACGGCACGATCGTGTGGGGTTTTACCGCGATGGTGCTCGACGGTATTTTCACTGCTGCGGGATGGACCACACCCTGGGATGCCGGCAGAGAGCGCAGCATCCGGGCATAAAACCTAACCCCACTACGCATGCGCCACTATCGATCGATAGGCTGAGAGTGTGAAGATTCTCGTTCTCGGTTCCGGTGCCCGTGAGCACGCGATCATTCTCCGCCTGCGGTCTGAACAGACCGACCACGAGATCTATGCCGCCCCCGGTAACGCAGGCATAGCCAACGATGCAACGCTCGTCGACATCGACGCGCTCGACGCGGCAGCTGTCGAACGTTTCGCGAACGACACAGGCATCGACCTGGTCATTATTGGGCCCGAAGCGCCCCTCGTTGCCGGTGTTGCCGATGTGTTGCGCGAACGCGGTATTCCCGTGTTTGGTCCTGGTCGTGCGGCAGCGCAGCTCGAGGGCTCCAAAGCGTTCGCCAAACGCATCATGGACGAAGCTGGGGTTCCCACCGGGCAGGCGATCCACGCGTCAACACTGGCCGAAGTAGAAACAGCGCTTGACAAGCTCGGTGCGCCCTACGTGGTCAAAGCCGATGGCCTCGCGGCAGGAAAAGGCGTCATCGTCACGAACGACCGCGATGCTGCCGTCGACCATGCACGCAGCTATCTGCCCGCCGGGCCCGTGCTGATCGAAGAATTTCTTTCGGGCGAAGAAGTCTCACTCTTCTTCTTGTCTGACGGCGATACCGTGCGCGCACTCAGCCCCGCGCAAGACTTCAAACGCGCCCACAACAACGACGAAGGCCCCAACACCGGTGGAATGGGAGCCTACTCGCCACTGCCCTGGCTCGCCGACCAGTTTGGCAGCGTGCAAGCGTTCGTCGACGAAGTCACCGAAACCGTCGCCGTACCTGTTATTCGCCAGCTCGACAGCGAAGGAACACCGTTTATCGGCCTCCTCTACGCGGGCCTCATCATCACCGAAAAAGGCATCCGCGTTATCGAGTTCAACGCCCGTTTCGGCGACCCCGAAACACAGGTCGTACTACCGCGTCTGCGCGAAGACCTCTCGCAACTGCTGCTTGCCGCAGCATCCGGTCACCTCGAAGACCACGAACAACCCACCTTTACCGACGACGCCGTCATCACCGTCGTACTCGCCAGCGAAGGCTACCCCGAAGCACCACAAACAGGGCGGCACCTTGACGGACTCGACCATGCCGCCGAAGTAGAGGGAGCCTGGCTCGTACATGCCGCAACAGGGGGCCCGGATGCACCGGGTGGCGCGCTCGTTGCTACCGGCGGCCGCGTACTCAACGTTGTTGCACAGGGCACCGACTTCGCTACTGCCCGCGAGCGCGCATACACGGCACTCGAACGCATCACGCTCGACGGTGGCCACTACCGCACCGATATCGCCGCCCGGGTCTCCTCCTAAGGGGTCGCTGCACGCTAAGGGGTCGCTGCCCGCGCGCTCGTTAGTCGTGCGTTTCGGCGTGGCCGATAAACAGCGATGCGATGAGGGCGATCACGAGTATTCCGGCCGGTAGGTACATGGTTTGTGCCATGGCAGTCGAGAAGCCATCGGCGACGAATGCGGGGAGGGTTCCTCCGCCAAGACCAGAAGGTGATTTGTCGAGTCCGGGCAGGTTGGCTTCTAACCGGCCCTGCATGAAAGCGGCAATGGCCGACGAACCGATGACTGAGCCGATCGTGCGTGTGGTGTTGTAGATTCCTGCGCCAGCACCGGCCTGGTGCGGGGGCAAGCGGCGGGTGGCGGTGGTCGCCAGAGGCCCCCACATGCCGGCGTTGCCGATGCCGAGGAGGGCTGAGGGCAAGAGGAACAGCCATATTTCGGCGTCCATGTTCATGAGCGAGGCGTTCCAGAAAATGCCTCCGATCACGCAGAGCAGGCCGGGTACGAGCACGAACCGCGGATCAATGCGGTCAATGAGGGCTCCGGCAAAAGGTGCAAGTACTCCCGAGATAACAGCCATGGGCACCATGAGCAATGCTGCCTCGGTGGGTGTGAGTCCGCGCGCCATCTGTAAGAAGAACATGAATGGTAGCGACATGCCGGTGACAGTGAAACCGACCGCGGCGATGGCCGTATTAGCGCCCGAGAAGTTGCTGTCGCGAAACAGACTGAGGGGAACGAGTGCCTCGCTGCGGGTGAACGCCTGCTGCACGATGAAAACCACCAGCAACACGGCACCGACGATGATCAGCAGCCACACTGAGATCGGCCCCACAATGGTGCCCCAGCTATAGGTTTGGCCTTCTTGCAGACCAAACACGATAAGAAACAGCGCGGTCGCGCTGAGCACAACGCCGAGAATATCGAAGCGATGCGGACGATTTTCTAGCCGCGGCACGAACACCATGGCCATGATGAAGGCCACAACCCCAACCGGAACGTTGACGAAGAAGATCCACTCCCAGCCGAGCGAATCAACCAGCAATCCGCCCAGCAGCGGCCCGACGAGTGTGGCGACACCGGCTGTGGCACCCCAGAGGCCCATGGCAGCGCCACGACGGTTGGCGGGGAACGTACGAGTAATAACCGCCATCGTCTGCGGCGTCATACAGGCGGCACCGAGGCCCTGCACGGCACGGGCCGCCACGAGTCCTTCGAGGGTTGTGGAGAGCCCGCACCACAGTGAGGCACCGGTAAAAATGGCGAGCCCAATGAGGTAAATCGTTTTGGGTCCGAACCGGTCACCCAGGCGGCCGGTGATCAGCAGCGGAACGGCGTAGGCGAGCAGGTATGCGCTGGTGACCCAGACGATGCGGTCAAGGTTGTTCGAAGCGGGGTCGAGCGCTGCCTTGAGAGCCGGATTGGCGACCGACACGATTGTGGTGTCGACCAAAATCATAAAGAACCCGATAACGAGTGCCCACAACGCTGGCCACGGATTGCGCGGACGACCGTCGCTATACGGATTATCGGGTTCGATGGTGCGCACGGGGCCGCTAGCGGGAATGCCCGAGAGAGAAGAAGTATCGGTCATGCTTGAGCCGCCTTTCGCGCTGCGGCCGCAGTGGCGGCGTGTGCGGGGGTTATTTCTTCACGACCCCAACCACATTGAGGGTCGTCGAGCTGGTGCAAAAAGTGGGTGCTCCAGTGCAGTTCGGCTTCGAGCAGCATCCGGTGTCGCACCTGTTCAACAATGAACTGTTCGGCGACGTTTCTGCTGCGGGCCTCCTGAAGTGATTCTCGGATGCTGGTCAGCTCGCCTTCGAGTGCGTTTTGGCGCTGCACAATGAGTGCACGCACCTCGTGGCGTTCAAGGTTGTGGGCTTCGGCGAGCGCGACGCGAAATTCGGCGCGGCGATCGGTGCGGCACAGGCGTTGCCGCACCCATTCGTTGAGGGTTTCGGGACCGGTTGCTGTGAGGGTGTAGGTGGTGCGTTCGGGGCGGTTGCCGTCGCGGTCGACGCCGACTTCGGCGATGAGCCCCTGGCGCTGCAGTCGTGCGACCGTGTGATAAAACGTGCCGTTGGTGATGCGTACGATGCGGTCGTCGCGGCGCAGGCGCAGCAGACGCATCATTTCGTACGGATGCATATCGCCTTCGCGCAGAAGGGCGAGGACCATGACGCTGAGCGGTGTAAGCGTTGCATCCGGCATATATATCCCATTCCGATTAGTCCACTTGGACTATAGCACCGCCGGTGGCGCGCTCAGCAGTGTCGGTAGTCCGCGCAATAATGGCCAGGTGACTTCTCTCGGCAATGACACCCCTTCTCTTTCTGGCTGGAAGCATTCGTACTCGGGCAAGGTGCGCGACCTCTACGTGCCGGTTGACTCCGACGACGACCGCATGCTTGTGGTCGCCAGCGACCGTGTGAGCGCCTTCGACTATGTGCTCTCACCCGGCATTCCCGGTAAGGGCGCACTGCTAACGACTCTGAGCCGGTGGTGGTTTGACCAGCTGTCACAGGCTCCGGATGCTATTGCCAACCATCTTGCCGAGGGTGAGGCGCCCGCACCCGTCGCCGACCGCGCCATGGTGGTGCGTTCTCTCACCATGCTGCCGGTCGAATGCGTGGTGCGCGGATATTTGACGGGCTCCGGCTGGGCGGAATATCAGGAGTCGGGAACCGTATGCTCTCTTCCGCTCCCCGAAGGGCTCACCGATGGCGACCGCCTGCCCGAGCCCATTTTCACACCCGCGTATAAAGCACCCCTGGGTGAGCACGACGAGAACATCACGTTCGCGCAGATGCAAGAACTCGTCGGCGCCGAACGCGCCGCACAGTTGCGTGACCTGTCGCTACAGATTTATTCTCGCGCCGCCGCGATCGCCGAACAGCGCGGGCTCATTCTTGCCGACACAAAGTTCGAATTCGGTGTTGACAACGATGGCGTGCTGCGCCTGGCCGACGAGGTTCTTACCAGCGATTCCTCGCGCTACTGGGACGCCGAAGCATGGCGTACCGGCACCACACCCAGCGAACGCATGGCCAGCTTCGATAAGCAGATTGTGCGCGACTGGCTCGCCGCACACTGGAACAAAGAGGGCACACCGCCAGAGCTTCCCACCGAAATTGTCGAGCGCACCGTCGCCCGCTATCGCGAACTGATCGAGCGCCTCACCGGCTCTGTCTACGCCCCGCGCTGACGCAGCAACCGTGGCGCGGCTGAGTTTTGACGCAAGAAAACTTTGAGCTTGCGTGATGCGCGAGCCGCTCATTCCATCTGAACCGCCGGGTCGCTAGTGTTTGTGCAGGCGCGGGCGCCTTTGTACAGCATCCGGAGCCGTTTCCCCTCGATGTGATTTTCAAGGAGCCCCATGCCTGCGTGGAAAGTTCATGGTGACGGCCGCAGCGTCGCACCGGATGCAGTTGTTCGCCCCGATGAGCGGCTGAACTGGCCGGCGACCATAGCGATCGGCGTGCAACACGTCATCGCGATGTTCGGCGCAACCTTTCTGGTGCCGATTCTCACCGGTTTTCCGGTATCGACCACGCTGCTGTTCAGTGGTGTGGGCACCCTGCTGTTTTTGCTGGTAACCCGTAATCGTCTGCCCAGCTATCTCGGTTCTTCTTTTGCTTTTATCGCCCCCGTCACTGCGGCCACCGCCACCTCGCACATGGGATCGGCGCTCGCTGGCATTGTTGCGGTGGGTGTGCTGCTGGCCATCATTGGCGTGGTGGTGCACATTGCAGGAGTCGGTTGGGTCGACCGTTTTTTGCCGCCCGTGCTGGCCGGTACGATTGTTGCGCTCATCGGGTTTAACCTCGCAGGAGCAGCACACGGCAATTTTGCGCAGGCACCCATCACGGCCGCGTTCACACTGTCGGTAACGATTCTGTTTGCCGTGGTTTTTCGTGGTTTTCTCGGCCGCATCTCGATCTTCCTTGGAGTTGCCGCCGGATACATTTTTGCGGCATTCCGAGGCGAACTCGACTTTAGTGATGTCGGCGAGGCCGCCTGGGTGGGGCTGCCCACCCTGCACATGCCCGACTTTGTCTCGCCCGGTACGTGGACCGCGATGGCCATGTTCTTGCCGGTCGTGCTCGTGCTGATTGCCGAAAACGTCGGACACGTGCGCGGTGTAGCCACCATGATCGAAGACCCCTCTATCAACGAACAGACCGGCAAGGCTCTCATTGCCGACGGTATCTCGACGTCACTGGCCGGTTTCTTCGGCGGCTCGGGTACCACGACATACGGCGAAAACATTGGTGTCATGGCCTCGACCCGCGTCTATTCCACTGCCGCGTATTGGGTGGCGGGTATTACAGCCGTGCTGCTGAGCATGTCACCCAAGTTTGGCGAGATCATCAACTCGGTGCCCGCGGGTGTGCTCGGTGGAGTGACAACGGCTCTCTACGGCCTCATCGGTGTGATCGGTATCAAAATTTGGGTCGATAACCGTGTCGACTTCTCGCGGCCGGTCAACCAGTACACGGCAGCGGTCGCGCTCATTATTGCCGTGGGCGGTTTCATGATTAAGAACGACGAGACCGGGTTTGAACTGGGTGGCATTGTGATCGCCACTCTCGCCGCGATCGTCATTTATCACGGCGGCAATCTCATCGCCCGCCTGCGCAAAACGGGTGCCGACGACCCGAAACCGCTCGAACCCGTGGGCGCACCCGGCGGTGACCCCGAAGACTAATCGCGCGACTCGTCTGCTCCGGCCAGCATGAACCGGATGCTGGCGCCCGGCGCGAGTTGTGCTGCTGCATCGAGCGTGTCGCTCGTTACCGTGGCGATAACCGGGTACCCGCCGGTAAGCGGATGGTCGGCAAGAAAGATGACGGGCTGGCCGTCGGCCGGAACCTGAATGGAACCGCGCACGACGGCCTCGCTCGGCAGCTCGTCCGTCTGCTGACGCACCAGTGATTCTGTGCCCGCCAACCGGAGTCCCACCCGGTTCGACTGCGGTGTCACCTGCCAGGTTTGAGTGGTGAGCCGCACGAGAGATTCGGGTGTAAACCAGTCGTCGCGCGGGCCGCGCGTGATCGTGAGCGTCGCGACGCCCCGCGTATGAACGCCCTGTGTCGCGGCATCCTGTGTCGCGGCATCCGGTATCGCACTGTCTAGTAGCGGCGGTGCTGGCTCGACAGCATGCGGGGCGCTGTACATGGGTCCCACCGGAATACTGTCGCCGGCTCGCAAGGGCGCGGGCCCCAGCCCCGAGAGCGTGTCGGTCGAACGGCTGCCGAGCACGGGTGGCACGGTAATGCCGCCACGCACGGCGATCACGTAGCGCAGCCCCTGCGCCGGGGTGTCGAAGCGGATTTCGTCGCCCGCAAAGGTGGCCGCGGGAATAAGTGGTGCGACCACCCGTTCGTGCCCCTGCGCCGACACAATGGTTACCGTGCCGTGAGCCCCAGCGAACGCCATAACGCCCGACGCCTGACAGCGCACCACGGTCGGGCCCATCGCTTCGAGCACAGCGGCCGTAGGGGCGTTCCCCACTGCCCTGTTGGCGGCCCGCATGGCTCCGCGGTCGGCGACACCCGAGGGGGCGACTCCCCACGCTGCGTAGCCGGGGCGTCCTTCGTCTTGCACGAGCAGCTGCAGCGCCTGCACTACATGCAGGTAGTCGGCATGCACATGGTCGGCCGCAGGGGTGGGAGCTGGGGGCGCGGCATCCGGTAGCTGTTTCGGGTGTGTCTGCCGCGCGGGCGCCTCGAGAAACCGCACGCGTGTGCCGGGTGTGAGCAGCGCCGGCGGGTTGTGGTCGAGGTTCCACAGTTCTGCGTCGGTGCGCCCGATCAGCTGCCAGCCGCCGGGGCTCTGCTGCGGATAGATGCCGGTGAATGGTCCTGCCAGACCCACTGACCCGGCGGGCACGCGCACCCGCGGCGTGCTCTTGCGTGGCACGTGAAAGAGCGGATCATCACATGTCATATACGCAAAACCCGGCATGAATCCGGCAAAAGCTACGCGCCACTGTGCCTGCTGGTGCCGACGCACCAGTTCGCTACTGCTCACGCCCAGATGCTCGGCAGTTTCAGCAAGGTCGGCGCCGTCATAAGTGACCGGTATGTTTACCGCCGCAGTGGGGGTAGTGGCATCCGGATGCAGCTGTGCCATCCGCGCCCGCTGCGCTACAGCCGCGCCAGTAGTCACCGCCGGGTCGTACACGACCAACACCGTCGCCGCACCCAATACTGTTTCTGTCACGCCGCGGATAGCGGCGAGCGCGCCCCGCAATGCCAGCGGTGTTTCTTCGGGCGCGGCCTCGACCAGGAATGCGTGGTCGGACGCAGTGATGACGCGGCGCATAGTCAACCGCCGCCACCGGGCGCGTGTGTGGCGAAGGGTGCGATGGTAACCCCGGCACTTTCGAGCCCCTGGCGTACAAGAGTCGCGATTGTTACGGCGTCGGCCGTGTCGCCGTGCACGCACACCGATGCCGCGGGCACGCGAAGGGGCGCGCCGCTGAGGCTGGTGAGCACGCCGTCTTCGGCGAACTGCAGCATGCGCTGCACGATACGCACCGGGTCGTGAATGACCGCGCCGGGTTCGCTGCGTGGCACCAGTTGTCCGTTGGGCGTGTAGGCGCGGTCGGCAAAAACTTCGCCCACGGCAGTGAGCCCTGCCGCTTCGATCCAGTGCAGTAACGGGCTTGCGGCAAGCCCCAGAATCGGCAGGTTCCGGTTCGTTGCCCGCACCGCAGCGATGACTGCTTTCGCCTGCTGTTCATTGTGCGCGATCGTGTTGTACAGCGCGCCGTGCGGTTTCACGTAGCGCACCACGGCATCCTCCGCCCGCGCTAGCGTCTGCAGCGCAGCCAACTGGTTTTCAATCTGTGCCTGCAGAATTGCCGGTGCCACGTCGCGGGCAATGCGACCAAAGTTGGCATAGTCGTCGTAGCTCGGGTGCGCACCAATCGCTACCCCGGCGGCAACCGCAGCCGAAAGAGTCGCCCGAATACCGTCGGGAGTACCCGCGTGCGCACCACAAGAAACATTCGCGCTCGACACCACACGCAGCATCGCCGCATCGTCGCTCACAATTCGCTCGGGCGAATTCTCGCCCAGATCAGCATTCAGATCAATCACACGCATGCGACACCTCCGCTCACCGTGGTCTCTTTCACGTTACATCCGGATGCTGACGCCACACCCCTCTTCTCGGGGCTGTGCCCGATAGTCTGTTGCGGTGACTTCTACCGCCCTACACCGCGCGTCTGCACTCATTCGTGAGGTTCCTGATTACCCGCATCCGGGAATCTTGTTTCGCGATATCACGCCCCTACTGGCCGACGCTGAAGCGCTACGGGTGACGGTTGAGGCGCTCATCGAGCCGTTTGCTGGCACGTTCGATGTGGTTGCCGGTGTCGAAGCGCGCGGATTCATTCTTGCCGGAGCCGCAGCCATTGTGGCCGATGCCGGGCTCGTGCCGATTCGTAAAGCCGGCAAGCTGCCACGCCCCGCAGCTGCTGTTGACTATGCCCTTGAGTACGGCACGGCCACGGTCGAAATGCACGATGACCTTGCTGCCGGGGCACGAGTGCTGCTTATTGATGATGTGTTGGCTACGGGTGGCACGCTCGCTGCAGGACGCGAACTCATCACCCGTATGGGGTATGAGCTTTCTGGCATCGCGGTGCTCTTCGAAATTGATGGCCTCGGCGGCCGCGATGTGATCGGCGACGTGCACACGGTTTTTCGCTCGTCATAGCCAACCCCGCAGAGCAGAGCATGACGTCGGGCGCACGGTAGACTACTAGCGCCCCTCATCCGCGTCTTTCGGAGCCTGCTATGCCCACTATCGTCGTTGACGTTATGCCCAAAGCCGAACTTCTTGACCCGCAGGGGAAGGCCGTTTCGGGCGCCTTCGCCCGGATGGGTGTGGAGTCGTTCACAGATGTTCGTATCGGAAAGCGTTTTGAGCTGACCGTTGATGGCGAAGTGACCGACGAGATTCTTGCTGAGGCTCGCCGCATTGCCGATGAAGTGCTGTCGAACTCGGTTATTGAAGACGTCGTGGCAATCGAGGTTGTCGAATGACCGCACGTATCGGCGTCATCACCTTTCCTGGTTCGCTCGACGACCGCGACGCGCAGCGTGCTGTGCGTATCGCCGGCGCCGAACCTGTAGCGCTCTGGCACGGCTCCCACGACCTTGAAGGCGTGGACGCTCTCGTACTGCCGGGCGGCTTCAGCTATGGCGATTACCTGCGTTCGGGTGCGATCGCCGCGCTGTCGCCGATCATGGCCGAAGTGAAAGACGCTGCAGCGGCGGGCATGCCGATCCTCGGAATCTGTAACGGTTTTCAGATGCTCGTCGAAGCACACCTGCTGCCGGGCGGCCTGATTCGCAACGACCACCAGCATTTTGTGCGCCGCGATCAGAAACTCACGGTCGAAAACACGTCGACAGCGTGGACCAACCGTTTTACGCAGGGGCAAGAGATCATCATTCCGTTGAAGAACGGTGAGGGCGGCTACATTGCCGACGAAGAAACCCTCGATCGCCTGGAGGGCGAAGGTCTTGTCGCTTTCCGGTACTCGGGCGTTAACCCGAACGGTTCACTGCGCAACATTGCTGGTCTCACCAACGCGCGCGGCAACGTTGTGGGGCTCATGCCGCACCCCGAGCACGCCACCGAACCAGGCTTCGGCCCCGACACTGCCGCGGCAATGCGCTCGGGCGTTGACGGACTCACTTTCTTCGAAAGCGCTATTGCTGCTGTGGCCGAGGTGGTTGCTAGCTAAGCTCATAGCATGAGCACATCGCTGGTGATTTCTGTTCCCACTGAGCGCCTCGCACAGGGCCTCGACAACCTGCCGCCCGGTGTGGAACTTGTGCAGTGGGACCTCACAACGCCGGCACCCCGCGAACACATCGACATCGTCGTACAGCCTTATATGGGCGCGCCCGCAGCGCTCGACGCGCTACAGGGCGTTTCGATGAAGCTGGTACAAGGCCAGTCGATCGGTTACGACGGTGTCGACCGCCACCTGCCCTCGGGTGTGCCCTATGCCAACGCTTCTGGTGTGCACGAGGCCTCGACAGCCGAGCTGACCATGGCGTTGATCTTGGCCGCGCAACGTGGCTTTCCGCATTTTGTTGCGGCGCAGCGCGACGGCCAATGGTCGCCAATATTTACCCCCAGCCTCGCCGACCGCAGAGTGCTGCTGGTTGGTTTTGGTGGCGTGGGCAAGGCCATTGCGGCACGGTTGGCACCGTTCGAAGTAGAACTGTCGGCGGTTGCGCGCACAGCACGCACCGAATCGGTGCCCGGCTACGGCGACATCACGGTGCACGCCATGGATGACCTCTCGCGTGTTGTCGCCGACGCCGAAATCGTCGTCACGTCACTGCCCGGCACTCCCGAAACGCAGCACATTTTTAACGCTGAAATGTTCGCGCGCTTTGCCGACGACACCCTATTCGTCAACGTTGGCCGCGGTGCTCTGGTCGATAACGCGGCGCTCATTGCCGAGCTTCAGGCCGGACGCCTGCGTGCAGCCAGCGACGTGTTCGAGCAAGAACCCGTCCCTGCGGGCGACCCACTCTGGTCGGCACCCAACCTGCTCATCTCACCTCACGTCGGCGGCGTCACCACGGCTATGGAGCCACGCATTCTGCGTCTTATTCGCAGCCAGATCGACCGGATGCTTGCCGACCAAGAACCACTCAACGTCGTTATCTCGGCCAACGAGCGATAATTCGCCACCAACACTTCCCTTGTGTAAGCGTTTACAGTAGCGTGGACGCATGGCACAGCTTGAGCAATTTGCCGCGCCCGGCACACAGTGGTGGCGCAGCGCAGTTATCTACCAAATTTATCCGCGCTCGTTCGCCGACGCATCCGGCGACGGCATCGGCGACCTTGCCGGCATCACAGGCCGACTCGACGACCTCAAAGAACTGGGCGTCGACGCTATCTGGCTGAGTCCGTTTATGACCAGTCCGCAAAAAGATGCCGGATACGACGTAGCCGACTACCGCGACGTCGACCCACTCTTTGGCACGCTCGCCGACTTCGACGCCATGCTCGAGCAGGCGCATGCCCGCGGCATCCGGGTCATTGTCGACCTCGTGCCGAACCACTCTTCTGACCAGCACGCATGGTTCCAAGAAGCGCTCAAGGCAGCACCCGGTAGTCCCGAACGCGCCCGCTATATTTTCCGCGACGGTCGTGGCGAAAACGGCGAACTACCCCCCAACAACTGGGAGAGCGTTTTTGGCGGCGGCATGTGGGAGCGCGTCACTGAAGCCGATGGCACTCCCGGGCAGTGGTACCTGCACATTTTCGACCCCACCCAGCCCGATTTTGACTGGACCAACGAAGAAGTGCGCGAAGAATTCCGCTCGATTTTGCGGTTCTGGCTCGATCGCGGAGTTGACGGCTTCCGCGTCGATGTCGCCCACGGCATGATCAAAGCCGACGGTCTTCCCGACTACTCCCCCGGCGACGGCGCCGACTCCATGGGCGGCGACCAGACCGAAGTGCCCTACTGGGGCCAAGATGGCGTGCACGACATTTACCGCGACTGGAACCGTGTGCTCGCCGAATACGACGGCGACCGTGCCCTATGCGGCGAAGCATGGCTGCCCACCCTCGAGCGCACGGCACTGTGGGTACGGCCCGACGAAATGCACCAGACGTTTAACTTTCCGTACCTCACCACCGAGTGGGATGCCGCAGCGCTGCGCGCCGTCATTCGCGACTCACTCGACGCTTTCGGTGCCGTAGGAGCCCCCAGCACCTGGGTGCTCTCGAACCACGACGTTGTGCGACACGCATCACGCCTGGCCCTTACCGCCGAGAACCCACAGGGCGAGGGCATCGGCCCGAATTCGCCCGGCAAGCCTGACCCCGTCATTGGCCTTTCACGCGGCCGTGCAGCAACAACGATCATGCTGGCCCTGCCCGGCTCGGCGTACCTGTACCAGGGAGAAGAGCTGGGTCTGCCTGAAGCCATGGAGATTCCCGACGAATTTCGGCAAGATCCCACCTGGTTCCGCACCGACGGTAAGCGTTACGGACGCGACGGATGCCGCGTGCCCATCCCCTGGCAGGCCGACGCACCCGCATACGGTTTCAACGACACGGGCGCCTCGTGGCTTCCCCAGCCCGAAGAATGGGCAGAGTTTGCACGCGACGTCGAAGAGAACGACCCCACCTCAACGCTGGCCCTGTACAAGCAGCTCTTGCGCGAACGCCGCGAACGCCAGCTTGGCCTCGGCTCTCTCGTCTGGCACGACCGCGGCGACGACACCGTCGCATTCCGCCGCGGCGATCTGCACGTGCTCGCTAACCTCAGCGACGCACCGATCGATATCGACCCGCAGGCACGTATCGTGATCGCCAGCGAACCGTTCGAAGGCTCACAGCTGCCGGTCGATACCGCCATCTGGTACACGCTCAACTAACCTCGGCACCACAACGCTCCGGATGCTCCGCACATGCCCCGTGCGGAGCATCCGGAGCTCGCCCACTAACGTAGAGACGATGGTCAGTATCGATGATGTTGCACGCCGCGCCGGTGTATCAACGGCGACGGTGTCGCGAGCGCTCAGCGGCCGAGGCCCCGTTTCAGCCGCCTCTCGTGAGCGCGTGCTGCTCGCTGCCGACGAACTCGGCTACGTGGTGTCATCCCGGGCATCAAGCCTGGCATCGGGCCGCACAGGCAGCGTTGGCCTCATCGTGCCGTACCTTGATCGCTGGTTTTTCTCGACCGTGCTCGCTGGCGCTTCCTATACGCTCATGCAGCACGGGTTCGACGTAACGCTGTACAGCATCACCGACAACGCCGACGAACGCCGCAATGTTTTCACCCATGCTCTTCGGCGCCAACGGGTTGACGGGCTCATTGTCGTTTCTCTCGAACTCGCGGCCACAGAAACAGCCGCCTTGCGCGCCCTAGGCATGCCTGTGGTTGCGATGGGCGGCAAGCATCCGCAGTTGGAGTCGCTGACGGTTGACCAGGCGGGCCTTGCCGCGGTGGCTACGCAACACCTCATCGATATCGGCCACCGCCACATCGGCCATATTGGGGCCGGTGCCGAGTTCGACACCGACTTTCAGATCCCGTCGCAACGTCGCGCTGCCGTAGAAGAAACAGTAGCTGCGTGCACGGGCGCTCATGTTGTGCACGAGCCCGGCGATTTCACGGTTGATGGTGGCCGGGCCGCCACCCATCGGCTGCTCGAGACACAGTCGCCGGAGGCCCCGCGTATCACCGGGATCGTGGCGGACTCCGACGAAATGGCTATCGGAGCCCTTCTTGCCGCGAATGACCGCGGATTACACGTGCCCACCGATCTTTCGGTTATCGGCATCGACGGCCACCCGCTCGGCGAAGTCTTTGGGCTCACCACGGTCGACCAGTTCGCCCGCCAGCAGGGAATGCAGGCCGCCCAACACGTGCTCGACCGCCTCGACCCTGCCGCCGCACTCCCCCCACACTGCCACGAACGCATACCCGAGCTGCTGCCCACCACCCTCGTTGTGCGCCAATCAACCACAGCACCCAGGCAATAAATACCCCGGATGCTGGCACCCGAGCGTTAGGCTCAGCGCATGGCCATCGACCTCGAAGCGCTCTATATCGACCTGCATCGGCACCCCGAGCTGTCTTTTCACGAGACCCGCACGGCAGCGATCGTTGCGCAGCATTTGCGCGAACTCGGTTTCGAGGTGCTCGAAGAGGTGGGGCGCACAGGCGTTGTGGGCGTGCTGCGGCGACCAGCATCCGGCGCCTCTCATGGCCCGGTCGTATGGCTGCGTGCCGATATGGACGCCTTACCCGTGCAAGAACAAACCGGGCTGCCCTATGCGTCGACGGCGGTCGGCATCAACCCCGAGGGCATCACCGTGCCCGTTATGCACGCCTGCGGCCACGACATGCATGTAACAGCACTCATTGGTGCCGCCGAGCAGCTTGCCCGCGACGATGCCGACTGGCGCGGCACGATCGTGCTCATCTTTCAGCCCGCAGAAGAACTGGGCGCCGGAGCACGGGCCATGCTCGATGACGGCCTGCTCGAGCGTGTACCACGGCCCGATATTGTGCTCGGGCAACACGTCACGCCACTACCGGTGGGCACGATCGGCGTGCGTGCGGGAACACAAATGTCGGCCTGCGACGGCATCACGGTCACCATGTACGGTCGCGGAGGCCATGGCTCACGGCCACACTCCACCATCGATCCGGTAGTTATGGCCGCATCGACCATCATGCGGCTGCAAACCGTTGTGTCGCGAGAGATTGATCCTCGCGATGTCGCGGTCGTGACCGTGGGCGCCGTGCGCGCCGGACTCAAGCACAACATCATCCCCACCGAAGCGCGGCTCGAACTCAGCCTGCGCTACCCCGACGAAGCAACACGCGAAAAAGTGATCAGCGCCGTGCACCGCATAGTGCGCGCCGAAGCACTGGCATCCGGAGCCGAACGCGACCCCGACTTCGAAACCGACCATATGCTGCCCGCCACCATCAACGATGCGGCCGCCACGGCACGGGTCTCCACCGCTCTCAACCGCGCCCTAGGGGAAGGCACCGTCATCGACCACGGCATGCATACGGGTAGCGAAGACGTATCGTGGTTTGCCCGCGACGCCGGAGTACCGTTGGTGTTCTGGTTTTGGGGCGGAGTCGATGCCGAACAGTTCCGCCAGGCCTACGAAGCGGGCACATTCGATAGCGATATTCCTACGAATCATTCACCGTTTTTCGCGCCCGTCATCCAGCCCACCATCGACATCGGCGTACGCGCACTCGTCGCCGCCGCGCACGAGTTTCTCGACACCGACCGCGCGTAGTAGCCCCCGGCACCCGCAGTGATACGGCACCCGCTACTGTGGTTGCCGTTCCCAGGCCGACGGCGGATAAAAGTTGGAACACGCCTCGGGCGCCATCACCAGGGCGAGATGGCCAAGTCCTGTCGCAATAGCCCGCTCGGCGGTATCAGCATCAATGCGGCCGCGCTCGTGCAGCATCCGGATCGCCACATTACGCCGCTGCACAATACGCTCAGCAACCTCCGGGGCAATCTCTGCCACCGACAGCGTCAGATTATCGAGCGGATTACGCGGACCATCCTGCCCACCCGGCCGCCGAAACAGCTGCCAGACGTGCACAAGCGCATCGACCACACTCGGCAACAGCCACAGCAACTGCCCCGGATGCTGGTGCTCGCCCATCAACCCGACAACGACCACAACAACCGCGGGCACAATATGCACGATGGCGATCTTGCGCACCACCGAAGCCGCAATGCTGCGCGGGCGGCGATACAGGCTCCACTCGCCCTGCAGCGTCACAATAAGGCTGATGAGAACCAAAATCCCCGCCAAAGCGAAAGGCAAATGATCACCAAAGGCCTGCGCGCGCCCCATCGCAAAAGCAGCCACAGCAGGAGCCGTCAACGACACCACATACGACAGCGTGCGCAGGCAGCTCGCCCCCGTCGGACGCCCACCCCATTCCGTCGACCACGCCTCTTTCGGACCCAGCTGCGCGAGCGTAAACTGCGTGTTTTCGGCCTCATCCAGCGACCGCAGCTCTAAACGCCACCAGTGCACCGCCGACCACTCTTCGCTCTCATCAATCAGCGGTTCCAGCGGTCGCGGGGTCACGGCTGCCACTCCTCCATACGGTGCGTCAACCGCTCCACAAGCTCTTGCACCGTTTTTGTTCCGGATGCCGCAGTAAAACCATCAATCGTGGTCGTCACCAACAGCTCATGCGCTGGTTCCTGAAGAAAAGCCAGAGTGTACGGGTTCACCGGCCCTAAAAACGCTGCTACCGAACCATTCTCGCCCGGAAAAAACCAGCGCCGAAAACCAGCATCCTTTGCTGCACCCTCGCCCTCACCGTCACCCTCACCCGGCTGAATCGACGTCGTGCTCACGCCCGCGCCCAACCCCTCACTGTCGACAAGGTGAGGGTTGGGATACACACGCGAACGAGCAGGCGCAAGAAAATCATTCACAACAGGGTCGGCAACAGCATCCGGGGTATACAAAATATTCAACTGACCAGCAAAACCCTGCTCCGGGTCAAGAACAACCGCCACACTGCGACCATCACGGGCACGCTCCACAGCGCCGGCCAGCACACCATCCAGGTGCTCAACCAGATGCGGATGCACGGTGCGCTTGGTGTCTGCCCAGCGGGCAAGAAAATCGGATGCCGCCTGCTCACGCCAGTCATCCTGTTGCTGCTGCGTGCTCAAACCATCGGGAACCGGAATCACGCGGTCCTCATCAAAACGAAAGCGAATACTCACGCGCTCTGCTCCCACTCCATCGTCGCAATATGCGCATCAAAAAGCGCCACCCACTGCGCCAGGCGCGGGTCATCAGCAGCAACCGTATCGGGGTGCGGCACGGTCACCACCCACTGCACTGCTTTTTTGCGGTAGGTGCGCGGAACAGGAATAAGGTAGTTGATCGTCGTCGAAACAACCGACTCATCACCAATAGTTACCGGATGCCGCTCGACCCAGCGCACAATCCGATAATCATCACCCAGCGGTTGCGCGTCAAAATTGTCGATAGCGTGTCGCACCAGCGCGTCGAGCGACACTTCGTCATCGCCCGTACGCAACACACCCACCAGGCTGGCGGCGCCCAGCGCCCACGTCGGTGACGCTTCGCCAGCAAACGCGTAAGCAATCGCATTACGCTCCCGCAAACCAGCCATCATCTCGGCCACCTGCGAAGAAAGCTGCGCAAAAAGATCAGGCCGATGAGCACGAGCAAGCTTTTCGCCCGCACGACGAACAAGCTGCTGTTCGTCTTCTTTGCTCACACTGTGCTGTTCCCACCCGGGTGGCAGTAGCATCCGGAACTTACCCGACGCCGGGGCCTGCCCTAACAGTTCTGCTCGCAGACTACTCATGTCGTCGTGCCTCGTGCTCTCAAAAATATGCGCGGTGGTGATGCCAACGACACGTTACCGGCTTCTACGAGAAGAGGCGGTGGTTCCAGTCGAAAAAGTCGCCGATAGCGCGGCCCTTATTACCTGAACCCCAGTCGACAAGGTCGCCAATGAGTTGACCCTGTCCACCCCAGATCGTCACCAAAGTATCGATTGCAGCCCACCCGTGGCGGCCATTACTACCCACCCGGGCCCAGTCGCTCGCACCCCTGCCGGTAAACAAATCGGCCGAGAACTCTGCCAGCCCCTCAGCAAACGACATTCCCTTAAATGCGTTCAGCCCACCGGCCCACTCTCCGACCGAACCGGCACCCTTCCCGGTCCAGCGGGCCCAGTCATCAGCGAAAGTCATGCCTTTACCAACACCCGAGGCGCCGCTGAAGATCTTGGAGAACGGAATAACGCCAACGATTGCCCACGCTAAATCACCGCCGTCAGCATCACCGTAATACATTTGTGCAATCGTTGTGAGAAGGCTCAGCACGGCAACGATCGTGCCCAGAGCCGCAATGATCGGGCCACCGATAACGAGCGCGAGCACCGCTAAAATAATGCCGGCGACGGCAAGAAAACTCGCGAAGGTTTCAAGAAACCCGCGAATGTTATCGCTGGTCGAATCGCGAATAGCATCCGAAGTTTCTTCACGAATACCCTGCGCTGCATCATTGAATGCGCCATACCAGGTGTCCCACGCAGAGTCGTACTCCGCGGCCTCGGTGTCCCACGCCTGCCGGGCACGCAAGGCATCGTTTTCTGCGTCTTCACGCCTGTTAGCCAGGTCGTCTTCTGCTTGCTTGCGCAGGTCAGGGTCGTTGGCGTCTTCTCCCGTGGGATAGTTCGGGGTGCTGTATCCGTAAGCATCAGCGACTTGTTGCGCTTCACAGTACAGCCGCCAAAGGTTCCGCAGGCTCTCCACCAGTCCATCAATGAGGGGCTGTGAGGTTTCAAGCTGCTCACCATAGGCAAGCATGTGGGGGCCCACCGCGTGATAGAGGTCGGCGGCGCGGCCCAGCTCAGCATGAACATCGCGCGCGTGTTCGCGAAGCTTATCGATCGCTTCGCCTTCCATCTCGGCACCGTTCGAGACAAGGTTGGCGAGCAACTCCGAAGAGCTCGACATTTTTGTGGCGAGATCAATAATCTGCTCGCCGCGCGCAATCACCTCAGATGGGGTTCCATCAAGGTTGTCAATGTAGTGGCCACGGGGAGAGTTGGGCATCGAATAATACGTCATAACTCGTGACTCTCTTAGCTGTCGCTCTCGGTCATGCTGCCGGCTTCTTCATCAAACTCTTGGAAACCCTGAATGATGCTTTCGACATAGTCGCGCACGGTTTCACAGTTGCCCATGAGTCTTTTGCGGCGGTCATCCCACCGTCCTTCAAAGTCATCGGCAGCATCGCGCAGAGCCGACTCACCATACGGCGTTTTGATAGCGCCCATGAGGTCTTTTCTGCGTGCACCGGCATGGTCAAATTCGTCGATGATGCTTTCAAGTTCAGCTTTCAGCGGCTCGAGTTCGCTGTATTTGATCTTGACGCCCATAGATGATCCTTCTCTTCCCCAACAGATGCATGACAGGTGCGCTGGCCTTCACGACCAGCGCACCCGAAATATGCCGATTAACCGCCGGCGAGCTGCTGATCCAGATCCTGAATCGCACGCATCATGCCCAGAAGAGCCTCAGACATGTCATTAATACCATCCACAGCATTCTTCAAACCGCTCGTGAGCTCGCCATAACCCTCA
>NZ_JBNTKE010000008.1:0-51604 GCF_050408645.1 Microbacterium luticellae
TGTTACGGCGGCCATAGCGTGAGGGAAACGCCCGGTTACATTCCGAACCCGGAAGCTAAGCCTCACAGCGCCGATGGTACTGCAGGGGGGACCCTGTGGGAGAGTAGGACACCGCCGAACTTCTTTTTATGTGTAATGGCCACCCCAGGGTGGCCATTATGCGTTAACAGCGCGGTAGATTAGCAACACCGCACGTTAATGGCGTGATAGCTGAGCAACACAGCGCGTAAACACCACAAACAACACAGAGATTTCGCTGCACACATGCAGCACGACCCTCCCGGGAGGAACCGCAATGTCGGACGACGACGCAACGAACAGGCGACGCGACCGCGACGCGCAACACCCGCGAGACAACAAACGAGGCCCACGCCGCGACGACGACCGCCCTCGTTACAGTGACCGACCGCAGCGCAACGATCGCGAGCGACCACGGCACAATGACCGTGACCGGCCCCGCTATGGTGATGACCGTCGCCCCCGCGACGGCGACCGGTCGCGGTACCGTGACGACCGCCCGCCGCGCAGCGATCGTGACCGGCCACGGTATGGCGACAAGGATCGCCCGAGATACGGTGACCGCCCGCAGCGTTCTGATGGTGACCGGCCACGGTACGGTGATCGGCCACAGCGCAATGATCGCCCTCGATATAACGAAGGCGACCGACCGCGCTATCGCGATGGCGACCGTGAGCGCCCCCGCTACGGGGACCGAGACGGTGGATCACGGCACGGAAACGACCGGGACCGCGGCTATCGCGGCTCGAGCAGCCGCCCGCAGCGTCCCTCCGGTGACAGGCCCTACCGAAGCGACAACGAGCGCCCGCGACGCCACAGCGGCGAACGGCGCGATAATCGTATGAACGATCGCCCCTACCGTGGCCGCGACGGCCAGACACCTCGCGACAATAGTGGTCGCCCTTATCAGGCACGAGACGGTGGTGGCTACCGCGACCGCTCGTACCGCGATAATCCCCGGCACGGAGCAGACGACCGCCGACGCGAAGGACGCGACGACCGCGCACGCTACGACAACCGTGAACGCGCCCCGCGCCGGTTTGACGACCGTGAGCCGCGTGAGCGGCGCTATGAGGATCGCCCGCGTGATCCGCGGATTCCCGACGAGATCACGGCACGCGACCTGCATCCGGCTGCACGCAATGAGCTGAAGACACTCAGCAAAGAAAACGGTGACACTGTTGCGCGCCACCTCGCGATGGCTGCGCGGCTTATCGACACCGAACCTGCCCTCGCTCATGAGCACGCATTGGCTGCCGGGCGACGAGCAGGACGCGTCGCTGTCGTGCGCGAAACGGTGGCAATAACAGCGTATGCGGTAGAAGACTTCGCTCTAGCGCTGCGCGAACTTCGCACCTACCGCCGAATCTCCGGCAGCGACGACCAGATTGCACTGATGGTCGACAGCGAACGCGGAGTGGGCCGACCCGACCGAGCCCTCGAACTGGGCCGCAGCGTCGACCCCGCTACACTCCCCGCCGAAACGCGGGCCGCACTGGCGATCGCTATGTCGGGAGCCCGCCTCGACCGCGGTGAAACAGAACTGGCACTCGGTGAACTCCAAATTGCCGAAGCCAACCCCGACCGAGCCTTCTCGTGGAGCCCTGCGCTCTTTCGTGCCCGCGCCGCCGTGCTGGAAGACCTCGGCCGCGCAGACGAAGCCGCATTTTGGCATGAGCGCGCACGCATAGCAGCCGAAGCGCTCGGTGAATCAGAAGACACCTACCAAGAAATCGTCATCGACGACCTCGAAGACGACGCCGAAATTGACGTTGCCGAAATCGACGATGTCGAAATCGACACGGCTGACATCGGCGGGGCTGAAGGTAGCGAAGAAGAAGCCGGTGCAGCATCCGGTTCGGTCGAGACCGCCCACTCGAACGAAGTTGCTGACTCTAACGAGTCATCCGAAACCCACGACCCTCAGGAGTAAACATGGCGTTCTTCTCTCGTCGCCGCGCAGCAGCCACCCGGATGCCACTCGACGGCGTCGATCTGGTGCTTGCCGACCTCGACGGCGTCGTCTATGCCGGACCAGAAGAACTACCCCATGCCGTGAGTAGCCTGCAAAAAGTAGAACAGCAGATGCGCGTCGGCTACATCACCAACAATGCCTCGCGGACCGACGCGAACGTTGCCGAGCACCTCAGCAGCTTTGGCCTCATGGTGAAAGCCGATGACGTGGTGACAAGCCCGCAGGCCGCCATGCGGTTGCTGCGCACTTTGATCCCCGCCGAGTCAACGATTCTCATCATTGGGGGAGAAGGACTTGTCGTCGAAGCAGAAAAAGCCGGTTTTCACGTCACCCGAAGCGCAGACGATAACCCTGCTGCCGTTGTGCAGGGCTTCTCGCCCGACGTAGCCTGGACCGACCTAGCAGAAGCCGCATTTGCGCTGCAGATTCCTGAAGAAGAAGGCGGCATCCCCTGGATTGCCACCAATACCGACTGGACTATTCCGCAAGCTCGCGGCATGGCGCCCGGAAACGGCACGCTTGTTTCGGCCGTACACACAGCCATCGGTCGACTGGCCACCGTGGCAGGAAAACCAGAAACACCAATTTTTGAAGAAGCCATCGCCCGCTACCAGGCGGCAAAGCCGCTGTTTATCGGAGACCGCCTGGACACCGATATTCTGGGGGCAAGCAGGGCGGGTATCGATTCGGCACTCGTACTGACAGGGGTCGACCGCCCCAAACATGTACTGGCAGCGCCACGCGAGTCTCAGCCGACCTTTATCTTGGCTGATCTGCGCCAACTGCACGAGCCGTACCCCGAAACCGTGACCGACGGCAACGTCACCCGCGTGCGTGATGCCGCCGTTCGTATTGACGGGCCCGACGTGACGATCGTCTCGCACGGCAGCGAACCGGTCGACCTGCTCCGTGCCGGCGCCGGCGCTATCTGGGCGACCGGTCGAGCAATCTTCGGCTTCCGCGTTCCGGAAGAACTCTACGACGACCCGTTTTTCCGCCCCGGGCGACGCTAGCCCACAGCAGTGTCAGTGGGAGCGCGTAGGCTGACAGTGTGAGCGACAGCACCGAGCACCATCTGCCCGATACGCGGGAGCCTGCACAGGAAGACTCGCAGCATTATGCGCAGCCGCACGCGCAGCAACGCGAGCGCGATGAACCCACCGATGCGCTGTGGAGTCGGCTGCGGCTTATCGAAGGGCAGCCCCTGGCTGACCGTGCTGACGCGTATATGGCGGTGCACGACGAACTCTCTCGCAAACTAGACAGCGGACCCCGGGGTGCGGGCGATGACACGGCTTGATGCCGCACTAGCCCAACGAGGGCTTGCCCAGTCACGTACGCGCGCCGCCGAACTTATTGCGCAGGGGCTCGTAACGGTCAACAGCAAACCGGTTGTGAAGCCGTCGTACGCGGTGAGTGACCACGATGAACTGGAGGTTGCGGGCGCAGACCACTATGTGAGCCGTGCTGCACACAAACTCATCGCGGGCCTCGATGCATTTTCTCTGAACGTTGCCGACACACTGGCCCTCGACATGGGCGCGTCGACCGGCGGCTTTACTCAGGTGCTGCGTGAACGCCAGGCGCGATGCGTGCTGGCCGTCGATGTGGGGCACGGGCAGCTTCACTCGAGTATCGCTGCCGACAGCGGCGTTATCGCTGTGGAGGGATTTAACGTTCGCCACATGACACGGCAGACCCTGGCCGAGGCCACGGGAGTCTCGGAGGCCCCGCAGCTGCTGGTGGCCGACCTCTCGTTTATCTCGCTCGAGCTGATACTGCCGGCTGCGGCCCAGGTCGCGGCATCCGAAAGCAATGCCATATTTTTGATCAAACCCCAGTTTGAGGTGGGGCGCACAGCTGTGCGCGGCGGGCTGGTGACCGACCCGCATGCGCGGGTCGACGCGATAGAACGCGTACTGTGGTGGGCCTACGACGTGGGGTGGGCCACCCGAGGGCTGGTGCGATCACCGCTGCCGGGAACATATGGCAACGTGGAATACCTTGTGCACTTCGTACCCGGGGCACACGAGAANGGGGTGGGCCACCCGAGGGCTGGTGCGATCACCGCTGCCGGGAACATATGGCAACGTGGAATACCTTGTGCACTTCGTACCCGGGGCACACGAGAATCCGTCACAATGGATGAGCACGATCGAAGAACTCGCAGGAGGACGATGAACGAGCGCGACATTCTGGTGGTTGCCCACGCGCAGCGCGACGACACAGTCGAGGCCGCACGAAGGGTTATCGTGGCGCTGCGTGACGCAGGCGCACGACCGGTGTTATCGCCCGATGATCGGGCCGAACTTGCCGAGGTTGACCCGTTCTTTGCCGACGTGACGGCACTCGGCGAAGCCGACACCACCGTTGCCGATCTTGAACTAGCGATTGTGCTGGGAGGCGACGGCACGATCCTGCGCGCCGCCGAAGTTGTTCGTGAAGGAACCGCCCCTGTGCTCGGCATCAACATGGGGCACGTGGGATTTCTCGCAGAGATTGAACGCGACGATATGGACGACGCTGTGCGTCAAGCCATCGACCGCGACTACGAAGTTGAGCAGCGTCTTGCCCTATCAGTGCGGGTCAAAGACGCCGCAGGAACCGTCGTTTATGAGACATGGGCACTCAACGAAGCCACGGTCGAAAAAGCCAGCAGAGAGCGCATGATCGAAGTGGTCGTTGCCATTGACGGCCGCCCACTGTCGAGCTTCGGTTGCGATGGCATGGTGGTGTCGACGCCCACAGGATCAACCGCCTACAACTTCTCTGCCGGAGGCCCGGTGATCTGGCCCGGTGTTGAGGCGATCGCAGTTATTCCACTCTCTGCCCATGCGCTCTTTGCCCGGCCCCTGGTCGTGAGTCCGGATGCCCCCGTCGCCATCGAGCTGCTCGAACGCACAGACGGCACAGGAATCTTGTGGTGCGATGGGCGGCGTTCACACGACCTCCCGCCCGGAGCGCGAGTGATTATTCGCCGTTCGCAGCATCCGGTGCGGTTGGCTCGCCTGCATCCGGCAGCATTCACCGACCGGCTGGTGCGAAAGTTTCAGCTTCCGGTTGCCGGATGGCGGGGGACACGCGAATGATCGAAGAGATGCGCTTGCGCGACCTGGGCGTGATCGCCGAAGCCGTGCTGCCCCTCGGGCCCGGTTTTACCGCGATCACGGGCGAGACCGGCGCCGGAAAGACCATGGTGGTCACGGGCCTTGGACTATTGCTGGGCCAGCGCGCTGACTTTTCGGCGGTGCGCTCGGGCGCACGCCAAGCGGTGGTCGACGGTGTGTGGGAGGTACCGACAACCGGTGCCGTGGCCGAGATTGTCGACCAGTCGGGCGGAGAGCTCGAACCGATAGACGACGGCCGTGGCGAACTGTATGTATCACGCACCGTCTCGGCCGAGGGGCGCAGCAGAGCCAGCGTGGCAGGCCGCGCGGCTCCCGCCAGTCTTTTGGCAGCGCTGGCAGACCGCCTGGTCGTTGTGCATGGACAATCGGATCAGCTTCGCCTGCGCTCGGCCGTGGCACAGCGCGAAGCCCTCGACCGGTTTGGTGGGGCAGACATCAGCACACCCGCCCAGGCCTACCACGAGCTGTACGAGCAACATCGGCAGTGTGAAAACGAACTGACAGCTCTGCAAGAAAACCGTGAAGCACGCCAGGCCGAAGCCGCGCAGCTGCGCCACGACCTTGAACTGATTGAAGCAACCGACCCGCAACCCGGCGAAGACGCCGAACTGTTCGAGCGTGCCGAACGCTTAGCGAACGCCGAAGAACTGCGACTGGCAGCAGCACAGGCCCGCGCGGCGATCTCGGCCGAAGACGAAGACACCGATGTGACGACGCTGCTGGCCGAGGCACGGCGCCAGCTCGAACGAGTGCCGGATGCAGGCCTGCAGGCGATCGGTGAGACCATCGCCGATCTCGGATATCGCGCCGACGATATTGCGGCAGCGCTGTCGGCCTATCTCGCTGACCTCGACGAATCAGGTCCCCACGAACTGGCAGCGGTGGAAGAGCGCCGTGCGGCACTGGCCGTGCTCACCCGCATTCACGGTTCGCTCGACGAAGTGATTCAACTGCGAGAAACAGGCGGAACACGCCTGGCCGAACTCGACGACGATGACGACCGTATTGACCAACTGGCTGCCGAACGCGACCGACTGGCGGAACAGTTGAATGCAGCGGCCGAGGCCCTGACCGCTGCCCGCAAAAAAGCAGCCGGTACGCTCGCTGCGGCCGTGACAGAAGAGTTGCGGGCGTTGGCCATGCCCGACGCCTATCTTGACGTGACGGTGGGAGAAGGAACGCCCTCGGCAGCGGGCCGCGATGATGTGGAGTTCTTGCTTTCACCGCATCCGGGAGCCTCACCGCGGCCTGTTGCGCGCAGCGCTTCGGGCGGTGAGCTTTCGCGCGTCATGCTCGCGATTGAAGTGGTGATCGCCGAAACAGACCCCGTGCCGACCTTCGTATTCGACGAGGTTGATGCCGGTATCGGCGGGGCCGCCGCGATTGAAGTGGGCAGGCGTCTGGCACGCCTAGCGCAGCGGTCGCAGGTTATTGCCGTGACGCACCTGGCCCAGGTGGCCGCTTTTGCCGGTAACCATCTGAGCGTTGTGAAAACAGCCGATGGCCAGGTAACTGCTTCTGATGTGCAACGGCTCGACGGCGCCGACCGCGAAGCTGAGATGGCCCGCTTGCTTTCGGGGATGACAGATTCGGATGCCGCACTCACGCACGCACGAGAACTTCTTGCGCTGGGTCACAAATAAGAATCTGCGTCACAAATAAAAATCTGATGCTTCTGAACTGCTGAGTGTTTTCTCTGTTGTTTGGTCGTAGACGCTGATAGCATGGAAGCCCGTGGCAGACATTTCACGCGCACGGGCGGCAGACGACATCACCAGGCACATTTTTGTGACGGGCGGTGTCGTTTCTTCATTGGGTAAAGGCCTCACAGCCGCGAGTCTCGGTAATCTTCTTACCGCGCGCGGACTCCACGTGGTCATGCAAAAACTTGACCCCTACTTGAACGTTGATCCGGGCACCATGAACCCGTTTCAACACGGCGAAGTTTTTGTCACCGACGACGGAGCCGAAACCGACCTCGATATCGGTCACTACGAGCGGTTCCTCGACATCAATCTCAGCCAGGCGGCGAACGTCACTACCGGCCAGATTTATTCGCGGGTGATTCAGCGCGAACGTCGCGGAGAATACCTGGGCGACACAGTGCAGGTTATTCCGCACATCACCGACGAAATTAAACGGCGCATGCGTTTGCAAGCCGAGCAAGAGCCACGCCCCGACGTGATCATCACCGAAATTGGTGGCACGATCGGCGACATCGAATCGCAGCCGTTTATTGAGGCGGCCCGACAGATTCGCCACGAGCTCGGGCACCGCAACGTGTTCTTTGTGCATGTTTCGCTCGTACCTTTTATCGGGGCATCCGGAGAACAAAAAACCAAACCGACCCAGCACTCTGTTGCCACACTGCGCTCGATCGGTATTCAACCCGATGCGCTCGTGCTGCGCAGCGATCGGCCGGTAACAGAGTCGAACCGGCGCAAAATTGCGCTCATGTGTGACGTCGATGAAGACGCCGTCGTGAATGCGATTGATGTGCCGAGCATTTACGACATTCCCAGCATGCTGCACGATCAGGGCCTGGATTCGTACATTGTGCGTTCGCTGGAGATGACCAGCGCGGGCGATGTTGACTGGTCGCGCTGGCAAAAAGTGTTGCAGGCTGTGCATAACCCGCGCCACCAGGTGACCATTGGCCTGGTGGGTAAATATGTTGATTTGCCGGATGCCTACCTATCGGTGACCGAGGCACTCAAAGCCGGCGGTTTTGCGCACGAGGTTGAGGTGAAGCTGCGCTGGATTCCCTCGGACGACTGCGAAACACCCGAGGGCGCCGAGAAGGCGTTGGCCGACCTGGACGGCATTTGTGTTCCGGGTGGATTCGGTATTCGCGGCATCGAAGGCAAACTGGGCGCGCTGCGTTTTGCTCGTGAGCAGGGTATCCCTACGCTGGGGCTGTGCCTGGGCTTGCAGTGCATGGTGATCGAGTATGCGCGTAACGTGGCGGGTATTGACGGGGCTTCGTCGACAGAGTTTGAGCCCGAGACGCAGCATCCGGTTATTGCCACGATTGCCGAGCAGGTGGATGTCTTAAACGCGGGCGACCTCGGTGGCACGATGCGTCTGGGGCTGTCGACCGCGCAGCTGGCCGAGGGATCTTTGGCAAGCCAGGTGTATGACGGTGCTAGCGAGGCTGCCGAGCGGCATCGCCACCGTTACGAGGTCAATAACGCCTACCGCGAGCAGTTGGCCGAGGCGGGGCTGGTGTTTTCGGGCATCAACACCGACCACAACCTGGTCGAATATGTGGAACTATCGCGCGAACAGCATCCGTTCTATATCGCAACACAGGCGCACCCCGAGCTGAGTTCGCGACCCACATCGCCGCATCCGCTCTTCCGCGGGCTTGTCGGCGCCGCTATTGAGCGTCATCGTTCGAGCGAACTGTTTCACGACGAAAATGCGGGGGAGTAACCGGATGCTACTGCGTGACGAACCAGCCGCGGTAGAGGTTGTGAGCAGTGAACTACTGTTCGAAGGCGCGATCTGGAATGTGCGCTCGGACCGCTTTGTGTTTGGTGGCGAAGAACTGGAGCGGCAGTATGTGGAGCATCCGGGAGCCGTCGCGGTCGTTGCTGTTGATGACCAGCGGCGTGTACTGCTGATTCAGCAGTATCGACACCCGATCGGGCATCGCGACTGGGAACTACCCGCGGGGCTGTTAGATGTGCGCGGCGAAGAGCCATTTAGTGCCGTGCAGCGCGAGCTGGCGGAAGAAGCAGATTTGCGGGCTGAACGCTGGGAACCGCTGGTAGAAACGTGGACAACCCCGGGCGGCAACAGTGAACTGATTCGTATCTATTTGGCAACGGGTATTACGGCTGCCGAAGAAGCTTTTACTCGCGAAGCAGAAGAGGCCGATATTCGTTTGCAGTGGGTCGATTTGGCTGAGGCCGCCGCGGCTGCTGCCCGCGGTGATGTGCGCAACGCTATCTTGATGATTGGTGTTATGGCGGCGGATCGGCGTGTGAACGGGGCGTAACAGTGCGGCTGGATCGTGCACAAGAAGTATATGTGCGGCATTTAACGATCGAGCGCGGCCTCTCGGAACACACTCTGGCGGCGTATCAGCGTGACCTTGACGCCTACGTGGCCTGGTTACAGGGCGAAGGTATTGATGACCCGGCGCTGGTGACGGCCGACACTGTGGGCCGCTTTATTGCCGACCGTGCGTCGGCTGAGCCTGCTCCGGCAGCGAGCAGTCTTGCGCGCCTGCAGTCGTCGGTGCGGGGGCTACACCGTTTTTTGGTGCGCGAGGGTGTTGTTGACGATGACCCGACGCACCGGATGCGACCACCTAAGGTGGGGCGCAATTTGCCGCGTGCGTTGACGATCGAGCAGGTGGAGCGGCTGCTTGCTGCTCCTTCACCCGATGAACCGGTGGGGATTCGTGACCGGGCGCTGCTGGAACTGCTCTATGCCACGGGGGCACGGGTGTCAGAAGTGGTGAACCTTGACGTTGACGATGTGTCGCATGCTGAGCTGCTGCGGTTGCGAGGCAAGGGGAATAAGGAACGTATTGTGCCGGTGGGGTCGTTTGCGCGGGCGGCGCTGGATGCCTATCTCACACGGGTGCGGCCGACCCTGGCAGCGAAAGGGCGTGCCTCGGCGCGACTGTTCTTGGGAGTGCGAGGAGCACCCCTGTCGCGCCAGAGCGTGTGGCTGATTATTCGAGACGCGGCAGAAAAAGCACAGGTGAATGCCGATATTTCGCCGCATACTCTGCGGCATTCTTTTGCAACCCATCTGCTGCAGGGCGGTGCCGATGTGCGGGTGGTACAGGAGTTGCTCGGCCATGCATCGGTGGCAACGACACAGATTTATACGCATATTTCGGTGGATGCTCTGCGGGACGTTTATGCCACATCGCACCCGCGGGCGCGTAGTTAATATTTTTCGGACGAATTCTTCACAATCATCCTCGCGGATGATGGATAACGGCGCAGAAAGCCATACTCTTATTGCGTTGCACTTCTCTGCTCACCGATTTTGAGGAAACATCGCTATGCGTTCTGTTGTGCCTGCTCTTGCTCTCACTGCCGTTGCGGCACTGACGCTAACCTCGTGTTCACTGCTGCCGGGCGGGGGATCGGGCGAGCTGACCTGGGAAGACTCACCACTGAATAAGTACCTGTCGGCTGCGTGGGACTCTGATCTGTCTGAAGAAGAGCAGATGGCCCAGTTTGAACAGCAGCAGCGCGAAGAGCAAGAGCTGCTGGCACAGTGCATGGCCGATGAGGGGTTCGAGTACACGCCGTGGGTGCAAGACAGCTCGATGGTTTTTGGTAGCTCGGGTGACGAAGACGACATGCCTGTGTGGGAGCCCGATGACCGCAAATGGGTAGAAAAGTACGGTTATGGTGCCGTATATAGCCCGTGGGACGAATACTACGAAGAGCACCCCGAAGAGATGTATGAGGGCGAAGAGACGGTTGACCCGAACCAGGCGTACGTGGAATCGCTGTCGGAGACCGAACAGCAGGCGTACTTCGACACTCTCTATGGCGTTTTTGATGACGAGGCCTATGAAGAGGACGAAATCGTCGAGTGGAACTGGGAAGACAGCGGCTGCCAGGGTTATGCCTCGCACGAGGTATACCAGTCGCAAGACCTGCTGTCGAGCGATGAGTTCGCGGGGCTGCTGGAAGCACTGCAAGAAATGGGGGCGAACTCCGAAGACAGCCCTGAGATGCGTGAGATTGATAACGCATGGTCGCAGTGCATGGCCGATGCGGGTGAGCCCGGATTCACGACGCAGTATGCTGCGCAGGAGTCGATCTATGACGCGATGAACGAGGTGTGGGAATCCTTCTATGACGACCTCGACCCGGCGATCTTCGAAGACCCCGAGGCCGAGGTTCCCGACCCGAAAGACAGCCCCGAAATGGAGGCCATCTTTGAACAAGAGGTTGCTCTTGCTCTGAAAGACCTCGACTGCCGCGAAAAAGTGAACTATACGCAAGAGCAGTTGAAAGCGCAGTTTGCGATGGAAGAACGTTTTATTCAGGAGCACAAGGCAGAACTGGACGCCTTTAAGGCTGCTGCGGAGCAGAGCAAATAAGGTGCGTCGGTCACGAAAAAATACCCCGGATGCTGCGCATGACGAAACCGCAGATACCGGCGAGCAGCCCACACAAGAGTTCGACACTCTGATCGACGCCGACGCCGACGCCGCTGACCCGGGCGACGACACCGACATTCGCCGGGTGAGCGGGTGGGGTCGTGTGCTGCGCGGCAACCGCGCTCTGTGGTGGGTGGCTGCCGCAGCCGTGGTGAGTCTTGTCGCGGGGCTTCTCGTGGGGCGTTTTCTGATTGGCCCGGGCGGAGCAGAAGCCGAAGCACCCGAACCTGGCCTTGTGACTGTGCCGGTGGAATTTGGCACGCTCAGCAACGACGTCACCCTGCGCGCCGATGTCGGTTATGCCGATGCCGTCGATGTGACGCTTGACACGTCGTCTGTTTCTGGTGCTGCTGTTGTGACCGGGCAGGTGCCCGAGCAGGGCGCAACTCTCGACAAACTGGGTATTGTGCTCGAGGTCGTGGGGCGCCCGGTGATTGTGTTGCCGGGGGAGTTGCCTGCCTATCGCACACTGCGGTTTGGGGTGTCGGGTCCCGATGTAACCCAGCTGAAGCAGGCGCTCAAAGCCGTAGGCATTGACCCCGGCGATACCAACAGCAACATTTTTGACTGGGCGCTCGCCGATGCGGTCGAGCAGCTCTATGCCGAAGTGGGGTATCCGCTGCCGCCTGCTCCCGAGGGCGCCGAAGACGCGGTGAGGGCGGCGCGTGATGCCGTGCGTTCGGCCGAGAGTGCCGTTAACAGTGCTCAGCAGCAGATAAATCAAGACAATGCCGGCCCGTCGGAACTGGAGCAGTGGGAGGCCGACGTTGCAGTGCAGCGCGCCGAAGCTGACCTCGCAGCAGCAAAGAAAGCGCTGGAGAGCGCCAAAAAGGGTGACGGCGACCTCTCGGTGGCTGAAGCACAGCGACAGGTGCAAGAGGCCGAATGGGCACTGACCTCGGCAAAACTGCAGCGCGATCAACTGTGGCAAAACAGTGGCTCGGGCGGCGACGAAATGTTGCAGCTGGCCTATGAGCAGCTGAGCGCCGCACAGGAAGACCTCGAAACAGCGCAGGAAGGCGTGCTGCCGTATCTGCCGTCGAGCGAAGTGCTGTATCTTACAGATCTGCCCCGACGAGTCGATGCCGTCAACGTCACCCGTGGCAGCGTGCTGCAGGGTGCTGCCATGGTTGTCTCCGGTGCCAGCCTGCGCCTGACAGCCGCGGCGGCCGCCGCCGATGCGCAGCTACTCGAAGTCGGTGCAGAGGCCACCTTCGAACTTGCCGATGGCACTGCGCATCGCGCCGTGATCAAAGAACTCAACGCCGGTAAAGACGCCCAAGCCCGCTGGGAAGTGCTGCTCGAACCCGACCCCATGACGCCCGAACAGATTGACGAACTACGCGGCTCGAATGTACGCCTCGCGATCGGCGTCGGTGCCACCGACGGTGATGTTCTCTCGGTACCCGCCGCCGCACTCACGGCCGGGCCGGGCGGAGAATCACGCGTCGAAGTCGTAGAGGGTGACCCGCGCGACGGTGACCGAGCAGAAACACGCATGGTCGTTGTCGAGACGGGCCTGGCAGCACGCGGTGCCGTCGAAGTGCGCCCGAAAGACGGCGACCTCGCCGAGGGCGACCTCGTGGTGGTGGGCCGGTGAGTGAGCCCGCCGCGCACTCACCGCTGGTACAACTGCGCGATGTGACCCGTTCTTTTCCGGGCCCACCCGAAGTTCAAGCACTCAAAGCCGTAAACCTCACCGTCGACGCGGGCGACTACGTCACCATCGTGGGGCCGAGTGGATCTGGAAAATCGACCATGCTCAACATTCTGGGCCTGCTCGACCGCCCGAGCGTGGGCGAATATCGGCTCGCTGGGGAAATCACCGGCAGTCTCAGCGAAGACGAACGCGCTGCCGTACGCGCCCGCTTTATCGGCTTCGTCTTCCAGTCGTTTCATCTCATGCCCCGCCGCAGCGTGCTCGACAACGTGCTCATGCCCATGCTGTACTCGGGCGTACCCCGCAAAGAACGCGAAACTCGCGCCCGCGAAGCTCTCGACCGCGTTGGTCTCAATCACCGCGTCGATTTCTTTCCGCAGTCACTGTCGGGCGGTGAACGCCAAAGAGTCGCCGTGGCACGTGCCGTCGTCAGCGGACCGCGCCTGCTGCTGGCCGACGAACCCACCGGTAACCTCGACCAGCGCACCTCCGGCGAGGTGATGAACCTGTTCGAAGAACTCAACGACGAAGGCCTCACCCTCGTTATCATCACCCACGACGACGGCGTTGCCCGCCGCGCTCGCCGCCGCGTACGCATCACCGACGGCCGACTGGAGGAGCTGTGAGCACAAAAAAATCGCTGTTCTCACGTCTCTTTCGTCGGCGCAGCAATACCACCACGACTCCGGATGCCACCGAGACGGCCGCAACCGGCACAGCGGCGCTGGTACCCAGCATCCGGCACGCCGATCGTTTTCTTTTGCACGACCTCGTTGCCGAAGCCACCGCCGATATCGGTTCGCGCCCTGCACGCCTGGTAATGACGATTCTGGGCACCGTGCTCGGTATCGGTTCGCTCGTAGCAACCGTGGGCTTTGCGCAGACCGCTGCCGCACAAATTGCGGCACAGTTTGATAGCTATGCCTCCACCCAGGTGATTGTGACCCCCGCCGAAGCTAAGGGCCGCAACGCCAGTTTTGCCACGGGCAGCCTGCCCTGGGACTCCGCCGACCGCGTACTGCGCCTGGCCGGGGTCGAGGGCGCAGGCCTCAGCGGCAAGATTGCACTCGGCACCGAAACCATCACCGCGGTGCCCGTCAACGATCCGTCGGCGGCAGAAACAGCGTCACCGCCACTCATGGCTGTTTCTCCCGGCCTCATACCCGCCGTTGACGGCACAGTAAACGTCGGCCGCATGTTTGATGACGGCCACAGCGAACGCACCGACCGGGTTGCGGTGCTCGGCGAAAGAGCAGCAGAAAAACTCGGCATCAACCGGGTCGACTCACAACCGTCAATATTTATTGGCGGGCTCGCCTACGCCGTTATCGGGATTGCCGACGGCATGGAACGCCGCGGCGACCTGCTCGACGCCGTCATGATCCCCTTCGGCACGGCACGCGCCGACTTTGGGATGGGTGCCGCAGAAGAACTCACGATTCGTATCGCCGTGGGAGCAGGCCCCCAGGTGGCCGAGCAGTCGGTGTTGGCGCTCGCACCCGACTTTCCCGACACACTCAAAACCCGCGCACCCTCGGCCGGGTCCGACCTCGCCCAGAGCGTGCAAGCCGACGTCAACATCGTGTTTATTGTGCTCGGCGCCATCGCCCTGCTGGCAGGAGGCCTAGGTATTGCCAACGTCACCCTACTGTCGGTCATGGAACGCATAGGAGAAATTGGCCTCCGCCGAGCACTCGGAGCCACCCGCCGACAAATCGGCGCACAGTTCGTCGTCGAATCGGTGGTGATCGGCCTCATCGGAGGCCTCATTGGTGCAGCACTGGGCGTTATCGGCGTCGTCATCGTCGCCGCACTACAGGGCTGGACACCCGTCACCCACCCGCTTGTCGCCGTAGCCGGTACCGTATTGGGAGCACTGGTTGGTCTGCTCTCGGGCTGGTACCCCTCGTGGCGGGCAGCACGCATCGAACCCGTCAGTGCGCTGCGCGGCGCGTAGCGAATCGACTTCTCTCGCGGCGCGGCTAGAATCAAGCAAGCACGATCAGGCAGGAGATCTTGGTGGCCAAGCAGGCAGTGAACGACGACACCCCCATCGGCCCCACCGGGCGCCCATATCAGGGGTTCGCGATTCCCGAGCCGCTGACCTCACACGGGCCGGCTCGTATCATCGCGCTATGCAACCAAAAAGGCGGCGTGGGCAAAACCACCACGTCGATCAACCTCGCAGCCGCGCTCGCCGAATACGGCCGCAAGGTGTTGGCGGTTGATTTTGACCCGCAGGGTGCGCTGTCGGCGGGGCTCGGTATTCCTACGCACGACACCCCGACGATCTACGACCTGCTGCTCGACACCAAGCGCGATGCCCGCGACGCTATTGTGACGAGCCGCGTCGAAGGTCTCGATGTGCTTCCCGCCAATATTGATCTCTCGGCGGCCGAGGTACACCTGGTAAACGAGGTGGCGCGCGAAACGATTCTCTCGCGCGTGCTGCGCCAGGTGACCGACGACTACGACGTTATTCTCATCGACTGCCAGCCGTCGCTGGGCCTGCTCACTGTCAACGCTCTCACAGCCGCGCACGGCGTGCTGGTGCCGCTAGAGTGCGAATTCTTTGCGCTGCGCGGGGTTGCCCTGCTGATTGAAACCATCGACAAGGTGCGCGATCGATTGAACCCCGCCATTCGCCTCGATGGTCTGCTGGCCACCATGTACGACCCGCGCACACTGCACTCGCGTGAGGTGCTGGAAAGAGTTGTTGAAGCATTCGGCGACGACGTGCTCGAAACCGTTATTGGTCGCACCGTAAAATTCCCGGATGCTTCGGTCTCGGGCGTGCCCATTACAGAATTCGCGCCCGAGCATGCAGCAGCGCAGGCCTACCTACGGTTAGCGCGGGAGCTGGTTGCCCGTGGCGCCGTCGCCTGACCTCACAGCAGCGAGCGAGGGTGCTTCCGCGGCATCCGGCGACGGTTTTCGTGTTTCGCTGTCGAACTTCGACGGACCTTTTGATCTGCTGTTGAACCTTATTTCGCAGCATGAGATGGACATCACCGAGGTTGCACTGAGCCGCGTGACCGCCGAGTTTATTGCGTATGTGCGCGACCTGGGGCCGGAAGAGAATCTGGATGAGGCTTCGGAGTTTCTTGTTATTGCCGCAACGCTGCTCGATATGAAAGTGGCGGGCTTGCTGCCGCAGGGCGAGCTGGTCGATGCCGAAGCCGTGGCCCTGCTCGAAGCCCGAGACCTGCTGTTTGCTCGCCTGCTGCAATATCGTGCGTTTAAAGAGGTGTCGGTGTGGTTTGCGCGCTGTTTGCAGCGTGAAGATCGGCGGCATACGCGGGCCGTGCCGCTCGACGAAAAGTATCGCAAGCGCACACCCGAACTGGTGTGGACTCTCTCGCTCGACGATTTTGCTGCCATGGCTGTGTTGGCGATGACGCCGCGCGATATTCCGACCGTGGGGCTTGACCACCTGCACGCACCACTGGTGAGTATTCGCGAGCAGGCAGCGATTGTGGTTACCCTGCTGCGCAGCGCCGAAACAATCACCTTTCGAGAGCTGATCGCCCAGGTGAGTGAACCCGGCGTTATTGTGGCCAGGTTTTTGTCGGTGCTCGAACTGTACCGGCACGCAGCATGCTCCTTTGATCAGCTGGAACCGCTGGGTGAATTGACGCTGCGGTGGTCGGCCGAGAGCTGGTCGGATGAAATGCTGGCAACATTGGGAGCTGACTATGACCGATAACACGCAGCCTGAGCAGCATCCGAAACCCCTCACCGAAAAACTCGAGGCGATCTTGCTCATCATCGACGAACCGTTGAGCCTGGTGAGCCTCGCGGCAGCCGTGGGGGAGCCCGTACCCGCCGTGCGTCAGGCAATGCAGACCCTGGTTGCCGAATACGATGGCGAAGGCAGGGGCACACGCCGTGGTTTTGAACTGCGTGAGGTGGGCGGTGGTTGGCGGCTGTATGTGCGCGAAGAATACGACGACCTGGTCGCGGCCTATATTGGCAGCCAGGCACCCGCACGGTTATCGCAGGCGGCCCTCGAAACCCTGGCCGTGATCGCCTATAAGCAGCCGATTACGCGCAGCCAGGTTGCCTCGATTCGCGCCGTGAATGTCGACTCGGTGGTGCGCACGCTGCTCGGTCGCGGACTCATTACCGAACTTTTTGCCGACGCCGAAACAGGTGCCATGAACTACGGCACCACCGATGCGCTCCTGCAACACCTGGGCATCAACTCACTCGACGAACTACCCCCGATTTCTCCGCTCCTCGACGACGGCAGCGAAGGCTTTGACAGTATAGATATGAGCCGATGACACACCACAACAACCCCACACCCGCCGAGACTCGCAGCACCGACGGCGTGCGCCTGCAAAAAGCGCTCGCGAATGCCGGCGTCGCCTCGCGCCGCGTAATCGAGCAGTACATTGTGGCAGGCCGGATTCGCGTCAACGGCGTGACCGTGACCGAGCTGGGCACCCGAATTGACCCCGACAACGACCTCGTTGATGTGGATGGCACGGCCATTCAGCTCGACACCGCCAAACGCTATGTGATGCTCAATAAACCCACCGGCATTGTGAGCACCATGCGCGATGAACGTGGCCGCCCCGATCTGCGCCAGTTCACGCAGGAGTGGCCCGAACGGCTTTATAACGTGGGCCGCCTCGACGCCGAAACCAGCGGACTGCTCGTGCTCACCAACGACGGCGACATTGCCCATGTGCTCGCGCACCCCTCGTTTGCCGTGACCAAGGTGTATATCGCCAAGGTGCGCGGAATCGTGACACCGCACACCCTCAACCAGCTGCGTGAAGGAATCACGCTCGACGACGGGTCCATCGCCGCTGACCGCGCCCGCCTGCTTGACTCGAGCAAGCGCGGTGAGGGGTCAAGCATTGTTGAACTCACCCTGCATTCGGGGCGCAACCGCATTGTGCGCCGCATGATGGCTGCTGTGGGGCATCCGGTGATTGACCTCGTGCGTCGACAGTTTGGCCCCCTGCACCTGGGAACCCTCGCGGCCGGGCAGATGCGTGAACTGACTAGAATTGAACAGGGAGCCCTGCTAACCCTGTCGCGGCAGCACACCGACGCCGCGTCGGCTCCTGTAACCGACCAGCCTGGGCCTGCGCCCGACAGGCGCTAACCCGAGCACCACCAGCGATGAGCACCTCTTCTCACCACCCCACCAGTACCGCACCGGATGCTGCGCAACCGCCTGCACCGGCACCTACGCCCGTGCTGTCGCCCAGTAATGGCGTGGCTGCTCGGCTATCGGGCACCGTGCGCATTGTTGGTGCTGGCCTTTTGGGGGCCAGCATTGGGCATGCGCTCACTGCTCACGGCGTGGATGTTGTGCTCGACGATGTTTCGCCCTCACAGTTGCGCTTGGCGATTGACTACGGTGCGGGGCGTGCGGCATCCGGTAGCGATAACCCGCGGCTCGTGGTGGTGGCTGTGCCGCCCGATGTGACCGCTGATGTTATTGAGGCAGAACTGCAGCGCTACCCGCACGCTGTGGTCACCGATGTTGCCAGCGTCAAACTCGAGCCGCTGCGCACCCTACAGGCACGCGGCGTTGATATTACGCGCTACATTGGCTCGCATCCGCTGGCAGGGAGAGAACGCGGCGGGGCGATTTCGGCCCGTGCCGATATCTTCTTGGGCCGACCGTGGGTGGTGTGCCGTGACGAAGAGACCCGGCCCGAAGATCTGGCGGTTGTTGAAGACTTAGCGCTTGATGTGGGCGCGATGCCGATTGAAATGAGCCCCGAAGAACATGACCGGGCCGTCGCTCTCACTTCGCACGTACCGCAGGTGGTCGCGAGCCTCTTGGCGGCCCGCTTTGCCCACGCGCAGGAAGGCCTGCTGCGCCTGGCCGGGCAGGGTGTGCGCGACACCACGCGTATTGCTGCCTCGGCACCAGAACTGTGGGTGCAAATTTTGGGTGCCAACGCACAGCCGGTTGTCGACGTGCTCGACCAGCTTGCCACCGACCTGCACGAGGTCGCCCAGGCGCTGCGAGCCCCGGATGCCGCAGGGGCACGCCGCACGGTTGCCGAAGCGATTCGCCTCGGCAACGAGGGCGTCGAACGGCTACCCGGCAAACACGGCATGAACCGCCGCTTTGAACAACTGGTGGTGATGGTCGACGACACAGCAGGCCAGCTGGGCCAACTCTTTAGTGACCTGGGTGAACTGAACATCAACGTCGAGGATCTGCGCCTGGAACACTCACCAGGGGCACCGCTGGGCCTGGCTGAGATCAGCGTGGCCCCGGCCGCACTGCGCGGAGCCATCGACGGCCTCGAAGGGCGTGGTTGGCGGATCGCCAGCAGCACGAATGATTAGTCTTCGGCCGATTGGCCGTCGCCACAGACCGCTGCCACTCATTTAAATAGAACGCGAACAGAAAGCATGAGCATGACCGACATTATTGCCATCGACGGCCCCGCCGGCAGCGGCAAGTCGAGCGTGTCGAAAGCGGTGGCGCGCCAGGCAGGCTATGGCTACCTCGACACCGGTGCCGCATATCGGGCTCTGGCATGGCATGTGCTCGACCAGGCTGCAAGCACCGACGACGCCGCCGTCGTGCTGCAGGCCCTTGACAGTTTTGTGCTGCGTCTGGGGCTTGATCCCGATAACCAGACCGTCACGGTCGGCGACACCGACGTAACCGAGCAGATTCGGCAGCCGCGGGTATCGGCAGCTGTCAGCGGCGTTGCCCGCGTGGCCGAGGTACGCGAACGCATGAATACGATGTTTCGGCAGCTTGTCGCGGCATCCGGTTTGCGCGCCGTTGTTGTTGAGGGGCGCGATATAACCACGGTTGTTGCGCCCGATGCCCCCGTGCGTGTTTTGTTGACGGCAGCACCCGAAGTGCGTGCTGCGCGCCGTGCCCGCGAGCTTCATGGCGAAGACGCTGCGGCCGTGGCCGAAGCACTCCACCGGCGTGATGCCGCCGACAGTACCGTGGTTGATTTTTTGACGGCAGCGCCGGGCGTTGACGTTGTTGATTCGACCGAACTTGATTTTGAACAGACCATTGCCGCCGTGCGCGCGGTGATCGACCGCCGAGGAGCGGAAAATGAGCATGGATGACCATATGAGCGACGATCACTACGGTGATGCGTCGGCCGAAAAACTAGAAGAGCGTATTGATGCGCTCGATGACGAGCTGATTGAACAGCGCACGCAGGCGATGCGTGCAGGCCTTGCCGCCTATGAGCTCGATGACGACGACACCGAGATTCTTGAGGGAATCGGCGCCGTCGGCGACGGTATCGAATACCTGCCGGCACTGCCGGTGGTGGCCATCGTTGGCCGCCCCAACGTGGGGAAATCAGCGCTTGTCAACCGTATTCTGGGGCGGCGTGAGGCCGTGGTCGAAGACACCCCCGGTGTGACGCGCGACCGCGTGACCTACAAGGCTGAATGGATGAACCGTCGGTTCTCACTCGTCGACACGGGCGGCTGGGAACCGGATGCCAAGGGTATCGACCGTTCTGTGGCCCTGCAGGCCGAGATCGCTATCGACCTGGCCGATGTGGTGCTGTTTGTGGTCGATGCCATTGTGGGCGCAACATCGACCGATGAGCACGTGGTGCGCCTGCTGCGCACCACCAACAAGCCCGTGTTCTTGGTGGCCAACAAGATCGACGATGCGCGGCTTGAGCCCGAAGCCTCACCGCTGTGGAACCTGGGGCTGGGCGAGCCGCATCCGGTCTCTGCTATTCATGGCCGCGGTGTTGCCGACCTGCTTGACGCGGTCATGGAGAAACTGCCCGAGGTTTCGGCCGTCGCCAAACACGAGGTGGGCGGGCCGCGCCGCGTCGCGATTCTGGGACGACCCAATGTGGGCAAGTCGTCGCTGCTGAACAAGGCTGCGGGCGAAGAACGCGTGGTCGTGAACGACCTGGCGGGCACCACCCGCGACCCGGTGGATGAAATTGTTGAACTGGGCGGCAAAGTATGGCGCTTCGTTGACACCGCCGGTATTCGCCGCCGCGTGCACCTGCAGCAGGGTGCAGACTTTTATGCTTCGCTGCGCACCTCGGCGGCGCTAGAAAAAGCCGAAGTCGCTGTTGTGGTACTCGATGTCACCCAGCCGATCAGCGAACAAGACGTGCGCATTATTGACCTCGTGCTCGAATCGGGCCGGGCACTCGTTATTGCGTATAACAAGTGGGACATGCTGCACGACCCGAAATATGTAGACGCCGACCGCCGCCGCTACCTGGAACGCGAGATTGAAACCGAGCTGGCGCATGTGTCGTGGGCTCCTCGTGTGAACATCTCGGCCAAAACCGGGCGGCACCTCGACCGTCTCGTACCCGCACTCGAGACCGCTCTCGACAGCTGGGATCGCCGTATTCCCACCGGCAAGTTCAACGCGTTTCTTACCGAACTTATCGCCGCGCACCCACACCCGCTGCGCGGAGGCAAACAGCCACGCATCCTGTTCGGTACGCAAGCCGCCAGCCGCCCGCCCACATTTGTGCTGTTCACCACCGGGTTCCTCGACCCGGGGTATCGCCGTTTTATTCAGCGACGCCTGCGCGAACTGTATGACTTTGAGGGCACACCGATCGTGATCAATATGCGGGTTCGTGAACGCCGATCACGGAACTCTTGAATTCGCACCCGCGACGATGGTGCAATAAAGGCGGATGCCGCTGATCGGTGGCATCCGGCAATCATCAGCCCACAAGGCTGGAGAAACGAGGAAGCAATGACGCACACCCTGCCTTTACCGGAATTCACCCATGAGCGTGTCGAGTTGGTGACAGGCTCACGCAGTGGACTATTTATTGCTGTTGCGCTGCATTCGTCGGCGCTGGGATCGGCGCTGGGTGGTGCACGGTTGTGGACGTACCCAACCTGGAATGATGCCCTTGCCGATGCGCTGCGGTTGTCGGCCGCGATGACGCTGAAAAATGCTGCGGCGGGGCTCGATTCGGGTGGCGGTAAATCGGTGATTGGTTTGCCGGAGGGCACCACGCTGGATGCTGATCGTCGCCGGGCCGCGTTTCTTGACCTGGGTGATGCTGTTGAGCTGATGGGCGGCAAATATCGCACGGCAGAAGACGTGGGGTCGACCGCCGAAGACATGCTCGTGATCGCCGAACGCACCCAGCATGTGGTGGGGCTGCCGGATACAGCCGGTGGTGCGGGAGAGCCCGCAGGGCCCACGAGCCGCGGCGTTTATGCCTCGGTGGGTGCTGTGCTCGAGCACGTGACCGGAAGCGCTAGCGCCGCCGATCGCCGCATTACGATTTCGGGCCTGGGGCAGGTAGGAAGCCGGTTGGCGCGCCTGCTCGCCGACGAGGGCGCCGTGTTGACAGTGACCGATGTGAACCCGGCCAAGCAGCAGTTCGCGCAAGAACTGGGTGCCACCTGGGTGGAGCCGGGAACAGAACACACCGTGCCGGGCGATATTTTTGTGCCGGCGGGTATTGGTGGTGTTCTTACCGATGAGGTTATTGACGCGCTCGACGTGAAGGCCGTGTGTGGACCGGCCAATAACCCTCTCGCCGAGCGTTCGGGTGCCGACCGCTTGCAGCAGCGCGGCATTGTGTATGCGCCCGATTTTGTGGTGAACGCCGGTGGCGTGATTTACCTCGATCTTGAATCGAAGCACCATGGCACGCGCGAAGAAATCATGCAGCGCGTGGCAGGCATTGGTGACACGGTGCGGCGGGTGCTCGATGATGCCGCGCAACGCCAGATATCGCCCCTGGCCGCGGCAGAAGAGCTGGCGGCAGCACGGTTGCAGGCCGCCGCGCAGTAGCTCGTTGCCGCGCGGTAGCGTCTGTTTGCGTGTGGAGTGCCCGCATTGCCGGGTTGTGTGAAAACCTGGAGGGGTGAGCATTGTTCCTCCTGCACCCGGTGAGCCTCGTCGCCCCGACGGCCCGAAAGACCCTGGCGATGCCTGGGTGATCGCGCCCGACGGCTCAAAGTATTGGGGCCGGTTTGGTGCGGCGGGGCTGTTAGCTATTGATCCGCAGCGTGGTGTGCTGTTGCAGCACCGTGTGGGTTGGAGCCACTATGGCGGCACATGGGGTTTGCCGGGCGGAGCCCTGCACGAGGGAGAAGCGGCCGTGGCCGGTGCTATTCGTGAGGCGCAGGAAGAAGCTGGGGTTCCGGATGCCGCGGTGCGGCCGAGGTTCACGCATGTGCTCGATCTGGGGTATTGGCAGTACACGACCGTTGTCGCCGATGTTGTGGCACCTTTTGAGCCCGTGATGGGTGATGCCGAGAGTCTGGCGTTGGAGTGGGTGGCTGTGCCCGAGGTGGATGGCCGCGACCTGCATCCGGGGTTTGCTGCTGCCTGGCCGAGGCTGCGGGCTGTTGCGCAGGTGCGGCCGGTGCTGGTGGTTGATGCCGCGAACGTTGTGGGTTCGGTGCCGGATGGCTGGTGGAAAGACCGCGCTGGTGCTGCGCAGCGTTTGCGTGACGAACTGGTGGGTTTGCGCGTTTCGGATGCCACGGGTGAACCATGGGCTCTTGCCACGGCATGGTTTCCGCACGTGTGCCTGGTCGTAGAAGGCCAGGCGCGTAGCGTGATCGGTGGTGCGGATGTGGAGGTTGTGGCCGCTAACGGTTCGGGTGACGACGAGGTGGTGGAGCAGGCGCGGCGGGTTGTTGCGGCGGGCTCGGATGCTGTTGTTGTGACGAGTGATCGTGGTTTGGCTGCGCGTGCCGCAGAGGTTGGTGCTGCGGTGGTGTCGGCCGGGTGGTTGCGGCGCCAACTGGGGGATGCCGCAACCACCTAGCAACGAGGGGAGTTACGAGCAGTGAGACTCCATAGATCGCACGGTGACTGCCACCGTGATGGCAGTATTTACGCCGGTATCTGTGTGCTCTGACTACGGATCGAGTCGTGCGCGGCCGCAACGATCGCGTCGACGGATACTCCGAGACGTTCGAGCAGAATGTCTCCCGCTCCGCTTTGGCCATACTCCGATATTGAGACGGTGCGACCGTGGGAGCCGACCCATCGGTACCATCCGATATCGCTACCGGCTTCTACGCTGACGCGTGCTTGTACTGCGGGAGGAAGAACGTGGTCACGATAAGAGGAGTCCTCTTGCTCGAACCACTCCAGGCACGGAGCCGAGACGACACGAACTGCTAGTCCTTCGGCACGAAGTTTCGCAGCAGCGTCCAGGGCGAGCCCTACCTCTGATCCGGTTGCTATGAGAACCACCTCTGGTGAGCCTTCGGAGTCGGAGGCGATGTATGCGCCGCGCGCTGCCCCAGAGTCGAAGGTCGTTGCACAGGGCATCACAGGCACACCTTGACGACTGAGCACGACGGCGTGTGGGCCATCGGTGTGTGTAAGGATACGACGCCAGACGTCGACGGTCTCCACCCAGTCGGCGGGTCGTACGACTGCCAAACCGAGGACGGCTCGGTAGCTCCAGAGATGCTCGAGCGGCTGGTGGGTGGGGCCGTCTTCACCAACGGCAACAGAATCGTGGCTCCATACGTACGTGACGGGCAGATTCATCAGGGCAGCAAGACGTACCGAAGGGCGCATGTAGTCGGAGAACACGAAGAATGTTGCACCGAACGGCCGAGTGAGGCCCGAGAGCGCCATGCCATTGAGGATTGCACCCATCGCATGTTCGCGGATGCCGAAGTGCACGATTTGGCCGCCAGGGGCGCCGTCCCATTCGCCGACGGTGGCGGCACCGGGAGGCAGGTAGCTCTCGGCTCCGTCGATCTTGGTCCCGTTGCTCTCGGCAAGGTCGGCTGATCCACCCCAAAGCTCGGGCAGTAGTGGCACAACGGCGTTGAGTATTGCGTTGGACGCGACTCGAGTTGCAACCGCACGCGGTGCAGCGCGTAGCGCATCGAGCGCTGCCACCGCAGTAGAGGTGTCGCGCGATGCCATGCGATCAAACAGCGATGCCTGTGCGGGCTGTGCTGCCCGCCATTCGGCGACTGCTGATTCCCAAGCGAGCCGCTGCTCTTTTCCGCGGTCGCCGACCCTGCGTGCATGTGTCAGCAGCTCGTCGGGAAAGCAGAACTCTGCTTCGTCGTCGAGACCTAGCGCGAGCTTGGTGGCACGGACTTCATCGATGCCAGGGGCGCCGGAGTGTGCAGCGGCTGTGCCGGCCAGCGCGGGCATCGGGTTGCCAATACGTGTCCGTAGGCAGATGAATACCGGCTTGCCAGTGAGTTGCGTCGCCTCCGTGAAGCGGTCGCGAATTTCGGCGGGGTTCTCTGCATCATTGATCTCTAATACATGCCAGCCGTAGGCACGGTATCGCGCAGCGACATCTTCGGTGAAGGCGACAGCGGTGTCACCTTCGATGGAGATGCGGTTGTCGTCCCAAACCAGAATCAAGTTATCTAGCTGCAGAGTGCCAGCGAGGGAGGAAGCTTCGTGGCTGATGCCCTCTTCGAGATCGCCATCGGAGGCGAAACACCATACGCGTGGAGAGAAGAGAGAGGTTCCCAACAAACGCTGCAGACGCACTGACTCCATCGCGACACCGACAGCATTGCCAATACCTTGTCCAAGCGGGCCCGTGGTCGTCTCGACCCCAGGTGTGTGGCCGTACTCGGGGTGCCCGGGAGTGCGTGAGTCGAGTGTTCGCGCGGTCTTCAGGTCGTGCATTTTCAGACCATAGCCGGAGAGGAAGAGCTGCAGGTACAGTGCGAGGCTCGCATGCCCACACGACAAGATAAAACGATCGCGACCTTGCCAGTCTGGTGCCTGTGGGTCGTGGCGTAAGAACTCCTGAAACAGCACATACATAGCAGGGGTGAGGCTGACAGCTGTGCCAGCATGGCCAGCGCCTTTTGCCTGCACTATGTCCAAAGGCAGTACCCGCGCGTAGCGAACGACATCAGCGTCTTCTGTAGTTAACCAGCCAGTGTTCATAAGACTCCATCCGTTGATCCGTTACGATAACAAGTAAACGGATATATGTCTAATAGTGAACATAACTAGGTTGAGAGTAGTTGTTGCACCCTCGGGCCCGTAAATGCGACACCCGCTGCGAGCTGGCCGGCGCCGTTAAGGCCGGCCGCATCGCCTAATCGGCCGCGCTCGATGCGCAGCGCCATCGTTGCCAATGGGTGAGCGTCTTCATAGACCCGCTCCCGAATGCCGGCGAGTAGTACGTCAGAGACTGCGAGGTTGCCGCCGACGATCACCATGCTGGGGTTCAGAATGCCGATAGCGTCGCACAAGACCTCGCCTAGCCGGTTTCCGGCTTGCCTCAGGAGGCCGGATGTCGCGGGATCGCGTGCGTTGGCTAGTCGCACGATATCTTGGCTCGTCGTCACATCACTGAGCCCCATCTCGCGAAGCCTGCGTGCGATCGACCAGCCGCCGGCGGTTGCTTCGGCACACCCTTCTTGACCGCACCGGCACGGAGCTCCGCCGCGCCGCGGTAGATGGCCGAGGTCGCCGGCGGCGCCATGACTGCCGCGGAAGATTCTCCCGTCGGTGATGATTCCTGCACCGACGCCCATACCGACCTTGAGGACAATCAGGTCGCGGTCTGGTGACTCCAGTGCGTGGTACTCACCGAGCGCCATGATGTTGGAGTCTTTGTCAATAGCCACCGGTGTGCCGAGTCGATCCTGGACGAAGTCGATGACGGGGAAGCCATCCCAGCCATGCATGGTTGGTGCGCCGCTGATTCTGCCGTGTATCTGTTCAACTGGTCCAGGCAAGCCGAACGCCGCCCCGAACACCGAAGTCATGGGAACGTGAGCATTCGTAGCAAGGTCTTCTAGTCCGCCGCATACCTCTGTCAAAACGATCTCTGGGCCGTCGTTGATGTCTCGCACAGTGTCGGATGTGGCGAGTACCTCTCCGCGCAGATCAAGAAGTGCAATTCGTGTGTGGCTGCCACCAATGTCAGCGCCGAGTAGGTAGCCGCGGGCAGGATTGATCACCAGTCTCTCGGCTGGGCGCCCGCCAGTATCGCGGACAAGATTGTCGCGGATCACGAGCCCGGAGTCGAGGAGTAGTTGTAGCCGCGAGGCGACGGTCGCGCGCGCTAGGCCAGTCTGGAGAGTAAGCTGCGCGCGGCTGACTGCTTGTCCCGAGCGGATCAGCTCCAGGAGTTGACCGGTCGTATCGTCCACAGCATTCCTTTGTTTTCCGGTCCTCTCGGGCGGATTGATCTCACAGTAATTGTCCGATGTGCGTTGGACTAGTGATCGCGTCTACGACGAGCGCAGAGAGTCCGACCATGCCACCCGTGGGGTACAGGGTGCTCTGCTCGATTCTAAGGCTCGATGTTGCGAGAGGCAGGGAGCGGCGGTACACCATCTCTCGAATTCCTGCGAAGAGCAAGTCGCCTCCGGCGTTCACTAATCGTCCACCGATAACAACGATCTCGGGGTTCATGAGATTAATTGCCGTGGCAATGGCCCCACCGATCAAGCGTCCGGCACGTCGAATCGCCTCGAGAGCGTGGGGGTTTCCGGTATTGATGAGTTGGATGAGGTCATCGTGGGAGGTGACATCGATCCCACTGTTTTGAAGGTCTCGTAGTAATGCCCAACCTCCGGCGTAGGCTTCCAGGCAGCCGCGATTTCCACATTTACAGAGTGGGCCGGACTCCTCGGTTGTGAGTGTGTCCAGGTGGATGTGGCCAAGATCGCCTGCTGCTCCGTCAGTGCCTCGGAATAATCGGCCGCCAATGACCGATCCGCTACCTATGCCGGTGCCGATTTTTACGAGCATGAGGTGGGAGGCTTCTGGGAAGTTCACCCTTGTTTCGCCATAGGCCATGACGTTGGCATCCTTCTCCAATACGACTGGCGCTGAGTATCGGGAAGATAGCCAGGCAGGTACGTCGAATCCGTTCCATGCGGGCATGATTGGTGGCTTTACAGAGAATCCAGCACCGGCTTTGACAGGGGCGGGGATGCCGATGCCAATGCCGCTAATCTCATCCGCGGTCATTCCTTCGGCGGCCAAGAGCTCGTCGAACTTGTCGGCGAGTTCTTCCATGATGATGTGCGGGTCGCGTGTTGTGTCGATATCCAGCACGGTGCGACTGATGATCGTGCTGCCTAGATCGCAGATACCGACGCTTGCCTGGGTTACGCCGACATCCGCGCAAAGCACGCGACCACGGTCTGGGTTGAATCGAAAGTGGTCGGCCGGCCGTCCTTTCGTCTGCGCGCTCCCTGTGGACTCGGTGATCAGGCCTGTCTTGATCAGGGTATCTAGTCGTCCGTTCACCGCACTGCGTGACAGTCCACAGCGCGTTGCGAGTTCATTACGGGTCTGTTCGCCGTGCAGGCGTAATAGATCGACGATCTGGCTGCAGCCGATTTCTTGGGCGGTCATTCGCGGTTCCTTCATGCTGGTCATCTCCGAGGCTAGGCCGTGGGTGGGCTCTGGCGCGATTTAATGCTTGCTTATCACTCAGCACTGTTGTAGTTTTCTCAGAACATGAAGAAACTTCTCATAGTTTCACCATGCTAGTCCTAAAGTTCTGATAATAAAAGACGAAAGGTTGACAATGAAGGTCAATCAGTTCCGTCGGCGCATGCCGACGTTCGTAGTCGCCGCCAGTGCCCTTGCGCTTGTGCTCACCGGATGTTCAAATTCGGCGGGATCGGCCAAGTCGACTGATTCTGGCGAAGGTGAGGTAGCGTCCATCGGAAAGATTGCTGCGGTGATCAAAGGACTGGACAACCCGTTTTTCCAGCACATGGAGTCGGGGATCATCGATAGCGCAGAAGCGCTCGGCGTCGACGTTGAGATCCAGGCAGCGCAGGACATCACGGACACCACAGGGCAGGCAGACCGTCTCTCTGCGCTTGCGAACCAAGATTATGCATGCTTTGTCGTGAACCCCATCTCGGGAAATAACCTTGTGCAGGGTATCGCTCAGATTGCGGCTAGTGGCGTGCCAATCGTCAATATTGACAACCCGGTAGAAGCAGAGGCTGCAGAGGCTGCCGGCGCTGAACTCGCAACATATATCGGCACGGATAACGTCGCTGCTGGTGAGTTAGTCGCTCAAGAGCTCGCCGGTCTCCTTCCGGACGGCGGAAAAGTCGCGGCCGTCGGCGGCATCGCCGGTGATGTGACCAGTGGCCAGCGCATTGAGGGCTTCGAGAACGGTCTCGCTGCCGGTGGATTTGAACTTGTTCAGACTGTTTCTGCTAACTGGGACCGGCAGGAGGCGCTGACTCAGGCAGCAGCAATCCTGCAGGCAAACTCCGACCTCGTCGCATTTTTTGTCGCTAATGACGACATGGCCATGGGCGTATCTCGTGCTGTGCAGGACGCTGGCCTCCGTGAGACTGTCAAGGTCGTTAGTGTCGACGGCATTGATGGCGTTGCCTCTGGAGATATCGATCTCGCTGTTGCGCAGTACCCGTACGTCGTAGGCAAGATGGGCCTTGACGCCTGTGCTGCTGCAGCGGCTGGCCATGAGCTACCGAGTGCAGTCGAGACTCCTATTGCTCTGATTACGTCTGACAACGCACAGCAGGCGCAGGATGCATTCCCGGAGCCTCCCACTTCATACGACAACCCGTTCCTCGAGCTGCTTAAGAAGTAGTAGATCCCATGGGGCGGCGGTGATCGGTGACTGCTACCCCATCGGTGTAGACCGAAGATTGGAAAGGCATTTTCGTGACCACAGTAGCTCACGCAAGCAGTGCTCCACTGCGATTTGTTAGACAGTTTCGAAGCGTCTCGTTCTGGGCGGAGTGGGCCGCTGTCGTCGGCCTCATCGTGCTCACTCTTGTGTTCACGATACTGGAGCCCACCTTCCTCAGCAGTGGCAACGTCCGGAGCATGCTGCAGGCGTCATCGATCCTTGTAATCCTCGTTGTAGGACAAACTTTCGTGATCTTGACGGCCGGAATCGACCTGTCCATTGCTTCGGTCATGACACTTGCAGCCATTGCCTTTGGGCTGGCGATGGCGGCTGGCGTGCCGTTCGCAGTATCTAGCCTTATTGCGGTTGGCGCTGGATTCCTCGCGGGGCTCGCCAATGGTATTTTCATCGCCAAGGCGCGCATCACAGACTTCATTGTCACACTCGGAATGCTCTCGGCAGCCTCGGGTGTGGCCCTGGTTACTTCCGATGGCAAACCCACCACAGTTATCGAGCCCTTACTTCTGCGATTGGCAACACGAGGCTGGGGTTTAATCCCTTTCACGTTCATGATCGCCTTGGCGATCGCGGTGGTCGCTCACATCGTGCTTTTCCGCACACGTTTTGGAACTCATGTCCTCGCAACGGGTGGTTCTGTCGACGCAGCCAAAGCGACCGGTATTCGCACCGACCGCATCAAACTGGCGGTCTACATCATTGCCGGAGTGCTAGCTGGCATTGCCGCGATTCTGCTCGTTGGGCGCGTTGGTGCTGCCGAGCCGGCAGCCAATACGACGTTCCTCCTGAACTCAGTCGCGGCTGTTGTTCTTGGAGGGGTGAGCCTTTTTGGGGGCAAGGGCAACATTATTGGTCCACTGTGTGGTGCACTGCTGCTGACCGTTCTTACTAATGGACTCACAATGCTCGGAGTCTCACAGTTTTATCAGCCGCTTGCCGTCGGTCTCGTTGTGATCGGCGCTGCCTATCTCACGAGGTTCCAAAAATGACTCAGACATCGTCGACCGTCACCGCTGATCATGCTGAACAGGATCTACTGGTGGCGCGGGGCGTCACTCTTTCGTTCGGATCTGTACGCGCGCTGCGCAGTGTATCCCTGAGTCTGCGTGCCGGCGAGATCACCGCCATCGTGGGTGACAACGGCGCTGGCAAATCGACCCTGGTACGTTGCATTGCAGGTGTACATACCCCTGACTCGGGTGAGATTCTCTTCGATGGCAACGCCGTCAATTTCAGTGGCCCGGACCATGCTCGGCGCGCTGGTATCGAGACGGTGCACCAGAATCTTGCTCTTGTCGAAGACCTCCAGGTGTGGCAGAACCTCTTTCTCAATCGGGAGCTCACTCGCGGCATCGGGTGGATCAGGTTTCTCGATAAACGTAAGATGCGTGCCCAGGCGCAGGAGATGGTCTCTACTCTCGCAGTGAATGTGCCACACGTGAGTTCCACCGTGCGTCGCCTCTCCGGCGGTCAACGTCAAGCCATTGCTATCTGTCGTGCGGCCGGGTTCAGCTCGAAACTCGTCATCATGGACGAACCGACTGCTGCGCTCGGTGTTCAGGAGACGCAGAAGGTTGAAGAACTTATCCGACGTCTGAAGGACGAGGGTCACGCAGTGCTCCTCATCAGCCATAACTTCGATCAGGTTATGCGTCTGTCTGATCAGGTCTGGGTGATGCGTGCCGGGCAGTGCGTAGCCGGTCGTCGCTCCAGTGACACGGATGCCCAGGAGATAGTCGGCTTAATTACCGGCGCGATCAGCGAATAACGAACATCATGAAAGCAGGAATGACTGTGAACAAATATCCGAACACCATCGGAGTACATGCGTTGGTTTGGACAGGGCAGGTCGATGCCGATTCACTGGGAGCCGCCGCGCGACAGAGTAAGGCTGCGGGCTATGACCTGCTCGAACTCTCACTGCACGACATCGAGGAGATGGATTTTGCCGCCAGCAGGGCTGCCTTCGCAGAAGCCGGTGTTGAGATTGCCTGTTCGCGTGGTCTCGCTCACGATGCTGACGTATCGAGCGAGGATCCTGCGATCGTGGACCGTGGGGTCGGGTTGCTGGTTGAATCCATCGAGGCGACGGCGGCTATGGGGGGCACAATACTGACCGGGGCGTTGTACAGCGCTTTTGGTAAAGCTGCCCAGCCGCTTTCAGCCAAAGGGCGTGAGAATATCGTTAGCGCACTGCGCACGGTGGCCGAGCATGCCGTCGGCTTTGGGGTCACACTGGGACTCGAAGTTTGCAATCGCTATGAGACGAATGTGCTCAACACAGCACGCCAAGCGATTGCACTCGCTGATGATATCGATGCAGACAACATCATGATTCATCTCGATAGTTATCATATGAATATTGAGGAGCCGAACCAGGTTCGCCCGATCCTCGAAGCTGGTGATCGCCTTGGTTATATTCACATCGGCGAGAACAATAGAGGCTTTCTTGGTTCCGGTATTATCGACTTTGCCACGCACTTTTGGGCGTTGCAGCAGATCGGTTATGAGGGGCCTATTACGTTCGAGAGTTTTTCTTCTGCGATCGTTTCCAAGAGTCTGTCGAACGATCTGGCGATCTGGCGCAACCTTTGGGACGATAATGTTCAACTTGCTACTCTCGCCCGCTACTTTATTGATAACGGTTTAGTCGCCGCGGCGACTGCAGCGCTGCGGTGATGTCGATGGTGCCGGGTGGGACTGCCACGCTCGGGATCGATCTTGGTACGAGTGGTGTCAAGGTCGCACTCGTCGGTGAGGATGGCCAGATGATTACGGTAGCGTCTCGGTCATACGAAGTGACGACCCCTCAGCAAGGCTGGGCGGAGACTGATCCGACGGTGTGGAAGGACGCTGCGAAGTCGGCCGTGCATGAGGTTGTCGCTGCGAACCCGTCCGTTCGTATTACTGGCGTGGGGCTTGACGGGCAGATGCACGGCATTGTGTTGGTCGACGAGCACGGGGTGGCTCTACATCCCGCAATATTGTGGCCCGATGGTCGGGCAGAGACTGTGGTCGCAAGCTGGGCCGAGCATCTACCGGCTGCTGTGCGTGCGCGGCTGGCCAACCCGATGGCCGCGGGTATGGCGGGGCCAATCCTGGGATGGATAACACAGCATCGACCCGACCTTATAGACAGGGCGACTGCGGTACTTTTCGCGAAGGACTGGTTGCGTAACCAACTGATTCCCGGCAGCTTGGTCACCGACCCCTCTGATGCCTCGGCAACGTTGCTCTGGGACGTTGAGCGAGATACGTGGAGTAGCGAGGTGCTCGCTCATGCGGGTATTCCCGAGCGCGTGCTGCCGAGAGTTGTGTCGTCCACTGCGATTGCCGGGGTGCTTTCTCCGTCGATTGCGGCAGAGTGGAACCTGCCTCAGGGTGTTCCCGTGACTGTGGGTAGCGGAGACGTTGCTTCGACGTTGCTCGGTCTTGGAGCCATAGCAGGAGAGGCAGTGCTTATCCTTGGCACGGGCGCGCAAATCATCGTGTCCGACATCAGGCCTCAAGCGGAGTCTCAACCACGTTTCCACACCTTCCGCTCGTGGGATGCATCGACATACGCTATGTATGCTCTGACGAATGGTGGGCTGGCGTTGACCCGCGTCATATCTCTGTTGGGTGCAGACTGGGCAGAGCTTTATGATGCGGCAACACATACGCCAACAGAATGCACACCGATTTTCTCTCCCTTTTTCGTCACAGAGCGCTTTGTGGATGGTGGGCGAGGAGGACACGCGCGCTGGTCAGGACTAGAGCTGTCCACGGAACGTGCTGATCTGCTCTACTCAGCGTTGGAAGGGGTTGCCTTCCTGATCGCGCTGGGACTGGAGACACTACCGCATTCTGAGAGCTCAGAAGTCTCTGTCGTCGGGGGTGGTGCAGCACACTCGGGTTTCTTGCAACTTATTGCGGACATCATTCAGCGCCCCCTGCGCGCAGCAAATGTGACGAATGTCACAGCACGGGGTGCTGCACTACAGCCTCGAGTCGAGCAGTTACCTGCAAGCTCGCTTGTGGCTGGTGCGGTTCACGCGATGTATATGCCACGGCCCGTCAGCTCGTTGCTCTTACGCAGGCAGTCGGAGTTTCGTTCGTGTGCAGAAGGTCCAGTGGCCGAGGGGTAGCAAGAGAAATCGCTTGTTTTTGAGAGGGAGCCCGATATGCGTTCTGGTGTGCAGTTATCGCCACTCGTTTGGGCCGTTGTCGGACTGGGCACTGGCGGGCGTCACTTTCACGCGCCTCTGCTGAGGGCGGCTGATGGAATCGACCTTGCTATTGCCGTTGGACGGGACCGAGACGGTTTGCATCGCGATTTTGGCGCGGTCGAGGTGGTGCCCGACCTCGCGGCGGCGAGGTCAGCGGGTGCCCAGGCGGTGACGATTACTACCCCGGCCGGTACTCACGAAGAGCTTGCTCATGAGGCGATCGAACTCGGACTGCATGTGGTCGTGGATAAGCCGTTCGCGCTCACTGCCACGGGGGCTCAGGGTTTAATTGACCATGCAGATCGGCGTGGTGTTTTATTGTCTGCTTTTCAGAATCGTCGCTGGGATGGAGACTTTCTCACCGTTCGCTCATTCGTCGAGGATGGAAGCTTGGGAGACATCCACCGCTTCTATAATCGTATTCAGCGCTTTCATCCGGACTTACCAGCATGGAATGTGGGGCGGATGCCGGAGGATGGCGGAGGAACACTGCTCGATTTGGTGCCACACCTCGTTGATCAAGCTCTCGTGCTGCTTGGCCCTGCGCAGTCAGTATTTGCTGAGTTGCGTCGGGTTGGCGGGGGAACTGGGGGAGAAGACGATGTGTTGATGATCATTCGGCATGATTCTGGGGCGCAGAGTGTTATCGAGGCATCGGTCGCGGCTGCAACGCAGGGGCCACGCATGCAGGTGAACGGTTCTCGTGGCGGAGTTTTTGTGGAGGGTTTCGACGTGCAGGAGGTCGATCTTCTTGCGGGGCGCACCCCGTTGCTGCTCGGGGGAGACTGGGGGAGGGAGCCCGCAGAGCGCGTTGTTATGTATGACCGTGGTGATGGCCTCCAGCCGCATGCGCTGCGGGCAGGGGAATGGACGCGGCTTTATCCGCAGTTTGCTGCCGCTGTACGTGGGCAGGCTGTGGTTCCTGTTGATCCAGGGGATGCGGTTTGCACGGCTCAGGTGATTGATGCGGCTCGTGTTTCGGCATCCGAGGGCCGCTGGGTTGTGCTGGTGTGAGGTGATAGTGCGGCGACGACTTTTGTGGTGATAGTCGCAGTTATTTGCGGTCGGGTGTGCGGCCGCGGAGGCGGTCGATTTCGCGGCGTTCGCGTTTGGTGGGGCGGCCGGCGCCGCGGTCGCGAACGGCGACGAGTGCAATGGGTTCGCGGGGTGGTGTGGTGTCGTTCATGGCAGCGGGTACGAGGGGTGCGCCGATGCGGGTGGCGATGGGTTGGTATACGGTGAGGTGGCGGTCGAAGCCGGAGATGCGTACGCGCAATTGGTCGCCGGTGCGGATGTGGTGGGCAGCTTTGACGCGTTCTCCGTTGACGCGGATGTGTCCGGCTCGGCAGGCGGCGGTTGCGGCCGAGCGGGTTTTGAAGACGCGGACGGCCCACAGCCAGGCGTCGACTCGCACGGATGTTTTGCCGAGGAGTCGTTCGGGGAGTTGTGGGGGAGTGGTCATGGTTGCTGCACCGATTTTGCGCGACTATTGCCTTCTGTTTGCTGCGGTTGTTCTTATTGTTTCACGGTGGTTGCGGGGCGTGGCGTTTGTGGCAACGCCCGGGTGTGCTGTCGGTTCGCGCGAGTGGTTGTTGATCGGCTAAGCTAATGGAGTTGCCCGCGCCAAGTGTGCGGATAACGGGATGTGGCGCAGCTTGGTAGCGCACTTGACTGGGGGTCAAGGGGTCGCAGGTTCAAATCCTGTCATCCCGACAGAAAAGCCCAGGTGAGAGCAGGTTTCTCACCTGGGCTTCGTCGTTTCTGTTGTCCTTCTCGGAGGGGTTTATGGAAGCATCCGACCGCGGATGCTGATGCCTTCCGGGACGCGTCGATTGCGGCAGTTGCGACGAGCCGGGACCTGGAGCCGGTTTTGGGCCGCGATCGGCAGCCTTTTCATCGCCGAGGTGCCGTCGCCCGACTGGCCCTAGCGGGGCTCTCACGCTCGGGGTTCTCGTGCCCGTCGAGGAACGCGTTGGCTCGTGCGGCGGCGTCGGTGAGGTGCCTGGTGTCGGGATGGAGGTACCCGCGGGTGGTCTCGATGGATTTGTGGCCGAGGATGCCTTGGAGGACGTGGAGTGGGATGCCTGCGTCGGCGTGCCAGGTCGCTCCGGTGTGACGGAGCCCGTGCCGTGTGAGGCTGGGTAGCTCGAGCTCGGTGACAAGCTGATCCCACTTCGTCGCATCGCGCACGGACGCTGTGGTGAGCACCCCACCGCGAGGACCAGTCAGGAGCCGCTCGTCGGACTCACGGTCGTGGGTGAGTCGTTCCAGGACGGGGATGAGGGCTTGCAGGATGGGGACGTGGCGGATGTCTCGGCCTTTGGTTTGTTTGGTGACGAGGCCGCCTGCGCCGGGGTAGGTTTGGCGGCGTATCGTGACGATGCGTTGGTCCCAGTCGATGTCGCCGACTTGGAGGCCTGAGATTTCGGAGCCTCGCGCGGCGATGAGAGCGCCGAGCATGACGAAGTCGGAATAGTTCTGATGCACCTCCCTGCACCGGTTCGCCAGAGTCGTGAGGGTCGCGAGGTCTTTGAGCGCGTGCACGCGTGGCGAGAGGTCGTTCTCTTTGAGGTTGAGAGCTGATTTGCCGAGAGAGCGGCGGGATCGGTTGCGGGCGGGGTTGCTGCGCAGGAGGTCATCGCGGATCGCTTCATCGAGAGCGCGGACGAGGGGCGCGATCGTGTTTTTTGATCGTTGACACGGAGTGCTGGGTCTCCCATTTATCGATGGTGCGGTCGATCATCCTGGCCGTGATCTGCGACAACGGCAAATGCCCCAGCGAGGGGAGTAGACGGAGGCGGAGACCGAGCTTGTAGCTTTCGACGATGGAGGTGGGGTCGAGGCCCCGCTGCCACCGGTCTCCGATCATTTCGACGTAGTCGGAGAGCAGGATGCGTTTGTCGATCCCGAGCTCGGCGGAGGCTTGCATGTACTGGAAGAACTCGTCCGCTGCTTCCTCGTTGGGGACGACGAGTGCGCGGGTGACGCGTTTGCGGGTGTGTGGGTCGATCCAGCGGGCACGAGCACGTATCCCGGATGCGCGGTGTTCAAGATCGGTGGTGACTTTCACCCCGATCGGTGGCACCGGGAGTGGCGCGTTGGGGGCAGACGTGTTCATCGTTCTCGAGGGACGTGAGCCACTGTTCGACCTGTTCGATGCGGTACCTCGTCACCCCACCGATCCGGATGAACGGGGCCACTTCTTCTCGGCCCGCCACCTGGACAGGGGTCTGCTGAAGAAAAAGCTCGCCGAACACGACCTATTCCAGCCCGGATTCACTGGGATGACCGCCGACAGCTCCTTCCCGGCTCTCGTGTCGTACTGGCTCGAAGACATGGATCCTCGAAGACCGACTCTCCAGGACGACGAGGCTGCTCTATGAACGCAACATGCGCACCCTCGTGCTGCCGTTCTTCAAAGACGTCACCCTCCGCGAGATCGGCGTCGCTCGCTGCGACTACTTCCTCAAACAACTCGCGAAACAGAGCTACAACCGGGCACGCCAAGCACGCGTCGTCCTCCGCCTCGCCCTCGCGCTCGCAGTGCGCCACGAGATCCTTCCGCGCAACCCGATAGACCATGTCTCAAGGCTCCGCCGTCCAGTCCGCACCCCCGACACCTTCTCCTGGGACGAGCTCAAAGCCATCCGTGCAGGTATCAACACGTGGGAGCATCGACCAATCAAGGCGGGACCGAGACCGGACGGACAGCTCGGGCAGGTGGTGGGGGTCATGCTCGGCACCTCAGCACGCATCGGCGAAGTCCTCGCAATCCGCCTCAGCGACCTCGACCTGGACGCACCGATACCGTCGGTGCGAATCTCTGGAACGATCGTGAGCCGGAGGGGTGAACCTACCCACCGCCAAGATCACCCCAAGACTGCCCGCTCCGTTCGCCGGGTCGCGCTTCCTGGATTTGCGCTCCGTGCCATTCGCGCGCAGATCGAGAAGATCCGATTCACCCACCCGGATACGCTGCTGTTCTCCACTTGCGTCGGAATACCGCACACGACGAACAACATCCGCAGACAGCTTCGCGAGGTGATGGAGCGGGCCGGAGTACCTGACGTCACTCCGCACCGGTTTCGTCGAACCGCAGCAACCGCGATTAACGAGATCGGGGGGACTGTAGCTCGCCTCCGAACTCGTCGGGCACAACGACCCCTCGATCACGCGGGAGCACTATATCCGCCGCAATGAAAACGTGAACCCGGTCACCGCCAAGTTCCTCGAGCAGGCGTTCGGGAGGGCAAGCTGATGGGGGCCTTCACGAGCCCAGGTTGCCTGAGTCGCGGTCACTGACCTCAGCCCATTACTCTGTAAGGCGGTCCGACCTACACACCGAAACCCGCACCGCTTGCCCGCCTAACTCTTCACAGGTACTCTTGATGTGTCAAGAGTTAGGAGGACAAGGTGTCGATACGCGAGCTTGCGCCTGCTTTTACGCTCGAGGATGCCCGCGCTGTGGGATTTACTAAGGATCAGGTCTACTCCTTGCTTGAGCGGGACGAGATCGAGCGCGTGGGTCGGGGTGTTTATGTGCGCCCCGAAGTGCTCCAGCCTGCGTTCACCGCGCTTGCGGCGGCGACGGCGCTTCGCGAAGAAGCGACGCTCTGTCTGACGAGTGCTCTGGTGCATCACGACCTGAGTGACGCGATCCCGTTCGCCTCAGATATCGCGCTGCCGCGCGGGACGCACCGGCCGGTCGGTCTCTCAGACGTGAGTTGGCACAGCTTCGACCCCACAACCTTTTCAATCGGGCGGGAGTACACCGACGCGGGGGGAGGCGCAAAGGTTGCGATCTACTCGGCAGAACGGAGCATCGTCGACAGCTTCCGTCTGATGCACCAGGAAGGGAGTGACGTTGCGTATGAGGCACTCCGACGTTGGCTTCGAAGACGAGGGACCACACCAGCAGGTCTGCTGAAGGTTGCGGGCGCGTTCCCGAAGGCCCTCCCTGGCATCCGTCAAGCGTTGGAAGTGCTGCTGTGACCCCGCCAGCACCACCCAGAGAGACCCCAGCGGGACGTGCCTACAACGATCTGCGTAATCTCGCACGTCGACAAGCCCGGAACCCTGCCGAGTACATCACCTTGTACGCACTAGAGGGTTTCTTAGCCCGGCTCGCAGCATCCGAGTCCGCAGCAGATTTCGTTCTCAAAGGCGGCGTTCTGATGGCCGCCTTCGCCGAGCGGCGACCGACCAGGGACATCGACTTCGCCGCTCGAGGATTCGCGAACGATATCTTCGAGGTTGAACAGCGCGTCCGCGACATCATCGCGGTGCGGCGCGACGACGGACTCGAGTTTGACCTGGATTCTGTCAGTGGTGAACAGATCCGAGACGAAGCTGACTACAATGGTGTGCGGGTCAAGGTGACCGCAAGGCTGGCGAGCGCACAGGTCGCGCTGCACATCGACGTGAACTTCGGGGACCCCATCTGGCCCGCACCAACAGAGGCCGTCCTGCCACTCCTGCTAGGTGGCACACTGCGACTCCTGGGGTATCCAGATCACATGGTGCTCGCGGAAAAGATTGTCACCGCGCTTGAAAGAGGAGAGCAAAACACTCGGTGGCGTGACTTCACCGACATCGCGGCCATCGCATGCTCCAGAACCGTCGAAGGGGCAGACCTTCAAGAAGCGATCAGCGTTGTCGCCAGTTACCGAGGTGTGGAACTCGAGCCTCTCGGCCCTCTGCTGACGCAAATGCCAGCACTCGCACAACGCAAGTGGGAAGTCTGGCGAAAGAAACAACGACTCGAGCAGTCAACCCCGGTGAGCTTCGCTGACCTGCTCGGAACGTGCCTGGACTTCGCGGAGCCGGTCCTCGCAAGAAACGTGAGTCGAATGCAATGGTCTCCAGGTTCCCAGACTTGGGAGAAGAGCTCGGATGGCGTCAAAGGCTGAATCACTGATGATCGCACCTGCCACGAAAGACGACGAGAAGCTACGCGCCCGCCGGTGTCACCTCCTTCAATCGCGAGAGCCGCTCGCAGCAGGCGCTAAGGTCGCCGCCAAAGATTGCATACGTCAGATTGGCTTAGCATCATGAAAGCGATCCCATACACACTCCGGAGCTTCATCGAGCTGGCTGAGAATGAGAACCGTCGAGGCAAGGACATTAGCCGTCTTGATCCAGATGTGAGGCGCGCGACTCGAACCCTCCGCGAACGACGCGAACGGTTTCTCGCAGAGATCAAACGACTTGAGAGGGACGATCCCGCGCGTGATGAGGTCCGAACGGCATATCGTGAGGACCGGCTTGAACTGCGTCGTGAGCGCGATCAAGCAGTCGAAGCGGCTATGCACGATGCTCTCTCTAGGTTCGAAGAACAGCTGTCCAACGACAAGTTCACCTTCGGGCTGAGGGAAGGTCCAAAGGTGGGGCCTAAGGCGACCCCCACTTACCGAACCGACGCATCGCTCGACATCGCGTACCCCGCGAAGCAAGCAGCAGACGCTGTGAAACGTGCGGCACGTATCGATTCTTCCAGCCGCAACAGCATCATCAGGGCACTCCAGGAGACCCTCGACAAGAAATACCTGCACGCCATCTACAAGGTCGATGTCCGGGAGTTCTTCGAGTCCGTGCCGCACCGCACTCTCCTGCAACGCCTCGCTGCCTACCCCGAACTGGACAGCGTCACGAGTCAGCTCATCCGGCGCTTGCTCCACGAGTACGAATCAATCAAAGGCACCGACACTGGGATCCCCAGAGGCGTCGGCCTGAGCTCACACCTCGCGGAGTTGTATCTCAGCGAGTTCGATTCCAAGCTCAAGACGCACCCCGGGGTGCTGTTCTATGCACGTTACGTAGACGACATCGTCATGGTTCTCGAAAGCGGCACTCACCTCGCAGAGGTCAAAGACCTGGTTGCATCTGAGCTGGGTTCGCTTCATCTCACACTCAACCGCGACAAAACCTTCGAGCTCATCACCGACGATGCTGGAGACTATCCGCCTGACAAGGAGATTGAGTACCTCGGATACCGATTCTTTCGTGCCGACGGACGCCTCACGACCGGGCTGACAGTTAAACGCAAGGCACGACGCTCCGTAAGGCTAGAGCAAGCGCTAAACGCCTGGCTGTCCACGTCCCCCAGTGCGGTCGACCCGAATGACGGACACAACGGACTGCTTGTCGACCGGGTGCGGTATCTCGCAGGTAACACAAAGCTGCTCAATTCGAAGAGCAACGTCGCCATTGGCCTCTATTTCTCTAATAGTGCGCTTACTCCGGATGCTGCAGAACTTGCCGAATTGGATGGTATTTTGCAAGCCTTCCTCGAGAACCACGCATCAAAGATGCCCGACAAGATGAGCGAAAGAATGGCCCAGGTCTCGTTCGTGGAAATGTTTGCGAGCCAAACATTTCTCAGGTTTCGCCAGAAACGGATCGAACAGATCATGAACGTCTGGAAGGGGCAAGTGCGATGAAGTACCGTGCCGTGAAGCGTGATCGTCTGCGCGCCTTAACATCCGAAATTATGCCATACGAAGTCCCCATTCCATTCGATATCACCCGACTTTACGAGTTCCTTCGATGGCTCAAATTCAACTGGACCGGAGACCACAAATTCACAGTTCTGAAGGCGAGGCTCGGCGAAGCGGAAAAGTCTTGGCTAGAGATCATTTTCGACCCGATTAGCCTGGGCTCAGGACAACTTCTCGATGATAAGAAGACGGTTGAGTTCGATCTCGCTGGACGTAACCGGGGCAAGAACCCTGACCTTCGACATCCCTATAAGTTTCGATCAAGACGCAACAACGGAAAGTCGCGGGAGCTGTCAGTTCCACACCCTCACTCGATGATGCAGATGGCATCCTTTATTCACGAGAACCGAGACTCGATCCTTTATTACACGAACCGCAGCAGCTTCTCGATCAGACATCCCCACAAGGTCGCACGGCTCCAAGCCAAGATGGGTTCTATCTTCGAGGGGGTCGTCGACCGTGAGTCGTATGGAGTCGAGCAATCGGACCTTGAGTATGCACACGTCTCCTCATACTTCAGCTACCGCAGATACAACAACATCAATCGCTTCTACTCATCCCCAGAGTTTCAAGCCTGCGAGCGCAAGTATCCCCACTTGATGCGGGCGGACGTATCCAAGTGCTTCGATAGCGTCTACACGCACACCGTGTCATGGGTGACCAATGGCGTTCGGGCGAGCAAGAGCAAGATGAACGAGACGAAGGAGACCTTCGGCGGCAGATTTGATCACTTGATGCAGTATCTCAACTACGCCGAGACCAGCGGGATCATTATCGGCCCGGAACTCTCAAGAGTATTTGCGGAGATAATTCTGCAGGAAGTGGACGTAAGGATCGAGCGAGAGCTGGTCAATGCCGAGCTTCTTCGTGGCACGCACTACGAGATCATGCGGTACGTCGATGATTACTTCGTGTTCCTGGCCGACCCGCATAAAGCGCCTCAGGTCGAGGAGATCCTCGCCTCACAGCTGGCAGCATTCAAACTGCACCTAAACGAACAGAAGCAACGACACTTTGAGACACCGTTACAGTCGCACATGTCGGTAGCGAAGGTCAGGATTCGAGAGGACCTCAGGGAACGGACGCAGTACGAGTGCGATCCCGATGAGGAACCGGCGAAGGCAACGCTATATTTCTCATCCGGCAAGGCGATCCTTGATTACAAGGCGCTCCTTATAGATACAAGTCTCGAGCACGGCGAACTTGCTAACTCATACCTATACGAGCTCGGTCGGCGTCGCGACAAGACGGTGCGAAAGTTTCGGAAATATCTGAGTAGGGTCGTCGAGGCTGGCGACTCCAAGGCGATCAACGCGGCACGACTACTTTTGATCAAATACCTTGTAGCGGTTCTCGATGTTGCCGTATTTATCTACTCAGGTGCTCCTTCGGTATCCCACAGTGTAAAGTTGACACGAATGGTTGCCGCTTCAATGGGAGAGCTCAAAGTAAATGAGTTTGGAAGCCTTGAGATCTACCAATTTTCTGACAAAGTTGCCCGCGAAATCATTGCACAACTCAACGCAGTAAAAGACGAAGCATCGTTTGGTGCGCATACCTTGCTCCTCCTTGACTGCCTTATATTCGTCGCTCCAAACGTCCCAGAAGAGACCCTGAGGTCCTGCCTTGCTCGTAGGAAGAAAGCAGTCAAAGATCTAGATGCATTCGGGGTCCTAACCCTGCTGCGAAGGTTTCAGGATCCGACGTCTCAAAGCGCACTTAAGCAGGAGTTGCTTGACCGGGCCAGGATCCTGATCGAAAACGGAGCGGAGCACCGCGAGTATGAAGCTGCCCGCGCGATTCTCCGGCTCAGTCTTCCTACATTCCCCGGAGCCTCAGCGAAAGAGATATCGAAGGCGATGGGCAACGGAATCTCTGAGAGGAAGGTCAAACACCTGCAGGAAGTCCGGCGTGGTCCTTCGATGTTCTCGTGGGACGCTAGCGAGAACTACTACGAACGACTACTGCTGAAGTCAACCCAGTTCGTATACTAGAGGCGCAGCCATGACGCACTCACGGAGTCTCAGACTCCTACACACGGGCGCTTGGGAGCGAGCGTCATCGAACTCCCACCAACATCCTCATACAGGCATAGAGGTCTGACAGGCGGAGGCGTCCGAGCCTCGACAAGAGGCGCGCCCTTCCCAGTGCCCCGGGGAGCATGGGGAAAAGGTTTTCTCCATGCCGTTGTCGCTGGGAGCGAAAGAATGTCTCGCCGAACTCGTGACTGACTGTGTGATCAGCTTCGGCGCGGGCGCGCATCTTCCTCAGAGCCACTCAACTACCAAGAGATAGGCACGATACTCCTGGTCGATGGAGGAAGGTATGGTGGCGCGGTGCTCTTACGCCTCAAATTGGTCGCTTTGATTCGCGCGGGAGACTGCTGCGTGAAGGAGGCTGATTCTGTCCCGGCCGGAGGCTACCAGCCCATCGGATACGACTTGTCGTCGCCGAATAGTATCCTCATTCTTGTGATGACTTGGGTGAGCTTTTGCAGCAGTGGTGGGTTCAGGCCACCTCTGCGATCGCTGCTGGCCTCGTCGTGGCTGCTGTTCTTGCGATCTTTAGCCAACATGTCAGGAACGGATTCTGGGCGCCCATTGGCCGTGCTGTTCGCTGGTTTTGTGGTCTCCGTGTCACGACCAAAAGCCGAATCGATGCGCTTCATAGAAGCGCTATCGAGTTGCGAAGACAGGAGGAGCTCACCAAGCGGCGTTTCGACGACGTTTGTGAGTTGCTCGACGTCAGACCTATACTCACCGACAGCACCATAGTGCGTGAGCGAATTGAACGTCTCCAACAGATGGCAGACCAGGCGCAGGCACATGCCAAACAGCAGATTGAGAAGAACAACTCCTTGGCTGCGCTGCAGGTAGCGCAAGCGAATCAGCATGGAGCGGAGATCGCGAAGAGGGAACGTGAGGCAGGTCGAGCGGAGGGACATGCCGAAGCGATGACGGAGATTGCGGCTCAACGCGCAGTTCCGCCACTGCGTCCTGTGTAGCGAATCGATCAGCTTGCAATCGGTGATGCTTTTGCCCTTAGCAATACACAGGACGGCGTCAGTATTAACAATGTGAGTGTTGACGCATCATCGGGTGAATTCGTGTTTGCAGGGTCAACACAAACGTGCGGTGCCTTTGACGGGAAACTGGAGTTTCGGGGCCACAAAACTGACTTCGGACGTCGTCTGGGTGTCGATTTCACGGTCAAGTGGCAGGACACGTATGGAGAATGGTGGAGTCAGACAGTGAGGATCGAACGTGAGCCTCGTCGGATGACTGTACTTTGATCACGTTGTCGCCTCTTTCGCTTTCTATCCCGCTTGGCCACAGAGCATTGCGCCGAGACTCAGCGGCCGAGGGACTGCCAAAAAGAAAGGTGCCGACTTTTCTTATTTGTGTAGCACGGAACTTAGAACGAACGATCCTGACGCGTCGATTCGTAATTCGTGTGATTTGAACCACTGGAGTGCGTCTCCTACGACGGGTTGCCAATTCTGGGCAAGATCGCCGCTTGCTACCACGATGTTCGCGATCAGAAGACGAACTGTGGCTGCGGCCACCTGGCTGACTAGAAACGTTTCCTCTCCCGCGGGAAAGTCGTCACTTGCGTCGTAGTGCTTTATTTGGCGGTAGTTGTTGGCGACGGCGCGCGCAATGCCGACTTTGGAGTCGGCAACGTCGCTCCAGTCGACATCCAGCGAAGACAGGCAGCGGTAAACATGAGTGGCCATGGTTTCAGGACGTCGACCCGGCTTGTACGTGGCGTCTTCACCGTCTTTCTGACCGAGGATCTGGCCCGCCGCTTCCAAACACATTGAGAGGCTGATCACCCGATCTTCGAGCATTGCTCTCTCCCGGCTGAAGATCGCAGCGGCTGGATGGATGACGCGCTTCCAAGTTTCGAATTCTGAGCCCCAGCGGGTGAGCCCTTCGCTGCCAATTGATGCGAGGCGACCGACGCACTTCTGCAAGGTCGCTTTCTCCACCGGCGGTCGCGAGCGTTCCCGGAAAGTACACGATGCGTAGAGCGACCGACCCGACCGAGAGTAGACGTGCCCATCGCCGGTACGTGGGTAGTATCTCTCGTCCCGGATCTCGTGACGTCGAAATGGGATGTCCGCGCCGTAGAGGATCACGAGCAGTCTGCGGATCTTCTCATGCTCGTGCATGTGGTCATCGACAGACCTTGGCGAAGTGAACGTGCTTTGCAGGACGGCCCATTCGTTGACATGGAACCCCGGCTGACTTTGGTCGGTTTGCCATGTTGAGGTGAGGCGCATCTCGGCATCACCCTGCGTCCAGGTGACGTCTTCCGTAGTTTCTACCACGGCCTCAAGGCGCTCTACAAAGCCATGTTCGTCGGTGATGCTCTCATATGTTGCTGCGTTGAACGCCGTCCAGTGCTGGAGCGCGTCCATGTGTGATTGGAAGCCCGTCACGGTGAGGCCGTCTTGTGCGTATGCTGATTGGTCCCCGCCGACGAGACGATGAGCGGACAAGGTCCCTAGGCTGACGTTCCCGTTCTCCCGATAGCCTGCCCAACGGATCCCAGCGAGTGTGAACTGGTGCCCTGCTGTCACAAAGACGAGGCATGTTGGTGTCATCTGATGGACGAACCATCCGCGGATTACATCGAAACGTTCGTCAGCACCGAAATGCAGGTACGGCACTGTGAGGCGTGCGCCCCGGTCATCAAAAGTGAGCGTGGCGGGTGCAGCTTCTGATCCACCGCCACCTCCAAAGATCATGCCGAGATGCGTGGCCTGTGTGTCTAGCGGATCGTCAGCCACGAAAATTCTCCTCTTATGCGAGTGACGTTCGGGGCGTAGCTCCGTTTGGGGTGTATCACGGTTCCATCCGCTCGAGTCGTACGTCGGCGACAGCCCGGTTGCAGCTGCTTATGCGAGATTTTGGAATTCCTGTTGCGGTCATGCGACTTTTTCCCGTTGCCCAAGATCGAGCTGGTACACGGTTACAAGGAGAGAAGCCATAAGCATGACGGCGACGACGCAGTTGCGTTCGTTGACCTGGTCCTCGCCGAGCCGGTGTGAGACGACATGCCGGGTCAGGTGAGAAGGGCGGGGCTTGCCAGACTGCGGGTCCCAGTCATCGTAAAAGAGCACGAGAGGAGCACGAGTCGCTTGCTCCAGCAGCATCGGGTATGGCGTATCCATCTTCAGAAGATGATGTTTCGCAACCCGCTGCCGGTCACTGACCCATCGCAAGGCCTCTACGATGCTGTGGGTAACTTGAACCGCGGAGATAGCCCCGACCTTCCAGAGGCCCTTTCGGCAGGCCTCGAGCGCCTCACGAGCAATCGGAAGCACAGGCTCCAGTACTGGGTCGCTGAGGTCGTCGATCCAGTATGAGCAGTCCTCGAGGATCTCCGCTCGGCGGAGAACCAGCACCTCGGAGCGCTCATCCCCGGGCGAAGCGGCGAGTAGTGCGTTGAGCACGTCGGCGCGCGGCACCCAGGCCGCAGGGATACCATCTTGGTTGACCAGTTCCATGAGCGTAGGCAGCTTTTCATCTATGTCCTCCGGCCAGTTGTCCGGAACCTGCTGCCGTCGGCTGACCGCGTCCCAATCGATTGAACGCAGCATTTCTGTGATCGGCCGCATCATCGACGTCAAATCGACTTGCGGCTGAATCGCAGCAAACCAGTCCTTCGTTATCCCACCGAGAACGTACGAATAGTCGGGCACGCTCGCAAACAGCGACTGCTGGGCAGCCAAAACCTCGGAGATCGCCGTCTTCGGCATGATCGCCTGGAGGCTGAGTTCGGAGAGTGCGCTGGTGATGTTGAGCGCAGGCATTAGGACATCGATCTTCGGTAGCATGCTTTGCGCATTGGCGATCGAGGCCAGCACATTCGCATCGATCTGGGGCATTACTGATGCGAAGTCGAATGCCGGAATGAGCACGGAGACATCGACCTTCGACATGACGGCCGTGTATGCGTCCAAGATCGACTGCGCGCTACTGGCAAGGACCGCCGGATCATGCACGATACTTCTCGGCGGCAGCTCGTTTCCATCGTCATCTGGAACGATGACGATCTTCGTCGAACTCATCTGAAACCTCCATGCTTCGTAGCGACCCCTGGATCGGGTGTCGCCATGAAGCGCGGTCTACAGGGTCACAACTCAATTTGACCACCAGCGTCCGACATCGAATAGCCGACACGCAGGATCCACACCTCGATAGGCGTGGGATTGACAGAAGGGCGGTGTGCGCGGTTCAGCCTTCGGTGCCACTGTCACCCCGGAAAGAAAGAGAGCTTCGACAGGCACGGCACCGATCTGGCGGCTATGTGAGGGAGCCCATCTCGGAGCGATCTCGCCTACCCGAAGCAACAAGTCTTTTACGAAGAGCCCGTTGAGGTGGACGCGGCCGTCGGGAGGGTGCACCGCAGGCGGGGGACTCCTGTGGAGGGTACGACTCTCGCCGCGTACCTGATCGGAACGGAGCCCGATCGCGACCCTTACATAAACCCCACGTAAACCCCTTCAGGATCTGTCGAAAGCTACCAAGAGCCGGGACCTGGTGCATGCAAACCATGCAATCCATGACGTGAAATGGGGCAGTTTGCGGGGTAGAGATGCCCAGAAAATCAAGGATCCGGGCTGAACCGTCTACCTGGGGGTCAGGGGGCGCAGGTTCAAATCCTGTCAGCCCGACGCAAATTCAAAGCGGGGCCCCAGACCGCAGGAGGCTCCGCGCGCCGCCGTTCTCGATAACGTGACTTGTTTCGTTTTCTTGCAGCGTGTGGAGGGCGGCGTGGGGACTCAGCCCGACCAGTACAGGCTTATTCAAACCTTTGGACCGAATAGAACTGCCTGGTTTTGAAAGAGGACCTTCCGCGGAATCGCGGGAGGTCCTCTTCGTTTTGGTCGAAGTGGTTGCTTCGATGTTGAGTCGGGCTTGAGCGCAAGTCGTGTAGTGCTTCGTTGATCTCCGTGCGTTGCGAGTCGATCTTGACGTTTCGGTCGGTGACGTGGACGTCGAGGCGGCTAAAGAACGCTGTCGGTAGATCGCGGCGAACGTTGCTGGGTAGTTGCTTGTAGAGACTGCCATGGTCTTCAAGGAGGTCGACGAATGCGTAGGCCTTTTCGACACCTTGGAACACCGAGCACTTCACCGGGCTACGCGAAGCCCGCATTGTCTCGCTGGCATCCACCATCGACGACGTCTGAAATGGCATCGTCACCCACCACCCATGTGGCAGTGATTGCTCCAGCTTCGAGAGTTACTTGCTTTCGGCTAGGGCGGTCGCCGCCTCTTTTATCATGTGCTCATGAGATCTGCGCAGACACGCGCTCAACGACGACCGGAAGGTGCTGCGGGACGATCAGCTCGACGGCCTGGGCATATTCCGACCGCCACCCGAACCCGCATGTTCTCGTAAAACTGTTCGGTGTCTATTCTGAGTTCGAGTGCTTGTATTTGAAGTTTATTCGACCAGAGGATCCAAGGCCGATCGGGCTCATGCCACGCTTCAAGTACAAGGCCAAGGGTGGCCTCATTAACAGAGTCCCGCGTCCATTGCAGATGTGTCGCTCCTTGTCCTCGGAGGCATGGCTGATGGGGGCTTTCATGGCGTGGTGGTTTCTTTCAATGACGGTTCCTTTGAGTGGAACGTCTGCCTAGTGAGGGTTCGCAACAGAACCGATGCTGGTTCAAGGCTGCCGAGTTACGCCTCGAAAGGGCGATCACTAACTTCTGAGCTCCACTGCCACGAAGTGAACGCCGAGAGCGGACATGCCGTTACAAGTATGTAACTATGAGTTTTATTGGCCACCCGTTTGCCTTTGTGGACATGGCGAGGCTTCGGAGGGAAGAAACCTGTTCTATCGACAGGGACATGACCAGCGTCATATCTAGGAGTTGACCGGACTGGTCCCCAGCGACGAAGGTTCATTCTGGAAATCCCCATTGATGTGTTGCATGAGCGGTTCAAGCGCGAGCGTGAAGAGCGAAGGAACCGCCGCTAATCGCTCTTTGACCCGGCACGCTACTCGGTCGCTCTACGATGCGAACTTTGGTCAGCGAGGTCGCAAAACTCCCGAGGGGTTACTCCCGGATGGACCGCTCGGGATCCTGGTAGTGCAGGCGTTGGAGAACCGCTCACACAGTACAAATAATCCCAGAGTGTGATTTTGTGTTCTGAATGTGGAGCTCAATTTGATTCGCGGCGATTTCAGCATATGTATGGGTCACAATCCACAGATGTTGGTTCGCCGAGTCGGGGCAGATAACGTCGCTTTGGAAAGCTTCCTTGGTCTGTTGCAAAAAATATCTTTGACTCGCAACGATCGGCCACCCGTGCAGAGTTACTCCTCAAGACTGTGCCATGGATCGAGAGTAAATATCGCCGCAATCGGCGACAAGTCGTGCTGCGGTAATTCGCTCCGATCGAGTACAAGACCATCGTGAGAAGCACAATCGACTTGGCTGCCTAGCAACAGAAACCCGAGTCGACTAAAGCATCAGCTGACCCTGGTCAGCTGAAAGGGTCTCAGGTAAAAATAGCTCGAATTGGGGGAGGGATTCAATCAGCGTTGATGGTCTCGATCGCCACTGCGTGTGTCAATCAATGACTGTGGGACAGTTTTCGTGCTTGCCTCTGGGCCGGAGTGCCACGTAGCATTTGGCATGTTGTGGCTCACAGCGCTGAAGAAATTATCATTTATGGACTTGCGGAAGGTATGTGCAATTGTTGACGCCCAGCTATGGCTCTGTAGTTTTTAGACACTTGACTCACGAGCCTGAGACAAGTCGTGAATAAACATGATGAAATAGTCCAACATGCTTAAGGTTCAAATTTGTCGGGAAGTATCATGATTGGTTCTCATTCACCGGACAATGTACTTTTGTAGCCATGCATTTATCATTTCAAAGTTGCATATCGGTGTCTGTAATCAATGAGTCTCTGCTCGGTTCTTGATGAAGTGTATAAACGTAGAGGAACAATGTGATCGAAGAATATAAGGGTGACATAGACCGACGTGCCCTTCGGGATCAGGTGTACGACTCCGTGCTTCGGATCCTGTTCGCAGGCGAGGTCGAGCCGGGTGAGCGGCTCTCAATCGAGACGATCGCTCGGGACTTGCAGGTTTCTCCTACCCCAGTGCGTGAGGCGCTGGTGCATCTGGAGCGAACCGGTCTCGTCATCCGCGAGGCACTCAAAGGGTACCGGGTGGCGCCGCCTCTTAATCGACAACAGATGACGGAGCTCTTCGATGCGCGTCTGATGCTCGAGACGTTCGCTGCAGAAGGTGCCAGCGGCGATGCGCCCACCACCGCCCGGAGCCTCAGCGTCGCGCATCGCAATCACGTGCGCATCGCTGACGAGATCGTGCGCCGACATGAGCAGAGGGAGCGTGCGCCACTGAATGTGACGCAAGCATATTTCAAGGCGGATGCTGATTTTCACGCGGTCATGTTTAAGAGGGCGAATAACCGCTACGCGGTCGAAATGTACGCCCAGTTGGATGCACTTAGGCATCGCATGAGGCAGGCGGTGCACACAGGCCCCGCCGATGTTCGTGAGGCGGTGGCGGAGCACGCGGCCATCCTGCGTGCGTTCGAATTGGGTGTTACGGGAGACATCGTTGCAGCAGTGGCAGCGCACATCAACGGGGTGCGGACGCGCGCCCTCAACGAGCTCGATGCCGAGGATGAAACGCGCTCTGACTAGCCGTGGCTTGACTCCTGTGTAATTCTTGCTACCTTTCCTATAGGAAATAGTCCATTTGCAAGGGAGCAATATGGCTGACTATGTAACCGCCTACATCGGCAGTGATCAGTGCGCCCGCATCTTCCCGAGTGTCTACGCTCCGGGCGACATCGTCCGTGGGGCGGCTCGCGACCCGGCGGAGCGTCGGTGGGGCATAGGGGTCATTGGACGCCCACGGCGGCGGCCGCATAGTCGGCCTGTTATGGGGGACTGCCCCGCACAGCGGTGGCACGTTCTGGAAGAGGCGCTACTAGGCGACGAAGTCACGGGCTGTAATGCTGATCGGTCACCTGCAAGCTCGGCCCGGACGAGACCACCGTGAATGCGATATCGCCAGGCTCCATCGACATAGACATTATGAGCGGCACCCTCATACAGAGGAACGCAAGCAGGCGCTGCCAGGCGACGGCGTGTTGTTCCACGTCGGATCAACACATGACATCGCCGCCGCGAAGATACCGGGCTCGTGACGCGGTAATCCTGAACTTGTATTGAGCGCGGAATCGGAACAAAGGAGTTTCTATGGTGGAGAAGTTGAAGCAGACGTCAGCGATTCTGGATGATCGTTTCGTTACGGAAAAGAAGTTCGTGTCGATGCGGGGAATTACGGCTGCGGCGCGTCATCAGTTGAGTGATTCGGCGTGGGA
>NZ_JBNTKE010000009.1:0-5395 GCF_050408645.1 Microbacterium luticellae
AAGAAGTTCGGCGGTGTCCTACTCTCCCACAGGGTCCCCCCTGCAGTACCATCGGCGCTGTGAGGCTTAGCTTCCGGGTTCGGAATGTAACCGGGCGTTTCCCTCACGCTATGGCCGCCGTAACACTATTGACATAGCACTGGTGCTTGACCGTACGTCAAGAACCACAAAGTGGACGCGAAACATCTCGTAGATCACGGATGTGAAAATTTTATCAAGTCATCGGCTTATTAGTACCAGTCAGCTACATGCATTACTGCACTTCCACATCTGGCCTATCAACCCAGTAGTCTTGCTGGGAGCCTCTCACCCACAAGGGGCATGGAAGTCTCATCTTGAGGCCGGCTTCCCGCTTAGATGCTTTCAGCGGTTATCCATCCCGAACGTAGCTAATCAGCGGTGCTCCTGGCGGAACAACTGACACACCAGAGGTTCGTCCAACCCGGTCCTCTCGTACTAGGGTCAGATCCTCTCAAACTTCCTACGCGCGCAGCGGATAGGGACCGAACTGTCTCACGACGTTCTAAACCCAGCTCGCGTACCGCTTTAATGGGCGAACAGCCCAACCCTTGGGACCTACTCCAGCCCCAGGATGCGACGAGCCGACATCGAGGTGCCAAACCATGCCGTCGATATGGACTCTTGGGCAAGATCAGCCTGTTATCCCCGAGGTACCTTTTATCCGTTGAGCGACAGCGCTTCCACAAGCCACTGCCGGATCACTAGTCCCGACTTTCGTCCCTGCTCGACCTGTCAGTCTCACAGTCAAGCTCCCTTGTGCACTTACACTCGCCACCTGATTGCCAACCAGGTTGAGGGAACCTTTGGGCGCCTCCGTTACTCTTTAGGAGGCAACCGCCCCAGTTAAACTACCCACCAGGCACTGTCCCTGAACCGGATCACGGTTCGAAGTTAGATGTTCAGAATGACCAGAGTGGTATTTCAACAATGACTCCACGAACACTGGCGTGCCCGCTTCACCGTCTCCCACCTATCCTACACAAGCCACACCGAACACCAATACCAAGCTGTAGTAAAGGTCACGGGGTCTTTCCGTCCTGCTGCGCGTAACGAGCATCTTTACTCGTAATGCAATTTCGCCGAGTTCGTGGTTGAGACAGCTGGGCAGTCGTTACGCCATTCGTGCAGGTCGGAACTTACCCGACAAGGAATTTCGCTACCTTAGGATGGTTATAGTTACCACCGCCGTTTACTGGGGCTTAAATTCTGAGCGTCGCCGAAGCTAACCCGTCCTCTTAACCTTCCAGCACCGGGCAGGCGTCAGTCCGTATACATCGACTTGCGTCTTCGCACGGACCTGTGTTTTTAGTAAACAGTCGCTACCCACTAGTCTCTGCGGCCACCACACCCTTTCCCGTGCAAGACGGTATAAGTGGATGGCCCCCCTTCTCCCGAAGTTACGGGGGCATTTTGCCGAGTTCCTTAACCACGATTCTCTCGATCTCCTCGGTATTCTCTACCTGACCACCTGAGTCGGTTTGGGGTACGGGCAGCTGGAACCTCGCGTCGATGCTTTTCTTGGCAGCATAGGATCACCCACTTTTCATCCGCATCGTGTCTCAACCATCAAGGACAGCGGATTTACCAACCGTCCGGCCTACACACTTGCACCAGGACAACCATCGCCTGGCATGGGCTACCTTCCTGCGTCACACCTGTTAATACGCTAGCCGCACCAGAACGGGGTCACGCGCTCCCTACCACGATGCCACCCGAAGGTGACGGTGCGATAGTTCGGGCGCTTAGCACAACTGGATTAGCTGGGGCGGTTCTTCGCCGGTACGGGAATATCAACCCGTTATCCATCGACTACGCCTGTCGGCCTCGCCTTAGGTCCCGACTTACCCAGGGAAGATTAACTTGACCCTGGAACCCTTGGTCTTTCGGAGGACGTGTTTCTCACACGTCTTTCGCTACTCATGCCTGCATTCTCACTCGTGTGGCGTCCACGGCTGGATCACTCCGCCGCTTCACCCCCCACACGACGCTCTCCTACCCATCAACACGGCTGGACCACGAAGGCCTACCTAATATGTCAATGCCACAACTTCGGTGGCGTGCTTGAGCCCCGTTACATTGTCGGCGCGGAATCACTTGACCAGTGAGCTATTACGCACTCTTTCAAGGGTGGCTGCTTCTAAGCCAACCTCCTGGTTGTCTAAGCAACTCCACATCCTTTTCCACTTAGCACGCGCTTAGGGACCTTAGATGGTGGTCTGGGCTCTTTCCCTCTCGACTATGAAGCTTATCCCCCACAGTCTCACTGCTGCGCTCTCACTTACCGGCATTCGGAGTTTGGCTGACGTCAGTAACCTTGTAGGGCCCATCGGCCATCCAGTAGCTCTACCTCCAGTAAGAAACACGCAACGCTGCACCTAAATGCATTTCGGAGAGAACCAGCTATCACGAAGTTTGATTGGCCTTTCACCCCTATCCACAGCTCATCCCCTCAGTTTTCAACCTAAGTGGGTTCGGCCCTCCACGCGCTCTTACACGCGCTTCAGCCTGGCCATGGATAGATCACTTCGCTTCGGGTCTAGGACATGCGACTCAACCGCCCTATTCAGACTCGCTTTCGCTACGGCTACCCCACACGGGTTAACCTCGCCACACATCACTAACTCGCAGGCTCATTCTTCAAAAGGCACGCTGTCACCCCTACCAAGGAGGCTCCAACGGCTTGTAAGCAAACGGTTTCAGGTACTATTTCACTCCCCTCCCGGGGTACTTTTCACCTTTCCCTCACGGTACTAGTCCGCTATCGGTCATCTGGGAGTATTTAGGCTTATCAGGTGGTCCTGACAGATTCACACGGGATTTCTCGGGCCCCGTGCTACTTGGGATACTCGCCACGCAGAACAACACATTTCAGTTACGGGGCTACCACCCTCTACGGCCGGCCATTCAAAACCGTTCACCTATATGCGTCCACACGCCAACCATTCGGCAGAATGATCCAGCAAGTCCCACAACCCCGAGCATGCAACGCCTGCCGGCTATCACACACACCCGGTTTAGCCTCATCCGCGTTCGCTCGCCACTACTAACGGAATCACTATTGTTTTCTCTTCCTGTGGGTACTGAGATGTTTCACTTCCCCACGTTCCCTCTACCTGCCCTATACATTCAGACAGGAGTCACCAGGTCGCACAAACGCCTGACGGGGTTTCCCCATTCGGAAATCCTCGGATCACCACTCGCTTATCAATTCCCCGAGGCTTATCGCAGATTGCTACGTCCTTCTTCGGCTCCAGATGCCAAGGCATCCACCGTTTGCTCTTAAAGACTTGTAAAAAATCACATGAGTACGATCAATCGATCGAAAAAGTAATCACAAACACCAAACCAAAAAGATTCGATGCTTTAAGATGCTCGCGTCCACTGTGTAGTTCTCAAAGTACGGTCGGAACCCTCCCCCACCCACACACAAATGCAGACAAGAAAAGGCCCAGAGGAACAGCTGCCACCATTACAGCGACACCCGGTCCCTCAGGACCCAACAGCGTGCAAACACCCCGCTCACCAACCCCCACATTCCAACCACCACAGTGGCGTACTAGCAGAAATCAGCCGCGCTGACGAAATATCAAATGTTCCACCCACGAGCACCCCGCAGAAAACAAACGTTCCTGAACGAGGCCCTGAACTCCGAAGAGCCAGAAGCTCCTTAGAAAGGAGGTGATCCAGCCGCACCTTCCGGTACGGCTACCTTGTTACGACTTAGTCCTAATTACCGATCCCACCCTCGACGGCTCCCTCCACAAGGGTTAGGCCACCGGCTTCAGGTGTTACCGACTTTCATGACTTGACGGGCGGTGTGTACAAGACCCGGGAACGTATTCACCGCAGCGTTGCTGATCTGCGATTACTAGCGACTCCGACTTCATGAGGTCGAGTTGCAGACCTCAATCCGAACTGGGACCGGCTTTTTGGGATTCGCTCCGCCTCACGGCATCGCAGCCCACTGTACCGGCCATTGTAGCATGCGTGAAGCCCAAGACATAAGGGGCATGATGATTTGACGTCATCCCCACCTTCCTCCGAGTTGACCCCGGCAGTATCCCATGAGTTCCCACCATAACGTGCTGGCAACATAGAACGAGGGTTGCGCTCGTTGCGGGACTTAACCCAACATCTCACGACACGAGCTGACGACAACCATGCACCACCTGTATACGAGTGTCCAAAGAGCTCTACATTTCTGCAGCATTCTCGTATATGTCAAGCCTTGGTAAGGTTCTTCGCGTTGCATCGAATTAATCCGCATGCTCCGCCGCTTGTGCGGGTCCCCGTCAATTCCTTTGAGTTTTAGCCTTGCGGCCGTACTCCCCAGGCGGGGAACTTAATGCGTTAGCTGCGTCACGGAATCCGTGGAAAGGACCCCACAACTAGTTCCCAACGTTTACGGGGTGGACTACCAGGGTATCTAAGCCTGTTTGCTCCCCACCCTTTCGCTCCTCAGCGTCAGTAACGGCCCAGAGATCTGCCTTCGCCATCGGTGTTCCTCCTGATATCTGCGCATTCCACCGCTACACCAGGAATTCCAATCTCCCCTACCGCACTCTAGTCTGCCCGTACCCACTGCAAGCCCGAGGTTGAGCCTCAGGATTTCACAGCAGACGCGACAAACCGCCTACGAGCTCTTTACGCCCAATAATTCCGGATAACGCTTGCGCCCTACGTATTACCGCGGCTGCTGGCACGTAGTTAGCCGGCGCTTTTTCTGCAGGTACCGTCACAAAAGCTTCTTCCCTGCTAAAAGAGGTTTACAACCCGAAGGCCGTCATCCCTCACGCGGCGTTGCTGCATCAGGCTTCCGCCCATTGTGCAATATTCCCCACTGCTGCCTCCCGTAGGAGTCTGGGCCGTGTCTCAGTCCCAGTGTGGCCGGTCACCCTCTCAGGCCGGCTACCCGTCGACGCCTTGGTAAGCCATTACCTCACCAACAAGCTGATAGGCCGCGAGCCCATCCCAGACCGAAAAATCTTTCCAAACACGACCATGCGGCCGCGCCTCATATCCAGTATTAGACACCGTTTCCAGCGCTTATCCCAGAGTCCAGGGCAGGTTGCTCACGTGTTACTCACCCGTTCGCCACTAATCCACCCAGTGCAAGCACCAGGCATCATCGTTCGACTTGCATGTGTTAAGCACGCCGCCAGCGTTCATCCTGAGCCAGGATCAAACTCTCCGTAAAAAAAGAAAGCAACACAACCGGGAAAACGGCCATGCCACAAGTTTGAAACTGACCAAAAACAGAATGCCATCACTGACAATCCATGAAATTGATCCAAAAACCCCAACCACAAAATGGCCGAGAAAAATTGGCATTTGACAAGTGCACGCTGTTGAGTTCTCAAGGATCGGATGCTCC